>JBBAJS010000001.1:0-280465 GCA_040403975.1 Sediminibacterium sp.
AAGCTTTTTTGCCTTTTGTTTAAAAATTGCACTTATCAGTTGAACTCAGCATTTATGATTAAATTTAATAAAAAATATAAATGAAATCAACTTTATTATTATTACCATTTTTTTCAATATTGTTTCTTTTTAGCCTATCAACAAATGCACAGAACGCATCCAATACTAAAACCAAAATAAAGCCTTACACACTTCAAATCTGTACCGATTCTGCAACCAATAAGCAAATCGTAAAAGGTTCAAAACCGCTGATTTGCAGCAAAGGGGGGAAAAGAAGTTTTCAAATAGACATTAGCTGGAAAATGACCAATAATATTATTAAATACAACGGATTAATAGTAAAATCAAGCAATATGGGGGGTTGTATGGAAAAAGATGAATTGCTATTTTTATTTTCTGATAATACCAGCTTCACTTTAAAAGCCTGGAATGAGCCCAATTGCGATGGCATTTCATTATTTGATTTAGAAGGAACTGAAAACAAAAAATACGCAAACAAGAAGTTGGTATCTATCAGATTGCAAAATGGAAGAACATTTGAATCACTCTCCTATTCACCAAGTGGAGATCAAATGAATTACTTTAGAAATGCGGCTACTGCTTTGCAAAACAAGGTATTCGAAAATATAAAATGCAAGTAAAAAAGGCTGATCTCTTTTCTACTTGCATTTAGTTAGATGAAATGATCAATTAATTTTTCTTCTTAGGAACAACAGAGCGCTCAATTTCCCCAATAAAAGGTATTGCATCTTGAATTTCACTTCTTACAGATGTCTGTAAATACGCTTCCAGTTGAACAAATTTAGCTGCATTGACAGATCCAATTACTTTTTTGGTTTTGTCGTAATATTTAGAGATCAATTTCTCTACATCAATATTGTTTTTTAAAGCTGCTTTGGTTAATTCATCTGCTTTTTCTTCGGTAAGTGTTTCATAGTTTTTAGCATAGTCATTGATTAATTCCATTTTTTTCATGCCCAATGCTTTTCTTTCTACTTCATAAGCATCATACACAGCCCAAAAAGCAGCTGCCTGAGGTTCTGCTAATTTCATGTAAGCACCAACAATATCTTTTTTATTTTTACCATAAACACTTTGAATGATTGCTACATCGTCTTTCATTCCAGACTGAGCAATTAATTGCGTTGAAGTAATCAACAAAATAGCAAATACAATTTTCTTCATTTTTTTTATTTTAAGTAACGAATATAAAACTTTTTGGAGCTATCCTAGTTTAATAAATCATGAATTATTCATTCCCGTTATGATGCTTAGCCCCATAATGAGCAGCCTTTGTAACGATTCCACCTTCAGCTGATAGCGTTATTTTAAAAATATAATCATAATCATCATCTGTTAGTTGTGCAACTGGACGTGCGCCTCCTAATGCCTCAATAGTTTCCAATACAGTATTAGAATGTCCTACAATCAATATTTTTTTACCTTTCTGAAAATCTATCAGACGTTGGGCAAATTCTTTGATCAAACTAGGATCATAGGTATTTACTTTTGCTGTAAAATTTGCAGCAGTTTGCCGGGTCCTTTTTGTATTGGTAGAGAAAATCATATCAGGCTCCTGCCCTTTTAAATATGCAGCTAAATCCAATGCACGTTGTTTGCCTGTTTCCGTTAATTCCGGATCTCTTTTTTGAGCCGCACTGGTATCTTTTTCTGCATGTCTAACAATCCAGATAGTGGTATTCTGGGCATTTGAAGCGGTTGAAATGCCTATCAATAAAATAAATGCTACTATAAATTGTTTAAAATAATACTTCATGGTGTGTACTTGATTTTGATGTTTGATAAATGTAGCAATTAATGATCCGAAATTTTTTTCACAAGTAATTCTTTTACACTAGAAGTCCACTCCTCTTTTAATATGCGCAAAACAATTGAATCTCTTCGGGTACCATCGTCTTTCATTAAATTGCTTTTGAGCACACCCTCTACTGTACAACCTATCGACTTCATGGCAGCAACACTTCTTGCATTATTTACATCTGCTCTGAATTCAACTCTTTCAAAACCCATTCTATCGAATGCAAAACAAAGCATCAGGAATTTACAATGTGCATTCAACCCTGAACCATGAAATTGATGACCATACCAGGTATAACCCAATTGAAGGGTTTGATGCTTGAGTTGAATATCATAAAATCGAGTCGAACCAGCATATAGATTGGTACGTTTATCAAAAACAATAAAAGCGTACCCATTTTTTTGTATTCTTGAATCTATGGCCAATTGCACATATTGATCCATCTTCGCCTTTCCAGCTGCAGATATTAATGCATATTGCCACAATTGAGGTTCATTTAGGGCAAAATGTAGCAGTAAATCCGCATCATTCTGCAATAAAGGTCGCAACATAACGCAATCATCTGCTAATACATAGTCTTTTGAGAAATCAAACTCCTCGATCATAACGGCAAAAATTCAGGTAATACAGGCTGAACTGTTGAAAAACAAGCCTTTATTCATTAAAAATAATTAATCTTGCATCAATAAAAGAAACAAATTTATGTGTGGAATTGTAGGTTATACCGGACCAAGAGAAGCGTATCCAATAGTATTGAAAGGTTTAAAAAGACTGGAATACAGGGGTTATGACAGTTCAGGTGTTGCACTTTGGAATAACAATAAGATCAATGTATATAAAAAGAAAGGGAAAGTAGCAGAATTAGAGGAAAGCGTGTTAAGCGTAGACATGCATTCTCATATAGGTATTGGGCATACGCGCTGGGCAACTCATGGAGAACCCAGTGATAGGAATGCGCATCCGCACTTGTCTCAATCAGGCAAATTTGCGATGATCCATAATGGTATTATCGAAAATTATACAGCTATTAAAAAAGAATTACTTGCCAAAGGCTATCAATTTAAAAGTGATACCGATACAGAAGTATTGTTGAATTTTATTGAAGACATCAAGCTAAAAAATGAATGCAGTTTAGAAGAAGCATTAAGAATTGCATTAAAGAGAGTGGTAGGCGCTTATTGTATTTTATTGATTTCAGATGATGACCCTGAAACCATTATTGCTGCAAGAAAAGGAAGTCCATTAGTAATTGGCATTGGCAAAGGAGAACATTTTTTAGCCAGTGACGCATCTCCCATTATTGAGTACACCAAAGAAGTAGTGTATGTAAACGATTATGAAATTGCTATTGTTCGACCAGACGAATTGATCCTTAAAAATTTAGGGAACGAAAAGCAAACTCCTTTCATTACCAAGTTAGATATGGATCTAGCAGCTATTGAAAAAGGCGGCTATGATCATTTTATGTTGAAAGAAATTCATGAGCAACCAAGTACCATATTCGATTGTCTACGCGGAAGATTATTACCCAAAACAGGGCAAATAATGATGGGAGGAATTGAAAACAATATGGAAGCTTTTATCAAAGCCAATCGTATAATGATTGTTGCTTGTGGAACGAGCTGGCATGCAGGTTTAGTAGCTGAATATTTAATTGAAGAATTATGTCGTATTCCTGTTGAAGTAGAATACGCATCAGAATTCAGGTATCGTAATCCAGTGATACATCCTGGTGATGTAATCATCGCCATATCACAAAGTGGAGAAACTGCTGATACATTGGTTGCATTAGAAAGTGCCAAAGAAAAAGGAGCATTTATTTTTGGAGTAGTAAATGCAGTGGGCAGCAGTATCGCAAGACTAAGTCATGCTGGTGCATATACGCACTCAGGTCCTGAAATAGGTGTTGCAAGTACCAAAGCTTTTACAGGACAGTTAGCTGTATTAATGATGATGGCTTTGAAAATTGGTTTTGCAAAAGGAACTATTACCCAAGAAAGATATTTACAATTAATGCTCGATTTAGAAACAGTTCCAGAAAAAGTAGAAGCCATATTACAAGACACTTCTAACATCCAAAGAATAGCCACTAAATATAAAGATGCTACTGATTTTCTTTTCTTAGGAAGGGGATATAATTTCCCAGTTGCTTTGGAAGGAGCGCTTAAATTAAAAGAGATCTCTTATATACATGCCGAAGGTTATCCTGCTGCCGAAATGAAACACGGACCAATTGCATTAGTAGATGAAAAATTACCAGTGGTTTTTGTTGCTACTAAAGATTCTTATTATGGTAAAATAGTTTCGAATGTGCAGGAAATTAAAGCCAGAAAAGGAAAAGTAATTGCAGTAGCTACTGTGGGAGATGATGTGATTCCTAGTATGGCTGACGACGTAATGCTGGTGCCCGATGCCGACGAAGTAATTGCACCTTTATTAAGCGTAGTTCCATTACAATTATTGAGCTATTATGTGGGTCTAGCAAAAGGATTAGATGTAGATAAACCAAGGAACCTTGCAAAAAGTGTAACAGTAGAATAATTTAAAATGCAGAATTAACGATTGCTATGCCACAAAACAATATTGTCAAAACACCGCTGAATTCTTTAGGTTATAATTTCATTAAAGATCAGCACATCCCCAAAGGAAAAGACGAATATTATTTACGCAATATTCAAATTAAAAACGGCATCCATTATAGACAATTAATGGCCGAAGAAATTGAAATGTTGGTAAGAAATGGCAATACATCTGATGATTGGAATAATATATTGGTATCGGATGCATTCGATCCAAAACTGGTTAAAAATTGCAAGTTTTATGGCTTGGTTAGAATTGGAAAACTGGAACCCTATTGCCTGAGCTTTAGCGATTTAAAAGCCCCTGTTGGATTGTATAATTCTAATATCATCAGTTGCGATTTTGGAGACAATGTTTCTATACACTATGTACATTATTTGTCGCATTATATTATTGGTAGTGAAGCCATCATTGCTGATGTAAATGAATTGATCACCACCAACCATGCTAAATTTGGAACAGGTATAATCAAGCAAGACGAAGATGAATCTGTAAGAATTTGGATGGAAATTTGCAATGAGAATACGGGTAGAAAAGTAATGCCTTTTAATGGCATGCTTCCGGGTGATGCTTTTTTGTGGAGTAGATTTAGAGACGAGAAAATATTACAAGAAAAATTCAAGGCATTTACTGAAAAAAAGTGTGATAACAAAAGAGGTTATTATGGGAAGGTAGGCGACAGAACAGTCATTAAAAACTGTGGCATTATTAAAGATGTATGGGTAGGTTCAGATGCTTATTTTAAAGGAGCGAATAAGCTCAAGAATTTAACCGTTAATTCTGGGCCAGAAGGAAGAACTCAAATTGGAGAAGGTTGTGAAGTAGTAAATGGCATCATCGGATTTGGCTGTAGATTATTCTATGGAGTGAAAGCTGTTCGTTTTATCATGGCAGATCATTCACAATTAAAATATGGGGCCAGATTAATCAACTCTTACTTAGGACAGAATGCAACAATTTCCTGTTGCGAGGTATTGAATTCATTGATATTTCCTGCACATGAGCAACACCATAATAATTCGTTTTTATGTGCTGCTTTGGTGATGGGCCAAAGCAATATTGCAGCAGGTGCAACCATTGGCTCTAATCATAATAGCAGAAGTGCAGATGGCGAAATCATTATGGGGAGAGGATTCTGGCCGGGCTTATGCGTGAGCTTGAAACACAACTCGATTTTTGCTTCATTCTCCATGGTGAATAAAGGAGATTATCCAGCGGAATTAAATATTAAAATACCATTCTCTTTAATAAGCAATGATATTCATAATGACCAGCTAACTATAATGCCTGCATATTGGTTTTTGTACAATATGTATGCATTAGCGCGCAATGCCTGGAAGTATACAGATAGAGATAGAAGAACATATAAAATACAGGAGTTAGAATATCATTATTTAGCACCTGACTCTATCAATGAAATATTCACTGCATTAGAATTGATGGAATTGTATACTGGTAGAGCGTATCTATTGAGTCAAAAGAACAGTATTGATTCCGATAAAGAAGCAATGGAAGTTGGAAGATTATTATTAAAAAGTAAAAACAAAATAGTTTCCCAACTGAATATTGTGGCGAATGATATTGAAAATAGTAAACGGAATACAGTCTTGGTAAAGGTATTAGAAGCTTATACTATTTTTGAAGATATTGTTTTGTATTATGGAATTGAACAACTCATTCAGTTAATACAGTCTAATAAGATTGACAATATCGTAGATTTAAATAAATCAATTCCTCGCAAGTTGATCCTAAACGAATGGGTTAATTTAGGTGGGCAATTAATGCCTGCATCAGAACTTGCTGATTTAAAAAAGAAAATCACCACCGATAAAGTAAAAAACTGGGATGAAGTACATGAACAATATGTTTTAAAGGGAACCAAATATGTTCATCAAAAGAGAGAACACGGTTTAGCTGTTTTACAAGAAATCAGTGGTATCCCATTATCTAAAATGGATGCCCATCAATTGTATTACTTTTTAGACGCTGCCATCAATACCAAAGAATGGATTACCAAAAGTATTTATGATTCGAGGGCGAAAGACTATTCCAATCCATTTAGAAAAATGGTCTATGAAAATTTTGCGGAAATGAATGAAGTGGTTGGGAAATTAGAAGACAATAGCTTCATCAAAGAACAGAATGAATCATTGGGCAAATTCAAAAAGGAAATTCAACAAATAAAGAAGTCATTTAAAATAAAAAACTGATGCCCGCTGAAAATTTCAGCACTGCATCAGTTGATCATTCATAGGTAATTTCTTATAAACGAATACCAACACCCAATTGTATTTGTTGATTGGTCCATTTTTCTTTGTTGTCTATATTGTTGATATTATTCAAACCAATATTATACCTGCCATAAATTCTTAAAGCAGTTAAATTTAATTGACCTCCGAATACCATGGAGAAATCCCCATTCTTAAATGCATTCTGACCATTCACCAACCAGTTGTTATTCTGATTGATCAAAATACCAAACTGAGGACCTGCATTAAGCGTGACCATTTTTCCAACATTGTATCTCAACAGTATAGGAATTAATATATAATCCAATTTAATTTGCTGATCGGCCCCAGGCGTTAATATATTTTGATAGATGGGATTGAAGCCAGCTGTTCTTGTTGTTTTAGATTGGCTCCAAATTAATTCGGGTTGAACACCCCATTTTTTGGTGACATCAATTTCAGCAAAACCACCTAAATGATAGGATAGATCATATCCGCTGTTAAAACTCTGCCCAGAAATTTGATTTAAGTTGGCACCAGCTTTTACACCAAGTCTAAAACCTGCTTGCGATTGTGCAAGAACACCAATTAATAAAAAGGATACAAGGAAAACAAAATACTTTTTCATATAGATGATTTCTATTCATAAGACAATCATCATGCCAGATAATTCAGTTATTGGTTATTAGTTATTGGTTATTGGGCTAGTTAGTTATTGGTTATTAGTTATTGATTATTGATAAGTGCGTTTTTCGCAACTCTTAACTTTTAATTTGTAACTCATATCATTTATCTTTTATCTTTTATCTTTTATCTCTTATATCTTATCTCTCAATTAATAACTATCAACTATTCGCTCTTAACTCTATTAAAGTAATCTCCGGCAAAATCCCTACCCTACCTGGATATCCTAAAAATCCAAACCCGCGATTCACATAGAGTTTTTGATTTCCATCTTCATATAATCCTGCCCATTGTTTATACATCCACTGTACGGGACTCCATTTAAAATAAGGATTCTCCAGGCCAAATTGCATTCCATGTGTATGTCCTGACAACATGAGTTGAATATCAGGGTATTCGGTTTTAACCTGAGCATCCCAATGGCTGGGATCATGACTCAACAAAATTTTAAAAGGAATATTTTCGGTGCCAGGATAAGCTTCTTTCATTTTACCATATTTAGGAAATCGGCCTTTTGCTCCCCAATTTTCAATTCCCAACACAGCAATCTGATCACCTTCTTTTTCAATAATATGATGTTCGTTCATTAACAATCTCCAACCCATATCAGCATGCACTTGTTTAAGTTTATTCAGGTTGGCCGTTTTTGCAGCTGGGTCAGGCCATGCAACATAATCGCCATAATCGTGATTTCCTAAAGTACTGTAAACCCCATGAGGCGATGTTAAACGATTGAATACATTTTTATATTCATTCATTTCATCCGCACGATCATTCACCAGATCTCCCGTAAATAAAATAAGATCTGCTTTCTCTGCCAAAATCATATTTACGCCACGTTCAACAGCTTTGGTATCCTGAAAACTTCCACTATGAATATCACTGATATGTATAATTTTAAAACCCTCAAAAGCCTTGGGTAAATTGGCAAAAGGGAGTGTTATTTTCTTTAACTGATAATTGTACTTATTGCCAAAACCATACAATAATGTTCCAAAAAGTGTTCCTCCAACACCAATACCTGCCCAACTCAAAAAAGCCGACCTTGATATTAATTGCCCATCACCCAAAAACTGCCCGCCAGTATTCCTGAAAAGTTTGCTAATTGTCCAAATTACTCCACGCCTGATATCATCCGTCAGAAAGAAAAGAGATCCAATTAATTTTGCTAAGAACAAGCCTACCAAAATGGCAAATACATAGTTCCTATAAACCTTTGAAGTTTGCAATACTTGAATAAACGGAAATGACAGTAAAGCTGCCAAAGTAAGTATTGAAACAACCCAATATCCATAATGAATGAATACTCTCCAACGTTCCGAAAGAGGCTGAGTGACCACTTTCACGGCTTGGAAAACATAGCAATCCAACAAGAACATCACTAAGGCAATTATCCAAAAAGCACCAGAATTTCGCATAAAAATCAGTTAAAATGGGCCTAAAGATAGCAAAAGCGCCTCCGAAATAGGTTAAAATTGCATCCTGTACACCAATGTTGAAAACTTAGTCGCATTTGGTTAAAGGCTTTAAAGAATATTGTTTGATAGCTGTGACTGATGCCGTATTTTTGGAAGCTTGCAAAAAAGGAAAAGCGAATAACTATGGCAAGAATTATTGGAGTAGCCAATCAAAAGGGAGGAGTAGGTAAAACAACTACGGCTATTAATGTGGCGGCTAGTTTAGCGGTATTGGAATACAGAACATTGTTGGTAGATGCCGACCCTCAGGCAAATAGTACTACAGGAGTCGGATTTGACTTACACAATATCACCAATAGTCTCTATGATTGTATGGTGAATAATGTTACAGCCAATGAAGTTATTTTAAAAAGTGATGTTCCTAATCTGGACATCATTCCATCACATATTGATTTGGTAGGTGCAGAAATAGAAATGATCAATTATCCCAATCGCGAAAATGTAATGAAGGGCATTTTAGATGCGGTTAGAGATAAATATGATTTTATCATTATTGACTGCTCTCCTTCTCTTGGATTGATTACGGTGAACTCATTGGTTGCTTCAGATAGTGTAGTGGTTCCGGTACAGTGCGAATTTTTTGCATTAGAAGGATTGGGTAAATTATTGAATACTATCAAAATTGTACAGAACAGATTAAATCCTGCTTTGCAAATTGAAGGGATATTAATGACGATGTATGATGGCCGATTGAGATTGTGCAACCAGGTTGTGAGTGAAGTAAGAAGACATTTTGATGATATGGTTTTTTCTACTATCATTCATAGAAATACAAGATTGAGTGAAGCACCTAGTGTAGGAAAACCTGTTATTTTATACGATGCAGAAAGTAAAGGATCTGTGAATTATTTGAATCTTGCAAAAGAAATTTTACAGAATAATGGAATGACAAAAATATCCAATCAAGATAGGATAATTGAATAAAGCGATAACTGAACTGAACAATGACCACACCCAAACAAAATAAAGATTTGATCGGAAAAGGGCTACGCTCTTTATTACAAAATATAGATACAGATTTAAAGAATACCACGGGAAGTCTTAAATCGGAGGTTGTAGAGCAAGCTACAACGAGCAGCAGGATTAATTTGGCAGATATTCAAGTGAACCCTAAGCAGCCAAGAAGAGATTTTGATGAACAATCTTTACAAGAACTGGCCACATCTATTAGACTACATGATATTATTCAGCCATTAACAGTGAGCAAATTAGCTAATGGTAAATACCAGCTAATTGCAGGAGAAAGAAGATTCAGGGCTTCTAAAATTGCCGGATTAAAAGATGTTCCAGCATATATACGAGTAGCAAATGATCAACAGTTATTGGAATTAGCACTTTTAGAAAATATCCAGAGAGAAAACTTGAATGCAGTTGAAATGGCATTGAGTTTTAAAAGGATGATGGAAGAATTGGACTATACTCAAGAACAGGTTGCTGAGAGAATGGGCAAAGAAAGAAGTACGGTTACTAATTATATTCGACTACTCAAATTGCCTCCAGATATTTTATCTGCTGTTCGTAATAATTCTTTAACAATGGGTCACGCAAGGGCATTGGTCAATATAGACACCATCGACAAGCAATTATTTGTATTCAAAGAAATTCAGCAAAAAGAATTGAGTGTGAGGCAAACAGAAGAGTTGGTAAGGAAATTATACAAAGGTGGTTCTACCAGCACAAGTTCAGGTGCATCAAAATCTGACCTCCCTCCTGCTTATAAAAAAATTGAAGATAATTTAGCATCTCATTTTGGCACGAAAGTTAAAATGACCCATAACAAAAAAGGGTACGGTAGTATAAACATAGAATACTATTCGCTTGATGAATTAAATAAATTATTGGATTTAATGAATGTAACGGTGAGCTAATGTTTAGTTTGAAAAAAAAAGTAGCTTTTTTAATTATAGTTATTGGGTGTTTCATTTCATTCTCCCAAGCCCAAGCTCAAACTAAAGACTCAAGTAAAATTGTACAACCAATTTCAGTGGGAACTATTCCTCCGATCGACTCTACTAAAATTAAAAAAAGAATAAAGGATTCAATTACGCTTGCAGGACATAGCCCAAGAATTGCTACAAGGCGTTCAGCCATTATACCAGGTTGGGGACAGGCTTACAACCATGAATACTGGAAAATTCCGATTGTATATGGAGTACTCGCCATTCCTACTGTTGCATTTATTTACAATAACAATTATTACAAAAAAACAAAATTTGCTTACGAAGCAAGGTATAAAGAGGCCAATGGAGACCCTAGTGATGTTGCAGCCATTGATCCGGAACTGGTTAATTTAAGTATTGGATCATTGCAAAATTATCGAAACCAATTCCGACGAGACAGAGACTATGCCATTTTGTTTTTCTTGTTAGCTTGGGGTTTACAAGTTGCAGACGCAACCGTATTTGCGCATCTAAAACAGTTTAACGTAAGTAATGATCTAAGTATGCAGATAAGTCCAACCATTAACCCTTATACAAGAACACCTGCTTTAACAGTATCATTGAATTTAAGAGAACATACAAAGAAGCCTTTAGCATTAGCCAGATAGTGCACCACTAAAAATACTTGAATATGAAAATTGCATTGATAGGATACGGAAAAATGGGCAAAGCAATAGAAGCTATTGCAGTAGAAAAAGGTCATCAAGTTGTTTTAAAAATTGATGTTGACAACGCTGCTGATTTAAACACTCAAAATTTATCAAAAGCCGATGTGGCAATTGAATTTACAGGACCACATAGTGCTGTTGGGAATATCCTGAAATGTTTTGAAGCGGGCATTCCTATTGTTTGTGGTTCCACTGGCTGGTTGAGTGAATGGGATGCAATAAAAAATGAATGCCATCATAATAATGGCACATTGGTTTATGCAAGTAATTATAGTATTGGAGTAAATCTTTTTTTTGAAGTCAATAAATATTTGGCCAAGTTAATGAATGGATATCCAGAGTATGATGTAACATTGAAAGAAATTCATCATACACAGAAAAAAGATGCTCCTAGCGGAACTGCGATAAGTTTAGCAGAACAAGTGATGGAAAATTTGAAAAGGAAAAATGCCTGGACCTCCAATGATCAATCAACACAAGCAAACGAACTCTTTATTGCATCAGAAAGAATAGATCCAGCACCAGGCACCCATCATGTAAAATACAGCTCTCCTATTGACGATATCGAAATTATTCATACAGCGCATAACCGAATTGGTTTTGCTGGAGGAGCAGTAAAAGCAGCTGAGTTTGCTGTAGGTAAAAAAGGTATTTTCGGAATGAAAGAAGTGCTGGGATTATAGTTTAAAGGAAAAACCCACTTTTACATTAAAAGCGCTTGAAGCAGCCACATTGATCGGTTGTTGCCAATGACTTTGGGTAAGTTGAACTTCTAAACCAAATAATCTCACACCACCACCATATTCATACATCAAATTATCACCTTTTACTCCAGAAGTGGAATAACTCTGAATAGCAGTTCCAATATTTCCTAATATAAATAACCTGCCTAATAACAAATATTGTCGAATACCTCCTTTAAGAGTAGCAACATTCAATGAACCAGCCGGATTGCTTACAGAAGCTCCAAAACGCTGGTAACCTGCCGTACCCATGAACATAGTAGAACCTAACCCTAACCCCGCTCCTGCTTCAATTCCAAGCCCTCCATTGTTAAAATCTGAAAATGATGAACTGGTTGGAGTAGCATAATTGGCATTTAAGATCAATTGCAAATGAGGTAATTTAAATTGAGCAAAACTAGTTTGCGCAATCAGTATAAATACAAACGCCAATATGAAGTTCTTTGAAGAAATGTGCATAAATTTAATTTTTGTAAAGAAACAAAAAAATCTCGAGAAGCCATGCTATCAAAAAAAACGCAATATGCATTAAAGGCCCTTACCTATATGGCAGAACAGATTAATGCGGGGCCTTTTTTGATCGCCGATATTGCTAAGAAGAAAAAAATTCCGATCAAATTTTTAGAATCCATTTTATTGGAGTTAAGAAAAGCAGGTATTTTAAATAGTAAAAAAGGAAAAGGTGGCGGATATTATTTTAATCAAGATCCTTCCACTATACAACTAGCAACTGTTATGCGATTGATCGAAGGGCCAATTGCATTGCTTCCTTGTGTAAGTTTACATTTTTATCAAAAATGCGCAGATTGCAACGAAAAAAAATGTGGGCTGAATAAAATCATGAAAGAAGTTAGAGACAATACATTGTCCATTTTAGAAAACCGAACTGTTATAGACTTAGTTACTCCATAATTATATGAAAAAAATATTCTTGTTAATACTGCTTTCTCCTTTTATAGTTAATGCCCAAAGTTTAATTGGCGGGAGCAATATCGTAAAATGGAATTTATCATCAATGGCATTGAACAATTACCATTTTTCTTATGAGCGCCATATTTATAAAAACTTGTCGATTAGTTTGAGCTATCGAACAATGCCTTATGGCAATGTGCCTTATCAAAAGGAATTTCAAGATCTGATCAATAGCAATGAAATCAATTTTAACAGATTCCAAATGGGGAATTCTGCAATAACCATTGAGCCACGTATATATTTAAGCTTTAAAAAAATGAAAGGTTTTTATTTGGCTCCCTATTTACGATTTGCCACATTCGATGTAAGCGCCCCTATTAAATATAGCAGCAATGGTACGGCTCCACCTGCATCAAAAGATGCTGATTTTACCGGAAAAATAAAATCAACCAGCGCTGGATTACTCATTGGCTATCAGTTTCAGCTACTTAAAAAACTGGTGCTTGATTTTCAAATCATAGGATTCCATTATGGCAAGAGCAATGGAGATTTAAATTTTGCTGCACCATTGAGTCCATTCGAACAACAAAGCTTAAGAGACAATTTAAAAAGCATTAAGACCGACCCCTTTACTTTCACCAGTACAGTAACAGCAAATGGTGCTCAAATAACTACTGATGGCCCTTGGACAGGAATCAGGGGTTTGAATTTAGGATTAGGCTTCCGTTTTTAGCGAAAGATTATCCAACATATCTTTTGTCATTTTAGCTAAATCAAATTCTGGTTTCCATCCCCAATCTTGATTAGCAACACTGTCATCAATACTTTGAGGCCAGCTATCTGCAATTGCTTGTCGTGAATCTGGTTTATAATTGATGGTGAAATCCGGAATATGTTGCTGGATACTATTGGTAATTTCTTTAGGTGAAAAACTCATGCCAGCTACATTATAAGAAGTTCTAACAGAAATACTTTTGGCAGGTGCATTCATTAATTCTAGCGTTGCACGAATGGCATCGGGCATATACATCATTGGCAAATAAGTATCTTCTTTTAAAAAGCAATTGTATTTTTTATTCTCCAAAGCTTCCGAATAAATTTCAACTGCATAATCTGTGGTGCCTCCACCTGGGGCTGATTTATAACTAATTAATCCTGGGTAACGAATACTTCTTACATCCACTCCAAAACGCTGGTGATAATAATTGCACCAAAACTCACCAGCATATTTACTGATGCCGTAAACTGTACTAGGTTCAATTACGGTTTTTTGTGGGCAGTTTATTTTAGGGGAAGTTGGTCCAAAAACGGCAATACTACTTGGCCAATAAACTTTATGCAAATTTTCTTCACGGGCAATATCTAAGACATTCAATAAGCCTTGCATATTCAAGTGCCATGCAAGGTTGGGATTTTTTTCTCCTGTTGCAGAAAGAATAGCCGCTAACAAATAGATCTGGGTAATATTTTGACGAATCACTTGCACATGCAACATTTCTTTGTTCATTACATCCAAACTCACATAAGGACCTGTGCCATGTAATAATGGATTCTCTTCTCTTAAATCTGATGCAACTACATTATTATTACCATATTGCTTTCTCAAAGCCATGGTTAATTCAACACCAATTTGGCCAGAAGCGCCAATTACCAGAATCTTGTCTTTTCTATTGGGCATATTCAATCGTTTATAGGAGCAAATATAAGTTGATAGGCTTTATAAAGTATATAGCTGAATCAATTAACAGATGGTTAGGCAATAATGCTATTAATTTATCTCGGTTTACGCTATTTTTGTTACTCATAATAAACACGCAAAATGCTTCCAGCTTATTTACAGGAATTATTCAATAAACAAAATTACAACCCCCAATCCTTTTTTTTAATCGCCGGGCCATGTGTAGTAGAAAGTGAAGAATTGGTGATGGAGATTGCCGACAAAGTGTATGGCACATGTAAACAATTGGGAATCCCTTATGTATTTAAAGCGAGTTATAGAAAAGCCAACCGAACCAGTGCCAACTCATTTACGGGCATTGGCGATGACAATGGTTTATCCCTGATTAAAAAAGTTGGAGAAACCTATCAGTTACCTACCACTTCCGACATACACGCACATGAAGAAGCGGCAATGGCAGCTCCTTTTATTGATATTTTACAGATACCTGCTTTTTTGTGTAGGCAAACCGATTTATTATTGGCCGCTGCTGATACTCAAAAGATAGTGAATGTAAAGAAGGGACAGTTTTTGAGTGGAGCATCCATGAAATTTGCCGTAGATAAAATCAAGCAGGCAGGCAATGAAAAAGTAATGCTTACCGAAAGAGGCAATACATTTGGTTATCAAGACCTGGTAGTGGATTACAGAAATATTCCTATCATGTTAGAACAACAAGTTCCTGTAATCATGGATTGCACGCATTCATTGCAACAACCCAATCAAACCAATGGTGTAACTGGTGGAAATCCGGGCATGATCAGCACAATTGCAAAAGCAGCTATTGCTACAGGAGCCAATGGATTGTTCATAGAAACGCATCCTAACCCTGCATTGGCAAAAAGCGATGGAGCCAATATGCTGCCATTGCATTTATTACCAGCATTGTTAGAGAAATTGGTTCATTTAAGAGAAGCTGTTGTAAAACACTCCCTCTAATTCATGCATAAAACAAGACATTTAAGCCTCCTTACTGCCATTGCATTGGTGATTGCCAACATGATTGGTTCTGGCATATACACCAGTTTGGGCTTCCAATTGATGGATTTCCAAAGCACAACCAGTATTTTATTTCTTTGGTTGATAGGGGGAATCATTGCCTTATCAGGGGCATTGGTTTATGCGGAACTGGCTGTTGTTTTTCCAGACAATGGTGGTGAAATGAATTTCCTGGGAAAGCTCTATGGACCTCTGGCGGGATTTTTAGCAGGATGGATTTCTACCCTTGCAGGATTTGCAGCACCAGTAGCCATTGTGTGCATTGCAATTGGCAATTATGCTGCAATTATTTTTCCCAATACTCCGCCGATCATTATTTCAGTTACCGTTTTAGTGGCTTTAACTATGCTGCATTCATCTAAGCATACGATCAGTGCCAAATTTCAACAGTTGGCAACATTGCTGAATTTATCGATCATTGTTTTTATCATTGGTGCCGCATTTTTTTTATCTGAATATCCATTGCCCAATATTTCAGTTGATCAAACAGCAATTCAAGAAATTACCCAATCAGGAAAATTTCCTGTGAACTTATATTGGGTACTATATGCATATACAGGATGGAATGCAGCGGCCTATATTGCAGGAGAAATTAAGAAACCTGAAAGAAATTTACCCATTGCATTATTGGTAGGAACTATTTTAGTAACGCTATTGTATTTGTTACTGAACTATGCATTTTTATTATCAGCACCAGCGGCAGAATTGAAAGGAAAAATGAATGTTGGATTTATTGCAGCCAATCATTTATTCGGAAAACATGGAGCCATCATCATGAGTATATTTATCAGCATAACTTTAATGAGTACTGCGAGTGCCATGACATTAGCAGGTCCAAGGGTTACTGCAGAAATAGGTAAATCCATTTCCTACTTCAGTTTTTTACAAAAGAAAAACAGACAGGGCATCCCCTATTTGGCAGTCTACACACAGAGTGCGATTACCTTATTGTTAATTTGGTTGAATCAGTTTCAATTTATTATTGATCTGGTGGGGTTTTTATTGAGCATTTGTACATCACTTGCAGTAGCGGGTATTTTTATTATCCGAAAAAACAAAGCAAAACATTTTAGTAAATATAAAACGCCGCTATATCCATTACCACCATTGGTTTTTTTATCCATCAATGCATGGATCATTTATTATGGCATTTCTCTCAAACCAATAGTTTCGGCATACGGTTTGCTAGTAATACTGGCAGGACTAATTATTTGGAAATTAAACAAACCCAATCATATGAAATCAGTTATTGTAATCGTTTTTGCTTTTTTTGGCTTACAGTTGAGTGCACAAAATACTGCTGATATTGCCAATGGATTAAAAGAGGCATTAACAAAGGGCGCAGTGAATAGTACCAATTTGCTTTCCAAACCCGATGGATTTTTTGCCAATGCAGCAGTTAAAATTTTATTGCCGCCAGAAGCTAAAAAAATAGAAAGCACATTGCGCAATTTAGGAATGGGCAAACAGGTAGACGATGCTATTTTAAGTATGAATAGAGCTGCAGAAGATGCTTGTAAAAACGCCACTCCTATTTTTACCAACGCTATCAAGCAAATGACTGTAACGGATGCAATGGGTATTTTAAAAGGAAGCGACACTTCTGCAACAGCCTATTTACAACAAAAAACAACTGCAGAATTAACTACCTCATTTAGACCAGTAATAGAAAAATCTTTGGAAAGCACTGATGCTACCAAGCAATGGAATAGCCTGGTATCAACTTATAATAAATTCAGTTTAAAGAAGATCAATCCAGATCTGGCAGGATATGTTACTGAAAAATCTTTGTCTGGTATTTTTACACAGATAGCAGTAGAAGAACAGAATATCAGAAAAAATCCGGTAGCCAGAACAAGTGATTTGCTCAAGAAAGTATTTGGGAATTAGCCAGCCATTAAACCGTCGAGGTTATTGGTTTTCTTAACAATGCTTCTGATCTGCATGTCTAGTTCATTGGCGCTTTCGATCAAGTGATCAAAGATCTCTTTGTTGTTCACGGAATTACTGCTATTGAGTACTTCTATCACTCCCAGGATATTGGCCAAAGGTCTTCTTACTTCATGTGATTGAATGAATGCAATATCACGCAATACTTTGTTCTGTGTTTTTAATTTCTCCTGAACAAGAATATCATCGGTAATATTTCTATTGGTACCGATCAAACGAAGTATTTTGCCGGATGGAGATCTTTTTACAATTGCATGAGATTCGATATGCCTTACTCTTCCATTGGGAGTGGTGATTCTATAAACAGCCGAATCAATTTCGCGTTTACCGTCAATCAATTGACCAATCACTTTTTGCATCATGTCTAGATCATCTGGATGCACTGTACGTTTCCAGATTTTATAGGGTGGAAAGGCTGGATCATTTTCATATCCATACATTTCAAACATTTTATCGTCCCAAATAATATGATTGGTAGCAATATCAATTTCCCAGATAGCAATTTGTGCAGAATCGGTTGCCAAAGTAAGCCTTTGCAATAATTCTTCCTGATCCAATTGAGCTTGTTGTCTTCGGGTGATATCATTTTCTATCGACATAAAGCCAATATGCACATTGTTCTCATCAAACAAAGGCTGGCAATCTACTTCCAACCAAAGAGGGTCTCCTGATTTGGGATAACTTAAAAATTCTTCTTTAAAAGACAATTTATTATCCAAAGAATATTGTAAACGTGTTTTAGCCTTTTGATCTACTTTAGGACCTTCTAAAGAATAGCCTATTTTCTTACCGCGCACTTCTTCTAAAGTATAGCCACTGATCCTGGTAAAACCATCATTCACCCAAATGATCTGTTGATTGGTGTCTGCAATTAAAACTGAATTGGTTGTATTGTGCGCAACGAGTGCTAATCGTTTTACTTCATCTTCACTTCTTTCCAAAGCAGCTTCTACTTTTTTACGAGAAGTAACATCAAAAATACTTCCGTCAATAAAAGTCTTATTTTGTTCAGCATCATAAACGGCACCGCCTCTTTCAAAAACCCAGCGAATTTCTTTGTCTTTATGATGAATACGATACTCTACTTCATATTTATGCTTATTAGCAATTGCTAATTCAATAGCGTTGTCTACCATCAATAAATCATCATGAAAAATAAGGTGATTGTAACCAGATCTTCTGTTGATAGAAAGCTCCGAACTAGTATACCCCGTAAGCGCTTCAATACCATCGCTAAAAAAATCAATGGTATAATTTTCATCTGCAATAAAACGGTACAATACACCTGGAATATGATCAACAAATTTTTGCAACTGTTGATTGAGTATTGTTCTTACATTATCGGTAAGGTCCGATGTTTTGTTGATGACCGATTGAGTATTGGTTACATCATGCCCTATCGAAACAATTCCTGCTAGAGTACCATCTTCATTTTTTAAGACGGAAATTTCCCAGGTAGTCCAAAAATAATCTTCTCCTTCTGAAGCTTTTCTAACCGTAACGGTTATATGTTTATCGGGATGTTTTATACATTCTTTGGCTGCATCATTGCACAACTTTACATCATCGGCATAAACGGTTTGTGCAAAATTGAGTTGAGAAAAATCTGTACTAAGATGAGAAAATTTGTATTGGAAGAGGGGGTTAACATACTTGAACCTTCCTCCGAGGTCTGTTACAACTACAGAGAAAATCAATGAATTCAATAACTGTTCTGGGAACAGTTTATCTGCTTTCAACTGATTCATAAGGTGGGTAAAATTATCTTGATAAGCAATTTGTTTTAGAACAATTGATTATTTCCGGATTAAATTAAAATGTAAAGTATAAACCTCTTATAAAATTATCAAATAAAGATACCAACCAAGCCTTTAAAAGGCTGAATAAGGGGTTAAATACAAGTAAGTTGGTATATAAAAAAGGCCCTTAAAAAGGGCCTTTAACTTTATTAAAAATGAATTATTCCATTAAATATCAATGGCTTCGCCGTAAGCAGCAGCTGTTGCTTCTTTCAGGCCTTCGCTCATTGTTGGATGCGGATGTACTGCATTCAAAATTTCGTGAGCAGTTGTTTCTAATTTACGAGCAACCACCGCTTCAGCAATCATTTCAGTAACATTGGTACCGATCATATGACAACCTAAGAATTCACCATACTTCGCATCGTAAATAACTTTTACAAAACCTTCTGTTGCACCAGCAGCACTTGCTTTACCACTTGCCATGAAAGGAAACTTACCTACTTTAATTTCATAACCAGCATCTTTCGCTTGTTTTTCGGTATACCCTACACTGGCAATTTCCGGAATGCAATAAGTACAACCAGGAATATTGTTGTAATCCATTGCTTCTGGTAAATGATGGAATTTCTTTTCGTTGTATCCAATATGTTCAGCAGCGTTGATGCCTTCTTTAGCAGCCACATGCGCCAATGCCTGACCAGGAGAACAATCTCCGATTGCATAAATACCTGCTACAGAAGTTTGACCATACTTATCTACAACAATCTTTCCTTTCTCAGTTTTAATTCCGTTTTCTTCTAAGCCAATATTCTCGATATTAGCTACCACACCAACAGCACTCAAAACAATATCCGCTTCTAACACAACAGTAGAACCATCTTGTTTTTTAACCAGGGCTTTTACACCAGCGCCAGTAGTATCAACTGATTCAACTGAAGCATTGGTCATAATATCGATGCCCATTTTCTTGTATTGCTTCTCTAATTCTTTAGAAATGTCTTCGTCTTCAACTGGAACAATTCTTGGTAAAAATTCTACGATGGTTACTTTAGTACCCATGCTATTGTACACATAAGCAAACTCAACACCTATCGCACCACTTCCTACAATGATCATGCTCTTGGGTTGATTAGGCAAAACCATTGCTTCTCTGTAACCAATTACTTTAACACCATCTTGTTTAAGGTTGGGTAATTCACGGCTTCTTCCACCAGTTGCAATTACAATATTTTTTGCTTCCACTATTTGTTTAGATCCATCAGCAGCGGTCACTTCAATCTGGCCTTTGGCTTTTACTTTACCATAGCCCATGATCACATCGATCTTATTTTTCTTCATCAAAAACTGAACACCCTTACTCATTTTGTCGGCAACACCTCTGCTTCTTTTTACAACAGCACCAAAATCGTGTTGAACACCAGTTGCATTGATACCATAATTGGTGCTATGCTTCATATATTCATACACTTGCGCACTTTTGATCAAAGCTTTGGTTGGAATACAACCCCAGTTTAAACAAACACCACCTAAACTTTCTTTTTCAATAATCGCTACTTTAAAGCCTAATTGAGACGCACGGATAGCAGCAGGATATCCACCAGGACCACTACCGAGAACAATTACATCATATGCCATAATTACCAATATTAATTGTTTGTATAAAGAATTTGAGGCTGCAAAAATACTCGCTATTGACCAAACGGAAAAATGAGAATGAAGGCATTACTCAAAGAAAACCCGAATTGTTTGGTAAAACCACTTGTTTCCGGCAGAAGCGCCCGATTTCTGCATTTGTTCGCTATAGCCTTGAAGGCCAAACAGGCCGGCCATATTTCCGTTACGGAGGGCAATTTCGAGGTAACCAGCTGAGTTAAACCAGGCCATTTTTTCGTGTTCAGGAACACTTGAGTAGTTATTAGACAATTTTTCAATTGTTTCATCTCTTTTGAACATGATCTTGAATTTGCGGCCCTTGCCGTGTTCTTCAAAATCTTTGCGGGTGATATTGATCACTACGTTTTCAAAATTATCTATAAAAAGAATCTGCCCTTCAATCCAATCTGGGCCAGCAGTAGGCCTTAAAGGATATTTCTCAACAATTTCAGTGGCAAATGCCCCTACAGACAACAATTTTTTATACTCATCTAATTTAAAAATAGCGGCAGCAATATCCGAAGTGATAGTGAGCAAATCGGCATTAATAGAAACAGGAATTTTCACGATCTCTTTGGGCTTCTCGCCTGCTATCATAGTGATGAGGCCATTGTCGGGGCAGATGATATATTGATTCTTGTAAAAAGCAATTAAAAAATGTTCATTCACCGCTTCAAACACATTCACTAATATCAGATGATAAGTACCATCCGGATAAAATTTAATGGCATTGTTACATGTGTAAGCAGCAAGCGGAAAATTGGTTTGCGATAAATAGTGAGTAATATCAACCGTATTGAGGGTGGGCATGGAATGCAAAAACTGCCCTTTTATGGCACCAACGATATAATCTCGCTGGCCAATATCGGTTGACAACGTTAGGATGGGCATGCTAACAGCTAAACGCCAAATAAGTAAGAGTTATTTCACCAACTCACCATTTTTGAAGAAAAATTTTCTCACCATTTTATCGGTTAAAGAAGGAAAAAATTTGTTCATGAAAACCGTTCTCTTTCCAGTAAAAGTTAGTACGAGGGTTCTCTTTCTTTTTTGGATGGCTTTGAGAATGTGCAGGGCGCATTCTTCTGAACTCATCATATCTGCTTCATTCATTGGAGATTCTCCTTGCGCATTGCCATCTTTGTTTAAAGCGGCATTGCGAATATTAGAAGTAGTGAATCCAGGACAAACCCACATTACATTAGTGCCAGAATCGAGCAATTCGGTTCTGAGGGATTCCAACCAACCATTTACTGCATATTTAGAAGCAGAGTAACCGCTTCTTCCAGGAAGGCCTCTATAACCAGCAATGGACGATACCCCCACAACAGTTCCTTTATTTTTGATGATATAGGGTAAAGCCAGTTTGGTACAATATACCGTGCCCCAGAAATTAATGTCCATTACTTTGCGAATGGTGTCTAAAGCAACATCGGTAACAAGGGAACGCATGGAAATTCCGGCGTTATTGATCAGAATGTCGATAGTACCAAATTGTTTGATCACTACCTCCATGAATTGAATACAGTCATGTTCTTTACTAACATCAGCGGCATGAATCACCAACGGCTTGCCAGAATGATCGGCTTGAAGCTTGTATAATTTATCGTAGTTACGCCCACAGGTAGCCACTTTTGCGCCCTCCTGGAGGAATAATTCTACCAAAGCTTTACCAATTCCATCGGATCCTCCGGTGATTACCACCACTTTATTGTTGAAAGCAGACATATTTAAAGAGTTTAAAATCAAACAAATGTAAGCAGAAGATTATCTACATAAGTGGATAAATTACATAAAAAAGATAGATAAAAATTTGGCTACCGTTTAAATTGCCCTATTTTTGCAACCCGAAATCAGATATACGTATCGAAATTTCAGATTCTGTAGCTCAGTTGGTAGAGCAATACACTTTTAATGTATGGGTCCTGGGTTCGAGTCCCAGCGGGATCACAAAGCTCCGACGAAGGTCGGGGCTTTTTTTATGCAGGTAACCGAGCGGGACTCAAACGAGCTTCAAAAGCAAAGAGTAATGCAGAAGTGCAGGCGACACAAGCTCGCTTGATGTTGCCGGAACGAACTGCAGTACAACGAGCATAGCGAGTGCTTTTGAAGCGAGTATTTTTACGCGAGCACTTCCGCGAACGGTATTACAATAAAAAAAGCGAATGAAAGTTTAGTAGAGATTTGCGCTAGCTCAATGCGGAGGGAAGTCGGCGAAGCGAAGCGAGCCGACAATCCCAGCGTCACAAACTTTTTATATAAATAACATGAATTGTGTTAGTTGAAGAATCTTTGAAGAATCTATTCTCCAGCTTCTTTTAAAGCTTCTAATTCAATTTCAGCCGATAATCTAAAATCTGTTTGTTTGATTTTTTCAAGAAGAGGCTTAATAGAAGGTATTATTCCAATAAGTTTCGCTTTAACAATTACACCAATTGTACCTGTAAAAATTAGCCCAAGTTGCTCAGCAATTTTTCTAGCTTTATAATCATCTAAAATAATTGTGCTATCTGGTATTTCAAGTGCCAATGCAATAGCACTTGATTCGCCTCTGTCAATTTGCATTTCCAAAAGTTGCTGCTTGTATTTGTCTTTTACAGTTATTATCTCAACCCATTCTGGAAGTGTTTCACCATATTCAATTGCAATGTCAAGAGTAGTTGCAACTTGTCCGTAAATTCTATGCAAAAGTTCCAGTTCGCCAATGTTTGTTAAAATAATAAAGCAACTTGTATCGGAAATAATTGTCTTATGCATTAGCAACATCTCTTGATAAATCCGGTGCAGGAAAATTAAAAATAGAAACGCCGTAGCTTCCCAATAATTCGGCAAAAGTTCGCTTTGTTAAGCCTGCAAGTTCTGCAGCTTGTCCAAGAGAAAGTTTACCTTGCTCATAAAGACGGGTCGAAACAAGCATTGCAAGGTCTCTGTTATCCACGTCCAATGAGTCTGGTATGTTTAACGTCAATGTTTTCATACTCCAAATATAATATTTTTCAAACTCTATTCAAAGTTTTAACGTATTTGATTACTACCCTATCTTCAAACTCGTCATACTCAAACTCCCCGCTACCAATTTATCATTAAACAAAGCCAGGGGTTCATTTTTCTGTTGAAGTCCTAAAGCATAAATTAATGGCAAATAATGTTCTGGAGTAGGTATCGCTAATTGAAAAGCTTTAGATTGTTGTTCGTAATTGATCAAGGGCTGATAATTTCCATCCAATAAATACTTGTTGAAGTTTTCTCTTGCTTCAATTGCCCAATCATATCTATAATTGTCTTTATCAAAATTGGGGAAATCAGCTAAACGCAAATTATAAATGATATTACCACTTCCGATAATTAACACTCCTTTATTTCTTAAAGAACTTAATTGTTGGGCTAATTCAAAATGATATTGAGGAGGTTTTGTATAATCAATACTTAATTGAATAACCGGAATAGTAGCATCAGGATACAAATGTTTGATCACACTCCATGCCCCATGATCTAGCCCCCATTTTTCATCTAATTCAACAATTGAGGGCAATAATAATTCTTTGGTTTCTTTTGCTAATGTGGGGCTTCCTTTAGCAGGATATTGAACCTGGGATAATGCTTGTGGGAATCCACTAAAGTCATGAATGGTTCTCGGCATTTCCATTGCCGTTACTTTTGTGCCATACGTAAACCAATGTGCAGATATACAAATGATGGCATTAGGTGCAGGCAAAGTTTTTGCAATATTTCTAAACCCAACCACAAATTCGTTTTCTTCAATAGCATTCATTGGGCTACCATGACCTAAAAACAATACAGGCATTCTTTCTGTATTGGAAAGATTGGAGGAAAGTTGATGGAGGTCTTGTAAATCGGTCATTCTGTAATTTACTCCTAATTAATCAATCAGCAATTGTATAAGAGAACTGCATTCTCTAAATGAGAACTATTTTACATTTTTAGTTTGTTGTGCTTCATTAATTGTCTTTAGTCTAAACTTCACCATACTTGCAATTAATGATTTTGGCAACGATTGATCAAGCGGAAATTGAACAGAACCTTTCCCTTGTTTATATTTTGATAGTTCTTTTTTAAAATGTACGTGTGTATTGGGTATAGCATAAAATCCAATGTGCTTAGCATATCCTCCAAAATACACTAAAGGCTTTTTACTTACTTTGTATGCAGGCATACCATATGAAATACTTTCAATGGCTCTTGGTGCATTATCTTGAATAATCTTACGAATTGTTGCCAATTTATCTTGCACCTCTTTTGAAAAATTAGATAAATATTCATCTACCGTTTTTATCGAAGTATCCATTGGCATAAGATATTATTTAATCACTTTCCGATTATACAAATCATATTTATCTCCAGTGCGTAAAAAATAAAATAATTTATTTTTATCAGGCAGATTTTTCAAATCGATGCCTTCGCTAGACCAAAAATTAGTATCATAGATTAATACATAAGTATTGCCCAACACTTCAAATTGATTTCCTCTCACAATAATGGCCATATTTTCATCCAAGCCAATACCCAATAATTCAGGTCGACTTTTTAAGATTTCAAATAAGTCGAATTGCCTATTACGAGCTAACACATGTTGATCGATGGCAATATTTTTTACAAAACCAAATCCCACTTGATGATCTCCCATCATGATCTGATTGTTCTTAGAATCTCCACGGGTAAGAAAACTTCCTTGAATAGAAGCACCTGCAGAAGTGCCACCAATTAATCCATCACGCTCAAGCAGTTTCCAAAGTAATTTTTCGGTAAGTGTATTGGCATATGCATCTACCAACCTCCATTGACGGCCTCCACCAAACCATACAGCTTTGGCATTGAGTAATGGCTGAACAAATGAATCGGTATTGGCAACATTTTTATCATAGGTATGTAATACGGTAACATTTGTTGCTCCTAGTTTTCTAAATGTTCCTGCTCCACCTGAATTCTGGTCATGCTTTTCATTTCCATCAGCGGTAGGAATTACTACAATTGGTGCATTCATTCCTCCAGCTAATTTGATAAATGCCAAAAAAATAGAATCACTTTTTCCTCCCCCTCCTACTATCATTAAAGTTCCTTTTTCAGGCCCGGTAGTTTTAAACGAATTAGAAGCAGTTTGAGCTTTCGTTTGATCAACACATAATATTGCTAAGAAAAAAAGCAATAGCGATTTTATATTCATCTTTTAAGGATTGATGGGTGCATTATAGGGAACATAACCATTCCATTTCCAAGGTATAAAAGATTTTCCAATGATGGATTCAATCAGGGGTTGAAATATTTTTTTTCAAAAGACACTACTTTTTGGTCAATATGAAATTAAGGATTCTGTAGTTGATTATTATATTTTTTATCTAGGATAGATATACCTATTGAAAATAATGCAAATAGCAGAACTATCCATTCAGAAAAATGGAACATACCATCAATTAAATTACTAATTATGTTAGGCACATTGGTTATTCGTTCAACAATCCAAGCCAATGCAATTCCACATATCAGCAAGGCTAAAATAAATTTTATCGTTTTAAAGTAGGCTGTTTTACTCACTAAAATAATCCAAGGCAAAATCATTGCAATGATCAATACTTGCATCGTTTCAATACCAAGATTAAAACCCAAAACTCCAATTAGCAAATCCCATCTTTCGAGACGAAGAGATTGTAATGTTTGAGAGAATGCTAATCCATGTATTAATCCAAAACCTGCAGCAATAAAAACCTCTTTGTTAAAAAAAAATGGCCTCATTGCATGTATTGCCGACACTAAAATTGATACAGCAATGCATATTTCAATTAATTGAGAAGGCAATCGCATCATATTTGCAGACCCTATTAATAAAGTTATTGTGTGCCCTAATGTAAATGCTGTAATAATTTTAAATACTTTAATTAAACTATATTTTAGTCCGCCATATTTTGTCCATCCTGATTTATTGGCCAACAAACAAACGGGCAATAGCAACGTAATTATAAAAAGCAAATGATCTTTACCACTAATGATATGATCATTCCCAAGCAAAAATATACTCACAAATCCATTCCACAAACTACCCTTTGCCAATACAATCTCTAAAGGCAGAATTTTACCAGTGGGTATATCCAATTGAATTACCCCTAACTGCTTGGTTTTATTTGCCTGTTGAATGCCATTTCTCCAATCTTGATGAATAAAGACCAGCGCACTATGATTAATTACTCTATGAATAACAGCATCATAATTAAAGGTGAATTTTCTTAATTGACTTAGATCAGGAGGGATTAAACTGAAGTAAACAATTACTTCCTGGTATTTCCCTACAATGGGGTCTCTAATGGTTACAATATTCAAAGAATCGATGATGGTTACCCATTTATTTGTTCCAGAAAATGCTACTATATGATGGTTAAAATATTCCTTCACTAGATTTTTTTGAAAATTAGCTTCCAGATCAACTCCCAATGCACTCTGTAACTCAATAAGTGGAACACTGGCTTCAGCAGAAATGGAAGAAGACAACACCGATAAATTAATAACAGAATTTGGCATTGGATGAGCACCTAATTGAAAGGGCACTATGATGCTACAATAAATAAATAGGTATATTTTTTTCATTTATCGAGTAGTTCCATAATCATTGATTCTATCTCTCCAAATTGAATGATAATGAACGCCACTCAGCACAATTCCTCTTTGAACACTAAATTCAATCCAAACACTTGGACCATCTATTCTGATGTAATCATTTTGAGTATTCAATGCAGTGGTTCCGCTGTAAGTAATATAAGTGTTATCTAAATCTGCAGTATATTTTGTTAAAATCAATGCAGCATTAGTATCATCAATATCACTGGTATATGTTTTAATTGCATTAATTACCAGTGTTTTTTGAGTAGCAGACAATGAGCTGCAAGCTAATCCTGTAAAAGTGGTTGGAAACTGCCAGTCTTTGCCAGGAGTAAGCAACAGATCAGAAAAAACAGAACTGGATTTAGCAGCTGCAAGTTGTGTTGCATTTAACCCAGCCAGTAAAGTAACAAATGCGCCTTGTTCTTGATTCAAAGGAGCATAATTAATACCATTCGTATTCCATGTTAATGGTTCTGTAGCAGCAAAATGTGGTGTTGCAGCAATTAAAACTCCATTGTTATAACTGTTAGCAACTGTTTTATGATGCCCAGTCATCATAATTTCAAATTGCCCAGTATTTGCAGGTGTTCCAAAAAAAGCTAGATAATAATTACCCGAACCATAAGCTGTTCCTCCCCCATTAACACTCAAATAATCATCTGCAAGCCATAATTGTTGTACTTCATCCCATCCTTCATTAGCTACAGTTCCACTCATTACTTGAATGATTGCTTTTGCGGTTTCTAATTGAGCAGTATTTAAAGTGCTTAACTTAATGCCTAATCTTGGAGACATTGATGCAGGTAAATTACTCCAGGTTTTAATGTTAGTGGATGAATAAGCTAACTGTAAACTAGCTAATTGAGTGGATGAAAGCGAAGACTTAAGTTCATTGCAGAGGCAAATTAATTTAGCTACTCCAGACAAAGAAGAACAGCTTGACACTGTAACAGCATTTACATTTAATGATATAGTACAAGATTGACCACCAAAACTAATGGCAATATTTGCAACACCTGCGGAAGTTGGAGTGCCTGTAATGGTGTATGATAAATTTCCAGATGCACTTAAAGTGCCTGGAACCAGCGTTGCTGTAAGCCCTAAGACCCCAGAAGAATTGATGGCAGATCCGGCAGTATATGCAACAGAATTTCCACCAGTATACGGAACGATGGCATTTCCAGAATAAGCAGTATTTATGGTGGCGGTACCAGAAATACTAACAGCCGCACAGGTAAGTGCAGTTACAGTCGGAACAGCAGTTGCAGCAACTGCTGTTGAACTTTTTTTACATGCCACAAAAAAAGAACTGCTTATTGAAACAAGGATTAGTGCAATTAAAATAGATTTTTTCATTTTTTACATTTAAGATTGAAGCGTTGGTTATTTTAAAACAGCATCAAGAAATTGAAAAACAAGTGCTACATTTTCTTTTGTTTCAAATGAAGGGCCTCCATGTCTGGCATTTTCTAAAAGGCGGATAGTTACTTTTTCTTTGCCCAACACTCTCATTAATTTAGCTGCAAAATTGATGGATTGTTGTGTAGGAACAAGTTGATCTTTAGTTCCATGTTGAATAAAAAAAGGAGGATCATCCTTAGTAATATATGTTTCTGGATTTGACAATTTTACTTTATCTGGAATATCAGTAATTTTTTGTCCCATTAATTTAGATTCTGGAGATCCTGCTTCATTATGATTTGGAATACCATTTCCTGTTTCAGCTAATTGCGCATCCATTAATAAAAAATTGGTTGGCCCAAACCAATCAACTACTGCCTGAACACGACTAGATTGATCAGGATTACCCAAGCCAAGGTCTTCTAATTCTTTAACACCACCAGATGTACCTGCTAGAGAAGATAGATTACCGCCAGCAGATCCACCCCAAAGTGCAATTTTATTAGGATCCATTTTATATTTGGCAGCATTTGCTTTAATCCAACGTATCGCAGCTTTCACATCATGAATATTATTAGGAAATAATGCTTCACCACTTAATCTATAATTAATAGACACCACTGCATATCCATGGTTCAATCCCTCCAGCATAGGAATTACTTGTCCATCAGACTTATCACCAAACATAAAAGCCCCTCCATGAATACTAATAATAACCGGAAATGGCCCATTTCCAACTTCAGGCAAATAAATATCTAGTTGTTGTGCTACAGAAACGGATGCGTAAGGAATATTGAGCAATTTATTTTTGATATTACTTGTATTTGCTGAGGGAGGTTGAGCTATAATAGAAAGGAATATCGACTGAAGCAATATTGTAAATAAGATCGAGTAAGCAAATTTATTAATCATTCATTAGGAATTAAAAAGTAAACACTGATTTAGAACATAAATGTCCATACAAAGAAAATTTAATACAAGTAGAAAAAATGTTACATTTTTGTGTCTAATAGATACAAATCGAACATTATTGTTAAAATGAAGAAAAAAATAACGCAGTTTGATGGGCTTTATGGAGATATCAACCATAAACCAAAGCACAACTATATTTTTTTAGAATTAATTAAAACGAGGAGTGAGGGATTTGATTGGACTATAAAGCCCCATCTACATACTCAATTGTACCAATTTTTTTTTATAGAATCCGGAAATGCAACCTTTGCATCATCAGTTCAATCCCAAACAATTAAAACACCTGCTTTACTAATTATTCCGCCCAATACCCTTCATGGATTTCATTATAGCAATGATGTAAATGGAAAAATCCTAACCATATCTGATACTGTTTTTAATTGGTTATTCCCAGCTTCAGCATCTTTATCATTAGAATTTGAGACCTTAAAATACTTAAACTTATCACAAGTAGCTTTTAAACAGATTCAACTTGTTTTGAATGAAATAAACGAAGAGCTTTTTTCTAATAAATTAGATAAAAAGATAATGATTGATTCCTTGTTACGTCAGCTTTTTATTTCGATTTATCGACACATACAAAATACTGATTTAAGTATATCGAAAGATACAAATACAACATTACAGCATTACAGGAAGTTCATCCAATTAATAAAAAAGTATGACCAACCAAAAAGCATCCCAGCCTTTGCAAAAGAAATAGGAATTACAACAGTACACTTAAATAGGATATGCAATCAAATATGCGGGAAGAGCGCATTATTAATTATCCAAGAGCATTTGATTGAACAGTCTAAGAATTATCTATTACACTCTAATCATACAATTGCAGAAATTGCTTATTTATTGAATTTCGAATACCCTAATTATTTTGCTAGATTATTTAAAAAATTAAATGGTATTTCACCAAAAGAGTATCGGTGTAAAAACTAAAAATAAGCAACTACTTTGCCAATTGTATTGATAGTCCTAATCTCTTTGCACCAAACTACGACTAGGCCCATATTCAAGTAAATCTTCGATAGTACTCTTCAATGATTTGTCTGCTTTGACTAATAAATCTTTCAGCAACGGCTTTAGTTCTTTTTCATAAGATTCTTTTGTAAAACCATCACATTTCTCTCTCCCACTATAAATAAAATTAACTGCTCGGGCGATATAGGCATTATCCTTAGACTGTAAAGCAGTTTTTAAAGCATTGAATTTAGACCAAGTAGCTTTATTTTTTTCCCACCATGCAGCTACTTTATCGGCCATTATTTTCCTGTCTTTTTTTAATGATTCCTCCGTTGCAATTTTATTCCAGGTCACTTTGATTGAACCGTTTCCGATGTCTTGTTTATTATAGGAAGATGAATAACCAAAATCGATCAAAGTCAACGCTTCAATGACATAGCCAGCTCTGATAGACAACCAATCAAAATTGTAAGGAATAATGCCCACTTTAAAGTATCCGCTATAATCACCTGTGGCAAGAACAGTGTAAGGATCCCCTGGATCTGAATTTAGCCTGGTCTTATCATATAAAAGTGAGATCAATTTTGGTAAAGCCTTTTGCTGATAATTTACCAACCCATCTCTAGCATCTTTTATATCGTTATTAAAACGCAACCCTTTTAATTGCTTAATTAATTGGTCAATCTCTTTCGCTTCTTTTGATGGTGTAATTGGCTGATTTTGACAATAGGAAATTAATGCAGAAAAACATAAAAAGGTAAATAATAAGATTTTGAATTTCATATTTGTAAGGTTAAAGCATTTATTTAAACCTCAATATATTATTTTAACGAATAATAAGTCAAATACATTCCTATTAATTTTTTATTGAAAAAGCTTTGCCTTCAAAAACTGTTCCCAGTATTTTTATATCTTTTAGTTTAATTGGTTCAATCTTCAGCGGATTTTCTGCTAAAATTACAAAGTCAGCTTTTTTACCTGTTGCAATAGTACCGGTTACTCCTTCCATATGAAGCACAAAAGCAGAGTTGGAAGTGATAGCCTGTAATGCATTATAAACAGGAATTCTTTCTTGGGCTGCCATTAGCGTACCATCAGCAGTTATTCGGTTTACTGCAATCCATGCTAAAAGAAGTGGTTGAATGGGTGCCATTGTAAAATCACTATGCAATGCAAAAGGCACTTTATTTTTTAATAGAGAACCCAGGCGAACCATTTCTGAAGCCCTTTCCTGTCCAAGATTACCAGCAGCATATTTATCACCCATGGAATATAGATAGTATGGGTTAGCGGATACAATTGCCCCAAGTGCTGCTATGCGTTTGGCTTGTGCTTCAGATGACTGACCAAAATGTTCTATTGTAAGTCGGTGGTCTTTTTTTGGTGTTTCTTTTTGTAATTTTTCCAATACATCTAATATAGTAGTAAGCCCACCACTTCCATTACAATGAATATGAATAGTATAATCTGTATTCCACCAAAGGCGCATGTTTTTTTCTAAACGATCTGGAGTCATTATCCATTCCCCTTTATGGCCATCCTTGTATCCTGGAGCTTCAACCTGAAATGCCTGTCCAAAAAAAGCCCCATCGGAAAATAATTTTATGTTATGGCTTATGACTATGTGCGGACTACTTTTTTGCTGGAGGTCTTTAACAGCAGCTTTTATTTTAGTTTCATCTCCACCCATCATTATGCTTAATGTATTGCAATCTGGGGTCAATTGTATGCGAAACGGTGTATGGTCATTTTCCAATCCAGCTTTTATCATTTTTAAATCTGTAGCAATGCTTCCTGTGGTTCCAGTTGCCATATCGCCAATGGTGGTAACACCTCCAATATGTGCAACTGCACTAAATTTGCCCATATTTACTTTCATAATACTATCGCCCATAATAGTAGGCACTAATTTGGGTACAATCACATTAAAAAAACCTGCTTCTAAAAATCTACCCTTATCAAAAAATATTTGTTGATTGCCCTTGGTCTGAGCTTCAGTAACATCCAATGAAGCAAGTGCCGCAGTATTTAAAAACATTTCATGTGCAGAATATTGCCAAACCATAATGGGGCGTGTTGTAGAAATTGCATCTAATTCTTTGCGTGACATGCTTCCATGAAAAGGCTCCATATAACCCCAGACAATTAATTGCTCTGTTGGGTTTTTCATTGCAGCCTCATATTCTTTTACTTTGGTAATAAATGCATCATGCCCACGAACAGCAGTCATTTTACCCCATGGAAAATTCCAATCAAAAGGTGAAGCGAATTGAGTATTTAAAACAATTGCCCCCAATATTGGATGAAGATGCGGATCAATAAAACCCGGCATCATGGTTTTGCCTTCTAAGTTGTTCATTTCAGTACTGTCTCCATGATATTTTTCTGCTTCGGATTTACTGCCAGTAAAAACAATTGAACCATTTTTTACTACTACAGCTTCGGCATAGTTAGCAGTATCGCTTTCCATGGTTAGAATATCTCCGCCAAAGTAGATAGCATCGGCTGCGTTAGTAGCATTGTTTTGTTTAGAAGTATCCTTACAACTTATTATGGCCATAAGAAAAAAGCAAAGAAGAAATTTGATTATTATTTTCATATTAAGTTTTTTAGTGGAAGAACTGTATGATCAATTTTGATTTATATTACCATTAAAGTGCTTACTAGATGTATGATTTTATGCAATTGTGTTTGAGGGCATTTAAATGCATAATAGCGAAAGATACTATTAATAAAATGCTTATTTCAAAATAACTGACCTTTACAACTCAAATATTTTATAAAATAAAAAAAATGATCAGTCAGTTTAATAAAGATGTGATCATTTAAAATTAACCCATAATTGATCTAACCTGGTCCAAACATTACTAGTATATGGCTTGGGTGAAACTTCGTAAAAGACAAAAGTTTTCTTTTGTGCTTCGCTATATTTTAAATGAATTTTTAAATTAATCAAAATTGGTTCCTTAGTCATGTAATCATTCATATTCACCCTTCCCTGAAAGGTTTTTGAATCTCCCATGTCAGCAGTTCTTTGTTCTATAGAAGCAGTAACTTGAATTAACTTGGTTGTGTCTATTTTACTTTTATCTGTATTGATATTAAAAAGCCCAGTGTAATAAGCTATTAAGTTGTTCTTCAGAATTTTGGAATCAAATTTTGGTGTTCCTTCTAAATACCACAAGAAAGCGTAGCTCCAATATTCATCCGTTTCTTTTTTAGCCCATCCAGGAGTAAATCTAATATCCTCAACCCCCTTATAAAGTATTGTCGGAGCAAACCCAACGGGAATTAGGAAGCGCTCAATATCCCAACCTTTAGGAGTATCAAGCGTATATGGTGCTTCCCATTTTTTTCCATCAAAATTTGCTCTATTATCTTGCCCACAAGCTTTGAAGAAAAGAAAGCAGGTTGCTAGAATTAATATTTTTTTCACTTTGATGATTTATCTCCAATTTATTTATTTTAAAAAATCAACTATTTATTTTTTTGATAAAATTTTGATAATAAATTCATCCTCATTTGAAACAGTGTAATCCGCAATCTTTTCATAAAACGTGGCAGCTCTATAGGTGATTCCCCAAAGCGTTCTATCGATAGTAAGCTTTGCATCAGCAGTGAAAATTCCATTTTGAAAACTTACCGTTGCAGGAAAATTTACTTCTCGTGTAGAAGATTTAATAGTGAGGTAGCCAGTGATATTAATGGTATTCGCATTAACTGAATCTACTTTTGTAATTTCAATTGATGCAAAAGGAAATCTTTTGACATCAAAATAATCTTCAGATTTTAAGTGATGTATGGGTGTGTTCTTATCTTTTTTGTCGGCATATTCCATTGAGTTCATGTCTATTTGAACATTACCTCCTACCAGTTTATTTTTTTCAATCCATAATTCACTTTTCGAAATAGATATATATCCTACATGTTTTTCTTCAGGACTTAGTTTCATGGAACCTTTCCAGGTAATTAGGCTTTGCTTATTATCGATCGAATAAATCTGATCTTCAATAGGCTGAAAGTTATTGAGCGATGTTCCTTCTAAACGATAGACACCAGTTAATGATCCCAACCAAATACTTCCATCGTTTGCTTCCAAAATCCTACAAAGCATCCCTCTTCCACCTTCATATTTCGATTTTATTTCGGTTACACTAGGCACTGAATCATACAAGGATTGCTGATCGTAACGGGCAAACACCCAATCATTTCCAATATTGGGTTTACTGGGTTTAACTTCACCAGCAGTCCAGATATTGCCGTTTTTATCTTCGATGATTGAAGAAGCACCCCTTTCAGCTACTTTGACAAAGCTGCTGCCGTCATAGCGCCAAAGTCCTGTATCAAGAATTAATGTACTGCCTTTTTTTTCTTTAATGATCGACCCACCTAACCATATATTGCCTTTTCTATCTTCGGTAATTGCCCAAACATTGTAAAAAGGCTTGCCTTCTTTGTTTTTGAAAACGGCAAACTTTTTCCCGTCATAATAACAAGCGTCGCTGCGTGTACCCATCCAGATTTTCCCGTTTTTATCTTCCATGAATGTATTCACACCGCCGCTGGGAAGCCCATCTTTTGTAGTATAATTTTTGAATGATTTTCCATCGAAACGTGTGACCCCATCTCCGGAACTCATCCAGATATTACCTGCTTTGTCTTCAAAAAGATGAAGGGTCATATTACTGGGAAGCCCATGCCGTGTGGTATAATGCAGAAAGGTTTTCCCGTTGAAACAATAGACGCCTGAATCCTTGGTACCGAACCAAAGATTTCCTTTACGGTCTTCCAGCACATCCCAAAAACTAGGCGACTTAATTGCAGTGGTTATATTGGTAAAAACTTTCCCATCATATCTCCACACGCCAGTGTATGATGCGATCAGGATATCTCCATTTTTCGCCTGCTTTACACTCCGAACCATTCTGGTAGGCCCATAAGTACTGACTAAGTTGTTGCTTGAAGGCTCAATTATTTCCGGAGCCATAGAAGCTTTGTTTTGCTTACAAGAGCTGTACAAAACAGATATTAACAATAGCGCGATCAGGCATTTGAATTTCATAATTGATTTTTTAACTCATCAAAATTGATTCGCTAAAGTAGTTGACTACCTTTCATCAAATGGTATTTGTATTGTAAATAAAAGTGTAACCTTTGTAAAAAATTGGTAAATAGTATGTCTCCACGTCTAAATGGCCTCTTCAGCAATCGAAAATACCTTTTCGGATCCATACTACTCCTATCTATTTCGCTGATCTTGGTGGCTTTTAACTTCACCGAAACCGACGATTTTAATTTAGCCAGGAGAGAAATATTAATCAGAAAGATCGGGCATGAACTCTTATTACAATCTGGCGACAGTGTATCGAGAGTACTCCCTTTAAACAAAATATCAGCAAACGAATACCAGATCAGGTTTGAGCAAGAGATGAGTATTTTGCCAGACTCCCTTGTAAATATCTCCCAGCGTTTATTAGCCACAGACAAAGCAATTGCAGATTATGTGGTGAATGTGTTGAATTGCGATAATACGCAGGTAGCTTATGGATATGCCATAGCAAATAACCAAAAAGATGATATTGTATCCTGTAAAGGAAGAAAGCTACCTAGTGCCTGCTACATTATCAATATTAAATTTAAGCAGTCCGTAATGATTACTGCAAAGAATGGAATGCTGCTGGGCGGTTTATCTGTTTTTGCATTTGTTGGATTGATGTTTTTAGGATCCGTTAAGCAGAGAAAGACTTTACCAGTATTAACCGACACTCAGGACGCTGATGTATTCCAAATAGGTTCGGTTTTGTTTGATGCGAAGAACCGAAAGCTGACACTTAACGAAATCACAACCGACCTTACGGGAACTGAAACCAGGGTCTTACGCATTTTTGCTATGTCTCCCAACGAAGCTATCGAACGAAGCAGATTACAAAAAGAGATCTGGGAAGACGAAGGCGTTATTGTAGGCCGAAGTTTAGATATGTTTATTTCTAAACTCAGAAAGAAATTAGAATTAGACCCGAATATCAAAATAGTTGTGATACGAGGGAAAGGATATAAGTTGGAAATTAGTGCTTAAGACTGTCTTTATAATCTAAACAACATTGCTAGAATAAGTCTGCTTTCTGATTTTACTAAATCTGGTCGCCAGTTTGGATCTAAAAGAGTTGTTGAATAACCAGTCTGTGAAGTAACCCCACCCTTTCCAGCAAAGTATGGAACACTTGAATTCCTGTAAACAAATTCAAGTCTGAATGTAATACTTTGATTGGGCATATAGTCAAGATTTGTTGAACAATCCCAACCCGAAAACTTGTCTCCAGGATTTGCGGAAAATGGAAATGCGCCTTCTGTTTGTGTCGGATTGTTAGGATTAGGAAGAGGACTTGCCTGTCCAGTGGGATAAAGTACTAAATATCTGCCTGGATTTGTCATTATCCCTCCTCCGATTGTCCAAGCTAATTGGTTATTCAAAAACCAAATTCTATGGTAGAACATTGCACTTGCAAAATATTGAGCAGGTCCTTTAGCACTGTCACCATCCTTAAATCCATTTACTCCACCGCCTTTTTCAAAACCAACATCTCCTGTTAATGAGAATGCCATTTTTGTAATACCTCTAGACTTTGGTTTATTATAATATTTAAATAAAAAGCTATTGTCGGAATGAAATCTTTTTCGTTCTGGAATACCAGCTGCATCTGATCCGTAATAATTATTGGTCAATAACTTTATATTATTGTTAGGCGCCCATGTGATGTTTCCACCAATACCAGGCATACTATTAAATTTCCCGTAACTCTGCCATCCATTGATTAACCAAGGCTCTATTTTTAAATGTTTGGTTAGATGTAATTGAATACGAACACCATTAAAAAACCATGGAGTATTATCTGAAGTAAACGAAGCCTGATATTCCCAATTTTCAGCTTGATAGAATGAATTTAATCCTATATAAGACATAAAAAGACCTGCGTCAATATTGATTCCGTACAATTTATTAATGTGATAACCTGCATAGGCTTCACTTAAATAACGATATACATTTGCAAGTTGATATTGTCCTCTATATGGGCTAAAATCATTTCGAGGAACTACTTGTGAACGTGTGCCAAATTGTGTCATTATTCTTGCTCTTGCGCCTTTGTAACTAAAGTCTCCCCCAAAATGCAATGCAGATAGTTGCACTTCATTATTCCTAGCCAAGGCGGTTGAACCTACTACTGTGTTATCATTCGGCTTATTAAAAGAGTGAGTATAGTTTACATCTATCAATATACTTGGTGTAAAATATTTCAAGTCTTTCCATATATTATTGGTTCGTCTGTCGCTACCATTTTGCCAAGTCATATCAATATCTTCAAAGGGTTCTCCTTTTTGCTTATTTGTCTGTGCAGAAGCTTGAAAGAAAATAAAAAAACCTGCTATAATCAATAAAATTTTCATGTTGTTATTTGTTACGATTTAGTTCAATATTTTTAATGGGTTGATATAAAAGTGGAGTATCTTCTATCACAATATCACTTTTATCAAGGCCAAATGCTTTTTCATCACTTACGCCAAGTTGTTTTAATTTGAAATAGGCATTGAGTAATAATCCATCTCTTAATGTGAATTCATTTTCTACTGATAAAAACTTTTCAATCACCACAAACTTGAAATCTGGTTCTGCATTGTATTTGGTTGACCCATCTGGTCTGATATGCAAATTGAGTTCTTTATTTTCAACCAAATCGATTACAATTTTCTTGAAATACAATTCTGTTTTAGGTTGAATACGAAAGCCTACATTGATATTCACTTTAATTACTTTGTCATCTAATAATTCGGTCACGTCATAGGATAATGTGTAAGGCTCATTTGTTCTATTGAGGTGCAGAAACCAATAAACATCAGCTCTTTTTGGTTTTTTTGAAAATATAGATTTGATAATTTTATCCTCAATTTCGTGCCGCTTATCTGCTTTTGTGAGGTATACTAGATGTGTAGCAAATTTAGGAATATCATCATCTTCGCTTAGCTCCTTTAACTGATTACTGTGTTTTCCCAACTGTTCAAATTTGGTGTATCGATTATTTATTTTACGGGCAAAATACCAGATATACATTACCATAAAAATGAACAATTCAAAAAAGAGAAACATCCATCTTTCTTTGATCTTGGCCACATTAGCAATGAAAAAAGACAATTCAATAGTGCCAAAAACAAATAAGAACAATCCAACATAAATTTTATTCCAATGCAAACGGTAGAGTAAAAAATAGCACATCAGCAATGTGGTCATTAACATGGTGATAGTTATCGAGAAGCCATAAGCTGCTTCCATATGACCACTTTCTTTGAAATATAAGATCATAAGTACACAACCAAACCATAGTATTATATTTACGCTTGGAATATAAATTTGTCCTTTTGCTTCAGTAGGTTGTTTTACGGAAACCCTTGGCCAAAAGTTTAAATTAATTGCTTCATTGATCAAGGTAAAACTGCCACTAATTAATGCTTGTGAAGCAATAATGGTAGCCAGGGTTGCAATGATAATACTTGGAATTAAAAACCAATGTGGCACAATTTCAAAAAAAGGATTTCTTCCATCCAATAAATTACTACCCTGATGCATTAACCATGAAGCTTGACCTAAATAACAAACAACTAAACTTAGTTTCACAAAACCCCAGGTGATTCGAATATTCTTAATGCCGCAATGGCCCAAATCGGAATACAAAGCCTCTGCTCCCGTTGTGCAAAGAAATACGGCACCCAACAACCAAAATCCTTTCGGATAATTAGTTAATAAATCATAAGCATAATGCGGACTTAATGCTTTTAAAATATCGGTATGCAATGAAATATTAGCAATTCCAACAATTAAAAGCATCGAAAACCAAACAGTCATGATTGGCCCAAATGCTTTACCAATTATTTGTGTTCCAAAGCGTTGAAAGAAGAATAAGACAGAGAGAATTGCTATAACAATTCCAATAGTTAATGCATTTCCTGGAACAATAATTGTTTCTAAACCTTTCACCATATTTAACCCTTCAATGGCTGATGCTACTGAAATGGGCGGGGTAATTATGCCATCTGCAAGTAATGTTGTAGCTCCTAAAATGGTAGGTATCACTAGTTTTTTACCATAGCGTCTTACGAGAGAATACAATGAAAAAACACCACCTTCACCGTGATTATCTGCTTTAAGTGTTAGCCAAATGTATTTAATGGTAGTTTGAAAAACAAGTGTCCAAAAAATACAAGAAACGCCACCGTAAACTAACTGTTCAGTGATTTCCCTGGTTCCTATTACTGCTTTTAAAGCATAAAGTGGACTTGTTCCTATGTCTCCATAAATTATTCCAAGTGCTACTAATAATGAGGCTACTGTTACTTTACCATTGATGCCATTGTTAACTTTGTCCATATCACAAATTTTGATGATACAAAGTTGTCTTGAATGCTATTGGTAAATAATAAAAGAGCGGTTGGTTTTTATAAAGAAAATATAAAGAGCTGTTTATACAAAACGATACCCTACACCGCTTTCTGTAAAAATATGTTGTGGTTGATTCGGATTAGTCTCAATTTTTTTGCGAAGTGTACCTACAAATACCCTCAAATATTGAGTTTCAGTTTGTGATCCAACACCCCAGATTTCTTTCAAAATGAATTGATGTGTTAGCACCCTTCCTTCATTTTTTGCCAGTAATACCAATAAGTTAAACTCAGTTGCAGTCAGTTTTAGTATTTCATTAGCTTTCGTTACAACTCTGGCAGCTATATCTATTTCAAGGTCTCCACAAATAATTTTATTGTCAGTAGAGGCTGCTTGATTTCTGCGAATTGCAGAACGAATGCGTGCCAGCAATTCAGCACTTCTAAATGGCTTTGTTAAATAGTCAGTTGCCCCATTGTCTAAGGCTGAAACAATATCCAATTCGTTGTTCTGAACCGAAAGGATGATGATGGATTTATTATACCAGGTTCTTAATTCTTTCAACACCTCATGCCCATTCTTGTCTGGCAAACCAATATCTAACAAAATTAGTTCTGGTGGATGATTGGCGGCTAATACAATTCCTGCTTTACCTGAATCTGCTTGCCACACTTTGTACCCGTTACTTTCTAATGTTATCTCTAGCAACTTTCTTATTGGTGGTTCATCGTCTATTATTAAAACCTCTGCCTTATTCATTTTTCAAATTATTAATGTAGGATGCATCGGCAGGGAACTCCACAATAAAGGCTACTCCACCCAACTGATTATTTTCTGCCTTTACTTTTCCTTTATGCGCTTCAACAAACCCTTTTACAATAGATAAACCCAAACCACTTCCCCCTGTTTTAGTTTGAGGCAATCGATAGAATTTATCAAATAAAAATTTTATTTGATCATCGGGTATTCCTATACCATTGTCTGAAACACATATAACACAATTATTGGATTGATGTGCTACAACAATATCAATTGTTGAAGATTCAGGTGTATAGTTGATGGCATTATGCAATAGGTTTTGCAAAACCTGTTCTATCAACCCTCGATCGAATTTGAATAACGGTAAATTTTCATTTGGTTCAAAAACAATCCTTTGCTTATAAGGAATTGCAAGTTTTTGAATGACAGAATTGATCAATTCATTGGTATCACACCAGTCTAAATTTAATTTTATTATTCCAGTTTCAAGTCTACTCATATTGAGCAGATTCTCCACTTGTCTATTCAATCGAATACTAGCAATGTCAATTTGATTGAGAAGCTCGTTTTGGTTATTTGTGGAAATTTTCTCTTTATTTTCCTTCAAAGTATCAACCGCACCAATTATCGTAGAAATAGGAGTTCGCAATTCGTGAGACAATGAGTTCAATAAAGTATTGTACAATTTTATGATATTCTCTTTTTCTTCCTTGTCTCTTGCTTTAGTTTCTTCTTTGCGAATTTTTATAGTCAAAACCACATTTACCATTGCAATAAAAAAGTATAAAAGAAACATCAATAAGTCTTCTGTACTATCAATATGAAAAGTAAATATTGGTGGTATAAAAAAGAAGTTCCAAATTAATGCACTCAAAAAAGCAGCTGTTAAAACCGGGAAAATATCAAACAACATCGCCACAATCGAAACTGTTACAAGAAGCAACAATGCCACCGTTTTATAACCAATAAAGCTAGTGCTAAAAAAACAGGCAACAGAAGTCAATAAAACAAAAGCAATACTAATAATGTATTGATTTTTAAGACTGTATTTCCTTGTATTAACTAAGTTCAATTGATCTACTCTATTATATGCACAAAAGTAGTCATTAAGATATAAAGATTTTGTAAAGATGTGTTTAATGAATTGTATCACTTATGTACCAAAATAATACTTCCCCATGTCGATTAGAATTATTTCTTCTTCCAGCTTAATACAACCTCAGTAATTAGCAAGGGTATTGTCCAAGATAGCCAGATTGTGGTTGGACCTCTTTCTTCGAATGTAGACATTAGTTGATGTGCTATTGGTGAATCATTGATCCATCGAAAAGTAACAAAAGCAAAAGTCACCACATAACTTCTAATCATCCATTCTTTGTGTTGAAGAATGCGTCCTCGCATCACTGTAATATATGCCATAGATGCTGTAGTGATCCATGCAAAAGCCAAGCCTTGCAATCCTAAAGCCCAGGAAAAGTTCACTCGGATTGCACTTGACCAAGCCAAATAAGTTGAGCTTATTGTGCCCAATAAAATTGCGATTAAATATATTCTTCCTAACCACCTATGAGTGGACATATATTTATTTCTAAACGATTTCCAAAACTGGAATGGCCCAATTGCCAAAGCAATAAGTCCACCTGATATATGCCCTATGAGCGGCCATTTAAAGTCCCAATAATTTCCAAAGGTTTCTTTGTTTAAACCGAAATAAGGCAATGCGTCATTGATTACAAATTTTCCTGCGAACAGAACAAGAAATACAGTAAGACCTAATCTCCAATAAGATTTTGGCTTAAGTAGAGCTGATAGGTTTACATTTTCCATTGTTAATGTTTATTTGAAATATTATTCCCCCAATGAATTGATAAACAATATTGTTTTATCAAGCGCTTTTTTTACTATGGGATGGTTAGCCGCCCACATGCCTCCATAATGATCATCATTCTCAATGTCTAGCAGTTCCACTTTTTTACCTGCAGTTGTAAGCTTTTCGAAAAGTGCTGTGCCGTGCGGTTTTAATTCATCTTTTGAGCATGTGATGATTAAAGTTTTTGGAAAATAACGATAATCTTTTGCAAGAATGGGAGACACAATAGAATCGTTGGGATCTTTACCGTTTAAATACCACATGGTAACTAATTTATAAAGGCCATCACTTGGATTCCTTAAATCAGTTGCAGGGTTGATCAAACAAATACCTTTAACGCCTAATTGATTATTGAGTTTAACCGCCAAAGACGTTACCAAGAGGCCACCACCACTTTCACCAACGAGAACTATATTTTTTGCATTACCATTGATGGATGCAGCATTTTTTTGTATCCACAAAAGCACTTTTTCGCAGTCTACAATGCTTGCAGGGTATGGAAATTCAGGAGGTTTTCTATAGTCTACTGCAACAACAACAGCATTGGTTCTTTTAGCTAATTGAATTGAAATATTATCGTGTGTATCAAGATCACAAGCAACTAATGCCCCTCCATGAATATTGTAAATGATTCGATTGTTCTTATTAGCATTTGGATAATACACTCTGATTTTAATTGAATCTGTGCCAGTCCAAATTGTCCGATTGTCAATTTTATAAATATTTTCTGGAGGAATATTGAATGATTTAATATCATTACTAATACTCTGTCTGATTTGTGCTGCGGTAGGCATTCCATTTTGACTAAATGTTACCTGATTAAACGCAGCAAAAAGAATAGCTAATAAAAATAATTTTTTCATGAATGTGATATTTATAAAAAAGGAATTCTATCGGATATTACTATCATCAAGCTTTTGTCCAAACGATTGTTTTAGAGATCATTCCTTTTTTAACCAGAATATTGATTTTATCTCCTTTTAAAGTAACTGTTCCATCTACTTTTTCACCATCTTTTGGCTTAATCAATGTGCCTACCCATTTCCCATTAGAAAAATGCAAATTATCCAATACAGTGGTTTTCGTTTCGCCTGCTTTACCAATGAAGGCTGCTCCGTTTTTTGAAATTTCAATTAGTTCCCCTTTGTCGGTCTTCCACTTCCCTGCAAAATTATCTGCAGCAGTTTGAGCATAACCCATTAATGTAAAAACAGACAGTACCAATGTAAAAAATAATTTGTTCATTGTTTTGAATTAAAGATGATTAATTTATTATTAGATAAATATAACGCAATCTAAAATTATTGCAAATAAACTTACCCATTTTAGTTGGCAATTTCTTGATGAAAATAAACACTACTTTATTTTTCTCAAACGAAAATTCCCCCCTTTACTATTAAAATAAGCCGTTCCATTTGCTTCTGTAACTCGTATAGTTTGTTCTCCCAAACTAGAAGTAGCATTCCATTCACCAGATTGTAAATCGGTAATCAATACTTTGTAGTTTTTACTTTTCTCGCCAATCGAAAATGCGATCTCGTTGTCGGTCTTATCTAAATTGAGTTGCTGAGCTACTATCCTATCGCCAATACTTATTGCTATATAATTACCCTTGGTAGCCAATGATTTGGTTACAGGCAAAACTTGTTTAGTTGGCTTTGCATCGGATACTTGAATTACATTTAAAAAGTTATTAGACAATGCGGCCTCTTTAGGTGACAGTTCTATTCGCCATTGTCCGGCATCTTCCTGTGTAACAGTTCCCCAGTTTTTTCCATCTACCCAATATTCTTTTCCAGGGCCACCAATTTTTTCTACTTGCAGATTATTGTATTCGGGTAACAACACATTGTTTTGCAACCTCCCATTTCTGCCATTCTCCGTACTTTCAAAATGAATGATACTATCAGCAATTACAGGTTCATTTTGAGAATGCAGGAGCCAGGTTTTCTTGAAACTTGCGTTGGTAGAAACCACTTTATCCAGCACAATTAAAGCGCCTGGTACATCTTCATTTTTTAAATTCAAAAAAACAAAACTTCTTTTTACAGTTTCCGCCTTTGCAGGATAATCTGCAACATTTTTGGGAATATTGTAAGCAGGAGTCATATCTCCTTTTAAATAAGAATAATCAGGAGCAGTGCCTTTACCAATTTCACTCGCTAAGATCTGTGCAGATTTACCAGCACTCATCATCTCTTGCAAACTATCCCAAGCCCTGTTCTTATAGGTAAATTGTCCGCCGTCTCTGGATATTGCCTTTACATTGGAACCTTCATAAGTTGTAGGTTCGTTTGGATCTACTATGAGCAATGAATTATGCGCTACCGTTCTGCTATAATAGTTTACATAATTCAATTTCCCCCACTCATTATTGGGGTCTTTGCCCTGATAAATACCAGCATCCAAAGCCAGGTGCCCTTTGTAATAAATACCAAAATGTCCAATATCTAAATGAGTATGATTTTTTGCCTGATACTCTTTCATATTCATCAACACCACCATTGCGTTCGAGGTCTTGCCCTTTTTATCAATATCCCATTTTGTACGAGCAATCATTATACCTGATGGAGAAGGAAAAAATTTACTCAACACCAGGCTATCCAAAGGCTGAGCTTTAATAGAAGGATTATAAAAAAGAAAAGCCCGAGTGCTTAGTAATTTTAGTTTATTCAAATGCAGTTGAGCATAAGTCTGTAAAAATCCATCCTTGCTCATGGAGGCTGCAAGAGGAATAAATTCGAGATATTCATTACCCATGGTGATATTATTATGGCAATCACCTTCTGGCATTCCATCCATATCTCCTTCTTGTGGAATATGGGCATAGATATCTCTATAGGTTGCAGCAGTTATTTTTTTTGAATAAGGACTTAGACCAACTTTATCCAACAAATAAGCTTGTAGCAACTCATTGCCATAACGTACATGGATATATTGACTACCCTGATGATGTGTAGAAGCTTCATACCAGGGATTGCGAGAGGGAGCAAAATTCTCTACTTGCTCCTTGTAGGCAAAGTCAAACACATCTTGTTGCTCATCATATATAGCCAAACCCATTGCTAAAAAAACAGTGGGAGCATATTCTCCATAATGACCAGACAAGTATTGCTTAGGCGTTTTTTTAAAGATGCAATATTCTGCCAAACAACTAACATTTTTCATCAATGTGATCATTGTTGATTTAGTAGTACTATTCATTAGAGAATAACACCAATCATATACCATAGCAGCCGTAAAAACTGCTTCATAAGCATGGGCATTGGGATGATATCCTTGAACAAGGGTGATCGATTGAAGGTACTTTTGAATAAGATCGATGGCTTCAATGCCGGCTTGCTTTTCATTAGCCGAATCAATTAAATAACTAAATGCCAATGCTTCTATTTTATAACGAATTTCTTCATTGGGTTCACCATTTTTACTCACCCCATCAGTTACAAATTTCTTTTGTTCTATATAAGATGCATAAATTTCTTTAAAATCTTTATGCTTTATTTTCTGTTTCAGAATAGCTATATCCCCTTTTGAAACCAATACTCTGGGATGACCCTGAAGTTGAATAGCACCAACGGATTGAGCATTAGTATAAGAAAAAAAGAATAACAGTATATAGGAAAAATATTTTTTCATTTAGTTGATTTTTTTATTCGCTTTTGATTGCAAGCCTTTATATCTCACCAATGATTCCATGAAATAATAATCAGCAAAAGTTGCAGGCACATCAGTGTTATCTGTTCGATAATAATATTGAGTAGAATGCAGTAGTAAACAATTGGTGCCTTTCCCTTCAGAAAAATATGGAGCGGCACACATGGATGCTAGTATTTTTTTTGCTTCAGATAAATAATATTGCTTTTGGGATTTATTTGTTAAATAGCCTTGTAGTTCAAACAAAGCGGAGCAAACAATCGCTGATGCAGATGCATCTTTAATGGGCAATGAGGACTGGAAATCCCAGGGAGCAATTCTGTCTTTAGGCAGATGATTCAAGAAATTGTCCGTAACCTGTATGGCTTTTTGCAAGTATTGTTCCTCTTTTGTAAAACGATACACTGTTACCAAACCATAGATCATCCAGGCGTGTCCACGCGTCCAAGTACTTTCATCTGTATCACCTTGCAACTGCCCTTGCTGTAATAACTTTCCAGAAGTTGAATCGTATCGGGCAATATGATAACTACTTGCATCATTTCTGATAAGGTCTCTAAAACTTGTTACAAGATGTGTTTTGCATCGATTGATCCTTCCAGTATCTCCCCCATTTTGTGCAGACCATAATAACATTTCTAAATTCATCATGATATCTATCACCACTGGCACACTATTGGGCAAGGGCTTGAAATCCCAATCAGAAGTATACGCACCAATTTGCGGATAGAATCTTTTATCCATGGTGCTTGCAGCCGTTAAAATAATTTCTTTGTAACGCTTTGTAGCAGTATCGTTTGGGGCAAGGGTCAGACCTTTTACAAAAGTGCAACCAAACCTAAAACCAAGATCATGGGTTTTGTAATTATATTTCTCTTTTTCAATACCGGCAGTCCAGTCAATGGCCCATTTTTTAAATTGTGCATCATTGCTCAATTGATAAGCATACCAAAGTGATCCAGGATAAAAGCCACTCGTCCAGTCGGCAGAGGTTTTTAGTTTCCAACGCAAGTCTTTAGAAGCATAAGTGGGATAAAGTGCTGGATCTTTAACTTCTTTTACTGAGTTTTTTAAACAGAGTAAAGACTTTTCAATAGCATGATCAACCAGCTTGTCTAGTTTGATTACTTTAGATTTTACATTTTGACTGATGGCATCGTTGCTAAAAAATAGCATGCTAAAGCAAAAGACGACTAGACGATACAACATAAAGCATTATTTGAAAAAATATGGAACAAATGTTGATGAGCGATTCAACGATGAATGCCTCTTTTAAAAGTAAGATATTTCTGAACAATATTTTTAATATATTATTTCAGATTCCTTTACCATCTTGTGTATGATATTATCCAATTCGTTTGCAGATACCTTAAGTTGTTGAAGCAAAAACTTTGTTTCTTCACTGGCAACTAAATCAATTTCCAGTAAGTTTACCAAGCCCATGAAGCGTGCTAAAGGAGCTCGGGTTTCATGTGATTGCGACCAAGCTATTTTTTTTAACTTATTATTTTGATTTTCAATAACATTAATATGATGCAATTTTTCTGTTATATCATTTGCCAAAACAAGGGTAGCTTTTATAGAATTATATTCAATAATTCTTGCATAAATTTCTACTTCAATCATTTTACCTGATGCAAGTATATGAGTAAAGACTCCATTAAAATATGACTTATTTTCAGCACTTTCTTCAGTTATAATTTTATCAATCAATGTATTTTGATTTTTTGGTCGAATATCATTGATGGTCATCTTGAGAAATGTATTTTTTGAATAACCATATTTATTAATGGCTGCTTCGTTTACATCCAAAAAAAGTAGTGAATCATTATCAAAAAGCCACATAGGTTGCGGGCTAAAATCAAATAAATTTTGATAAGTATTTTTGGAGTGCTCAAGACCTACAACAAATTTTTCTCTCTCAATTGAGTATATAATGGTTCTATAGAGTAGCTCAGGATTAATAGTATCCTTTAATAGAAAGTCTGAAACTCCATGAGCAATTAAGGATCTTGCCAAATTTAAATCTGTGTGTCCGGTAAGAACAACTATAGGAATGTTCGTAAAAGTTCTTTGAACAATTTCAACTAATTCTTCTTTTTGAAGATCAATAAGAACCAAATCTAAGAGAATGACAGAAAATGCAACATGTTCAGAAGCTAGCTTCTCACTTGCAGAGAAGCTTTTACAGTGTGTTATCTTCGGTGTATGAAATTTTTCAATAAGAAAATCCTCTACAACTAAATAATCCCCGGGATTATCTTCTAGAACCAAAATCTCTATATTTTCATGTATGTTGTTCATTATATCAGGATTATTTTGCTAAAGTTGAGAGCCTAAGCCAAAATTCTTCAATCTGTAAAATAGCCATCAAAAAGTCTTCAAATTTAATAGGTTTTATAATATAACTATTACAATGATTTTGATAGGCCTCGTTGATATCTTTTTCGTACGACGACGTTGTTAACATGATTACAGGAATTTTTTTTAACATCTCATTCGACTTAATTTCTTTTAGAACATCTAGTCCATTGATGATAGGAATATTGATGTCCAATAAAATCAAATCTGGTTTTTCTGTTTTTTCAAAGCTTACTCTTTGAAAAAGATAATCCAGCGCATCTTGTCCATTTTTTGTAACGCTAATTTGTGTTTTGATTTTACTTTCTTCGAAAGCATCTTTGGTGAGTAAAATATCCCCTTCGTTATCTTCCACTAATAATATCTGAACTTCTTTTATTTTCATGTTATATTATTTAGGGATGGCGAAATATTTAGGGATGGTAAAATAAAATTTAGATCCGACGTTGACCTTAGATTCAATCCAGATTTTTCCACCCAATGATTCTATTTGTTTCTTTACACTCGACAATCCAATACCTGTACCACTATACTTTTCTCTATCGTGCAATCTTTGGAAAATAATAAAAACCTTACTAAAAAATTTCTCTTCTATACCAATACCATTATCCTCGATACAAAATTCCCACAAATCCTTACGGTCGATACATGATATTTTTACCAAAGGATTTTTGTCATCTTTAGAATACTTAATGGCATTATCAATCAAGTTATGAATTGCATGAATTAAAGGCGTATTATAGGTGGTTATGATTGGCAATATTCCATATTCTAATACAGCTTTTTTCTCAGTTATTACTTTTCTTCTTAGAATTTTATATTCATCCAAAATCTTGTGTACATCGATGTCCTGTGGTTCCTCTTGAATTTTACCTGCCCTTGAATATTCAAGAATATCAAGTATGATTTGTCTCATCCTTTTTGCTCCATCAACTGCAAACTCAATATATTGATGTGCTTTACTATCTAGTTGTTCACCATATTTCCTTTGCAGTTGATCCATAAAGCTAGTTACCATTCTTAGCGGCTCTTGTAGATCATGTGAGGCTATGTACGCAAATTGTTCTAGTTCTTCGTTAGCAATTTCTAGTTCTGCTAGTTTCAATTTTAGAATACTATTTAGGTCTACTAGTTCATTTGTATGTTTAATAATGTAAGTTATGTCTTTAACTGCACCTATCATTCTTATTGCTTTACCAATAGAATCCCTAACAATAATTCCCTTATCTAGAACCGTAATTATGCTTCCTGAAATATGTTGAATTCTATATTGGTATTCCCATTGAGTTACTTTAGGATTTAACAATGCTTTTCTTAAACTTTGCTTTATTTTGGGTAAATCTTCTTTATTAAAATTAATTTCTTGGAACTTGGAGAGATTCAATGAATTATCTATTTCATGACCGAATAAATTTTTGAATCCATATCCTCTATAAAATTTATCATTGACAATATCCCAGTCCCAAATGGCGTCAGCCGTAGCCTCAGCCACTTTCTCGAACCGCACATTTGCCTCCTGAATTTTTAGATTGAAAACTCTTTTGATGGTAATATCTTTGAAAAACACCGATAGGCCTTCTTCTGAAGGATAGATATTAACTTCTAACCATTGATTTCTTGTTTCGTAAAAAGCCTCAAAACCTTGAGCTTCCATAATTTCCATGGCGTAATGGAACTTCGTATAGAAATCAGTATCAATAGCATCTGGGAATTCTTCCCATAAATTTTTACCAATAATGGCCTCTTTTGTTTTTCCAAAAACCAATTCAGCACTATGGTTCCAGTAGGTTATCACCCAGTTTTTATCAACAGTCAAAAAACCATCCCCTATACTCTCAAAAATTTTGATTTTTTCTTCAATTAATTTTAGTTGGTTTAACTCCGCAATCTTACGCGTATTTATGTCCTGAATGGTACCATATATACGGATGCATTTTCCATTTACCATTTCGGCTTTGCCCATTGCCCTTATCCAAACTTCATTGTTTATACTTGTTACAATAATGGCTTCATAGTCAAAGGGTGTTCCTTTCTCAATACAGTCGTTAACCACTTTGGTTACAAGTTCCCTGAAATCTTCGCGATAAAAATTAATGGCTTCGCTTAATTGTGGCTTAAAACCTTCCGGGACCTCATGAATCTCATAAATAATATCGGACCAAAAGAGAGAGTTATGGATTAAATTAACTTCCCAACTACCGCTACGTGACAGTTGATTAGTCTCTTTAAGTAAACTTCCAATATTAACTTCATCTGTAATATCCTTTCCAATAAAAAATATAAGTCCATCTTCAACTGACGAAGAAGAATTCCAACTAATTGTTTTGATTTCTCCGATGTTGGTTAAACATCTATTTTTTAAATTATTTAAATGATAGCCTTCAGATATCTTTTCTATCACCTTAACAGTTAATTGAATATCATCAGGATGAAAGTAATCGACAAATGGTTTTGAAGAAAGCTCCTTCTCCGTATAACCCAGCAATTTGCATGTGTAAGGATTTGCCGATCTTATGCATCCATCGAAGCCAGTAGTTATGATGATTTCAGGCGAAAATTCGAATATCTTCCTAAATTCAATTTCTGCTTTTTTGCGTTCGTTAATATCCTGGAAACTTCCAACAATCTTTACACATTTGCCATCAACAAATACAGTTTCACCAATAGTTCTTACCCAACGAACATTATTTTTTACAGTTACTATTTGCAATTCCTCATCCCATGGTTTCCCCTGTTCAATGGCTTCTTTTAATTTTTCTGTAATTAAATCCCTGCCGGGTCCTTCTTTATAAAAATTAATACCTGTTGCCAGGTCAGGAACAAAATTACTTTCTACTTCGTGAATTTCTCTAGTAATATCACTCCAGTAAAGAGTTTCATTTAATAAGTCAACTTCCCAGCCACCTATTCGTGCAAGCGTATTTGCTTTTTGCAACAAGTTTTCCAGTTCTTTCCGTTTTGTAACATCACGATAATTGGCCACAATCGCATTTACGCCATCTACATGCAGCAGGTTGGTAAAATTACCTTCCAGCCAGATATAATTGCCCAATTCGTGAAGGAACCTGCCAAGGAATGGGACAGGGATATCTGGATTATTCAATACCTGGGCATGTATATTTTTTATTGTGTTTAAATCATCAGGGTGGGTGCGGCCAATGATATTTTCTGTGGGAAGGATGCCCATAATTTTTTGTGAACCAGGGCTGCGGTAAATAACATTGGAAAATTCATTTATTAAAGTGATGCCTTCTGAACTGTTCTCGATAAGCGACTTAAAGCGCTTTTCACTTTCTACTATTTTTTCTTCTGCTTTTTTACGTTCAGTAATATCAGTTCTAATGGCCATGTATTGATATGGCTTTCCCTCATTATCTAAAAAAGGAATAATAGTAGTATCTACCCAGTAAAATGAGCCGTTCTTCGCTTTGTTTTTAAATTCTCCTTTCCAGATTTTCCCGTTGGCAATTGTTACCCATAAGTTTTTTATAAACGATTTTGGATGATAGCCTGAATTTATGATCCTGTGATCCTGCCCAATTAATTCTTCCCGGCTGTATTTTGAGATAGCTAAAAAATTATCATTTGCATATTTGATAATTCCCTTTTGATCGGTAAGTACAACAATACTGGATTGGTCTAATGCAAATTTATAATCTGCAAGTTCTTTTACAGTTGCCGATAATTCCAGTAAAGCTTTTTTGCGTTGTTTTTCTTTTTCAAAAACATCTAATGCATAAGAAATGTCATTGGTTAATCCTTCTAAAAAGGCAATTTGTTCTTCAACAAAAAAATTCTTTATAGAGGAATATAAACTTAAAACTAAGGTTAATGAGCCGGCTTTATAAATAGGCAGTGCTATTGAAGAAAGATAGCCCAGCCTCATAGCTTCCTCTACCCATGGAGCCATTTGAGGGTTGGTTTCAATGTCGTTACAAACACTACTCCTTCCTTCTCTCAATGCTTTACCAGTAGGCCCCCCTCCTTCAGGATTATCCCTTACAGAAATGGTTTTAATTTTTGAAAGATACCCTTCCTCTTTACCTTCATAAAATAAAGGAACTACATTTTTAGTTGTTTCATCAATTCTTCCAATCCAGGCCATACTGAATTGCCCAACTTCCACCGCAATACGGCAAGCTTCTCTTAAAAGAGTGTTTTCATCCGTAGTTCTAACAATTAGTGCATTGATCTTACTAATGAATAAATACAAGCGATTAGCTTTTTGGATTTTTTCTTGGTTTTGAAAAGCCAATTCGTTGTTGGCAATAATCAGCTCCGCTTCAGATTTTTTCTTGGATGTTATATCACGGGCAACTTGATAATATCCTGTGATATTACCTGCTTTGTCTTTGATTTCAAATACAATCAGTGAAACGAACAATTGCTCACCGTTCTTTTTAATTCTGATTGCTTCGCAACAATCAACTATTTCCTTATTGGATGACTTGTTGAGATTATTTTTATCATCATTGATAAGTTCGGGTGGAATGATTAAAGAAATGTTTTTTCCAATCATTTCTTTTGATGTGTGACCAAACATTTTTTCACTGCCTTTATTCCAGCTAAGGATGGTACCATCTAGAGATTCACTTATTATTGCATATTCAGAAGATTCTAAATTACTAGCAAGATTGATATTGTATTCTTCATCCATTTTGCCTAAATTTTTATAAAATTTCTGCACCTAACTCTCTACTAAATTTACGACATTTATTATTGAGTTTATGCTATTAAAAAAATTGGCAATACAGCATACAGGTAGATTGCGATTAGAATGATACTAAACTACACTTCTAGTAAACATATAAAAATATTATTATATATCAAACGCCGGAATACTATCTGTCTACATGAAGCTATTAGCTTGCAGTTTTTGTTTTGCAGGTACCCATTATTAAGTTGATAAGGGCACTGACTCGTTTTGAAAAAGGTATTCTTTTTAGTTAGTTAATCCTGTAATTTATTTGGAGTGGAAAGTTGTATAAGTATGTATAGTACTTAAGAAAACTTTCTGAGGTCAAGCAAAATTAGCGCAAAACCTGTTAATCTAAGGCAATGATAGAGTCGATAAAATCATTTACAATAAGTTCTTTCAAATCAGCATATAATTTTCTGTCCTGGCCTGCTTTTTCAGCTATTTCATATTTCATCTGCTGATATTTTAACCTGGCCCATTCATTTTTCCTAAGAAAATCTCGAGTTAAAATATGTCTTTCTAATGCCTTGCTGTCTTTAGAGCAAACATAGAGATGATGCATAACACTGTCTAGAATTTCATTGGCCAAATTGCCATTTCTTTTAAACACTTCGCGGTCTTCAATACCCTGATTTCCGTTATGATAATATCCTATAGCTTCAAGCCTACGTTTTATTTTTTCAAAATCTGAGTGAGTAGAATAGATAATGTCAATATCGATTATCGGTTTTGAATCCAAATTTGGCACAGAAGTGCTCCCAACATGTTCTATACTATAGGTAAGTCCAGTCAGTGCATTATCGATTTCGAACTTTATATCATTAAAGTTTTTAATCCAATTGGTATTATAGCTTTCTATTAGCATGCTGTTTTATCCATTGAATTCCAATATCAACCGGAGTTGTATCATTATCAAAAGCAGTATTGTGCCCTAAATTACCAAACAATGCATACTCAAAAGGTTTGCCTTGAACTTTCAATGCATTTAATTGCTCTATACAGATCTTTGCAGGAAACTGAATATCTTTTTCACCAAATAGCCATAGTCCAGGGATTGAAAGCTTGTTCAATGTAAGCTTTGGGTCAGTAGCCATGAATGGATACTTATCTGGATCATTAAAAGTATGTTCACGAGCATCTGCTTGGGTATGATTATCCCAAAATGTATTGTTTCCATTCGTATAAAACTGAAAACGAAGTTGTTCCAATGTTGTAATGGTAGGGCAACTAAATAAAACCATAAATGCAATTTGAGGATTATTGCTGGCGGCGATGGGAATGATCCATCCTGCTTGACTAAAGCCCAATAAGCCTATTGATATTTTATTGTCTTTCAATTGCGAACGTAAAGTATTTACTGCTGCATTTGCATCATTAGCTAATAAATGAAGATTAGCGGAGTCTACATTATTTGTTCCAACAGTTGGCCCCACATATACACCACCTGATTCTCCTACTCCCCTTTTATCATACGTTAATACAGCAATGCCTTCTTTGGCAAGCTTTTTAGCGAATGCCAATTCTCTTTTAACAGGATCAGAACCGTGAACAATTACTACAGCTGCAGTAATTTTTTTAGGCATTAATATAGAGCCTGCAAGCATTACGCCCTTACTTTCAAACTTAACATCTTGAATAGTAAGATCGGATGATTGAGCAATTACCATATTTGGTAAAGCAATTAATAATATCCAAAGCAATGATGTAGAAAAAGAGAATGATTTCATATTGGTAAGTTTTACTCAGGTTTAGGACCTTTCGAAACAATGGATCTCACCAATCCAGGAAACCAATGTTGCAACCAAACAATCACTCTCCCATGGGTGGTGAAAATATAATTTCTTTTCCGCTGAATGATGGCATTCACCATCACTTTCGCGGCTTTATGGGTGGGCCACATTAATTTAGCAGGACGTGGATCTGGTCTATCAGAATGCCACTGGCCTTCATTATCTATTCTCGCAATTTCCGACACAACAAATCCTGGATGAATAGTAGTACAACTCACACCAGTTCCCATTAATTCCACTTGTAAGGTCAGACCAATAGAATGTACCGCAGCTTTTGATGCACCGTATGCTCCTACACTTGGATTGGGCACAAAAGCGCCTACACTTCCAACTAAACCAATGCGTCCCTGATTTATTTTCAAATGAGGCAAGGCATATTTTACCGTCAGGGCTAATCCAATAACATTACCTTGTAATTGCCTATTCCAATCTTTTGCAGACAATTGATCTATACTTCCAAAAACACCAAATCCAGCATTGGCAATAGCAATATCTAAACGCCCCCAATTAGCTATTATAGTTTGAACAGCATCTTCAATTGATTTTTCTTCCATGATATCAACAGGAACTACCAATGCCTGGCCACCAGCATTGGTAATCTCCTTAGCTATCTGATCTAGTAATTCTTTGCGTCTTGCAGAAAGCACAACTTTATACCCTAAGCTTGCCCATTCAAAGGCCTTTGCTTTTCCAATGCCAGATGAAGCACCTGTTATCCAAACTACTTTTCCATTTGTATTTTCCATTGTAGGATTAATTTCTTTATTAATTAGTCTGTCTAAAAAGCGCTTTGTCTACATAAAAAGTACCAAACGGAATAAGCGAAGCTAAAAAAGCCCAGAACATTTTGAGTATGCTCCAACGATGTTTAAATGACACTTGAAGTAGTAAAAACACATAAAGAACAAAAAGAATTCCATGGGCTAAACCAACAATATAATTGGGCAGTGGCATAGCATATTTGTATTTTAAAATCATCGTGAAACCCAAAAGCAAATAGGAACAGCCTTCCATAAATGCTACAATTCGTAATCTACCCAATGCCGTTTTCAATAATTCATTGATCATTTTAGTCATAATTTAAATCTTATAATTTTTATTGCAAGTTCAATTTCTTTAAATGTCTTTGCACTTCGCGATCTACTTTCTCAAAGTCGGGCAAGTCTTTTATTTGCTCACTCATTGAACTTTGCCAACGGCCTTTGTATTGAGGCAATCTTTCAGCTAATTTTTTCGTAAAATCTTTGTGATTTAACCCTTTGCTTTTACACTTTGCTTCAAATTCATTCAAATAAAAATCTACGTCAATTCTATGTTGTTCCAAAAGATACCAGATATCATAAAAATCACGGGCTTGCATTCTTTGCATAACTGACCGCATTTTCTCCACTAATACTTCTTCTAGTGGATAACATAAAAGTTGGTGTTCTTCAATATCGGCATAGTCAATAATTACAGCTTTCATTACTGGTTCAAAAACCAATAGTTCACTTCTCGAAATATCAATCTTTACTCTTTTGTTATTTCCTTGACCTCCAAGCGGACCGATATAGCTTATATAAAAGTTAATACCGCCATCTTCATGTTCGTTATTATCGATGATTTCAAGAGAAATATTCGCTTCTTCCTTTATATATTTAAATGTTTCCATGAACCATTCAAAAATTTGTTCATTAGAAATTTCATTATTGATCAAGGTGAAATCCAAGTCTTCTGAAAATCGGTAATCTGCAAAATATATCTTCTTTAAAACAGTTCCTCCTTTAAACACGATCGATCTTGAAAGTTGTTCATGTTGGGAAATGCCTTTTAATATCCATGAAAGAATATAATCTTTTTCAATCTGCTGGTCACGAACGCCAACAGCTCTTGCTTTTTGCTGTATTTCTCTGGGCTTAATCATGTGTAAATAGCAGATTTAATGGTTTCGGATTCTACGTTCTGCTGAATACTCCAACGACTGTTGCGTTTGCCCACCTTAGGTAATTCGGTGTCAAGCACTACATATGAAGCTGTTTTTATTTTTTGTAAATCGTTAATAATTTTTGAATTGATATTGAGTATTTCCAATAAAAACCCCAACCGCTTTATAACAGCTTGAGAATTGAATTTTTTGGCATAATCAAATAGTGTATCAAAATTTATTTTTTCTTTTGAAATATACATTGCCCTAGCTACTTCCACTATACCACCAGCATAGTCAGGTTTGAATAAGCAGTCAATAAATGTCTTCTCTAAATCAGAGCAAAGCACTTTATTAAATCTATCAATCCAAATTTTCTTTGTACCGAAAAAATGTGTGTCGTTATGATAAATAAATTGAAAGGGAATATTTTTGATTTTTATTTCAGAAGGTCGAATTTGTTTTGAAACAACTATTTGTTCCTTCAAAGAAGGTTGTGTGATGAGATTATGAATCTGTAAAGCTGAATAGTAACCAATATAATATTGGGCATCAATTACTAAGTATCCCGCTATTAAATGCCAGTCGGGCATAAAATTCTCTGCATTTGCCTCGTATGGTATTATGTAATAAATACCGTTTTTCAATCTCATCAGAAGTCCACGCTTTGTCATGTCACTTAGAAGCTCCCTAAGTGTGCTTTCCTTTGAATCAGGTAATGCTTGGGATGCGTCGCTATAGTTAAAGCAATCCTTATTCTGTCCATTGAAAAAAGATAGAAGCTTATTTGATTGTGTCGAAATGTATTTGCTTTCCATAGTAACATTGTCAGGATAAACCTGACTACAATGATACGAAAGATAATTTAGTAATTTACTATTTTTACATTAAAAATTATACTTGATAGTGCAATTGTCAGGTATAACCTGACAATTAAGATATGAAACATCATCTATTGGTCACTTCTTGGCTGAAAAGTCAACTTATTCCAGCTAATACCTAAAAAAAATCTAAATAAACGAAGTGCTTCATTTATAAAGGATTTTGGATATCGATTTTCTTGATATTTTTTCTTTCAAATATTTGCTGATGGCGTTTTTCGTAGTCTTTAAATTCTGTACCCATCCATTTATCCCACCAGGTAAAGTAAAGGGCATAATTTCCTTTGAAGAATTGGTGGTGCATATTGTGGTGGGTGGAGGTGGTTTTAAATTTCAGAATGGGCAGTTTTAACCAAGCTTTAGGATATACTTCATAACCCAGATGGCCTAAAACATTGTTCAGCATATCGTATGCCTGCCAAACCAAGAGCATACCAAAATGCATGGGAAGTATAAAAGGCAAAACAAAAGCCATGGTGTATTCTACAATTGCTTCAGAAGGTTGAAAAGCGAAAGCGGTAAAGGGCGAAGGGTCGGTACTTTTATGGTGTGCTCGATGGAAATGCTTAAACAATTTAGGATGATGCATGGCCCTATGCGACCAATAGAAAAAAGTATCGTTGATGAAGAGCACCAGGCAAAAACTGATGATCAACCAGGGCCATCCATAGTCGCTGACGTTGAAGTACAAAAGCGTATAGCCTTTTGATTGCAGGTAAATCAATGCCAGATCCAATAGGGCAAATACAAAGAATGTACTAACTGAATGCAGAACATCGTGTGTATAATGATTCGTAGACGCTTTTTGTACTTGCTGAATACGAATCTTCTGAAAACGTTTCTTAAAAAAGATCCAGAACACCAAAAAGAAAGGAATGGCATACAACGCATACTGAACGGCGTGTTCCATTAAAGCGTCTACAAAATGATTGAACATCTCTGGAAGATTCATACTACTTGCAGTTAAATGAATTAAACTATTTAAAGTGCAAAGTTGAGTATGAAGTCATTCCATAAATTTGATGTACATCAAAAAATGGAATTCATCATTATTTGGTAATAATTGCAAGCACCTGCCCTATCCAATCAATGTCATTTCGCAAAACAATATCTGGGCTGATTCCAACATCTTCATATTTTAAAAGCGACGAACCATTATTCATGTCGGTTAGGTAAATCTCAAATTGTCCGCTCGGCAGTCTTTCTTTTTTGCCATAATTACTTCCATAGGCCAACATTCCTTTTGTTTGCTGACCAATAGTGGTAACATTTTTGAGTTCTTTCAATTCCAAAGTAAAAATCTCAGCTTGGCTTAATGTGGCATTATTAACAAGCACATACAATTGTCCATTTTTAACATACTCCTTTAAAAGCTTGAGATGCTTCTTCATCTCGGATTCGGCACCACCTTCATTATTCCTTAAGTCCAAAATAAAATAGGGTGCATTCAGCAAGGTTTTGATAGAATCGAACAATTGCTGTGATTGCTGCTTGATCGTATTATTATTTTGAAAGGATTGAATCAATAGATATTGAACATCCTTATTGATATTTCTAAATGCAAATTTGGAAGAACTAGTTGGAAGGTTTACATGGTCTACTACAGGCATTGCTTTTGAATAGACAGCATTGGAAAAAGAGCTATAAAAATGAGCATTCACCAAAGATTGATTCTGGAACTTTTCAATTGGTTGAAGTATAAAATATTTATACTTCGGATGGCCATAAATAGCTTTATACAAATTGGGGGCGTACTCGTACAAATGAATAGCAATCTGGCCCTTTTCCCAGGTATGAATAGTAGAATTCAATATAACTCCAATATACTCTTTCTCCGCATTTTTAAAAAGGCCAATGGAATAGAAATTTTCGTAATGATAAATTCCTTCTATTGAGTCAGAAGGCTTTTTAGCAAGTTGATCCCTTAAAGAATCTAGGTTGATCTGGCAGCTAGGATAATCGTGAAATGCTTTTGATAGTACAAAACTGTCAACACTTTCTTTCGATCTGAAGTGATTAGCGTTTGGAAGTTGGTAAAACCCTAAATGATTGTCTTTAAGGGGAAAGAGCAATTGAGCAAGGTTATAAAAGTATTGATAGTTGTTAGCGTTATTGGAAGTGTCAGAAAGCAAACGGCTATACAAATCATTGTAAGCTGATAACTTCTCCCCCTTTATTTGTGCTTTGAATGATGCTGTTTTTTCTACTGCCAATTTCAATACACGCAAGTCTTCCAAATAGGTATTTGTTTGAGTATTGGCAACCAGGGTCAGCAAAACGAAGGCTGAAATAAAAACGATTCTCATGCTTATATGGAGGTTTTAAAATTAATTCCAGAATGGTTTACATTAATGAAAACAATGATAGCATCATCATAATAATTCCTAAAGAAAGTACAACAAAGTTAATGACCTTTAGAAAAGAAGTCCTATTGTATAAATACCTTGATGATAAAATTACCCCTAAAAAGCTAAGCAATAAAGAAATGAATGAGATAGTATATCGTCCATGTAAGTATTCAGGAAAATAGCTATTATAAATTTTACCCTGTCATATTGATTGCTTTGTGAATTAAAACAATGATTCCATAAACCCAATAATAGGATTGGGATTAGAACTAATAAAAAACTCATTCCTGTTAAAAGCCAAAGTTTTAAAACACTGATTTTTTTATTCATTGGATATCAATCTAACTCTTAATGAATCTTAAGACGCAATTAGCTATAGCCAAATTACTGAAGTTGAATAGCAATACCAAAATTTGAGCATTAAGGACTTATAGTTTTCCTGACCTGATTCTGGAGAGGGATTCCTGGGTGATGTTGAGGTAAGAGGCAATGTGCCCCAGGTTGATGCGATTGCTGATATTGGGGAATTGAATGAGGAGTTTTTCGTAGCGCTGTTTGGCTGAAAGAAATTGAAGGTCGGAGATTCGGTCTTCTATTTGAGACACATAGTATTTCTCCACTAGTTTGATGTACCAAAGCGCAAAGGGATGGTGTTTTTGCAAGAGCGTTTGAAGCTGACTGTATTCAATGGCATAGAACTCACTGTCTTCTAAAAGTTGAATGCTTTCATTAGATGGATGTTGACTCACAAAACTTGGTGCATCCGCCACTATATCTTGATCCAATGAAAACCAAACATTGCTCTCTTTACCCTCCTGATCTGTATAGAAAAAACGAACAGCCCCTTTTACCATAAACCAAAGGTATTTACAAGGCCTCCCTTGTTTGAGTAAAAGATGGTTTTTAGGATATTCGAGATGTTGGAAATGCGAGGCCACTTCCTCCAAAATGTTGTTCGGGAAGGGGTGGATGGATTGGAGGAATGTGGTGATGTTTGAGGTCATAAAACTTGGTAACTAAAGAGCATTGCTAATTTAAGAGTAATAGACTAGCTGCCAGTCATGAAACGAAATTAAATTAATAACAATAAGCTAAAGTCAAAAATCAATAACCATTGGAGCTGCTGCCACTGATTACTTAAATATTATGCCACAATTGCATAAACCTTTTGTTGGCAGCAGCATTATAATAAACTATTTTTTAGTACTGTAAAAAATGTTTGGTCTTGATTTTTTAAATCAATAAAAACTGAAGTAGGATTTTTTATTCTTTGCGCTTTTTGCTTGTCTTTAACACCCTTCTCATTATAATACAACCATGCTAGGGAACCAATTATTAATGGCATTAAAGTTATTTCATTGTTAATTAAAGGGATGCCAACATTTGCCATCATCCATTTCTTTCTGGAATTATCTGCTTGTTTTTTTATTTCGACCCATTCGCTTTCGGCTTTTTTTATTGATTCTAAGAAGCCGTCTTGTATGATTCTTATCTTACTTTCACTTAAATTGTCTATTGTCATAGAATTTAATTCACTGTAGATTTTTTTAAGTTCCTGACGGACTCCAACAAGCCGATCTTCTTTCCTTAATTCTAAAGCAAAATTTGTATCTACATTATTTAAAAATGGAAGTTCAATTTTTGAATATAAATGGTTTAATTTTAACCAAAAATCATTTAACCCTATTTCTTTAATTTGATGCCAATTCGACTCTGAGGGTGTATATATATTTGCTTCTGCTGCTTCAGAAACTAAAATTATTGATTCAAGAGAACCGCCGCTTTTAATTGTAGAAAGCATGCCTGTATTAAGAGGAATATTTAATTTTTCATATAAAGGATTAATTCTAGGTATAGATTTTATAATTTCATCAGTCATTTTCACCGCTTCATCCTTTGTAAAGAGAGGTTGTTTCATTTTTAGCATTTCATCGAGAATAAATTCTCTATTTCTTCCTTTGTAATATCGGGCTAGCTGTTCTGCAAGATTTTGAGACACGATATCTCCATCTAAAGCAATTAATTGATGTTTGTCAAGTTTTAGAATTCGAGCTTTCGCTTCAGCAGTAATTTTTTCCATCAAGTAGAAATCATATTCTACAGGATTAATTATAAGCTTTATTATTCCAGCCTTAACCCACTTTTGAATTGTTATATAAAAGTATAGCGCCTCTAAAAAATCAGGTAACCAATATTTTGGATTTTTTCGAGGATCAAGTTGCTGGTTGGTAACAGAGGGATTCTGTAATGGATGAAAAACAAGGATTTTTTCCGAGTATAAGGAAAACCTAACCACTTCATCAATTATTTTATTTGCCTTTATTTGTCCGAAGTGTAAACTTGAAAAAGACGAATTGTTTTTCTTCAATTCTTCTATGTAGTTAAAATTTTGCGGAAATAATTGAGCAAATACCTTGTAGGTCTTTTTAATTTTTTTTAATGTAATTGATTTTGCAATATCATCCCATGTTTTTAATTTCTTAAATTGAAATGTTTCGTTTAAAAAAACAAAAAAATGTTCGTTTTGTTTGTCAAAATAATCCATAGAATGGTATTAAGGAAGTTTAATTACTGACTTCAACATAGCGACTTGGGGCAGTTTAGATAATCCTTGCTCCTATTATTGTTTTAGACACTAGAGACACGTTTAACTATAGCCAAATTACTGAAGTTAAATAGCAATACCAAAAGTTGTTGGGCCAAAGTTAGAAGCTCAAATTTCGGCAAGCGTTTTGTTAGAGGTAGTATTCTGCTTTCTAGTGCTGATTAGTTTTGAGAGTTTAACAAATAAAAAACACCGTCAATCTCTTTCACATAAGTTTCAACTGGTGGAGTAGGAAAAGAAAGTATTGGTAGTTGAGTCATTTGTTTTTGTACCCAATTATAGGCTTCACTTAACGCTAATTGGGCATCCTTGTAAAACTCGTAAACATTTTCTCTACTAGTTATTTGGGTCATTGGAATTTCGTAGATCGATTGAGCTGTAAATACTTCGTATTGTTTTTGTGTATCTGTATCTGTCAAAATAAATGCTTTGGTTATTTTTAGTACTATTTTATTATTAAATAGTTTTGGGGGTTCAGTAAGAGTGCTATCGGAATGCATACTTAAACTAGTAATGGATGGAAAGTCTAATGGAGAAAGATTGAGTTTAACCCTATAATTTCTTGCGTTCATCTTTTAGAATTTTTATATTTTAGCAAACTAGTTCATGCCTTTTCCACTATTTAGTGTCAGCATAAATTACCATTACGAATCGCGAATGGAAAAGAAGCGGATTTCGAAGGCCAAAATTGTTAACCCAACACAAAAGTAGATACGAGAAAGAATATAAAATTAACCAATCTACCCGCTTATTTGCCAAACGCCTATTAGTGACTGTCCTTTAGTCTTTCATTATGTTGCCCGATTTAATCTGTCTAAAGATGTTTGCAATGTATTTATGTGTTCGTTAAATAAAAAATTAATTATTCCATGCTTTGGTAGTACATTTAACTTTGTTGTAAGTTTATTTTTTAATGCTTCCAAAAAGTCAATTTCTTGTTTCAGGTCGGGATTTGGATAGTCACGATACCTACTGCTCCAAAAGTTAACTATTTGCCATTTTGTTTCCCCGTTACTTTTTAAAAAGAATTGATAGAATTTGATTGGATTAAAATTTTTAAAAATTGGCACAAAAGAAAATTGACTGTTGTGTTTTAATACTTCCGCATAAAACCCCTGAAAATTTTGATAGCAACTATCTTCTAGTCGCTTAGAATCATTCTTTTTTGAAACTGAATCAATTTCATTGTTTATTTCTAAAGCAACCTTTCTAATTCTTAAAAGTCGGTACTTATGTTCGGAGTTAGGTTCAACACTTAAATAAAACTCAAGAGTATGCTGAAATTTATAATTTGATTTTCCTTTTTTCATTCCAGTAATAATTCTTTTCTCTAACCTGTCAAGGTTAAGGTTTAAAGGATTATTAAACCTAGCAGAAAAATAAAAAACAGTTAGGTAGTTAGTTATGTCATACAAGCCGCTATCAGAATATTTTAGCATTTTTCTTGTAAGTTCCCTGTATTCTTTATCTGTAATGGAAAAAACTTGTTGATACCCTAACCGATTGAATACTTCATATTGAGGAGCAATTACGTTTTCTTGTATGTGATAGAGTTTACTTAATTCAGTAATAAGGTCTTCAAATTGAAGAACTGAACCGCCAGTTATGAAATTAAAGACTGAGGTGAAAAATGTAAATGCCTTGTCTGGATAATATTTCTCAATGAACTTTTCACGGTAAGTTTTATCATCTTCATTTTTTTCTTTATTAGAATTTCCAAATTGAACATTGTCTAATGAAAAACTAGACCAATCAAATTCACCTACATAAAGATCCTCTTTCTTCTTGAAAGTAATTCTACCTTCTTTATACTCTATAGAAATTGTAAGAGAGAATTTGAGTAGAGATAGAAGTATTTCTTGTTCTTTATCCTTCAATATTTCATAAGATGAAATTTGACTGCTCACTTCAGAAAATACTCTTTGGAAATACGCAAGTGCGAAAGATAAAATCCTTAAATTGTTTGAATTTTTAGTGTAAACTTCTAAAATTAAATTCTTGTTTTTAATAAGAAATTCTTCGTAAGTCTTAAATCCTTTAAATTTTATTTCAATCAAACTGTCAAACGACTCGCTAATGTCGGGAATAAATTCAATGCTATTGCCAACTACCTTTTCTTTAAGGGCAAAATAATTATGTCGCTCGATTTTATTTTCATTAGCAATAATTAAAACTTTGACATTTTCATTTTCAACTAAACTATTTACATATCCAATAAACTCTTCAATATTTAGGCTTTCACTTAACCTTTCTAAATCATCAAAGCAAATAACTAGCTCAGTAAAATTAACCCAATCGTCTTTATCCACTTCTATATCAGATACATAGTCGTAATATCCACCCAAATTTTTCAGATGCATTATTCCCTTTATCAAAGCTTTTCCAATATTTGCACCTAATTTTACAGTTTTGTTTTTTAATATTGGATAAATGGATAAAAATATTTCTGTCTGGATTTCTTCTACACTTTTTAGTCCAAATAATGAAACCAAAAGTGGTTTGTATTTTTTTGAGTTATTAGCAAATGTTGAGGTCTCTTTAATTTGATGCCTTAAAATATTTTTGAAATAATATGTTTTTCCAACTCCCCATTCTCCTGTTATCATTAGGGCATAGTTAGTTTCTGAGGTTAAGTAGTAATTAACTATTTCTTCAAGTTGTTTCATTATTTCTTCTTGTTTTTCAGGTTTGAATTATAGTCCTAGGGTTGCCACTAACGAGCAGGGGTTTTCAGTTTAGTAAATAGACTTCTGTATTCCCACAACCGCTGATTTTTGAAATTATTCTGATAAAGTTAGAAACTAATATTCAAACTTGTTTGTCCTACAGGAAACACTGTCAAGATATCCAAACTTCGGATTGTTATTCCTTCAATCCAAATTTACTCAAAACTTTATCCTAGCAGCAGTTAGTGCCCGTTGATTCGATTCCAGTCTGCGATGTACATATAAATTCTTTGGAATTCAGATGGCAATAACATTCTGTTATGGGCAATAAAATTTCTAGTTTTTTCAAGTTCATCCATTCGTTGCTTCAACCAATGTTGAGATGGAATTATATTTCCAAAATGTTCCCACTTTTCAATAATAATGCTACCTAACATACCAAAATCAATAAACCCAAGTAAGTCAGTCTTTTCACCTTCAAGCCAAGAATCTTTAAGCGCAGTTGCTTGCCTTGACTCGGCATGACTTTTAATTCTAGTAGATAGTTTGTCCCACCAATCAATCCCTACGTTTTCTGTCAATGTTTCTCTTATGAAATCACGAACGTCATTTTCAAAACAAAAAACTATAGAATATAGTCTTGCCATTTCTAAGGATCTATTTCGTAATTTAACATTGTATGGAGCCAATGCTTCTAAATGTGTTTGTTTTTCGTTAATATCATTATCGGCACCAATCTTTATTCCAGCTCCTTGAAACAACGATACTTCAGATTCAAACATCAAGCCTCTAAAGAGGAAATCTCTAACATCTTTTTTCTTATTCAAGGAGATGATTTTTTAAAGATTTAAAAATTGCATTATAAACTTCGACATCTTTTGTTGCTGGCAGATGGACTTGAATGTTATAATGTAGCCCTAAACTACCTTTTGGCTTAGATGAATTTGTGTTTGGCTTTTCTTCTTCATCATTTATTTCATCATCTTCAGTTGTATCGGTCACTTTCTTGGGCTTTTTCACTTCTTTAAAACCTCCAGAGATATCAGCTAATTCGAGTAATGCATAAAATGTCTTGGTCATTAATGCCGCTACAACATCACTAGTGTTGTGGTAACTTTTGAATTTACCTTCAATCAAATTTCTGTCAGAAGCTGTGGGATTCTCTGCAATTAGAAAAATGTCAGAATAAGTTTCCTTTATAGCTTCACCCAAAATTTGCTTTGATGCAGCATGATTTCGATATTCCGTATATCGTTGTGTAGGAACCCCATCCCCCGTCAAAAAGCCTAACTACCTAAGTAACGGAATGAATGCTCTATGATTGTTAGACTTATAGCCCCAATCAAGAAGAAGTTGATTTGTAAATTTAGGTGGTGCTTGAGCATCCCTAATTTTTGAAAAGAAGTCTTTGAATTTCTTAAATTCTTGAGAGTAGGTAGTTGGAAGTGACATATTGTTATTCTTGTTGTTTTATTAATACAGTTAACTCTTAAACATTCCCAACTCCTATATTTCCTTTACTATAAATCCAACATTTCAGGCATTATTTGCGAAGTATCTTTTCGCAAAATTGTGGAACAATAAATTTCTACTCTAAAAGTGTGAACTGTCAAATATTGTAATTTAACCTTTATCTACAAGAGTTCCATATTTAACCTAACATTCTTTATAGCCTATAGCTATATCCCCCACCCTCAATACTTCCTCCCCACATGCTCCTCTATTTCCTGCAACTCTTCATCAGTCATGCCCATTTTTCTGGCCATCAGTTGCATAAATAGACTAGTCTTTTCTGCAGATTTGGCCATCTGATTAACCCTTAACACCCACCTGAGAAACAATGCATTTAAAGCCATAATAAAAATCAATGCAACAACATAAACAATGATAATAATAACCAAATTCATAAATCGTATTTTACTCCTAAAATTATCGAAGAAACCATTTGCTTACACACGTAGAAATACGGAGGCGGCAGCCTTCATTTCAGCCAATACAACCTATCTTTATAGCAAACCGATCGCTAATAATGAAATTGATTACATCCATTCTGGCATTGCTCATAACATTCAATACCATGGCACAACAAGAAATTCCTATCTATAGTGGTAAAATACCCAATTCCATTCCTTGCACATTAACCACTTTTACTGGCAAAAATCCCAGTGGTAAATTATTCTATGGCAATATCATTACACCAACCATCACCGTATATATTCCTGAAAAACAAAATCCACTTAAAACAGCCGTTCTCATTTGCCCTGGTGGTGGCTATTCCAGGGTAGTGGTAGAACACGAGGGTGAAGAAATTGCCAAAGCATTTAATTCAATCGGAGTTACAGCTTTCATGCTTAAATATCGCTTACCCAACGATACATGCATGACCAATAGAGAAATAGTACCACTCATGGATGCACAACAATCCATTAAATACATTCGGGACCATGCCAAAGAATATAACATCGATCAAAATCGTGTGGGCGTGATTGGCTTTTCTGCTGGTGGACATTTAGCTAGTTCACTGGGAACCAAATTTCAAACTAGTTTTATTGAGAACAAGTCTAAGACCAATCTTAGACCCGACTTTATGATACTGGGTTATCCCGTTATCAGCATGAATGATTCTATCTGCCATAAAGGTTCCAGAGACCGACTCATCGGAAATAATCCTTCCCCCGAAAATGTAACATTCTTCTCTTCCGAATTACAAGTAAGCGCGGAAACTCCACCAACTTTTATCTTTCATGCCAAAGACGATAAAACAGTTCCGGTGATCAATAGCATCAGAATGCAGGAAGCATTGGAAGCACATAAAGTAAAATCATACCTCCATATTTTTGAAGCCGGCGGGCATGGATTTGGATTGAATAACACCACCACTAACGATAAATGGTTTATACTAGCTAATAATTGGTTGAATGAAAATGAATTCGTTAAAGGCAATTTTTTTTATAAGGTACGCTCAAATTAAAAAATAAGTAAGATCATTAGGAATAATGATCTTTTATTTAATCAACGCATCGTACAAAATCTCCACGGGATGCATGGCATGCACTTGTGTACCATCTTTGATCTGGTGCCTGCAGGAAGTTCCTGCTGCTGCAATAATATGATCGGGAGATAATTTACGCACGGCAGGAAACAATACCAGCTCCCCTACTTGCTGCGATACTTCATAATGCTCTTTTTCATAACCAAAAGATCCTGCCATTCCACAACAACCCGATGGTATAACAGCTACACTATAATTGATGGGCAAGCTCAAAATATTTTTAATGCTATCCTGAGAAGACAATACTTTTTGATAACAATGCCCGTGCAAAGCAATATTTTTTACCTCGGTATGAAATAGATTGGAATGAATAGTTCCTTTGGCCACTTCAGCAGCAATAAACTCTTCGATGGTAAATACAGATGCCGCTATTTTTTTAGCGCTGGCTTTATTGGATGGTTCTGCCAGATCAATATACTCATCCCTCAAAGTCAATATGGCCGAAGGTTCTATGCCGATCAATGGATGCACTTCATCAATTAATCCGCCGAGCAATTCAATATTCTGATTGATGATTGTTTTGGCTTTTCTTACCAATCCCTTCGACAAATAAGTTCTTCCACTCTCCAGATGATTCGGAATAATCACTTCATATCCGAGTGCCTCTAATAATAAAATAGTTTTCTGCCCAATGGCCACATCTAAATAATTGCTAAACTCATCGCAGAAAAAATATACCTGCTTCGCGCCGCCAGAAATTTTGCCAGCAGTTTTTATACTTCTTTCTGCATGCCATTTTCTCAAAGTAGTAGCAGACAACAAAGGCATGGTTCTCTCCGGATGAAAGCCCACCAGATTATTAGCAAGTCTGCGCAACCATGGTGTATCAAAAATTAAATTATAGGCCCATGAAAATCGCGAAGCCAGTTTCATCTGTTCAGAAAATCCACCGATCATTTTTGCACGCATCGGTGTTCCATTGGCATCGTAATAATGTTGCAAAAACTCTGCCTTCATCTTGGTAATATCTATACTCGATGGGCATTCTATTTTACATCCCTTACAGCTCAAACAGAGGTCCATGGCTTCTTTGATCTCGGCATGATCATAAGGATGCAGATCGCTTTCATTGCTTAAAAACTGCCTGAGTAAATTGGCCCTTGCCCTGGTAGTATCTTTTTCTTTTCGGGTAGCCATATAACTCGGACACATCAATCCTCCACTGATCTCCGATTTTCTGCAATCACCCGAGCCCGAACATTTTTCTGCCAAACGTAGAATTCCTCCATCTTGCGAAAAATCGAAAATACTATTGCTTAACTCTCTTCTATTTTTTTCCTGTACCCTTAAATGTGTATCCATCGCAGGCGTATTGGTAATTTTTCCTGCATTGAAAATTCCTTTCGGATCAAAAATATTTTTTACTTGCTTAAACAATGCATTGGTTTCCTCTCCTACCATGCTGGCAATAAATTCTCCGCGCAATCTTCCATCTCCATGTTCTCCCGACAATGATCCATTGTATTTTTTTACGAGTGCTGCTGTTTCTGCAAGTATGCCTCTGAACTGTGTTAAACCCTCTGTTGTTTTTAAATTGATGATGGGTTCTACATGCAATTCTCCAGCTCCTGCATGCGCATAATAAGATGCCTGTACTCCATGGCGTTCTAATAAAACTGCCAGGTCGGCAATATAATCAGGCAGATCATCGGTAGACACTGCGCAATCTTCTATCAGGTTCACGGGCTGTGCATCTCCTTTTAAATTTCTGAGCAAGCCCAATCCCGCTTTGCGAATATCCCAGGCAAATTTGGTTTCGGCATTGTACAAAACAGGAAATGCATATCCTCTACCTGCTACTTTTAAATCGGCAATAAGCGCATCTATTTTTTGATGGAGCAATTCTTTGGAAGTTTCCATAAACTCCACCATCAACAATGCTTTCGGATCTCCTTCTATAAAAAATCGGTTCTTATGATATTCCGGATGACCAATGGTAAAATCCATGATGAATTTATCTACCAGCTCCGATGCCATTGGCCCATGCTTCAAGGCAATAATATTGGCCCTCAACGATTCATCAATAGAATTACAATGTATACAAACTACTCCTACTTCTTGTGGAGGAAGATCAATCAAATTGAGTGTTACTTCAGTTATAAATGCCAGTGTTCCTTCCGAACCTGCGATCAATTTGCATAAATTAAAAGGCGCTCCTTCAGCATTATAAGGTTGCATCTGCAGTAAATAATCCAATGCATAGCCTGTATTTCTTCTCACTACATTGGCCGCCGGAAAATTATTGTGAATCAGTTCCTGATGATGTGCATCAGCTAATAAATCATTCAAAGCTGAATATACTTTTCCCTTCATTCCATCAGCAGCAATACTTTCCTGCATCGCTTCTGCGCCAATGGTATCAAGCGTTCCATCACTCCAAACAATATTCGCTTCCAGTAAATGATCCCTGGCTGCTCCCCAAACAATACTGTGCAATCCACAGGAATTATTGCCGATCATTCCGCCGATCATGGCCCGATTGGCCGTAGAAGTTTCGGGGCCAAACATCAAACCAAAACCTTTCAGGTAACTATTTAAATCATCGCGTATTACACCCACTTGCAAACGCACCCATTTCTCGGCAACATTTACTTCGATGATCTGATTGAAATATTTACTGATATCAACTACCAATCCATTGCCCACCACTTGTCCGGCCAATGAAGTACCTGCTGCTCTTGGTATCAGCGTTATAGCATGTTCATTCGCAAAATGAATCAATGCCTGTATATCTACAACCGTCTTTGGCAAGGCAACAGCCATTGGCTTTTCCTGATACACAGATGCATCAGTAGAATAGGCCAGTAATTGAACCTGATGTTGAGGAGAATCATTAAAATACAATTCACCTGCTAATAGCGCTGCTAATTCGTTGAATTGTTTCTTCATGTAAAGCTATTCCTAATGAGCCCAACGATTTTTACCAAAGCTATAATTCAATGTAATAGATGGCCCATTGTATCCCCATGAAATACCAACACTGCGTTTATCCGCTGTTGCATCAATATTAAAATTGAAGCCAGAATATCCAACAGTTACATCAAACTTTGGTAACATGCGATATACCAATGCCGCCTGATAAGAAACAATTTTACCATTTACTTCTCCTGTATTCAATGATAGATAACTGAAATCGCCTTTTAAAGCCAACCGATTGCTCAATGCATAACCACCCCAAATTCCTAGGTTTGGCAATGGTGCAGTAAAGCCAAAATCTTCACTTGCGCCAACTCCTACTCCTCCTGCTGCCAATGCAATACCTATCGAAGACTGCATGGTATGTATACCCAATTGCAAGCCTAACTCTGCTTTTGGTTTAGATAACAATGCATATCCCCATGAGAAACGATACACCGAATTATTGAAAAAACTACTGATATTGGCATTTACATTATAAGTATCATCACCAAATTGAATGGTACGCTGTATGGTCTTAGATGCCTTTCTATTTAACTGATAATATTCTAAATCGAATCTTGATCTTCTGGAACTACGCCATTCTAGATGTGCAGCAAATGTGTTGGTAGTTTTTTCGAAACCAAGATCATTTTCAAAATCGATATTGGTACCCAAATTTCCGTTAGAAGCACTTAATCTTATTGCAGTATTATTTACTGGCGCAAAAAAGCCTGCTCCTACTTTAAATCTTTCTACAAACCAAGGCGCTTTTTTTAACCCGTTCTGACTGCTACTATCGGTAGCTTTTTGTGCAAAAATTCCCATTACTAAACCTTGTAATAATAATGTAAAAATGATTTTTTTCATGTCTGTTGCTTTTGTGCGATAAAAGTAAACATTTATATGATAATTCTCATATTTGGCTTTGTTGAATGTCATAGTCCACCAATCGATTGATTTCTAGCTTCACATCAGCATTTAAACCGTTTCAATAAATAGTATTTATGGCTGAAACCGATATCACCAAAGCGATCGATCTACATGCACATGCCGAAGGAACTGGGCATTTAAGAAACCGCATTCCTCTCTATGTAGATTTTATGCCCCCCTGTAATAGCGCCTGCCCTTCGGGGGAAAATATTCAAGCCTGGCTGGCGTTTGCGCAAGCGGGCGATTTTTACGAGGCCTTCCAAACCATTGTTGCCGACAACCCCTTCCCTGCCACCATGGGCAGAATTTGTGTGAAGCCCTGCGAGACCGGATGCAACAGAAACCATATCGATAAAACCATCAATATTCATGCGGTTGAACGCTTTATTGGTGATGAAGCCATTCGCTTGAACTGGCCTATTCGATATGCAAGACATACTACTGGTAAAAAAATATTGATTGTAGGTGGAGGCCCCAGCGGTTTATCTGCAGCCTATCAATTAAAAAGAATGGGGCATGAAGTGGATATTGCAGAAGCCAGTGGGCAATTAGGTGGCTTAATGTATTCGGGCATTCCTTCCTATCGATTGCCGAAAGAAATTCTCTCAGCCGAGATCGATCGCATCATTGGCATGGGTATTAACGTTCGGTTAAATTATACGATCAAAGATATTCAGGCAGAAAAAGAGAATGGCCAGTACGATGCGGTATATCTTTCTATCGGTGCGCAGCTCATTCAACAAGAAGTGTTTGAGAACGATCAATCGGTCTATATCAAAGATGCTTTTGCATTTTTTAAAGAAATAGAATCTTATACCTCTCCTTATCTACAAAAAAAAGTAGTGGTCTATGGTGGCGGAAAACTTGCCCTCTATTTAGCCAGAATGATCAAACGATTTGGATCGGAAGTAACGGTGTATTATCCCGGTGATAAAAAAATGATGCCAGCACATGATTACGAAACTGAAGACGCATTGGCTGAAGGAGTAGATGTGCAATTACAACATCAACTCAGTAAAGCAATCAACAAACAAGTTGTATTTGAAAAACAACATATTGAAAAAGGAAAACTCATTGGCACCAATGAATTTATTGCTGTTGATGCTGATGTATTAATTATAGCCAATCGTCAGGAGACCGATTCTAATTTTTTAACGACCCTGCCGGAGATCAGCATCAATGCTGATGGAACGGTTTTGATCGACTCACAAAGAATGACTGGTGCCAAAGGAATATTTGCTGGTGGAGATATGTTGCCTGCCGAAATGCGCAGCAGCACGATTGCTATTGGTCAAGGAAAAAAAGCAGCCAGGTATATCGATCGTTTTGTGTTTGAAGAAAATTATACCAAGCCAGAGAAACATCCAACGGCGGGCTATCGCAAATTGCACATGTGGTACAAAACAGATGCGCCACAAAAAGCCCAGGAAAAAATAGATCCTAAAATTGCTGTTCAAAATTTTGAAGAAGTAATTGGCGGTCTTTCTGAAAAAGAAGCCCTCTTTGAAGCACAGCGTTGCCTTAGTTGTGGTAACTGCTTTGAGTGCGATGGATGTTTTGGTGCTTGCCCCGAAGATGCCATCATCAAACTCGGAAAAGGCAATCGATACAAATTCAATTTAGATGCCTGTACTGGTTGTGGTGTATGCTACGAGCAATGTCCTTGCCATGCTATAGAAATGATTCCTGAACCCAATAATTCTGTAAAAAATGTCGAATAAAAAAAATTCAATTGCAACCATCGATGGTAATGAAGCTGCCGCATATATTGCGTATCGGGTAAATGAAATTTGTGCCATCTATCCGATCACTCCTTCTTCTACCATGGCAGAATTAGCAGACGAATGGGCATCGAAAGGAGTGAAGAATATTTGGGGTGCTGTGCCCGATGTAATGGAAATGCAGAGCGAAGGTGGAGCTGCTGGAACGGTGCATGGTGCTTTACAAACAGGATCATTAACTACCACATTCACCGCTTCGCAGGGTTTGATGTTGATGCTCCCCAACATGTATAAAATTGCGGGAGAATTAACTGCTACTGTATTTCATGTAGCTGCAAGATCTCTGGCTGCACAAGGGTTGTCTATTTTTGGAGACCACCAGGATGTAATGGCTGCAAGAACCACGGGCTTTGCCTTACTCAGTTCTGCTAGCGTTCAGGAAGCACATGACTTTGCACTTATTGCCCAAGCCGCTACATTAAAATCAAGAATTCCGATCATCCATTTTTTTGATGGATTTAGAACTTCTCATGAAGTAAATAAACTGGCTATACTATCCGATGAGCAAATCAAATCGATGATCTCAGATGAGTTGGTAATAGCGCATAGAAACAGAGGATTGAATCCCGAGCATCCCTTCATTAGAGGAACAGCTCAAAATCCGGATGTGTATTTTCAGGGAAGAGAAACAGTGAATCCTTTTTACAACAATATGCCAGTGATTGTAGAAGACATCATGAATGAATTCGCTGCAATGACTGGCAGAAAATATGAACTCTTTCAATACAGTGGCGATGCCGATGCCGAACGCATCATTATCATCATGGGCTCTGGTGGAGAAACAGTAGACGAAACCGTTAAAGCATTGAATAAAAACGGAGAAAAAACAGGTGTTATTCAAGTTCGTTTATACCGACCTTTCTCATTGGATCATTTAATAAAAGCTATTCCAAGTTCGGTAAAATCAATTGCTATACTGGATAGAACAAAAGAATCAGGTGCTTCCGGAGAACCGATGTACCAGGATGTATTGGCTTGTTTAGTAGAAGGCTTGCAACAAGGAAAAATAAAACAATTGCCTCGTTTAATTGGCGGAAGATATGGGCTCTCTTCTAAAGAGTTTACGCCTGCCATGGTGAAAGCCGTATTTGACGAATTGAAAAAAGATCAACCTAAAAATGGTTTCACTGTAGGTATTAATGATGATGTTACACATTTGAGTTTAACCTATGATCCCAATTATAAATTAGATGAGTCAGAGTGGCGCCAAGGATTGTTCTTTGGTTTAGGCGCCGATGGTACAGTAGGTGCCAATAAAAATACCATCAAAATTATTGGAGAGAACACCGAATTATTTGGGCAAGGATATTTTGTGTACGATTCAAAAAAATCGGGTGCCAGAACAGTGTCACATTTAAGATTTGGCCCCCAACCTATTCGTGCTCCTTATTTAATTTCCAAAGCAGATTTTATTGCTTGCCATCAATTCAACTTCACCGAAAAAGTAGAAATGCTGGAGTATGCAAGTGATGGTGCCATTTTTTTACTCAATAGCCCTTATAGCAAAGATGAAGTATGGAGTAAATTAACTGGCCAGGTACAAAAAATGATCATCAATAAAAAAATTCATTTCTATGTGATCGATGCAACTACGGTTGCCAGAGACAATGGAATGAGTGGAAGGATCAATACCATCATGCAAACCTGCTACTTTGCTTTATCGGGTGTACTCCCAAGAGAAGATGCCATCAAGCAAATTAAAAAAGCCATTGAAAAAACCTATTTCAAAAAAGGACAAAAAGTAATCGATCAAAACTTTAAAGCAGTAGATGCCACATTGGAAAATATGTTTGAAGTAAGCTACCCTACTCAATCATCAGCAGCAGATCATGATCTGTTTACAGTTTCAAACAAAGCTCCGGATTTTGTAAAAAATGTAACTGCGGTAATGATGGCCGATCATGGTGATCAATTACCAGTAAGTGCGATGCCTATCGATGGAACCTATCCGAGCGGTACTACACAATGGGAAAAAAGAAATGTATCGAATAGAGTGGCCATTTGGGAACCGAATGATTGTATTCAATGTGGCAACTGTGCCTATGTTTGTCCGCACAGTGTGATCAGGGCAAAATTCTATCATAAAGATTATTTGAAAGATGCACCTGAAGGATTTAAGCATGCTCCCATCAATGCCAGAGGATTTCCGGAAACACAATACACATTACAAGTATATTTAGAAGATTGCACTGGTTGTAATTTATGCGTGGAAGTTTGTCCTGCAACCAATGCTGAGAACAGATCGATCAAAGCCATCAACTTAGGCGAGAAAGATCCGATCATTGAAAAAGAACAAGACAATATTCAATTCTTTGAGAACCTCACCTGGAACGATCGTTCAAGTATCGATTTTTCTACCGTGCATGGTGCGCAATTTTTAGAACCATTATTTGAGTTCTCTGGTGCATGCGCTGGATGCGGCGAAACACCATATTTAAAATTATTGTCTCAATTATTTGGCGAGCGTTTACTCATTGCCAATGCAACTGGTTGCTCTTCTATCTATGGTGGAAATTTACCTACCACTCCTTGGACAGTCAACAAAGAAGGCAGAGGCCCAGCATGGTCTAATTCATTATTCGAAGACAATGCAGAATTTGGATTGGGCATGAGAATCACTGCCGACAATCAATTGGAACTGGCCAAACAATATTTAAATGAGTTGACCAATGAACTCGGAGCCGATACCATCAAAGCATTGATGGATGCACCTCAAAAATTAGAGTCCGATCTGATCAAACAACAGCTACGGGTAAAATTATTAAAAGAGCAGTTGCAAAAAATGCAGTCTCCTGCGGCCGCACATTTATTATCTGTAGCAGATCAATTGGTGAGAAGATCGGTTTGGTTAGTAGGTGGAGATGGTTGGGCTTATGATATTGGTTATGGCGGATTAGACCATGCACTCGCAAGTGGAAGAAATATTAAAATCCTGGTATTGGATACCGAAGTGTATTCCAACACTGGCGGTCAATCATCTAAATCAACTCCGACTGCGGCTACTGCAAAATTTGCAGCGGGTGGAAAATCGGGTGGTAAAAAAGACCTGGCGATGCAAGCCATCTCTTATGGCAATGTATATGTTGCAAGAGTGGCATTTGGTGCAAATCCGCAACAAACATTATTGGCCATGAGAGAAGCTGAAGCTTATGATGGACCTGCATTGATCTTAGCTTATAGTCATTGCATTGCACATGGATATGATTTAAAAGATGGATTGGATCAACAAAACAAAGCCGTGGCATCTGGTCACTGGCCTTTGCTCCGATACAATCCTACTTTAAGAAAGAAAAATCAAAATCCATTTGTGCTTGATTCTCCAAGGCCTACCATCAGCTTGAAAGATTATGCCTACAACGAATTAAGGTATAAAGTGCTCACTGTTACCAATCCGGAATCAGCAGAAAAATTAATGAAGCATGCCCAGGATCTGGTAAACCTTAAATGGAAAACCTACGAGGAATTAGCCACTAAAAAAGCAAGTGATTTTGTACCCATTGCATAAATTAAAATTGAGTAAATGAAAATACAGACCAAATACATGGGTTTAAATTTGAATTCGCCCATTATTGTTTCGGCATGTACATTGTCGAATCAATTAGACAATATTAAAAAAATGGAAGACAATGGCGCAGGTGCGGTGGTGTTATTCTCTTTGTTTGAAGAACAAATTAAAAAAGAAGAATTAAGAATAAAGAACATCATTTCTACTACTACCAATTCTTTTGCGGAGGCATTGGATTATTTTCCTGACCTCGAAGAATACAATATGGGCACCGATGAATACTTAGAAAATATTCGTCAGGCAAAAGAAAGCGTAAGCATTCCGATCATTGGATCACTAAATGGCATCAGCGCAGATGGCTGGATCAACTATTCTAAAAAAATGGAAGAAGCAGGTGCAGATGCCATTGAAGTAAATATATTTTTTATTCCTGGAGACATTTCAGTTTCATCGGCAGAAGTAGAACAACGCTATTTGGATATTATTCAATTGGTTAAAAAAGCAGTGACTATTCCAGTAGCTGTAAAAATTAATCCTTACTTCAGCTCTACCGGAAATATGTGTTTGCGTATGCAGGAAGCTGGTGCAGATGCCCTGGTATTATTCAATCGTTTTTATCAACCAGATTTTGACATCAATGAATTATTGATCAAAACCGATTTGAATTATAGTGACCCTAGTGAGATCAGGTTGCCACTTTCATGGCTGGGTATATTGTACGGAAAATTGCAATTGTCATTGGCGGCAACCACTGGTGTGCAAAGCGCTTCGGAAGTGATCAAGTATTTATTGGCAGGAGCTGATGCGGTAATGACAGCATCTACCTTGTACAAAAATGGTATCCCTTATTTGAGAATGATGAATAAAGAATTATTGGATTGGATGGATTTGATGGGCTTTGATTCGATCGAATCATTCAAGGGATTGATGAGTCAAAAAAATATTCCTGATCCTACTGCTTACGAAAGAGCCAATTATATAAAACTGATCAGTCAATATTAATTGCTGATTGAGCATTAAATGCTGATTGGAGAATTAATAATTGATTTGAAAACGAATTTCTTATTTGAAATCGAAATAAGGAATCTCTTCTATGGTTTCCCCTTCTTTCTGTAACCAATAGGCTTGTGTAACTACATGGCCTTGCGGGGTTTTTAATAAACGACCGAAAACAGCATTGGTTGAATTAAAAGTATAATCGGTTACTCCAACAGTAAATGAAGTAGGCGCTTCAACAATTGGCGCTTCTTCTGCAGCTGCGGCTTTTGGTGCAGGGCTTGGAACTACCAATACTTCAAACCCATTCAAGGTCAATAATTTTTGTAGAAAATCGGCCCTTGCTTGAGTAGCATTTTTTTCTACGATGCCACATTTAATGCCATCTAATTCTTCAAACTCGTGATTCTTATTAATAGCCATAATCTGAATTAATGTAATGATTCTATATAATCAAAGATCCAACCCATGATACCAAACAACACTATACCCGCACTACAAATGACCAAGCCTAATTTTACTGGCAATTGCACATTCAGCTTTTCTATTGGCTGATCATTTTTATCAATAAACACTGCCCTCACTACCCTTAAATAATAAAACAAGGAAATGATCATATTCAAAGCCGCAATACTAATAAACAAATAAGACCCCTTCGCTCCTCCTGTGGTTAACAAATAGAGTTTGCCAAAAAATCCTGCTGTAGGTGGAATACCTGCCAAAGAAAACAATGCCAATGCAAGCACCCAACTCAACAATGGATTTTTTTGATACAATCCTTTATAGTCATCAATATTTTCTTTTCCTGTTTGTTCACTGATCACAGAAACTACTCCGAATGCTGCCAGATTAGACACCATATAAATGAGTATAAAATAAACAACAGAAGAAATGCCAATATTGCTATTGCCACTCACACCTACTAGTATAAAACCTACTTGTGCTATCGAAGAAAATGCCAGGAATCTTTTGATATTTTGTTGACGCAATGCAAATAGATTACCAATGACCATCGATGCCACCGACAATGCAACGATCAATACATACCAGGTGCTTTGCATCGATTGAAATACGCCAGACAATACGGTTAACAATACAAAAGCAATCGCTCCTTTGGATACTACCGAAAGAAAAGAGGTAACAGCGATCGGTGATCCCTCATATACATCGGCAGTCCATAAATGAAATGGAACGATCGATAATTTAAAGGCAAAAGAACTGAACAAAAATACAAATGCCATGATCAACAAAGGAGAACCATCTAATAACTTAGGCAATTCAGCAAAACTAATAGTGCCTGTAACTCCGTAAATCAAGGAGATACCAAACAATAAAATGCCCGAAGAAAATGCAGAAGAGAGAATCATTTTCATGGCCGCTTCCGATGAACGCTTTTTGAGCAAATCGAAATTAGACATGGCAGCGATCGGAATAGTAGCTAATTCCAATGACAGATAAAAGATCAATAAATTACCACTCGACAATAAAAAGCACATGCCCAATAAAGCAGCAAGCATGAGTATAAAAAATTCGGTCAAATGAGCGGTCTTCTTTAACCAATCGGTAGAAAGCATAGAAATCAAGTACACGCCTAAACTCAAAACACTCTTCTCGAATGCAATCAATGAATTGGTATAGAACATATCTCCAAACAAACTTCCATCCTCATTAAAAAAACAACTGGCTATAAAATTAACCAATAAGGCAAATTGAATAAAAGGCAATAATTGTTCATTCGTTCTTTCCTTACCCAATTTAATAAAGAGCAGTAAGAATAGAATGATCGTTACAATCAATTCGGTCTTCATCAAGTGAAAAAATACATTCATCCTTTTAAATTTTATTTGCCTGTAATTCTATTCGTGATTATTTCAGCAGCGGGTTGCAAAAGGTTGTTCAACCAATTCGGTGCAATACCAATGCTTAAAATACCGACCAGCAGAATCACTGCAGCCAATTTTTCATTCCATGTTGCGTCTTTCAATTCCAGGAAAGACTTGTTTTTGATCGGCCCCATAGCAACAGAACCAATCGCTCTTAAAATATATACTGCGGTTACAACAATCGACATGATTGCGGCAATTGTTGCAGTTCTATGAAACCAGTCATCTACCTGCCAGGACCCTACAAACACGGTCATCTCCGCAACAAATCCAGATAATCCAGGCAATCCCAAAGAACACAATCCAACTAAAAATAAAACGGTTGTAATAAATGGCATCACTTTCATCAAGCCTCCCATCTCATCCACCATTCTTGTATGAGTTCGATCATAGATCATTCCGATCACGGCGAAAAATAAGGCTGTCATTAATCCATGAGACACCATTTGCATCAATGCTCCTGTAATAGCAGTTTGTGTAAGCATGGCCATTGCCAATAAACTAAATCCAACATGGCTAATGGAAGAATAAGCGTTCATGTACTTCATATCTTTTTGCATCATCGTAACGAATGCACCATATAAAATGGCGATCGTTGAAAGAATGATAATGATATGCGCGTACTCTTTTGCTCCTTCAGGTAATAAATAAATGGCAACTCTTAAACATCCATAACCGCCCAGCTTCATAGAGATCCCTGCTAAAAACATTGACCCTGCTGTTGGTGCAGAAGAGTGTCCATCGGGTACCCATGTATGAAAAGGAAATAATGCGGTAAAAACACCAAAGCCTACAAATAAGAATGGGAAAATCAAATGCTGGTATTCTGTTGCGATATTGATTTTAGACAAATTACTGATACTGAATTCATGACCGCCCACAAAATACAAGCCCAGCATACCTACCAGGATCAAGGCAGATCCACCCATTAACATCAAGGCTAATTTATTGGCGCTGTATTCTTTTTTTCCACTACCCCAGATACCAATGAGTAAATATTTTGGAATAACGGCCATTTCTAAGAAAAAGAATAAAACAAATAAATCCAGGGAAAGGAAAAATCCATAAGCGCCCAAAGACAACAAGATCAATAAAAAATAAAACTCCTTGGTCATTTTTTCGATATTCCAGGAAACCAATATTCCTGCAACCACTACAAAAGCAGTCAACAATATCATGGCAACTGAAATGCCATCAACCCCAAGATGAAAATGAATATTGAATGATTGTATTAATGTGTAATCAATCTCAAATAAAAATTGCGCATTATTATGTGCTGCAATTTCTACCCTGTATGCAAAAAACAATAAAAAAGCGGCGATCAATTGTGCAGCAGACCCTACAAAACTTACCCAGCGTACTTGTTCCTTAGTAGACACCATTAACACCAGCAGTGCAGTTAATAAAGGAATAACTAAAAGTAATAAAAGATTCATCAATACTTATTTATCTGAATTAATTCCATACATATAAAAAAACAACCACAATCACAATAACGCTGGTGAAAAAGTAAATGCCATATTGCTGTACTTTACCTGATTGAAGTTTTTTAATTGCTTCAGACAGATTCTGCGTAATTGTTCCTGTAAGATTCACTATTCCATCCACTATATTTTTATCTACCCATGCAGCTGTTTTGCCAATCACATTAAACACCAGTTTATTAGTTAGAAACAAATACAATTCGTCGATATATAATTTGTGATATACTAATTGGTAAATGCCATTGAACTGTTCACTGATTTTTTGTGCCTTATCATTCTTTGTTTTATACAATACCAATGCAATGGAAATTCCTGCAATACCAATTAGTACTGGTGCAATAGAAAAGCTCAGATGAAATGGCAATTCCAATAGACGACTATCTGAACTGATAAAATGACCAAAAGGAATAAAGCCAGCTACTGTTGAGCCAATTGCCAAAAGAATAAGCGGCAATAGCATCACCCAACCACCTTCTCCATGGCTTTCATTTTCATGGCCATGTTCATGATGTGCTACAAATGGTTGATTCCAGAAAATACTGAAATACAATCGGAACATATAAAAAGCGGTAAGCCCTGATGTAAACAAAGCGATATAATAAATAACCGGATTCTGCTCAAATGCAGCGAGTAATATTTCTTCCTTACTAAAGAATCCTGCAAATGGAGGGACACCTGCTATGGCCAGACAGGCAATTAAAAAACTAATATGCGTGATAGGCATTTGTTTTCTTAACCCACCCATATTGCTCATTTCGTTGCTATGCACATAATGGATCACGGCGCCTGCACCTAAGAATAACAGCGCTTTAAAAATGGCATGGGTAAACAAATGAAATAATGATGCTGTATAACCAAGCCCTTCTTCTCCCCCATATTTTGAAACGCCTAATGCAAATATCATGAAACCAATTTGCGACATGGTAGAATAAGCCAGTACTCTTTTAATATCTGTTTGTGTACAGGCAATAATGGCCGCGATCACTGCAGACACTACACCTACCCAACCAACTATTTCCAACACACCCGGCGTTGCGATTGCAAAAACGGGAAATAACCTGGCCACTAAATATACTCCTGCAACTACCATGGTTGCTGCATGGATCAATGCTGAAACGGGTGTAGGACCTTCCATCGCATCAGGCAACCAGATATGCAAAGGAAACAATGCACTCTTACCTGCTCCACCAATGAATATCAATATAGCTCCCCATGTTAGCGCAGAGACTCCTAAAAACGAATACCCAATCGCCGTTTTTACTTCATTCGATTCAGGTGAAGCTAATATGGCAATTAGAGTAGGAATATCAAAACTTCCTGCTATGCTGGAAAAAATGAGTATACCAATTAAGAAACCGAAATCTGCAAAACGGGTTACAATAAATGCTTTTTTACAAGCTGCAACAGCGCTAGGCTTATCGTAATAATATCCAATCAATAAGAAGGATGATACGCCCACTAATTCCCAGAAAATATACATCTGAAAAATATTGGTAGCTAATACCAGACCCAACATAGAAAAAGTAAACAACCCCAGAAAGGAATAATACACTGGCAATCTTTCATCGCCTTTCATATAGCCCAGGCTATACACATGTACCATCAATGAAATAAATGTTACCACGATCAACATCATCACCGAAATAGGATCGATCATCAATCCCATATCTATTTGCATACCCGGAGCAAAAACCAACCAGGTTAATTTCAATGGGATCAATTGCTGGTAAACTTCCCCCACTTTACCATAAACAAAAAAATATTCGTAAGCAGTTTGAAAAGCCAGCAATGCAGACGCCAACATCAATACAGTACCAACTACTCCTGCTGTTTTTTTCAGATAAGCTTTTCCAAAAAGCCCCAGCAATACAAAATTGGCCAATGGCAATAAAGGAATCAGTAATATATTTAGAACATTTGGCATAGTTGTTTAATACTTTAAGTCTTCGGCCGTCTCCACATCGATCGATTGGTGACTCCTATATAAATTAATGATGATAGCAATCGCAACAGCCGCTTCAGCAGCTGCAATGGCAACAATAAAAATGGAAAAGAATAACCCGTCCATTTTACCTGGCCACAGATATTTATTAAATGCAATAAAATTTAAATTGACACTATTTAAGATCAGCTCAATACTCATCAACATCGTGATCAAATTTCTTCTGGTGAAAAAACCAAATACACCAATAAAGAAAAGTGCAAAGCTGATGAATAGTATATGGTTAAGCGTTGGTTCCATTATTTGATCACTGGTTTATTTTGAATTGCAATTACAATACATCCAATCAATGCTGCTAGCAACAATATCGATACAACTTCAAAAGGCAATGCGTATCCACTATCATTGATGGTCAACATTTTTTTACCAATATTCTCTACAGTAGGTGTAATGGGTTCTGTATTATCCCCTTTAAATGATTGTTGCATTACCTGAACAATCGTTAATGCAAAACCACAAAAAGCAGCTAATGCAGCAAAGAGTACTCTACCAAAATTTTGTTTAGGCAATTGTTCTCCTGATTGTTGGGTTAAGAAAATGGAGAAAATGATCAGTACGACAATTCCTCCAACATATACCACAATTTGAACAGCTGCAATAAATTCATAAGACATCCAGAAATAAAATCCGGCAATTCCGATCAAGGAAAACAATAAATAAATAGCTGCCCTGAATATCTGTCTGGTGGTTACTGCAAGCAAACCAAACGTTAGTGTCAACGCAGATAATAAATAAAATATAATAGTTGATCCGTTCATTATTCTACACCTTCCATTATTTTAGAGCCGGGGTTATTTAATACTTTGGTAAACTCGCTTCTATCATAAACACTGTGTTCGAAAGTCTGCGCCATTTTAATAGCATCCGAAGGACAAGCCACTACACATAAATTACACATGGTGCATAATTCTAAATGATAGACCAGTTTGTCGATGGCTTTCTTTTTCTTTCCTTCTGCATTCACCTCAAACTTGGTAATTACTTTAATGGTACCATTCGGGCAAGCTAATTCGCATGCAGTACAGCCTGTGCAACGATGTTCATTGCTTGCATCATGCGGCATCACCACTTCTCCCTTAAACCTTTCCGGCAAATCGAGTGTTGCCCGGTTATCGGGATATTGCTGGGTAATAATTTCTTTATGATGCGTAAAATAGTAACCGGTTCTTCGCATGCCAACCAGCAAAGATTTTACCGCTCCATACACATCATTGATATAATCCTTTATAAACATAATCTGTTCAATTCAATTTAAAAGTACCAACCCAATATTGCCAATGCAGTCATCAACAATAAATTAAACATACTAATCGGCAATAAATATTTCCACTCTAAATTCAATAACTGATCTATTCTTAATCTCGGAAATGTCCATCTAAACCACATGATCAAAAAGATCAACGCAAATGTTTTTCCGAAGAACCATATACTCGATGGAATATAATCCATTACATGATTAAAGCTTTCCCAATGCCCGATATGAAAAGGCATCCAACCGCCTAAGAATAGTGTTGCACCAACTGCACATACAATAAATACGTTTACATATTCCGACAAGAAAAACAATGCAAACTTCATCCCTGAATACTCTGTATGAAATCCGGCAGTCAACTCAGACTCTGCTTCCGCTAGATCAAATGGTGCACGATTGGTTTCTGCAGTAACGGCAATCATGAAAATCACAAATGCAATGATCGCTGGAATATGTCCTTTAAAAATCCACCAGCCATCAGCTTGTGATTGCACAATGGTGGACACTTGTAAACTTCCCGTTAATACAATGATGGTAAGTATCGCCAAGCCCGCAGACAATTCATAACTCACTATCTGTGCTCCACTTCTCATAGCACCCATCAATGAATATTTATTATTACTCGACCAGCCCGCCATTAAAATACTGATGACCATTATAGAAGAAACTGAGGACACATACAATACCCCGATATTCAAATCCCACAATTGAAAATCTTTTGCAAAGGCAATCGGCGCCATCAATAACATGGCTACGATCATGGCAATAAATGGAGCCAGATTAAACAAAAATTTATCTGCACCATTTGGAGTAAGTCCTTCTTTCACCAATAATTTAATGGTATCTGCCATGGATTGTAATAAACCCTGAGGACCCACTCTATTAGGCCCTAAACGAATTTGCATCCAGGCTGCTACCCTTCTTTCCATCAATACCAATACCAGTCCCAATACAGCAAACAAACTAATCACCGCCACTCCTGCAATCACCATTTCTATAGTGGTTGCAATAGTTGAGTTGAATGTTGTATTCAACCATTCATGAATTGTACTAGCTATTTTGTTTAGACTCCACATATTATCTATCAATATCAGGTATTACTAAATCCAATGTTCCCATCATGGCTACCAGATCTCCCAGTTTACTACCAGTTGCTATATGGTTTAAAACAGACAAATTAGAAAACCCAGGTGAGCGAAATTTTATTCTATAAGGTGTTGTTCCTCCTTCACTAACAATATACACGCCTAGTTCTCCTCTTGCTGTTTCTACTCTTGTATAAAATTCTCCTTTCGGTAATTTTAATACCGCTTTTGTTTTCGCCTGAAAATCGCCTTCGGGAATATTATCAATTAATTGCTCAATGATTCTGATGGATTGCTGCATTTCTCTTATTCTAACCATGTATCGAGAAAATGAATCTCCTCCTTTCTCCAACACTTCATCAAATTCCAGTTGATTGTAAATTTCGTAAGGATAAATTTTTCTCACGTCAGAACTCACTCCACTACCCCTGGCAGTTGGGCCAGTACAGCCATAAGAGATAGCATCTTCTGCAGAAAGTACGCCAACATTTTTCATCCGATTCTGAAAAATTATATTCCCCGTAACCATTTCATCATATTCGTGAATCTTGCTTTTATACAATTGTAAAAAAGATTTGACCCTGTTTTGAAAATTAGGATGAATGTCTTGCATCACACCGCCTGGCACTATATAATTCATGGTGAGTCTTGCACCGCAAGTTTCTTCCATAATATCATTGATGCTTTCTCTTTCTCTAAATGCATGAAAGAAAGGAGTGAATGCCCCCAAGTCCATAGCCATCGCACCCCACCAAAGTTCATGTGAAGCGATTCTGGTAAGCTCATCCATTAAAACCCTGATCACTTGAGCCCTTGCAGGAACTTCAATTTGCATTCCTTTTTCAACCGTCAACGCACAAGCGTGGTTATTGATATGAGAAGACAAATAATCCATTCTACTCGTTACATAAATAAATTGGCGATAGGTTAAGCTTTCGCACATTTTTTCAATGGAACGATGAATATATCCTAAATGTGGCTCAACCTTCTTGATGGTTTCTCCATTCAATGTGATTACTAAATGCAGCACTCCATGCGTTGCAGGGTGTTGCGGACCAACATTGATCTGTAAATCTCCTTCCAGTGTTCTGCCTAATTCTTCAACCATATTAGAGTTTGATCATGTTAATAGGATCTTCAAAATCTTTTCTCAATGGATTTTTCCCTTCCCAACCATCCGGTAAAATCAACAAACGCAGATCGGGATGATTCAAAAAGTTCACACCAAATAATTCGTATACTTCTCTTTCATGAAACTCTGCTGTTCTCCAAATAGAAGCCAATGATTCCACTTCCGGTTGATTGGCATCCAGATCAATTTTCACTACTATATTATGTCTGTATTTTGTTGATGATAAATGATATACCATCGTCAAATGTGTTTTCCAATCGATGCAGGTCAAGCAGAAAAGAAAATCAAAATTTAATGCAGGGTCAGTTCTTAATTGTTTTGCAAAAGCCAGCCATTGAGCAACATCCACTTTTATATTCACCCATTCGCCTCCTTCAATAAATATAGCTTCGGGCAGTAGTTCGGTTAGTTTAGCTTTTATTTCTTCGTCTTGCATGGAGTGTTTCTTTATTTCATATTGCTTTTGGCTCAACTGGTGAAACCCTTATTTGTTCTCTGGTTAAGCCAGATTTAATTTTTTGTTGAAGCGATAACAATGCATGTATCAATGCTTCTGGTCTTGGCGGACATCCTGCAACATACACATCTACGGGTATCACATGATCCGCGCCTTTCACTACTGAATAGGTATTGTAAAAAAATGGACCGCCGCTGATGGCACATGCTCCCATAGCAATTACATATTTGGGGTCAGCCATTTGATCGTATAATCTTTTGAGTACCGGTGCCATCTTGTTTACGATGGTTCCTGCAATAATAATTACATCAGCCTGTCTGGGCGTTGCCCTTGCTACTTCAAAACCAAATCTGGAAAAATCATATTTAGCACCTGCAACCGACATGTATTCTATACCACAACAACTGGTGGCAAAAGTGAGTGGCCATAATGAATTGGATCTTGCCCAATTGATCACATCATCTAATTTACTCAACATTACTCCACCTCCAGGCATTTCATGAACCTGACCAGGAAAAGGTATTGATTGATTTTTTTCTTCCATCATATTTTAACCGGTTAAATCCATTTAAGCGCACCTTTTTTATGCGCATATAAAAAGCCCATGAATAATATAAAAAAGAAAACAACAATTTCTGCAAAAGCAAGCCAGCCTGTACTCTTGGCAACAACTGCCCAGGGATACAAGAATACCAGTTCAACATCAAAAATTAAAAAGATCAACGCAAATAAATAATAGCCTACGTTTAATTGAACCCAGGTTTTTCCTGTAGTAGGAATTCCACACTCATAAGGTTCTCCTTTTTGTTTATTAGTAGACCCTTTTAAAACCAATGACGATACGAGAATAGCTATTCCAGAGAAAGCAATTGCGGCAATAATCAGTACAATCAGCGAGGAAGCTCCCATTGATATTCTATTTCTACGAATATAGGAACAATATGAGAAAATAAAATATGAATATTATCACCTTTTGTACTGAGTTATCACCATCATTTTTTACCATTATTACAAAGAGTATTACATTTATTGCTATGAAGTATATATATAAGTTAACAGCCTACTTATTTTATTTTACCCTATCCCTCCATTGTCTTTTTGCACAATTCAATAAAAACCATCTTAAAACAATCGACTCCACATTAACCGTATTGCATCAAAAAGCAATGTTCAATGGTGTAGTGGTACTTGCCGAAAAAGGTAAAATTATATTTCAAAAAGAACTGGGCCTTGAATCGACCGAATCGAACAAGCCTCTTACCATTCAATCTTCCTTTAATCTGGCTTCGGTATCCAAACAGTTCATGGCCATGATGATCATGCAATTGAAGGAGCAAAACAAACTTCAGTACGATGATAAAGTACAACAATATTTACAAAAATTCCCCTACCCCAATATTACCATCCGACATTTACTCACCCATACATCAGGTTTGGAAGAATATGAAACACTGGCCCTGAAATACAACAATACCCTCGACACTTTAGACAATCAAAAAATGCTTGAGCTCTTGGCTACCTATCAGCCTGCTCTTCATTTTCTACCAGGTGAAAAATGGGAATATTCCAATACGGGTTATGTGTTACTAGGTTCCATCATTTCTCAGGTAGCAGCAATGCCAATCGAAGTATTTTTTAAACAATCCATTGCTAACCCACTTCAATTAAACAATACCTATATCCATTATTTAAAGATGCGTATTGCAGATACTGCAAGCAAAAAAAGAGTGCTTGGATTCACCAGAGCAAATGGCAAAAACGAACCCAATGATTTAATCAGGCTCGACGGAGTGATTGGTGATGGCAACATTTATTCATCAGCTGCAGATTTATTAAAATGGGATCAGGCTTTGTATACCAATAAACTGGTTGCTGCTACAACCATGCAGGAAGCATTTACTCCAGTTAAACTGAACAATGGAACAACTTTTAATTATGGCTTCGGCTGGGGGATCAGCAATGATGGCAAAACAGTTTCCCATACAGGATCATGGGTCGGATTTAGAAATTTGATTGAAAGGCAGATAGATACCAACCAGACAATCATTTTACTTACCAGTGGCAACAATGGAATTGCCCGAACTGTGATCAGTGAAATTCTGGCCAATCAAACTCCTTCTATTCCCGTTACCCAGCTCATCAATAATGTACAAATCATTGATGGTACAGGGCTACCTGCAAAAAAAGGGTCAGTGAGAATATCCAACGATAAAATTCTGGAAATAGGCAACCTAAGTCCATTTAAAAATGAACAGGTAATTAATGGAAATGGCCTGACATTAGCACCTGGCTTTATTGATACACATAGTCATCATCTGGGCAGTTTAAAAAATAAGCCAGAAGCAATTCCGATGGCCAGTCAAGGAATCACCACCATTACCATTGGGCAAGATGGTGAGAGTTATGCAATGGATACATTGGTGGAGTTTTTTAAACGCAGGCCTGTAGCCGTGAATGTAGCTTCTTATACGGGTCAATCTACACTGAGAGACGAAACCATGGGTGCTGATCATCTATTGAGGATTGCTACTGAAGCAGAAATCAAAGAGATGAAATTGAAATTGGCCAATGAAATGAAAAAAGGATCTCTGGGATTGTCTACCGGGCTTGAATATGAATCTGCTTTTTATTCCAATAGAAATGAAGTAATTGAATTAGCCAAAGTTGCCAAAGAATACAATGGCAGATATATTAGTCATATTAGAAGTGAAGATATCAACTTAGAAGAAGCGATTGATGAAATCATCAATATTGGCAGGATCGCAAAAATTCCTGTTCAAATTTCTCATATAAAAATTGCCAAGAAGGATCTTTGGGGAACTGCCCCACAAGTAATTGAAAAACTCCAAGCTGCAAGATCAACCGGAGTAGATATTACCGCCGATATTTACCCTTATAATTTTTGGAACTCTACTTTAAAGATCTTGTTTCCTAACCGCGATTATACCAATCCAGTGAGTGCCGCTTTTGCAGTAAACCAATTATTCGATGCCGATCAATCTGTTTTAATTCGCTTTGCTCCAGAACCAAGCTACGAAGGAAAAACGGTATCCGCCATTGCTACAATGATGAAAGCAGACAATGCAACCACTTTGATGAAACTGATTTCCATAGCAGAAGATTTCAGGAAAAAGAATCCTGATTACAAAGGCAATATTGAAACCATCATGGGCAAATCGATGGATGATCAGGATGTAGCTGATTTCATGAGTTGGCCAATGACCAATATTTGTTCTGATGGATCCGGAAGCGGCCATCCAAGAGGTCATGGTGCATTTACAAGGGTATTGGCGAAATATGTTCGGGAGCAAAAAACAGTTTCTTGGGAAAATGCCATTTATAAAATGACTGGCCTTTCTGCTGAACATTTAGGAATAAAAGACAGAGGAACTATTGTTGCCGGAAATTATGCCGATCTGGTATTGTTTAATCCTGCAACAGTAAAAGACAATGCCGATGTGAAAAATGGAACAGCTATTTCAACAGGAATAGAAATGGTTTGGCTAAATGGCCAATTGATTTATAACAAGCAAAAAGCCACTGGTAAATACCCAGGCAAATTAATTAAAAGAGATTTCTAAAGCTAGGCTATCATGAATAACGCATTGGTATTAACAAATGGATTACTCCATACAAGTGATGCAAAAACTGCACATGGATTAATTAGAGGAACCGATCGATTTACTATTAAAGGCATTATAGACAATCAAGAAAATGAAGGAAAAGATGCAGGCGAACTCTTAGATGGAAAGCTTCGCAATATTCCGGTTTATGGCAATCTTTCCAATGCTTTAGCTGCATCCAATGATATTCAATATTTAATTATTGGTGTTGCAACTGTGGGTGGTTATTTACCACCAGACATGAAGCTCATTGTTAAAGAAGCAATACAAAAAGGCATTTCAATTGTAAACGGTTTGCATGAATATTTAAACGACCAACCCGAAATGGTTTTACTTGCACAAGAACATGGAGTAAGCTTGATCGATATTCGAAAACCCAAAGCAAGAAAAGACCTTCATTTTTTTACAGGAGACATTTTTAAAGTACAAGCCAATATTGTTGCCATCATTGGAATGGATTGTGCCATGGGCAAAAGAACAACCGCAAGAATGCTAAAACAAGCTTGCAATGCCAATAACATTAAAGCCGAAATGATCTATACAGGCCAAACAGGATGGTTACAGGGTGGACAATATGGATTTATTTTCGATTCAACTTTAAACGATTTTGTTTCTGGTGAATTGGAACATGCCATTGTGAGTTGCGTCAATGAAACAGGAGCATCTGTTATTTTTTTAGAAGGTCAATCTTCATTAAGAAATCCAAGTGGGCCCTGTGGTTTGGAATTATTGATCTCTGGCAATGCCAAACAAGTAGTGTTGGTGCATGCTCCTAAAAGAATCTATTTTGATGATGACCCGCATTGGGGTAAAATCCCCTCTGTAGAATCGGAGATCGAAATCATCCAACAGTTTGGATCAACGGTGATTGCACTTGCACTAAATACACAGGGATGCGATATCAATGAAGCGCTTGCTTATCAGCAATTCTACGAAAAATCATTACAGATTCCGGTATTACTTCCCCTCGAAGAAGGTGTAGAAAAATTAGTTCCACTCTTTAAGCAAATGAAAGCATGAAAATCAAATCCATTCATAGCTATTTAAAAAAGGGAGGTTTAAAAAATCCTTACACCATAGCATATGGCCAATTTGATGAAGTTGAAATAGTCTTCATTGAAATTGAATTAGCCAATGGCATGATCGGTGTAGGATCAGCCAGCCCTGCGGAAGAAGTAGTTGGCGAAAATTCTGCGCAAACCTTGATTCATCTACAATCTTCATTTGTTCAATCACTTATCGGCAGAGATATTCGGCATTTTCAGCAGATCATTCATGAAATAAAAAAGCAGTTCGATCATTTGCCCGGAACACAAGCTGCTATGGACATAGCTTTGCATGATGCTTTTTGTAAATACTTAGGCATACCAGTGGTGGATTTTTATGGAAGAAAAATTAAATCATTGCCTACATCTGTTACCATTGGAATTAAATCGGTAACGGAAACTTTATCTGATGCCATTGCTTATGAACAAATGGGCTTTACAATATTAAAAGTAAAAACAGGCATTTCTGTAGAAGAAGACATCGAAAGAGTGATCAAACTTTTTGAATATTTCAACAATCGGTTACTGATAAGAGTAGACGCCAACCAAGGATATAGCTTATTGCAATTGAAACAATTTATCAAATCCACCAACCAATTCAATATCGAATTAATAGAACAGCCCTTACCAGTTGGAAAAGAAAATGAATTGATGGAAATAAACGACCGCAGCAAGATCGCTGGCGATGAATCGATCAAAGATGCGCATGCAGCAATGCAATTTGGTGTTGGAGCAAAACCATTTGGAATATACAATATCAAATTAATGAAATGCGGTGGCATCATGGGGGCCAGAGAAATAGCTCAAATAGCTAATCAAGCTCAAATTGATTTGTTTTGGGGTTGCAATGATGAAAGCATATTGAGTATAACTGCCGCTTTACATATTGCTTATGCTTCAGCCAATACCAAATACCTCGATTTAGATGGTAGCTTAGATTTGATAGAAGACTGGGTTGTTGACGGTTTTACACTAAAAGATGGTCATTTATTGATCAATGACCAGCCAGGATTCGGAACAACTAAAAAGAGTAACTAAAAAGAATAAGTAAAAAAAAGGGGGGATTAAATAAACTTATTCCTCTTCCAAAAAGAGTCCTTCTTAATAGCTATGCGCTCTTTATTGATAAATTCTTTTAATGGATCTATTAATTCCATTTCGGTCCAATCGGACAATCCTTCATACCAAACCAGTTCATTTCCACTGAATGATTTTTCTTTTAACATGTCTAAAGTGTAAGGACCAGTTAATCGAAGTCGGTTTTTTAATATGTAGATTTTCTTGTTGTTCATTGTAAACAATGGAACTACTTAGCGTTACCAAAATTACAAACTGATTCGTTCGCAACGCTAATTTACAATGTTTATTTTGTATATACCAACTAGTTGGTATTATTTTACAACTAATAGTGCTTTTTGTGTAACTGGATCCTCGGAATTATTGATAATAAAATAACCATTAGAATTCCATAAATATCTAGAAATCAATGATTTAAATCTGTTTAAGATAATTTTTTGAGTTGATGCGTCAATGGCCGATAATTGAATACCATTTTTGGTTGCATACCTACTGATATACCCCATTTCTGCCGCTCCTGGCAGATAATTCGTCAAATATGCTTCTGGTGATTTGTATTTTTCAAAGGATGCCCTATTGTTTAAAAAATAATAATAGGCTGCATCGGCCAAGTTATTGGTAACCAATAATTGCATGTACATTTTTGGATACCGAGACGAGTCGAATGTAACGATAGAATCCGGAGTAATACCCCCACCCCCATACACTATTTTACCTGATTTGGTTTTAAACAGTTTCTTCGTGGTAGCGGTATCTTCTTTTCGATTGATTGAATCTGCAGTTTGAAAACGGCTCATCAATTCTTCCTGATAAGCTTTCATTCCATGGCTATAAGATTTTTGAATATTCCTGCCCAGTGGAGTAAAATACCTTGCCACGGTCAACCTTACTGCAGAGCCATCACTCAATTGAAATTGCTGTTGTACCAATCCCTTTCCAAAAGACCTTCTACCAACAATGGTGGCTCTCTCCAGATCTTGCAAAGCACCAGCCAATACTTCACTTGCCGAAGCAGATGTTTCATCAATCAGAACTACCAGTTTTCCTTTTTCAAATATCCCTGGTCGCTTCGATCTGTATTCCATTTTTGGCGTATGCTCTCCTTCTGTGTATACGATCAATTGATCGTCTTCTAAAAACTCATCTGCAATATCAATCGCTTCTTTCATCAATCCACCTCCATTGCCCCTCAGATCGAGCACTAAAGATTGGATCTTTTGCTTCTGCAACATTTCCAGATTTTGCATGAACTCTTCATAGGTTCTTTCTGCAAATTTATTAATGCGAATATAGCCTGTGCCTGGAGCGATCACATATGCTGCATCAATCGATGAAACGGGTATCACATTCCTAATGATAGTAACATGCTGAATAGCGCCACCCCTCTTCAGGGTCACTTTAACCGATGAGTTAATGGGTCCTCTAAAATACTTTCTTACATTAACAGCGTTGATCTTTACTCCCGAAACCTTGATGGTATCTGCAACAGCCAATAATTGATCGCCTATTTGAATCCCTGCTTTTTGAGAAGGACCATCTTTAATTACATTCATCACATTGACCGTATCATTGATCAGCCTGTACTCAATGCCTATCCCTTCGAAATTGCCCTGCATTTCTTCATTCACTACACTAAGGTCTGCTGCCGGAATAAATACCGAATGAGGGTCTAAATGTTCCAATAATTCCGTTGCGGCCAATGCATTGATGCTGTCATAAGCCAATTTATCTACGTATTTATTCTTGATCAGATCGGTCAATTCCTGTAACGAAGACCTTTTAGACACCCCAAAAAATGTAGGTGACATGGTTTTCTCTTTTAATTGAAACCCAATTGCCATCCCAATAATCATCACGATTGAAAAAAGAATCGGTAACCAAACCTGTAATTTCTTTGAGCCCATAGTCTGCAAATATCTATATTTATATCCGAAATAAACTTTTCACATGCAAGCCATCCTGATTGCCGATAGCGGATCCACCAAATGCGAATGGTGCTTATTCGTTAAAGGCAAAAAAACAAAAATCATTACTCCAGCCATCAGCCCTTATTTTGTTTCGGCAGAAGAAATGAGCATAATTCTGCAAGCAAAATTATTGCCTAAAATAGGCAATACAAAGGTTGATTCAGTGTTTTTTTATGGTACCGGCCTGAGAGATCTAGCCAATGCAAAAAGCATGAAATCTACTTTGAAAAAATTATTCCCAAAATCTACTATAGAAGTAAATCATGATTTAATGGGGGCATCAAGGGCATTGTGTGGAAATGAAAAAGGGATTGCCTGCATTCTGGGCACTGGCTCTAATTCCTGTTATTACAATGGAAAGAAAATAGAAAAAAACAGCCCTGGATTGGGATATGTTTTAGGGGATGAAGGCAGTGGCGCTTATCTGGGTAAAAAAGTAATTCAATATTATTTATACAAAACCTTCGACGAAGATCTGACCGCCCGCTTCGAAAAAAGATTCAACGAAACCCACGAAAGCATTTTACACAATGTTTACAAAATGCCTTTACCGAACAGATACCTGGCCAGTTTTGCATTATTTTTAGCGGAAAATAGGGGTCATTTTATGATTGAAAACATCATAGAAGATGGATTAAATGACTTCTTTTTTACCCATTTGTATAAATACAAAGAAAGCTGGACCAAGCCAATTCATTTCATCGGCAGTATTGCGTTTGGATTTAAAGATGTTTTGAAGGAACTTTGTAGCACTTATGAATTGGAATTGGGCCGGGTTTTAAAAACACCCATGCCTGGATTGATAGAATATCATCAAAAAAAATAATCATGGCTGAGTTCATTAAAGTTACCGAACAAGCATCTACATACAGGCATTTAGAACAAATGTCGATTCACGATCTATTGAAAAACATCAATCAAGAAGATAAAACGGTTCCTGATGCCGTTGAAAAAGCCATTCCAGCGATTGAAAAATTAGTTGCAGCTATCAGCGACAAAATGTTGGCTGGTGGAAGAGTATTTTACATTGGAGCAGGCACCAGCGGAAGATTGGGCATTGTAGATGCCAGCGAATGCCCTCCTACTTTTGGTGTTCCATATGGTCTTGTTATTGGATTGATTGCCGGTGGCGAAAAAGCCATTACACAAGCAGTTGAATTTGCTGAAGACAGTACAGATGAAGGTTGGTCCGATTTGCAAAAACATTTTATTAGCGATAAAGATGTGGTTGTTGGTTTGGCTGCCAGTGGCACAACCCCTTATGTAATTGGTGCTTTAAAAGAATGTAGAAAAAGAGGTATTATAACAGGCAGTATCAGTTGCAACCCAAACTCACCCGTTTCTGCTGCAGCCGATTTTCCGGTTGAAGTAGTGGTAGGACCTGAATTTGTTACAGGTAGTACAAGAATGAAAAGTGGTACCGCACAAAAATTGGTACTCAATATGATCTCTACTTCTATCATGATCCAACTAGGAAGAGTAGAAGACAATAAGATGGTCAATATGCAATTAAGCAATGTGAAATTGGTAGACCGTGGTGTAAAAATGCTCATGGATCGATTATCTATCAGCGACTATGAAAAAGCCAAAGACTTATTATTGAAGCATGGCAGTGTAAAAAAAGCTGCTGAAGCGATTAGTCAATAAGAAATAGCTTACTTGAGATGCACGACATAGAACCTTTTTTTAACTGGCGGCATATTTATGTTGCAGAGGAAGATCCCCAATCGCCTTTTTTTGGAAGAACCTATAGTGAGTTTGAATTTTCTCAAACAGTGTACAATTATTATATCCATCCTCAATGGGATGATTTTGGCAGCAGAACTTTATATATCAAAATTATTTATGTTGATTATGAATTGAATTTTGCCATCATCGAAATGATCGGTGAGTGGAACGATGCTATTGAGAATGATATCATGGAATTAAAGCGGGAGATCATCGATCAGTTATCGAAATTGAAAATCACTAAATATATTTTGATCACCGAAAATGTATTGAATTTTCACAGTAGCGATAAAGAATATTACCAGGAATGGTTCGAAGAAGTAACAGAAGAAAACGGATGGATTGTTGCACTCAATATGCCCGAAGCCACCCAACAGGATTTTAGAAAAAAGAAACTCCATTATTATATCGAGTTAATGGAAATAGCGGATTGGAGAATTTACAAGCCCTACCATTTATTTAAAAAAATAGACGACCAGATTTCGAAAAGAATCAGCGTTTAATTTCTTTTTATCGATCAAGTTCAGTAAATTTCTGATTCAATTATTTTGTATGAATCAGGAAATCATTAACCTCTACGACGAGTATACCCATAAACCACTTAAACGCTCTGAATTCATTAAACGACTAACCCTCTTAACAGGAAGTCTTGCAGCGGCTATGAGTGTATTGCCACTCATAGAAGTAAATGCACAACATGCTGCTATAACGCCTGATGATGATCTGTTTACTGAATACGGAAAATATGCTGGGGTGAATGGAGAAATGACCGCTTACATTGCAAGACCTAAAGCAAATAAAAAATATCCGACCATTGTTATTATTCATGAGAACAGAGGCTTGAATGCACATATAGAAGATGTTGCCAGAAGAGCAGCACAAGCAGGTTATTTAGCGATCGCTCCCAATATTCTATCACCACTTGGAGAACTGCCTAAAAATGATGATGAATTAAGGGCTAAGTTCAGCACATTAAAGCCCGATGAAAATATTCAAAATTTCAAATTGGCTTTTGATTATGCTTTAACCAGAAAAGATAGCAATGGAAAATTCGGTTGCGTTGGATTCTGCTGGGGCGGCGCTATGGCCAATAGTTTAGCGGTTGAAGTTCCTAGTTTAAAAGCGGCTGTTGCATTTTATGGAAGACAACCAGAAGCTGCTAAAGTGGCGAATATAAAAGCTGCCGTTCAATTGCATTATGGAGGTTTAGACACCAGAGTAAACGAAGGGATCCCAGCTTATGAAGCTGCTTTGAAAGCCAATAATATTCCTTATGAAATATATGTATACGAAGGCGTAAATCATGCATTCCACAACGATACTGCTCCAACAAGGTACAATGAAGCTGCGGCTAAATTAGCCTGGCAGAGAACCATCGATTTTTTTGGAAAAAATGTAAAATAGATTACACCAAACCACCATTCACTTTAATGATCTGTCCATTAATCCATTTGGACTCTTCGGTACATAAGAAGGCAACCACGCTGCCAATATCATCGGCCTGGCCAACTCTATTCAGCGGAGAAAGTGATCCTAAATATTTTTTCCGATCGGGGTTACTGCGAATAGCTGCATTATTAAAATCTGTTTCAACAGGACCAGGCGCTACTGCATTGGCACGAATGCCTTTTTTGCCCAATTCAAAAGCCAGGTATTTAGTAAACACTTCAATTGCTCCCTTTAAAGATGCATATACCGAATAACCAGGAACAGCATAGGCCGTAGTGCTCGAAGAAATATTAATGATGATTGCTCCGGATGGCATCATTGGAACAATTTTTTGCGTGAGAAAAAACACCGATTTATAATGCACATTCATGAATTCATTGAATACCGTTTCATCTACATTTTCGAAAGGAACAGTAGCCCCCATTCCAGCATTGTTGATCAAACAATCAACTGTTGCCGAATTAAATTCTTGAGTCAATGTATTTTGTAATGTTGTAAGAAAAGCATCTAATTCATTAAATGCATTCATATCCAAAAACAGTGCTGCAGCTTTTCTTCCTGTTGAACGAATGGCATTTACTACCTCTTTTGCTTCGGCTTCTTTGGTTCTATAAGTGATGATCACGTCTATGCCTTTTTTGGCAATTTGCATAGCCATGTCTTTTCCTAATCCTCTGCTTCCGCCGGTGATCAACGCAATTCTTTGTTCGCTCATAATTAATTTTTTATGCTGAGAGTATACTTTTTATGCCGATAGTTGAATGAAAACCTTATCTCCTGTATAAAATTGAAATGCTGCTGTACGTACTTTAATAATTAGTCCATCAGACAATACTTCAATGATATAATAACTTCCAAAAAACAATACTCGTTTAACAATTCCAGTTAGTCCAATACCATCTTTATTGATGGAGAATTGTTCTGGGCGAACCATGGCTTTTTTACCTCTCACTCCTTCCCCAAATAATTGTTCAAAAGCAGGATGAAGACTGGTATCCACTAAATTATATTCCCCTAATAAAGCGGCTACATATTCATTTGCCGGATGAAAATACAATTGCTTTGGGTTTCCATCTTGAATAACTTTTCCATCTTTCATGATCAACAAACGATCTGCCCAATACAATAGATCGGTTGCATCATGAGAAACTAAAATACAAGTGATTTTAAGCTGTGTACAAATATCATCAATCACCGATTGTATGATTTGTTTATGCACCCTATCCAAATTAGAAAATGGCTCATCCAAAAATAAAAGAGAAGGAGCGGTAATTAATAATTTAGCCAATGCAATGCGTTGCTTCTCGCCACCAGAAATTTCATCGTTCTTTCTTTTCATCAAATGATCGATCTGACAAATAGAATAAACAATCGCTGCATCTTCATCGCTTAAGCGATTAGACATGGCCAATAGTTCTTCAACACGATAATTGTTTCTTAATTCAAAATGTTGAGAGAGGTATCCGATTTTTGGATGCCCTGGCAATAATTGTTCTAAAGGACCCAGTACTTTTTCTTCATTAAAAAACACTTCGCCTCCATCTGGCTGAATCAAACCAGCAATCATTTTCAATAATGTACTCTTACCCGAGCCAGTTTCGCCGGCAATACCAATTCTCTGCAATTTTTCTTGCTTGAAACTAATTGGTTGAACAATTGCCCTGCCCTGCTCTATTTTGGTGATCTCATTTACTTCTAAAAATGCCATTGAGTAGCTTATACATTGGCATTAAAAATAAACTAATAATTAAACTTTCGTACCTTTTATCTCAAATATTACCAACCTTTAAAGTTTATCATTATGAATGCAGCCTCAAAATCAATTTACTATTTTGGGTTTTACCTTTATTTGGTAGGAGTAACGCTCATTTTTATGCCCAATTTTTTACTGAGTACCATGCAAATTCCAACAACCAATGAAGTATGGATAAGGGTAACAGGGGTTCTGGTTCTATGCCTGGGCTATTATTATCACATGGCTGGAGCAGATAATAATACTGCATTTATAAAACACACCATTCCTACGAGAATTTTAGTTTTTGGTTCATTTGCCATTTTCGCCAGTTTACAATTGGTTTCTCCAATGTTGATCATTTTTGGTACTGCAGATTTAGTTGGCGCAATTATTACCTGGAGAAGTTTACATAAAAAATAATTTATCTAGTTTTAACCTATGATTACAGAAGCACTACGTTCGCAATTTCTTTTAAGAAAAGATATTACCTTTCTCAATTTTGGTTCTTTTGGCGCTTGTCCCAAACCCATTTTTGAGCGTTATCAACAATACCAATTAGAATTAGAACAAGAACCTGTTGAGTTCATTGTAAAAACAGGAATGCAATACCTCAAGAATTCCCGTGTGGCATTGGGGAAATACCTTAACTGTAATGAAGACGATCTGGTTTTTATGATCAACCCATCTCATGCAGTAAACCTGATCGCCAAAAGTTTTGTTTTAGCACCAGGTGATGAAATTTTAACCACCGATCTGGAGTATGGCGCCTGCGATAGAACACTTCAATATTATTGCGATAAAGCAGGAGCAAAATATATTCGTCAGAAGATTAGTCTGCCGATTGTTTCCAAGGATGCTTTCGTTGAGGAATTTTTTAAAGGTGTTAATGGAAAAACGAAAATGATTTTCATTAGCCATATTACCAGTTCAACCGGACTAAAATTTCCGGTTGAAGAAATTTGTGCAAAGGCAAAACAAATGGGCATTATCAGTTTTGTGGATGGCGCTCATGCTCCAGGACAGGTTCCCTTAAATTTGTGTACACTCGATGCAGATATTTATACAGGAGCTTGTCATAAATGGATGATGGCCCCAAAGGGTTGTACGTTTTTATATGTTAGAAGGGAATTGCAAAATCAATTTGATCCTTTGGTGATCAGCTGGGGTTATAATAGCACTACACCATCTCATTCTCGTTTTTTGGATTATCATCAAACACAAGGCACCAGAGATTTTTCTGCATTTTGTACTGTACCTACGGTAATTGATTTCATGGAAAAAAATCAATGGCCCGAAGTTGCCCAAAAGTGTAAAAAAATGGTTCATGAAAACGCTTTGCCTTTTTGTAAATTATTGAAATCGGAACCTTTGGCTCCTATTCATGATGATTTTATTGTTCAATTATTTAGCACCCCCATCAAAACAGCTTCCCCTGTTGCATTAAAGGATTGTTTATTTGAAAGATACAAAATAGAAATTCCAGTAATGCCTCATGCCGATAAAGTGTATCTGCGATATTCTATTCAGGCATTCAATACACAGGGAGATCTGGACAAGTTAACGGATGCTATAAAAGATATTATTAAAACAACCAGTCTGATTGAAGTATAATTGGCTATAAAGTACTGATGTATAGATCCTCTACTTTTTTTCTGGCCCAAGGTGTTTTGCGCAAAAAAGTAAGACTGGATTTTATGCTCGGATTAGATTTAAAACAATTGATATTGATCATACGAGCAAGATCTTCCCAACCGAAATGGTGCACCAGATAGGTTAAGATCGATTCAAGTGTTTTTCCATGCAATGGATCTTTAGAAGGAATTGTTTCCATTGTATGAAGATAATCTTAACTTCATAATTATGCTTCTGCTAACCATTATTGTTTTACTTTTTCTTTTATTGCTTTTAATAGGGGTGGTAAAATTGCACCCCTTCCTATCATTTATTTTGGTGGCTTTAGTTGCAGGATGGTGGTTAGGCATTCCTCCACAAACACTGGTCAACTCTGTAAAAAATGGGATCGGTCAGCTAATGGGAGACCTATTATTAACCATTGGTCTTGGGGCAATGCTTGGAAAATTAATTGCTGAATCTGGTGCTGCACAACAAATTGCCAATAGCCTCATTCAATTTTATGGTAAACAGAAATTACAATGGGCCATGATGATCACGGGATTTATTGTAGGCATACCCTTGTTTTACAATGTTGGTTTCATTTTACTGGTACCGCTGGTTTTTTCACTGACTCATACCACTAAACTACCCATCATTTATATCGCCATTCCTATGTTGGCGGCACTGTCTGTAACACATGGGTTTCTTCCACCACATCCTTCACCAGTGGCCATTACCGCTCAGCTGAATGCAGAAACGGGTAAAGTGCTATTCTATGGACTACTCATTGCAATTCCAACAGTAATTATTGCCGGACCCTTATTTGCCCAAACAATTAAAAACGTAAAAGCAACGCCCTTGTCCATTTTTGTACAACCCATTATTGAACCTGCTTCATTGCCCGGAAAATGGATCAGTTTTATTTGTGCTTTAATGCCTGTACTATTAATCAGTTTTTTTTCATTACTGCAATACAATATCAAGAACCCAGCTGATTATCCATCCTTACATTTTTGGGGGGATTCTTCCATTGTATTATTGGTTTCTTTGTTGTTTTCATTTTTTTCACTTGGCATTGCGCGTAAAATTTCAGTCAAAAAAATAATGCAATATTTTACGGATGCTATTCAGGATATTTCACCCATTCTATTAATTATTGCGGGTGCTGGTGCATTAAAACAAGTATTGATTGATAGTGGTATTAGTAAGGAATTGGGAATGGCTTTTAATCATCTTGATATGAATCCCCTGATTCTAGGTTGGCTGATAGCCGCAACCATCAGGGTTTGTATTGGTTCAGCCACTGTTGCAGCTTTAACTGCAGCAGGTATTATAGCCCCATTATTACACACCGTTGCATTTGATGCTAATTTAATGGTACTCGTCATTGGAGCAGGCAGTTTGATGTTCTCGCATATCAACGATTCTGGTTTTTGGATGTTTAAATCTTACTTTAACTTAACGGTAAAAGAGACTTTAAAAACCTGGTCTTTGATGGAAACAATTGTTTCGATAGTGGGCTTAATTGGAGTGCTATTACTCAATCAATTTTTTATCTGATCAGATCATTTCCAGGGAATATGTACCTGATTTTTATTGGGGTCAGATTTCAATACTACTGTATGTGCACCAAAATAATCGCGCTGTGCCTGAATAATATTCATGGGTGAATCTTCAGAAAAATAACCATTGATAAATTGAATGGCTGCTCCTAATGCAGGAACCGATAATCCATTATTGATACTCATTGCAACTAATTTTGCCAAAGCGCTTTGATGCTTCTCAATAAAGTCTTTGAAAAATGGCAGATCAAGAACAGCAATGTTGGGTTCCATATGAACAGCCAACTGTTCCATTAACTCAGAACGAATAATGCAGCCATTTACCCAGATTCCTGCAAGTACTTTTTTATCAATTGACCATTGATATTGTTTTGATGCGGCATCGATCATTGAAAATCCTTGATGATGATTAATGATTCTTGCCAGTTGAAAAGCAGCTCCTATCAATTCAATATAATCATCGCCAAGATGATTTCTCAAAACTGTTCCTGCTTCATTACCTTTTGGCCAATTCATTTTATGTCTTCCTGACTTATCTCCATTTTTACTGGACTGAAATCTTTCAAATAAAGCAGTAGTCATCATTCCAGCTGCAGTACCTAATTCTGCAGCAGTTTGAGTAGCCCAACTTCCTGTTCCTTTAGATGCACCAATATCCAAAATATCATCAATTAAAAAATGATCGCCTGATTTTTTCTGGAGTATATCAATGGTAATTTCAAGTAAATAACTGCTAGCTTCCCCTTTATTCCATTGTTCAAAAATTGCTGCAATTGTTGCCGGATTCTCGTTATTTAATTTTCGTAAAATATAATAGAATTCTGCAATGAGTTGCATTTCGGCATATTCAATTCCATTGTGCACCATTTTTACAAAATGGCCAGCTCCGTCTGACCCGATATATCCCATGCAAGATTGACCATTTTTATCTTTGGCTGCAATCAATTCAAACAAAGGTTTAATTCGTATAAATTGATTTATATCTCCTCCAAACATAATCGATGGCCCCTTCAATGCGCCTTCTTCGCCGCCCGATACACCAGCACCCATAAAATGAAATCCATCATTACGCATTTCTTTAACCCTTCTGGCAGTATCTAAAAAATGGGTATTGCCACCATCTATAACCAGATCATTTTTATCGAGTAAAGGTTTTAATACATTCAAGGTTTGATCAATTGCTTCTCCAGCATTGATCATTAAAAATATAGTTCTTGGAACTGACAATGATTGCACAAACGCTTCAATCGATTCAAATGGCTGAGCATTTTTAAGAGAAGGGTTTTGTTCAACAGCCAATTGTGCGATCCCTTCTTCTTTACCGGGAACAAATCTGTTGTACAAAGACAAACGAATACCTTTATTGCCAAAATTCATCGCAAGGCTTTTACCCATAACGCCCATACCAATAATTCCCAATTTGTTCAATGAAATATGTTGAATAATTGATGCTACCATTTTTTCAGGAGCTTGATTGACTGAAAGAGAAAATGCATTGGTTGGTTTTTCAAGAATATCAAATTGCGATTGAAGCAATGATGCTTTTAAAAAATGATCATTTCTTTCGAGCAGTCTTTGATGAATCGTATCATAATTACCTTCTAAAAAAATCCAGTGAATATGATTGATTTCATTCGCTAAAATGCTTCTATATTGATGTTTTAAAGCACTACTTGCAATGACGGCTCCATTATTCAATGATGCTTCAATGGCTTTATGATTGATCGCTTTCAACCATGGCAATCGATCTTGGTCATTTAACGGATTTCCAGATGCCATTTTATTTTTATTCTCCAACGAATGGAAATCATCTCCGTCAAAAAAAGGAATTCCCATGACAGAAGCTACCAAATTACCAATCGTTGTTTTGCCAGAGCCCGCAACTCCAATAATAAAAATAATCCTTGCCATTACATTGTATCAGCTGTAGGTCCATACATCCCAGGAACAGGAATATCAAGCAATCTTAAATAAACGGATAATTGCGCACGATGATGGTATAAATGATTCAAACACCAGGTTCTTACTACTTGCTCTTTTGGCAAAGTGAAGTAAATGACTTCCCCATTGCGCATAGTCCATGGTTTTGCAAATGCATCATCGGCTGTATTATTCAAAATAGTTTCTGCTTTTGCAATCAATTCATCATGCCATGCAACTAAATCATTGGTCGAATGATATTCTTTGGGCTTCCCAGAATCTTTAGAAAAATCCAGTTCATCCTGCACTAAACACTCTTTCCACCAGCCATTGATTTCAGCTACATGAGCTGCCAGTTTTTTCAAGCTCATCGATTTGGCATGGGGCCTATATTCTGCATGTTCAAAAGGAATAGCAGCCAACATGGCTCTTGTATTAACGGCTTCCTGCTTTAATTCGGCTAAAAATTTACTGGCGATACTCATAAAGAACAAATTTTATTTGTGAGTTAAATATACACTTTCTTTGTAAATTCTATGGCACTACAAATGGCATCTTTAAATTCGGGTAGCAATGGCAATTGCTATTATATTGGAAATGATTCCGAAGCGGTGCTGATTGATGTGGGCATTTCTTGCAGAGAAACTGAAATCAGAATCAAACAAATTGGCCTCACGATGAATAAAGTGAAAGCGATTTTTGTTTCTCATGAACACACTGATCATATCAAAGGTGTTTCTGTTCTGGCCAATAAATATAAAATCCCGGTTTATATTACAACAGAAACTGGAAAAAAAGGACCAAGGTTGATCAAACATTTATCTGCTCATTTTATAGCAGACGAACCCATTCAGATCGGATCTATTCAAGTGATCCCTTTTCGAAAAGAACATGATGCCATCGACCCTCATAGTTTTTTTATTAGTAACAATGGAATTAATGTTGGGGTAATAACAGATATTGGTACTGTTTGTGATCGGGTGATTCATTATTTTAAACAATGCCATGCAGTATTTTTAGAATCGAATTACGATGAGGTCATGCTGGAGAATGGCAGGTATCCATTTATATTAAAAGAGAGAATCAGAAATGGTAAAGGACATATTTCCAATAAACAGGCTTTGGATTTATTTACCAATCATCGGTCGCAGTTTTTGACTCATTTATTTTTATCGCATCTCTCTAAAGAAAACAATAGTCCTGAACTGGCAAAAAGCCTTTTTGAAGCTCATGCAAATGAAACGGAGATCATCATTTCATCAAGGTATGTTGCATCTGAAGTCTATGAAATCAGCAATACCCAAGGAATGAATGTGCAGCTTCCCAAAAAACCAGTAAAAGCCTTACAATTAGGCCTTTTCGAGTAAGAATAAAGGCTGCTTTAATTGCAATCATGGATTATTCTGTTTAACTTTAATGCAATAAAACTTGCATTATATGAAACACTATCACATCATTTCGAGGGTAGCGATTTATATGCTATCGGTTGTTTTAATCATTTTCGGCATTTTCCATTTTCTATATCCCCGAGACCTCTTTGTTTATGTACCAGTATTTATGGTAGGAGGAATTATCTATGCATATATAGTGGGGGGATTATTCGTAATAGTTGGTCTGTCTTTTCTCACCAATCAATATGTAAAGTTTACGAGTTATATGTTGGTTGTTTTAATGCTGATTTTTATTCTATCCATTCATCTGCCCAACTATTTGAACGCAGGTAATAGGGATACTGAAATTGCTGCATTGATCAATATCCTAAAAGACACTGCCATTATGGGCTTTGTACTGCATATTGCTGCAGGTGCGCACCATCAACATTTGCACTTCGAAGAGAGTGATTAATCATTCTCTAATTTGCATGTTTTTTATGTAATAGGTACACCTAATGGTCATATATTTGAAAAATTCCAACAATAATCAGCACCAATGAAAAAATTGATCTCATTTTTTTGCTTTTTAAGCTTTGTAACAATCCTTATCGCTCAAGAAAAAATGCCTTATACCCTTTATAATGCAGAAGGAAAAGAAGTGTCGTATAAAAAAATGATCAAAACACTTTCAGAGAAAGACATTGTTTTGTTTGGAGAATTACACAATAACGCAATAGCTCATTGGCTTCAGTTAGCTGTTACCAAAGATTTAAAACAAAGCAGGGAATTGATTTTAGGTGCTGAAATGTTTGAAGCAGATAATCAAGAACCACTAAACGCTTATTTAAAGAACAAACTTTCTGCAAAAGGATTAGACTCCACAGCTCGCTTATGGAAGAACTATCCTACAGACTATGCGCCAATTGTCAATTTTGCGAAAGACAATAAAATTCCATTTGTTGCAACCAATATTCCTAGAAAATATGCTTCATTGGTTTCAAAAGGTGGTTTCGAAAAACTGGATAGTCTTACATCAACCGAAAAAAAGTGGATGGCTCCACTTCCAATGGCTTATGACCCAGCACTACCTGGCTATGTAAAAATGATGGATATGATGGCAGGTCATGGAAGTATCAATATGCCTAAAGCCCAGGCCAGCAAAGATGCTACCATGGCTTATTTCATTTTACAGAATTATACTTTCGGCAATTTGTTTATCCATTTTAATGGTGCATACCATTCTGATAATTATGATGGTATTAATTGGTATTTAAAAAAGGCCCAGCCTAACTTAAAATATGCCACTATTAGTACCGTTACGCAAAAAGATATTAAAACCTTACTCGCCGAGAACAAAGGCAAGGCTGATTATATCATTTGTGTGGATGAAGACATGACCAACACTTACTAAAATTTAAAAACCGCCCGTTCTTTTTGATTTAACTGGCTCTGGCCATTTTTGTGGGCCACGAGGACCATCTGCCAATGGAGCTTTTTCAGTAGAACTTTTTTCTGGGTCTTCGCATGCCTTGTATACCAATATCGCTGTAAGAATTGCATTATTCATCAGATCATCAAATACAATTTTATCATAGGTATCTCTATTGGTATGCCAGGTATAATTGAAATAAGACCAGTTTAAAGCACCCAAAGAAAATGCAGGCGCACCAACTGCAACAAATGAAGCATTGTCTGAGCCACCGCCAGCAGGAGATCCAGGGAAACTTGTTTTTATAGAATCTTTGTAAGGAGAAGGAACAGCTGCGATCCATCTACCTAAATAATCCTTTGCTTTTGCAAATCCAGCACCACCAATATTGACCACTCTTCCTGTTCCATTATCCTGATTAAACAATGCTTGTAAATTGGCAACCACTTCAGGATGGTCTTCTACAAATGCGCGAGAGCCATTCAGGCCTTGCTCCTCACTACCCCAATGTCCGGCAAGGATGGTTCTTTTTGGATTTGGATATACTGCTTTTAAAATACGCATCGCTTCCATCATCACCATTGTACCTGTTCCATTATCCGTTGCTCCTGTTGCACCATCCCATGAATCGAAATGTGCGGAAAGCATCACGTATTCTCCTGGCTTTTCAGTTCCTTTCATTTCAGCCAAAGTATTGAAAGTAGGTACATTTCCTAATTCTTTAGATTGAGTATAAACACTGATGGTTGGTTGTTTTCCTGATTCAGTTAATCGATACAGTAAACCATAATCTTCCAATGCAACATCTACAGTGGGGATTTTTTTAGTAGATGCATCAAAAATTTTATTCACTCCAAATCCATTGGACCAGTTGCTCGCTACAATGCCAACAGCGCCTGCGCTTTCTAGAGCTGCTGCTAATTGTCGATTATTGAAACCTGTTTTACTAATTCTTTTTCTCCATGCATCTGTTTGAGCCGCTCTTTCTTTTTTCATTTTCTCGAAAGATTCTTTTGTGCCAAATTCCTGCCAATTATAATCCGGCCTTCCTGTAGGTTGAGGCATAGAAATTAATACGAACTTACCTTTTACAGAGGGAAGCCATTGTTGGAAAGCTAAAGAATCCGCTACATCAGCCAGAATGATCGTTTCAGCTACAACAGGTTTTTTGGTTGCAGGACTAAAGGATAATTGTGTGGCTTCTAAAGATTTTAACCAAGGGCTCATCATATCGATATGACTAACACCTCTATCCCATCCTCGCCAGGTGCCATACTGTTCTCTTCTTGCATCAATACCATATTGCTTATACTGTGCAATTGCCCAATCACTTGCCTGAGTCATTTTAGTAGAACCAACTAAACGAGGCCCTACTCCATCCATTAACTCATGACTCATTCTTTTAAGCTGAGAGTTTTGAGTAGCTTCTTTGATGATCGCATTAATAACTGGCTCATTACTTGTTTGAGCTACTAACGGCATTATAAAAATGCAACTAAAAACAAAAAAAGACAGGATTGTAGCGAAGGACCTATGTAGGCCATTTGGCAGCAGGTGGTTGATTCTTTTCATTCAACAATATACAAAAGATATTATGAAAAGAACTAAAAAAATCATTTCAATTATTGAGCAATCAAAGCCTCTATTTCGCGCAAATATTTCATTACAGCTTTTTCAGTTTTCTCTTGAAACAGAATTCTCTCATCAAACAGATCATTTCTTAATTGCTTATATAGGTCTACTAATTGATGCAAACTAATTAGCAGGGATTTTTGATTGTAAACAGGAATGGTTTCTTTTAAACCTTGAATTTGATCTGTTTGAAATTTAGTTTCCACTTTACGCATGGCTCTTGGTAAACCATTGTTTTTAATATGCAATAATTGACCAATCACATTGGCCCTTATATACCCAATTGCATCAATTGCTTCAAACAATTCTCCTCGAGCAATTTTACCCAATGTATAATGGATCCAGATCCAAAAACGATCTTCCATCCATTGATAATTGGGATAAGGAAAAACGGCTTTGGTGTTTTCAATAACCGTCATGAGTTGATCATTGGTATCCAATAAAATAACCGGATTTTCAACCCGTACTTCAAATTCATCGAGTGTTAGAAATTTTATATCAACATGTAGTAACGGATTATCAAATAAACAGACCAATAGTCTTGGTTCGCCAACATGATCACCTGTAAATCCGGACAATAAGTTGCCAAGCCCTTGGGCATAAAGCATCATAAGTTGCTTATCTTCTGATACTTTTGTTTTAGTTACAAGGATTAAATCCAAATCTGCATATTCATCCAACTCATTACTCAACCAAGAACCACCAACAGTAAGCCCAATTACTGATGTATCATTTTTTAAAACCTCAACCGCCCTTTCTGCAAATAATTTCTGTATCATATACTCACCCATTTAGGCTTAGACTTCATTATTTTCTTATGAATTGCACAGGTTTCAATATGGGCCCCCTTTAGGTATCCTGTGCTCATCAAAAATTCATTCACAATTTCTCCCCCAGTGAATTTGAATGTTTTCTTAAATAGTTTCATCCACTCCTCTTTGGTTAAGGGATGATTGGTATCTAACCAATTTTTAAAAGACCCAAATTCTTTTTGCAATTGAAGGATCACATTTGCATTATGAATTGCCGCGTCTACTTTCAACCGGTTTCTAATAATGCCCGCATCATTCAGTAAACGGCTTCTGTCTTTTTCTTTATACGCTGCTACTTTTTTAATTTCAAAACCATGGTAAGCTTTTTTAAAATGAATCTGCTTATTCAAGATGGTTGTCCAGCTTAACCCCGCCTGATTAATTTCTAAAATCAATCGCTCGAACAATTCGTTATCGTCGTGAATAGTAAATCCATAAGCAGTATCATGATAAATTCGATGCACATTATTTTTTTCCATTCGCGAAACTGCTTCGCAATAAGAACTAGGCTTCTCCATTAAATTATATTTTCAAAATTATTATTGGTTAAATGTTGAACATTCTGAGTGATTTTCTCGATATCCCAATTCCACCATTTTATTGATAAGAGTTGAGTGATCTGTTCGGCTGAGAACCGCTTTCTTATTAAAGTTGCTGGGTTTCCTCCTACTATTGAATAGGGTTCTACATTTTTGGTGACCGTTGAATTGGTAGCAATGATAGCACCATCACCAATAGTAATACCAGGCATAATTGTAGCATTATGACCAATCCAAACATCGTTACCAATAATGGTATCTCCTTTGGAAGGATAGGATTTTCCATTCATTGCATCTTTCCAATCATTCCCAAAAATGGCAAAAGGATAAGCACTTATCGAATCAGTTAAATGATTGGCTCCATTCATGATAAAACGCACGCCGGAAGCAATCATACAAAATTTTCCGATGATCAATTTATCGCCGACAAAATCAAAATGATATTTTACATTTTTTTCAAAATTTTCCACTGTTTCAAAGTCGTCGTAATAAGTATAGTCACCAACAATAATGTTGGGGTTTTTAACCACGTTCTTTAAAAAACAAAGACGATCATAATTAGCCAATGGAAAAATTTGATTGGAATCTGGAGCAGCCATTTTATTTCAATTTAAACATCCAATAAATATAAATCTTCTTAATCACCCAATTAGATTCAAACTAGTAAACCAGATCCTCATAAGCACTTTGCAGCTCATTATAAGCATGCTGGTCTTTGGCGGTTTTGGCAGCAGCCATTCCTTTTTCATACCATTCAATGGCCAGCTCTTTTTCACCAGTTTGCACTAATAAATGAGCCAAATGATAATAGGAACCAACATAATCCGGGGATGCGGTAAGAATCGCTTCAAATAACCCTCTTGCACCGATCATATCACCGCTTTTAATCAATTCCAAGGCCAATGCATGTCTCAGAAAGTTATCTGTTGGGTTGGCAGCTAAAAACTCCTTAATTCGGGCAATTCTATCCATTGAACAAATATACAAGAATGGGAAAAGAATCATCCTTTAACAAAGTTTCATCAATAAATAATTAAACATTTGTTTTGCTACTATCCAAACCTTACTATATTTGCAAATAGTTGCATAAACAACTATTTAAAGTTAAACCTTATTTTATATGAAGATTTTAGTTTGTATCAGTAAAACGCCCGACACAACGGCTAAGATTGCTTTTACTGATGGTAATAAAAAATTTGATGAAGCTGGTGTTCAATGGATCATCAATCCTTATGATGAATGGTATTCTTTGGTGAGAGCAATCGAATTAAAAGAAAAAGATGCATCAGCTGTGATACATTTAGTAACAGTAGGTGGTGCTGAAGCAGAACCTATTATTAGAAAAGCATTGGCGTTGGGTGGAGATGAAGCCATTCGTATTAATACAGATAGCAGTGATAGTTATTATATAGCTGCACAAATTGCCACTATTGCTAAAGAAGGTGGATATGATATTATTTTCACTGGCAAAGAAACCATCGATTACAATGGTTCTTCTATCGGAGGAATGATTGCTGAACTTACTGATGCACCTTATATTTCATTGGCTACCAAATTTGAATTAGCTGGAACCACTGCAACAGTTACCAGAGAAATAGAAGGTGGAGAAGAAGAATCAGCTGTTGAATTACCTGTTGTTGTAAGTTGCCAAAAAGGAGTTGCAGAACAAAGAATTCCGAATATGCGTGGTATTATGGCTGCAAGAACTAAACCATTGAAAGTGGTTGAGCCTGCTGCAATTGACGCACTTACTTCAATTGTAAGTTTCGAATTACCTCCAGCAAAAGCAGGTGTGAAATTAGTAGCACCAGATAATGTGGCAGAGTTGGTTCGTTTATTACATGAAGAAGCGAAAGCCATTTAATATTCCAACTAATAACCAATAACCAATAACTTAATAACTTGTAATATGTCAGTTTTAATATTCATAGATCACTCAGACGGTCACGTTAAAAAATCATCATTAGAAGCACTTACTTATGGAGCAGACCTAGCAAAACAATTAGGTACTACTGCTGCAGGTATAGTTCTAGGAACTGTAACCGATGATTTAACTGCTTTAGGAAAATATGGTGTATCAACCATCCATCAGGTTGCCAATGATTCATTGAACAATGTGGATGCTCAAGTATATGCTAAAGTGTTAGCTGAAGCTGTAACTACTAGCGGAGCAACAGCTTTAGTTTTCTCACATAATCAAACTGGCAAAGCCGTTTCTGCAAGAACTGCTGCAAGATTAAAAGCAGGCATTGTAACTGGTGCATGTGCTTTACCAGATACCAGCAATGGATTCACCGTAAAGAAAACAGTTTTCTCTGGAAAAGCTTTTGCTAATATCAGCATCAATTCTCCTTTAAAAGTGATTTCTTTAAATCCGAATGGTTATAAGACTGTAGCTGGAGAAGGTACTGCAACAGTTAGTCCTTTGGCAATTAATGTAGATGCTTCTAAACTAAAAGTTACTGCAGTTAATAAAATTGTAGGCGAAATTCCTTTGACTGAAGCTGATGTAGTAGTAAGTGGTGGTAGAGGATTAAAAGGACCAGAGAACTGGGGAATTTTATTAGACTTAGCCAAAGAATTAGGTGCTGCTACTGCATGTAGCCGCCCAGTAGGTGATGCACATTGGAGACCACACCACGAACACGTTGGTCAGACCGGTGTACAAATTGCACCCAACTTATATATAGCGATTGGTATTTCTGGAGCGATCCAGCATTTGGCTGGCGTAAACAGAAGTAAAGTAATCGTAGTAATCAATAAAGATCCTGAAGCTCCATTCTTTAAAGCGGCCGATTACGGTATCGTTGGAGATGCGTTTGAAGTATTGCCGCAATTGACTGCAGAGATCAAGAAGTTGCATGCTACTTCATAGCAGATAGAAGATAAGAGATAAAAGATAAGAGATAAGAGATACAAAAATTAAGAATTAAGATATCTCATATCTTTTATTTCATATCTCTTATCTAAAGTACAAGGCCTCCTTTCTCTCTATAATCTTCTCTTACAGGAGTGAATACGTCCAGTATAAAACAATCTGTTATTGCTTTTCCACTATGCGGTGCATTAGATGGTATTACAAATAATTGACCGGGCTCCAAATGGTGGGGTTCCCCATCAACCGTCAATTCAAACGCTCCTTCCAACACATAAGACACCTGAATATGTGGGTGAGCATGAAGTGGTAATAAAGCACCAGCAACAGCACGCACATGCGAAAAAGTAGCCGAAGAAGTATGCACAAATTGTGCATCATACCCTGCAATTAGGGGCTTTGAAGGGATTTCGTTGATTTGAATTTTGGGCATTTTACCTGATTTTGTAATGCAATATCTAGTAAAAAACAGTTAAATAACGGAGAAATATCGATTAATCACTACAAAAATTTCATAGTTACTGGCCTAGTTTTCCATTGTTATTATTTCTATCCCCCAAAAAATAGTAAAAATGAGAAATCTGATTGACAGTTCTATCGGCCGCTTAAGACTCAATGGATATGCAGAAGGAATCACGTTTATCATTCTTTTATTTATAGCCCTGCCATTAAAATATTTCAACAGTTCCCCCGACCTGTTCAGGCTGGTGAGTTGGATCCATGGGATCCTGCTCATCCAGTTCTTGCACCAATCCTTTGTTGTGAAGGAGGAAGAAAACTTTCCATCTTTATTTTTATTAATTGCATTAATCGCAGCATTTTTACCCTTTGGAACTTTCATTTTTGATCGATGGCTCAAGAAACAGCAGACTCAAGGTATTTGATGTAGTATTTTGAGTTATTTTCGTGGGTAATATGAATAAGATTGAACTGGAAATAGTGGCACTTTCTCATAGTATTACTCAAACGCATTCCTATGCGGTTGTTTTAGGAGAAATGAACGGTCTACGCAGATTACCAATTGTAATTGGAGGGTTTGAAGCACAAGCCATTGCTGTAGCATTAGAACATATGCAACCAAGCCGCCCCCTCACCCATGATTTGATGAAAAATTTCATGAATGCATTTGGTGTAGAATTGCAGGAAATCATCATCAGCGATTTACAAGAAGGGATCTTTTATTCTAAGTTGGTTTGCTTTACCGAAAATGATACGGTTGAAATTGACTCACGCACCAGCGATGCTCTAGCATTAGCGGTTCGCTTTGGTTGCCCTATATATACCTATGAAAATATTTTAGAAAGTGCAGGCATTTTAATGGAAGATGGTGCGCCTAAGAAAAACAGAGGTGAAGCAGTAGGTATAGAAGAAACGGGTTCAGGCAGAGACGATTTAAGTTTATTAAGTATAGAAGAATTGAATACATTATTAAATGATGTATTAGAAGCCGAAGATTATATCAGGGCTATTGCCATCAGAGACGAACTCAACAAAAGAAAATAGTGGTTCAATTTCCCAACTGCAAAATTAATTTAGGCTTACACATTACCAGTAAGCGTGCAGATGGTTTTCACAATATCGAAACTGTTTTTTATCCTGTCGAATTAAAAGACATTTTGGAAATTATTGTTTCCAATGATTTCGAATTTTCTTCAACCGGAATAGCTATTCCGGGAGATGCATCCAGTAATTTATGCATCAAAGCTTATCAGTTATTAAAGAAAGATCTTCCAGAAATACCCGCAATTAGAATGCATTTGCACAAACACATTCCAATGGGTGCAGGTTTGGGTGGAGGAAGTGCAGACGGGGCTTTTACATTACTATTATTGAATGAAAAATTTCGATTGAATTTATCTACAGAACAGCTGATCAATTATGCTGCTGTCTTAGGAAGCGATTGCCCCTTCTTCATTTTAAATAAACCCGTTTTTGCAACAGGAAGAGGTGAAATATTAGCACCAATTAATTTGGATTTAAGCAACTATTCATTTGTATTGGTTCACCCAGGCATACATGTAAATACCAAATGGGCATTTGAACAAATTCAACCCAAAATACCTGCTATTTCAATTAAAGAGATCATTCAATTACCCATTGAAGAATGGAAGCTTTATATACAGAATGATTTTGAAGCACCCATCATGCAACAACATCCTGAAATTGCTGAAATTAAAAATGCATTATATGCTGATGGTGCTATTTATGCGAGCATGAGCGGCAGTGGAAGTTCGGTTGTTGGTATATATCCACAACATGCAAACATTCAAATCAAAAATCGGTTGAACTATCGGATTGATATTATTTAGTTAGTATCTTATGCAGAAATTAATCTGCATGAAACAACTTTTTATTCTTTTGCTGGTAACTTTTCATATCGTTGTGAATGCCCAGTCAAAACCAGCTGGTTTTGATTCAACAGCATTACCCGCTGCGATAAAATCAGTTACCAAACACAGCATTACTATTAATGGTAAACAAGTAAACTACATAGCTACAGCCGGAGCGTTGATATTAAAAAATGAAAAAAATGAAGGGATCGCTTTGTTTGGTTATACGGCCTATACAAAAGAAGGCGAGAATGATTTGAGTAAACGGCCCATAACCTATGCTTATAACGGTGGACCTGGTTCTTCTTCTTTTTGGTTGAATATGGGCATTTTGGGACCAAAAAGAGCAGTGGTAAATGATCCTGAAAACACCCCCCCTCCGCCTTATAGGTCAGAAGACAATATTAATACGGTTTTAGACATCAGCGATCTGGTAATGATTGATCCCGTAGGCACCGGTATCAGCCATGCAATTGGCAAAGCAAAGAATAAAGATTTTTGGGGAGTTGATCAGGATATTAAAAGCGTTAGTCAGTTCATTTATCAATTCACTACAGAAAATAACAGATGGAACTCACCAAAGTTTTTATTGGGTGAAAGTTATGGAGGAATCCGCTCAGGTGGAGTAGTTAATTATTTACAGGATAAAGGATTGGCTATGAATGGCGTTATCCTTGTTTCTGTATTAATGGATTACCGCACAATTGCATTCCAAACCGGAGATGATCTTCCATATATAGGATATATACCCACTTATGCAGCTACTGCATGGTATCATAATAAAATAGAAAATAAGCCTGCAGACTTGGAAAGTTTTTTAAAAAATGCCAGAGAGTTTGCAATGGGAGAATATGCCAGCGCTTTAATGAAGGGTAGTGCATTAACTGCTTTGGAGAAGGACAAGATGGCAAGTAAAATTGCCACCTTAACAGGATTAAGCAAAGAGTATGTGATAAAAGCTAATCTGCGCTTCAACCCATCGCAGTTCAGACAGGAATTGTTAAGAAATGAACATTTGAATGTAGGAAGATTGGATACAAGATATAAAGGAGTTTCACAAAATCTATTGGCCGAAAATGCAAATTTTGATGCGCAAAGCACCTCCGTTTCCCCTGCCTATACTTCAGTATTTCTTGACTACTATTATAACACATTGAAAGTTGATAAAAATTATTATTATAACACTTCCGCAGGCGGTACCGAAGGTTTTGAATGGGATTGGAAACATGCAAAAAGTTCCAATTCTCGAGCCATGCCATCACCTCCACACACAGGCATTGACCTTGCAGAAACGATGAGCCGTAATCCTGATCTAAAAGTGCTGGTGATGCATGGATATTATGACCTGGCAACTCCTTTCTTGGGAATAGAATATACACTAGAACATTTAGGTTTGGAACCGGCTATAAGGAATAATATAAGTTATAAGTATTATCAGGCTGGACACATGATGTATTTAAACCCTGCATCAGCAGTTACATTTAAAAAAGATATTGCATCATTTATTGAAATGGCTACAAAAGGCAAATAGTGAAAGAAGAAAATAATCATTCTGAACAGCAGATACCAATAACTAATATCAAAGAACCTATAACCGAACAAGATATGGAAGTACACCACCACGCTCATGATCCCGCGGCACCACATCACAAAAAAAATTGGAAATCTTATTTCTGGGAATTCCTCATGTTGTTCCTCGCTGTGTTCTGTGGATTCTTAGCAGAAAATATCAGGGAACATAAAATTGAAAATCAACGGGCAGGTGAATATGCCATGTTATTAGTAAAAGACCTAGAAAACGATACAACTGCCATTCAAAGTGCCTCCAATCAATTAATAAAAATATCTGCAAGTATTGATACTATCAGTATGTTTATTTATAAAGGCATTTCAGGAAATAAAGTACCTGGCTCTTTTTATTATCATTCACAAATTGGCACAATTTCTCCTTATATTATTTGGAATGATGCAACATTGGTTCAACTAACCCAATCAGGTAATTTGCGCTATTTCAGAAATCATGAACTGGTGAATAAAATCAGTGCTTATTATTCCCGACAGGATTATATAAGAACATTGATTAATGGAGACCGGGACCGTCGAGAAAAAACAACAGCCATAAGAAGCAAGATATTGAGTAATCATTATTACAATTATTATTCAACCGTTTTACCTATCGATTCTTTGCAAAACTTACCTGATTCATTAATGATCAATATGACTCCTCTTCAAAGTACTGATCCACAATAGCTAAATGAATATGCCAATAGCTTTGAAAACAGAAGGGGTTATATAAAACTTACTTTATCAAAGAATTTTCCAAAAGCTTTTCTAGATGCTAAGGAATTGATATCGTTATTGAAAAAAGAATATGACTTAAAATAATGTTGAGTTTTTTCAAAAAGAATACCAACTCGATTAAATGATTAAAGAACAAACCAAACTATACGGACTAGACCATTTAAGGGCATTGGCTATTTTACTGGTGCTTTTATTTCATTATCTGAGTTTTGGCCACCCTGAGTGGGCAAATATTTTTTCTAGCACAGGTTGGACAGGTGTAGATCTCTTCTTTGTATTGAGCGGGTTTTTAATTGCATCACAATTGTTTGCACAAATTAAAAAAGGAAAAACCATTTCATTAAAGGAGTTTTTTTTGAAACGTTTGTTTCGCATCATTCCTATTTATCTTTTTATAGTAGCGATTTATTTTTGTATTCCATTTTTTCGAGAGAAAGAGGCACTACCGCCTCTCTGGAAGTTTTTAACTTTCACACAAAACTTTGGATTGAACAGAGCAGCTTATGGCACATTTTCTCATGCATGGTCCCTTTGTGTAGAAGAACATTTTTATTTATTTCTTCCCTTTATTCTTTTGTTTCTTCAATACACCAATAATTTTAAAAAGGCTTATTGGATCCTTATCTTTTTATTTATAGCAAGTTTGTTATTGAGATTATACAGTTGGCATTATCTATACTTACCTAATATTGGGCCAAAAGACAAGATAGATTTCTGGGGCATGTATAGCTACTACCCTACCTACAATCGCTTAGATGGGTTATTAGTGGGTGTGAGTATTGCAGGTATTTATCAATTTCTTCCAGCATTGTGGCAACACATTTCAAAGTATGGTAATTGGTTGATTCTTTTGGGTGTTATTATTCTTGCCCTTTGTTTTCAATTCTGTTCAAAACTCTATGAGTACAATACATCGATTTACGGATATACTTTTATATCCATTGGCTATGGCTTTATGGTAGCTGGCGCATTGAGTCCGTCAAGTTTTTTATTCAGATGGAAATCAAAATTTACTACCCTTATTGCAACCCTCTCCTATGGAATGTATCTTTCCCACAAAGGAATCATACATATGACACAGGTTATTTTTGGAGATTGGGGAATGGATAAAAATTCCAGCCTCATGTTACTCACTTGTGTGTTACTTTCAATTGCTGCAGCATGGATCTTGCATCTCGCAATAGAAAAGCCTTTCATGAAATGGAGAGATTTAGTGCTTCAAAAAAAACACCCATAAATATTTAAAAGTTTATAATAATGAAAGAAATTTTTGAACGAATTATAAGCATCAATACCGACATCATCTGGGTTGTATTGCTCACCGTTTTTTTCACCGTAGAACAAGTCATCAATAATGATTTGTTTAAAATGAAACTGAAACATTTTTTACATGGCATTCCTTTACAGGCAGGCTATATGCTCATGAATATTGGACTGGCATTTTTGGTAGTAAACATTGTTGAATGGATCAACAAAAATGGGATCGGTCTATTTAATCTGATTCAAATCCCTTATGTATTAAAAGTAATACTGGGAGTAATAGGAATTGATCTAGTGGCTTACTGGTTTCATCGGTCTTATCATACCATTCCATTATTTTGGCGATTGCACAGAGTGCACCATAGCGACACACATATGGACAGTGCTACATATTTCAGGTTTCACCCATTTGACTGGTTTTTGGAAAATAGCTCAATAATTGTAGCTACAATCCTATTTGGCTTGGATATGAATATCATTGCTTTTGATTTTATTCTTTATTTGCCTCTGTTCATAGCACAGCATACCAGTCTTATTGTCCCTGATTGGTTTGACAAAACGGTTGGAAAAATTATAGTGAGCCCAAATTTTCATAAAGTACATCATCACCAGCAACAGGCATTTACAGATTCTAATTACGGAAACATCTTTATTGTTTGGGATAAATTGTTTGGCACTTATAAAACTTTACCTGTACATGAAATCAAATACGGATTGGAAGAATTTGATTCTTCAGAGCGGCAAAGCTTTTGGTTTTTATTGAAAAGCCCATTCATTAATATCAAACGAAAAACATAATTGGTAAAATCAATTATACTCCATTGCTGATTCTTTCGATAGTATTCTAACAAAAGATTAAATTACCATTTATGCAACGCAGAAATTTTATTAAACAATCATCCCTCACCGCAATTGGCATGGGCGTTTTTGGTTCATTAATGGCCAATAATAAAAACGCTGTTACCAGTTTAAGCGTAAACAGCAAGCGAATTGAAAGCCGCATTTTTGAATTGGCAAAATTTGGTGTAGATGAAAAAGGGCGTGGATACAGGGTTGCCTATACCAAGGGCGATATTGAAGGCCGTGCATGGTTTTTGGATCTGATGAAAAAAGCAGGGCTCAATCCTACAATAGATGCAGCAGGCAATATCATCGGCAAAAGGAACGGAAAAAACAATTCACTCAAACCCATTGCATTTGGTTCACATATTGATATGGTACCCGATGGAGGCAACTACGATGGCACACTCGGTTCTATAGGGGCATTGGAACTAATAGAGATAATGAATGAAAACAATTTTGTAACAGAACATCCTTTGGAACTGATCATCTTCGGTAATGAAGAAGGCGGCACTATTGGTAGCAAAGCAATGGTGGGTGATATTACAAGCGATGGTTTAAAACAAAAAAGCCAGAGTGGCTTAACCATGGCAGAAGGCATCAAAGCTATTGGAGGCGATCCTGAAAATATTCAATCTTGTATTCGCAAAAAAGGAGATATACATGCATGGGTGGAATTACATATTGAGCAAGGTGGCATTTTAGAAAAAGAAAAGATACAAATAGGTGTGGTAGAAGGCATAGTAGGAATTGTTCATTGGGAAGTTATTGTAGAAGGTTTTGCCAATCATGCTGGCGCTACACAAATGAACATGCGGCAAGATGCTTTACTAGCTGCGTCTAAATTTATTGTTGCAGTGAATGAAGTCATCACTAGTGTTAAAGGAACACAGGTTGGTACAGTTGGAAAAATTGCAGTACAACCCGGTGCATATAATGTTATACCCGGCAAAGTAGTTTTGGGCTTGGAGATTCGTGATTTATCTGCCAATAAAATTGAAATGCTTTTTAAGGAAATTGAAAAGCGTGCAGCAAGCATCGCAGCAACAAGCAAAACAAGCATCAAATTTGAACGTCAGGCCAATGAATCGAAACCTGCATTAACCGATAAAGGGCTTCAGCAAATAATCAATTCAACTGCAAAATCTTTGGGCTTTAGCACCAAGTTGATGCAAAGTGGCGCTGGGCATGACTCTCAACATATTGCAGCAATTGCACCATCAGCAATGATCTTTATTCCAAGTGTTGGCGGCATCAGTCATTCTCCCAAAGAATTTTCCACAGCAACTGATATGGCCAATGGAGCGAATGTATTGTTGCAAACGATTTTGAAAATTGATAAAGGTTAAGCAATAAATAATATCTTTCACAAATAAATCATTCCACTAATTCCAATGATCAAAAAAATTACACCTAAATTCAGTATAATCCTATCGATTGTTTTTTCGTTGCTCATCTCCAATCTTGCCTTTGCTCAGAGGCCCAGCTTTCAAAGGCCATTATACAAAACAGACTTGATGCGTGAGTATGAAAAATATTTTGAGGAAAACAAAGAACAACATTTAAAAGAATTCATTGACTTGGTTTCTATTCCAAGTATATCTTCTATACCATCCAAAAAAGCAGATGTAAAAAAAGCCGCCGAATGGATCGTGAAAAAATTACAATCCATAGGTATGACCAGCGCCATGGAAATACCTACTGCAGGAAATCCCATTGTATTTGGCAGTTGGGATAAAGCTCCAGGCAAACCTACAGTGTTGATTTATGCACATTATGATATTCAGCCAGTAAAAGATTCAGAATGGGATAATCCACCCTTTGCGCCTAAAGTGGTTGATGGAAAAATAATGGGGCGTGGAGCAAGCGATGATAAAAGTGGTGTAATGATTCCTATTTTAGCTGTCGAAGCCATGTTAAAAAAAGATGGTAAACTTCCGGTGAACGTAAAATTTATGTTTGAAGGAGAAGAAGAAATTGGGAGCACTCATTTTCATGATTTCTTAGTGAAGAACAAAGAATTATTAAAAGCCGATTTTGCATTGAATGCAGATGGAGGACAAGCAAGCGATACTGATCCTTCCATTGTAATGAGTTTAAGAGGTGCTGTTACCATGGAGTTTAGTGTTAAAACAGCCAATATTGATGGACACTCGGGAGAGTATGGCGGAAAGACTCCCAATTCAGCAGTCATTTTATCACAAATAATTAGCTCATTATACACCAAAGAAGGAAATGTAGCAGTGGCAGGGTTTTATGATAAAGTAATTCCTTTAACAGCTGCAGAAAAAAATAAGTTAAAACAAGTTCCATACAATTCAGCAAAAGACATGCAATTTTTAGGCACTACTGCCGAAGTAGGAGACCCCAAATATTTACCACTGGAAAGAATCTGGTATAGACCAACTTTGGAAATTACTGGTATTCAAGGTGGGTATACTGCTGCAGAAGGGAGTTCTAATATTGTTCCCAGTAATGCATTTGCAAGAATTACTTGCAGATTGGTGAATAATCAAACAGGCCCGGAAGTGATCGATCTAATTAAAAAACATATCGCTAAAAATACCCCTGCTGGTGCAAGCATTAATTATAAACAATCCAATGGAGGATTTGCTAGACCAATGAAATTTCCATCAGACACAAAAGCATTTAAATATGTATCCGATGCTTTAGTCAATTATTATGGAAAAGAACCTATTCAAAATGCAACTGGCGGAAGTGTTGGGGCATTAGTAGAAATAAAAGAACAATTGGGTTTATATGCTTACTCATTAGGATTTCAACAACCCGATGAAAAATGGCATGGGGCTAATGAATTTTTAAGAGTATCCAGTATTCGCAAAGGACAAATGATCTATTGCTATTATTTACAACAATTAGCAGAAAATGAATCTGGAGTAAAATAATACATTGTAAAGGTTAAAAATAGCCCCATTAACTCCCAACCAATCATTGAATAAATTTTAATGATTGGTTGTTTTTTTTATATATATTCTAATATATTTCAATTCTTTCGAAATTTTATCTTCTTTAAAGCATTTTTTCTTAATTTAGAACGGATTGCCTGCCAGCTTATTATTTCACGATTAATTCGGTGCTATGATGAATTCCGTTATGGATGGGGGTTTGTACAATCCAGAGTTTGAACACGATGCATGTGGCATTGGCTTTGTTGCCAATATTAAAGGCCATAAATCTCACCAATATATTGCAGATGCTTTAACTGTGTTAGAAAACATGGAACACAGGGGAGCTTGTGGTTGCGAAAACAATACAGGCGATGGTGCTGGTATTCTTTTTCAAATTCCGCATGAATTCTTTTTTGATGAATGCATCAAACTAGGCATTCATCTCCCTAGCTATGGCAAATATGGTGTTGGAATGATTTTCTTTCCAAAATCTATCGGACTAAGAGAAGAGTGTAGAGATATATTCAATAGAGCAGCAGAAAAACTCGGCCTCGAGATTTTAGTCTACAGAAAAGTACCTGTCAATAAAAATGATATCGGCCCTTCTGCCCTATCCGTTGAACCTTGTATGGAGCAAGTGTTTATCGGATGCCCCGATTCAATCACCAATACCATCGATTTCGAAAGAAAATTATTTATTCTTCGCAATTATGCTACGCATACCATCAACAATAGTACGCGCAAAGATGATATCGGATTTTACATGGCATCATTGTCTGCCAAAACGATCATTTATAAAGGACAACTAACCAGCATGCAAGTGCGAAATTATTTTCCTGACTTAAATGACAAGCGTGTTGTTTCTGCATTCGGTTTAGTCCATTCACGTTTTGCTACAAACACATTCCCTTCTTGGAAATTAGCCCAACCGTTCAGATACATGGCGCATAATGGAGAGATCAATACCCTTCAGGGAAATTTAAACTGGCTACGCTCCAGCGAAAAAGGATTTACTACGCCACATTTTTCTAAAGAAGAATTGGAAATGATCTTACCGATCGTAACTGGTGGTCAATCAGATTCTGCATGTTTAGACAACATGATAGAGTTACTTACCCTTACTGGAAGATCTTTACCACATGTAATGATGATGCTGATTCCAGAAGCATGGGATGGCAATGCAGATATGGATCCTGTTAAAAAAGCATTTTATGAGTACCATGCTTGCATGATCGAACCATGGGATGGCCCTGCATCTATTTCTTTCACCGATGGAAATATGATTGGTGCCACATTAGACAGAAATGGATTAAGACCATCTAGGTATACTGTTACACACGACGATCGAGTAATCATGGCTTCTGAAACTGGAGTGCTTCCAATTGACCCAGCGAATGTAAAAGAAAAAGGAAGGCTACAACCTGGCAAAATGTTCGTGGTTGATATGTCGCAGGGAAGAATTATCAGTGATGAAGAATTAAAGCAAACCATCTGTTCTCAAAAGCCTTATGCAGACTGGCTCAACAAATACAAAATCAGATTAGAAGAATTACCTGAGCCTCGAGTAATGTTTACGCATCTGGAACACGATCAGGTATTTAAATACCAAAAAGCATTTGGATATTCTACAGAAGATTTAGATACCATCATTGCTCCTATGGCTTTGGATGGGAAAGAACCGATCGGCTCCATGGGCAACGATACACCTTTAGCAGTACTAAGCGATCAACCACAACATTTAAGTGCATATTTTAAACAACTATTTGCACAAGTGACCAATCCTCCTATCGATCCGATCCGAGAAAGAATGGTGATGTCATTAGCAACGTTTGCAGGTAGCAACGGTAATCTATTGATTGAAGACCCAATAGCATGTCATAGTGTTGCACTCAAACAACCCATACTCAATAATCATGAGCTGGAAAAAATACGCAGTATCGATACGGGCGTGTTTCAAGCAAAAACCTTACAAACTTATTTTAGAGCAGACGGAAAACCAGGTTCATTAAAAGCGGGCTTAGATCGTTTGTGCAGGTATGCTGTAGATGCCGTTCAAGATGGATTTGAAGTGATCATTTTAACGGATAGAGCCATTGATTCAGACCATGCTCCAATCCCTTCTCTATTAGCAACAGCTGCAGTGCATCATCATCTCATTAAAAAAGGATATCGCGGTCAGGTAGGGTTAATAGTTGAAGCAGGAGATGTTTGGGAAGTTCATCATTTTGCTTGTATTGTTGGATTTGGCGCAACCGCTATCAACCCTTATTTAGCACTCTCTTCTATCCGCGACATGAAGCTTAGCGGAAAATTACATACCAATTTAGATGCAGAGCAATTAAAAAAGAATTATATCAAAGCAGTAAATGAAGGCTTGCTCAAAGTATTTTCTAAAATGGGTATCTCCACATTGCAATCTTATCAAGGTGCGCAAATATTTGAAATCATTGGCATCAACAAATCAGTTGTAGATATTTATTTTACCGGAGCAACTTCTAGAATTGAAGGAATGGGCTTAGATGAAATTGCCCGTGAAACTTTGACAAAACATTTTTTTGCATTTAGTAAAAAAGACAAACCAGTTGATCGTTTACCAGTAGGTGGCGTTTATCAATGGAAAAGAAAAGGAGAATTTCATTTATTCAATCCTCAAACAATTCATTTATTACAAGACGCTACAAAAAGAAATGATTACAGCACTTTCAAAAAATACTCATCAGTTATAAATGAACAAAGCGAAAGAGCCTGTACTTTAAGAAGTCAATTTGAATTTGTAAAAAATCGCCCTTCCATTTCAATAGACGAAGTAGAACCTGCAGAGAATATTTATAAAAGATTTGCAACAGGTGCCATGTCATTTGGTTCTGTTTCATGGGAAGCGCATACTACATTAGCCATCGCTATGAATCGATTGGGCGGAAAAAGCAATACAGGCGAAGGTGGTGAAGACGAAATCAGATACACTCCATTACCCAATGGAGATTCAATGCGCTCTTCTATTAAACAAGTAGCTTCTGCAAGATTTGGCGTAACTGCTTTGTATTTATCGGAAGCAGATGAATTACAAATTAAAATGGCGCAGGGCGCTAAGCCTGGAGAAGGTGGTCAATTGCCTGGCTATAAAGTAGATGAATGGATCGGAAAGACCAGACATGCCACACCTGGTGTTGGATTAATTTCTCCACCACCCCATCATGATATTTATTCGATTGAAGATTTAGCTCAATTGATTTTTGATTTAAAAAATGCGAATAGAGCTGCACGCATTAATGTAAAACTGGTTTCTAAAGCTGGTGTTGGAACAATTGCTGCAGGTGTTGTAAAAGCCAAAGCAGATGTGGTGTTGATTGCCGGACACGATGGTGGTACAGGAGCTTCTCCAATCAGTTCTGTAAAACATGCGGGACTACCATGGGAATTAGGACTAGCAGAAACACATCAAACACTGGTAAAAAATAAATTGAGAAGCAGGGTTGTTGTGCAAGCAGATGGTCAAATGAAAACGGGAAGAGATATTGCCATTGCTGCACTACTCGGCGCAGAAGAATGGGGTGTTGCAACAGCTGCATTAATTGTTGAAGGATGCATCATGATGCGTAAATGCCATTTAAATACTTGCCCGGTGGGTGTTGCTACACAAGATGAAACTTTACGCAAAAGATTTACAGGCGACCCCAACCATGTAGTTAATTTTTTCAAATTCATTACACAAGAATTAAGGGAGATCATGGCTGATTTGGGTTACAGAACGGTCAATGAAATGATCGGTCAATCAGATAACCTGATTCAAAAATTGGATTCAACACATTGGAAGTATAAAAACTTAGATCTTTCAAAAGTTTTGTTCAAAGAACCAGACTCATTGTATACTGGCTTATTCAAGCAAGAAGAACAAGATCATGGAATTGCCGAAGTATTGGATTGGCAATTATTGAAAGTGGCCGAGCAAGCAATTGCGAAACAGTCAGATGTATTTGCAGCATTTGATATTAAAAATACAGACAGAACAGTGGGCACCATTGTATCTAATGAAATCACCAAAATATACAAGAGTGAAGGATTAGCTAAAGACAGTATTCATTTTAAATTCACTGGAACCGCTGGCCAAAGTTTTGGCGCTTTTAATACCAAAGGTTTAAAACTAGAATTAGAAGGTGATGCCAATGATTATTTTGGAAAAGGATTGAGTGGAGCAACTTTAATTGTTTACCCATCTGCTACTGCCAATTTTATTGCAGAGAATAATAGCATCATCGGAAATGTAGCATTGTATGGAGCCACTTCTGGAGAAGCTTTCATCAGAGGAAAAGCTGGAGAACGTTTTGCTGTTCGTAATTCTGGCGCTACTGTAGTTACCGAGGGCGTTGGAGACCATGGATGTGAGTACATGACTGGCGGCACTGCAGTAATACTGGGCGATACAGGCAGAAATTTTGCGGCTGGCATGAGTGGAGGTATTGCTTATATATACGATGTTAAAAATGAGTTTGCCAATAAGTGCAATATGGAAATGGTTGAGTTAGATCCTATTGAAGAATCGGATGCTTTAGTGTTACATCAGTTAATTACCAAGCATGCTGCTTTCACCAAGAGTGCAGTAGCTCATTTTATTTTAGCTGATTTTGACAACCAATTGAAAAATTTCATCAAAGTATTTCCATCTGATTATAAAAAAGTATTACAAAAATCCACAAAAAAAATCACTCAATAAAATGTATCTCATAACTCTTATCTCTTAATTCATATCTCTAATATGTATCTCATAATTCTTAATTCTTAATTCATAATTCATAATTCTCAATGGGTAAGCCAACCGGATTTTTAGAATTTAATAGAACGCTGCCAGATAAGCGTTCCCCCAATGAAAGAGTAAACGACTACAAAGAATTTGTAGAAAGATTACCCGATCAATCACTCAATCAACAAGCTGCAAGATGCATGAATTGTGGGGTCCCCTTTTGTCATAGCGGATGTCCGTTAGGAAATATTATTCCTGAATTTAATGATGCTGTATATCGTCATAGCTGGGAAGAAGCCTATGAAATTTTATCAGCCACTAATAATTTTCCTGAGTTCACTGGAAGAATATGTCCGGCACCATGCGAAGCTGCTTGTGTATTAGGCATCAATCAACCAGCAGTAACCATTGAAGAAATTGAAAAACATATTATTGAAATAGCTTTCGACAAAGGTTTTGTTCAAGCAAAAAAACCCAATCTAAGAACAGGAAAGAAAATCGCTGTGGTTGGTTCTGGACCAGCAGGATTAGCCGCCGCCGCTCAATTAAATTATGCAGGTCATAGTGTAACAGTATTTGAAAGAGATGATGCAATTGGTGGTTTATTGAGATATGGCATACCTGATTTTAAATTAGAAAAATGGGTAATTGACAGAAGAATACAATTAATGGAAGAGGAAGGAATTGTTTTTAAGTGCAATGCCAATGTGGGAGTTACTATTTCAATAAATGATCTATTGAGGGAAAACAATGCTATTGTTTTAGCAGGCGGATCAACTGTTCCCAGAGATTTACCGATCGAAGGCAGGAGTTTAAAGGGTGTTCATTTTGCGATGGAATTTTTGAAACAACAAAATAAAAGAGTTGCCAATATTTCTTTCTCAGAAGATAATATAATAGCAACAGGAAAACATGTTGTTGTAATTGGTGGCGGAGATACAGGAAGTGATTGCGTAGGTACTTCTAACCGACATGGCGCTGCGAGTGTTACTCAATTTGAATTAATGCCCAAACCTCCAGAACAAAGAACAGCTAATATGCCCTGGCCACAATACCCTATGTTATTGAAAACTACTTCTTCTCACGAAGAAGGGGCTAATAGACAATGGGCAGTTGCTACCAAAAAATTCATTGGCAATGAGTCGGGTCAATTAATCGCTTTAGAAATTGTTGACCTCGAATGGAAAATTGGAAGCGATGGAAGAACTGCTGGTTTCGAAGAGATCAAAGGCTCTGAAAGGACCATTCCATGCGATCTGGCATTTCTTGCTATGGGTTTTCTACACGCTCAACACCAGGGATTGATTCAACAAATGGAAGTAGAATTAGACGAAAGGGGCAATATAAGGGCTTCTGAAAAAAACTATCAAACCAATATTCAGAAAGTATTTACTGCCGGGGATATGAGAAGAGGACAATCATTGGTAGTTTGGGCTATAAGTGAAGGAAGAGAATCTGCTCATAAAGTAGATGAATTCTTAACAGGTAATTCAATACTAGAATCTAAAGATTCGAGCTATTTAGTGAATAATTAATACATATAATTATTTTATATACAATTAAAAGTCGAGCCATTTTAGCTCGACTTTTTTCATGGAAAACAATACAGACAATCATTCTGAAAGTATTGATCATATAAAACTTATTAACATTACAATTATTTATATTTGATTTTATTTAACATTTTGTTAAATTATTTAACTAATTTAGATTTATTATATTGTATTACTTTAATTTTTAATGTTTAATTATGCCGAAATCAAAAGCAAAACAACTCGCCCCTTTTTTAGTGTTAATGGCCGTTGCCATTGGAGCCATCTTTATTCCTTCATTGCCCAATTTTGATGACGGAGGTAAAATGTATAACGCTGCAGACATAGCATGGATTATTGTAGCCACTGCACTCGTTTTTCTAATGACTCCTGGTTTGGCTTTTTTCTATGGCGGTATGGTGCATCGCAAGAATGTGATCTCTACCATGATCAAAAGTGTTGTTGCTGCTGGAGTAGTAAGTATTCTTTGGGTATTTGTTGGCTATAGCCTTTGTTTTGGCGAATCAATCGGAGGTTTTATTGGAAACCCATTCACCCATTTATTTTTCAAAGGAATTACCAGCGGAGCACCCTGGAGTTTAGCGCCAACTATTCCATTAGGGCTTTTTGCTTTGTTTCAATTAATGTTTGCCATTATCACTCCAGGACTAGTAGTTGGAGCTGTTGCGGAAAGAATCCGATTTACTGCTTATATTCTATTCATCGCTTTGTTTAGCATTTTAGTTTATGCTCCAATTGCACATTGGACCTGGCATCCTGAGGGATTCTTATTTAAAATGGGTGCATTGGATTTTGCAGGCGGAACAGTTGTACATATTTCTGCGGGCTGTGCTGCATTGGCAGGAGCATTGGTGTTGAAGCGTAGACAATCGCATTTAGAACACAGAGAAATTCCTCCAGCAAATATTCCCTATGTATTAATAGGAACTGGTTTACTTTGGTTTGGCTGGTTTGGTTTTAATGCTGGTTCAGCATTAGGAGCTAATGCTTTAGCGGTTTCAGCTTTTGCAACAACCAATACTGCAGCAGCTGCTGCCGGTTGCTCTTGGATGTTCTTTGATGTTATTCGTGGAAAAAAACCTTCAGTATTAGGATTCTGTATTGGAGCTGTAGTAGGATTAGTTGCTATTACTCCAGCTGCAGGTTTTGTTGCTATTCCACAAAGTATTTTTATAGGATTTGTTGCAGCAATCATTTCCAACTTAGCTGTTCATTATAAAAGCAAATCTACTTTGGATGATACTTTAGATGTATTTCCTTGTCATGGTGTAGGTGGTATTGTGGGCATGTTAATGACTGGAATATTTGCAACTAAAACGGTGAATGGAGCAGGTGCCGAAGGATTATTTTACGGAAACAGTGCATTCTTCTTTACACAAGTAAAAGCCTTGGTAATTGTTGTAGGTTACAGCTTTGTTGTTTCTTATGCCATTTTTAAATTTATCGATCTGGTTCTTCCTTTAAGAGTTAGTTCCGAAGAAGAAGAACAAGGACTTGACGCTTCTCAACATAATGAGAAATACGGTAGAACTCCTCAAGTTGCATAGCAATTTTAGCTTCTAAAAAAATAAGGTACAGCCATTGCATAAACCTCTGAACAGGTTTAAAGGCTGTACCCATTTGTTAATCATAAAACCAATACAATGTTAAAGAAAATTTTAACTGCATCTATCAGTGTGTTCTCTTTTTTAGCAACTGATGCTCAAACAGATTCAACAAAAAAGGCAAGCACCACATTTTCGGGATTTGTAGATGCTTATTACCGATATAGTTTTGCAGACGCTCCAGGTAAAACCAATAATTTGACCAGTTTTACCAATGCACAAAACGATTTTGAATTAGGAATGGCTTCTGTTAGAATTGATCATTCATTTGGAAAGGTTTCTGCTACTGCGGACCTTGGTTTTGGAAGAAGGGCACAGGAATTCTCCTATAATGATGCTGGGTCATTGGCAAGTGTAAAACAATTGTTTGTCACATATGCCCCCTCGGATAAAGTAAAATTTACTTTTGGTAAATGGGCAACACATATAGGCTATGAACTGGTAGATCCGATAGGCAATAGAAACTATAGTATGTCTTATGGTTTCTCCTATGGTCCATTTTTTCATACTGGTATAAGAACAGATATATCTTTAGGAGGCAAATCTGCATTCATGGTGGGAGTAGCCAATACAACTGATTATTCTACAACTTCAAACCCAACTAAATTTGTGTTAGCACAATTCAACACCGGAACAAATGATGATAAAATAAAAGCCTATTTTAATTTTCAAGGAGGTGGAGGGGTAACTCAATTCAATATAGTTGCTACCGCTGCATTGTCTAACAAATGGAGCATGGCTTATGATGGAAGTATCCAAACAACAAAAGTAAATGGAGAAAGTTCCAATTGGAAAAGCAATGCCCTCTATTTGAACTTCGACCCAACCAGTAAATTTGGTCTTACATTGAGAGGTGATTATTTTAATGATAGAAAAATCAATCCGGTTATTGGTGGAAATATGTTTGCTGCTACCCTATCAGCAAATATTAAAATTGACCGCCTGACCATCATACCAGAAATAAGATCAGACAGTGGTGATCAAATGCTTTTTTCTAAAGGTGATGGATCTACAACCAAAACTGTTGGCTCATTTATTTTTGCAGCAGTATATAAATTTTAAACAGAGAAATGGAAGGTTAGAAACCCTGTAACACATGTTACGGGGTTTTTTTGGCAGGTATTCAACTGTTTTATACCTTGAATGCCTCAAATGAAACTATTAATTCGATTTCTGCAGTTTATATACTCGATCTATGCATTTGCCACATTTATTCTTGCAATGCTGCTGGTATTTCCTTTTATCATGTTATCTATTCCATTCGGGAAAATAAGGGGCGGCAATTTGGTTTATTTTTTCTGTAAAGTTTGGGCAAGAATCTGGTATATACTTATTGGCTTTCAACACAGTGAAATTTACGAAAGCCCGCATGACCGCAACAAACAATACATTTTTGTTGCGAACCATATATCGTATATGGATATCCCTCCGATCGTTTTGTGCATGCATCAGCCTTTTAGAGCATTGGGCAAGTACGAAATGGTAAAAGTTCCCATATTTGGATGGATCTACAGAGCTGCGGTAGTTTTAGTGAATCGAAAAAATATGGAGGCAAGAGCTAAAAGTATTCGTGCATTAAAAGCAGCCATCAAAAGCAATGTCTCTATTTTCATCTTCCCTGAAGGCACATTTAATGAAACAAGAGGCCCATTAAAAGATTTTTATGATGGCGCTTTCAAAATAGCCATAGAAACCCAAACACCCATAAAGCCTATACTTTTTGTTGATACCCTGAAAAGGCTGCATTACAGAAGTATGTTTGAATTAACACCTGGTATGAATAGAGCCGTTTATTTAGCAGAAATACCTGTTGATGGCCTTACAGACAAAGATTTGCCTGAACTTAAAAAACAGGTATATCGTTTAATGGAAGAAGGCTTGAAACGATATATTCAATATCCCACGCCATAAGTGTATTTTTGAAAAAAATGAATCCTTGTTTGTAGAAGTAATCATACCGCTTGCTTTACCTAAAAATTATACCTGGTCTGTACCAGATAATTTTAAAGATGCTATTCAACCAGGCATTCGTGTTGAAGTAGCATTAAGGAAAAACAAAAAATATGCAGGTATAGTAAAAAAAATATTGACTTCTATACCCAACGATTTTAAACCATCACCGATCATTAATGTGCTGGATGAAATTCCACTGATTCATGCACAGCAATTAGCATTCTGGGAATGGATTGCCAATTATTATATGTGCAGTGAGGGCGAAGTGATGCAGGCAGCCATTCCTGCGAATCTTAAATTATCCAGCGAAAGCATACTTCAATGGAATGAGGAAAGAAGTTTAGACTTTAGTGATCTATCAGACAATGAATTCATTGTGGCCGAAGCTTTGGAAATAAAAAAAGAGTTGCGTTTAAGTGAGGTTCAGCAATTATTGGATATCAACAACACTTACCCTGTCATTAAAAAGTTGATTGAAAAAGGGGTTTGTTTTATTTGGGAGGAGTTGAAAGAAAAATACAAACAAAAAATAACTTCCTATATTTTATTGCACCCAGCTTATTATAGCGAAGGAAAAATTGAATCACTGCTGAACAATTTTGGGAAAGCACCTAAACAAATGGAGTTGCTGCTGGCCTATTTACATTTTAAACAAACCGAAGGCGAAGTAACTCAATCAGCATTGCTGAAAAAAGCCAATGCTTCACTGGCTCAATTAAAAGGGCTTGTTGAAAAAGGGGTATTAATTATTGAAAAAAGAAACACAGACAGATTGCCCAATCTTTCCAAAGAAATTGCAGTGGATTTTTCTTTATCAGCAGCACAACAAATTGCTTTGGAAAGCATTAACACCCAACTTGAAAAAAAATCGGTATGCTTATTACACGGCGTTACTTCAAGCGGCAAAACCCAGATCTATATTAAATTAATCGAGCAGCAATTACTCCAGCAAAAACAAGTACTTTATCTATTACCAGAAATAGCTTTGACCGCACAAATGATTCGTCGCTTACAAAAAAGTTTAGGCGGCCATATTGCTATCTATCATTCTAAATTCAATCCGAACGAAAGAGTAGAGATCTGGAATAAAATAAAATCTGGTGAAACCAAAGTTGTATTGGGTGCCAGATCTGCGCTATTCCTTCCTTTTAAAGAATTGGGCCTTATTATTTGCGACGAAGAACACGATGCTTCTTACAAACAACAAGACCCTGCGCCAAGATACCATTGCAGAGACGCTGCTATCTATTACGCTTCCTTATTCAATGCCAAAGTATTATTAGGGAGCGCCACCCCTTCTATAGAAACTTATTACAATGCCCAGCAAGAAAAATATGGATTGGTTACATTAACTGAACGATTTGGAGATGTTGCCATGCCTGCTATAGAACTAATCGATCTCAAAAAGACCTCATTGGCCAACAAAACAAAAAGTCCATTATCACCACAATTGCTTTCTTCCATTGAAGCAACTTTAGCAATCAATAAACAAATCATTTTATTTCAGAACAGAAGAGGATATTCTCCATATATGATTTGCGATACCTGCGGCTGGATTCCCCATTGCCAGCATTGCGATGTTACCCTCACCTACCATAAAGCAAAAAATAAATTAAGCTGTCATTATTGTGGAACAACTTATCCAGTGATTCAAACATGTGCTGCATGTGGAAGTCATCATTTTATTCAAAAGAATTTTGGGACTGAAAAAATTGAAGAACTGGTAGCAGAATCCTTTCCGGATGCGAAGATTGCCAGAATGGATTATGATAGTGTAAAAGGAAAGCATGACCACGATACCTTGATCCATTTATTTGAACAACACAGAATTGATATTTTAGTAGGAACCCAAATGGTGGTGAAAGGATTGGATTTTGAGAATGTTAGTCTGGTAGGAATAATTGATGCAGATGGTATTTTAAATTTTACAGACTTTAGGGTGAATGAAAGGGCTTATCAATTGATGGAACAAGTAAGTGGCCGTTCAGGGAGAAAAGATGGCAATGGAAAAGTAATGGTTCAGGTGAGCAATATCCATCATCCGGTTTTACAATTTGTGAAAGAACACAATTACAAGGATCTGTTTCAATTTGAAATTGACAATAGAAAACATTTTGACTATCCTCCATTTACAAGATTAATTCAAGTAACGTTTAAACACAAGGAAAAACATATTGCCGAAGAAGCTGCGAATATTTTTATCCAGGGACTTAAAAATACTTATGGTCCAATGATCAATGGCCCTTCTCAGCCAATTGTAGATAGGGTTAGAAACCAATACATATGGGAGATATTAATTAAATTGCCCAAAGACGCTGCCTATTTATTGCAATGCAAAAAAGCGATCCATCAACAAATGGTGATTGTGCAAAGCAATAAAAGATATAGATCAGTGCATATTATTCCAAACATTGATCCTGTTTATTAGATAGACATGAAAATTGAGCAAAATCATTCTTTACAACCATACAATAGCTTTGGTATTGAAATATCATCCAGGTATTTCTCTTCTTTTAGTTCAATTGAATCCTTAGAAGAAATCATAGATCATCAACAAAAATCATCAGACCCATTGCTGGTTTTAGGCGGCGGCAGTAATATATTATTTACTAAAAACTTTGATGGCTGGGTAATTAAAAATAATTTGAAAGGCATTGATGTAATTAAAACAGACGACTCTTTTATTTATGTAAAAGCCATGGCTGGTGAAAATTGGCATCAATTGGTTTTACATTGCGTTGAAAATGGATATGCCGGAATGGAGAATCTAAGCTTAATCCCAGGCAATGTTGGCGCCTCTCCTATGCAAAATATTGGCGCATATGGAGTAGAAATAAAAGATATTTTTTATGAGTTAGAAGCTTATCATATTGCTGAAAGAAAAATCGTTCGATTTAGCAATAAAGATTGTGCATTTGGTTATCGGGAAAGTGTTTTTAAACGGGCACTTAAAAATCAATACATTATTTTGAGTGTTACTTATCAATTAAGAAAAGAACCAATCTTCAATACCAGTTATGGAGCAATTGAGCAAGAATTAGCAGCCATGAAAATTAGCAGCCTTTCTATCAAAGCCATTTCAGATGCGGTGATTAATATCAGAAGCAGCAAATTACCAGATCCCAAAAAAAGAGGTAATGCAGGGAGTTTTTTCAAGAATCCTGTAATACCTACCAATCAATTTGATCTGCTAAAAAAATCATTCCCTGAATTGCCAGGATATGCGAATGAGGAAGCTATGAAAGTACCCGCAGGTTGGCTAATTGAACAATGTGGATGGAAAGGCTTTAGAAATGGCGATGCAGGATGCTACGATAAACAAGCTTTGGTATTGGTTAATTACGGCAATGCATCTGGTTCAGCAATCTTCGAGCTCTCTTCGCAAATCATCCAATCGGTTCAAGAAAAATTTGGAATTAGTCTCGAGCGCGAAGTGAATATTTTTTAATACAAGATGATTTTATGCGGAGGATTTCAAATCAAGCCTCAAGGCAATGCCGTAAAGCAAATTGCGAATGAGGCGTAAGCAATTAAAGTTGTTTGAGCCCCGATTTATTGTGGCGAGTTCTTTCATTGCAGCCGAATGAGAAAATTGTAGGTATTGAATTGGAGCGAAGATTTGGAACCTTCGCATAAAACTATTGCATTAAATCTTTGAGAGAGATCTTCGTTGCATCATACCACTTAATCTCCGCATCTTTCTTGAACCAGGTCATTTGACGTTTCGCGTACTGGCGTGTATGAACTTTTATTTGTTGTACGGATTCCTCCAATGAAATTTTTCCATCGATAAAATCAAATAACTCTTTATAGCCTACAGTTTGCAATGATGCTTTTTCTCTATATCCAATTACAGATTGAACTTCTGCAAGCAATCCTGCTTTCATCATATGATCTACTCTTTGGTTAATTCGCTGGGTCAATTGTTCCAATGGCATTTCTAATCCAATCTTAATTATTTCAAAATCTCTTTGCTTTTTTTGTGAAGACCTGAACACAGTAATAGATTTTCCTGTAGCTAAGAATACTTCAAGCGCCCTCATCAATCTTTGGGGATTTTGTTGTTCGGCTACAGCCCAAAAAGCGGGGTCTTTATGTTTTAATTCTGTTTGCAACCAAATAAGTCCTTTGGTATTGTATTCCTGTATGATTGTTGCTCTGGTTTCAGGAGGGATGATAGGCATTGGGTCAATTCCTTCACAAAAAGATTTGATATACAACCCTGTACCACCAACCATTACCAAAGAATCATGTTGCTGAAAAATGGCTTTCGCTTTTTCTAAGGCATATTGTTCAAAATAACCTGCATTAATATCTTCGGCTACAGAGTTGGTGGCAATAAAATGATGAGTAATGGTATTTAACTCTTCGATGGATGGCCTTGCAACTCCAATCGAGAGTTCTTTAAAACATTGTCTTGAATCAGCTGATATAATTTCGGTTCCCAAAGATTGGGCAAGTTGAATTGCGAAACTGGTTTTACCAATGGCTGTTGGACCAACTACAACAAAAACTTTTTTTACATTACTATTCTTCAAAATCCGAATTTTGTTCTTCAGCACCATCAGCTTCTTGAGCATCATCTTCATCAGCAACTGAATCAGCAGATTCTTCGTCAACGTCACCTTCTAATACTTCTCCTTCTTCACCAAAGCCTTCCATGGTTTCTGTTAGATCGTATTTTTCCTCTATGTCTGCAAACTTATCGCCTAATAAACTCTTGGTACCATATTGCTGAGGCCCGATTCCTTCTGTTCTGGAAATAGATGGATATTCTGTTTTGGATTTTTCTTCCTTACTCACATTAATTAACTCCACTAAAAAAGTCCAATGCTTAATAAAATCATATTCATACACAAATTTCTGATTCGTGTCTTGTATTTCAGATCCGATTAATGTAGTTGCCATGATCAATGGCTCTGCTTTGTATGGCTTGTCGTATTTTTCAAAACTAATTTCTCTTCCGTGTTGCCAGTTATCATTACTTCTATAAAATGTAGCCTGGTGTTTCGAATCAAATTCAAAAGACTTAAGTAAAGTAAAATGAAGGTCTTGAAAAGATTGTGTATGTCTAATAATAATATCTCGATACACTGCATCATCCTCTTCCAAATAAATTCTAAATTTTAAAATAGCCATTCAATCCGGTTTTTAGGGTTGGGGTGCAAATTAGTGATTATTTGATGGGTTTAAGGTTCAGTTCTTCCCCTTTTTCTAACATATATTGATAAGCAGCTTCATAATTATTGGGAATCAATCCATCTAAAATAGCTTCTCTTATGGCATCTTTAATAATCCCCACATTTTTACCAGGATGCAGACCAAATACTTCCATTACTATTTCTCCAGTAATAGGTGGCTGCCAGTTTCTCAAACGATCAGAAGCTTCTACATGCATCATTTTTTCTTTGACCAATTCAAAGTTTTGTTGAAAGCGTTTCACTTTCTGCTTATTCTTACTGGTAATATCTGCAGCACAAAGCATCATCAGATCATCAATATCATTTCCGGCATCAAAAAGCAATCTTCGAATGGCACTATCTGTGATATTCTCTTTTGTTAAACTAATGGGCCTTAAATGGAGCAAGACCAATTTTTGGACATACTTCATCGAATCATGTAAAGGCAATTTCAACTTTGCAAATATTTTAGGAACCATTCTTGCTCCAACAACTTCATGACCATGAAAAGTCCAGCCATGTCCCTCTTCAAATTTTTTGGTAGGCGGCTTTCCAATATCATGCAATAAAGCAGCCCATCTTAACCATAAATTATTGGTGTGAACACAAATATTATCTAACACTTGTAAGGTATGATAGAAATTATCTTTATGCCCTAATCCATCAATATATACAGCACCATGTAGTTCTACCATTTGAGGGAAAATCACTTTTAAGAGGCCTGACTTATAGAGTAAATCCCATCCATAAGATGGTTTATCGCAAAGCATGATCTTATTTAATTCATCGGTGATTCTTTCCTGAGAAACAATCTTAACTCTATGTACATTTTCAATGATGGCTAAAAAAGTAGCCCCTTCAATTTCAAAGCCCAATTGTGTTGCAAATCGAATAGCCCTTAACATTCTTAATGGATCATCACTAAAAGTGGTTACCGGGTCTAAAGGAGTTTTGATCGATTTATTTTGTATAGCAGCAATACCTTCAAAAGGATCGATCAGTTTACCAAAGTCATGTTCATTTAAGCTTATCGCCAATGCATTCATGGTAAAGTCTCTCCTATTCTGATCGTCTACAATAGAACCCACTTCCACTGCAGGTTTTCTGCTTTCCTGATGATAGCTTTCTTTTCTGGCACCCACAAATTCTATATCAAAATCACCATACTTGATTTGAGCAGTTCCAAAATTTTTGAAAAACGCAACAACCGGCTTTGGGCTTAAAGTGGCTGCAAACGCATTGGCTAAATCAATCCCATCGCCTATACAAACAATGTCGATATCTTTAACAGGCCGGCCAATTATTTTGTCTCTAACAAAACCTCCAATTAAATAAGCAGGCATATTCATGCCCGTTGCAATTGAACTGATCAGCTTAAATACTGCCAACTCCGTATGACTCAATTGAATATCCATTCAGTGCAAATGTAGGGCTGTTTATCTTAGGAGATAATGCTATTGAATAATTGTTCAATTTGGATTGTCTTTGCACAATTAAAATGTCCTAATGGGCATTCTTTTTTACCATGTAATCCACATGGCCTACAGGCTAATTTTTCATTGGTTTCTACTATGGTCTTATTGGAAGATAGCGGCCCATAACCAAAAGCAGGAATGGTAGAACAATATACAACTGTAACGGGTGCATTCATGGCAGAACAAAAATGCATAGGAGCTGAATCATTTACATAATTCATGAATGCATTTTTCATTAAAGATGCAGATTGAAGAAAACTTAATTTTCCTGCCAGATTGAAACATTGTAGACTAGCACTTGATTCACGAATTTGCTCACAAATGGCAAAATCACCAGGACCTCCTAATAAATAAAGGCTGAAATCTGTTGGAATTTGATTGATGAATTCAATCCATTTTTCTTTGGGAAATTGCTTGGTGAACCAAACCGATGTTGGAGCAATACAGATATACTTTTGCTGTTGATATTTTGCAACAGCTTGATTATCATCTTCGGAAGGATACAATGCTGGAAGCATAGTTTCACCAGCACATATGGATTGAAGCAAGCGATGGTTTCTTTCTATTTCATGCCCACCCGTTCCATCAATATTCATTGAATGTTTCACCGATTCAGTAAACAATAAATGAAATGGATTCTTATTAAAACCGATAGTTTTAGATGCCCCTGAGAAAACAGTTAAAATCCCCGTAGCAGCATATCGCTGTAAATTTACAACCAGGGTATATTTATTTTTACGAATAGTGCTCAACAACTGTAATAAGTGCTTATACTTGTTCGATTTTTTATCCCATACAAGCACTTCATGTATAAATGGATGCTGATGAAATAAAGACTCATTGCCTTTTCTTACAGCAATATCTAATTGAGCAGCAGGAAATTGATGATGTAAAGATTCAAGAATAGAAGTGGCCAGAACGACGTCTCCAATAAATGCGGTTTGAATAACCAAAATGCGCTGCATTTGGTAAAATTACAACTCTATCACAATTTTATTCGTATTCTAATTCATTGCTGAAAAATTCCCAATCGAACATTAAAATACTGGCATTTATTGCCTGAATAATGTCTTGATCTGTTTGGGTGAGAATGAGTTTAAATGAGTTCATTGGGTAAATTGTATTTAATATTACCACTATAAAACAGTATAAGGTTTAAAATTGTTGAACTTTAAACAAAATTTAAGGCGGTCCCAATTCAACAAATTGATAAACAAAGCATTAAGGTATTTGCTATGTTTGCAAAAAAATAAAGATGCTAGATCAATTAATCATTGCGGCCTGGGCCGATAGAAGTTTATTGAAAGAAGAGAAACACCTGAATGCGGTAAAGGAAGCGATTGAAATGATTGATAAAGGGCAATTAAGAGTGGCATCTCCTTCAGAAAATGGTTGGGTAGTAAATGAGTGGGTAAAACAAGCTATTTTACTCTATTTCGGCATTCAACAAATGCAAACCTGGGACCTTCCTCCATTTGAATTTTATGACAAAATGCTCCTAAAAACGAACTATAAAGAGTTGGGTGTTCGCGCTGTACCACCCGCTACAGCTAGGTATGGTTCATATATCGCCAAAAACGTGGTATTAATGCCCAGCTATGTAAATATTGGTGCCTATGTAGATGAGGGTTCAATGGTGGATACCTGGGCAACCGTAGGAAGCTGCGCACAAATAGGTAAAAATGTGCATTTGAGTGGGGGTGTTGGTATTGGAGGAGTACTGGAACCACTTCAGGCAAGCCCAGTAATCATAGAAGACGGATGTTTTATTGGAAGCAGGTGTATTGTAGTGGAAGGAGTAATAATTGAGAAGGAAGCCGTACTTGGAGCAAATGTAGTGTTGACCCAATCAACTAAAATAATTGATGTTAGTGGATCTGAGCCTATAGAAATGAAGGGCAGGGTTCCTGCAAGAAGCGTAGTCATTCCTGGGAGCTATACCAAAAAATTCAACGCTGGAGAATACCAGGTTAGTTGTGCGTTGATTATTGGCCAGAGAAAACCAAGTACCGACTTGAAAACAAGTTTAAACGATGCACTGAGAGATTTTAATGTGAGCGTTTAAAATGACCGAAAAAAAACATGCTAATCATTTTGTTACTGGCTTTCTCTTAAGTCTTACAGGCGCATTATTGTTTTCTACCAAAGCCATTTTTGTTAAACTGGCTTTCAAAGAAACAGGTGTAGATGCAATAACATTACTTAGTTTAAGAATGCTATTCGCACTTCCTTTTTATTTGATTGCAGCCTGGTTTGCGCTAAGAAAAGAAAATGTTCAACAACTGAATAAAACCACACTAGCATGGATATTTGCGATGGGTATTTTTGGATACTATTTGAGTAGCTTATTCGACTTTATTGGATTACAATATGTATCTGCTGGACTAGAAAGATTAATTCTTTTTTTATATCCCACATTTGCCGTTTTAATCAATACCTATATTTTCAAAGCATCTTTAAGTAAAAAGCAAATAATTGCATTGATGCTTACTTATTTTGGAATAGGCATTGCTTATTTTGCCGAATTAAAAATGGATAATGATAATCCTCATTTTATTTATGGAGCATTCATGATTTTTTTATGTGCCATTACTTATTCATTTTATTTGGTTGGGACTGGCAAACTGGTTCATAAAGCAGGAGCAACAAGGTATACTGCTTATGCAATGATCGCTGCGACAGTGGGCATATTCACCCATTTTCTATTAACTAAAAAAGTTACTGATATTCAATTCACCCCTACCCTAACCTGGTATGCCATTGCACTCGCGATAATCGCCACAGTGATTCCTTCTTTTTTAATGAGCAATGGAATGAAAAAAATTGGCAGTAATAATGTTTCCATCATTACAGGAATTGGCCCTGTTTCAACCATCATTCAAGCACATTTTTTATTAGGCGAGAAAATAATATTCATGCAAGTAATAGGAACAGCTTTTGTAATATTGGGTGTGGTATTGATTGGTTGGAAATCGAAGGAATTGGTGAATTAATTCCGAACAATCATTTCTTGTGCTGCTGAAATAATTAATGGAATGCGCTGAAAATCTCTTGACTTATCTAAAAAATAATCTGCCCCTATCTTCATACATTCTCTTTCATAACAGGAGTATGCATTATTGGTAAGCATAATAATAATGGGTTGAACATGCATTAACTCCCTTACTTTCCGCAACATTTCAATACCGCTCATTCCTGGCAGGTTGATATCCAATATAACAATTCGGGGTGCCGTTTTTTCTAATGCTTGAATTCCATCCAATGCATAATTAACACATACTAAATTAATACCTGGATTATTCTCCCCTATTAGATCAGTTAAACTTTCTAAAATGATATTGGAATCATCTACAATTAAAACATCAATTAATTGGTTCATCATCTTAATCGCTTAATAAAAAAGACTTTGCAGTTTTACCCACAAAGTCTTTTGGCTTAAAACTTGGATATTCAGGATATTGAATTTTAAAATAGCAGAACGATAACTGCTTTGTATGAGGTAAAAGTAAGTTAGTGTTGGAAATTAACAACCAGTGATTTCACTCAAATCTTGTAGTATTTTTACTACAAATTGAAAAGCTTATTCTCCATTGAATACTTGACCAGATCGGCATTTGTGCGGATATTCATTTTTTCCATGATTCTGGAACGATAGGTACTAATGGTATTTACATTTAAGGACAAGATATCTCCTATTTCGGAAATGGACTTCCCTTCTACTATCATTCTTAACACTTCAAACTCTCTATCAGAAAGTTGTTCGTGTGGTAATTTATTGTTGTAGTTCTCTAAAGATTCCGCCAGCACTTCTGCTACTCGATTGGTAATGTATTTTTTTCCCAATAGTATTTGATGAACTGCTGTAACCAATTCATAAGGGACACTTTCCTTTGTAAGATATCCGGAAGCACCAGCCTTGATAGCCCGCACAGCATACTGTTCAGGAGCATGCATACTCAACATAAGTATCGGCGTATTCGGCACATGTACCTTTATTTGCTTCAGCACTTCTATCCCTGATTGACCTGGCATACTGATATCTGAAATAATGATATCCCATTTTTCATTCATGGCTAATTTTAATAATTCAGCTGAATCAGCAACATCATGAACTTCCGCAAAAGGCAATGACTCAAGAAGGATTTTCTTTAACCCTTCTCTTATTAAACTATGGTCATCTGCAATGAGAATGCGCATTGGATTTTTACTTAAAATGGAACCTAGGCTATTTAAAACCAAATATAGGTAAGAATTTACTTGATTTCAATAGCCAATTCTTTAAATCTCAAAATAAAATAATTACCATTGCAATGTGCAAAGCCCCCAATTTTTACTCACTACCCTGAATGCCAAATACATTCACATGAATTTGGCGATCAGGTTGCTCTATGAACTCAATAAATCGGACCAACGACTTTCATGGAAGGAATTTACCATAAAAGAAGATAAGACCGAAATCGCCAATTATTGCAGCCAATTTGAAGTAGTTTGTTTTAGTTGCTATATCTGGAATATCACACAAACCCTCGAAGTAGCGCGATTAATCAAAGCATTCAATCCTGGTACTAAAATATTATTGGGTGGACCAGAAGTAACTTATGATTGGCAATCGATCATTGCCATTCCGGAAATAGATTTCATCATCACTGGTGAAGGAGAAATTCCTTTCCAGCTTTTTATTCAACAATATCCAAACATTCATTCTATTGACAATATTGTGGCGAAGGTAAACGACTCCATTAGCTACCATAATAATGCGGCCACATTTGACTTAGCATTATATGCCAATACCAACCCATATCAAAACGATGATGTCACTACCCTTAGCAATCGGGTATTATACATTGAAACGTCAAGAGGCTGCCCATATAAATGCGAATTTTGTTTAGCCAGTTTAGACAATCGAGTTAGGTATTTACCAATGGAACACATTAAAAGCAATCTCTTGTTTTTAATGACCCATGGAAAAACCATCAAATTTTTAGATAGAACTTTTAATGTAAAGAAAGATTTCACTTTAGATATTTTTCAATTTATCCTGGACCATGCAAGGCCCGAAAATGTTTTCCAGTTCGAAATAACTGCCGATATTTTACATCCGGCAATCATGCAGTTTATCATCGACAAAGTACCCAAAGGAATGTTTCGTTTCGAAATTGGCATTCAAACAGTGAATCAAAAAGCCAATTTGGAAGTTAGCAGAAAACAAAATTTTGAGAAAACCAAAGAAGTGATTGTACAATTGAAAGACCATGTAGAAATGCATTTAGACCTGATTGTTGGGCTTCCATTGGATTATTGGGAAGATACCAAATACAGTTTCGAAACCGTATTCGCTCTTTTCCCACCAGAACTTCAATTGGGTTTTTTGAAATTTTTGAAGGGCACGCCAGTGAGAGATAAGTACGAAAAATACGGATATGTTTTTGATCCGATTGCGCCTTATCAAATCATTAGAAGCAATTACTTAAGTGAACAGGAATTGGCGGACATTACAAAACTGGAGCATGCTTTAGAAATCTATTGGAACAAAAAAAGACTCAGCAATACACTTATTTATATCACTACCCATTTTAGCATTTTCGATTTTTTACTGGGGCTTGGAAAATACTTTGAAAGTAGAAGCAGTTTTTTTTCATACACTGCTATGGACATTTACAATATAGCCAATGACTTTGTAAAAGAAAATTATCCAGACAACTTAATAATTCAAGAATTATTGGCCATTGACTATTACTTACAACACAAGATCAAACCTGCAGAAAAATTCATTCCTGAAATTGCTAAAAAAGACAAATTTGCTTTTTTAGATAAGCACCAACTGCCCCATCAAAAATTTCGCTATACCGTAATTCCGATCCATTTTAATTACCATTTATTCAAGCAGGATCAAATTATTTTCAAAGAAGAAGAATTGTTGGTCATTCAATATGATGGCACGAGAAAGCCGATTGTAATTAGAACAGAAACATTTGTAGAAAATTAAACCACCATCAAGCTGCATCCTCTCAGATCACTATGATCCATTCTGCCTAATATTTCAAAACTTCCATCCTCAAATACTTTTGCAATATCCTGTGTAGAAATAAAGCAACAACTATCAATATTGGCTAAGTCTATGATCATTAACAAACCAATTCCATTTGCTTGAATTGTCAGAGGGTCATCTTCGCTTTGCACCATTACTTTCATCCATGGCGGGCAAATATATCTGCCGTTGCCAGTAGAATAAGCCTGACTCAATAATTCAGTCATTCCGTATTCTGCATGGATGGTATCCACGCCAAAATTATTGCACAGTAAATGATGTAATTCCAATTTAGTGAGTTCCTTTCCCCTTCCCTTCATACCACCAGTTTCCATTACGATAGTATGTTGTAATTTTTGTGGAAAAGCCATTGAAAAATCAAGCAAAGCAAATGTTACTCCTAGCAAAATAGTTTTTTGACCCTCTTGCTCAAGTTGTTGAATGGTGTCGTTTAATGCTGAATGATTATATAAGTAAAACCCGCTTTTTGAATGGCCGCTCTTTTGTATTAAATGATCAGCCATATATACCAAAGAAGATGTATTCCTTTCTAAATAAGAAGGTAATAATGCTAAAATGCACCAATCTTGAATGTCTCCATAAAATAATTGAAAAGATTGGAAAAATGATTGTTCGTATACCTTTAAAGACTTTACTAAATGCTTGCTGGTGATCATTCCTGTTGTACCGCTACTTTCGAAAACCTTTTCAGGACTAAATCTACCTGTAACCACTGCAAAGTCTTTGAAACAATGGATAGGCAACGATGGTATTAAACTTGGTATCTTTTCAAATGAAGCTTCTGGCCTTATTAAATCCACCCATTGTTGATATACTGGGTTGTTTTGATACTGAAATTCATAGATTTCAGCGCAATATTGGCTAAACCGCTTTTGAGCGTCAATAAAAATATTGTTAATATCCAAGTAATGCACTGCTAACTATTGTATTGTTTTAACTAAATTTGAATAAGAAAGTAAAAGAATGAGAACAAAAATATTGATCCTAGTGGCATTTGGCAGCTTTTTTTATGGCTGTGGTAAAGACACTTATACCACTGCACCACAAATAAAGTTTAATAATGCAAGCTCAACCGTGCTTAATCAAGGCAATATACTCACTTTTACCATCGACTTTACCGATAAAGAAGGAGACATACAAGACACACTTTGGGTTCAAAAAGTTTCCAGAACCTGCCCTACTACACCTGGCGTTCAATTTACCAGTAAAAATAAGATCCCTAATTTTAGCCCAACCAGTAATTTAAAGGGTAAAATGGAAATCAGTTTTATCTACAATGCAAATACCCCAGGTATAGCATCAATCATTGGGTGCAGCAATAAAAACGATACTTCTTATTTTAAGTTTTGGATGAAAGACAAAGCGCAAAACAGAAGCGATACTATCAGCTCTCCAGACATCGTTTTAATTCGCTAGATGCGCATTCAACATTTGATAAAAGCACTTTTTTTTAGCAATGTATTTTATGGAATTTGTACAGTTGCACTCTGTATCGAAACTGCTTTTCAACAACAACTTCCTTTAAGCAATATTTACTTTTACATTTTGCTATTTAGTTTGTGTACCTATTACTACACAGTTGCTTATGCAAATCAACAAATTCGGCCATCGATCCATGCCAATGAAAGATCGCACTGGTATTATCAACATCAGGAAAAGATCAAGTATACTCAAATTGCTTTTTTATTACTTGGTGGATTTTCATTTTTTCAATTACTGATACATGAGTCATTTTCATTTTCATCCATTGAATGGAGAACATGGCTATTCATGCTTGTATTCCCCATCTTAGCAGTCTTGTATTATGGCACTGAAATTCCAGGCAAAGGTTTTGTTTCTTTAAGAAAATGGGGACTTTTTAAACCATTTCTGATTGGGTTGATCTGGGCAGGCACGGTTTCGATTTTACCCATTTTTTACCATGATATCACGCATAGCAGCAATTCAGTATTTACGGTAACCACTGCTTTCCTATTACTTAAAAACTGGTTTTACATTTCTGTTCTTTGTATTCTTTTCGATATTAAAGATTATGCCAGCGATTATAACTTTCAATTGAAAACATTCATCGTACGCTTAGGATTGCGCAGGACAATTTCCTGGGTGATTTTGCCCATGGCCATTGCGGGATGGATATTTTTCTTTTTGATCGCAATCATCAACCATTTTCCGGCCTTAAGAATACTATTCAACAGTATCCCTTTTATTATGTTGATAATTGTTAGCTATACAATGTATCAACGTAAATCAATTCTCTACTATCTTGCAATCATCGATGGATTAATGCTGGTAAAAGCAATTTTTGGAATTTTCGGCATGATTCTCATAAAATAAATCAACATGGCAAAAGCAAAAGCAGTAAAATCAAAATCAGTGACCACCACTGATTCAATGAATTTTTTGAAGAACTACATTAACACACCCTCTCCTGTTGGCTTCGAAAGTGGTGGCCAAAAATTATGGATGGAATATATCAAACCATTTGTAGATACTATTTTTACTGACCCTTATGGAACCGCAGTTGGAGTGATCAATCCGGATGCCCCTTTCAAGGTAGTCATTGAAGCACATGCCGATGAAATTAGCTGGTTTGTTAACTATATTAATGATCAAGGATTAATTTATCTAAAAAGAAATGGTGGGGTTGACCACCAAATAGCTCCTGCTAAAAGAGTATGGATTCATGGCAAAAAAGGCCCTGTTAAAGCGGTTTTTGGCTGGCCTGCAATTCATACAAGATTGAGTAATCCCGAACAAAAAGAACCAGCTCCAAAAATTGAAAACCTTTGTTTGGATTGCGGTGCAAGAAATAAAAAGGAAGTGGAAGCTCTAGGAATTCATATCGGTTCGGTAGTTACTTATGAAGAAGGCTACGAAGAACTTGCATATGATTTTATCATCGGTAGGGCATTTGATAACCGTGTTGGCGGATTTATGATTGCAGAAGTTGCAAGATTGATCAAAGAAAACAAGAAAAAACTTCCTTTCGGACTATATGTAGTGAATGCAGTTCAGGAAGAAATTGGCTTAAGAGGGGCAGAAATGATCGCCAGAAGAATAAAACCCAATATTGCCATTATTACTGATGTAACACACGATACCAATACGCCTATGATTAGTAAAATAATCGAAGGTGATATCCAGTGTGGTAAAGGACCATCTTTAGCTTTCGCTCCGGCTATTCACAACAAATTATTATCATTGGTAGAAGATGTTGCAACTAAAAACAAGATCCCAGTGCAAATGCGCACATTGAGCAGAAGTACTGGAACAGATACCGATAGTTTTGCCTATGCCAACGATGGCTGCCCATCTGTTTTGATCTCTATCCCTTTAAGATACATGCATACCACGGTAGAGATGATTCACAAGAAAGACATTGAAGAGACTATCAAACTGATGTATGAAACTCTTCTCACTTTAACGCCAAAAACCAACCTGACTTATTTTTAAACTTCTCAACACCCAAATGTGATAAAATACCAATCATTTTGCCTAATAAAATACGGCAAAAATGATAATATTGCAGTAATATGAATTTACCCGAAGGCACTGAAATAAAAGTAGCAATCCTCGACCTCTATGAAGGAGTTGCCAATCAGGGTATGCGTTGTATCAAAGAAATCATTGAAGAATGGGGCGATATTCATTCTTACAAAGTGATCTACAAGGAGTTTGAAGTGAGGTTGAAAATGGAAATTCCTTCCATTGATTATGATATATACATATCAAGCGGTGGGCCTGGTTCACCCATAGAAAGCACTGGAACAGAATGGGAAAAAAAGTATTTTAACTGGTTGGAATCCATCGAAAACTGGAATAATCAAGTGGGCAATTTTCCTAAAAAACATGTACTGTTTATTTGCCATAGTTTTCAGCTGGCTGCTAAGTATTATCAGATAGGCAATGTTTGTAAAAGAAAATCTACTGCTTTTGGCGTATTCCCTATTCATATGTTGGAAGAAGGAAAACTTGAATTGGCTTTCGAAGGATTGAATGACCCTTTTTATGGGGTGGATAGTCGCGATTACCAAGTGATAGAACCCAACCACAACAAGATCAGGGAAATGAGAGGCAGTATTTTAGCTATTGAAAAACATCGTCCTCATGTGCCGTTTGAAAGAGCCATCATGGCATTAAGATTTAACCAATATTTTTTAGGCACTCAATTTCATCCAGAAGCAGATCCTATTGGAATGGGCATGTATTTGCAAAGGGAGGATAAAAAGCAAACGGTGATTGAAAACCATGGTGAAGAAAAATGGAAAAGCATGGTGGAGCATTTACAGGACAGGGAAAAAATTATTTGGACACATAATCATGTATTACCCAATTTCTTGAATCATGCAGTAGGCGAATTGATAGGCGCCATTCAATAAATCTTTCTTTTATGATAGCTACAATTCGCAAACAATTCAATCAAGATTTTTCAGTTGAAAAATATGATCAATACCTCGATGAATTAAAGTCGAAACATCCTGGCGCCATTGAATTTAGGGTAGCTGAAACTCCTGTTTTTATAGATACAATATTTACCCAAAAAATGATCGCTGCATGCGAATCGATAGTTGATGTAATTGCTCAACCCGATTTTATGCAGAATAGCGATAAAGCTATTCCAGCAGATGTTCATGTACCTGGCGAAGAGAAACATCCTCATTTCATTGCTTTCGATTTTGGCATTTGTTCAAACGAATCGGGAGAATTAGAACCACAATTAATTGAGATGCAAGGTTTCCCTACACTATTTGCATATCAGATATGGCATGAAGAAATTACCAGAAAACATTTTAATATCCCCAAAAATTTCAGCAGCTATTTAAATGGATTTACACCTGAAAGCTATACCCAGTTATTAAAAGAAATAATTGTGGGAAATTGCCAACCAGAAGAAGTGATTTTACTGGAGATTCTTCCGCACCAACAAAAAACCAAGATTGATTTTTATTGCACTACCGATTATATTGGCATTCCGGTTATTTGCTTGACAGAATTAATTCAAGACGGGAAAAAATTATTTTACAAAAAGGACAACCAGTTAATTCAGATAAAAAGAATCTATAACAGAATTATTTTTGATGATCTTCAACAACAAAGTTCAGCCATTCAAGAAAAAGGAAAATTATTATTAGAAGAACTTGATGTGGAATGGATCACTCACCCTAATTGGTTTTATCGGATCAGTAAATTTACCCTGCCTTTTATTAACAATCCATATGTTCCCAAAACCTATTTTTTAGATCAATTGAATCCTATCCCAACAGATTTAGAAAACTATGTTTTAAAGCCGCTGTTTTCTTTTGCAGGACAAGGCGTAGTAATTGATGTTACTCAATCAGATATTGATCAGGTAGCAGATAAACATAATTGGATATTGCAAAAAAAAGTGAACTATGCCGCAGTCATTCAAACTCCAGATGAACCTGCAAAAGCAGAGATCAGGGTTTTCTATTTTTGGAAAGACGGAGAGCCGCGACCTATTGCCACCAATAATTTAGCCAGACTAAGTAAAGGAAAAATGATTGGCGTTCGTTACAATAAAGACAAAGAATGGGTAGGCGGAAGTTTAGCCTATTTTGAACAATAATTATTGGAGCAGCTGAATTAATTTATTCAATTCTTCAATAGAATTGAAAGCATGTAAAATTATTCTTAGTCGTTCACTATTCTTTGGTACCGTAGGATACAAAATTGCCCTCACATCTAATCCTGCATCTTGCAATTGATTGGCTATTGCCTTTACTGCTTCATTCCCTGGAATAATAACAATTTGAATAGGTGTATTCGATGGTAATTTTTCGAATCGAATCGAAGCCTGTTTAAAATGATGAATTAAATGTTGAATAGATGCCCTTTCATTTATCATGTTTGGGAACAACCTATAAGATGCTTGAATTGCAGCTATTGCAAAGGGCGGCAGTGCAGTTGAATAAATAAAACTCCTGGCAAAATTGATCAGGTAGTTTTTTAAATTAGCAGAGCCAAGCACTACAGCACCATGGCAACCCAGGGCTTTACCAAATGTATGTACTCGTGCAAAAACACGTCCTGATAATCCACAGGATTGAACCAAGCCCTCTCCCATTTTCCCAATCACTCCTGTAGCATGTGCTTCATCAACAATTAAATGTGCCATGTATTTCTCTGCAATGCTTACCAGTTCATTTAAATCGGCCAGATCACCATCCATGCTAAAAACAGATTCTGTTACTATAAAAATAGTTCCAGTTGCATTTTGTAATTTTTGCTCAAGATCTACATGATTATTGTGTTCAAAAGCAAAAGATTTTGCCAACGACAATCTGATTCCATCTCTGATAGATGCATGGCATAAATAATCATATAAAATAGTATCCCCTCTTTGAGGAACAGAAGATAACAATCCCAGATTGGCATCGTATCCCGAATTAAAAATCAATCCAGTGGCTGCTTGATGAAAAAGGGCAATTTCTGCTTCAACCTGTTCAATAAGCGCATCATTTCCAGACAATAATCTGGACCCCATCGAACCATGCGCTAAACCCTGATTGTTAATTTGAATTAAATGATGATGAACAATCCCTAAATAATCATTTGAATGAAAATCTACTTTATCGGAAGGCAATCGCAAAGTACGAAAAGCATTATTGGCCTTTCTTTCGTTTAATTTGCCTTCTAAAAATTGATCATTATACATCATTCAAAACTAACTAAAATGGCTTATTGAAATCGGGATATTTGTAACTAGATTGCAGTTTTAATTCTTTCATTTATGCAAGACGAATTATCGCAACACACAAAAAATATTCTGGGATTACAACTCCCGACAGATCCTCGTTGGGTAGACCTTACCACCATTTCGCTGGAAGCCATTTTAACTGACCATGCTTACTGTGAGCAGAAAGCTGCTTTAACATGTATTTCTTTGATTCAACGGTATTCAGACAGAAAAGAACTGGTGCAGGAATTAGCACCAATTGTAACCGAAGAATGGGGACATTTTAGATTGGTCTTAGCTGAATTAGAAAAAAGAGGTTTGCATTTTGGTAAACAACGAAAAGACGAATATGTAAATCAGTTATTATTATTTCAAAAAAAAGGGGGGCACATAGATGATCGCATGTTAGATCAGCTCTTAACAATGGCATTAATAGAAGCAAGAAGTTGTGAACGATTTAAAAGACTAAGCGAAGGATTAACTGATCCTTATTTGCAATCATTCTACAGAAGATTCATGGAAAGCGAAGCAGGTCATTATACCCTCTTTATTAATTTAGCAGACCTATATATTCCAAAAGACAAAGTAAGAAAACGCTGGAAGGAATGGCTGGCGCATGAAATAGTCATCATGAAGGACCTTACATTAAGAGGCGACCGAATCCACTAATTGATCAATAAGAATAATGAAATAAGCTTCTCCTTTTGGATTGAAGGCATAAAAAAACCTTCCTGAAAATTCAGGAAGGTTTTTTTATTATTTAAGATCGAATTAAAGTTCTTGAACTCTGAACTCAACTCTTCTGTTTGCAGTCTTTCCTTTAGCAGTTTTGTTGTCAGCAATTGGTTTGCTGCTTCCAAATCCGTCAGTTAATAATCTATCCGCAGCAATTTTCTTGCTGAACAAGTATGCTTTAACTGAATTTGCACGCTTCAAAGATAATGGTTTATTGATCTTATCAGAGCCAGTGTTATCTGTATGACCATCTACATATAATTTCAAAGTAGGATACTCATTCATTGCTTTAACAACTTTCTCTAATTCAACTTTAGAACCCTTAGTTAATACTGAGCTACCAGTTACAAACAATACTTTCTTATTATCAAAATTGTATTGCTTACCTAATTCAGGACAACCGTTATTAGCTACAGTACCTTTTACAGTAGGACACTTATCTTCTTCATCATTTACAGTATCTCCGTCTGTATCAGGAATAGGACAACCTTGGTAACGAGCTAAACCTGGAACTGTAGGACACTTATCTTCTTCATCATTGATACCATCTTTATCAGTATCAGGAATAGGACAACCTTGGTATTTAGCCAATCCTTTAACTGTAGGACATTTATCATTTTCATCATTGATTCCGTCTCCATCAGTATCTGGTACAGGGCATCCTTGGTATTTAGCAACACCTGGAACTGTAGGACATTTGTCATTTTTATCCAAAATGCCATCTCCATCAGTATCTTTTTCAACAACTGGAGGAGGAGGAGGTGGAGGAGCAACTACTACCGGTTTTGGCTTATCCTTTAAAGGAGAAGCAATTCCTATAGTGTAAGCCATATGGTTTACAGCTAAGTTAGAAATACCTGGCTTGTACAACATTTGGGTATTGATAAATGTACCTTCACCCAATCCAATTTGTAAACCCATACCAGTATTACCTTGAGCTGCAAAATAAGTGCCACCATACATTGATGCACCTACGCCCATTGTAATATAAGGTACTACTACATATTTATCAGTCAATAACTTTACATTGATATTTGCATCAGCTTCTAATAAGAATTTAGCTGTTGTTGAAGGTGCTACACCTGACTTAGGGTAAAAAGGATACTTAGTAAAATTTCCTCCTAAAGATCCCATAAAATCAATATTCTCAGTTAGTCCTTCAAAATATTGAATTGCCAAACCTGGAGTCATTTCTGAAGTTTTTGCCCATTTGTTATTCGAAAGAATATCGGACAATGATGTTCTACTGATTCTATCAGCAGTAAACATATCATTCAGAAAAAAAGACACTCCTAAACTTGGTCTTTTTTTATAACTGGTTGGGCCTTGAGCAAAAGTTGCTGTGGCAAGACCTACAACCAATAAAGAAAACAAAAATTTCTTCATAAACAGTTTTTTATTAATTCTTGCAAAAATACAGTTAGAATTTGACTTTTTAAAATTAAGATAACTTTATCTTTTAATATTTCTTTTATTTTTTAGGGGGGTCAATTACTTCTAATTTAACCTTTGTTAGACCAGCATCCATAAAATCGAGCTTTTTGGCTGCCGACCTACTAAGATCTATCACCCTTCCCTTCTTTTTCATTGACGGATGCATCCGGTCATTGATTCTGACCACTACGGTTTTGCCGTTTTTTAGATTGGTAACCTTAACCCAGGTATTCAATTTTAGGTTATTACTTGCCCCAGTGAGCTTACTATTTCTGAAAATCTCGCCAGTTGCCGTTTTAGTTCCATCTAAGCTAGCACTATAAAAACTAGCTATTCCTTTAACAACTTTCCCGGTTAACACCAATGAATCAGCCAGTTTTGCAGAATCAATATCTGAAATGACCGTATCAATGGTAATCAACATAGTGTCTTTTTTGACTGGATACTGTATAGTATCCACCTGTGCCCAAGCCGAACTTGAAATAAAAATAGACAATAGCAGCCCAAAAAATTTTATCATAAATACAATTATATGATGAATAATTACTAGAAGGGCTAGATTATGTATAATGCTGTACCCCTTAGAACCGGGGTATTGCCAAATTTAGTGCCAAAAGGAATAAAAAAAGAAAGAAAATTAACCGTAAATAGCTAAAAATATCTATATCAATTATTTATATATACAGTAAATATATTATTTTATTGGATATTTGTTACTTCAACAACAGCATCTAAATTCAATGCACCATGAATATGAGGGAAAACTTCGTTTATTGATCCAGCTAATTCAAAAACCAGGGGCCTTTCTACTTTCTCTTTTTGAATTTTTAATTTTACCAAACCAGTTCTTCCAACATAATAGCGTTCTAAAACCCCCTCAACCTGGCCTTCGGTACTGCAATGCATAAAACCCTCGACTGCTAATGTTTCGGCTTCGTATTGTCCTTTTTCAACTGCTTCTTCCCACTGCTTTTGTGTGGTTACATGATAAATATAATCTGAATCCATACCCTTAATTTAAATAATTCTTTTAATACGCTGTTCTAATAACATCAAATCGGTCATAATTATTGCAGTAACTGCCTCTAAAACCACCGGAACTCTTAGTGCAATGCATAAATCATGCCTACCTTTTATGGAAAATGATTCTACTTCCTTGGTTTCCCAATTCCAGGATTGTTGTTCTTTTGGAGTGGAAGAAGTAGGTTTTATAGCAATTCTAAAAACCAAGGGGTTACCATTGGTAATTCCTCCAACAACTCCGCCAGCATGATTAGTGCTTGTTTTACCTTCTGCGTTTTCTAAAACATCATTGTGATCAACTCCAAACATTTTAGCTGCAGCAAACCCTGTTCCAAATTCAATACCTCTTACTGCAGGAATAGCAAAAACGGCGTGACTTATTAAAGATTCCACCGAATCAAAGAAATGTTCGCCTAATCCGATAGGCAATCCATTTACCTCACATTCCACTATACCGCCCACACTGTCTTTTTGATCGATTGCTTTTTGTAAACCTTTCTCCGTGTCTTTCTCTCCGGCAATTTCAGTTACTTTAGCCATTGTTATAACGCCAGCCCCTTTCAATAATTTTTTGGCAATTACTCCAGCAGCAACTAAACATACGGTGAGCCTTCCACTAAAATGCCCACCTCCTCTAAAGTCCTCATTTCCACCGTATTTTACATGAGCAGTAAAGTCTGCATGTCCTGGTCTTGGCACTGCTCTATGTTTTTCGTAGTCACCACTTCTGGTATTATTATTCTCAAATAAAATAGTGATCGGAGCGCCTGTTGTTTTTCCATTAAAAATACCCGACTTGAATATGGGCAAGTCGTCTTCTTTACGCGGTGTAGTTCCTTTTTGCACACCACCTTTTCTTCTTTCGGTGTCTTCTAAAAAATCAGCAACCTCAAGCGGAAGGCCGGCTGGGCATCCATCGATTACAATACCCACGCTTTCTCCATGAGATTCACCAAAAATATGTACTCGAAATAAGCGACCAAAAGAGTTCATAAAAAAGAATTTATCGATAACAAAATGGAATACTTTTATTTTACAGTAACCCCTAATGATTGTAAATGCTCAAAAAAATTAGGATAAGATTTCTTGATAGCATCTGCATCTTCAATACATACAGGTCCTTCAGATTTCAAAGCAGCAACCGCACAAGCCATGGCAATTCTGTGATCATGCCTGGAATGAACTGTGGCACTTTTTATTGTTGACTTAGTTGAACCCTTAATCAACATCAAATCTCCCTGCAACTGAATGTCAATTCCCAATTTAGCGAACTCTTCTTGTAAAGTAAGTCCTCGATCACTTTCTTTATGCGCCAGTCTACTTACTCCTTCAATCACAGTTGTTCCCTCACAATAAGCTGCCAATGCAACCAAGGGAGGAAATAGATCAGGACAATCCGTTGCATTAAAATGAAAAGCTTTCAAAGGCAATGGTCCAATTGATATTTGTTTTTCTTCCACCGATAATGATGCACCTGCATCCATTAAAGCTTTTAATATGGCCTTATCTGCTTGAGTAGAAAAAACATCTAACCCTGTAATGATAATATTTCCTGCAATAGCTCCTGCTACTAACAAAAATGCAGCACCACTCCAATCTCCTTCTACCTGATAGGTATGACTATTTTTTGTTGATTCTTTCGAATGCTTGGTAAAATGAAAAGCCTGGTAAGAATCATTGTCAATTTCCCATCCAAAATGTTTCATTATTGCTAATGTAAGATCGATGTATGGACGGCTTTTTAAATCATTCACTTTTATAGTAACCCCATCTGCACCAGCAGCAGCATAAGCCATTAACAAACCAGTTAAAAACTGAGAACTCAAAGAGCCATCAATTTTGATATTGGCAGGAGTTAATGGCCCTTTAATATTTAATGGGAGTTTACCTTCATTCGATTCAATTGTTATACCTAGTTGAGGAAAAATTTCATCAAAAAAACCCATAGGCCTTGTTAATAAACTTCCTGTTCCATTTATTTGTATTGGTTGATTGCTCAATGCAGCCAATGGAGTAAACATTCTGATACCCAAACCACTTTCGCCACAATTCATCTCATTGGAAATTGGGGAAACGCCATTTGATTGAATGATTAAATCGCCATTAGTATTGTATTGAATAACAGCTCCTAATTTTTGAATTACATCAATAGCTGCAAGATCATCATTACTGATTCCCGGATTGATAATACGGGTTTCTCCCTTTACTAATAAAGCAGCTGCACATGCTCTTTGCATACTGCTTTTACTGGCAGCTGCTCTGAGTGAACCACTTATTAAAGATGGATAAATCGTTTTATTCATAAAAAACAAAGGCCTTTATGATTGCAATTTTTTGAAAATGTCTTTGAGTTGAACCAATAATAAAGGCTGAATTACTCCCTTCCCAATTTTTTCCAAGAGAATATAATTTATGGAAACATTTTCTTTTTTCTTGTCTTTCAATAAAACTTTAAAAGCCTTATTGGTATCAAAATCCACTAGTGTTGGCAATCCATATTTATCCAACAACGCAACTACATCTTCCGTCCCTTTAAAAAATTTCAATTGATGAGACATGATTGAAGCATAGGTCATGCCAATACTGATCGCTTGACCATGACTTAATTCATACATATTCTCAATAGCATGCCCTAGCGTATGACCAAAATTCAACAGCTTTCTGTCAGCTTTTTCAAACTCATCTTTCACTACCACGCCAACTTTTAATAATGCGTTTTTTTGCACCAAAGTTGAAATGGCTTTTTTATCTTTTCGATAATTTGACAAAGTGTTGGATTGAAGTTCTTTAAACATGCTGGCATCTTTTATACATGCATGTTTGATGATCTCTGCAAACCCATTCTGCCATTCCGAAATGGGCAAAGTTTTTAAAAAACTGTAATCGTAAATTAGAAAAGAGGGTTGCCGAATCAGTCCAACCATATTTTTATATACACCAACATCAATTCCATTTTTCCCGCCAATAGAAGCATCAACCATTGCAAGTAATGAAGTTGGAACAAAACCAAAATCGATTCCTCTCATATAAATACCGGCAACATATCCAGTAATATCAGTAATTACACCGCCGCCAACTCCAATCAAAACCGATTGCCGGTCTGCTCCCATGGCCAGCAACTGATCGATTATAACATCAACAGTTTGCTGAACTTTAAATTGTTCTCCTGGCTTTAAAACAATAGTATTCCAGCCTTTCAACTTTTTTTTGTGGGCATTAAAAACATGTTCATCCGTAATAATGATGACTTGCTCTCTTGAAACTAATTTATCTAAGAGCAAAAATTCAGCATCAAAATAGAAGCTAGTTGATTTTCCAGAAAATTGAATTTTTTTGGTGACCATTCACTTATTTATTCATGATTTTATTCTGATGGTTGATACTTTCCATATGAACTGCATCAAAATATTTAGTAATAAATTCTTTACTCAATCCCAACTGCTCTCCTTTTACAAAAGCCCTATCCAAAATAGCGTTCCATCTATTCGTTTGAAGAATGGTGATATTATTCTCTTTTTTATACTGTCCAATTTTATCAGCTACTTTCATTCTTTGTCCTAGCAACTGCATCAATTCATCATCTAACTGATTAATTTGAGAGCGCATTTTTTCCATATTTGCATGCAACTCTTCTGAATTAATATCTTCACTTCTCCAAATGATGGAGTTGATCATTTCGCCCAATCTTTCTGGAGTAACTTGTTGTTTGGCATCGCTCCAGGCATTGTCTGGATCAACATGACTTTCTATGATCAAACCATCAAAGTCGAGGTCAATTGCTTTTTGTGCAACATCCAGCAAAATATCTCTTCTTCCACAAATATGAGAAGGATCATTGATCATCAACATACCGGGATTCCTTCGTTTCATTTCAATCGCTAAATGCCACATTGGAGCATTTCGATATTCAGTATTCCCATAAGAACTAAATCCACGATGAATTAATCCGATATTTTGAATTCCTGCTTTTGCAACTCTTTCAACCGCACCGATCCATAATTCCAGATCCGGATTGATCGGATTTTTAATTAACACAGAAACATCTACTCCTTTTAATGCATCAGCAACATCTTGAACGCTGAATGGATTTACCGTTGTTCTGGCACCGATCCACAACACATCCACTCCAAAATGCAAAGCATCTTCTACTTGTTTTCCGGTAGCAACTTCCACAGCAACTGGAAGCCCAGTTGCTTTTTTAGCCTGTTGTAACCAAGGCAAACCCTTTGTTCCAACACCTTCAAAACTTCCCGGACGGGTACGAGGCTTCCAAATACCTGCCCTGAGAATATCTACTTTTCCGGTTGCCGCAAGTGCTGTTGCCGTTTGCATAACCTGCTCTTCTGTTTCTGCACTACAAGGCCCTGAAATAATGAGTGGCCTTTTTGCTAACACAGTATTGATGTTCACTGCTTGTTGTAAAGTCTGTTCCATGTATTATTTTTTCAATTCTTAACTCATAATTCTTAATTCTAACGCTTCCCTCCGCTATCTGCGTCATTCATCCTAATTCTTCTTCCCTTATAGTTTTTACCATCTAGGGCACGCACCATTTGCTGAGCAGCACTTTTATCGATTTCTATCCAGCTATTCATGTCTTTCATATCAATTCTTCCAAGTGATTCTTTTTTCAAATCGCTCATATCGAGAATATATTGAAGAAAACTAGCCTTATAAAAACCGTCTTTGGTTCCTAGATTCACAAATAATCTGCTATAACTGCCTCCGCTACTGTGTTCACCCCTTCCTTCTCTTCCACCAGAAGATTGATCACGAGATCTACCTCTGTCATTTCTATCACCGCGATCTCTGTCTCTACCTCTCTCAGATGGTTCTCTTCTTCCTTTATCTCTCAAATTTAAATCTTCTGCATTCTCGTAATACTTGAGGAATCTATCGAATTCCATTGCCGCAACTCTTTTGAGCACATCTTCTTTACTCACATCTGCAAATTTCTCTGCTAACATGGGAACATAAGTTTCATAATCTCCATGACTAATATCTGCAGACAATAACTTTTCCATAAATGAAAAGAATTGCTTTCTACATACATCTTTCCCTGAAGGAATATCCAATTTATGAAACTGAGAATTATTGATTCTTTCGATCTGCTTCAGCTTGTATGATTCTTTTGCATGAACAATTGAAATACAAATTCCCTGAAGGCCTGCTCTACCTGTTCTACCACTTCTATGTGTATAAATTTCTACATCATCTGGTAATTCATAATTGATAACATGGGTAATACCCTGTACATCAATCCCTCTTGCAGCTACATCCGTTGCAATCAATAATTGAAGACTCTTATCTCTAAATTGTCCCATTACTTTATCACGCTGCCCTTGAGTAAGATCACCATGTAAAGCATCAATATCGTATCCTTCTCTTGTTAATCTTTCAGAAATTTCCTGTGCATCAATTTTGGTTCTGGTAAAAATAATTCCATAGATACCTGGATTGAAATCGATAATGCGCTTCAATGTTTCGTAACGGTGTTGCGCAGTAGTAAGATAGTATTGATGATCGATACTCTTATTCGCCATATTTACTTTCCCTACAGTTACTTCTTTAGGGTCTTTCATATAACGCTTGCTCACTTTGCGAATTTCCGGTGGCATGGTAGCACTGAATAACCAGGTGCTGTCTCTTTGTGGAGTATTCTTCAAAATGAATTCTATATCATCCTGAAATCCCATGTTAAGCATTTCATCAGCTTCATCTAAAACAACATATTTAATTTGTTCTAAATTAATTGCCTTCCGCTCGATCAAATCGATCAATCTACCTGGAGTCGCAACAATTATTTGCACACCTCTTTTTAGGTCCCTTATTTGAAGCCCTATAGAAGCTCCTCCATAAACTGCAACTACGGAAATTCCGGACATGTACTTTTTAAAGAGCTCAATCTCTTTTACAATTTGCATACACAATTCACGTGTAGGACATACTACTAATGCCTGAGGATATTTGGCTGCTGCGTCAATAATATGAAGCAATGGCAGTCCAAAAGCTGCTGTTTTACCTGTTCCGGTTTGTGCTAAACCAATAAAGTCTGTTGTACCGCTCAATAATACCGGTATCGCTTGTTCTTGAATTGCGGTTGGGTTCACATACCCCAACTCTGTGGTTGCTCGAATCAATCTCTCATCAATTCCCAACCCTTCGAATGTTGTCATTTATTATAAAATTTGCGCAAAGGTACTTTATTTATAAGCCTTTGCTGTGTTTTTAACTAATTATCGGCTTTCTTGCCGCTCAATCAGCTAATTTTTTAATACTCGCCTTATTCCATTGGCGTTTTCTATCAATTCCTGTAAGTATTGGTAGTTTTCCTTTTCCAAACAGGTTTTGAATTTTCTTAATTGTGATATATGCTCATTTAATACATCCAATACATTTTCTCTGTTCTGCATAAAAATGGGTACCCACATGGCCGGATTACTCTTGGCCAATCTAACCGTGCTTTCAAATCCTCCACTGGCCAATTCAAAAATGGCATCCTCCTCTTTTTCTTTTTCCAGGACTGTATTCGCCAGGGCAAAAGATGTTATATGAGAAATATGACTAATATATGCAACATGCATATCATGATCCGCCGCATCCATATATAATAAATGCATATTTAATTTGCCATAAATCTGTTCCACTAATTCAATTGCATCTCCGTCGCTTTCATGCTTATTACATATAACCGTTGCTTTTTGCAGGAATGCTCCTTTAACAGCCGCTGAAGGGCCACTATTTTCTGTTCCCCACATTGGATGTGTTGCCACAAATCTTCCTCTGTTTGGGTGAGTAGCTACTTTTTCACAGATTACTTTTTTAGTAGACCCTACATCAAAAATAACCTGCTTAATTACTTGATTTAAAATAAGCGGCAAAATTGTTTCAGCAGCATTAATCGGAGTAGCAATAATAATTAGATCAGTTGCTGCAATCGCATGATCAAGGTCTACACATTCATCCACCAAACCCAATTCAATGGCTTCTGCAACATGTGCAGGATTATGGTCAACACCCAATACATATGAAGCAATCCCTAGCTCTTTTAAAGCAATAGCCATAGATCCACCAATTAATCCTAATCCAATGATTGTTACTTTCATGCTAACTAATTATTTACAATTCTTTTAATTGCTTCATCCAATTTTTCTTCACTCGCACATAAACTGATTCTAACATACCCATTACCTGCCGAACCGAAAATTCCACCTGGTGTAATAAAAACTTGTTGATTGTATAAAACATGATCACTCAAAGCAAAACCGTCTTTGTATGCTAAAGGAATTTTTGCCCAAACAAACATGCCTGCTTGTTTTTTCTCGTAGACACATTCTAGCAAGTCCAACAACTGAAACACTTTTTCTCTTCTCTTTGCATAAATAGCATTGATACTATCGTACCAGTCTTTCCCTAAACTCAAGGCCTTTGCAGCTGCTAACTGAATAGGCAAAAACATACCACTATCCATATTACTTTTAAATGTGAGTATATCGTTTATCTTTTCTTGTGATGCACAAAGCATGCCCAATCTCCATCCTGCCATATTTTGTGACTTACTCAAAGAATTTAATTCAATGGCTATTTCTTTAGCTCCAGGAACACTTAAAATACTTTTTGGATGATCGTTGAGAATAAAGCTATAAGGATTATCATGACAGATTAATATCTGGTGTTTTTTTCCGAATGCAATGACTTTAGTAAAGAGTTCATCGGAAGGCAATTTCCCCGTTGGCATTTGAGGATAATTCACCCACATCATTTTGATGCCAGAAAGATTTATTTTTTCCAGTGCTTCAAAATCAGGCTCCCAGTCATTGATTTCCTTTAATTCATAATTAACAGGAATACCTCCTGCTAACTTAACTGCACTCGCATAAGTTGGGTACCCAGGATTTGGAATCAACACTTGATCACCTTCATTTAAATAAGTCATGCATATATGCATGATCCCTTCTTTGCTTCCGATTAAAGGCAATATTTCAGTGTCTGGATTTAATTCTACCTGGTACCAGTTTTGATACCAGTTTGCAATTGCTTTTCGCAATATCGGAGATCCTTTATAAGATTGATAAGCATGCGTATTGGGTTTAGCAGATTCTGTTTGCAACACATTGATCACATCAGGATGTGGAGGCAGATCGGGGCTACCAATTCCTAAATTAATAATATTTTTTCCTGCAAGATTCAATTGCTCGATCTCCCTTAATTTCTGAGAAAAATAATATTCTCCAATTCCATCAAGTCTATTTGCTTTTTGTATTTGCATAATTATCCTTTTACCAATTTACCTTTTTGATAAATCCCAAAAACTTTGACATTATTGGTCATTGAATCGATTGATTTCAACATGCTATTGAAATGTTCTTTTTCATCAAATTCCATATCTGCAAAAAAACCATATTTGAAATTACTTCCAGGGATAGGCATACTTTGCAATTTGCTCAGATTAATATTTTCGTTAGCAACAGCTGTTAAGACTTTCGATAAAATACCTTTAGAATGATTTGTTTGAAAATAGATCGATGCTTTATTGGCATCTACAACTGTTTGAGCTTCTTTGGCTCTTTTCAGCACTAAAAAACGGGTAATATTTGTTTTTTGTGTTTGAATATCTGGAGCAATAATTTTTAAATTAAATAATTCAGCAGCTAACTTGCTTGCTATAGCAGCTATATGTTTGCTTTTATGTTGTTGAACATGTTTGGCACTAAGGGCTGTATCATCAGTTTCAATCAATTTCCAATGTTCTTTTTCTAAATAGTCCAAACATTGTAAAATAGCCATAGGATGACTATGCACTTCTTTAATATCAGACAATTGAACCTCTTTATTGACCATTAAGTTTTGACTGATAGACAGATATACTTCACCAACAACTTGTAAATTAGATTTCAATAACAGATTATAGTTGGGCAAAATGCTTCCTGCAATTGAATTTTCAATGGCCATCACGGCTCCAGCAGACTGTGTAGCATCTGAACTTATTTTTACCAATTCTCTAAAAGACGCACAAGGAATAACTTCTACTGTTTTTCCAAAAAAATATCGAGCAGCAACCTGATGGAAACTCCCTTCATATCCTTGAATACAAATTCCTTCTTTATGTACTTTTTGTTTTGGCATACTTGTTCATTTATATTGCCATATAGGCAAAAAAAAACCCGGTTATTCACCGGGACCTTATTTTGATTTTTGTAAAATTTTACAGTTTTGCAAATAGGACCCGGCTACTTTTTCTAAAGTAGAAATAACCAAAAAAATAAAACCAGTTATTGATCGCTGTTTGCATAATAATCAAATATAGATAATCAACAGGAAGCAAAAAAGTTTTTTTGGGTTTTATAAACTAAGGTTCGTTAGTTTATTGTGTTCGTTTTAAACGAAACAGAAAAATTAAAAAAAAGCCCCTCCGTGGAAACGGAGCGGCTTATAACGATTGCTTGCCATATGAAAATCTTGAACTACTGTACTGATCGCAAGCTGGATCCTTTCACTTCAATTACACCAGTAGTTTGGAAATTATTTCTTAATTGTAGAATCAACTTTAGCAACAGTTGAATCAACTTTAGCAGCCATAGAATCAACTTTTACAGCCATAGAATCAACTTTTACAGCCATAGAGTCAACTTTTACTTCTTCAGTTTTAGTTTCACCACAAGCAGCAGCGAAAACGCCTAATGCCAAAACAAATAACAACTTTTTCATTTTAATATTTTTTAAGTTTGAATGATTATAGGTTAATACACACATAGTATAAAAGGTAACCCAGCAAGTCTGGAATTTTAAAAAAAAATATTTTAGGCCTATTTTGGGTTACTTTTACCCCCCTTCTAGTATTAAATGCATAGATAGTGAAAGGCGATAGTAACGAACAAGCATTATTGAAAGGATTGGCGAACAATGACTCAAAAGCCATCGAAACCATATATAAAGACAACTTTAATATGGTTCAGACCTTTATTTTGAATAATAATGGGTCTTACGATGAAGCCCGAGATATTTTTCAGGAAGCAATGATTGCACTGTATGAAAAAGCACAAACTGAATCATTTGTCTTAACCTGTCAAATTAAAACTTATGTATATTCCATATGCAGGCGTCTCTGGCTTAAGCGACTTCAACAATTGGGCCGTTTTACCCAACAAGTTGATAGCATTGAAGAGACTGTCTCGGTTGAAGAAGACCTTGAAACGCACGAAAAAAGAAATGCAGAGTTTGTAATAATGGATAGGGCTTTAAATAGTCTTGGCGAACCTTGTAAAAGCTTATTAGAAGGATATTATTTGAAAAAAATGGATATGAATGCTTTGGCTTCCGAATTTGGATATACCAACGCAGACAATGCCAAAAATCAGAAATACAAATGTTTACTTCGGCTAAAAAAGTTGTTTTTTTCGCAGTATAACATTGGAGAGTAACTATTATGGACGATATTTTATTATTAGAAGCAATTGAAAGATATCTCAACGGAGAAATGAACACCGAGGAGCGTGATTATTTTGAGGCATTGCGAAAGAAAACTCCAGAGATAGACCAAATGGTGGTGGAACATAATATGTTCATGCATCAAATGGACTTATATGTTGCCCATAGTAATATTAAGCACACCCTACATGATGTTCATACTCATTTAATTTCAAAAGGAGATATCAACGAAGGTGGGGAATTACCTACCAGAGGAAAAGTAATCCAGTTCTGGAATAAATATAAGCGAGTAACTGCTATTGCTGCTTCTGTAGGAGGAGTGATTGCTTTATTTATTAGTGGATTAGCTTTATATTTTTCTTCCATCGTTACCGATCCGAAACTGCAACAATTAGGTAAAGATTTAGAAGCTGTTAAAAAAAGCCAACAGTATCAGGGAGCAATCATCAATGAAGTAAAAAGTAAAATTCCTTTGAATGCCCGATTATTAAGTGGCGGTTCTGGATTTTTAATTGATACTAAAGGTTATATCGTAACAAATGCGCATGTACTAAGAGGAACAGGTGCTATTGTAGTTAATAATAAAGGAGAAGAATTTAAATCTTCCATTGTATTTATTGACCAATTGAAAGATTTAGCTATTTTAAAAATTACCGATTCAGATTATATTTCAGCAAAATCAATCCCATATACTATTCAAAAAAACAATGCCGACCTGGGTGAAGAAATTTTCACTTTAGGTTATCCAAGAAATGACATTGTATATGGTATGGGATATTTGAGTGCAAAAACCGGATTCAACGGAGATTCACTTTCTTACCAGATTCAAATTAGTGCCAACCCCGGAAATTCAGGGGCTCCAGTATTCAATAAAAATGGTGAAATAATTGGAGTACTAAGCACTCGCCAGGCACAGGCCGAAGGGGTAACTTTTGCAGTAAAATCAAAAAATATCTATTCGATTGTTGAAGATTTAAAGAATAGCGACTCCGCTTATAGAAAAATTAAAATGCCTACAAAATTGACCCTTAAAGGCGTAGAAAGAACTGCACAAATCAATAAAGTAGAAGATTTCGTGTATTACGTTAAGGCTTACGGCAAATAATTTACTTCATAGAGTATTAACTCCACAAAGCATTAGGATAAACGCCTGAATTAACTAAATTGTTAATTGACTCTTGCACTCCAGCAGCATCTTCTTTGTAAGTAACGCCAAACCATTTTGATGAAGTAGGTATCACTTTCATTACGCCTTTTCCTGTTTCAATAAATTGATTGGCTACATATGGAATAAAAAATTCTGATTTTAATTCCTTCCCTTTTTCTTTCAAGAAAGAAGCAAATAACGAATCGCAAAGACCAATAAAGCCTGGTGCAAAACAAAAGAAATTCATACTAACCATACTATCTATATTCAATGGATGAATTCCTGTTTCATCTTCATAGACAATACTTTCTTTAGCTTGATAGATTTTAGTTCTTTCTGATATATTGGTGAGATTATGTTGCGCATCAGCTGTACAAACTCCACGACTAACACTTCCATTATCACTGAGTGTTTTATTTAGCTCATACCCTATCAAAGCATAGGTAGATTCATTACACTGATTTTGTAAAAACTGAAAAGCTTGAACAAAAGCATCTTTTCCATAATAATCATCGGCATTAATTACGGCAAAAGGCTCGTTCACTTTTCCTTGACAGCATAAAACAGCATGAGCAGTTCCCCAAGGTTTAACCCTGTCTGTTGGCACTTCAAAACCATCAGTATGAGATAGTAAATGCTGGAAAACATAATCAATCTCAATTTTACCTTTTAACTTGGGTTCGAATATGGATTTAAATTGATCTGCAAAATCTTCTCGAATAATAAATACAACTTTCCCAAATCCAGCTTCTATAGCATCATAAATTGAATAGTCCATAATGGTCTCGCCAGAAGGTCCAAATGACTGAATTTGTTTCATACTGCCATAGCGACTTGCCATTCCAGCTGCTAAAATTACGAGGGTAGGTTTCATATTGTATTTTTGTAAAATGCAAAATTAGCCAAAACATTTTAGTTCCATCAAAATCATGCAAATTTCAAGCGAATTAATATTGACTCAGCCCATTTCTTCATTAAGCTTTAATGGGGTGAAAACAAGCATTCTTAGGTTGGATTTACTGCATCCTGTGGTGAGCGGCAATAAATGGTTTAAATTAAAATATTATATCAAAGAAGCCTTAAAATACCAAAAATCTTGTATCGCAAGTTTTGGGGGAGCATATTCAAATCATATTGTAGCACTGGCATTTGCCTGCAAAGAAAACGGATTAGAATCTATCGGAATTATAAGGGGAGAGTCTTCAACACCTTTATCTCCTACCCTAATCAAAGCTAAGGAATATGGTATGCAATTACACTTTGTAAGCCGATCCATGTTTAATGAGAAAGACCAAATCAAAAAAGAACTGAATTCCCCAGATCTATATTGGATCAACGAAGGTGGGTATGGCCTATTAGGGGCAAAGGGAGCAGCAGATATAATGCTATCCCTTTCTTCCGAATTTTCCGATATTATTTGTGCAGTTGGAACAGGCACTATGATGGCCGGACTTATTAAAGGAAGCAATGCGAATCAACAAATTTCCGGCATCAGCGTTTTGAAAAACAATTATACCATTAAGAATGAAATTGATAGTTTACTCTCTGAAGATGATCGGTCAAAACCATTTTCAATATTACATGATTACCATTTTGGGGGTTATGCAAAATCGAATTCAACGCTCTTCCATTTCATGAATCAGTTATGGGAAGAGGAAAAAATCCCTACTGATATTGTTTACACAGGAAAATTACTATTTGCGGTTAAGGATTTGATTCAACAATCCTATTTCAAACCTGGCAATAATCTATTAATTATTCATAGTGGCGGATTACAGGGGAATTCTTCATTAAATGAAGACATCTTGGTTTTTTAAATGAATGCCAATTATCTTTACTACAATGAAGGTCAACATTATTGCTATTTTAATTCTTTTTCAAATTGTTATTAGCCAACAACTAAAAGCCCAGCAATATTTGCCTTATTTCTCAGTCATCCATTTATCTAAAAACCAAAATAAGATCAGTTGGAACAATCCTCACAAAAACTGTATCCAACTTTCGGTGCAGCGTTCTACAGATAGTCTTAATAATTTCAGAACCATACTTTCTGCACAATCTCCTCAATTAGAAGAAAATGGTTTTATTGATAAAAAAGCTCCGGAAGATGTTCAGCTATATTATCGGATATTTTACACACTAAAAGGAGGCGCTTACTATTTTTCAAAAACGGTTTCACCGATTGACAAAAAAGACAACATAGCGTTAAATAAAACGCCTTCAAAGTCAAGCAATAAAAAGAACAAGAACCATAAAAGATCGGAAGAGTCTAGTAAAATATTGAAATCTTCTTTTTTGCGAATGGATAAAAAAGGAAATCTTTTACTTCTCGTACCAAAAGCAGATCAATTCAATTACTCAATCAGTTTTTATAGCACAGAAAAAAACAAACTCTTATCAATCGATCCAATACCTGAAAAAGAATTGTTAATTGAAAAAGGCAATTTTTTAAAAGAGGGATGGTTTGAATATGAATTGAAAGAAGCAGGAAAAATAGTAGAAAGAAAAAGATTCTATATTCAATAACTTAACTAAGCTGCAACTTGCAATCAAAAATCTTTTCAAAATTTTTTTTCACCTTATATTTTACTTCATCAAATGAAACAGGATGCCCTAACTCTTTTTCTAATGAAGTGACAGCTTTATTTTCTATTCCACATGGAACGATGTATTTAAAATAATCTAAATCGGTGTTTACATTAAAAGCAAACCCATGCATGGTTATCCATCTGCTACATTTAATTCCCATTGCACAAATTTTTCTTTCCTTCCCTTTCAAATGAGCATCTATCCACACACCCGTTTCTCCAAAACTCCTTTCTCCTTTAATACCATATTCTGCCAACGTTAAAATAATGACTTCTTCCAGACTTCTTAAATACCATCCTAAATCTGTTTTAAATTTTTCTAAATCTAAAATTGGATAACCTACTAATTGTTGTGGCCCATGAAAAGTAATATCACCTCCCCTATTGATTTGAAAATACTCAATTCCTTTTTCTACTCTTTCTTCTTCACTAATTAATACATGTTCAGGTTTACCGTTTTTCCCAAGTGTATATACAGGTGGATGCTCCACAAATAACAAATGATTGGATGTTGGCAAGGCCATTACAGGCTCTTTCTCGGCATTATTATATCGAAACAATAACTTCACCTCAGCATTTTTTTTCAGAAGGCTCTCTTGATAATCCCAAACGGCTTTATACTGCTTTACACCTAAATCTTCGAATAATACTTGCTGCTGCATTCAACAAAAATAGCCATCAAAATCCAAATTGCATGGTCGATTTACTCACGCTTAGTAACTGTTTTGTTTTACATTTGCCAAATGCAGGTTGAAACAGCACTTTATTCGGAAGAACAATCAGAATCGCTTTACGAAAGAAAAACTTTTATTGTAGATCCTGGGCAAGAACCATTTCGAATAGACAAATGGATTCAAATGCATATGGAAGGGTCCACAAGAAACAAAATACAACAAGCCATCGAAGCTGGTTTTTTAACAGTGAATGGCAAAAACATTAAAAGCAATTACAAAATCAGGCCTGCCGATGAAATAGTGGTAATGAGCCTAATCAACCCAGAACACACTGTTTTAAAAGAAGAAGATATCCCATTAGATATTGTTTATGAGGATGATGCACTGATGGTAATCAATAAACCATCCAATATGGTGGTGCATCCTGGTGTGGGCAATTTCAGCGGTACTTTATTAAATGGAATAGCCTATTATTTAAGAAAGCAGAATCCTTCGATTGATGAAGAAAAACTACCTCGATTTGGCTTAGTGCATAGAATAGATAAAAACACTACTGGATTAATCGTTGTAGCCAAAACAGGAGAAGCAGCATCTCATTTAGCCAAACAGTTTTTCAATCATACAGTTAAGAGAAAATACATGGCCCTGGTTTGGGGTAATATTGAAGAACAAGAAGGAACCATCGAAGCCCATATAGCAAGGCATCAACAAAACAGAAAAATGTTTGATGCATACCCCGATGGAGAAATAGGAAAACACGCGATCACGCATTATAAAGTAATTGAACAATTCAATTATGTTACTTTGGTTGAGTGCATTCTTGAAACTGGAAGAACCCACCAAATCAGGGTGCATATGAAACACCTGGGCCATACTTTATTCAATGATTGGGAATACGGAGGAGATAAAATTTTAAAAGGCACTATTTATACCAAGTATAAGCAGTTTGTAGATAATTGTTTTGAAGTTTGTAGCAGATGTGCTTTACATGCAAAAACATTGGGTTTTATTCACCCAATTACACAAAAGGAAGTTTTTTTTGAATCCCCTCTGCCAGAAGACATGACCAATGTGATTGCCAAATGGAGAAATTATAGCATTCATAGAAATGCAGAATAAAGAATTGATTGAAGCCATTATATTTGTATTTCAATACTTATAAATGCAACCTGACATTCGCCATAACTGGACTTCTGAAGAAATCAAAAATATTTACGATACACCCCTTTTAGAATTGGTATTCAAAGCGGCAAGTATCCATAGAAAATACAATGATACAGCCGAAGTACAGGTATGTACTTTATTGAGTATTAAGACTGGTGGTTGTAGCGAAGATTGTGCATATTGCCCTCAAGCAGCCAGGTATTCAACAGGAGTTGAAGTTCAAGCCCTGATGAAAAAAGAAGAAGTATTGGAATATGCCCAAAAAGCAAAAAATGCTGGAAGTACTAGATTCTGCATGGGAGCTGCATGGAGAGAAGTAAGAGATAATAAAGATTTTGATCGAGTGATTGATATGGTCAAAGGGGTGAATGAATTAGGAATGGAAGTTTGTTGCACTTTGGGTATGCTAACCGAAGATCAAGCTACTAGACTTGCTGATGCAGGATTATACGCATACAATCATAATTTAGATACCAGTAAAGAGCATTATTCCGAAATCATTTCTACAAGAACCTATGATGATCGGCTGGCCACATTAGATAATGTTAGAAAAGCAGGAGTAACCGTTTGTTGTGGTGGTATTATAGGTCTTGGTGAAACTCATGCCGACCGGATCAATATGCTGTTGACATTGGTAAATATGCCTGAGCATCCAGAAAGTGTTCCCATCAATGCTTTGGTAGCCATAAAAGGAACTCCTTTGGCCAATAATCCTAAAGTGGATATTTGGGATATGGTAAGAATGATTGCTACTGCCCGAATTTTAATGCCTAAAACGATGGTAAGATTAAGTGCAGGCAGAACAGAGATGAATATTGCTGAACAGGCCCTTTGCTTTATGGCTGGAGCAAATTCAATTTTTGCAGGAGACAAACTATTAACTACCCCTAATCCGAGTTTCGAAGAAGACAATACCATGTTTTCGATGTTAGGATTAACACCAAGGGTTGCTTTTAAAGAAGAGCCTCAATACCTTAGTGAAACAGTGTAATACTGTTTGTAATTCGTCTTTAACATTTCATTAGCTAAAACAGCTCAATTTAAACTTAAGGGTTTCATAAATAGTTGAAATAGTGTACTAATTATGCAAATGATTCTGCAAATTTGTAATGCATAAAATAGACTACTGAATGCTTCGATTAATTGCCGTTACCTTTTTATCCATTTTTCTTTTTTCAATTGAGCTAAGCGCTCAAACAGACAATCTAAAGGGCTGGCATTTATTGGATTCAACAAAAGATGCATTCTATGGCATTAGTTTGAACAAGGCCTATGAATATTTACAATCAAAAAAGAAAATACCTAAAACTGTAATAGTTGCTGTTTTAGATTCTGGCGTTGATACTGCACACGAAGATCTCAAAAAAAACCTTTGGCATAATCCAAAAGAAATTCCTGGAAATGGAATTGATGATGATAATAATGGCTATATCGACGATGTATATGGATGGAATTTCTTAGGTGGCAAAGACGGAAGAAGCATCAAAAAAGTATCCGATGAAAGAGCAAGGGTTTATCATAAATGGAAAGATCAATTTTTAGGGAAAGTCATTGATACCAATCAATTAAATACGTTAGATAAAGCCCATTATGAAATATGGCAAAAAACAGCCAAAGCCATTAATTTTAGTCAGGAAGAGCAGATGGATATTTTATTCATTGAATTGACTGCTAAAGCCATGAAACGAAATGATCTTATTATTCGTAAAGAAATGGGTATGGAAGAATATACCAGTGATCAATTAGAAAAATTCGAACCTATTACAAAGTCTGGTAAAGATGCTAAAATCGGATACCTCACTTGTATTAAAATGATCGGAATTGATCCCGAGGAAAAAAATACTTTTACATTAAAAGAACTATCTGAATATATCGATGGCAAAAAAGAAAATTTTGAATCCAAAGAAAAAGCCCCACATAATTTCAGAGCAGAGATTGTGAAAGATGATTACGATAATTTTTCCGATCGATTTTATGGCAACAACGATGTAATGGGCCCAGGGCCAATGCATGGTACTCACGTATCAGGTATAATTGCAGCTCAACGAAACAATTCATTAGGTATAGATGGTGTGGCCGATCATGTTCAAATTATGACATTAAGAGTTGTACCCGATGGAGATGAATACGATAAAGACGTTGCATTAGCAATACGATATGCAGTAGACCAGGGGGCCAAAGTGATTAATATGAGTTTCGGAAAATCATTTTCCCCGGAAAAAAATTGGGTAGATAGTGCCGTGAGATATGCCGAGCAAAAAGATGTTTTATTGGTTCACGCTTCTGGAAATGAATCGGAGAATATGGACGAAAAAGAAAATTATCCTAGCCCCTGGCTTTTACAATGGAAAACAAAAGCCAAAAATTTTATTACGGTTGGCGCAAGTTCTGATGTAAAAATTGATCCATCGATTGCAGCAGATTTCAGTAATTATGGCAAAGAAAATGTGGATGTTTTTGCTCCTGGGGTAAAAATTTATTCTACTTTACCTGGTGGCAATCAATATGGCAATTTAAAAGGCACAAGTATGGCTGCTCCTATTGTTACTGGATTATCTGCTTTACTAAGATCTTATTATCCTGATTTAACTGCTATTGAAGTAAAGCAAATTATTGAGCAGTCTGTTTCAAAACCAGACAGTACCATCAAATGCTTAAAACCAGGAGAGAAAGAAGAAAAAATAAATTTTTCTAGCTTGTGCAAATCAGGTGGTATTGTAAATGCTAACAATGCTGTTAAAATAGCGAATGATTTTAAACCATCATCTGGTTCTTCAAAAAACAATCCATCCATCAAAACAACTAAAACATTAAAATAATGGCCAAACCAAAACAAGGAGAATATGGTGCATTTTACGAAGGATATATAAGCAAGGTAGATACCAACAATTTGCACGAAGCTGTTACCACCTATTCTCATCCGCTAGCCTATTTTTATGTGAATCTGCCTGAAGAAAAAGCAGATTATCGTTATGCGCCAGAAAAATGGACTTTAAAGGATTTATTACAACATGTAATCGATACAGAAAGGATCATGCAGTATAGATTATTAAGAATTGGAAGAAATGACAGCACAGCGCTTCCAGGTTTTGAGGAGAACGACTATGCAATTTCTGCGAATGCTTCATTAAGATCATTCGTATCATTAAAAGAAGAATTCATCGCACTCAGAAAATCAACCGATTTATTAATTCAATCATTGAATGAAGAGCAATTGAATAATATTGGAAAAGCCAGTGGAAATAACATTACAGCCAATGCAGTTGGATATATCATTTTTGGACACATGATGCACCACAAAAAAATGATCGAAGAAAGATACCTTTAATTTTATTCTTTGCAGGCAATAAATTGAATACCAGTAATGGGGAAACTAATGGTCTTTAATTTATTATTTGGAACTGGCTCATCTCCTTTTTTAATATAAAATGCTAAGGTAGCTGTAACTCCAGCTGGGGCAGCCTTACTCCCTGGCATTAAAGCACCACCCCCTTCATTTAAACCTCTTATTGTGGCTTTAATAAATTTGATGTAAGCGATATCCCTTAAATTTTCAGGCAAGACAGAAAACCTTGATTCATCTACAAAAATGTCAATGGTACCATTCCGAAAACGCAGTTCGCTATTTTTCAACGTAATTCCAGGAAATTTTTGCAAGACATAATCTTGAACAGTTAAATTGGTATTGGCTGTAGGATCTTCCAATACGTTCACTGATTGACTAAAACTATTTCTGAAAAACCCGTTTTGTACATATTTGTTACTTAATTCCTCCTCCTTTGTTTTTATTACCGAATTAACTGTTACGTCTGGCAATCCTTCTTTCGTATAATTGGTGAGTTCGGCTTCACCTGATTTCGCTTTATTGATTTTTTTATTTTGTTGCAGCGATGTTTTCACCAATGCCATCGCCTTTCTGCTGATAGAATCGAAATCCCAAACTACTAACCCTTTTTTATCGGCGGGTTCAATGGAGAATCCATCATAGTCCTTATACTCCATTTCATTATTCACAAAAAATCGGATACTTCCCTTTCCTTTAAAATCAACATTGGCTACTCTAAAAATAGAGTCGTTGATTTTTTCGGCTTGATCGATCATTTGTATATCACCATTTTCATCAATTAACTGATACTGAATCGTACTTTTTTTAAACTTCTCTTTTATAAAATAGTAATTCGTAAACCCGATATCAACAGTGGAATATTTTGCATTGATAATGTATGGATAAAGCGAATCAGGAAACTCAATTAACCTATCTTTCTTTTTTGAATCAATAAAAATAAAATCCCTGCTAATATGCATGGGCAGCGCATTGCTAGTGAAATAGGCACGTAACATAGTAGGCCCACTAATGATTTTTTTATTTTCAAAATATCCACATGCTTTTCCTTGGCTCAATGAAAGATATTGAAAGTCTAATTTTCGGCCGGCTTCGTCTAACCATTCTACATGTATCAATGCATTATTGGGTATTTTTTTTGATTCGTCCGAAACAGAAAAAAACAAAGTATCACCAGGAGCATAAACCGATTGGGAAGCTTTAACCAATAAAAAACCATCAGAAATCCCCTGGGCTTTTATTGGATGATATACACAAAACAATAGAAAGGCAAATAACAATACTCTCATAAACTGTGGATGATTGGTACTTTAAATATCCATCATAAAAAAAGCTCCACCAAATAAATGGTAGAGCTTTTAAGCATAAATTACAAACAAACTTATTTAGCAAAAAGATGTATAGCCAATTGAACCTCTTTGGCAACATTTCCAATACCATAATTCACACCAAAAGCAGTTCTGTCTAAGCTAAAGAATGCTTCTCCAAAAAAACCTTTGTCATCTGAATTACGAATAGCTACCTGAAAGCTAACTGGCAAACTCGCTCCTTTTAAATTCAAATTACCTGCAACAGTAGCAGTGTTTTCACCAGTATAAGTTACTGAGCTGATTTTGTAGGTAGCTTCACTGAACTTTGCAACATCAAAGAAATCAGCTGTTTTCAAGTGCCCTTCTAATTTAGCACCGGCTGCATCAGTTACTTTAACATTGGCAAGATCAATTACAAATTCACCACCTTTTAATTTGCCAGCTTCAACTTGTACTGTTCCACTTTTTAAAGTGAAATAACCAGTATGGAAATCACTCTTTTTAGAGCCTACCCAATCAATACGGCTTTTATCGGCCAAAACATTCATGGTTACTACATCTTTTGTTGATTTTTTAGGCGCAAAAGAGTATAAACCCACTAACAAAGCTGTACCAAACAGCGCAAAAACGATTTTTTTCATATTCTTTGATTTAATTTAAACGAATTTGAGGAATAAAAATAAGTGAATTAATGTTACAACAATAATAATAAAGTATTAATTCTGAATATCAGTTTAACTTATCTTCGCAAAAATTGTTCCATATGAATCTTCATGAGTACCAAGCAAAAGAATTACTCAGTAAATACAATGTTCCCACCCAGGAGGGTATTGCGGTAGATACCGTTATGGCAGCCGAAGAGGCCTATCGCCAGATAAAAACCCAAACAGGCAATAATTTTGCAGTTGTAAAAGCCCAGATTCATGCTGGAGGCCGAGGAAAAGGCAAAATTGTAGGAAACGATCAGCGTGGTGTAGCTGTTGCCAAAAGTGCAGAAGATATTACCAATATAGCTAAAAACTTATTAGGCGGAACCCTGGTAACCATCCAAACAGGTGCTGCTGGTAAGAAAGTGAGCAAAATATTGATTGCACAAGATGTTTATTATCCTGGTCCTAATCCGGTAAAAGAATTTTACTTGTCTATTCTATTAGATCGTTCTAAGGGCATGAATGTAATCATGTATAGTACAGAAGGTGGTATGGATATCGAAGAAGTTGCCCATAATACTCCAGAAAAAATATTTAAAGAGTGGGTACACCCAGGTGGTGCTTTGCAAGGATTTCAAGCAAGAAAGATCGCATTTAACTTAGGGTTAAGTGGTGAAGCTTTCAAAAACTGCGTAAAATTTGTAACCAACCTCTATAAAGCTTATGTTGGTTTGGATTGCGGTATGTTGGAAATCAACCCATTATTTAAAACAAGTGATGAAAAGATCATTGCAGTAGACTGCAAAATGAATATTGATGACAATGCATTGATGCGTCACCCAGATATTGCTTCATTAAGAGACGTTACTGAAGAAGATCCTACAGAAGTAGAAGCAGGTCAATTCAATCTTAATTTTGTAAAGTTAGATGGCAATGTTGGTTGTATGGTGAATGGTGCAGGACTTGCGATGGCTACCATGGATATGATCAAATTAAGTGGTGGTGAGCCAGCTAATTTTCTGGATGTAGGTGGTACTGCAAATGCACAAACTGTTGAAGCTGGATTTCGCATCATCATGAAAGATCCAAATGTAAAAGCCATTCTGATCAATATTTTTGGTGGAATTGTTCGTTGCGATCGTGTTGCTGCAGGTGTAATTGAAGCATATAACAAATTGGGGAATATCAATATTCCAATCATTGTACGCTTACAAGGTACGAATGCTGTAGAAGCAAAAAAATTAATTGACGAAAGCGGATTAAAAGTTCAATCTGCTATACAATTGAGCGAGGCTGCTGATTTGGTAAAGAAAGCTGTAGCATAATTGCTAAAAAAATAATAATACAAATCCTGGTTGCCGATGGTAGCCAGGATTTTTTATTCAAGATAGCCAGATCAATGATTTACAATTTCTAATTGCTTTACTTCAGATATTGCACTTACTGTATAGGGCAATCCTGTTTTTAGTTCCACACAGGCATATCTTTTTCTTCTCAATTTTCCTTTCTTAAATATTTTTCCATTATCAGTCATAAACAATGCACCTTCCGGAATAGAAGACAATAATTGAAACCCTTCTTTCTGATGCTGGTTGTACTTTCTTAAAACAGTAAGCAAAGCCACTTCGCCATTTGCAGTAGCAGCTGGAGATAGCATCGATTTTTTCAAAACCACTTCCACCTCTTTCGGAAAAATATTCAATAAAATAAAATCATTCAATAAGATTCCATAACACAATTTCCATTCCTTCCCATGCGCTTCCACTTTGTTCTTATAAGCCTCATAGGTAAGCAAATGAGCTAATTCGTGTAAGAGCGTAATTAAAAACTCATACTGATTTAAATTTCCGTTTACACTGATTCGATGATTGCTTCCTAAATGAGCGTGCCGATAATCACCTAATACCGATTTACGAACTTTTGAAACTGTTAAATGAACCTGATATCGATGGAGATATTCAACTACTTTATCAAAACTACCCTCGGGCAAATAATGCTTTAAATCATTTAATGGATGCTCAGTTACTGCCATTTTTTGGAGGATTTAATTGGAGTGCTAACCTTACTTCCAACCAAGTATAGATCAAGTATAAAGCCATTGAAATAAAAAGCGCGTTTACACTTTTCGATTCTCCTGCGGCGTATAGGTATAAAAATGCAGCAGTACCTAAAACAAATAATTTGAGCACAACCGACCCCATTACACCTCTAACCATTGCATGAGGATTGGGATTATTGACCGATTTTAGCTGCATATATAAACTGATCGCAGAAATAAAAAACAATAAAGTATTAGCAGAAATAACTACGGCATTATCTATATGATGTTTAACCATAAATGACTTAAACAATATAGAAATAGCATTTATTGAAACAAATAAAATGATTAATGGCAAATACAATTTTTTATGCTGTGCAGTCATAATTAACAATTAATAAGAATCAGTCATTAGAAGATTCCAGTTTAGGCAACACCAAGGGAACAGTATCTAAAGTGGTTGTGGCGTTTCCGGATAATACTTTTTTAACTCCCTCTATATATTGCTCTTTATAATGAATAGCCTGCTCCAAAGAATCCGTTCTGATTTTGAGCAATTGTAAGGCAGTTCTGCTCTCTTTGGTACCATAACCGGGTATATAATATTTCAGCGGAGAAAAAGCAATTAATGCGATAGTCAAGCCAACCAAAACCACAAATACGGTACTTAACCCGATATATACACTTAGTCTGGAAAGCCTGAGCGTCAACATTTCTTCGAATGTATCATCGTTCATCAGTACCAATCGATAGGTATTTCTGAGTCGCTTAAAGGTGCTTTCTGGGTTAATCTTATCCATAGTGTCAAAAACAGGTTAAAGGTAATGATTGATATGGTTTTATGATTCATTGAAAAAAAAATAACTGTATTTTTAAGCGATTTTATGCAGCTACCTGTTTCAAAATATCTATTTAGTCAGATTCTATTAATGATTTTTTGTTGTTTTGAGTTAAATGCTCAATCCGGCTCTTCTGTAGAATTAGCAAAACCCGATAAATACCAGAACAGAAAACTGGCTTCTGAAAAAACAGGAGAAAAAAAATTTTCCACCCCGAAAAGAATTTATACCAATACAGTTACTCATTACAATTACTATTTTAATGCAAATACCAAACTGGAAGACATCATCACTAAAGCGAAGGAGATACATAAAGATGATTATACACAATTACTCTCTTTCTATAATTACAGTTTAGATGAAACCGCAAAGGGACAGATCGATACAGTCATTTACAAATGCACGGCCGCAATTTTATTACATGACCTTAGAAGTGACTGGGTAGATAGAACCTATTTATTATTAGGCAATGCTTATATGCATAGAAAAAATTTTGATTCAGCCGCAATGGTTTTTCAATTTATCAATTATGCATTTTCTCCAAAAGACGATGGCTATGATATTCCTATTGGGAGTAATGAAAGTAGTAAGAATGGGGTGTTTTCTATTTCTAGTTCAGAAAAAAGGAATATCTGGAAAAAGATATCCTCCAATCCACCTGCCAGAAATGAAAGCTTCTTATATCAAATCAGAAATTATATTGAACAAAAAAAACTGGCTGAAGCAGAAGGCCTTTTAGAAATTATCAGGACTGATAAATTATTTCCTCAGAGGCTTAAATATGATTGGTTTGAGATGGAAGCTTATTTACAGTACAATCGTCAAAATTATGATAGTGCAGCTGTCAATATTTATAAAGCTTTAGAGAATGCAGATAATAAATTAGAAAAAGCAAGATGGGAATACCTTGCAGCTCAATTATTTGAAAGAGCTGGTAAAGATTCTGCTGCTATCAAATGGTATGAAAAAGCAATTCAGCATACCACTGACCCAATAATGGAGGTATACGCGCGCTTGAAAATTGTAGGGCTTTCCGCAGAGAGCAAACCAAATGCATTGCAAGAAAATTTAAACCAATTATTGCAACTTGCCAGAAAGGACAAATACACTGGTTATAGAGATATAATTTATTATGCTGCTGCAGAATTGGAAATGAAAAGAAAAAATTATGCTGCTGCAGAAAAATTATTACTTAAAAGTATTGAAACATCAGAGAATAATGAACAACAAAAACAATTGAGTTATTTATTGCTAGGCGATGTTTCCTATTTTTCAAAAAAATACATCAATGCAGCAAGTAGTTACGATAGCATTCAAGTAGGCTTATTAAAAGAACCTGATCAGCTCAGAGTAAATACCAGAAAGCCCCCTTTAGACTCCATTTCAAAAAACGTTCTTCTCATTCAAAAAGAAGATAGTTTGCAAAGAATCGCTTCATTGCCAATGGAAGAAAGAAATATATACCTGAAAAATTTACTCAAAAAAATAAGGAAAGCAAACGGACTGAAAGAGGTGGATAATGCAGTTTCTTTTGGCGGCAATTTACCCGATCTGGCAGCAGATGATCTTTTTAAACCCGCAAATTCCGATTTCTATTTTGCAAGCGGTTCATTAAAAACAAAGGGCCTCAGCGATTTTAAAGCAAAATGGGGAACTCGACCAAATGTAGATAACTGGAGAAGGCAATCTGCAGTTGATCGTACTTTTAACCCAACTGTTGATGTTGCAGATGCTACAGTAGTGTCTGTAACCAAAAAATTAGAACCAAAGGAACTTACTTTAGAAATACTTGAAGCAGACCTGCCTCTAAGCATTCAACAATTGGAAGCATCTAATAAAAAAATACTTTCAGCCTTAACCAACAATGCCTATATATTTCAATATTATTTGCAGGATTACCAAACAGCCATTGACACTTACAATGAGATATTAAAAAGATTCCCGAATAATCCACCATCAGAAACTTTTTTATACAATTTAAATTTATGTTACAATAAAACTGGTCAATATCTAAAAGCTGATTCGTTAATTGGTCAATTAAAAACTCAATATCCTTCTGGTATTTATACAAAAAAAATAACGAATGCCCCTTCTTCTGTTTCGGTATCACCTGCAGAACAGACTTATGCTGCTATCTATCGTTCGTTTTTAGAAGGCCAATTTGAATCAGCAAAAGAGAAAAAAATACAAGCTGACCAGCAATTTGGCAACAATTACTGGACCCCTCAATTATTGTATATCGAATCGATTTATTATATCAAGCAGAAACAAGATAGCATTGCAATCAATCGACTCGAAAGCATTCAATCAATGTTTCCAAAAACCGACATGGCAGCTAAGGCAACCAATATGATCGATGTATTAAAAAGGAGAAAAGAAATTGAAGCCTATTTAAGTAATTTAAATATTGAAAGGCCAGAAGAAGTCGTGAGCAGAAATGTAGATTTAAATAGCACGAATACTACCAATATTGAGATACCAAAAGCCACAACGAGTACCCCGGCTCCTATTCAAAAAATAGCGCCTGTAGCAGCAGCACCAGTAATAGCAAAACCGATAGTTCCCATTGTGGATAGTAGTTACCAATTTAATGCGGATGAGGCACAATATGTTGTGTTTGTGCTGAATAAAGTTGATCCGATTTTTATCAGCGAGGCAAAAAATGCCTTCAATCGATTCAACCAAGAGCGTTTCTATGGCCAAAAAATACCGATTAGCATTTTGCCCATCAATGACAGTATTCAATTTTTGCTGATTGGGGCACCTTTTGAGAAGGCTTCTCCTGCTATTAGCTATTTGGATCAGGCAAAACCCTTGACCAATGCTAGAATTGTTCCTTGGCTCACGGCCGATAAATACCATTATAGTATCATCAGCCCTTCTAACTTAGCAATACTGCAAAAAAGAAGGAATTACACTACTTATAGTTCTTTTTTACATCAACTATTTCCTGATAAATTTTAACCATTTTCTTGATTTTATCCCAAAACTCTTGTTTAGCTTTATCATTCTTATTTAATTACTATTATGACAAGACCTGTTAAGATATTCTGGCGTATTTTTTTTGGCGGATTTGCTTTCCTTATCATTTTTTTTCTAATGCTCAATTTCGGTTGGATCGGCAGCATGCCCGACTTAGACGATATTGAAAACCCTACGGCATCACTGGCAAGTCAGGTATATGCAGAAGACGGCACTTTAATGGGCAAATACTATATTGAAGATAGAATCAATGTAAAATATAAAGACATTAGTAAATATGCAATTGATGCATTGGTTGCAACAGAAGACAAACGATTTTATGACCATAGTGGAATAGATGGAAAATCTTTGGCCAGGGCTTTCTTTTATTTAGGTAGTGAGGGTGGTGCCAGTACCATTACTATGCAAACAGCCAAAAACTTGTTTACTGAAAACTGGAGCACCAAGAACTTTATTTTACGCGGGTTACAAAAAATCAAAGAATGCATTATCGCAGTAAAGCTTGAACGCAATTTTACCAAAGAAGAAATTATCACTTTGTATTTAAATACAGTTGCATTTAGTGACAATGTATTTGGAATTCGAAATGCTGCCAAAACCTTTTTTCAAAAAGAACCCGATAGATTAAATGTTGAAGAAGCTGCCATATTAATTGGCATGATCAATGGACCTGGTATATATAACCCACGCAATAACCCTAAAAAAGCATTAGACCGCAGAAATTTAGTATTGAATAGGATGGTCAGTTTTAATGTATTGAAGGAAGAAGAAGCCACCATTCTAAAATCTAAACCCATTGAACTCAATTATAAAAAACTAGATGAAACAACAGGCTTAGGACCCTATTTCAGAATGGTATTAGGCGAAGAAATGAAAAGATGGTGTAAAGAGCACAAAAAGAACAACGGTGATACCTATGATTTATATAGAGATGGTTTAAAAATTTATACAACCATCAATCCGAGAATGCAATTGTATGCAGAAGAGTCTGTAGCCAAGCATATCAGCTACATGCAAAAACTATTGAACACCCAGGAAAATATCAAAAACGGCTCTGTATGGAAGGGATATGAAAATGTGTTGGAACAGGCCATGAAGCAATCTGAACGTTGGAAAAATGCCAAGAAAGACGGCCTTTCAGACGATGAAACAAAAAAGACTTTTTATCAAAAAGTACGTATGCATGTTTTTGCATGGAACAACACAAGGGGCAAAGACACTCTAATGACTCCATATGATTCTGTTAAGTACCATCGTCAAATGTTACAAGCAGGTTTCATGGTAATGGACCCGCTCAATGGACAGATAAAAGCTTGGGTTGGTGGAATAGATTTTAAAACATTTAAATACGATCACGCCAATATCAATACCAAAAGACAAGTGGGTTCTACCATCAAACCACTATTATATAGTTTAGCAATTGAGGAAGCTGGCTTTACTCCGAATACAGAAGTACAAGATGTTCAACAAAGTTTTGGCAGTTATGGCATGGTACCCAATACTGGAAAAACTTGCACAGGTGCTACCATGCCAATGGCTTTGGCATTAGCAAAATCCAGAAACTGCGCTTCTGCATATATTTTAAAACAATTGGATAATACAGCGAATAATGGAGCGAAGAGATTTGTAGAATACCTAAAAAAATGTGAAATGAAGAGTAAGCTGGATCCTTATCCATCTATTGCGCTGGGTGCTACAGAAATTTCTTTATACGAAATGATGCAAGCATATAGCATGTTTCCTGGAAGAGGCTTCAATGCTCAACCAATGTATATCACCCGCGTTGAAGACAGAAATGGAAATGTATTAGCAACATTCACTCCAAAACGCAAAGAAGTAATCAATGATGTAACAGCTTATTCAATCATTAAAATGATGCAAGGGGTAATGCAATTTGGAACGGGTGCTGGAATTTGGCAGTACGACCCACCTGGTGGTTTAGAAATTGCCGGAAAAACAGGAACTACCAATGACAATAGTGATGCATGGTTCATGGGATATACTCCTCAATATTTGGCAGGTGGATGGGTTGGTTGCGACGATCGATTTATCCGCTTCAATAGTGAAAATTTAAATGGTCAAGGTGGTAGGGCTGCAATGCCAATTTGGGCTTACTTTTTTAGTAAAGCTGCTGCTGATGCCAATTGCGGCATAGATACCAAGTTGACGTTTATTAAACCTGATATCATGAGCAATGATATCAATATCGATTATATTAATGGCACTACTCCAATATTGGGCGGTGAAGGAGAAGATTTAGGAACGGGCACTTCAACTGATTATGAAGTTCCAAAAGATATTAAACCAGAAGAACTGGGTGCCGAATCTCAAATCATTTTAAAAGAAGGAGAAAAACCGATTGATACAAAAGATAAAAAACCTTCGAATTTACCTGCAACACCTGCCAATAAACCAGGAGAAAAACCGGCAGAAAAACCCAAAACAGTTATGCCTAAAAAGCCTGGCGGAGGGAATAATTAATCAATGTAGATAATACCGAATTCTTGGTTTAATCCTTGAGAAGCTTGATGAATAAAGCCTAGCCAAGGCTTGCCATATTTCGAATAGAAAATAGAAAAATTCTCCTGTCTTTCTTGCAAATTATTGCCAGGAAACAAACTCGATTTTAATTGAGTGATTTGCTGAATAGAAGTTTGAAACTTTTCTTTTTCAGCCCGAAGCATTTTCTTTTCCAATTGCTCCACTTTTTTTATTGCTTTGTTTTTGATAGAAATAACATGTTCTACTAAAGTAACATCAATAGCAGCTGATAAATTTTGTAACTCTTGATACAACAAATCGATTGCTGTTAATTCTTTATTTAAAGACAATTGATTACTGCTATTGGCTTTTACTGTTCTATTGATCAGCTCCAATGTATCAGTAAAAAGATCTATTTCACTAAATGCCAATTTTGCTAATTTTTCTTTTTGTGCTTTTTCAATAACTAAAAACGAATTCCTTAATACTAAAACGGGATATGGAATATTTACTGCCTTGAAAACATTTTTCAATTCCAGCCAATAAGCCAGTTCTCCCCCACCCCCAATAAAAGCAATATTGGGTAAAATGGTTTCTTGAAAAACACCTCTCAAAATCACATTCGGGCTAAATCGTTCCGGATGATTTTCTAGTTCTTGCAGGATTTCTTCTTTAGAAAAAATTTTATGTAAAGCTTTGATTTCAAATTGACCTTCTGCATTCAATTCAATTCTTTCTCGATAGTTATCGACCAAATAAAATAAATTAATATCTCTACCAGATGCTTGCACTTTATAATTTGAGGAAAGAGCAGCTGCAGTTTTTTCTACTATTGAATGAGAAAATTGTTCTAACAATTCTTTTTGTATGACCGAAGAAAATGCAGCTTTTAATTCAGCTTGATCTGGCATCACTACTACTACACCATAATCTGCAAACAATTGATTCACTAATTCCAACGTAGCTTGTTGAATCAATTTTCCTTCTGTATAACAGGACTTATATAATTCAATTAACTCATTGCCAAATGGAAGCACCCCTATTTGTCCTTCAATAGAATGCATCATTTGAAGAAATGATTTATCTACCCGCATTCTACCTACCGCACCAGTTTGTTTTGTATTCCAAACCAAAGACTGGCCTCCCATATGTATACTTCCCAATTCATCTAAATCTGCATCCTCACTTCCCATATAATACACTGGAACAAATTGACATGCTGGAATTGTCAGAGATAATTCTTCAGCCAATTTCACTGCATGCATTATTTTATAAATAAAATACAAAGGACCAGTAAATATATTGGGTTGGTGCGCAGTTGTGATTGTAAACACATTTTCTTTCAGCAATAAATCAATATTCATTTTTACTTTTTCAGAGATCGCTAAGCCACTATATTGCTTTTGAATAGTATTGACCAATAAAGTTCTGTTGGTGTTTATTTTTTTTCTACTATCAATGGCTGCAAGTATACCTTCGATTGTTGGAGCATGTTCGTAAAAAGGTTTGAGCAAATCAGACTGATTCAAATAATCAGACACAATTTTCGAAAAAGCATGGGTGTTATCGTATGACAAATAAGAAGTAGTACAATCCATATGATCAGTAAAAATACAAATTCATTTAAAGCACTGCATTATTTATTCTGCTAGTTAAATCTATCAGGGTGAAATGGACGTATATCCATACTAGGTTGTTTATCTTGAATCAACTCACTGACTAATTTGCCTGTACCTGCACCTAAACTTAATCCAACCATAGAGTGTCCGGTTGCAACTACCAAATTGTTCCATTTTCCCGTTTTTCCTAAATAAGGCAAGCCATCTGCTGAACATGGTCTAAAACCATACCAAACTTTTTCTATTGACGGAACCGGAATATCGAATTCTGGATAAAACCCTTTGACTGCTTGCAGCAAACCTTCCACCCGATTCATTCTTGGGGGTGTTTTAGTAGAAGTGATTTCCATTGTACCTCCAAATCGAATTTTATTACCATCCATTGGGGTCAGTGCTGCTCTACCTTCCACTAACACAGCCGGATAATTGATCTTATAAGGGGAATTTTCGAGGGTGATAGAATACCCTCTTCCTGGCATTAATAAAATATCCAGATCCAATTGTGCAGCCAATTCTCTGCTCCATGATCCCGTTGCCAAAACAACAGCATCTGTTGTATAAAACTCCGTATTGGTTTTAATGCCTGTGATTGCTTTGCCTTTTTTCTCAAAACCAACAACTTCAGTTTCTTTTACAAAATGTACTCCTCTATCCTTCAATAAATTGAATAATCGGTTCATTAATAGATTAGGATATAAATGCGCATCACAGTTAAACAATACTGCTCCTTTGGCATTTAATCTTGTTTGCGGCTCCATTGCCTGGAGCTGATCGTAATTCAACAATAAAGTGTCTGTTAAACCCAATTCATGTGCTTTCTCTACTAAATGCTTGCATTTTTCTGCTCCTGCATCGGTTTGAAAAATTTCCAACAATCCTTTTTGTTCATAAGCAAAAGAAAAACCAGGAATGGCATTCCATTCCTCATACATTTTCTTGCTCAAAATAGCAATATCTCTTAAAGGTATGGCGGAATGTTCTACATGTGCCGGAGTAGCAATTTGCATAAATTTCAGCCCCCATTTAATCAAGCTCATATCCAATCTTGGTTGAACATAAAATGGGCTTCTAGAGTTCCACATCCATTTCAAACCTTGTTTAACGATACCAGGAGTTGCCAATGGAACAAAATGACTAGGACATACATATCCTGCATTACCGTAAGAACAATTATTGGAAAAATCATTCTTATCTATAACAGTAACATCAAACCCTGCTTCTTGTAAATAATAAGCACTACTTAATCCTATAATGCCTCCACCAATTACAGCCACTTTCATAGTTCGTATTTTTAAATATTTCGGGAAATTACAGAAAAAATAGCTTGGAAGGGGAAGAACTGACTCATTTTAGGTTCTTTCAAGTAACTTAGACAATCAGAATTCTTTTTATGGAAACCTACGGAAAAATTTTATTGTTTGCAATGCCCGCATTTTTGGCATTGGTACTCTTTGAAAAATGGTGGGGATGGAGAAAAGGAAATGACACTGTAAGAACCATGGATATGATATCCAGCCTTACTTCGGGCATTACCAATTCTACAAAAGATGTGCTCGGACTAAGTATTGCAGTGCTCAGTTATGATTGGATGGTAAACCATTGGGCTTTATTTCATATCAATTCTACTATATTGGTTTATGTCATTGCGTTTATTGCTTTAGACCTAACAGGCTATTTAGTGCATCGAATAGATCATGAGATCAACTTCTTTTGGAATGCACATCTCATTCATCATAGCAGTGAAGACTTTAATTTAGCATGCGCTTTGAGGCAAAGCATTTCCACTTTTTTCAGACTTTTTACTATTTTCTTATTGCCAGCTGCATTATTAGGCGTGCCAACCCAGGTAATTGCCGTTGTAGCCCCTTTGCATTTATTTGCTCAATTCTGGTATCATACACAGCATATCAATAAAATGGGTTGGTTAGAACATATTATCGTTACTCCTTCTCATCATCGAGTTCATCATGCTTTGAACCCAGAATACCTCGACAAAAATTATGGTCAGATATTTATTTTCTGGGATAAATGGTTCGGTACATTTCAAGAAGAATTAGCAAGTATCAAACCTGTTTATGGTATTACAAGACCAGTTCAAACATGGAATCCAATAAAAATTAATTTTACGCATATTGCTTTGTTAATAAAAGATGCATGGCATACAAAAAATTGGGTGGATAAAATACGCATTTGGTTTAAACCCACTGGTTGGCGCCCCAATGATGTTGCTACCCAATTTCCTGTTTATAAAATTGAAGACCCTTATCATTTTCAGAAATATGATACACTTACAAATAAGTGGTTAACTATTTGGACTTGGTCACAAATTTCAATCCTGCTGCTTTTCATCAGTTATCTGTTTGGGAATATTGCTTCTATAGGAAGCCCAGGAATGTTTTTCTATGGCGCTTTTATTTATGTCTATGTCTATGCTTTCACCGATTTAATGGATGAACATGCTTCTGCATGGTATTGGGAAACGGGCAAATCTGTAATTGGATTTATTTTATTATACCAAACAGGAGATTGGTTTGGGTCTGGAAAACTATCGCCTTTATTGCCTTATATTATTGGCTTTTATTTTTTAGTTTCTCCAGTAATTGTATTTAGCTTAGGAAAAACTCATTTTCAGAAAAGAACAATCGCTGGTTAGAGCAAATCATCACTTGTGAAGCTTAATGGCAATAACATTGCAGCATTTGGTATAATAAATACTTTTCCCTCCATACCACTCATGATCAGCCTTATCGGATGTTTAAGCCTAGATTCATATTCCAATAAACTTTGTCTACAGATTCCGCATGGTGAAATTGGATGATTACTCTCCCCATTTAAATTATGGTAACTGATAGCCATTGTGTGAATGGCCGTATTTGGATGAAAAGAAGAGATGGCTGAAATCAATACTCTTTCTGCACATAACCCAACAGGAAAGCTAGCATTCTCCTGATTACTGCCATTCACTATTTCTCCATTCGCTAATAATGCTGCTGCACCAACTTGAAAATTGGAATATGGTGCATAAGCTGTAGCTGTAATACTCCTTGCGGTCTCTAATAAATTTGCATCAACCTTATTCAATCCTTTAATTGATTGATGAACTTCATAAATAAAATGTACTTCTTTCTGCTTCATAACCAAAACTAATTTAGACAAAAAAGTCCTCCAAGCGCTATGCTAGGAGGACCCTCTTGGTATCTGAAGATACGATTTTTAATTGATTACTTTAAATATGCGTTTCCACCTAGGACCTTTATCCCAGCTAAACCAAATCAATGATGCTTTGCCTACGATATAGGTTTCAGGAACAAAGCCCCAGAAGCGACTGTCCTGGCTTCTATGTCTGTTGTCCCCCATCATCCAATAATAATTTAACAATGGAACATAAGTATTGGTTTCTTTTCCATTAATGATGAATTTGCCATTTACTTCTTCTAAAGTATTTTTTTCATAAACGGTTATCAACCTTCTATACATTTCAATGGTAGAAGCATTCACTGGAATAGCTTCTCCTTTTTTAGGAATTTTGATTGGACCATAATTATCTAATGTCCAGGGATAATTTGCATCGTCATTCGGAAAAAACATTCCTACATGCGTATCAACATATTTTACCATGGATACTACATTGGGCTGAGACTTCACTTTTGCAGCTTCGCCGGCCGTCATATTGAATACAACCGTAAACTTATCTGGACCTTGCGAATATTGTCCCTTTGTATCTTCTGGATCGATACCTAATTCGTTCTTTAAAAAATCATCAGAAAATGCAGTTCCATTTGTTGTAACAATATATTCAGTTTGGGAACCTGTGGGAACAAAAGCAGGTTGATTATTCACATACAATTCAGCATTTTTAACCTGAATGATATCTCCTCCAACGCCAACACAACGCTTGATGTAATTATCGGTCTTATCCATAGGATGCACCAGTATTGGATATTCCGCCATTAGCGCTTCTCTATTGCCTTTGTATTGACTACTCCTTAATACTTCATAGTAAGTAATCTTGCTTCCAAAATCAGGCAAATTGATAATGGTATCGCCTGCAGGAAAATTAAATACTACCGCATCATTTCTTTTTACTTCATTAATTACTGGCAAACGTTTGTAAGGAATTTGTACTTCTTTGATATAGGATGGTGTAGTTAAAGAGAAAGGCATTGTATTGTGAACAAAAGGAAATGACAAAGGTGTTTGTGGAATTCTTGCACCATAAGTCATTTTACTTACAAATAAGAAATCGTTCACCAACAAAGTTTTTTCCATACTCTCTGTAGGAATAACATAGGCTTCAAAGACAAATGTTCTGATCAATGTGGCAGCAACAACTGCAAAGACACCAGCGTCTATCCACTCTCTAGATGCTGGCTTATAATACAATTTCAAAGATTCAGGGCCGTAATACTTTTCCTTTTGAGAGAACCCCAAATATGGGAAATAAATAAATGGAATGAAAACAGTAGCTGCATGATCTAATACAGATACTTTTTTAAAGTTCATCACAAAAATGATAGTAATCCAAATGGTGATAAATTGACCTGCAATAGGAATGAGCTGAAGCCAAAACCAGTATTGTTTAATTTCCGATTTTTGAACGATCAGCCAAGTATTGTAAAAGGGAACCAATGCTTTCCAAGGCTCAATTCCAGCTTTCTTAAACATCCCATATAAACCAAAATGCCATCCAATTAAACCAACTATAAAGAGAATTAAACCCATAATATCTATTTAAATAGTAACAAAAATATCCAATTAGTATACAAACTGCCTAAATATTACAAAATGTTTTGCTAAATATAGCTTTTAACATCTTCTGCGGTAATTTCTTTACCCGATAATATGATCAAGCGTTCTACTACATTCCTGAGTTCGCGAATATTTCCCGTCCAATTATGCTGTTGAAGGGCTTCAACTGCTTTTGGAGAAATCGACTTTTTAGACTGCCTATACTCCACTGCAATATCTTCCAGAAAATGTTCTATAAGAATTGCTATGTCTGCTTTTCTTTCATTTAATGAAGGCACATGAATTAAAATAACACCTAAGCGATGGTATAAATCCAAACGAAAATTCTTATCTGCTACTTCTTGCAACAAATCTTTATTCGTTGCTGCAATTACCCTTACGTCTACACTAATTTCTTTATCGCCACCAACCCTTGTTATTTTACCTTCTTGTAAAGCCCTTAATACTTTTGCTTGTGCACTTAAACTCATATCACCAATTTCATCCAAAAAAAGGGTTCCGCCATTGGCTTGTTCAAATTTTCCTATTCGTTGTTTTATAGCTGAAGTAAATGATCCTTTTTCGTGTCCGAACAATTCGCTTTCAATCAATTCACTCGGAATGGCTGCACAATTCACTTCGATGATTGGAGCTGAAGAACGATCACTTTTTTCATGAAGCCATCTTGCCACCAATTCTTTACCTGTTCCATTTTCTCCAGTAATTAATACCCTGGCATCTGTTGGAGCAACTTTAGCAATGGTTTCTTTAATTTGAATGATGGGATCACTGGTTCCAATAATTTCTTGAATCCCAGTAATTTTTTTCTTGAGTACTTTGGTCTCTTTAACCAGAGAAGTTCTATCTAGTGCATTGCGTAACGTGATCAATAACCTATTTAAATCGGGTGGCTTAGCTATATAATCAAAAGCTCCTTTTTTTACTGCGTCCACGGCTGTTTCTATATTTCCATGTCCACTAATAATAATGATCGGCGTTTCTGAATGAATTTCTTTTGCCTTTTGCAGAAACTCTATTCCATCTAATTTGGGCATTTTTATATCACACAAAACGGTATCGAAATTCCCTGCCTTGAATTTTTTTAAGCCGTCTTCTCCATCAACAGCTTCTTCTACAGCATAACCCTCGTTAGAAAGAATGTCTTTTAAAACATTCCTTATTGCCTTTTCGTCGTCGATGATCAGAATAGATGCCATAGAATTATTTAAGAGCTAAGTTAATCATTGAAAGTTAAATCGAATGCCTGCATAATAGTTTTTTACAGCAGCTGGATTAAAATATCGATTACCTGCTGCATTAATATCATTTCCTAAACTGTATAATTGGTTCAACAAATTATCGCCACCAATAAAAACATCCACTCCATTTTTTCCCCATCGAATGATTTTACCAAATTTGGCTTGCAACAACTGATAATTATCAGCAAATACCGTATTGGCATCATTCAAAGGGATTTTTGCATTTGCATTGATGGACGCATTCAAATAAAATGCTTTAGTAAATACCGTTTGAAATCCAATAACAGCAATTGTTTTAGGTATGCCTGTTATGGTATTTCCATTAAATGAATTAACTCCTTGTTGATATTCAAGGAATCGATAAGGCTGATAACTAAATGCACCATTAATGGAAATTTTTTCTACCCATCCAGATTCTTGATTGCGCAAATTGCCCTTTATAAGCAATTCAATTCCTTCTTGCAATGCAGAACCAGCATTCACAAAATATTCTGCTCCAGCCAGATCATTTCTTCTTACAATTGCATTATTTAGTTTGAATTGGTACACAGAAAGATCAAACAATAACTTATTCTGTAAGAAAGTTCCTTTTATACCAGCTTCTACATTCCATCCTTTTTCTGCTTCCAAGAAAGGATAAAATTTCCCATCAGATGGTCGAACCTCTGCTAAACTTGGAGACGAAAACCCATTTGCAACAACACCATATAAGAAAATATTTTTTTGGACAGCATACGAAAATGATAATCTTGGAACGAAGGGCGCATTGATTTTCCGTGTAGTAAACCCTGGTATTTGATCTGTTAAACGTGTATAATCATACAACTGATTATTCATACTGAATCCTGCAGCAATGATCAGTTTACTGGCAATGGACATTTTTATTTGAGAGAATAAAAATTGTTGTTTGCTATAAATAAAATCCTTCGATATCACCGAACCTTGAACCCCTGCATTATTTGTATAATTATTGATAACAGATTCATTCATTAATAATTCAAACCCATTGACCCATTGGATGTTTTTATTTTTGCTAAATGGCAAATAAATATGCTGCAATCCAAGATTGATATTTGTTTCATTTCTTTTTTCGTAGTTGGTAATAAATGGATTTTCAAATAATGTTCTATTTAATGAAACAAACCACTTAAATGTATTGCGTTCGTTGAACTGGTATTTGTGAGAAATGGCGACAAAAATAGTTTGATTATATACTGCTGTTTTTTGTTGAACAGCACCAGGCAAAGTGGCTGTAGCTTGTCGGGATAATTGTGGATTCAATTGCATTTGCGATAGAGTGATTCCACCAGGTGTTCCATAATTCAGATCAGTAATAAAAAATAAAGTGTTGAAAATACCTTTACCAGACTGGATATTTGTTTGCCATACCAATCCATTTTTTTGCAAAAAAGATTGTTCTCTATAACCATTCGAACTCAATCGATTCACTTGGAGTGAAGAGCTAAATTTGGGTTTATTGTATAACCATTCTCCTTCTTGTTGATTAAGTCCATAAGAACCAACAGTTAACCCCAGATTAAAACTTTGGCGAGAAGAATCAGCGAATGGAATTATTTTATTCAATAAAATTGCTCCGCCTGTTCCTGCTCCATACATACTTGATGCGGGCCCTTTGGCAATTTCAATCTGATTAACCGATTGCAGGTCTACTAGGTTAATATAGGTATTCCCAGTAGCATCAGTAAGTGGAATTTCATTCCAATAGACTTTGATATTTCTAACACCAAACGGAGAACGCAAAGAGCTTCCTCTTACCGACATCCGATAACTGCCAGGTGATCGCTCTTCCATTCTTATTCCAGGCAAACTATTTAATACAGGAACAAAAGATGTTGGAGCATAAAATGATAAGTCCTTTGAAGATACTACCGCAATAGAAGCTGGAACTTCTTTCCAACGTTTTCCAATATTAAATGCGGTTACGATGACTTCTTTTAATACCGAATCATTTTGCAGACTGATGTTCTTAGCTTGCGCATTTGCTGATAGAGAAACTATACAGCAATAAAAAATGAATACGCAATTTTTAAACACAGTTATTTTTTCGTGTACATCACTTCTTTAACTAGCTTAACTGTCCTACTAACATCCGGCATAGCCAATGCAGTTAGATTAGGAGCATAGTGCATAGGAGCATCCGCACTGGTAATACGGCGAATCGGCGCATCTAAATAATCAAAACCTTCTTTTTGAATACGGTAAGTAATTTCAGATGAAACAGATGCAAATGGCCATTGTTCCTCAACAATCACCAAGCGATTGGTTTTCTTAATACTTTCTAAAATAGTCATCCAATCTAATGGACGGATCGTTCTTAAATCGATCACTTCAGCGCTAATGCCTTCTTTTTCTAATTCTGCTGCAGCACCTAATGCTACTTTCATCATTTTGTTATAAGAAACAATGGTTACATCTCTTCCTTGCTTCTTCACATCGGCTTTACCTAATGGAATATAATATTCTTCTTCAGGTACTTCAGATTTATCTCCATACATCACTTCACTTTCCATGAACATCACAGGATCTTGCTCATAGCGTATCGCTTGTTTCATCAAACCCTTGGCATCATATCCATTAGAGGGAGAAACCACTTTTAATCCTGGAATATTGGCATAATAACTTTCGAATGCAGTAGAGTGTTGAGCACCCAATTGACCCGCGCTTCCATTGGGTCCTCTAAATACAATCGGGCAACTAATTTGACCACCGCTCATTGCCAACATCTTTGAAGCAGTATTTAATATTTGATCCATTGCCAAAACTGCAAAGTTCCATGTCATGAACTCTACGATCGGGCGCAAACCACTTTGAGCTGCACCTACTGCAACTGCAGTGAATCCTAACTCTGCAATAGGCGTGTCAATTACTCTTTTCTCTCCAAATTCAGCCAACATACCCTGGCTAACTTTATAAGCACCATTGTATTCAGCTACTTCTTCGCCCATCAAAAAAACTCGATCATCTCTTCTCATTTCTTCACTCATTGCCTCACGAAGGGCTTCTCTAAAAGCTATTGAACGCATAGTCGGTCTGTTTTTTTTAAAATGAGCACAAAAATAGCCCATAATGAGATATAAAACGAAAAAATCCCTTCCTGGAAAACCAGAAAGGGATTTTATACTTACTTATCCTTCGATATACTAAAATACGTTCCAGCCAAAGCTTACATAGTACAATCCACCAATTTGTACATTACCAAATCCATTGTAATAGTACTTATTGAAGATATTAGTACCACCTATTTTCAAGATTGACTTGGTTTTAGGGAATTTGTAATTCACTTGAGCATCTACAGTTGAGTAAGAAGGCACTTGACCTTGTGCAAATGTTCCTTCATATAAGAAAGAATCTACCCATCTGTACAATACGTTAAATCCGAAACGGTTGTCTTTACCAAAACCACTATTACTAAACCCGCCATTAAAACGAGTTTTAGGAGTATTGAAATAAGAAACAAAACCTACTGGTAAATCTCCAATTACATCAGAATAAACATTGGCGTTAACTGAGAAATTCATAGGCAATAAGTATTCTGCAGAAGCTCCCCAACCAGTAACATTCACTGAACCTGGAGCATTTACTGTAATACTGTAGGCATTTCTTGTAGCACCGTTCAATAAATTAAACAAGCTATTTGGTAAACCAGCTTTTTGCTGAATTACAGATACACCGCTTAAGAAGTTTTCGTATTTAGCTTGGTATGCATAAATGTCAATCAACAATTTTTTAGCAATTAAGCCCTTGTATCCAACTTCGAATGAAGTAGTAGATTCTGGATTCAAATCACCAAACTGCTGAACTTGCAATAAAGCAGGGTTTGGAGCACCAGCCAATGCACTAGCTCCAAATGCTTGTACACTTGGTACAGTGTAAACTGGATTTCCAGAGAAATTATAGAAATCTCTCAAAGCAGGTAACCCTCCCATTAAACGACCATTACTAGTGTTTAAGTTAATCCACTGGTTCTGTGTAGTTGGGAAACGGTAAGCTGTTTGATAAGAAAAACGAAGATTATGATCTTGAGCCAACTTAACTACCGCAGAAACTCTTGGTGTAAAGCGACCTTTGAAATTAGTGTTCTTATCATAACGGCCAGAAGCAGTTATTTTTAAACGATCTCCTAGGAATTTCTGAGAGATTTGTAAGTAAGCTCCAGTTTCATTGATTTTGATAGGGCCTGCAGTATCTGCAAAAATGGTACCATTAGAGTTCAACTGGAATTGACGCCAGTTAGCACCAATCATTATGTCTGTGCCGTTCTTAGCCAATCCTAAAGCTTCAGTAAGATTGTATTGGCCTTCTATAGAAACTAATTTTGTTCTGTCAACAAACTGACCACCACCTGCTGAAATCGGTAAACCTGCAACACCTTGGAATAAAGGATTATTCATGATGTTAGTTGTTGGTCTACCTTGATCTGCAACACCGCGAGCGGTAGTATGAGGAATAAGGTTGTTTTGTGCAACTGCAGCAGCAGCAGCATTCTGAGCAGCAGCAACCGATTGAGTTGGAGTTAAACCTGCAGCCAAACCAGCAGCGTATGCTGTACCAATCGCTTGACCATAAATACCTGCAGCAGTACTCACCACACTTCCAATGTATTGAGGATACCATTGTGTTGCACTAGGCTTCCAAGCTTCATTGAACAAACGAGTTGTTGTTACCGTTGCATAAGATCCGCCTGAATTTTCACGTGTGGTATACGCTCTTACATACCAGTTTTTAGCTTTTAATTCAGCTTTATATTGACCTAAAGTAAAGTCTTTAATTGAGTAACGATCTACGCCAGTATACACAGTATTTCCAGTTCCCCAGTTACCTGCTAAAATGGCTTCTACTTTATCGTTGATCTTGTAATGTAAAGCTGCGTTAAACTTGAAGTTTAAAGTGGTAGGATCTACTACTTGATTCTCATTATAACCAGTTCTAGAAACAAATGTTGGACGATTAGCATAATAGCCTAATACGCCAGCAGAAGGAATCAAGAAAGTACCAAAGCCTGGCAATGGAATAGTTCCTAAAACAGGAGTAGATGCAATAACACCTCTAAAAGCTCCACTTAAATCTGAACTTGTTTCATCTCCGTAGATGTTTACTCCATCAAAATTTGGATCAGACACTCTGTTTCCTCCAATAGCTTCTCCGTTTGGATTTGCAGAAAGTGGTGATCTTAAGTAGTTGCCATTATTATTTGCAGTCCAGTCTTGTGCTTGCACAAACTGAGCATTGATTTTATAAGCAAATTTGTCATTGATTTTTTTAGCCCAACGTACACTCCAATCGTAATAAGCAGCACGAGGACGCTGATAGCTATCAATATGGTTTACTCCTTGCTTAATTTGGAAACTCAACCCTTGATTTTTAAAAGGGTTTTTGCTATTGATCAACAAAGTTCCGTTTGTACCACCTGGGCCATATAAAGCAGAAGAAGCTCCTTGAAGCAATTCAATATTGTCCACATCTAATTCTGTTACACCTGTGATATTACCAACAGCAAAGTTTAGACCTGGAGCTTGGTTATCCATTCCATCAACAATCTGATTTAAACGGGTATTACCACTGCTATTAAATCCACGAGTACCAACGCTGGTAAAAGTTAAACTCGCAGAAACAACGTCAACTCCTTTTAAACTAGCGATCAAATCGTAATAGTTAGCAGAAGGTGCATTGCGAATAGCAGAAGCACTCAATCGCTCAATAGAAACTGGAGATTCTAAGATTCTTTCCGGCACTCTTGATGCAGATACAACGATCTCATCACCTAAAGTGAAAGAGGCATCCAGATCAACTGAAATATTTTCATTGTTGCTCTTAACTGACACTTCTTTGGATGCATATCCAACAGAAGAAATTACTAATGTAAATGGTAGTTTTTGAGTAGTTGAAAACTTGAAATTACCCTTGTCGTCGGTATATGTTCCAGCAGTTCCTCCTTTTACAGAAACGGCTACTGCAGATAACAATTCTTTCGACTTACCGTTTTTTATAGTTCCTGAAACTGTTGTAGACTGTTGTGCAATAGCTGTTAAACTCAGCGTAGTTGCAAACAACACCATACCTAAATGGGCTAGTAATCTTCTCATATTGGCAATTTTTGTTTGAAATATTAAGCAAATTAGTATATGTTAAGTACTTGTAAAAATTTAATTTTCAATATTTTCGGTTCATTTTGTGGAGAAAAATACCCAGACTGAGCCAAAAAAACTGTTTTCTCGAATTAATATTGCAGGATGGCAACCCATTTATTCCCCCAGCAAACCGGTTATTACAAAGGAAAAGTTCGCGATGTTTACTACATTCAAGAAAACTGGCTGGTAATGATTGCCAGTGACCGTATTTCGGCTTTTGATGTAATTCTTCCAAGAACTATTCCTTTTAAAGGACAAGTACTGAATCAGATTGCTGCTTATATGTTACATAAAACAGCTGATATCTGCCCAAATTGGCTAATTGCCCACCCTGCTCCCAATGTTTCTATTGGTCAGAAATGCCAACCATTTAAAATCGAAATGGTGGTGCGTGGCAATTTGGTGGGGCATGCATGGAGAACCTATCAATCTGGAACCAGAACAATTTGCGGCGCTACCATGGTCGATGGTTTAAAAGAGAATGATTTCTTCCCTACTCCGATTGTTACACCATCTACAAAAGCTGCAGAAGGACATGATGAAGATATTTCTAAAGCTGAAATCATTGAACAAGGGTTAGCCACTTCAGATGAATGGAATCAATTGGAAAATTATGCCTTACAATTATTTGAAAGAGGTAAATTGATTGCAGCAAAACAAGGCCTGATTTTGGCAGACACCAAATATGAATTTGGCAAAATCGGTGATACTATTTATTTGATGGATGAAATTCATACTCCAGATTCATCAAGGTATTTTTATGCTGAAGGATTTGACGAAAGACAAAAAAATGGTGAACGTCAAAAACAGCTAAGCAAAGAATTTGTGAGAGAGTGGCTCATTGCAAATGATTTCATGGGAAAAGAAAATCAAACCGTTCCGGAAATGTCGGATGAATGGGTGAATACCATCAGCCAACGTTATATAGAATTATATGAAAAAGTGATTGGAGAAAAATTTATTCCAGAATCATTAACAGAGGAAGCTACTCAAGAAAAAATTAATGCTGCTTTAAATCCTTTACTCAAAATTTCATTCAGCTAGTTGAACGATCTCCTGTCTTTAATAAATCCGGCAATTTAGGTCTGAGTCGAGCACTGCTCTTATTAAAAATATTCTGTCCTTTATCAATACCTTTTCGAATGGCTTCTTGTCTTTCCTTTGGCATATGAATGGTTTCCGCACATTCTATGCTGCAGCATCCATTGAATTGAGTGACACAATCAGCGCACTGAATAAACAACAAATGACATCCATCATTTTTACAATTGGTATGTGAGTCACAAGGCTTTCCACATTGATGACAATGAGCAATGATATCTTCGGTGATTCGCTCCCCTAATCGATCGTCAAAAACAAAATTCTTTCCAATAAATTTTGCTGGCAATTGTTGTTCTTTAATTTCTTTTGAATAATGTATAATTCCTCCTTCTAGATGATATACATTTTCGAAACCCTGATGTAACATGAAGGCACTTGCTTTCTCGCAACGTATTCCTCCAGTGCAATACATGATGATATTTTTATCCTCTTTTCCTTTAAGCATATCAACTGCCATCGGCAACTGATCTCTGAAAGTGTCAGAAGGAATTTCCATCGCATTTTCAAAATGCCCTACTTCATATTCATAATGGTTGCGCATATCAACCACAATCGTATTGGCATCATTCAACATTTCATTCATCTGAGCTGCATTCAGGTATTTGCCTCTATTTTCCATGGAGAAATTGGGATCTTCAATACCATCAGCAACAATTTTATCCCTCACTTTAATTTTCAATACCCAAAAGCTTTTACCTTGTTTCAATTCATCATTTAATCCATTAGGGTCTTCCACTGCAACATTTAGTCGGAGGTCTTCTAATCCTTTATAATTTTGCAAAATGTTTTTGAACTCAGCTAAATGATGGTCAGGCACACTTAATTGTGCATTAATCCCTTCCCTGGCAATATAAATTCTACCAAACACTTGTATAGCATTGAAAAATTTATACAAATCATCTCGAAACTGTTGTGGATTTTCAATAGACAAGTATCTATAAAAACTAATAGTTGTCCTTTTGAAAGATTCATTCATCAAACGATCTTTCAACTCCTTATTGGAGACGCGATTGTGTAATAGAGCCATCATCTACGATTTTAGACATAGTGTGAACTATGTTCCGATTTAAAAAAGGAGCCGCTTGCAGGGCAGCCAAAATGCATGGCAAAGTTAGTTATTATTGAAATAATGGAATAGAAAATCTAAATCCGCTTGGTTTTAGCCCGCTTTGTTCAAATCCTTGCACAAAATCTATTCTCATGATTTTGAAAATATTTTCTAACCCAATAAAATATTCGATGTAATTGGTTCCATTATTAAGATATAATCCATTGGCTCCTGTAACAAAAAACCAGTTGAGTTTTTTAAACCCAGGAATTTTATTACTGATGAACCCATTCAAATGATGTTCAATATGAGCAGATGCATTGAATGAAGCCGTGTTACTGTATCTGTAATATCCAGCCAATTGAAAACTATTTAAAAAGCTGGAAGAAAATGCAGTTTGGTTACCTAAAAAATGCTGATAGTCGGGTATGAATGTTTTATTTGCTTGCAGAAAACCGCCAGCAACCAGATTATAATTGAAACGTCCAAACAGTTTAAGATTCAATTCGTCGTTCACACTGATCCGCCAGCGGGTATAGTCTACATCACTTCCAAATAATCCATTTATCCCTTGCGTAATACTAGCATTGATAGTTGGATATTTTGAACCAATATTTACTTTTCGGTCAGGAAATTCTACATACTTAGAACCAGGTCTCCAATTAATTCCAACAGTAAAAGTGGCAGCCTGGTTGTTCACCATATTTGTATTGGTCAACTCAGTCGGAAAATTAGGCGTGAATTGTCTGTTGGGCTTATCAGACCAAGTGGTCATATCTGCTAAATTATCCAATGCATACCTGTTTTGAAACTGGAAATTGGCACTTAAATTAACCCCACTTCCAACCCCTTGAGAATAGCCAATTCTAAAAAAATCGGCTTCATAGATTTTAAAATAATTGTATTCTGCTGTTAATGTATACAAAGAATTGATGCGTTCAGTAATAGGCTCAGCATTATTGTATTGCAACACTTTTCTTCCACCTGATAGAGATAATGTCTGTAAATACTTTTTTCCAAAGTTATAATTAAATGCTACGCTCGGGTTAAAATGCCTATTGGCAAAACCATATCGGAAATCTGGCTTAATAGAAAATGATTTTCGGCCTTCATATCTTTTAGTGAATGATGGACTAAATTGAATAACCCCTCCTTCTACGGTATTATAATTCAAAGATTGAATGATCGGATCGAAGTTGATGTTTGTTTTATTCTTTCTTTTCTCAAAAGATTGGCCTGTTAAAAGCAAACCAACTAATGTGATCTTATTATTTTTTTTATCCAATGAATCCAAATATTTTGGGTCTTTTCTAACCTGCTCTAAACTGTCTTTTTTCTGATAATCACGAGCTTCTTCTACCAATAATGGCAGCGGTCTTATACTGTCCCAATATGCTGCAGTTTTTTTATTAGAGCTATCATAAAATTTTAAAATTGTATTGTCGAAATATTTAGATTTAAATGCTGGCTCTAAATTAAACTGGTCATACACCTGTAAGAAATTTCCAAAAAAATCAAAGCCAAAAAATTTACCTGAAGGATAGATCACTTGATTCTTAATGACCCAGTATTTTCCTGCTGGAACATAATTCTGCTGTATCACCAATGTATCTAGAATCTGCATCTGTTGTTCTTTTAGCAATTTCAGATCTACACTTTGAATCCTCCAATCATTTTCACTGACATTGATATAGCCTGAGAAAAGCGGCTCATAAGGGCGCTTTGGAATTACTTTAATCCTACTTACTTCTTTCCCAAATTCAAAAAAAGTTCCTTCGAATTTATACTTGTAATAATTCAATGCATTGTTGGCTATTGGAGAAATGAACCCGCGGGGATTTAAACTCCTTCCCACAGAAATGGTGTTTTCATAAAAAGAAATAATTTGAGGGCTACTAAATCCAAATCCATCGCTCCTTCCGCTCACTTTAGTAGAGATTACTTCAATTTTTCTTTTATTGGGTTCTTCTACCGAATACTTTGCAATGGTTTCAGACAAGAATAACATTTTACGTTTACTGGTATCTCCATCTTCAAAATCTACTTTTTGCCCAAAAAATGATTTCGGATAATTGCGTAATTGTAATTGACCTTTAATATACACTTCACAACTAAATTGTTTTATTTCTCGCAAGTGTTCTTCTCTGCTTGCAATAGCTTTTCTAATGATTGAATAGGCTGGGTCTTCTCCTCCCGATGTTACCACCACATCTTTTAAGTTGTATTGTCTGGTCATTAAATCAAAATCAACAACCATATTTGAGTTGGTTACTTGAATTTTCTTTTCTTCTGTAGCATATCCCACAAATTGACAAACCAAAATATATTCACCTTGATCCAGATTAATAGTATAGAAACCATTCTTATTGGCAGAAACCCCTTTGGTGGTTCCTTTAATTAGTATTGATGAAAAAGCGAGTGGCTTTTGATCATTCGCAGAACGAATGGTGCCACTGATATTGGCAGCTCTAGTGCTATAAGAAATAAATAACAAACAGGCGATGAGTAATTTTCTATTCATTCAATAAAGGATTTTTGAAACGAGTCGTCTAAACAATGAATATATTACCAAAAAAAGCCGGAATTGTTTTCCGGCCCTTCAAATTTTTGTTAATATTCTATTCTTTTATTTTGCAATTTTTTCTTGCCATGCCAGCATGCCTCCAACTACATTGATTGTATTAGTGAATCCAGCAGTTTCTAAAATTAAACATGCTTGTCCACTCCTATTGCCACTTCTGCAATACACATAAATCGGCTGATCTTTCATATCCTCCATTTCATCCAATTGCATGGTTTGTATTTTTCCCAGTGGATGAAGTAATCCACCAATATTGAATTCAGCATGTTCATGTGGTTCTCTCACATCTACTAAATTGAATTTTTCTCCTGATTGAATTTTCGCATTCAGTTCTTCTACTGTAATGGTTTGCATATGATTATTGTTGTATGGTGATTGATTTTGTAGTGTCTTTAACTGGCGCTTCATCACTAATGTATAAATCGATCATTTGCCCCTGCCTGATTTTATTGGGCAATTTCTCTCCATTAGGACCTATTGCACCAGAAAACAGATCCGGGCTTTGTTTGATGATAAATGCAGCACTTGAATCTTTAATAGTTCCAACTGCAATGATAGATCCGATATTTACACTCATAGAGGACAAGAGACCTCTTACATCATTCAAGGTTTTTCCGATTAAATCTGGCACATCTGATTCTCCGGTTCCCACTCCACTGCCCAACACAAAACTGATCACAGATCCAATGGGAATTTTAGTCCCTGGTTTTATAGGTGCATCATTAAATAACTGTTGTAAAACTGCATTCCTTGCAATATCCGGCTGATAAGTAGTGTACCCCAATTTTAAACCAATACTTTGCAAATACATTTCTGCACTTCTGATGGAGAACCCCGCCAAATTGGGCATTTCAACTTGTGGAGGAATTACCCGATTTACTGTTAAATAAATGGTACGCCCAGTTTTAACCATTGCATCAGCTTCAGGACTTTGACGAATCACCGCTTGTTTGGCAATTGTATCAATATAAACAGAATCTTGAATTTGCACTTCAAAACCTTTATCCTCTAACATTTTTTGAGCTGCTAAAATATGTTGCCCTGTAACGGAAGGCACTTTCTCATATTTACCATATCCGGTAACCCATTCAAGGCTACCAAAAAATAAAAAGATCACCAAGAATACAATTCCGATTCCAGCTAAAATATTCACCCAAAGTGGCTTATCTGTTATGAATTTAAACAAGGGAATAAATTTTATTTTGGAATTAATAATGTAATGCTTGTTCTATTATGGCCGAATAAAAATCAGTTAATGTCATTCCCATTGCCTTTACTTGTTGCGGAATTACTGACGCTGCACTTTGTCCAGGAACAGTATTCACTTCTAACATGTAAGGTTTTTGTTGTTGCTCATCATATATAAAATCTATTCTAACCACTCCTCTACAATTCAATACTTCATAAACATGTTTTGCTGCAGCACTTAATTGCTCTTTCATCATTGGGCTAATTACTGCTGGAGTGATCTCTTCACTTTTCCCTTGATATTTTGCTTCAAAATCAAAGAATTCATTCCCAGTGGTAATTTCTGTAATTGGCAAAACTGTAATTGAACTGCCCTGCTTAAAAACACCAATAGTGAATTCTCTCCCTTTGATAAACTCTTCCACCAATATCTGACTATCTTCTTTAAAAGCTTTTGCAATCGCTTCATCTAAATGAACTCCTTCAGTAACCTTACTCATCCCAATACTACTTCCACCACTATTGGGCTTAACGAATAAAGGCAATTTCAATTGAGCTAAAATCGTATCCCCTTTTATTGGAGTATGACTGAATAAATGCATGGATTTAGCCACATTAATCCCTCCAAATGCCGCTACAGCAACAGTAAAGCGCTTATTCATTGTTAATGCCGATGTAGCTGCATCGCAACTGGTATATGGCAGGCCAATCATATCAAAATATCCTTGCAATTTTCCATCTTCCCCTGGAGTACCATGAATACATAATAATACTACATCAAATGCAATTGTTTGACCATGCTGTTCGATAGTAAAATGATCTCGATTAACAGGTGATTTTTCACCGTTTTCATTTTCATACCACCATCCAGATGGATTGATATCAATTGTATAAACTTCGTATTGATCTCTATTTAGATTATTTCCAACAGTAATTGCACTCTTGTAGCTGATTTGGGCTTCGCCACTTAAACCACCAGTAACTAAAGCAACTTTTTTCTTCATATCCTTACTTAAAAAACAAATATAAGGAGAAGCAAGTATGGTTTGGGGATGAAAGCCTAATAAAGAAGTTAAAAAAGGGAAGAAATTCCTCATCTCTTCCCTTCACGGTAGCAGGAAATATCACCTGCTGTAAAAAGAGTTGCCGTTTATGACAACTGGTAATTGACTACAAGGTAAAAATTATCTTGCTTAAATCCAAGACTTTTACCTTAAAAAATTTAACATAAATGCACCAGTTCTAAATGTGCATTTTGGTCTTTTTTGCCATTAGATCATCTACAGTTTCCTTGTACATATCGTCAGGAACACAACAATCTACAGGGCAAACAGCTGCACACTGCGGTTCTTCATGAAATCCTTGACACTCTGTACATTTATTTGGAGTAATGTAGTATGTATCTGAGCTAATCGGAGCAAAACGGTCATTTGAATCTACTAAACTGCCATCAAGCAATTGAAAACTGCCTTTTACAGTAGTTCCATCTGAAATTGCCCATTCCACACCACCTTCGTAAATGGCGTTATTAGGACATTCTGGTTCGCAAGCACCACAGTTGATACATTCGTCGGTAATTTTGATTGCCATATAAAATGGGTTTGTTGGTTGAGTGAAATTACATTTGTACTCTCAAAAATACGAATGACAAATGATTTTACAAGAACGAATTGAAATTTTATCCAAATTAAAGGAATATTTATCCGGAAACGATGCCGAATGGTCCGCTATTAAAGAAAGGGCATATCGTGAAAATCAATGGTTCATTCCAGCATTTATTGAGGCTGCAGTCAATAATATTGCTACTCATTTTTTAAATAAAGAAAAATTGCAGGCATGGGCTGATCAATATCAAATTCCCAGTCAATTAAACGACCCCAAAAATATTGGGATTGTGATGGCCGGAAATATTCCATTAGTGGGCTTTCATGATTTATTGTGCGTTTTTATGAGTGGCCATATTGCTGTAATTAAGCCGTCTTCAAAAGATGAAATATTAATCAGGCATATTGCTTCAAAATTGTATGAATGGGAAGTATCCATTCAAAATCATATTTCATTTGCAGAAAGAATCAATAACTGTGATGCATATATTGCTACAGGGAGCAATAATTCGAGTAGGTATTTTGAACAATACTTCGGCAAATACCCTCATATCATTAGAAAAAATAGAACATCAGTGGCTGTACTTGATGGAACAGAAAGTATTGATCAATTAAATGCATTGGCAGATGATGCAATGCTTTTTTTCGGGCTGGGCTGCAGAAATGTGACACAATTATTGGTTCCCAAAAACTATGATTTTATCCCATTGTTGAATGCTTTGAAAAAATATGAAGGATTTATGGAATACCATAAATACAAACACAATTTCGATTATCATTTAGCTTTACTCATTATGGGTGGAAAATTTTACATGAATAACGATTCAGTAATACTTACTACTAACGAATCACCGTTTTCACCAGTGAGTCAAATCAATTATTTTGCTTACGAAAATGAGATCGACTTAAAGGAACTATTGAACAAAAATGATATGATTCAATGTATCGTTGGAAATCGGTATACTCCTTTTGGAAATGCCCAACAACCCGGTCTGACCGATTACGCAGACGGAATAGATACCATGGCCTTTTTAGCAGCGCTTTCTAATTGACATTTTTGCTTAAACCAACATGAATATTTGTCGGAAATTTAAAAACATTTGTTAAATGGTATAATTGGAGATCAGTATTTTAAACTGCTTTGTTTATTTGTTATCAAAAAGGCATAAAATTTGACTAATATTACCTTAAATAAATACAACCTATGAATTGGAAAAATGGAATTGCCATTATTGCGATCAGTGCTACAACAGCATTAGCAAGTGTTTGGGGCTTTGGAAAATATGCAGAATATCAACGTATTGGTATTCAAGAGCCCGGTAAATTGCCTGTGAACTATGCTGGATTTTTGGGAAATAATACTGGTCAAGGGCCAGTTGATTTTACAGCGGCAGCATCCAGTGCAACACCTGCAGTGGTTCATATTAAAACAAGAACAAAAGCAAAGCAAATCAGCAGTAATCAACAAAGACAAAGAAACCCATTTGCTGATATGTTTGGGGATGACTTTGGCGATTTTTTTGGGGGTGGACCAAGAGTACAACCTGAGCAAAGAGCTAGTGGAAGTGGCGTGCTTATTACCGAAGATGGATACATTGTAACCAACAACCATGTTATTGACGGATCTGATGAAATCAATGTAACATTAGCCAATAAAAAATCTTATAAAGCAACTTTAATTGGACAAGATCCAAATAGTGATCTGGCTGTTATTAAAATTGAAGGGAAAGCATTTCCATACATGATTTACGGAAACAGTGATGAAGCGAAATTGGGACAATGGGTGATGGCAATAGGTTACCCTTTTAATTTAGATGTAACAGTAACTGCTGGCATTATTAGTGCTAAGTCTAGATCCATAGGCATCAACGATCGTCAAGGATCATCGCCAGTTGAATCTTTTATACAAACTGATGCTGCGGTGAATCCAGGTAATAGCGGTGGGGCATTGATTAATACTGCCGGAGAATTAGTCGGAATTAATTCTGCGATAGCTTCACCTACCGGGTCATATGCTGGATATTCTTATGCAATCCCGGTAAATATGGTCAAGAAAATTGTAACGGATATTGTAAAATTCGGAACTGTTCAACGAGCTTATATCGGCATCAGTTATCCTAAAGACAATTTATCGGATGAAGAAAAAAGAGAGATTGAAAAAGAAATTGGCACATCATTAAAAGAAGGAGAAGGTGTTTATACATTAAGTGTTCCTGAAGGTGGAGCAGCTGCCATTGCAGGATTAAAGAAAGGCGATTTAATTACAAAGATCAATGGAGTGGCAGTAACAAGTGGCGCCGAATTACAGGAGCAGGTGGCCAGATTTAAACCAGGAGATAAAATTACGGTAAACTATAGAAGAGCGGGAAAAGACAATATAGCGAATATCACTTTAAAGAATAAAGCGGGCAATACTGATGTAGTTAAAAACACCAGTGCAATTGACAAGTTAGGAGGAGAATTAACCAACCTGGACAAAAAAGTTGCTGCAGCTAACGAAGTAACAGGTGGTGTATTGGTAAAGAAAGTAGGAACTGATTTATTAAGTAAGAGTAGAATGGAAGATGGATTTGTTATAACAGCGATCAATGGTAAAACAATCAATAATCTTGACGAATTGAAAGAAGCATTGAATGTTATTAAGAACGGCAATATTCGTTTAGACGGATTTTATCCTGGCTTTGAAGGAAAATATACTTATCCTTTGAAAATGAGTGAGGAGTAAATTGTAGTTAAGTTAGCAATTAGAATAAGTAAGGCAAATAATAAAAGAATGGCAAACAAAAATTCGAGCCTTTCAAAAATTCCGAAGGGATTTTTGGGCAGCGAGAATTTGTTTGCCATTTGTTATTATTGGATCTTCTCGTAAACTATGTACTCTCCTGCCTGCAATTCAAAACTCGCTTTTCTTTCAAACTGAAATTGTAGTTTAGAAAATACATTGCTGAAATTTCCTTTAAGCCATTCATGGTCAATGTGAATTTTTAATCGGTTTTGATTGGATACATTCAATAAAACCATTACCAAATTATCTCCTCTGCGTCGGAAAAATGCCATCAATTCATTGCTATGGTCGGAAGGCAATATAAAAGATTCCCCTATTGTAATTGCATCATTGTTAATTCGCAATTGCGACAGTGTAGCATAAAAATCATGTAACGGGGGCGGGTCTATCCAGTTGATGAGGTCTTTATCAAAAAATTGCAACCTTTTATTATTGGCAGTTTCCTGCCCACTATAAATCATCGGCATACCATGCCAGGTAAAACAAAAGACTGACCAAGCTTTGGCGGCAATTCCATACTTTTCAATATCAGTGCCGTTCCAACTATTCTCATCGTGATTAGAAGTGAAAAACAATTTAATGGCATCTTTAGGATATTGCGAATAAGCATGTAAAACATTTCTTATCTCGTGTAAACTGCTTTTTTCCTTTTGATATTTCTCTGTTTCATGCATCCACCACCATGCATAAGTTGCATCAAACACTTGATGATAATCAACCACTTCGCATTCTGCCAGCCAAAACAATGGCTTGATTATTTCGCAACTCATTCTTGCTTGTTGCCAAAAATCCAGTGGAACCAAATGAGCCATATCGCACCTAAAACCATCAATATCACATTCATACACCCAATAACGCATTGCATCAATCAATTCTGCTCGCATTTCGGCTTCTTCAAAATTCAAATCAATCACATCGTGCCATCCGTTTTTCTCTGTAAAATTTCCTAGATCATCTTTAATATACCAATTCGGATTTTCGATTGTCCAAGGATGATCCCAGCCTGTATGATTAGCCACCCAATCGATGATCACTTTCATGTCTAAAAGATGGGCTTGTTGAATCAAATTCTTAAAATCGTCTAAACTCCCAAACTCTGGATTGATCAATGTATAACTACTACAGGCATAATAACTTCCTAAACTCCCTTGACGAACTTTTTCACTAATCGGGGTAATTGGCATTAACCACAAAATGGAGATACCCATTTTTTTTAAACGTGGGAGCTCATTAGTAAATGCATTGAATGTACCTTCTGTTGTGTATTGTCGAATATTTACTTCATACAAAATACCCGAACCAGCCCAATCAACTTTATTGAAAGAAGTTTTCATTGTAATTGTTATGTTGGAAACAGAAAGATAACTATTTATCTTTTGATTAAAGAAAAACACCAACTAAGAGACACTACTACTAATGCTCCAGCAACATTTAACCATAAGAATCCTAAACCAATTATCTGATATTTATCGAGTAGGAACAAACTGATAACAATTATTTCTCCAAGAACAGCTGCCCAGAAAACAGCATTGCTTTGAATTTTTTTACAATAAAAAGCAACTAAGAATATACCTAGTATTACCCCATAAAACAAGGAACCTAAAACATTTACTGCTTCTATCAGACTACCCATACCAGTTGCAAATTCAGCCGTGATTATGCAGAATATTCCCCAACCAAATGTGTAATATTTTGAGATTTTGTATTCCTGCTCATCTCTTTTTAAATCGGGTGCCGCCAAATATGATTTACTAAATCGTCGATGAAAATCTATCATAGAACAAGAGGCTAAAGAATTCAATGCTGCTGCGATAGAGCCCCAAGCTGCTAAAAAAATAATGGCAATCAAAAGCCCCACCAATCCTTTGGGCAAAAAGTCTACAACAAAACGAAGAAAAATATAATTGGTATCGTTGGTATCACTACCAGGGCTTGCTTTTTGTATAATTTTTTTATACTCTCCTTTAATTTGATTCAATTCGATAGAACCTTGTGCGATATTATCTTTATTCAATTGAGATTTATCAATTAAATATTTTTCACTATTCAGTTTTTGTTCTTGAGCTTTTTGATCAAATTTCCATTTAATAGCATGCAATGAATCTTTATAAGGAGTTTTCATTGCTTTTTCCTCCACTGCTTTATTAAAAAAAACTGGAGAAGGATTGAATTGATAAAAAGTAAATAACAATGCCCCTAATAATAGAATAAAAAACTGCATAGGCACTTTTACTAGACCGTTCATTAAAAGCCCTACCCTACTTTCTGTTGTGTCTTTTGCAGTTAAGTATCTGCCTACCTGTGATTGGTCTGTTCCAAAATAAGAAAGTGCTAAAAAGAATCCTCCAATGACTCCACTGATTATATTGTAGCGATCTTTCCAATCAAATCCATTTTCAGTAAAACCAGTGGTAATTACATTCATCTTTCCCGAAGCACCACTAATTGCCAATGCATCAGAGAACCCCATATTAGATGGCAAATTATGCACAATTAGGTACCCAGCGATGAACATTCCTATAAAAATAATTCCCAATTGCAATTGTTGAGTATACGCTACTGCTTTTGCACCTCCACTTACAGTATATACAATCAATAATCCCCCCATAACAATATTGGTATAAAAGATATCCCAACCCATTAAAGAAGAAAGAATGATTGATGGAGCGTAAATACTGATTCCTGTAGACAATCCCCTTGAAATTAAAAATAAAGATGAAGTAAATACCCTTGTTTTGATATCGAATCTTTGCTCTAAAAATTCGTAAGCAGTAAACACTTTTAACTTACTGAATAATGGAACAAATGTGATACAGAGAATAACCATTGCAATTGGCAAACCAAAATAGTATTGAACAAAACGCATTCCATCAGTAAATGCTTGACCAGGTGCCGAAAGAAATGTGATGGCACTCGCTTGAGTACCCATAATACTGAGCAAAACCAAATACCAAGGCATACTCCGATTACTTAAAAAATAACCTTCTAAATTCTTGCTGGTCTGACTTCTATACAAGCCATATGCAACAATCCCAACTAGGGTAACAATCAATACAATCCAGTCGATTTGGCTCATTGATAGTATTTAGTTAACCAGATAAATAAAAAAATGAGTGTGGTCAAAAAACCTATCACAAAAAAGTACCATCGATTCCAAGTTTTAAACAAAGGGATTTTAGGTTGCATTTATTTTAATTTAGTTTTTACAATGCCTCCAGCTAATAATCCCAAAACCAAACCAATAATCAAACCAATCTTTACATTCTTAATAAAAAAGCCGATTGCAACTCCTATTAATACAATGGTAAAGAATCCAATTTTTCTGCGTTGTTGCATAGTAACTATTTTAAGGAAGGCAATCCTACAATATTGGCTAATAATTTATAAGCACCCAAATTCCCTGCAGGTAATTGGCGGAACAATACCAAACTTACATAAGTAATATTGCCTTTGCCATATTTTGCTGTAATTAAACTTCCGTTAGAAGGCTTCTCCCCTGCGTCATTCATACTGATCAATGCTTCGTAAGGTGCTGCAATTGGATCAGCTTGATAAGTACTTCTTTCCTGAATCCAACCATCAAAATCTTGATCGGTGATCTTGTTGGGGAAATTAAATAAAGAATGATTTGGAAGAAGGAAATTCACTTTAGCATTTTCTTCGGTCACTCTTATTCCACTCATACTAAATGGATAAGGACCTACTTTTACTTTCTTCAAACCAACCTGATTGCTTTTTAAGTATTGAATTACTAAATGACCTCCATTGTTTACAAATCTATTCAATACTTCATTTTTGGTTGTTAGCCATTCGTAAATATTAAATGCCCTAATTCCTAATACGATAACATTGTATTTTTTAAGTTCTGCATCGGTAATATCCCATTCCCTCAAATAAGAAACTGGATAGCCCAATTGCTCAAGCGCTTCAGGAACCAGATCTCCGGCACCAATTACATACCCTACTTTTTTTGGACTAATCACCACTTTTTCGTCAATCACTGCCACTTTATCTTCATAGAAATAATTGATTGTTGGAATATGATCGTATTTAATCGTTTTCAAAAAATGAGAAAACGAGTTTGTTTTTCCGTTCATTGCATAGGTAATGGCCGCAGATATTGATTTTGTTTTTACTGAGCCAAGAACGGATTTGAGCTCGATCGGAAAAGCATATACCGAACCCTGCTCAACAGTTAAAATAGTATCTTTCGAATAAAACGCCTTTTCATTATCATCCTTTAATTGGATAGTAACAGGCAAGTTGTTTGCACTAAAATTGGTTTTGTATTGAAGCAACAATGAAGTAGGTGACAATTTTTTATTACCAACTTGCTCCACATTGGTAAGCAGCACTTGTTTATCCAATGAAATAACTACTGGTGCAATTACAGTAAGAGGTTGATAAACTTCTCCCCTAACAGGATCAACAAACTTATATTGTACCGGTCTATTTACGATGAGAGAAATTCCATTCATACTAAATACAAATCTTGCACTGAAAGCGGGGTCAGACTCCGCTTTACCTACCATTTGTTGATCATCAATTACAAAATTCCCAATTCCTTCTAAAGGCTTATTCAACCAATATGGCTGTGAAACTGGTGTAGCAGCTGCAACAGTAAAGGATTTATTGAAACTATAATTGTTATTGACCAATGGTTTCAAATTAATAGTTGAATCATAGGATTTGTCTGGAGATGTAATCAATAAGATCTGATCCAATTGAATATTTACATTATTTCTATTGTTTACAAATAAACTAACATTGAGTTTTTCTCCGGGTACAGCATACTCAACATCTGTTGTTGCTTCCACAAATAAACCACTGCAAGCAATAATCAAATCTTCTACCTCTTGCTTCTTCTTATACCACCAGATTTCATGGTAATCAATCCCTTGAATTAATTGATACAATGAAACCAATGCATCTACTGATTTTTCAGGATGTTCAAATTGATAATTTTGAATGATTTGATTGATCTTTTGCTGAACGACTGGGCCATCTTTTGGAATACGTGTCCAGTCGGTAATAATTCCATCCATCAGATCCTTCTTAGCAGAATCTCCAGCCAAAGTGCTGAAATATTCAAAAACAGGGCCTTTACGTCTTGGCCTGCCTTCTCCCTGACTTTTATGCATACTTCTCGCTTCACCTCCAATTTCACCATAATTTTTTCCAAGCATTGAATTGTACACTCCTGCATCAATTTTTAATTGATTTTCGCTGGTTGTATTGGCTCCACCAAAATTAAAAGTGTTCCATAACAATCGCTTTGCTTGCCACACAGTTACACCTTGCTTTAATTGTTCTGGGAAACGATTTGGATCCGCTGCAGCTGCAAAAGCCTCCTGCGATAAAATAGCAGATCCTGAGTGATTACCATGGCCTGCTCTGGAATCGCCTGGGAAACGATTGATAATAACATCTGGCTGAAATTTTCTGATCACCCAAACTATGTCTGCCAACACTTTTTCTCTATTCCAGAAACGAAGTGTTTCGTCGAATGTTTTACTAAAACCAAATTCATAAGCGCTGCTAAAATATTGCTCAGCGCCATCAATTCTTCTTGCTGCCAATAATTCCTGAGTTCTAATTAATCCGAGTTCAATTCCTTGTTCGGGGCCAATTAAATTTTGTCCTCCGTCTCCCCTGGTTAAACTTAAATAGGCGGTTCTAAAATTTCTTTCTTTTGCCAGATAGGGTAAAAAGCTATTATTCTCATCATCCGGATGCGCGGCCACATAAAGCACAGATCCCAATACATTCAATTTCTTCAATTGAGTATAAATTTCTGTGCTATTATATACTGGAGGTGTTTGCCCAAAAACAGGTGAGAAAGAAACAGTAATTGCAATCAATAAAATTGCAATCAATTTAATTTTGAACATAGCGTTGTTTTATCCTTGAAATGAAGTTATACATGAATGATTGAATCATATAGCCGTTCATCAAAAATTGAAAGGATGAATCGTTATTTTTTTGTCAAGAATTGCTTGATCTGTTGATGAACAGCATTACTCAACGGTACATTTGGCATTCTCAAATAATTTTCGATCAAGCCTTGCTCTACCATAAATGCTTTTACTCCAGCTGGATTGTTTTCTGCAAACATTAAATCGTAGGCTTCGATTAATTGATCATTAATTAGTTTGGCTGCGATATAATTTTGAGACAAGCAATTTCTTACCATATCAGAAAACTGTTTCGGATAAGCATTTGCAGCAACACTAATTACTCCTTCCATACCACAAGCCATTTGCGGAAGTGCTAAAGCATCATCTCCACTTACTACTAAGAAGTCTTTTGGCATGTCACGAAGTATTTGCATGCACTGGGCCATATCTCCGCTTGCCTCTTTGATTCCGATAATATTGTCGATATCATTGGCTAAACGCAATGTAGTAGAAGCACTCATGTTTCTTCCTGTTCTGCCAGGAACATTATACAACATAATTGGCTTGGGTGAAGCGGCAGCCACCATTTTGTAGTGCTGATAAATACCTTCTTGAGATGGCTTATTGTAATAGGGAGAAGCACTTAAAACTGCTGCAGCTTTATCGAGAGGAAAATGAGTAAGATCATGTATTAGATCTGCAGTATCATTTCCACCAATTCCTACAACAACAGGTAATCTGTAAGCTACTTTTTCATAAGTATAATGAAGTATATCAATTTTTTCTGGATTGTTTAAAACAGGAGTTTCTCCAGTTGTACCTAAACTTACCAGGTATTCAACTCCGCCATCAATCATTGCATCAATCACTTTACCTAATGCATCAAAGTCGATGGTATTATTTTTTGTAAATGGTGTAATCAATGCAACACCTGTTCCTCTTAATTGTTTTTGTATGGTCATATCCCCCCGTTTATTTAATATCCCCCGTTAATAATAATTTTATACTGTGGTTTCTTCCCAGAATCCCATTTTGCCATATTTCTCAATACGCTCATTGGTTCTTTCTTGTGGTGTCTTATGTTTCACTTCATCTAATGCTTTTTGAATTTGGCTTTTTAAGATATCAGCTGCTGCCTGATAATCCCAATGGGCACCTCCAGCGGGCTCATGTACAATTTCATCCACCAATCCAAACCCCTTCATATCAGTTGCTGTTAATTTTAACTGTTCTGCAGCAATTTCTTTTTTATCCCAGCTACGCCATAAAATAGAGCTGCAACTTTCTGGTGAAATCACAGTATACCAGCTATTTTCCATCATTAATACCCTATCTCCTACTCCAATACCTAAAGCGCCACCACTGGCACCTTCACCAATAATGATAATGATCACTGGCACTTTCAATCGAATCATTTCATAGATATTTCGAGCAATGGCCTCTCCTTGGCCTCTTTCCTCTGCTTCTAGACCAGGAAATGCTCCAGGAGTATCAATCATAGCAATAACTGGCTTATTGAATTTTTCGGCCAATTTCATTAGTCTGAGCGCCTTTCTATACCCTTCAGGATTTGCCATACCGAAATTGCGTAATTGGCGCATTTTAGTATTTACCCCTTTCTGTTGCCCAATTACCATAATTGTTTCTCCATTTAACTGCGCAAAACCGCCCACCATTGCTTTATCATCCTTCACATTGCGGTCTCCATGTAATTCAACAAAGTTGGTAAACATATTCTCGATATACTTTAAAGTATATGGCCTATCAGGATGTCTACTCAACTGAACCCTTTGCCATGGTGTGAGTTGAGCGGTAATCTCAGAGCGCTTTTGTATGATCGATTCTTCTAGTTGAATCAAAGTTGAAGAATAATCTATTTTAGGATTTTTCTCTGCCAGCTTCTTGGTATCATCAATCTGTTCGTATAATTCCTTGATTGGCTTTTCAAAATCGAGGAATTGTCTATTGGGGTATTGGGGCATTTTTTTAGCAATTAAGTCAGTAAAAATAGGGATTGCATTTTTTTTGGAAAAGATTTGTTTGAAAAAGGTGTTTCCCCTTATCTTTGCCGTCCGAAAACCAACCCTTTGTGGTTATTTAGAGGAAACGGATCGGTAGTTCAGTTGGTTAGAATGCCGCCCTGTCACGGCGGAGGTCGCGGGTTCGAGTCCCGTCCGGTCCGCAAAGCCCCCTTTTAATCGAGGGGGTTTTGTATTACTACACATTGAAAAGTCTAATTTCAGACTATCTGTTTTACAATTACATGTCATTTAAATTCAATTTAAAAATCTTGCTTTCGGATATAAATGAACTCTTATATCTTTAAGACTAAATCAAAAGTCAATAAAAGATGGAAAATGAACCCCCTTCATTAAGACCTTTAATTAAACGTTACGATTCTTTAGATTATTTAAGAGGTCTAGCTGCTTTTGGTGTTATGTCTTATCACATGTTCCTTTTCAGCTTTGGGGAAAGTGACTCATCAACCTTTATAGCAAGAGTAAAAATTTATGCGGTTTCCATATTCTATGTATTAAGTGGATTAACTTTATTTATTGCTAATCCGAAATTAGAAGCAAATACAAAAAGCATCACTGCATTTTATTTGAAAAGATTTTTTAGAATTTTTCCATTGTTATGGCTTGCCACCCTATTAACTTATTTAATCAATTCAAACCCAGAATTTTATTCGTTTAAAACTTTGATAGTAAATATTTTTGTTTTTCCAGGCATGGCAAGGCCTGACAAATTTGTGGCTAACGGAGCTTGGTCTATTGGTAATGAAATATTTTTTTATGTATTTTTCCCAGTATTATTCCTACTAAATAAATACAAAAAAAAATATTTTCATATAGCGCAATCTTTGATATTAATAGTATTTCTAGCATTTACTTTTAAAATACTAGATTCTTCTATTACTTTGGGACATCAGTGGTTTAACTATGTAAACCCATTCAACCAGTTTTTATTTTTTACTGCTGGAGTATACTTACCAACTCTAAAACTACCGCCTCATAATTTCAAGAATTGGACGCCTTTATTTATAGTTCTAACTATCTTATTAATTACTTTTTACCCTATTACCGGCGAGCCAGTAATGCTTGTAACAGGATCAAATAGAATCGTATTATCCTTAGCTACTATTTTTTTATGTTATCTCTTTTTCTTAAGTGATTTTTCTTTCTTACCTGATATTGTAAAGAGATTATTAAAAATTTTAGGAGATACCAGCTATTCAATTTATTTATTACATCCAATCATTTTTATTATATTAAAATCATTCTCGGATAAATATTACAAACTCAACCCCTTTGTTTTGATTTCATTAACAGTTATATCAACTTTGCTAACCAGTAAAATAGTATTTGAAAAATTTGAGAAGCGATTTATTAGCTTCGGGAAATCAATACTTAATTAAATGACAATTGTTACTCTGGAACTAATTTGGGTAAACGGATCGGTAGTTCAGTTGGTTAGATTGCCGCCCTGTCACGGCGGAGGTCGCGGGTTCGAGTCCCGTCCGGTCTGCAAAGCCCCCTTGTTTATCGAGGGGGTTTTGTATTATTATACCTATCTGTAGCTCAAATACTCCTTTTATTATTCAATATTTCAGTTGTTTTTCATAAATTCAATACCAAAACTGAATGAAAAAAATTTCCATCCTTTTAATAGTCATTATTTTTTCATTTTGTCAATCAGAAGCTCAACAAAGCTTAAGACTGAACAATAACTGGGAATTTGTAAAAACAGAACTGGGTGGTATCTGGAAAGCCATTCGGCCAATTCCAAAAGGCAATCCTGAAAATTTGCCAGTTTGGACTACGGTTTCTCTGCCTCATTGTTATAATGCAGATGATGCTGTCGATCCAGACGGGGAGTATTATAGGGGCCCAGGCTGGTATCGTAAACAAATCAATATAAATAATCCTTATAAAAAAGGTAGAACACTATTGCATTTTGAAGGGGCAGGACAAAAAACGGAAGTATTTGTATATGACACAAAAGTTGGTTCTCATGTAGGAGGTTATGATGAATTTACCATTGATATAACTGAAGCAGTTGCTGCATTTAAAAAAACAGAGCAATTCACAAAACAATTTAAAGGGAATATTCCAATAACCATACGCTGCGATAATACCCGTGATTTAGAAACAATTCCCTCCTCTTTATCAGACTTTAATTTGTATGGAGGTATTTACCGTTACTTGAATTTAGAATATGTTCCCGCAGTTTCGATAGATAAAATATTCGCTTTAGCCGAAGTTGATAATGCTGGGAAAGTTGGAAACCTAAAAGTCAATGTAAGATTACTTAATCCTTTAAAGTTAACAACTGCAAAAGTTGATATCAGTTTAATTGATCCTGCAGGTAAAATCATCAACCAATTTGCAAAACAACTGGAGTCATTCTCTGATGACATTTCTGTAGCAGAATTCACCGTTAAGAACCCTCAATTATGGGCACCTGATAAACCACAGCTTTATACTGTAAAAGCAACAATAACTAGCACAGATGGGGATTTTGTTCAACAAGAAAAAATTGGGTTTAGAAATTTTGAATTTGTAGAAAGAGGCCCTTTTATGATGAATGGCAAACGATTATTGCTTAAAGGCACCCAGCGACACGAAGATCATACTGTTGTAGCAGCTGCTATGACCGAAGAAATGATGAAAGAAGAAATGATATTAATTAAAGAGATGGGTGCTAATTTTATTCGTCTAGGGCACTATCAACAATCCCGTATCATTTTAAATTTATGTGACAGTCTTGGAATAATCGCATGGGAAGAAATTCCTTGGTGCCGTGGAGGATTAGGTGGTGAAGTTTATCAAACAATGGCTAAAAGAATGCTTACCAACATGATTGAACAACATTATAACCATCCTTCGATCATTATTTGGGGTTTGGGTAATGAAAATGACTGGCCTGGAGATTTTCCAGAATTTGATAATGAAAAGATCCGGGCTTTTATGAAAGAACTCAATGTGCTTTCTCACCAATTGGATATTACCCGAAAAACAGCAATAAGAAGACCAGAATTTCTCAAAGATATTGTTGACGTATTCTCTCCTTCATTATGGGCGGGATGGTATAAAGCAACCTATCCTGAATATAAAAGAATGTCGGAAGAAGAATTTAAAAAGGTCAATCACTTTTTACATGTAGAATGGGGAGGTGATAGTCATGCAGGAAGGCATTCGGAAAATCCTGATGAGTTCTGGAAAAACATAATTGCTAAGGATAGTTCAAAAGGTTCTACAGCAGTTAAAGTTTCAAAAGATGGAGATTGGAGTGAAACTTATATCTGTAATTTATTCGACTGGCATTTGAAAGAACAAGAGACTATGCCATGGCTAACTGGAACGGCACAATGGGTATTCAAAGATTTTTCTACCCCATTAAGACCTGATAATCCAGTGCCATATGTAAATCAGAAAGGTTTGGTAGAAAGGGACTTTACTAAAAAAGAAGGATATTATGTATTCCAATCCTATTGGGCTGAAAAACCAATGGTTCATATATATGGACATTCATTTCCTGTTCGATGGGGAAATGATAGAGAAGAAAAAATGATAAAGGTCTATTCTAATTGCGATGAAGCTGAATTATTTTTAAATGGCAAAAGTCTAGGCATTAAAAAAAGAAATAGTCCCGATTTTCCTGCTGCAGGTTTAAGATGGAACACTGAATTTAAAAAAGGTAATAACACTGTAAAAGTAATTGCCAAAAAAAGAAATATAGTTGTAGAAGATCAAATAAATTTTCAGTATCAAACTGAAAAATGGGGTAAACCTAACAATTTATTAATAGAGAAAATTAAAGAAGAAAACGGTACAACTACGCTACAAGTTAAATTACTAGATGACAAAAATATTCAATGCTTAGATGCTGCTAATTTTATCAGATTTAGTTTGGCAGGAGATGGGCAATTGATGGACAATAAAGGCACTTCATCGGGTTCAAGATATGTACAGTTGTATAATGGAAGGGCAACAATTAAAGTTAAAACGAAAGAGGGCAGATCTACAGTATGCGTAGTTTCGAAAGGTTTACCAACAGCTTGCCTAAACCTTTAACATCAATTGAAAAAGTTTTTAACAAAATCATTTTCTTTCAATTCAAGCAAGGTTTCTACACTTAATGGCTTGCTTAGAAATTGAGTAACAATAGTATATTTTTTAGCCCTTGCAAAGTCTTCAGGATCGATGGTGGAAGATAAAATAACTACTCTTGTATTGGGCAATTTAGTGCCATATTGTTCAATAAAAGCATCCAAAAATTCCCAGCCATTCATGACTGGCATATTAATATCTAATAAAATTAAGTTGGGAGCGTCTTCTTCGGGATTAGAATGATCTTCAAAAAGCTTTTCTAAAAAAAGTAAAGCATCATGTCCATCAACAGCAGTTAATACATTTTCTGCAAAGCCTGTTCTTTTTAATAAAAGCTTTGATATAGTCAGAGAAATACTATCATCATCAACACAAAGTACTTTTTTGATCATATTATATTAATACTTAGGTGTAGCTTAATTGCATAAAGTTATTATTAAAAACTGGCAGTAAAGATTCCATTTTTTTCAGCTTTGCTGCCTCATTTACGTTTGGCCTTCTCCCATAAGACAGATTGCTTGGTAAAAAAATACCGAAAGGTCCCAGCAATTACGGCATAATTCATTAAACAGAAATAGTAAGGGATAAAGAAAACTTTCACTTTCAGCTTTTGTTTCTCTAATATCCACCCAAAAATGGTTGCCAAAAAAACAGCGCTCTGACCTAATAGCATCAATCCATAAATTGACATAATACCTAACTGTTTCACTAATAGCACATTTAAAACCAATGCTCCAATCATCAAATAAGGGGTGACTACCCATCGTAAAACCCTATGACTAATAAATTCAAAAGTCAAAATCGGGTTTTTGAACGGAATAAAAAGTGGCCATAATCTGATAGTAGATTGTATCCCCCCAGCTGCAATTCTGATTTTTCTTTTCAATTCTTCATTCGTATTTGCTGAAGCAGATTCAGTAGCAAAAGCTGTTGGTTCATATACAATTCTATATCCTTTTACTGCAATATTCATCGAAATCATGAAATCATCAAGAATAGTATCTGGTTCAACAGGTTGGTATAATGAAGTACGGATACTAAATAATTCACCTGCGGCACCAACAACTGAATATAATTCTGAATCCCATTGTTTTAGTTTTGATTCATATTTCCAATAAAAACCCTCCCCTGCAGTTGCATCAGATTGGCTTTCGATTTGAACTCGCTTTTCTCCTGCAATAGCACCAACGGTCGGATCAATATAATGTCTACAAATATTGATAATTGCCTCTTTATTAAGCATCGTATTTGCATCCGTAAATACTACAATATCAGATTTAATTTCTTTCATAGCTCTATGAACAGCAGCTATCTTACCATTTCTTTGAGTTTGATGCATTCCCTTTATTGAAGGGTACCTGGATACAATTGAAGCTGTTTCATCTGTAGACCCATCAGTAATAAAAATATACTCAATGCAATCAGGTGGATAATTGAGCGCCAAAGTATTTAGAATTTTTTCTTCGATGATATATGCTTCATTATAAGCTGCTACAACAATTGTTACTGATGGAGTAAAACTCGAAAAGGTCTTGGTTGGCTTTTTAAAGAAAACTCTTTTAAAAATGAGTAGTAAATAAAGCAATAGTCCATACCCGATATAGGTATAAAAAATAAAAAAAATCGCAAACCAGAAAAATATTTTCATAAAAATGTTATTGCTTATATCCTAAAAAAAGGCTGTTCTTACTTTGAGTAAAGTTCCACCAAATTGCACGGAAAAGTTGTTTTATAAATGACCGATTACCATTTCTAATGTATTCTATACAGTTTCTAAATACAACGAAGCATATGAAGTATACATAAAAAATAATCTTTGTGAACCAAGACGCATTCCTTCTTATAAATAAAATCCTGTTGCGGTTCATAAAATATTCTTTTAAAGCTGTTTTCCTGCCAACCGAAACGGATTCTTTATGATAGATGCTCGCTTTCATATTTACCCATATTTCAAAGCCTGCTCTTTTTATACTTTCACACCAATCTAATTCTTCGTAATAAAGAAAAAAACCTTCGAACATTAACCCTGCTTTTTCTATAACCGATCTTTTAAGCATCATTGCAGCTCCATGCGCATACCCGGTTTTTCCCTCCAAGTGATCGAATTGTCCATGGTCAGTTTCATATTGCCCAATACAGGCATTCCTAGCCGTATAAAAATTCATTCCAGTATACCCTGCATATTGTAAAATTTCGGGCTGATCAAAATATAATATCTTAGGAGATACCATACCAACATTTGGATGTTTTAGTAAAGTACTCATTAATTGCTCAATCAAAGAAGGTGTAAATACTGTATCGTTATTCACCAAAAAAAGGAAATCTCCTGATGATGCTTTAATTCCAAGATTATTGCCACCCGCAAATCCCAGGTTTTGTTCTGATCGAATAAAAATGAATTCAGGGTATTTAATCTTCCAGTTTGGTACTGGGTCGATTGTACTTCCATTATCTATAACAATAATTTCGATATTTGAATAGTTATTGTATTGAATGATGGAATCCAATAAATCGTCAGTAACATGACTATGATTGAAGTTTACAGTAATGATAGAAACCATACTCATTTAATGAAATAAACAGATAAGTGTTGTAATTTATTTAAATTAGCGCAATAAGTAAAAAATTGATTGAATATGGGGATGGAACAACCTTCTTTTACGGATTTAGATAAGTCATTTCAGGATTTCTTAGGGGAACTACAAAAAACAGCTATCCCAGAGTACAAGAAAAAGGAAATAGAGCAAAAATTACAGGATGCGTTGATTTCAAGCAAAAAAGATCCATTTCAAAAAGACCCGCAAACAGAACATACGCAAAATTTGATTCATTTAGATTTGAATAAATTAAATAAACGGAATAGTTTATTGAATTCAACTCATATAAAACATAGCGCAGTAAGATGGGTTTCATCGTTAGCTATATTTTCAGCTGGATTATTATTCATAACAATAGGATTCATCTTAATTGTTACACCTGCTACACCAGAATTTGAAATCGCAACGATTTTTTATTTTAATGAATATGATGGATTTACAGTAATGGATCTTTTTGCGCTGGTGATTATCTTTATGGGCATTTATCTCTTTATTCGTGCATTTATAGCCAAAGAAAAAGATGATTGAATCTAACTACTTCTTTTTTATAAAAGTAGAGATGAATAATGTTTTTACAATATTCGCAAAAGCAGCAAAAGTGCTTAACAATTCCTGCCCTTTAGATTTTGGAGGAAAAAAATCATCCCCCCATTCCAATGACCATTTATCAGTAAAGTATTTTCTAATTGAAGGATCTTGAGGCTCAATTTCATAAGCGAAATCTGTTTCCCATTCAATACGAATAGAAATAAGATTAGGATGTGTTCTTTCTAATATTTTAAACCCAATAGAATGTTTGGGCAAATAATCTTGAATGAGCACTCCCAAATCATACCCATGATGGAAACCCATTTTTTGCTTGTCTAGCAAATAAAGCACATTATTATGCTCATGTAAAATCCATTTGTGAGACTCCCTAGGAAAAAGGTTCTCCCCCAACAATGAAGGTGTTTCTATATAACCTCTTTTGGCAACTCTGAATTGCTCGGCTAAAAATTTAACTGGGTTCTCAACATGTTCCAATACTTGGCAGCAAATTACATAATCAAATTCGTTGTCTTTAAAAGGGAGGTTTTCGCCATCAGCCTCCATGAATGTTTGATTTTTGAGCACTGATATATCACCGCTTCTATGAAAATTGCTATCTGCAAATTTATCTACAACAACATTTGAGCGTGGATGCGGATTATGCCCTCCTCCAACTTCCAAAACCCGATCACTCGATTTGATATTTAAATCCATCCTAGATTTTGGGTTTCTTATTTTCATAACGAATTTTTTAAGGTATCATGTAAAATATAAAGTTACCATTTTTTACTCAAAATCATTTGATTATTCATTTGAAAATTAGATGAGAAATCAAAAAATACTACCTACAAATTTGTATATCTAACAAATCAAGTATCCTGCTATTTGCAGACAAATTGAATTTCCTAGCAAAGAAGTTGCCAGATTGGGTAATTGCCTCAAAATCTACTTCCGTTAATACTTTAGGGTTTTTCTTTTGTTCAGACCAGTCGATGTACCTTAAATTATTATTGACAATATCATTTTGATAGGGTGAGTTAAATAGTAATGTTTGAAAAAACAATTCATCTGGTGACCAAGTAAATTTAAAAAAACGCACAATGGCTTTGTTCTTTTTTAATGTTTCAAGAAAGTATTCGATATGTTTTCGAGAAATGGTAAACCATTGTGACCTTCCCTTTATGACTAACTCTGAAGGAACCTTTCTTTCAGGCATTATCGAATTTACAATATCTTGAAGAAGATAAATGCCGCGAAAATCATGATCAACAAAATGATATTTAGTAAATCGTTGCTTTGCTTCAACCCATTCGGTTTCTACATCCAAACAATGCATAAATGCTTTTCCAATATGGTGCGATAAAAATTGGTGGAACTCACCAATAGGTCGTATTGGATAATCCTGGGAGCTCAACAAATTTAAAAAATCAAAATCAGGTTCTTCAATTACTATTTGTTGAAAACTATTCAGTTCAGCTTCTACCATTGAATAGCTGGCCCATTTTATACTTACACGATTATTGATAAATCTTACAATAGCATTATTGTTGAAATGAATCTTAAATGTACTCAGATCAGATTTCAAGTCAACATGTATATAAATTATCGAGTCTTTATAATTCAATTGATTCACCAATCGCTCAAGTTGACTTAACCCTGCTGGATCATGTGCTAATATGAGGTGGATTAATTTCATTATTTTTTAAAATATTGTATATTTTTTCTAAGAATCCTTCTCACTTGAATATATCCAAAAATAAATACATTACTCAGTTTAAAATTAACATGCTTACGTAAATGATGATATCCGAAAAATATTCCAATACACAAAGGGAAAAGCGTTCCTAATGCCACACCATAAATATTGCCAAAAATTAAGATCCCTGCAAAATCACCAACAATATTCATGAGTGACATCAACAACACTTTAATAAAATTAATTCTTGGTTGTTGAATTACATCCAAACTGACCCCAATAAATCGATCAATTGAATAGAAAATGGCAAAAATCATCGAAATTCTATAAAAATTGGCCGCTTCTGTACCCAGATATTTGCCTCCACCTAAAAGTCCAACTCCAACATCAGCTAAAGAAATAGCCACTAGAGCAATTGGAATGAAAGCCACCGATAATGTACCTGCATACTTTTGTAGAATATAGCCAACTTCTTTTAAATTATTTCTATTATATGCTTTTGCGATAGAAGCCATTCCTGTTGAAACCATACTACGTAGAGGAATTTCAATAAGCTCCATTAAACGAACAGGAATATTATAAATGGCCAATGCTGAAGGACCTAAAAGATAAGTAATGATAAAAGTATCTGAACTTCTTAATAGACTAGTACTTACTGATGCCCCAACGCTGTACTTACCGTAATTGTAAATCTTTTTTACATACTCACTTGTTCGAAAGACAAACCAATTAATTTTTGACCATCCCAGAATGATAGCAACAACACTACCTATAACATTGACAACAAAATTTAACAAAAATAAATTTTGCAAATTAATGGTATTAAAAAAAACACAGGTTAGCACTCCAATAATAAAAGAGCCCTGATTCAATACTCGAAGTATCAGCAATCGATCAAAACGTTGGTCAGCTTGCATAATCCAGGAAGCAATATTCGAAGGAAGGGTTGCTAAGAAAGTAATCCCAAACCATTTGATGGTTAAAATGATAGCTGGATCATTAAAGAATTTACTAAAAGGATATACGATCAAATTAATGCCCGCAAACAGGAATGTAATGATAATTGCTATATACCATATTGACCCAATCACTTTCTTAGACGTAGTTTCTTCTGTACCACTATAAAATGAAATGAGCGCCATTTGTAAAAACCCTGAACGAAAAGTATCCAGTAAAACAAATAAAGTTTGATAAAAAAACCAATAACCAATATCAACCTTAGTAAGTACTCTGAATAAAATGGCTAATGTTAGCATTGCCAATCCGGCCATTACTCCATTTCCTGCTAATGACAAAAAATGCTTATTGTTTATTTTATCAAATAATTTTGCAAACATATTTTTCGCTTGAATCATTGAACCAATGCCTTTAAAACTTTATTGGCAACATTAGACAACTTCTTAAGATACCTGCTAAACTCACTAATCTCAGGCTCATTTTTCCATTGAGTTTTTGCTAAAAATCCTAGAAATATCGCCTTGTAATCTAAATTACCCTCATATGATTTATAAATGGGTTTTCTTTTTACAAAATGAATCACATACGGTTGCTGTTCATTGCCAAAACTGAAATAATTCCATAAAGGATCATAATTTGTCCAACGATCCGCAAGTATTACATTTAAGCCATATTGATCCGGAAAATTTGCATACTGTTTATTTTGATCAATACAATTTATGACTTTTTGCGTTACCCCAAATGCTCTCCAGGCATTACAATTGATCATTAAAAGTCCAGTATTAAAATATTTTGAATCAGGAGGCAATCCAAGCTCTTTGTAATTTTTAATACCACCCCAGGCATTAGAAACAGTATGAACATGTTGATCTAGTACTGCTCCAACAATATTATTACCCAGTTCAATATCAAATAATTCAGCAAGATCTTTACATACAATCATATCAACATCTAAGTACAATATTTTTTCAATATGAAGAGGGATAAAATGGGGCACATAGAGCCTTGCGTGAATATTTCGCGGAAAGGATGTCCAATCAAAAGGTACTTTGTATTTATCATGTACTATTTCTTCTAATTCGAACCAAGAAATAGTGGTTATTGATTGATTGATCGATTTTGCTAAACTGCTTTTATTTTGCGCAGTTACATTTTCTGAAATAATATACAGATCAACAGGTAAGTTAGTTTTATTGCTTTCTTCGATCGATTTGATTAATGCAGCCAACAAAATTAAATAGTGGTTGTCGGTTGAAACTACAATTGATAAACGTTTAACTGTTGAAGTCATTTTGCCAGTTTACTGAACTTTTAAAATTGAATCATAAATTGCTTCAACACTGTTCTCCCATGTATGCGAATATGCGAAATTCTTTCGATCCGCTTGTTTTTCATCAGAATTTTCCAATAATGCCAAATTGATTAAACTGATATACTCGTCTCCGTTGATTCCAAGATAAGTATAGCTACTAAAAATAGAATCCATAAACCCCGTTTTTGTTGCGACCACTGGCTTTCCCATTGCCAAATATTCATCTATTTTTCTTGGATAATTACCAATTGTTACCTGGCTTATCAATTGAGGGTTTATACAAATGTCGAATGAATGAATATAATCAGGCAAAAGATTAGGGTGTTTTGAACCTAAGAAAAACACATTGCTTATTAAATGTAACTCACTTTTCTTAAACTGCTCATCTTCTGGCCCTACCAAAACGATGCTCCATTTGGGTTTTGATTTTGCAATATGAATCAGTAAATTCAGATCCAATCTTAACGCAAGCAAAGCCCCAATATATCCAATGATGGGCCTTTTGATCGGCAAAATATCCGCAGGGATCTCAAATTGTCTTTGATCTGAAAAAATGCTTAAATCACATCCTTGGCCAACATAATAAGAATTGGGATTGTATTGTTTACAATAATCCGACAGGTAAGTAGAGTTAGCAACACATAAATCGGACTTTGCAATAAGTAATGGCTCCAACTTTTCGCCATGCTTTTTCCAATAATCAACTGCTAGCATATAATCACGAGAATAATAAATGCTAATGCTAGGCTTTAGTAATTCTTTTAAATAAAAACAACGAAAAATATCATTGTCATTGAATAAAATGATATCCTTAAAGCCCAGTTCAAGAATAGCATCAGCAATACATTTTGCAAACTGCTTATTATTCCACTTATTTAAAAATTCGAATATAAACTGACTTCCAATCCAATTGATTGATTCAATCATTCTATTTGCAAATAAATTCCAAATATTGTTCTCTACCTTCAATAACCCTTTTTCCAAACCTCGTATAACTTTAATTCTTTTTTTTACTTTTTCATCTTTTCTATTTCGCAAAAAAGTAAATCTGTCTAATGGAGAATTAACATATAAAACTCGATTGTTTTTACTGAACTCCAAAGCTATATTTTTGCAATTGCTGCCCATGTCAACATCCCATGGTTGTTGCCCTACAATGACGATATCTCTTCCTTGTATCATAGGGCTAAATTAAGATTGCTTTTTGGATTTTTAGCTAGATCCAATCTATACGTAACCTCCATCAATGCAATTACTAAATAAAATAATACGTTATTTGGAAATTGCACCAATGCTTCTTGTGGATAATTTCCAATATTTAATGCAAAAACTACTAAAATCATCGATAAACAGTATGATTTTAATGCGGGATCCTTTATAACAAAGTAATGATGTATGCCTACTTTCAAAATGGTAAACATTAATAAACAGAATAAGAATAATCCAATCCATCCCATTTCAACTGCCACTCTCACATAGCCACTGTCTGGAGGAAATTTTGCCAACATTGAATTAGGAGAAAACCTTCTTCCCCACATTCCTGTTGCCCCCAAACCTCCTCCTAATGGATGAGATAAAATAAAAGGTTGAATTCGCTTTTGATTAGTTTTTCTGGCATTAAAAGAAGCATCTTCTGATGGCCTAAATGCAGACTGGAATCTATAAATTGTTCCATTTGAGGTTGGCATAAATACCACTATTGCCAAAACAATAGCAGCTAATATTGAAAAAAAGAGTACTTGCTTATTAAATTTCAGGATGGAAAAAATAACAATACCAATGGGCAATAACGCAAAAGCTCCTCTTGTACCAGAATACAACATAGAAAACAAACAAATAAAAGCAATCAACCATAAAATTACTTTTTTATACATTTTTAATGGACCTGTAGCTAACCCAATGCATAATAAACTACTGATTACCATATTATAAGAGAATGCTCCTGGATCACTAAAAATGGAAAATTTCCTCCATTGACCACCAATAAATAATAGTCCAGCAATTTCTGGATCTGAATTAAGATATTTATTCTCAAAATCTGTAAAACCAATAAATTGTTGTTTTAATCCATAAATCGCTGCAAATAAAGACAGCAATATCCAAAGTTTTAATATTGTCTTTATAAACTCTTTGGTTTCTATATTGAATAAAAACACAAAATACATAAGCATAATAACAGCCAATGATCTAATTGTATAAACCCATGCCATTTTAGAGTCAGCCCAGGGATTGGCTACTTCAATTAGATTATAGACTATCCAAATAAGAATCATTGTGCTAATCGGACTTTTTAATACTTTCCAATCATTTCTTCGTTTTTGCTGCACAAAAAATCCAAAAATTAAAAGCAATTGCATGAAATCCATTACTGTTCCTAATGGAAAGTCGACGATATCCATTCGGTATATAAACATGATAAAATAAGCACTGATTAAAAAAACGATAATGCCAAACTTGGGATAAATAATAAATCCATAAATAATTGGTATTCCAACAATTACCAACAGAATGAGTACTCCAAAAATGAATCCGAGTTTTGCTATTATAATGGAAAACACTAGTGAACATGATAATAAAAAAACAAAAAGTCCGAATCCATCCATTTTGGAATTTGCAAAAAAAAGCTTTGCCCAATCCATCCATGAAATTTCATTTGGAGTAACTTTTGTAGGTGAAGTAAGGAATTTTTTTTCCATCATAAGAAAAGCAACTTGATGAAAAAATAAAATACACTTACAAAAGACAATGCAACAGCAACTTTTTGAATGTTTTTTTCTAAGACCTGCTTATCGTATTCCTTTTGCTCTTCGGCTGATCTTTTTGGTATAGTAGAATCTATCTTCAATTAGATGTTATTAAATTAGTTACTGATCTTGGTTTACAGAATGTTTAGTTGCTACAGAATGTTTATTTGCATTTCTCACTTTTGCCAAAGAAACCAACTGGAAAAATATAAATCGAGGAATACCTAAAAGCGATTTATAGATTGTTGAGTTAGCATTATTTATAATTAAAGCACTTAAAAAACCAATGATAAACACCAATATAGCCACAGTCCAAATAATGGCAAGCAAAGGATTAAAAAAAACATTTATTCCAACAAAAAATAGAGACAGAATAACAAAAAGAAACAAAGGAGGTCGGACCAATACTATTCCAAATAAAAATTGATTCCAATTTAAATAAAGTATGCCCTTGTAAATAAATGTAAACCCAAATGAAAAATACTTAAACCAAGTATTAATCCATCTTGCTCTTTGCTTAACCAATTGATCTGATTGAGCGGTTTTCTCATCATATACTATAGCACTTTTTGCAAAGGCAATTCTGTATTGTTTCTCAACTATTTGCTTTTGTAAAATCTTATCGAAGCCTGCTCCAATAATATCTAAATGCGCCAAACAATCCCTATACAATTGAACAGTAAATGCCATTCCTGAACCAGACAAGGTAGCCGAAGAACCTATATTAAACAATACTTCGCCATCATAAAAATGATAATAAATATCTCTTGCAGCATCTAAATTTGCATAAATAGTATTTAGATTTTTTGCATCTCTTAATCCTTGAACAGCGACATACCCTTTATTAAAATATTTATTTAATTCGTTTATATACTCCGGGTGAACAAGGTTGTCGCTATCAATAATAGTTAATCTTTCGTGAGGTCTTATAAAATGATTGATCGCATAAAAATGTGATCGGGTATTACTCGCTAATGTCTGTTCGGGTCTAAGCAATACAACCCTTTGATCTTCAAAATGTAAATTAGTTATGTCACATTTATCTGCTACAATATAAATTGTATAATTGTTATAATTGAGACCCAAAATCGACTGAACAACATTCTTTAACAAATCAGTTTGCTCATAAGCAGTTACAATGACTGCATAATCAACCTCACTTGTTGAAATATTTAGATCCGCAACTTTGTTTTTATTTTTTATAAATAGATAAATGATCAAAAACAAAAAAGGCATAACCAAATTAAATCCAATATAGAATTGAAAAAAATACCATATTAAATAAAACAAATTATTAAGCACTTTAGTCCGTTTAAAAAATTTTACTTAGGCACACTTTCTAATCGATTATAATGAACCTTATTTAAGGCCCATCCCGCAAAACGATTCCCCAATTGTTTAATAAAACGAATATTGGGTTTAGAATTCGGTTTAATGGACCTTCCAGATGCATAAACGCCTAATACTTTATCTGCAATAACAATCCACTCTCTTGATTTATTCATTCTATCTAAGGAAGGAGATTCAACAATAATAACATCAAATACATCTCTTAAATAAGTGAACTTAGGTTTAACAATGCTTTCATCACATAATTCAAACAAAGAGTTATCTCCTCCTTTATTTCCCATTATGCTCACTTTTCCTTCTCGCATTACTTCTGTGATTGAAATTTCATTTTTCAAATAATCTTCTAAAAAATGAGCAGTTCCGCTAATATTGGTTATGGTTGGCTCGTCGAAATTACCATCGATTAATAACACTTTTTTATTCACCATTGAAAATGCATATGCTAGGCCCATCGCAATGAGCGATTTACCCTCCCCATTATTCAAACTAGTAATAACTAACATTTTTTGACTTGCCATTTCTCTTTCAACCTCAAATCGCAATGAACGTAAAAGATGCTTAAAAGCGACTGTATTTCGATTCTTTTCTTCACCTTTCAAAAGACTGGATAAATCTAACAATGAAGTGTTTATAGATGGTAAAAATGACAAAACAGGAATTCCAGTTTGATTTGCCAAGTCCTGAGCATTAATAATTGCATCATCCAAATAAAATACTACAAAAAGTATAACAATACAAAATACAAAACTTAAAACCCCACTAATGATAACCAATAATAATTTTTTGGATGGAAGTGCAGGTCCAGGCATTGCTGATTCAATTTGATGAAGCTGCATCCCAACATTAGTTTCATAGGTAGTTTTATTGAATTTGTTCAAGATTTCTAAATATTCTTTTCCTGCAACATCTACTGCCCCTTCATAATTTTGAATAAGTGCTTCATGAGGAACCAGTAAATCAAACTTCTTATTCAATCGCTCTATTTCATCCTGGATTGATTTGATACTACCCAATGCCAGATTTTTTGAAACCTCTAAATTGATTCTTTGAGTAACCAATGTTTGCTTATTGGACAATGGACTAACTAACAATTTATCAGTTGATTGAAGTATTTGTTGTTCTAATAATGTTCTTAAAGAATCTTCCTTTGCCTGTATTCTTGAATCATAATTATTTTTAATTAATTCTTCAGTAACAGATTGCAATTGATTTCTGGTATCTAGAATTGCCTGGTTAACGGCAACTATTGTACTTTCCAAATATCTCCTGTCTTTGGTTTCAAATTTTTTATCTATCCCTGCAATGGCGTTTTCAAAAGATGAAACATCTTTATTGACCATTTGAAGTCTTGTTTCGTAATCGGTAATCTGAGTGTATAATGTTTTGGCCTGTTCGTTTAAGTTTAGAATTCTATTTCTTATTTTATAGTCTCTCAACTGGCGCATTTTGTTGTTCATTGAATCATACTTCACTTTCATCAATGTATCTAAAAAATTAACCGCTCTAATTTGATTACTTCGAATATAATTTTCATAATAATCCAAAAACTCTTTACACAAAGTATTCACTATGAAAGCCGATAAAAAAGGATCTTCCGTCTCCAAGTCAACATCAATAAAGTCGCTATTATTTACTCTATAGAGCAGGATTTTTTTTTGCAGGGATTGTTCATCATAACCCATAGATATCAATAACTGATTCAATCCATTTTCATTGGCATACCATAAAGAAAGGGGCTCTTTGGTTTTAATTTTTTCAGTAAACACTTTAATTGCATAAGCTCTAGCACTAGGATTAACCTGTTTCATTAATTTACTAGGTGGTCGAAATGGCTTGTTACTGGTAAGGTCATGTAACATGAGTTTAAATGAAACCTGGTCGAACACAGTCTTTAAGTGAAAAACCTCCAGTAAATTACTAAACTGTTGAGATGTTCTAGATTCCTGTATATTATCAGAATTGGTGAGCAATTGACTGGCCTGATCTACAATTCCAGTTGATATACGTGCGTGTGATTTATAGGTATCAGGAAGTTTGAGTACCAGGAAATAAGTCACAAATACTGTGATCAATGGAACGATCACGAGTATATATTTCCTTTTGTATACTAGTTTAAAAAATTTATTTAATTCCATTTATTTAACCTCTTCTAACTTTATTCCCACTAATTCTTCCAAAGCACTTTTGGCAATTAAAACATCAGCTTCTGCTTCAATGATATCTTGCTTCTGTCTGGCCAATTGAATCATTGATGTATTATAATTTTCAAAGGTTGATTCACCTCTTTCAAACTTATATTTAACTTGCTTATACAGTGCTTCCACATCAATAAGCACTTGGTTTCGAACTCTTAATGTAGTAACGGACTTCATATACCTAAAATACCTGGCTTTCACATCTGCTTCTATAGTCAACATATATTCATCCGCAGCTAATTTGGCAATAGCCAGTTCTTCTTTACTCGTTTTTACTACAATCGGTTTTTGAATAATAGAAGCTATATTAATGAAAAGTCCAACTTGAACACCTGTTAGTGTTTGATTAGTTAGCGTAACAGAAGTATTTGGAGAGTAAAATGCTGAAAACGTAAAGAAGTCAAACCAAGAAAGTTTTGACTTTTGAAGATTCATATAGGCAATATTGACTCTTCTGTCATAAGTTTTTACTCTTGGATAATTCTGTTTAGCTGTAAAAATCAGTTTTTCTAAAAAGGGGTAAGACAATTCTTGAATTAAAGTACCATTTTGTGCATAAGAACTTAAAACTATTTGAAAAAAAACCAAAGTACTCAAACTAAATTTGAGTGCTTTTTTGGGAATTGGACAAAAAGAAAATATAGCAGCTCTTCTAAAAATCATATATTTTTTTATATGGGTACCGAATCAATCTCTTGCATTTCTAAAAAAATGGATTATTTTTATCTAAAGCAATGATATTCACGCAAATTAAAGATAATAATTATATAAATAAAAGGGCCTTGTTTATCCCCTAACTATACACATTAACATATTTTCTATCCCATGTCATTAAAAGAAAAAATAAAATCAAACCCAAGCTTAAAAAAATGGGTTCATTGGCTGCTGGTTCCTCCAAATCAGGCCAGACCAAGGGCATGGGTGCAGCTATTCGTTAACCCTTTTTTTCACCATAGGGGGAAAAGGACAATTATTAGATGGAGAACTCGGATGGATGTGCTCCCTTTTAATGAATTTAGTTTAGGCATTGATTCAATTATTGAAGATTTTAGCACCATCAACAATGGCATGGGTCATGTATTGATAGGGCAGAACAGTTTAATTGGCATGGGCAATGTGATTATAGGTCCCATTCAAATAGGGAATAATGTGATTTTTGCCCAAAATATTGTTGCCAGTGCATTAAATCATGAATACAGAGACATTCATCTTCCAATAAACCAGCAAAAAACAATTACAAAACCAATTATCATTGAAGATGATTGCTGGATAGCTGCCAATGCAGTGATTACATCTGGTGTAACCATTGGCAAACATAGCGTAGTTGCAGCCGGGGCGGTTGTAACAAAAAGCTTCCCTCCTTACTCCATCATCGCAGGCAATCCTGCTAAACTGATCAAGCAATACGATTTTGACTTAAATGATTGGATAAAAGTGCAGGGCTAAACGGTTTCTGATTGAAATAAGGCAGGAATAGTTCTAAGAATGAGTTTAATATCATTAAGAAAATGATGATTTTCGGCATATTTATTGTCCAATAAGAGCCTTTCTTCTTCAGACATCTCCCCTTTTCCTCTTTTCTCAACCTGCCAAAGGCCCGTAATTCCAGCAGGAACCATAAAGCGCATTGCATATTTATCAGTGGTCAATTTTTCTGCTTCATACAATGGCAAAGGTCTGTTACCTACTATGCTCATATCTCCGATAATCACATTCCATAATTGAGGTAATTCATCTATACTCGTATTTCTGATGAATTTGCCCACTTTGGTTATCCTAGGATCGTCTTTCAATTTAAAAAAGGCAGACCCGGCTTTAGATTTTTTATTTTCATTATACTGCTTTTCACACCAGCGATTAGTATCTGAATACATAGGAAATCTACAGCTTGTTCCAGCTGCTTTACATTCATCGCATAAATAATCCGACGCATCCATTTCAACTTCATTTATTGGCGATGCATATTGATTTAAATGCTGCAACTCTTTGAGTCGCTTATCTGCATTTACAAACATGGATCGGAACTTATAGAATTTAAACGTTTTATATCCTGCCCCAACTCTTAATGCATAATAAAACAGGGGACCCTTAGATTCCAGTCTTAATAAAATACACACAACAATTAACAAAGGAGACAAAAGTATCAATGCAATACTTGCAAAAAAAATATCAAAAACACGTTTAATAAATGGTGTTTTATATTTTCGAAAATCGTCTATTACTGCAGTTTGCTTTAATATTTCCCAATTATCAATCAATAAATTGAGTCTTAATTCAATATTACTTTTTTTAATGGGAAGCTTAAACACATCTGATATCCCTGATTTTAATGCAAGCTTTGCTGTGCTTTCACTTAACTGTTGACTAATTAAAAAAAAGGGAATGCTTTTATGCTTTTTTAGCCTGATTAATTCAAGTAATGATATGCCTTCTGGGCCAAGTACTTCACTTTGGGAAACTATTGCGGAAAGGTCAATTTGTTGAAGATCCCATTTGGTAAAAAGCTCTGCAACAGAATTAAATGAAACCGGTTTTTTTTGCCCAAAATCACCAGACATAAAAATTCCAGTAATGGTTTCGTCACAAGAAATAAGTGCAATTACTTTTTCTTGAACGGCAACAGATTCATTTTTCATTTCAACCATTATTTGCTAATTCTTCTTAGTACAACTTTTAACCTAGCTTCTAATTCTTTTGGATTAAATGGTTTAACCAAATAATCATCTGCACCAGCTTCTAAACATTTAATGATCATCTCAGAACTTTCTTCACCTGAGAGTATCACAATAGGAATATTTTTAAAAATATCACTTGCTTTCAATTGCTTGGTAAGATCAAGGCCTCCCATCACTGGGGTATTCAAATCACTAATGATCAAATCGGGCATATTGCCTTGCTGTAAAAACGCCATTGCATCCAGACCATCTTTGAAAATCTCTACTTCATAGAGCGTTCCCAAATATTTCTTAAGAATTAACTGCATAGTCATTTCATCTTCAACCACCACTATTTTGATTAATTCAGAATTCGAAAAAGGCATAATGCAGTTTTATTTTGGTTAAATATTAGATCTAGTCTATAAAAATCAAATTTATTCATTTTAAAGCAGAAAAACACAGGGTTCATTTGATTTTCGGTGAGTTTCTATAAGAAATATCAAATAATTGAAGTAATGATTTAACTTTATGGTTCTTCGGAAAATGAATTAGATGCCAAAATGAGACCAATTGCTATTCCAGGATATATTTATGAAATCTATGCGGCAGATCCACATGATCCATCGTTGATTCAAAAAGTACAACTTGCTTACACGCAATTATCAAAAGGAGATCCAATTATATCAATTGTAATTCCTGCTTATAATGAGGAAAAAAATATACTACAAACGCTTTTGTCTTTAAGCAATAATATCACTCAATGGCCAGTCGAAATTATAGTGGTCAATAATAATTCTAAAGATAAAACAGCAGAATTAGTTGAACAAACAGGGATTCCTTGTATAACTGAATTAAAACAAGGGATTACAGAAGCTAGAAATGCTGGCCTAGCAATTGCCAAAGGGAAAATCGTTTTAAATGCAGATGCGGATTCTGTCTATCCAAAAGAATGGATAGAACTAATGGCCAGCCCATTAATAAACAACTCAAAAATTGCTTCTGTATACGGAAGGTTTTCATTTATACCAATTGGGAATACAGGACGACTAACTTATTTTTTTTATGAATATTTTGCCGATTTAATGAGGTGGTTAAATAAAATATTTAGAGATGAAGCAATGAATGCATATGGTTTTAACTCTGGATTTAGAAAAGAACAAGGACTGGCTGTGGATGGATTCAATCATCCGCCAGGAACAAACGAAGATGGTTGGCTAGCTTTAAAACTAAGGGAGAAGGGGTTTGGAAAATTGCATTATATATCAAATATAAAAGCACTTGTTTGGACAACTGATCGAAGAATTCAGATTGATGGCGGCATTTACAAAGCAACCTTCAAAAGGCTCAAAAGAATGATTGGGCTTTAATCCATATTTTGATAAAATATATGGTTATTATAAACTATTGGTTGTAAATTGACAACCCGGTTAACAAACTATATATATGAAAGCGATTCTTTGCAAAGAATTTGGATTACCCGAAACATTGGTATTGAAAGATTTACAACTTTCTGAACCTTCAGAAAAAGAAGTATTAATTGAGATTTATGCTTGTGGTGTCAATTTCCCTGATGCGTTAATTATTCAAAACAAATATCAATTCAAACCCAATCTTCCCTTTTCTCCTGGTGGAGAAGTGTCAGGAATTATAAAGTCTGTAGGGTCAAAGGTTTCCAATTTTAAAGTAGGGGACAAAGTATTGGCTCTAAGCATCTGGGGAGGTTTTGCAGAAGAAGTACTTGTGAATGCAAGCATGGTATTTCCTATGCCACAAGGAATGTCTTTTATAACTGCAGCTTCCTCTTTATATACTTTTGGAACTTCTTATCATGCATTGAAAGACCGTGGTCAATTAAAAAAAGGAGAAACCATTTTAATCTTGGGAGCAGCCGGTGGTGTTGGAATAGCCGCTGTGGAGTTAGCTAAATTAATGGGTGCAACAGTAATTGCAGCAGCTTCTTCTGAAGAAAAATTAGCTCTTTGTAAGTCTAAGGGAGCGGACTTTTGCATTAATTATTCTGTTCAAGATTTAAAATTGGCAATCAAAGAAATTACCCAGGGTAAAGGTGTAGATATTGTTTATGATCCTATTGGCGGAACCCTTGCTGAACCTGCATTAAGATCAATGGCTTGGAACGGAAGATATCTGGTGGTAGGTTTTGCATCAGGAGAAATCCCTCAACTTCCTTTCAACCTTGCTCTTTTAAAAGGTTGTGCAGTTGTGGGTGTTTTTTGGGGAAGTTTTGCTGAAAGAGAACCCGCTAATAGTTTAAAAAATTTTGGCGAATTGCTATATTGGATGAGTAAGGGTAAAATTGCTCAGCCTATTCATAAGATTTATGCCTTGGAAGAATCCCCATCTGCCATAAGAGATTTAATGGAAAGGAAAGTTATAGGTAAAGCTGTAGTTCAAATTCAAGAAGAACCAATTAATCAAAACAATAAGGTTGCAGAAATACAGAAGAAGACTGAGCATAATCCAATTGAAACAGACAGTCCACAAACAATTAAAATAAATGGCATTGCTGATATTAAAAATCATATAGGAAAAACGGGAGGGCCCACTAAATGGTTAACAGTAACACAAAAAATGATCAATGAGTTTGCAGCTGCAACACTTGATTTTCAATGGGTACATATCGACCCAGAGAAAGCAAAACAATTTTTACCAGGCGGAAAAACAATCGCTCATGGTTATCTCACGATGTCATTGGCTTCTCAATTTTTTTATGATATTATTTCTATTGAAAATGTAACCACTTTTTTTAACTATGGAATCAATAAAGCAAGATTCATTTCTCCTGTTCCTGTTGATAGTGAAATTCGGCTTATTGCCAAACTGAATAGTGTAGAGGAGCAACCCAATGGATCTATGAAACTATTTTTAGGATGTACAATTGAAATTAAAGGTGCTGAAAAACCAGCCTATGTTGCAGAATTAATTAGTGTAATATTTTAATCAACTATATGCGTTTAAAAAATAAAATTGCCATTATAACTGGAGGAGCAGCTGGTATAGGAGCAGCAACTGCAGAACTATTTGCCAAAGAAGGTGCTATTGTTTTTATTTGGGATCAAACCGATCAAGGCGAATCATTTGCGTCAAACTTGAGAAGTCAGCATCTTGAAGTTTATTTTACTAAATTGTCTGTAACAGATAAACCAGCTATAGAAAATGCTGTAAATGAAATCATTAAAAAACATTCTCGAATTGATATACTCATCAATAATGCAGGAATTACCAAGGATAAAACATTATTGAAAATGCAGGAAGAAGAATGGGATAAAGTTTTAGCCGTCAATCTTACTGGCGTATTTAATTGTACACAGATTGTTGCACAGCACATGAAAAACCAACAATACGGTAGAATTGTTTCTGCATCATCCAATGTTGGATTAAGGGGGAACTATGGGCAAACCAATTATGTTGCCACTAAATCTGCTATAATAGGAATGTCAAAAGTATGGGCATTGGAATTGGGAAGGTTTGGAATCACTGCAAATTGTATTGCTCCAGGATTTATTGAAACTCAAATGACAGATGCTATTCCTGACGAAGTAAAACAAAAACTTGTTCCGATGATACCGGCAGGACATTGGGGAAAGCCAATGGATATTGCTTACGGTTACTTATACTTAGCATCTGATGAAGCATCTTTTGTAAATGGAATTTGTTTAACCATTGATGGAGGCTCCGCCCGCTAATTCAAAACTCAATAACTATTAACTCTACATTCATAATTCTTAATTCTTAATTCTTAATTCCTTATGGCTCGTTACACCAACATGGATTTTCTACGCTTTTTATTATTTGAAGTACATCCTGTTAAAGATCTATTTCAATATGAAAGATTTGCACATTTAGATGAAGAACAAGCTTGGATGATGATCGAATCTGCAAAATTATTAGCAGATCAAGAAATGGCTCCTTTCTTTAAAGATATGGATGAACACCCCGTAAAATATGATGGCAAAGGAAATGTGTTAACTCATCCATGTCTGAAAAGAATCATTACAGAATCGGCTTCGCAGGGATGGATAGGCGCTAGTGCTAATTTCGAAAATGGAGGAATGCAATTACCTGAAATGATTTTCAGTACTGCTCACCATATTTTTCAAGCAGCCAATAATGGTGTTGAAGGTTATCTTGGCTTATCTGCCGGTGCAGCTGGATTAATCACCAGTTTTGGAAATATTGAGCAAATTGGGACATATGTACCTAAAATTTTCGCGGGAGAATGGCAAGGTACAATGGCATTAACTGAACCACAGGCAGGCAGTTCACTTTCTGATATTACAACAAGTGCAAAACCTTTGAATGGAGAAAAATATTTAATCAATGGGCAGAAAATATTTATCTCAGGGGGGCAACATGAAGCTTGTTCTAATTTTATTCATTTAACATTAGCAAGAATTGAAGGAGCACCAATAGGGGTGAAAGGTATATCGCTTTTTATAGTGCCAAAATTTAGGGTTAAAGAAGGTGGAGATTTAGAATACAATGATGTGTATTGCGCTGGTGATTTTCAAAAAATGGGACAAAAAGGTTATGCAACAACACATTTATCTTTTGGCGACAATAATGATTGTTTAGGCTATTTAGTGGGTGAGCCTCATAAAGGGTTATCTTATATGTTTCAAATGATGAATGGGGCAAGAATTAGTGTAGGCATGTGTGCAGCATCAGTTGCAATGGCAGCTTACCAGGCTTCCTTACAATACTGTTTAGAAAGACCACAAGGCAGAATTGCTGGTGAAAAAGACCCTTCGAAAGAACCAAGTTTAATTATTCATCATGCAGATGTTCAAAGAATGCTTTTTACTCAAAAAGCCATTGCAGAAGGAGCACTTTCATTAGGGCTTGAGTGTAACAAATTGTACGATCTAACACATGTTGCAACTGGGGAAGAAAAACATAAGTATTGGCTTTTGATGGAAATTTTAACACCAATTGTAAAAACATATTCTTCAGAACATGGAAGCAGATCGGCTGCACTTGCTATACAAACATTGGGTGGATACGGATTTACAACAGACTTCCCTGTTCAACAACATTATAGAGATTTAAAAATAATGTCTTTGTATGAAGGCACAACAGGTATCCAAGCAATAGATTTATTAGGGAGAAAAATAACCATGGAGAAAGGGAATGCTTTACACATTCTAGCAGCTACTATTCAGGCAACTATTACTGAAGCTTCTCAAGATGCGTTGTTAAAAGACTCGGCTGATCAGCTAGCAAATGGTATGAAGAGAATTGAAAAGGTTTTAACCAAATTATACGGTTATTCAGTAGAAGGTAAAATAGAGCGTTACTTGTCGGATGCTACTGTTTTCTTAGAAATGATGAGCTTTATTGTAATAGGATGGCAATGGTTAAAAATGAGCATTTCCGCAAGAAAAAAATTATCTGCACCAGGCCTTTCATTATCTGAAAAGCAATTTTATCAAGGTAAGATTCAAACATTGGAATTTTATTGCAAATACGAATTGCCCCATGTTTCCGCTTTTGCAGAGACATTAATGAATGAAAAAGAATTGACCAATATTAAGGACTTTCCCATTTTTGATTAAAATAGAGGACTAAAGGCAGATTGAATTATTTATCTTTACCAATTAATCGAACTTTATGCTAAAAGTAGGCGTTTTTGGAGTGGGTCATTTAGGAAAATTCCACCTTAATAATTGGAAGGAAATAGAGGGTGTAAAATTGGTAGGGTTTTTCGACCCTAATAATGATAACGCAAAAGAAGTTGTAGAGAAATATGACTTGAAAAGATTCATGGATGAAGAAAAGTTGATTGATGCATGTGACATCATCGATGTCATTACACCAACCAATCAACATTTCGATATCTGCATGCAAGCCATTAGAAAAGGCAAACATGTATTTGTAGAAAAACCGATTACCCATACTATTCAAGAAGGCAGAGACTTAATGAATATGGTAAGAGAAGCCAATGTTAAATTACAAGTTGGTCATGTAGAAAGATTTAATCCAGCTTACTTGGCAATTAAAGACATGAGTTTAAACCCAATGTTTATTGAAGTACATAGACTTGCACAATTTAACCCCAGAGGTACAGAAGTAAGTGTTATTCTAGATTTAATGATACATGATATTGATATTATTTTAAGTTTAGTAAAAAGTGATGTAAAAAGTATTGCAGCTAGCGGAGTTGCAGTGATGACCGAAACTCCAGATATTGCCAACGTACGTATTGAGTTTAATAATGGTTGTGTGGCTAATTTAACAAGTAGCAGAATTAGCATGAAAAAAATGCGTAAGATGAGACTGTTTCAAAAAGACGCATATATTGGTATCGACTTTTTAGAAAAGAAAACAGAGATCATTAAACTAAAACAACCAGAAGATGACAATGTTTTTTCTTTTGACATTGAAACATCAAATGGTAAAAAATCAATTGCTATTGCAACACCTCAAATAGCACCCTTAAATGCAATTAAGTTAGAACTGACATCATTTATCGACTCCATTATAAACAATAAGCCTACAGTTGTTAGTGAAATTGATGGATTCCTTGCAATGGAGGTCGCTCATCAAATTTTGGATAAGATAAGCAGTACCAGCATTCTAGTTAATTCTTAATTGAATGTTGCTGAAAAAGAAAAATATCTTGTTTTATTTAATCAATGATTATTTTTTTTCTGTAGTAGCAGTATTTTTATTCAATTGGTATTACGGATTTCAGATCATTAATATCCATTCCATAATGAGTGTGCCTGTATTTTGGCTACTCCTATATTTTTTTGCAGGCACTTATAATGGTTCACTATTTGATAAGTCTCGGTTAAGTGAATTGACCAACACTTTTTTATTTACCCTTTTCGGATGCTTGATTTTGAATTTTTTTCAAAACATAAGTAGCATAGAATCTGTAGGTAAGTTTTTTTCTATGCTGATTATTCAATTTGTAAGCATTTTTTCGGGGAGATTGATGATATTGTTTTATGCCAAAAGATCCATCACAAAAGGGGCTGTGTATTTCAACACTTTAATAATCGGCAATAATGCTAAGTCAATCAATCTGTTGGAAGTGCTTAAAAAGAATTATAGGTATTTGGGATTCAGACCAATAGGATTTATCCCAGTCCAGCAATCTGAATATAAAAATGGATTATCAAAATGGATTCCTTTACTTGGTTCGATCAATGAGGTTAATTCAATTGTAGATGAGAAAGATATTCAGGTAGTCATTTTATCGATAGATAAGAGCGAAAAAGCACTTATTGAAAGTTTAGTTATTCAGTTAACAGAAAAAGAAGTAACGATAAAAATCGTTCCAGATACATTGGATATACTCGCAGGATCGATCAAAACAAGCAATATACTTGGTGCAATATTACTAGACATACAAACTTCAGCTCTCTCACCAAAAGAAGCTCATTTTAAAAGGTTACTTGATTTTGTATTTTCCTTTTTGGGAATTATTGTATTGAGCCCTGTTTTAATTTTCGTTTATTTTAAAACATTACTAAGCTCTAAAGGCGGGGCATTTTATTTACAAGAAAGGATCGGATATAAGGGAAAGCCATTTACCATATTTAAGTTTAGAAGTATGTTTGTGAACGCAGAAAAAGATGGCCCAGCATTATCAAGTGACAACGACAGTAGGATTACATCCTGGGGAAAAACCATGCGAAAATGGCGATTAGACGAGCTTCCTCAGTTATGGAATATATTAATCGGTGATATGAGTCTGGTAGGACCAAGACCCGAAAGGCAGGTATACATTCAATTATTAGTAAAACATTCTCCTTATTATCGTTACTTGTTAAGAGCAAAACCAGGATTGACTTCTTGGGGTATGGTACAATTTGGATATGCATCATCCATAGAAGAAATGATTGAACGAATGCAATATGATTTAATGTATATAGAGAATGCATCATTGCTATTAGATTTTAAAATAATGATGCATACATTAAGAATTATCTTATCAGGAAAGGGAAAATGATAGACATTGAAAAAAAACAGCATTCATATTATTCCTTCGGCTGAAATAGATCCAAATAAATGGAATGATAAAATTGCTATTGAAAAGAGTGGCCTAATTTATTCAACAACTACTTATTTAAATACACTGACCGATTTTTGGTGTGGCCTTGTTGTTAATGACTATGAAGCAATAGCTGCTGTTCCGTTTCGAAAAAAAGGATTCATCCACTATTGCTATACACCCAATTTTATTCAACAACTTGGATTAATTGGATCAGTCAATAATGAAACAGCAAAAGAAATGATTGATCTGATTAAGCAAAAATTTCGTTACGGTAGCTTACAATTTAATTTTTCAAATAATCCAGCTCTGTTATTTCAAACCTATGTAAATAAAACAAATTTTATTGTAGATTTAATTAAACCATTTGAGGAGATCTCAAAAGGATTCAGAAAAGATTTAAAATTAAATCTTGAAAAATCAAAATATCAACTTTTTGATTATACAAAATCAATCGATTGTAAAACCGCAATTGAAATGTATAAAAGTCAGAATGGCTATAAAATAAAGAACATGAGCAATAGTGATTATCAAATGCTCAATCATTATTGCAATACAAATATCCAAAAAAAAGAAGAATGTTTCACAAGGGCTATTGTTAATGCGGACGATGAAATTTTAGCAATAGCCTTGTTGTTTAAAGATGATAAGCGTTTGTACAATATTGCCAATACTGTTACTAATGAAGGCAGAGCATTATTTGCCAATCATGTATTAATAAGTAAGATTATCGAGGAATTCTCCAGGCATGAATTACTATTTGATTTTGAAGGTTCAATGATTCCAGGCATTGCTGCATTTTATTCAGCTTTTGGGGCAACTCAAGAAGCTTATTTCACCCATCATTTCAACAATTTACCTTTCCCCTTATCAATGATCGGCTAGTTACGTTCTTCTATAATTTTTTGGGCAATAAACATATCCATAGGTCTCGTGATTTTTATATTCTGATAATCGCCTTCAATCAAATGAACAATATTTCCCATTGCTTCAACAACTGTAGCTTCATCAGTGAAACCATCTTGATATGCCTGATTAAAAGCTGGTATAATTAATTCGCTTTTAAATGTTTGAGGAGTTTGAATTAGCCTCAGTTTTGATCGATCCAAAGGCTTATTCCCATCCTCCATTTCTATCCTGACACTATCCGTTGATACTACTGCTGGTATAGCAGAACCTTTTTGAATGGCTTGATCGAAACACCGATTAATTAAATCGGGTTGAATCAAACACCTGACCGCATCATGAACAAAAACAATTGCAGGTTCTTTAATTTGATCCAGTCCATTTTTTACAGAATGAAATCTGGTTTCACCACCTGAAGTAATGATCACTTTATCAGCAATTTGCATTTCATTGATCAACTCAGCTGCTGCATTGATAAAATCTGCAGGAACAACTAAAATGAATGTGAAATTTTGATCGGCTTTTAAAAAAGCAGTGAATGTATGCCACAATACTGGCTTATTATTCAGCAATAAAAACTGCTTGGGAATTTCCGTACCCATTCGATTTCCCTTACCACCAGCAGTTATTATGGCTATCTTTTTAATCATAGTTTAACTATAAATGGCTACTGTATTTACTCCTCGATTGCTCTTTACTCCACGATACATTCCAGCGCTATTGAAAATCATGGCAGCATTTCCATGAGCATCCACCCCAATCATACCTCCCTCCCCTTTCATTTCAACCAACTTTACTTTAACAACTTGATGCATTGCTTCTTCTAAACTATATCCTTTGTATTCCATCAAACAACTTACATCATAAGCTGCAACACTTTGAATGAAAATTTCTCCATGTCCTGTGCAGCTGATCCCACAAGTTTTGTTATTGGCATAAGTACCTGCACCAATAATTGGGCTATCACCAATCCTGCCATACTTTTTATTGGTCATCCCCCCTGTTGAAGTAGCTGCTGCAATATTCCCATTCATATCACAAGCCACAGCACCAACAGTTCCAAATTTTTTATCGCGCATCAATTCCTCCAGTTGGTGATTGGTATGATCCAAGGAATAATTATCAGAGTCTCGTATAGCTTTCCACTGATCATATCTAAACTGGGAGAAGAAATATTCATCAGGCTCTAATTTGACGCCTTGTTTGATAGCAAAATCATTCGCCCCTTTTCCACTTAAAAAAACATGGTTGCTATTACGCATCACTTCCGCAGCTAATTCAATAGGATTTCTCACACTTCTAACACCCGCAACTGCCCCAGCAGAAAGACTAGAACCGTCCATAATTGCTGCGTCCATCTCCTGAACACCTTTTTTAGTGAAAACAGATCCTCTACCAGCATTGAACAATACATTGTCTTCTAAAACAACCAATGCCGCTTTCACTGCATTTACTGCTGTACCGCCTTGCTCAAGAACAGCATAACTAATATCCAAAGCTTGCTGTAAGCCTTCAGAATAAGCTTGCTCCAATTCAGGTGTCATGTCTTCTTTTAAGATAGTTCCAGCCCCTCCATGAATTGCGATAGTAAAATTGCTCATTGAAAAAATTTTAGACTACGAAAGTAAAAATTTTATGCCCGAAAAAATTCGAATATAAAAGCCATTTCATTAGAAAGGTTTGAATTGAATAGACAAAAGGTTCGAAAGCATTCATTACACTTTATGAGACAACAGTAATTTGCACTCAGCCAATAGTTTTTGCTTGTTAATTGCAGCTGTGCCAACTTCTTCGCAAACCAAACCACCAGCGATATTGGCCATTTCGGCAGCTAATAACATATTTCCAGTACTTGCATATACCAAAGAAGCAACGGCAATAACTGTATCACCTGCACCACTTACATCTGCAATGTTTCGGATATGAGTTGGAATAATAGCCATTTCATCACCAATCTGATAATACACCCCTTTTTCAGATAAAGTAATAAATGAAATAAGGTGGTTTAACTCTTTTCGCAACGCATGATGAATGGCGTTTAAACTTTCACTATTTATTTGATCAATTACAATATTTAGTCCTTCTTTTACTTCTTTTAAGTTGGGCTTAAACAATGTAACATTTTGGTAGGCCAGAAAATTTTTCCGCTTAGGATCAACTGCAATAATAATTTTCTTTTCTAAACAAATAGCAGTAACAGCTTCAATTACTTTTTTGGTAAGTACCCCTTTATTGTAATCCTCAAAAATCAATACTTGAGGATTGTTGGCTTCAATATAATTAAATATTGTTTTGATTAGTTGATCCTCTAATTCAATGTCAATATCCGAAGTTACCTCCGCATCCAATCGCATCATTTGCTGATTACGACTCATGACACGCATTTTGTTAGTGGTCAATCTTTTTGGAGAAGATATTATATTGTCAACATCAATATGCTGTTCTTTCAAAATAGAAAGCAATTGATCTCCATCTGCGTCTTTTCCAATAACTGAGATTATAGCAGTTGATGCTCCCAGGGATGCTATATTTAAAGCAACATTAGCAGCGCCACCAACACGCAATTCTTTTTTATTAAGCGCAACAATTGGAACAGGTGCTTCAGGGGAAATTCTATCCACTTGTCCCCACCAATAAGTGTCTAACATAACATCTCCAACAATCAATATGGTTGATTGACTGAAGTTGGCAAATAATTGATCAAAATTCATTCACTTATTTTTTTGAATTACGAACAGCAATAAAATAGAGTGGTATTCCTATTAAAGTAATAATAAGCCCAGGCCATGTAAACTCTGGCTTATACACTATTAATAAAATACAAAAACTAATTCCCATAAGAATATAAATAGCAGGAAGAACAGGATAACCAATGGCTTTATATGGTCTTTCCGCATTGGGCTGCTTTTTCCTCAGTATAAAAATTCCAATTATAGTCAACACATAAAATATCACAACAATAAATGAAACCATATCCAGCAGATCACCATATTTACCACTCAAACATAGCAAAGAAGCAACAACACATTGAGCCCATAAAGCCCATTCCGGAACACCATTATTATTTAACACTCCAGCTTTTTTGAAAAACAAACCGTCTTGAGCCATAGTATAATACACTCTGGCACCAGCAAGAATCAACCCATTATTACATCCAAATGTTGAGATCATAATCATGGCAGCAATAACATAAGTACCTATTTCACCGAATATTACATTAGATGCCGCAACAGCAACTCTATCAGATTTCGCAAAAGCTATTTCATTTAATGGCAATACCCCGAGATACATGAAGTTAGCTGACACATAAATGATTGTTACAATCAATGTTCCAAGAAATAAACTTAACCCAATATTCTTTTGAGGATTTTTTATTTCGCCTGCAATAAACGTAACATTATTCCAAGCATCGCTACTAAATATAGAACCTACCATTGAAGCAGCAATTGCCCCAACAGCGGCAGCTCCTAATAGCGGAATGATAATGGTTGTATCTAAAGAAACACTACCAGTATTAGATAGTTTTTGCATTTGCCATGCATTGGACCAGTTCGCATTCCATACTTCCGATTTCAACATAATAAATCCAAAAACAATCAACCCAAATAATGACAATAGTTTAGTAACAGTAAAAGTAGTTTGAATAAGCTTACCTCCTTTTACACCTTTGGTATTAATGAATGTTAATAGGATAACCATTAGTATAGAAACTATCTGTGCATTATAAATGTGCAAACTGCCAATATTCAACAAAATATTGTTGTCAGTTAATTCTAATGAAGGGAAAAAATAACCTGCAAATTTACAAAATGCTACCCCCACAGCGGCAATTGTTCCGGTTTGAATAACTGCAAAAAAACTCCAGCCATATAAAAAACCAATGAGTGGGTTGTAAGATTCTTTGAGATAAACATATTGACCGCCAGCTTTGGGAAACATGGCACTTAATTCGCCATAACTCAACGCAGCACTCAATGTCATAAAGCCAGTAATTAACCAGACAACAATTAACCATCCGGCACTTCCCACATTACGAGTAATGTCTGCACTAACAATAAAAATACCTGACCCGATCATACTGCCAGCAACAATCATTGTTGCATCGAATAGCCCCAGTGAGGGTTTAAATGAATGCGTTTTTTCCATAAAAAATTCCCGCTCTTTTGGGAGCGGGAATGAAGATAATAAATATGATTGATGAATTATTGCTTCTTAGGATACAACTTATTCAATCCTTTTGTCAAATCATCGGTGATATTATAGGTACTGTCTTTTAAGTACATAAATTCAGGCGCACTTGAAAAAATGTACGCATAGCCCTTGTCTTTATTATACTCTTTTAAAAACTCTTCAATTTTCTTCTTTACATCCTGCAATTTTTTGAAACTTTCGTCCTGCATTTCCTGAGCCATCATTTGCTCTTTACCTTGATAGGTTTTTTCCATTTGAACCAACTCCTGTTGCCTATTGGCTAATTCTGCTTGAGAAAGGCTTTGGGCAGACCTTTGAAGGTCTTGGTATTTATTAGTAAAAATGGTTTTTAACTCATTTAACTGCCTGCTATTGGCTTGATCTTTAACTTGTAAACTTGCTCTGATTTCTTTAAAATATTCAAAATTATTTTGAATAGAATCAGATTCAAAATAAGCAATTTTAAAATTACCAGCATTCGCTGCTTTTGAACCTCCTTCAACAGAATTAGCTGATTTCTTTGGGGAGAACTGAAGATAAAACAATACTGCAACTGCCAAAGCGAGTACAATATTCATTCCAACTGCAACATTTTTCATTATACGATTTTTATGAATGGTTATTTAGTAAAAAAGTAGGAAGCTAGGCTTCCTACTTTTAATATTGATTGAACTAGATCAACTACTCTTCATCATCAAAGCTCATTGCTTCTTTGGTAGTAGCCAATACTTCATATTCTTCTTTACTTCCTACGATCATGTTCTCAAATTCTTTTTGACCAGAACCTGCAGGAATTAAATGTCCGGTAATTACATTCTCTTTCAAACCTAACATTGCATCTGTCTTACCCTGTATAGCAGCTTGACTCAATACTTTGGTAGTTTCTTGGAATGAAGCAGCTGAGATCCAGCTTTGTACACCCAATGAAGCTTTTGTAATACCTAATAAAACTGGAGTTGCTGTTGCTGGTTTTGCATCTCTAACTTCAACCAATTGCTTATCACTTCTACGTAGGATAGAATTTTCTTCTCTCAAATCACGTAAAGTAATAATCATACCTGGTTTCATCTTAGCACTCTCACCACCATTAGTAACTACTTTCTTATCATAGATTCTGTCGTTCTCTTCAATAAAGTCGAAGCGATCTTCTAGATCTTCTTCTAAGAATTTAGTATCTCCAGCATCTACTATCTCCACTTTCTTCATCATTTGGCGAACGATTACTTCAACGTGCTTATCATTGATTCTCACACCTTGTAATCTGTACACTTCCTGAATTTCATTCACCACATATTCTTGAACTGCAAATGGTCCTTTGATAGTTAAAATATCTGCCGGTGCAATTTGACCATCAGACATTGGAGTTCCTGCTTTTACAAAATCTCCATCCTGAACAAGAATCTGACGTGTTAGAGGTACTAAATATTTCTTAATCAAACCATCGCGTGATTCAACAATAATCTCACGATTACCACGCTTCACGTTACCGAATGATACAACTCCATCAATTTCGCAAACGATCGCTGGGTTACCAGGATTACGTGCTTCAAAGAGTTCAGTTACACGTGGAAGACCTCCAGTAATATCTCTCAACTTACCTAAAATACGAGGGATTTTTACCAAGACCTGACCCGCTTTAACATCATCACCTTCTTCAACTCCAATATGTGATCCTACTGGTAAGTTGTATTGCTTGATGTCTTTTCCTTCAACAATAATTGTAGGAATTTTGGTTTTATCTTTTGTTTCGATAACTACTTTTTCGCGGTGACCAGTTTGCTCATCGGCCTCATCACGATAAGTAATACCATCAAGGATATTTTCAAACTTAATAGTACCATTGGTTTCAGCAACAATTACATTGTTGAATGGATCCCATGTGCAAATAACATCACCCTTCTTAACTTGAGCGCCATCTTTTACATTTAATGTAGATCCGTAAGGAACGTTATTGGTAATCATCAATCGATCGTTCTTCACGTCCATGATTCTTACTTCACCTGTACGACCAATAACCAATTTAGTTTTAGCTCCTTCATTATTCAATGCATCTACAGTTCTCAAACCATCAAACTGAATTGTACCATCAAACTTAGCATTCAATGTAGATTCAATATTTGAAGAACCTGCAACACCACCCACGTGGAAAGTACGCAAAGTCAACTGAGTACCTGGCTCACCAATTGATTGAGCAGCGATGATACCTACAGCATCACCTCTTTGTGCAAGATATCCTGTAGCCAAGTTTTTACCATAACACTTCACACAAACTCCACGCTTGCTTTCGCAAGTTAATACAGAACGAATTTCAACCGTTTCGATACCAACTTCTTCAATATATTTAGCAATATCAGAAGAGATCTCTTCTCCAGCTACAATGATCAATTCTTCAGTGATCGGATGATAAACATTATGTAATGAAGTTCTTCCTTCAATTCTATCTGCTAATGGTTCAATTACATCTTCATTGTCTTTTAATGCAGTAGTTGCATTACCACGTAGGGTTCCGCAATCTTCTTCAGAAATTACAACGTCTTGAGATACATCCACTAAACGACGAGTTAGGTAACCGGCATCAGCTGTTTTCAAGGCAGTATCGGCCAAACCTTTACGAGCACCGTGGGTAGAGATAAAGTAATCCAATACATTCAGTCCACCTTTAAAGTTAGACAAGATCGGATTTTCAATTACTTCAGAACCAGAGCTACCACTCTTACGAGGTTTTGCCATCAATCCACGAATTCCTACCAGCTGTTTTACCTGAGTTTTACTACCACGAGCACCAGAATCCAACATCATGAATACAGAGTTGAAACCTTGTTTGTCGATGGTCATTTCACGAATCAATGATTCAGTGATTTTCATATCGACACGACCCCATATATCAATAACTTGGTTATAACGCTCGTTATTGGTAATTAATCCCATATTATAGTTTTCCCAAACTTCTTCTACTTCTACTTTAGCACTATCCAATAATTGATTCCTGATTTCAGGAACAATCAAATCGTTCACACTAAATGATAAACCACCACGGAATGCCATGCGGAAACCAAGTGTTTTAATTTCGTCTAGGAATTTAGCCGTTTTAGGAACATCAGTGATCTTAATAATATCTCCGATGATCTCTCTCAAACTTTTCTTAGTAAGCAATGCATTTACAAAACCTACTTCTGCAGGAACGTGCTGATTAAACAATACTCTACCAACAGTAGTTTCAATTAATTTCTTAGACAAAACACCTTTCTCACGAACGGTTGTTTTTACTTTGATATTGGCATGTAAATCAACAACACCTTCATTGTATGCAATGATTACTTCATCCATACTATAGAAAGACATACCCTGACCCTTAATGGTTTCAGTTTCATTGGTTTTCTTTCCTTTAGTAATATAGTACAATCCCAATACCATGTCCTGAGAAGGAAGGGTGATTGGAGTACCATTTTGTGGATTCAAAATGTTGTGAGAAGAAAGCATTAATAATTGTGCTTCTAATACAGCAGCATTGCTCAACGGTACGTGTACCGCCATTTGGTCACCATCAAAATCCGCATTGAATGATGAAGTTACCAAAGGGTGTAATTGTATCGCTTTACCTTCTACTAATTTAGGTTGGAAAGCCTGAATAGATAAACGGTGCAATGTTGGGGCACGGTTTAATAAAACCGGGTGACCCTTTAAAATATTCTCCAAAATATCCCAAATAACAGCTTCTTTACGATCTACTAATTTCTTAGCCGACTTCACTGTTTTTACAATACCTCTTTCAATTAATTTTCTGATAACAAATGGCTTGAACAATTCAGCAGCCATATCTTTAGGCAATCCGCACTCATGAATTTTCAACTCAGGTCCTACAACAATTACAGAACGACCAGAATAATCCACACGTTTACCTAATAAGTTCTGACGGAAACGACCTTGCTTACCTTTCAATACATCAGATAAAGATTTTAACGCTCTTCCACCTTCTGCTTTTACTGCATTAGATTTACGAGAGTTATCAAATAAGCTATCGATCGCTTCTTGCAACATTCTTTTTTCATTACGCAAGATTACTTCTGGCGCTTTGATTTCTAACAAACGCTTTAAACGGTTGTTACGAATGATAACACGACGATATAGATCATTCAAATCAGAAGAGGCAAAACGGCCACCATCCAATGGAACCAATGGACGTAATTCTGGAGGAATAACTGGAATATATTGCATTACCATCCACTCAGGTTGGTTGGTAATTCTTGTGCTTGCATCACGGAAAGATTCTACAACGCTCAAACGCTTTAAGGCATCTGCTTTACGTTGTTGAGAAGTTTCAGTTGCTGCTGCATTACGTAAAGAAAAACTTAACTCATCTAAGTCAATTCTTTCCAACAATCCATGAACCGCTTCAGCACCCATTTTGGCGATAAATTTATTCGGATCTTCATCAGATAGATGTTGATTGTCTTTCGGAATATTGTCTAAAATGTCTAAGTATTCTTCTTCGGTTAACAAATCACCCATTCCTAGGTTTTCTTTGATACCGCCTTGTAAAACAACATAACGCTCATAGTAAATGATGGTTTCCAATTTCTTGGAACTCATACCTAAGAGATAACCGATTTTATTAGGCAAACTCTTGAAGTACCAGATGTGAACAACAGGAACTACTAATTTGATATGTCCCATGCGCTCACGACGAACTTTCTTTTCAGTCACTTCAACACCGCAACGGTCACATACGATTCCTTTATAACGGATACGCTTATACTTTCCACAAGCACACTCATAATCCTTTACTGGTCCAAAAATTCTTTCGCAGAACAAGCCATCACGTTCAGGCTTGTAGGTACGATAGTTAATGGTTTCAGGTTTTAATACTTCACCAAAACTTCTTTCTAAAATACTATCTGGCGACGCCAAACTAATAGTGATCTGCGAAAAAGTAGGTCTTTGTTTGTTTTCTCTTTTGATTGCCATATCGATGTTGAGAATTTGAATTGATTTATTAATCGAACTTAAGATCAAGTCCTAAGCCTCTTAGTTCATGTACCAATACGTTGAATGATTCAGGTACTCCTGCTTTAGGAATATTATCACCTTTAACGATTGCTTCATAGGTTTTTGCGCGACCGATGATATCATCCGATTTAAGGGTTAATAATTCTTGCAAGATATTTGCTGCACCATACGCTTCCAATGCCCACACTTCCATCTCACCGAAACGCTGACCACCAAACTGAGCTTTACCTCCCAATGGTTGCTGAGTAATTAAGCTGTATGGTCCGATTGAACGGGCATGCATCTTATCATCAACCATGTGGTGTAACTTGATCATATAGATAACACCTACTGTAGCTTTCTGGTGGAAACGTTCTCCTGTTTCTCCATCATATAAGTATGTGTGACCATTTCTTGGAATACCAGCATCCTTACAATATTGTTCGATCTGATCGGTAGAAGCACCATCAAAGATTGGAGTTGCAAAACGTAATCCTAATCGCTTACCAGTCCATCCTAAAATGGTTTCGTAAATCTGACCAAGGTTCATACGAGAAGGTACACCCAATGGATTCAATACGATGTCAACCGGAGTACCATCTTCCATAAACGGCATGTCTTCTGCACGAACAATTTTTGCAACAATACCTTTGTTACCATGGCGTCCTGCCATCTTATCTCCTACTTTCAACTTACGCTTAACAGCTAAGTATACTTTTGCTAATTTCAATACACCTGCAGGCAATTCATCACCAATGGAGATATTGAATTTTTCGCGTTTGTATCTACCTAACTCTTCGTTAAACTTAATGCTGTAGTTGTGCAACAAAGTGTTGATCTGGTCATCTGTTTTTGCATCACCAGTCCAACCCAATGGATTAACATTTTGGTAATCGATTGTAGCTAAATTCTTTTGATTGAATTTTGCACCTTTACCAATCAACATTTCTCCAAAGTTGTTGCTTACACCAGTAGAAGCTTTGTCTTTCAAGAGGGTTTGAAGTTTATCCAGCAACAATTCTTTGATAGACTCTACATTTTGCTGATGTACTTTTTCCACTTTTTCTAACAAAGCTTTTTCACGAATTTTTCCGTTCTTATCTTTCTTAGCGCGTTGGAATAATTTTTTATCGATTACAACACCTTCAGTTCCGTTAGGAGCTTTCAAAGAAGCATCTTTTGCATCACCTGCTTTGTCTCCAAAGATGGCACGCAATAATTTTTCTTCAGGAGTTGGATCAGATTCTCCTTTAGGAGTAATCTTTCCGATTAAGATATCACCTTCTTTGATAGTTGCACCAATTCTGATGATTCCGTTCTCGTCCAAATCTTTTGTAGCTTCTTCTGAAACGTTTGGTATATCTGGAGTCAATTCTTCTTCACCTAATTTGGTGTCGCGAACTTCCAATTCGTATTCATCAATATGTACAGAAGTAAACAAATCTTCACGTACTACTTTTTCGCTGATTACGATAGCATCTTCAAAGTTGTAACCTTTCCAAGGCATGAATGCAACTTGAAGGTTACGACCTAATGCTAGTTCACCATCTTTTGTAGCATATCCTTCCGTTAAGAAATCACCTTTCTTCACTTTCTGACCCTTCTTTACAGCAGGGTTAAGATTGATACAAGTAGCCTGGTTGGTTTTGATGAATTTAGTAAGCTTGTACACTTGTAAATCATCATTGAAACTTACCAAACGATCTAGGTCATTTCTATCGTAACGAACATGAATTTCATTTGCATCAACAAACTCAACAATACCATTACCGTCTGCATGAATTTGAATACGTGCATCACGAGCAGCTTTTCCTTCCAGACCAGTACCAACAATTGGTACTTCAGGAACAATCAAAGGAACAGCCTGACGTTGCATGTTAGATCCCATCAAAGCACGGTTGGCATCATCATGTTCTAAGAAAGGAATTAGAGAAGCACTCAATCCAACAATTTGGTTCGGCGCAACGTCCATGTATTCCACTTCTTCTTTATCTAATATTGGGAAATCGCCAGTCTGACGAGATACCACTTTATCTTCTGCAAATTGTCCTTTATCATTTAAAGGAGAATTACTCTGGGCAATTTTAGCTGAATCTTCTTCTTCTGCACTCAAGAAAGTCAATTCTTTCATATCGACTTTACCATCAACTACTTTACGGTATGGAGTTTCGATGAAACCCATATCATTGATAGCAGCATGTACACAAAGTGTAGAGATCAAACCAATGTTTGGTCCTTCAGGAGTTTCAATGGTACATAAACGACCGTAGTGAGAATAGTGTACGTCACGTACTTCAAATCCTGCACGCTCTCTACTCAAACCTCCGGGTCCTAATGCGGAGATACGACGCTTATGCGTGATCTCACTTAAAGGATTGGTTTGGTCTAAGAATTGAGACAATTGAGAAGTACCAAAGAATGAATTGATCACAGAACTCAAAGTTCTTGCATTGATCAAATCAACTGGAGTAAATACTTCATTGTCACGAACGTTCATACGCTCTCTGATAGTGCGGGCCATACGAGCCAAACCAACACCGAACTGAGCATATAATTGCTCACCTACGGTACGAACACGACGATTGCTCAAGTGATCAATATCATCAATTTCCGCTTTTGCATTGGTTAAACGCACCAAGTATTTGATGATTTCAATGATATCCTGTTTGGTTAATACCTTTTTGGTTAAAGGATATTCCAGACCTAGTTTTCTGTTGATTTTGTAACGACCAACTTCTCCTAAATCATAACGCTTATCACTGAAGAATAATTTATCGATAATACCACGAGCAGTTTCATTATCTGGAGCATCAGCACCACGCAATTGGCGATAGATATGCTGAACGGCTTCTAGTTCACTGTTCGAAGTATCTTTATTTAATGTATTGTAGATAATGGCGTAATCTCCACCAACGTCTTCTTTTTGAATGAATACACTCTTCACTTCCATTTCAATAATGGTAGCAATTGCTTCTTCATCTAGAACAGTGTCGCGCTCCATCACAATTTCATTACGCTCAATGCTCACTACTTCACCAGTATCTTCATCCACAAAATCTTCTACCCATGTTCTTAAAACACGAGCAGCCAATTTGCGGCCAACCTGGTTAGCCAATGATTTTTTATCGGCTTTAACTTCATCAGCCATTCCGAATAATTCTAGAATGTCTTTATCAGTTTCAAAACCAATAGAACGCAACAATGTTGTTACCGGGAATTTCTTCTTACGGTCGATGTAAGCATACATCACGTTGTTGATATCAGTAGCAAATTCCATCCATGCTCCTTTGAAAGGAATTACACGGGCAGAATAGATCTTGGTACCATTCGGGTGAACAGACTGACCAAAGAATACACCTGGAGAACGGTGAAGCTGGGATACTACTACCCTTTCAGCACCATTAATCACAAATGTACCACGTGGAGTCATGTAAGGAATATTTCCTAAGAAAACGTCCTGTACGATGGTTTGGAAATCTACGTGCTCTTCATCGTTACAACTTAAACGCAGCTTTGCTTTTAAAGGCACTGCATAAGTTAAACCACGTTCCATACACTCATCAATAGTGTAGCGTGGCGGATCGATGAAATAGTCCAAGAATTCTAGTACAAAGATGTTGCGCGTGTCTGTAATAGGAAAGTTTTCCTTAAACACACGAAACAACCCTTCAACATTACGTTTGTCGGGCGTAGTCTCTAACTGAAAAAACTCTTGAAAAGATTCTAACTGGATGTCGAGTAGGTCAGGGGCATCTGCCAAATGTTTAGTTTTACCGAAGCCGACCCTGTTGTTCAATGTAGTTGTAGACATATTAATGTAAAACCGGTTTTGATACGATAAAATATTGGGGAGAACTCTTTCATTCTCTTAACGTACAATCGGCGCATTCATCATTCAAATGCAATGATAAAAATGTCCACCCGCTAAAAAGCCCAAAATTAAGGATGGCGAAGTTAAGGAATGTATTAGAATCGCAAAAACAAATTTTGCGCCAAACTACATTTTGGGGATAAATCTTCGCCAAAAAAGGGTATTTAAGCCAAAAAAATGTGAAAATTAAAAAGCCGCCCCGGAATCGGAGCGGCTGTATTTTTCTAGATGCTTCAAATTACTTTACTTCAACTTCAGCACCAGCTTCTTTCAACTTAGCAACTAAATCGTCTGCTTCTGCTTTAGAAACACCTTCTTTTACTGCTTTAGGAGCTCCGTCAACTAGATCTTTAGCTTCTTTCAAACCTAAGCCAGTTAATTCTTTAACGATCTTAACTACGCCTAATTTGCTAGCACCACCGCTAACCAAGATAACATCGAAAGATGTTTTCTCTTCTGCAGCAGCTGCACCACCGCCATCTCCACCTGCGCTTACTACTACTGCAGCAGCTGCTGGTTCGATACCGTAATCAGCTTTCAATACATCTGCTAATTCTTGTACTTCTTTAACTGTTAAGCTTACTAATGTTTCAGCTAATACTTTTACGTCTGCCATGTGTTTAAATTTTTTCCGTCTTCATTTTCTTTGATGAATCCGACGGAGGGTTTAAAAAAATTTTTGCCTTTATTTTCCCTCAGGCCTGGGTTATTTTTATTCAGCGACAGCTGAAGCTTTCTGCTCGTGGTGGTGCAATAAAGCAGCCAATACACGTTTAGCAGGAGATTGCAACAATCCAATTACTTCTCCGATTAATTCATTCTTAGTCTTAATCTGAGTAAGTGCTTTCAAGTTTGTATCTCCAGTGTAAACATCACCATTGATGAATGCTGCCTTTAAAGTCGGCTTTTCACCATTGCTCTTCTTGCGGAATGAGCTGATGATCAAAGCTGGTTCTTTTGGATTTTCAGAAAACATCAACGCTGTTACATTGTGCAATGAATCATATACTCCTGCATATTTCTCTGAATCCAATGATTCCAAAGCTTTACGAATCAATGTGTTTTTAGCCACTTTCATTTCAACATGCTTGTCGAAACAAGTTCTGCGCAAATTAGAAACCTGCTCTACAGATAGGGCTTCAGTATCGGTAATATAGAAGTTGTTGTACTGAGTAAACTTTGCTTTCAGTACTTCAATCACTTCATTTTTTTGATCTTTAGTCATAACTAATTTTTTTAAAAACCCGGGTCATTTTCCACGATGCGGAATCGCCAGGATTAGTTCATTAATGATTTAGTGTCTAAGGTAATGCCCGGACTCATTGTGCTTGCCATACTAGCTCCTCTTAGGTAAATTCCTTTAGCAGAAGATGGCTTTAACTTAATGATTGCGTTGATTAACTCAGTACTGTTTTCTGCAATTTTATCTGGAGAGAAAGAGATACGTCCTACAGAAGCATGAACGATACCAGCTTTATCTACTTTAAATGCAATCTTTCCGCCTTTAACTTCATTAACAGCTGCAGCAACATCATTTGTTACAGTACCTGTTTTTGGATTTGGCATCAAGTTACGAGGTCCTAAAACCTTTCCAAGCTTACCAATCTTAGGCATTACAGAAGGGGTTGCGATGATTACATCAACATCTACCCATCCGCTTTCTATTTTGGCAATGAATTCATCTAAACCTACAAAATCAGCACCAGCTTCTTTAGCAGCTGCTTCTTTATCTGGAGTACATAAAACCAATACTTTCTTTGTTCTACCAGTACCATGTGGTAATGATACAGTACCACGAACCTGTTGGTCTGCTTTTTTAGGATCTACACCCAAACGGATATGTAAATCAACAGAGCTATCAAATTTGGTACAATTAATTTCTTTTACAAGAGTAGATGCTTCTTTAAGGGAATAAACCTTTGACTTATCCACCTTGGTAACTGCTACTTTTCTTTTTTTAGTAAGTGACATTTTTTGTTAGTTAATTAGGTGAATAAATTAGTTTTCCCAAGGAGCTTTTCCATCAACAGTTAATCCCATACTGCGTGCAGTACCGGCTACCATGCTCATAGCGCTATTTAAAGTAAATGCGTTTAAGTCAGCCATCTTGTCTTTGGCGATAGCCTCAACTTGATCCCAACTTACTTTACCTACTTTAACACGATTGCTCTCTTTAGAACCTTTTTGAATTTTTGCAGCTTCCATTAATTGAACTGCAGCTGGAGCTGTTTTAATGATAAAGTCGAAAGACTTATCAGAATAAACAGTAATTAAAACAGGAACAACTTTTCCCATTTTGTCTTGAGTTCTAGCATTAAACTGCTTACAGAACTCCATAATGTTAACACCCTTAGAACCGAGTGCTGGGCCTACTGGAGGCGCAGGATTGGCTTGACCACCTTTCACCTGCAGCTTCACAAAGCCTGAGATTTCTTTTGCCATTTTTATTTGATTTAATTGGTAATAGCGTCTCGATTTTAATCGAAACTCCCAAATTCAATCGCCCTTTCGAAAAAGAACTTTTGGGTCGGCAAAGGTAAGGGAAAAGAATTAAGAAAGATGAATTATGAAAGAAGAAATTTGAATTAAGAGAGAAGAATTATGAATTAAGAATGAAGAATTATGAGATTTCAGTTAAAAATTGATCATTTCTTCTTCTAAAATGCATTTAAAGCCTCTATTACTTGATAAATATCCGACTCGGTATGGCAACTTGAACAAGGCAAACTCAGCGTAGTTGCGTGAATTTCTTCAGAAATAGGGAAAGATTGCTGATGGATAAGCCCGTGTAGTGCTTTTTGATGATTGGGAGAAACAGGATAATGAATTTCTGACCCAATCCCTTTTCCTAATAAATAAGCTTTTAATTCGTCCCTTTTCGGGTGACGTATATTGAAAATATGATATACGTCATAGAAATCAGCATCTACCACAGGCAAAACAAAACCGTCTTTCAAATTGTCTAAATACAGCTGGGCAAATCTCCTTTTCTGAAGATTGATTTCATCTAAAAATGGCAACTTAATGCTTAGAAACAAAGCTTGTAACTCGTCTAATCGGCTGTTGACGCCTACAATCTCATTATAATATTTTTTTTGAGAACCATAGTTCCTCAACTTTATAAGGCTATCGCTATGATGTTTATTATTGGTCAATATTGCACCAGCATCTCCAAGCGCACCTAAATTTTTACTTGGATAAAAACTAAATCCGCTCATTGTTCCAAATGTTCCAGCTAATTGTCCTTTATACTTTGCACCATGAGCTTGTGCGCAATCTTCAATAATATGCAGATTATTTTTTTGAGCTATTGCTATTATTGGATCCATTGCACAGCATTTACCATACAAATGAACCACCATGATGGCTTTTGTTTTTTGGCTTATTGCTTCTTCAATTTTTAATGGATCTAAATTATATGTATCAATAGCTGGCTCCACTAATATCGGAATATGCCCGGCATGAATAATTCCGAGAATAGATGCTATATAAGTATTGGATGGAACAATTACTTCTGAACCTTTAGGAAGATTCAAAGCTGATAAAGCGAGTGTTAAAGCATCTAAACCATTGGCTACTCCAACACAAAATTTCATTGTATGATAGGCTGCAAAATTTGCTTCAAATTCTTTTACTCCCTCCCCTAAAATATACCATCCCTTCTCGAGAAAATGATCAAATGCAGTTTTCAACTGCAAAGTATATTTTTCATTTACTTGATAAAGATTATCGTAAGGAATCATTAAATCGCAGGATAAGGTTCATAAATATAATCCGAAGAATCGAAAGTGGTTGAAGCAAAAACCAGCAAGATTGCATCCTTTGAAAACCCATACATTTTATGCCAATCCTTTGTCTCTAAAATCAAACACTTGGTAGCACTATCCAAGAGAAATATTTCTTCTTTTTCGCCATCATTATTTAAAATAGTACACTGGCCCTTAATACAAATGGCAGCTTGAATGGTTTCATGATGTCGATGACCACCACGAGCCGACTCATCAATATTATAAATATAGAAAACCCGTTTTATTTTAAATGGAAGTAATCTTTCCGCATTATCCAAAACGGTCAACTCTCCTCTTGAATCTTTGAAATTTACTAGGTTGATAATCCTTGCCATCTTGAAAAATTAGTATAGATTTATTTTTGCGCTGCCCGTTGATCTATTAACGTATCTAATTGATCCAATATTTCTGAATCTTCATTTAAATTAAATTTACGAGCAAAAATTCTATCACTTTTCATAATATCTTCCAAATCATCAACAACAAGCCATTTGGGATGAGCTGTATTTGGTGCATGCTGATAATAATGGCAATTTTCATTAATTACCTTAGATGCTAATGGTGAACTCAAGATTTCTGTTTGAAAAAGAAATTCATCCGGGGCCCAAGTAAATTTATAAAAGCGTTTTGTTTTTTTATTCCTGTCCACCTTTGCTAACATATAGTTAAGTGCATCGAGTGATAAAGACCAAAACATAGAATCGCCATAAAACTTAATCCCTTTCAGTAATTTTCTTTTAGGAAGCACTATGTTCATTAATTTCTCTACAAAATATCTTCCAGGAAAAGAAAAATTGTCCATATAATACCTAGACACTCTTGCCATTCCTTCTGGCCATTCATTTTGGAAATCGCGGTATTTTAATAACAACTTCCCTTTTCTGGCTTCATAAAATAATTTCATTTCTGCCACAGTAGCAATTGGATAGTCTTGACCACTTAATAAAGTAACAAAATCGTATTGTATTTTAGTATTGAGTATTTCTTGAATTGAATTGAACTCTGCTTGAATAGTACTGAACCCAGCCCAGTTTACTTTAATCCTATTTTTAATCAGATAAACATTGGGTAATTGAGTAAGAAAATCATGGCTAATTATGGGTAGTTTTTCATCAACATGAATATAGAAATCAAAGTCAGGATCAATCATTCTTTGAATCATTCTATACGTCTGTTGAGGATCTGTATAAGTAATTATTAGATGCGCAATTCGCATAATCAATAATTGGTGATTTTAAATCTTCTAATTAAAGCATCAATTTAAGTCTATAAGTCCACTAAATTAAAATAATATTAAAAAAACATTAAAATAATAAGCTTTTTATATTATTACCCAAACAAAAAAGCCATAGAAACTCTATGGCTTTCAATAAAACATTATTCAATGATTACCCTAATTTTTCTACCTGCATATAATTCAACTCCACAGGAGTAGATCGACCGAATATTTTCACCGTTACTTTCAATTTCTTCTTTTCATCATTCACATCTTCAATAACACCATTGAAATCGTTAAATGGTCCTTCGATAATTTTGATGGTTTCACCAACAATGAAAGGTTCGCTCATGGTTACACCTTGATCGTTCATTTCATCTACCTTACCCAACATCTTATTGACTTCCGCTTTTCGAAGACTGATGATATTTCCTTTAGATCCTTTACCGTCTGTTAAAAAGTGCATTACATTACTGATATTGCTGATATGTTGAACCATATCATCATTCAGCTTTCCATCTAACACTTCCATCATTACATATCCTGGGAAATAGTTTTTCTCGCGCATTACTTTTTTACCATTTTGCACTTTATACACTTTCTCCATTGGTAAAAAAATCTGTTTGATAACTTCCTGCCATCCACTTCGGATTATGTCTTTATCCAAGTACTCTTTTACCTTTCTCTCTTTACCACTAACTACTCTCAAAACATACCATTTGGTATCTGCCTGAGTTGCTACTGGAACTTCTGTTGCTATAACTACTTCTTCCATGAGTATCTTACTTAAATAATGAGTAAATCAACTTTAATAATTGGTTGCTTGAAAAATCCATCACCCATACCATAGCAGTTATGATAACAGTTGCTACCAATACAATAACGGTGCTTTGTTGCAATTGCATCCATGTAGGCCAGGTTACTTTCTCCATCAGCTCATGGTAGCTCTCTTTAAAATACAATGCTATTTTGTTCATGTTCTTGATATTAATCTGTTTGCACGGGCACTAGGATTCGAACCCAGATCAAAGGTTTTGGAGACCCGTATGCTACCATTGCACCATGCCCGTATAAAACAAAGTACTTAGGGGTTAGCTAAGTACTTTGTGTTATGTAAAGATATATAAACTTTTCCATCTCCCCTTCAGGGGTTCTGGGTTTATTTTACGATTTCAGTAACCTGACCAGCACCTACTGTTCTACCACCCTCACGGATAGCGAATTTCAATCCTTTTTCCATAGCGATTGGCTGAATTAATTTAACGCTCAAACCAATGTTATCACCAGGCATTACCATTTCTGTTCCTTCTGGTAAAGTAACTTCTCCAGTTACGTCAGTAGTACGGAAATAGAACTGAGGACGGTACTTGTTAAAGAATGGAGTATGACGTCCACCTTCATCTTTGCTCAATACATACACTTCACCTTTGAAATCAGTGTGTGGAGTAATTGAACCTGGCTTACAAATTACCATACCACGACGGATATCTTTTTTCTCAATACCACGTAATAATAAACCTGCATTATCACCAGCCTGACCTTCGTCTAATAATTTCTTGAACATTTCAACACCAGTACAAGTTGATACTAAAGGAGCTTCCATCAATCCAACGATTTCTACTGCTTCACCCACTTTAATGATACCACGCTCAATACGACCAGTAGCAACTGTTCCACGACCTGTGATAGAGAATACATCCTCTACAGACATCAAGAAAGGCATATCGATAGGACGCATAGGCAATGGAATATAAGAATCCACAGCAGCCATTAATTCGTCAATTTTCGCAACCCATTTTGGATCTTCAGCCATTGCACCAGTTGCAGAACCTTGAATGATTGGAGTGTTATCTCCATCAAATCCGTTCTTAGATAAGATTTCACGAATTTCCATTTCAACTAATTCCAACAATTCAGGATCGTCTACTAAGTCTACTTTATTCATGAAAACAACCATGCTAGGAACACCTACCTGGCGAGCCAACAAGATATGCTCTCTAGTTTGAGGCATAGGACCATCTGTAGCAGCTACTACTAAGATAGCACCATCCATTTGTGCAGCACCAGTAATCATATTTTTCACATAGTCAGCGTGACCAGGACAGTCAACGTGCGCATAGTGACGATTATCAGTTTGATACTCAACGTGAGCAGTATTGATAGTAATACCACGCTCTCTTTCTTCTGGAGCACCATCAATTTCATCATATTTTTTAGCTACGTTACCCATACCTCTTTTTGCAAGGATCATGGTAATAGCAGCAGTTAAAGTAGTTTTACCATGGTCAACGTGACCAATGGTACCTACGTTTACGTGAGGTTTTTCCCTCTTAAAGGTCTCTTTTGCCATTTTTATCGGTTTTTAGTTGTGTTTAAAAAATTATCGGTCTTTTCAGACCAGTTTATCCGTTTTATACTTTTGTTTCTTTTCAGAAACTTTTTTCGATTTAATAAAACTTAAATACGATCGATACATTGATTTTATTCAAGTTGTTCTTTGAGCCGTTAGTGAGAATCGAACTCACGACCTCTTCCCTACCAAGGAAGTGCTCTACCACTGAGCTACAACGGCAGGGCCAAATTGAGCGGAAGACGAGGGTCGAACTCGCGACCTATAGCTTGGAAGGCTATCGCTCTACCAATTGAGCTACTTCCGCTTTTGTTACCATTTAAAAGAACTATCCACTTTTCAGTAGATCAGTGGGCAGAGTAGGGTTCGAACCTACGTACACGTGAGTGAACAGATTTACAGTCTGTCGCCTTTAACCACTCGGCCATCTGCCCATAACGTTTTACTGTTATAGAGTTATTAGGTTATTAATTATTAGGTTTCTAAATGATTAGGTTTCTAAAATTTAACTTCCTTAATTCCAGAGCCGAAGATGGGACTCGAACCCGCGACCTGCTGATTACAAATCAGCTGCTCTACCAACTGAGCTACTTCGGCAAAAAAAAGACCTTCCCCTTTTTTTGGGATGGCAAAGGTAATGGAAAACTTTATTTGGCAAAATTTTGAAATGGTTTTTTTCCACCGTTTAGCAAACATTTGGTGATATCTGCCCAAAATATTGATTTTATTGGGCTTTGGAGAGGGCAAAAAACAAAAAAGCCCCGAATTGTCGGGGCTAAATTTTAGGCTGCTAATTTTTCTTTTCTTCTTTTTACTTGATTAATGGTTGATTCTAATGCGTGATCAAAAGATTCTTCAAATGATTTTGAAGACGCTTTTACAAAAAATTCATGTTTTGGAACATGAACTCTAATTTCAGCAATTTTGTCTTTAATGTTGTGCACCACATTATCCAGCTTTAAAAACACATCCACTTTTAAGATCGAATCATGGAATGTGGGAAGTTTCTGTAGTTTCTTAGTTACATACTCAACTAATTTTTCATCCGCATCAAAGTGAACTGTTTGAATGTTAACGTTCATAAATGTTTGCTTTAATCTGTGAAACAATAAAATTTAAAAGAACTTTCCACCACAAAACAAGCGCTGAAACTTGCTTTTAGTTGGACTGTTAAGATAAACAACTTTTTATAATCCAAAAAATATTTTGCCTGATTTTTTGAAAAAATTATGCCTTGGGGTGGGCTTTTTTAAACACATCTTTTAATTTTTCGATGGTATTATGGGTATACACCTGGGTTGCAGCTAAACTACTATGGCCCAATAGCTCTTTTACGGCATTCAAATCAGCCCCATTATTCATCAAATGGGTGGCAAAACTATGGCGCAGAATATGCGGACTTTTCTTTTTAATGGTAGTTACTTCAGAAAGTTTCGTCTTTATAAAACTGTACACCGATCTAGGTTGTAATGGATTACCCGATTCAACAACAAAAAGGTGATCTGCTACTTGGACTTTAACTGGCTTTTCCGCTATATATTTTTGGAGCTGGTCAACTAAGTCTTTATTGATTGGAATGATGCGTTCTTTGTTTCCTTTACCCAGCACTTTTACCTGTTGATGAGGTGCATCTAATTGCGATTCTTTGAGTTGAATTAGCTCACTCAAACGCATACCAGTACTGTAAAAAAGTAAAATCACCAATCTTTCGGTTCTTCCTTTCCAATCGTCTGAAAAGGGCATGTGTTGAAACAAATGATCCATATCTATTTGTTCAACAAACTGTGGTAACCGCTTACTGATTTTAGGAGCAATAATGGTACCCATCGGACTTTTCATCAAAGCCCCTGTTTTCAATTGATATTTATAAAATGATTTTAATGAAGATATTTTCCGATTGATGGTTTTTGAACTGATTTCATCTTCTTTTAATTCGGCTAACCAACTTCTTACCATTGTTGCGCTGATTAGTTCCAAATCAGGTGAATCAAACTGACTGACTAAATATTGAAAAAATTGTTCTAAATCGTTTTGATAAGAGATCAATGTATGCTTAGAATACCGCTTCTCAAATTTTAGATAGTCGAGAAATTGATCGATTGAAGGGTATTGTAGTATGGGCATAAAAAAAGTAGTCTATGGTAAAACGTACCAAGACTACTCAATCGTATGAAGACGGGAAATATATTATTGCTAATACAATCCCAGTTTATTTAACCTTCTAACTTTCCGCTCGCTAATTGCTGCTTGTAGATAGCTTTTAACACTTGACCACGACGTACAATAGACGGTTTGATAAATGCTTGACGCTCTCTTAATTGCAACAAAGTCTTACTTTTCTCGAATTTCTTCTTGTACTTTTTAAGTGCTTTGTCGATGTTTTCGCAGTCTTTTGAATCGATAACTAACATAATTGATATACCTCCTCAGGCGTTTTTTAGGAACGCGAAGATAGGAATAGGAGATTAATTGACAAAATTTTTTAAGGAATTCCGGGTACCTATTTAAAAATCCAATGACCAGACTTGTTGGTTGAAGGCTTAATTTTGCCAAATGTTTACAGGAATTATCGAAACATTGGGTTTAGTGAAAGATATTGTTCACTCAGGAACCAATATTGCCTATTTAATTAGCTCTCCTATTGGTCAGGAACTCAAAATAGACCAAAGTCTGGCCCATGACGGGGTTTGTTTAACGGTTGAATTGATTGAAAAGGACATTCACCAGGTAACTGCCATTGCAGAAACGATTAGCAAAACCAATTTGACAGGCTGGAAAATCGGTTCGACTATCAATTTGGAACGCTGTATGCAAATGAATGGCCGATTAGATGGCCACATCGTTCAGGGGCACGTAGATTGCACTGCGGTTTGTATTGAAAGAATAGATAAAAATGGTAGCTGGGAGATTCAATTAGAATTTCCTGCTGAATTCGCTCATTTATTAATTGAAAAAGGATCCATCGCAGTAAATGGCACTAGTTTAACTTGTTTTGCCATAACCAACAAGACATTTAAAGTGGCGATCATCCCATATACATTTGAGCACACAAGTATTCAGTTTGTCAATAAAGGATCAATGGTAAATATTGAATTCGATATACTCGGAAAATATGTACAGCGAAATCTTTCTTTGGCCAAGAAATAATTGAATTTCCTTGTGAAGTTCAATAGAACTCCTTGTGTAGTTTCCAAATCTTCGCTGCTGCTACTTGCCTACAATTTTTTCCATTGGGCTGCAATGAAATAACTCGCCCCGACAAATCGGGGCTCAAACAAATTTCATTGCTAACGCCTCATTCAAAAATTGCTTAACGGCAATTGGCAGAGGCTTGATTTGAAATACTCCCCAAGAAACTTTTTTGAATTCCAATAGGAGTTCATTTGAACTTCACATCAAACAATAATCACCTACTTCAGAAAATGATTTACACTTGCTTACCCTTCAAAGCCCCGCTCACAGCCGCATCCATGGCTCTTTCAGCAAATGGTCGACTGATTTCGTTGAGCTCTTCAATTTTAGTTTGAATCAAATTTTTATCGTCCATGGTAAGCGCCATTTGCAAATTTTGCATGGCCGAAGCAGTGGCAATTAATTCTTCTTTTGTAAGTAAGGAAGTATTTTTTGCAATGAATTTTTCTGTTACTGATAATATTTGTTCGCCTTCTGTTCTGGCTTCAACTAAAGCACGTGTCACCATATCTTCTTTAGCATGAGTGATACTATCCATCAACATTGCTTCTACTTCCTCATCAGTCAATCCGTATTGAGGTTTTACTTCAATGCTTTGCTCTACCCCACTGCGTAATTCTTTTGCAGTGACCGATAAAATACCATCTGCATTAATTAAGAAACTTACTTCTACTTTGGGCATTCCTGCAGGCATTCCTGGTATTCCAGTAAAATTAAATTCAGCTAGTTTGCGATTGTGTTGCACCAAATCTCTTTCGCCTTGAAATACTGAAATACGCATTGATCCTTGTCCATCTTTTTGCGTTGTATATTGTCTTCCAGCTTTATTGGGAATCTTTGCATTCCTGGGAATTAATACATCCATCAACCCTCCCATTGTTTCAATACCTAAACTCAATGGAGTGATATCCAACAATAAAAAATCTTTGTTATTACCAGCTAAAATATCAGCTTGAATAGCTGCCCCAAGTGCAACAACTTCATCCGGATTTACTGAATCATTCACCACTTGTTTAAAAAAATCACCAATCGAATTCTTTACCAATGGTACTCTAGTACTTCCTCCAACCATTATCACAGTATCAATTTGTTCTACTTTCAAACCCGCATCAGACAAGGCTTTGGAGCAAGACTCAATTGTTCTATTGATTAAAGGAGTAATGATCGAGTTGAACTGATCAATTGTAATCGTTACGTTATAATCATTCCAAATCCCTTCAAATAAATTGCTTGAACTCAATGTTTTTTTGGCTTCTTCAGCCAACAATCGCAATGATTGCAAAGCAGATTTATCATTATTGATTTCATGAAAAGAAATGCTTATTTGTTCCAACCAAAATTCCATGATGGCTCTGTCTAAATCATCTCCCCCCAAATATGTATCTCCATTGGTGCTCAAGACTTCAAAAATTCCACCCGCAATTTTTAAAATGGAAATATCAAAAGTTCCACCTCCTAAATCATAAACGGCAATTGTTTTTTCTTCGTCTTTATTCAAGCCAATTCCATATGCTAAACTTGCTGCGGTAGGTTCGTTGACAATTCGCAATACATCTAATCCAGCAAGCTTTCCTGCATCTCTGGTAGCTTGTCTTTGAGCGTCATTAAAATAAGCTGGCACGGTGATCACCGCTTTAGAAACTGGTGTTTTTAAAATATGTTCGGCTCTGGTTTTCAATTCCTTTAAAATAAAAGAAGACAACTCGATGGGAGAATAAAATTGATTGCCAACCTGCACTTTAACCAATCTGTCTGCATCGTCATCTATTACTTTGTAAGTAAAGAAATCAGCATTTGCTTTTAAATCGTTGAAACTTTTGCCCATTAACCTTTTGGCAGAAAAAATGGTGTTTGCCGGATCGGATTCAAGATAATTTTTAGCCAGTTCTCCCACTTCTGCATTGCCCAAAGAATCGAAATGAACAACACTAGGAACCAGGCTACTGGTATTGAATTCTTTTAATGCAGTAGGTTGTTTGCTGTCCGGATGAATAATAGCCACCAAACTATTGGTAGTACCTAAATCAATGCCAACAATCATTTCTGCCTGTTGAAGGCTTCCTGTTGCTATATTAATGCCAATCTTTGCCATATAAATGCTTGCTTCTTGCTGAAGCGCAAATGTATAACAATCAATCACCCGAGTAGTTTCGATTTAGGAAATGAATGTCCTTACCCTTCAACTACCTTGGTTTTACTGGCATAATCATGTAAGGGACCATCTAAAAAAGGGCCGAAGAATAAATCAATCACGGTAAGACGTAAAAGAGACCGCCAGAAAATAATTAATAATGAAGGTTTACTATCCGAAAGCGTGACAACTTTGGTTTGGGTAAACCATTTGGCAGGAGATTTTGCAAAAATCGATTCAAACAAAAAGTAGTACAACCAAGCTGTTCCAAAGAAAACCCAACCGAAATTAATGGGAGGATACCCCCAATACATCACATAAAAATTCCACCACCTGCGCAAAAGCATAGCCAATATGGTTATTAATACCGTGTCGATAAAAAAATTCAATGCCCTGGTTCCATCTCCAACTTTCCGCATAATCTTTCGATTTTTAGCAAAACTAAGGCATTGCAGCAATGACATCATCTTTTGTACATTTGCACAAATTGTTGATGAATGAGTTTAGTAGCAGAATTATCATGGAGGGGTATGATTCAGGATATCATGCCTGGCACAGAATCATTATTAGAGAAAGAAATGGTATCGGGTTATATCGGGTTTGACCCAACATCTGACAGCCTGCATATTGGAAGCTTAGTTCCCATTTTATTATTAGTCCATTTGCAAAATGCAGGGCACAAACCATATGCATTGGTAGGAGGAGCTACCGGTATGGTGGGAGACCCAAGTGGCAAAAGTGAAGAAAGAAATTTATTGAGCGAAGAAGTATTGCAATTCAATCAGGAAGGTGTTCGAAAACAATTGTCGAAATTTTTAGATTTCAAGGGCGATAAAATCAATAAGGCAGAAATGGTGAATAACTATGACTGGTTTAAAGATTTTAGTTTCTTGAATTTCATACGTGATGTAGGCAAACACATTACGGTGAATTACATGATGAATAAAGACAGTGTGAAAAAAAGATTGGAAGGAGAAACTGGAATGAGTTTTACTGAGTTTACTTACCAGTTGGTTCAGGGATATGATTTTTATTGGCTCTACCAGAATAAAAATTGCAAATTACAAATGGGCGGAAGTGATCAGTGGGGTAATATCGTAACTGGCACAGAACTCATTCGCAGAAAAACTGGTGGAGAAGCTTTTGCTTTTACCTGCCCATTAATTACGAAAGCAGATGGCGGAAAATTCGGTAAAACGGAAAAAGGAAATGTTTGGCTGGATCCGGAAAAAACATCACCCTATCAGTTCTATCAATTTTGGTTGAATGCCAGTGATGAAGATGCAATTAAATGGATCAAAATATTTACACTATTACCTAAACAGGAAATAGAATTGTTAATTACTGCACATCAAACTGCACCTCATGAAAGAGCTTTACAAAAAAAGCTAGCTGAAGAAATTACCTGTTTTGTGCATAGCAGAGATGATTATGAATTTGCAGTAAAAGCTTCTGAAATATTATTTGGTAATGCTGCTACAGAAGTATTGGCCAGTTTAAATGAAAAACAATTATTACAAGTAATGGACGGAGTTCCAACTGCATCAATTGAACGTTCTACACTTACAGGCGGTTATGATCTCATTAATTTTTTAACAGATACTGCCATTTTCCCAAGTAAAGGTGAAGCGAAAAAAATGTTACAAGCTGGCGGTATTGCAATTAATAAAACAAAGATTTCGGCTGAAAAAACCACTATTGATTTAACTGATTTGTTGCAAAACAAATACATTCTTGTACAAAAAGGAAAAAAGAATTACTATTTAGTAATCGTAAATTAACCCGTAAAAAAACCATCAATGAAATTTTTTAACTGCTTTTTGGCATTGACTATTACACTTATTTTTTCCAGTGAAGCAAATGCTCAAATGAAATTAGTAATAGACTCAGCTATATTTATCAACGATATGAGTTATGGTTATACCATTAACAATATTCAGTCAAAAGATGATTATGAGCGTTATGAAATCCGATTTTTTGTTACCAATACAGGATGTGCAAAATACATACCTTCAAGAACCAATTTATCCTTTAGCATGAAAGCTCCAAATATTATTGCTGAATTTGCCTGCATCAATGCTACAGGCAAAAGATTGACCAATAAAGGCAAATCCATAGGAGCAAGGGACTGGAACTTTAGCGTCAATGAAGTCATGAGTAAAGAACTGGCGGGCAAAACGATTCAACTAGGATATGTGATTGCAAAAGGTGAAACAGTTGGAGGCACAGAAATTATACTCACCCCAAAAGGAGAATTACCTATTGTACAAGTGAGCCCAATTCCAATTCGTGAAATAAATAATTAAATTATTTTACTTGCTTCAACACTTTCCAGATTTCGTCAGCAACAAATTGATTGCCTGCTGCATTAAGGTGAACGCGATCGTTGGTTAAAAACCCTTTTTCTTCATTATTAGGGTTATTGGAAATTAAATAATTAACAAAAGAAGTGCGTAAATCTACGCAAGGAATTTGGTTTGTTTTTGCATAATAACGAAGCCAGTTGCTGTACATATTTAATTCTCCATCTTGTTCGTTGGACATATCTTTTCTTTCTCCAATTACTGAAGGAGTACATACAACTATTTTTATCCCAGCAGCTTGCAATTTTTTTACAATGGCTTCATAGAATTGAGCATATTTTACAAACTCCGTTCCTGAACCATTGAGTCGTTTGTGCCAGATATCATTGATGCCGATATAGATGACTACAATTTCTGGATTTTGCTTGAGCACATCTTCTTCTAAGCGCAAATACAAATCGGTCACTTTGTTTCCACTTATGCCAGCACCAACAAATTCATATTGATCGGAAAGTCCTTCTTTTTGCAAAGTCGATTCCATTAATCGAATATATCCTCCTGGCCCCGCTCCTATTTGAGTAATAGAATCTCCAAAAAAAATCACTTTTCTTTTTTTGGTATAATTAAAAGCCATCAAGAACATTGAGGCAATAAAAATGGCAAAAAAAATTAATTTTCCAGACATATTTTATTGTTTATTACTTGACAATTCTTTCATCTTTCTTATTTCTTCTTTAGTAAATATCCGTCATTACAGGAGTAGTAGCTGTTCCCATTAATTCTACAAAAGTTCTTTCGTTCACCAAATATCCATTTCCTTTTGCACAGAAATGAACTTTTAAATTTTCTATACTGAGTGGATTACCTTCCGGTATATCCGCCGTGTTACTGTATTTAATATCATGCCCGTCTACAATAATTACTAAGCCACTTCCAATGGCTTCCATTTGGTTGCCATCGGTAATTAACATACCTGTATCTTCCCCTAAACCAATACCAATACAAGAAGGATTTGCAGATACGGCTTGTGCCAGACGAGCAAAACGTCCACGCTTCTCAAAATGAGAATCAAAGATTACATTATCCATAAAGCCTAAACCAGTAGTGATTTTCACTTCCCCCTTTAAATGTGCACGCGTAGCATTGCCTTCGTAAATCATAGTATTACTCATGGCCATTGCTCCGGCCGATGTTCCAGCCACAACAAAGTTTTCTTTGTCATAACGGTCAAGAATGATTTTCAAAAACCGAGTTCCACCAAAAATGGCTGTCAGCCTCAATTGATTACCACCACTAAACATTACAGCATCACATTTGGCTATTCGATCGATGTATTCTTGCTTTTGCGCGTCTTCTCTATTTCTGATATGAATTACCCCAACGTCGGTACAGCCAATTTTACCAAAAGCGTCTAAATAGTTCTCTCCCACTTCATAAGGTATTGTAGATGCAGTTGTAACCACTTCAATACAAGCCTGCTGGCCACCAGATTCTTCCACTATTCTTCTTAAAATACCTAATTCAAAAAAATTAAGATTATTTCGAAACACTATCCCTTTTTCTAGGTCCGTGCCTTTGTCTTCGGCGCCACCAATGGCAATTAATTTTCCTTTTGGAACACTCATGCTTATAAATTCGATACAAAACAAAAATAAGCCTTTTGAATTGCCCATCAATCCCAAAAAAAATGATATATTCATCCTCCTACACAAAGTGTATTAATTGTGTACAAATGAAATGCTCAAATAACCATCAACTTTTATGAAAATTGAAGAAACCAAAATACTGAGAGGCCCTAATTATTGGAGTATTCGCAGAACCAAGCTCATACAGATGAAATTGGATTTACAAGAAATGGAGCAGCGTCCTACCAATACGATCGATGGGTTCTTAGACAGACTAAAAGCGCTGTTCCCCTCTATGTTTTCTCACCGATGCAGTGTTGGCACTCCAGGTGGATTTTTTCAAAGGGTGGAAGAAGGGACTTGGATGGGGCATGTGATCGAACATATCGCACTTGAACTACAAACCCTTGCAGGAATGGAAACGGGCTTTGGTAGAACAAGAGGCACAGGAGAACCAGGAAAATATTTTGTTGTATTCAGTTATATAGAAGAAGATGCAGGTGTTTATGCAGGGAAAGCTGCCGTAAGAATCACAGAAGCGCTTGCAAGCAATACTCCTTATGATTTAACGGATGATATTCAAAGTCTACGGGAAATTAGAGAAGATACTCGCCTTGGACCTTCCACTGGTTGTATTGTTGATGAAGCCGCTAAAAGAGGTATCCCCCATCTTCGACTAAACAAACATAGTTTGGTGCAATTAGGATATGGAATCCATCAAAAAAGAATCAGGGCAACGATTGCTTCAACAACAGGAAATATTGCGGTTGATATTGCATGTGATAAAGAGGAAACCAAAAATTTATTAGAAGCTGCTGAAATTCCAGTTCCTAGGGGAACTGTTGTAAGAACTGAAATTGGCTTACAAGAAGCGGTTGACAAATTTGGTTACCCGTTGGTAATTAAACCCATTGACGGCAATCATGGCAAAGGCAATACTACCAATATTGTCAATTGGGAACAAGCACTCAAAGCATTTGAAGCTGCTAAAGTTTATGGACGTTCAGTAATTGTAGAACGATTTATCACAGGTTTCGATTTTAGAATTTTAGTAATCAATTATAAATTTATATGTGCTGCACTTCGCACACCAGCATCGGTAGTTGGTGATGGAGTAAATTCCATTCAATGGTTAATTGATGATACCAATAAGGATCCACGTCGTGGTTATGGACATGAAAAAGTACTTACACAAATTACTGTTGATGGAAGTACAATGAAAATGTTGGAAGATAAAGGATATAGTTTGGATACGATTCCTGCGAAAGGGGAATTGGTCTTGTTAAAAACAACGGCCAATCTTTCTACTGGAGGAACTTCAACGGATATTACCGATGAAGTGCATCCTGCCAATGTGGTCATGTGCGAACGAATTGCAAAAATCATTGGATTGGATATTTGCGGTATCGATATCATGGCTGAAGATTTACATACTCCAGTAAATGAAAATGGAGGCGCCATCCTAGAAGTAAATGCTGCTCCAGGTTTCAGAATGCATATAGAACCAGCAGAAGGTTTACCACGCAATGTTGCAGAACCTGTAATTGACATGCTATTCCCAGATAGAAGCAATGGTCGTATTCCTATTATTGCCATTACTGGAACCAATGGAAAAACCACTACTACTCGATTAACTGCTCATATTTCGAAAAGTGCTGGAAAGAAAGTGGGTTATACAACAAGCGATGGAGTATATATTCAAAATCAATTATTGATGAAAGGAGATTGTACCGGTCCGCTTTCATCACAGTTTGTATTGAAAGATCCTACTGTTGATTTTGCTGTATTGGAATGTGCAAGAGGTGGGATTTTGAAAAATGGATTGGCTTTTCAATTTTGTGATGTTGCGATTGTTACCAATGTTGCTGAAGACCATATTGGTTTAGGTGGAATCAATAGTGTAGAACAAATGGCCAGGGTTAAAGCGGTTGTTCCTGAAACTGTTTTTCCGCATGGCTATGCAGTATTGAATGCAGATGATGATCTGGTGTACGCCATGAAGAAAGACCTTAAATGCAATATCGCTTTATTTAGTATGGACGAAAATAATCCTAGGATTCAAAGTCATTGCAAAGCTGGAGGATTAGCTACCGTTTATGAAAATGGATTCGTGAGTATTTTAAAAGGTACCTGGAAAATTCGAGTGATGAATGTAAAAGATATTCCACTCACTTTCGAGGGAAAAGCGGTTCACAATATTGCGAATTGTTTGCCAAGTGTGATGGCTACCTATTTATTCAAAAGCATTACAATAGAAGATATCAGGAGTGGTTTACAAACCTTTATTTCTAGCAGCAATACCACCCCTGGCAGATTGAATTTCTTTCATTTTAAACATTTTACATTTTTGGCTGATTTTGCCCATAATCCACATGGATTAAGATTACTAGGCGATTTTGTCAATAAGTTAGATTATCCATACAAAGTGGGGGTAATTAGCGGAACGGGTGATCGTAGAGATGAAGATATAAGGGAACTTGGATCAATTTCTGCTAAATATTTTGATGAAATCATTATCCGCTGCGATAAAAATTTGCGTGGCAGAACTGCAGAAGAAATCATTGCACTATTGCAAGAAGGAATCAATTCGGTAAACTCCAATCTGCCTCAAACAGTAATAGCCAATGAAAACCTTGCATTAGAACATATTTATGCCAATTATAAACCTGGGGCCCTGTATACCATTATGTGCGATGTGGTTGCTGGTGCCTTAGACAAGATTAAAGAACTGAAGGAAAGGGAAGAAAGGGCGTAATAGTTGATAGTTATTGGTTATTGGTTATTGGTAGTTGTGTCATTAAGTTATTGGTTATTAGATTATTGGAAGAACTTCTATTTAAAAAATTTGGCATAATTGCTCCCGAACCTTATTTTTGCAGCCCATTCCGAAAGAAATGGAAGGATTGCCTGATAGTATAAGGGTAGTACAACTGATTTTGGTTCAGTATGTCTAGGTTCGAATCCTGGTCGGGCAACAAACGCCACTCGCGAAGCGAGTGGCGTTTTCGTTTACGAGCGTCGCGAATTCATTCGCGTAAGTGAATAAATGAAAACGCCAAGTTGCCAAAGGCAACGAAGGGCGTTTGGGTAATGCAATGCGGGGAGGATCACCGCAGGTAATCCAATATCATATTAATAAAACTAAGTCGCGAATTCATTCGCGTAAGTGAATAAATGAAAACGCCAAGTTGCCAAAGGCA
>JBBAJS010000001.1:280565-454257 GCA_040403975.1 Sediminibacterium sp.
AAGGGCGTTTGGGTAATGCAATGCGGGGAGGATCACCGCAGGTAATCCAATATCAAGTATTATCCTGTCTCCATTTTACTGAAGTTCAATTATAGCTCTATTACTTTTATTCCACCTTCCTTGTTGGTACCTTCTATTATTTCTTTGTAAAGTACAATAACCATAACTCTGATGGTACGACCTGGTTTTTTGAATCCAATTCCATTTGCCATCTATCTAAATATGGGAATTACCCATCCTACTACTCAGGTAATTTTAAAATAGCTAGGCTGAATAATTATGTAGTCGGTCGAATAGGATTTTCCTCGCTTAGTTGTGTAGGCTCCCCTTATTTTAGTGCCAGCGGTTGTTAGAGTTTTCTAAGTTATTCATTTTTTTGTTTCCAATGATTTTATCCACTAAACAGCTCTCTTCAATGTTTTGATTATTTGCGTTCGCTGTTTGTGGATAAAGCAATAAATCGTTCTTTGAACTTTTGTAATGCTGCTCAGCATAAGATAGTGGCGATAGATATCCAAGTGATTTATGAGGTCGTTCTGTATTGTAATCAATCCTCCATTCCTCACTCAAGCATCTTACTTCTGCCAAGCTATTGAACAAGTAAGCATTTAGGAGTTCTCTTCTGATACTTCCATTTTTCCTTTCGATATATGCGTTCTGTGTTGGTTTACCAGGTTGGATGTATTGCAAAGTAATCTGCTGCTTTTCACACCACTCCTGCAATATATGGCTGATAAATTCTGGACCATTATCAGAACGAAGATTTGCGGGCTTACCTCTTTGCTCAACAATCCTATTAAGCACTCTAGTGACTCTTAATGATGGTAAAGAAGTATCTATTTCAATAGCTAATGATTCTCTGTTAAAATCATCCATAACATTGAACAAGCGGAACCTTCTTCCATCAACCAGCGTGTCGCTCATAAAATCAATGCTCCATACTTGGTTTGGTGCATTGGGAACCGATAGCGTTTGTTTAGCCCTCTCTGGTAATCGTTTTTTAGCCCTGCGGCGAATATTTAATTTCATGTCGGTATACACCCTGTAAATCTTTTTGTGATTCCACAGATAGCCTTTATTCCAAAGACGGTAGCAGCATTGCCAATAGCCAATACTTGCATGTTTGGTTGTAAGCGCCGTTAATGCTTCTTGTACTTCAAGATCATCCTTGGGTTTTGCTTGATACTGACAGGTCGTTCGAGATATTCCCATCAGTTTGCACGCCTTGCGGTTACTTAGCTGTTCTTCTGTTACCAGATATACAACAGCTTCTCGTTTCTCTTCAGACGTTAAAGCTTTTTTTCAAGCAGGTTTTTGATAGCTCGATTCTCAATACTTAACTCAGCAAACATTTTCTTGAGTTCTGCATTTTCCTTTTCTAGGTCTTTGAGCTTTGTAACATCGCTGGTTTCCATACCCCCGTATTTGGCTTTCCAATTGTAAAACGTTGGTTCGCTAATACCTAGTTCCCTGCTGATGTCTTTGACGGATATACCTGCTTCGTGTTTCTTTAAAGCAGATACAATTTGGTGTTCGGTTAATCTTCCTTTTTTCATGACTATTAAAATTTAAAGTTAACAAGTATTTTTTGTTAACCCTAACTTTAACTGGCCGAACTTAGGGGAAGCCTACAGGTGTATTAAAATATAAACTAGTGCCAATAATGCTAAGTAGATTCCTAATGCTATGTAAGGTGCCATGGTTTTTTATTGAAAGAATAAATAAAAAAGTTTAGTAATTCGAAGGTGGGAAATAATATCTAGTAAAGTATTATACCATTATTAAAATAACATGTATCATTCACATATTCCTAATGCAATAAGTTAAAGAAAAACTACAACAATATGCAGTAATCATGTAACAATAAAAACAGCAGAAATTATCAACTTCAGATGAACAAAATTAACAAATAGGTAATTACAATTTTTATTATAATGGATAACCATTATCAATCAAGCATAGAAATAGTTTTAGCGCATTTTAAAACATCTGTTACCGGCTTGAGTGAAGCAGATATTGCCTTGCGCCAAAAAGAATATGGAGCAAATGCTTTAACTGAAACAAAACAAAAAAGCAAATGGTTAATGGTGCTTGCACAGTTTACAGATGTGATGATAATTATTTTAATCATTGCAGCTGTAATTTCATTTATTTCAGGTGAGCGAACAGATGCTTTTGTTATTCTTGCGATTATTATTGGAAATGCATGGATGGGGGTTTCTCAGGAATATAATGCAGAAAAATCAATCCATTTATTACAAAAGATGGCCCCACAATTTGCTATGGTATTAATTAATAATAATCCTGAAAAAACTGAATCAAAAAATTTAGTTCCCGGAGATATCATTTTGCTAGAAACAGGGGAAATTATACCTGCAGATGGCAGATTGATAACAACACATTCTTTTAAAACAGATGAAGCATCATTAACAGGAGAAAGCAATACAATTGAGAAAATTACAGATACCATTAGCCAAACAAATCTGGTTCCTGGAGACCAGCATAATATGGTTTTTAAAGGAACCCATGTAAGTAATGGTTCTGCAAAAGCAGTAGTAACTGCTATTGGAATGAACACAGAACTAGGAAAGATTGCAGGCCTACTCAAATTGCCTTCTCAAAAAACGCCACTACAAAAAAGATTGGCAGTGTTTAGTAAACAATTGGCCTTAATTGTTATACTTATTTGCCTTGCCGTTTTTGCTGAAGGATTATGGCGTGGAGTTCCTGCTTTTCAGATGTTTCTCACTGCGCTTTCATTAGCAGTCGCAGCTTTGCCAGAAGCATTACCTGCGGTAATTACAATTGCGTTGGCAGGAGGTGCTAGCCGAATGGTAAAGCAAAAAGCATTAATGAGAAAATTGCCTGCAGTAGAAACCCTGGGTTCGGTGACCTATATCTGTAGCGATAAAACTGGCACGCTCACACAAAATGTAATGACAGTTGAAAAGATTCAGGCTGCGCCGGAGAAAGAAAAATTATTGTTGCAGGCAATGTTACTAAATAATGAAGTGCGTTTTTCCAATGAAGGATTATTGGGGGACTCTACAGAAACTGCATTGGTAGAATATGCTATAAAAAATGGCCAATCAAAAGAAGCAGCTGATACTAAATTTCCGATGATATCTAAATTGCCCTTTGATTCTGAAAGAATGAGAATGAGCACGCTACATAAATATGCAGACAAATGGATATTATTTGTAAAAGGCGCTCCTATTAAGATGGAAGAAGTATTAGCTGTAAAGAATAAAGAAAAGTTACCACAATGGCTTGATAAAAATAGAGAATGGGCGGCCGAGGGTTTACGAGTTTTATTTTTTGGCTTTAAAATATTTGAAAATAATCCGGGTGAAATAAAAACAGCTGATGAAACAGCATTGGAATTTTTAGGCATTGTTGCAATGATAGATCCACCAAGGGAAGAAGTGATAGCCGCTATTAAAGAATGTAAAACTGCAGGCATAAAAACAGTAATGATTACTGGCGACCAGGCACTCACTGCAACTGCAATTGCAGAGCGATTGGGTATGATTGAGCAAGGGCATCAAGGAGTGAAAACAGGTACTGATCTTACTGATTTATCTATAGAAGAATTAAAAGAAATTGTAAAGACAACTTCTGTTTATGCTCGTGTGTCACCGGAGCAAAAATTGAATATTGTAAAAGCATTGCAAGCCAACGGAGAATTTGTAGCCATGACTGGTGATGGAGTAAATGACGCTCCTTCTTTAAAACAATCAAATATTGGCATTGCAATGGGTATTACAGGAACGGATGTTTCGAAAGAAGCTGCAGACATGATTTTACTAGATGATAATTTTGCCACTATTGTTAATGCAGTAAGAGAAGGCAGAAAAATTTATGATAATATCAAAAAATTTATTTTGTATGTACTCTCCTGCAATCTAGGAGAGATTCTAACAATTTTTATAGCACCAATTGTAGGTTTTGTAATACCATTATTACCTATACATATACTTTGGATAAATTTGGTAACGGATGGTCTTCCAGGTTTAGCACTTGTTGCAGAAGAAGCTGAAAAAGACATTATGAACAGGCCGCCACGTCCACCCAAAGAAAATTTATTTGCAGGAGGGCTTGTAACAAAGATTTTGTTTACTGGTATTATTATTGGAGGTTCATCCTTATTCATTCAATGGTGGGCAATTAAAGAGGGATATAATATACAGCAACAACAATCAATGGTATTTTCAACACTTTGTTTTGTTCAATTGGGAAATGCACTTTCTGTTCGTTCTATTTCGAATCCTATTCTTTCAAGACATCTATTTGCAAATAAGCCAATGTTGGCAGTAATTGCGGGAACTATAATTCTTCAAATGGCAATAATCTATGTACCAATTCTACAAACAATTTTAAAAACAAGTTTTCTAGATTGCAAGGCAATGGTAACCATTATAGTTGTTACGCTTATTGGACTCATTTGTATTGAATTGATAAAATATATAATCAATCATAAATATTTTAAACAGTAAACTGTCATTTTGCCAAGAAAGAGCATCTTTCTGAGCAAATTCCTCTTTTCTTGCGTTTAACTTCCTTGCAATTACAAATTTGCTAGTTTTTATTCTGCGGCATGGCTTTCCCTTCATTGGTTATTACCTAAAAATAATTAAATGAAAAGGTTCTTGACTCTTTTAATACTTGTATCGAATATCGCTTTCAATATTTCTGCTCCAGCGCAAATAGGAATTAACATCAATATCGGCAGCCAACCAGCATGGGGGCCCACTGGTTATGATCATGTTGATTATTATTATTTCCCTGATATAGATGCATATTATAATGTACCCAAAAGACAATATGTTTACTTAAATAAAAATCAATGGGTATTTACCAACTCATTACCATATAAATATAGTGGGTTTGATCCCTACCGTAGATATAAAGTAGTGATCAACCGTCCTGCACCTTACAAAGATGGAGACATGTACCGAAATAAATATGCTGGATTCAGTGACGGAAGGGGCCCAAAGCAGGAATCAATCAGAGATAGTAAAGACGAAAAATACAAAAATCATCCAGGTAATAAAGGACATAAAGAGAAAGACCGCAATGAGAAAGGAAATAAAAATTAAGTGTATTAGTTAACTTCAGAATAATTATAGATACACTTTATGAAAAAAAGCTTTTAAGCTTTCTTCCCAATTATTCAAACTGATTCCGAAATCCTTGGCAATTTTGGAAGTATCCATTACAGAGTAAGCAGGTCTCTTTGCAGGAGTTGGAAATTCAGCAGTAGTTATCGGATAAAGCGTTGTAGGATGATCTGCCAATTTTTTAATAGCAACGGCAAAATCAAACCAGGATAGTATTCCTGTATTGCTATAATGATAAATTCCGTGATGTTGATTTCCGTCTTGATCTTCATCCAGAATACTCATTATTACTTTTGCTAAATCAGCTGCATAAGTTGGGCAACCAATTTGATCATTGACAATTTTCAAATCTGGCTTTTCCTTCATCAAACGCAACATGGTCTTCACAAAATTATTTCCATGCTCACTATATACCCAAGAAGTTCTAATAACTATTGATGAAGGATTGTTTTGTTGCGCAAGCTCCTCACCTATCGATTTAGTATAACCATAATAATTAACAGGATCAGTTGCCGTATCGGTTTTGTAAGGAGAATTTCCTTTACCATTAAACACATAATCAGTGGAAATGGTAATTAATTTACATTTATGTTGCTCACAACATTTTGCTATTTCACCAACAGCAGTGCCATTAATAATTAGTGCCAATTCTTTCTCAGACTCTGCTTTATCAACTGCAGTATATGCTGCACAATTGATAAAATAATTAGGTTGAAATTGTTCGAAAAATGGTGCAATGGTTGAAGGATTAGATAAATCTAATAATTCCCTATCTGTAAAAATAAAATGATACTGGTTTTCTAATGAAGCAGCCAATTGTTGCAGTTCCCAACCTAATTGACCATTTTTTCCGGTGACAATAACAAGCGGCTTCATTGTAAACTTATTTATTAGAACTAAATTCTTTGGGCTGCTTAGACCATTCTTCTTTAGGCAAAGACTTAAAATAATCATAGGTCTTTTTCAATCCTTCTGCACGGTCAATTTTTGGCTCCCAACCTAATAATTCCCTTGCTTTGGTAATATCTGGTTTTCTTTGTTTTGGATCATCTACAGGCAAAGGCTTGTAAATTATTTTTACCGACGAGCCTGTTAATTTCAATACTTCTTCTGCAAAATCTTTCAATGTAATTTCATTGGGGTTTCCAATATTTACTGGCATTGTATAATCACTCATCAATAACCGGTAAATCCCTTCCACCAAATCATCTACATAACAAAAACTCCTTGTTTGACTTCCATCTCCAAAAACAGTAAGATCTTCTCCCCTAAGTGCTTGGCCAATAAATGCAGGCAATGCTCTTCCATCATTTAATCGCATTCTAGGTCCATAGGTATTGAATATGCGAATAATTCTAGTTTCAACACCATGAAATGTATAATAAGCTCTTGTAATTGATTCCATGAATCTTTTGGCTTCATCATACACACCTCTTGGACCAACTGGATTTACGTTTCCCCAATATTCTTCTGTTTGAGGATGTACCATTGGATCTCCATATACTTCACTTGTAGAAGCAACCAGCATTCTTGCATTTTTTGCTTTTGCTAATCCCAAACAATTATGTGTACCTAATGCTCCAACTTTCAACGTTTGAATAGGGATTTTTAAATAATCAATTGGGCTTGCAGGTGAAGCAAAATGTAGAATATAATCCAACTCACCTGGCACATGTATGAATTTTGACACATCATGATGGTAAAATTCAAAATTGGGTAGTTTGAATAAATGTTCAATGTTTCTTAGATCACCAGTGATCAAATTGTCCATTGCAATAACATGATAGCCTTCTTTGATAAAGCGATCACATAAATGTGAACCTAAAAACCCTGCTGCTCCTGTAATGAGTATACGTTTTTGAGACATGGCTATTTTTTTTAAGGTCTACCAACACTTTCGTAATGATAACCCATATCTGTAATGAATTTTACTTCGAATAAATTACGGCCATCGAAAATGGCTTTGTTTTTTAAGGTAGCACTTATCCGCTCAAAATCAGGTGTTCTAAACTCACTCCATTCTGTTGCGATAATCAAAGCATCTGCTCCTTCTAAACATCCGTATTGACTATTTGCATAAGATACTTTATTGCCAATGGTAGCTTGTACATTGGGCATTGCTTCTGGATCAAATGCAGAAACAGTGGCGCCTGCAGCGGTTAACGCATCGATTAAATACAAAGCTGGTGCTTCTCTGATATCATCTGTATTGGGTTTGAATGCCAATCCCCAAAGTGCAAAATGCTTGCCTTTTAAATTGCCTTTAAAATATTGTTCAATTTTAGGCATTAGATGAAGTTTTTGTTTTTCATTGACTGCTTCTACCGCTTTCAATATTTTAAAATCATAGTTTACTTCATCAGAAGACATGATCAAAGCTTGTACATCTTTAGGGAAACAACTTCCACCATATCCTATCCCAGGAAAAAGAAAACGTTTACCAATTCTCTCATCACTTCCAATTCCTCTTCTTACCATGTCTACGTCTGCTCCTACTCTTTCACACAACTGAGCTATTTCATTCATGAATGAAATTTTTGCTGCTAAAAAAGAATTGGCGGCGTACTTGGTTAATTCTGCCGACTTCTCATCCATAAAAATTACCGGATTCCCTTGGCGGACAAATGGAGCATATAAATCAGACATCAGCTTTTTAGCACGATCAGATCTTGTTCCAACTACTACTCTATCTGGTTTCATGAAATCATCCACAGCAACCCCTTCTCGCAAAAATTCCGGATTACTTACCACATCGAAAGCTCCTTTAAAATTTTCAGCTATGGCAGCTTGCACTTTTTCGGCAGTTCCAACTGGTACAGTACTTTTATCAACAATTACTTTATAATCTTTAAGTATATGGCCAAGGTCTTTGGCTACTCCCAAAATATATTTTAAATCCGCCGCTCCGCCTTCTCCTGGAGGTGTTGGCAATGCAAGGAAAATAATCTCTGCATCTTTTACCCCTTCAGCAAGATTAGTGGTAAATACCAATCTGCCTTCTTTTAAATTTCTTAAAAATATTTTTTCTAACCCAGGCTCATAAATGGTTATCTCTCCATTTGATAATTTATTAACCTTGTTTTGATCGATATCGATACAAGTAACTTTATTACCTGTTTCAGAAAAACATGTTCCTGTAACAAGTCCTACATATCCTGTACCTACTACTGCAATTTTCATTGTTTATTGATTTAAATAATTTAAAACATGTTGAGTAATGAACTGTAATTGATCCTGTTCCATTTCTGTATGAACTGGTAATGAAATTACACAATCTGTCAATTCATCGGTAATAGGTAAATTGATTTGTGGCAATCCGAATGAAGCAAACATATCTTGTTTATGTCCTGGAACCGGATAGTATATCATTGAAGGAATTTTATGTTGAGCAAGATATTCGCTCAATGCATCCCGATCTGCATTTTTAATTTGCAAAGTATATTGATGATATACATGTGTACTGTAATCCGCAACAAATGGAGTGATTATATTTGGATGATTCGCAAAAGCTGAATTATAAAAAGCAGCAACCGATTGTCTGGCTTTATTATACCGATCAAGATGAGCCAGTTTAACATTTAATACAGCTGCTTGAATAGAATCGAGTCTGGAATTGCAACCTACAACTTCATGATAATATCTTTTCTGTTGTCCATGGTTAGCAATCATTTTCATTTTAGCTGCCAATGAATCGTCATTGGTAAAAATAGCTCCTCCATCTCCGTAAGCTCCTAAATTTTTAGAAGGATAAAAAGAAGTTGCCCCAATTGTTCCGATAGTTCCAGTTTTTTTCACCGTGCCATCCGAAAAAGTATAATCGCATCCAATTGCTTGGGCATTGTCTTCGATAACAAATAAATTAAATTCCTTTGCTATTTGCATGATTTCTTCCATTGGAGCAGAATGGCCATACAAGTGAACAGGCACGATCGCTTTTGTTTTGGAAGTGATTGCTTTTCTTACTGACTCGGGATCGATACAGAAAGTCTTTGGATCTACTTCTACAAATACTGGTGTTAACTTTAATAGAGCAACAACTTCTGTTGTAGCTATATAAGTAAATGAAGGTGTAATCACTTCATCACCAGGTTCAAGCCCTAAAGCCATCATGGCTATTTGCAATGCATCCGTTCCATTTGCACAAGGGATAGTATGTTTTACTTGTAAGTATTGGCAAAGAGCGGCTGCAAAATCTTGAACTGGCTTACCATTGATATATGCAGCAGTATCCAAAACATCATGAATGGCACTGTCAACTTCGGCTTTAATATGTAGGTATTGAGATTTGGTGTCAACCATTTGAATTGGTCGCATATATATAATACTTTAGATGTGCAAAATTAGCACAAAAAGGGTAGACAAAGAATATACCCATAACTTTGTACAGAATGAAGCTATTCTACCAATTATTTATCCTGCTATACCCATTTGCAGCTAGATGTATTGCTCCTTTCAACAAAAAGGCTCAATTATGGATTGAGGGAAGGGTAAATTGGAAGAGCAGATACGGCCGAGTCTTCGAAAAAGAGTCGAGACCTGTAATTTGGATGCACTGTTCATCTTTGGGTGAATTCGAACAAGGTTTGCCTCTATTGGAATCATTGAAAACTGCTTATCCAAACTATTTTTTTCTGGTTAGTTTTTTTTCACCATCCGGATTTACTGTTAGGCAAAACCATCCTGCGGTTGATTTTGTTTGTTACTTACCCATGGACAGCCAAAAAAACGCTATTGATTTTCTCACAATTGTAAAACCGCAAATAGCCATTTTTATCAAATATGAATTTTGGTATCATTATTTGAAAACTATGAAAGAAAAAAATATACCAGTTTTACTGGTGTCTGCCATATTTAGAGAAGACCAATTATTTTTTAGATGGTATGGAGATTTCTATAAAAACTTATTGCATTTTTTCAATTCAATTTTTGTACAAGACCAATATTCAAAACAATTATTACAATCAATAGGAATCGATAAAAATGTTTTTGAAACCGGCGATACCAGATTTGATCAGGTCATCAAAATTGCAAAAGCACATAGTTCCAACAATATTGTTGAGCAATTTTGCAACAATAAAAAAGTAATAGTTGCAGGAAGTACATGGACTGAGGACGATAAATGTTTACACCATTATGCAATTGCTCATCCAGACATACAATTCATTATTGCCCCTCATGAAATTGAAAAGGAAAGGCTCGATGAATGTATCCGATTTTATCCTAATGCTATTTCATATTCCGATTACATCAATGCAATCGAAACAAACCAACCAACAAAAGAATATCAATCTCTAATCATTAACAATATGGGCATGCTGAGTGCTTTGTATCGGTATTCTACTATTGCATTTATTGGAGGAGGATTCATTGATGAAGGTATTCATAACACGCTAGAAGCTGCTGTATATGGCATTCCAGTTGTATTCGGCCCTGAATATGACAAATACTTAGAAGCAATTGAACTGATAGAATCAGAAGGAGCATTTAGTGTAAACAATTTGATTGAACTCGAAGAAGTATTGAACGAGTTAATGAATGATGAATCAAAAAGAAAAATGACTGGTGAAATTGCTCAGAACTATGTTTATTCAAAATCAGGAGCTACGTCACGGCTTCTATTGTATATTCAGGAAAATCGTCTTTTAACCAACTGATCAAATAACTTAACCGTTTCATTTCCTTCTTCCCAACTCAATTTAACTTTCAATTCTCTTTGAATCCAATATTGAGCTTCAGGATAAATATTAAAACTATTAATGGTCTTGATACTTCTATCGTACATACTTTCATCGCCTCTGAATAGTACATGTGCAAAAAGGTATTTATCATTTACGCTAATTGCTTTTCGTAAATCTCTTATTGGTGTTTCTTCTAACTTAGAAGCCACTTCAATGATCTCTTCCTTTAGATGAGCGTTTAAATTAGGGCTTTGATTTAACTGATACAATTCATTGATGGGAGTTATTTCTTTAATTGGGTCGATTTTGGGTACTTGCTTTAAAGGAGCTTCATGATGCGGTTGAAAGACAAGTGTCGGAATTTCTACTGGTTCTTCAAAAAGCCAGCCTGATGGAATTTTTACTTGTTCAGGCTCATTTGATGATGTTGAAGCTGCGTTGGAGGTGGAATTGCTATAGGCATGCTCTTTAGCCTGGGTTAAATGCACTGAAGGCATCTGTATAGACACATTTCCTTTCGTTAAATCATTATTTTTATTAAACTGTAATTCAGACAGGAGCAATTGTGCCGTTATAGCCAAAGTTTCACATTCAGCCTGTTCATCGAACTGTTCTTTTAATTTATTGATCAAAGTGCCAACTCTTTCCATTGGAAGCAATACTTTTGGGGTAATTGTAATGCGTTCGACGTAAAGTTACTAACGTTTAATTGATTAATTTATTTTGTTCAATGTTTATAGAACCAAATTTGTGGGGTGAAAGAAGGGGCTGGATTGAAGTAATATGCGGTAGCATGTTTAGCGGCAAAACGGAGGAATTGATTCGCCGATTAAAAAGGGCTAAAATAGCCAATCTGAAGGTGGAAATTTTCAAACCTGCTATTGATGTTAGATATGATGAAAACAAAGTAGTTAGCCACGACTCTAATGCCATCTTATCCACTCCCATCGACAATTCACAAACCATATTATTGATGGCGCAGGATGTAGATGTTGTAGGCATAGATGAAGCCCAATTTTTTGATGCAGAAATTATGGATGTCTGCGAAAAGCTGGCATTAAGAGGGGTCAGGGTAATTGTAGCGGGCTTAGACATGGATTATCTGGGTAAGCCATTCGGACAAATGCCCCATTTATTGGCCATAGCAGATTATATTACTAAACTACATGCCATTTGTATGAAATGTGGCAATATTGCCAATATCTCTTACAGAAAAACATCCCAGGAAGGACAAGTTTTATTAGGAGAAAAAGAAACTTACGAACCTCGATGCAGAAAATGTGCCAATGAAAAATAGCACCACAATATTAGCATTAATTAAAAAAGACGTATTACTGGAAACCCGCCAGCAGTATAGTTTTTATGGTGTTTTATTGTACATAGCTTCTACCACTTTTGTAGTGTATCTGTCAATGGGCCAACCAGAAGAAAAAGTTTGGAACGGGTTATTCTGGGTGCTACAATTATTTGTTTGCATAAATGCTGTTGCAAAAAGCTTCTTACAAGAAAACAGAGGTAGAATGCTGTATTTCTATACAATAGCAAGCCCCACCCATTTTGTAATTGCAAAATTGGCTTTCAATGCAATATTGATGTTATTGATGAATCTCCTGAGCCTAGGAGTTTTTACGCTATTGTTGGGAAATCCAATTTCAAAACTGGGGGAATTTTTACTTATTAGTTTATTGGGAGGAATCAGTTTGAGTCTGGTTTTTACGTTTTTAGCTGCCATAGCTGCAAAAGCCCAACAGCAAGCAGCATTGATGGCTATTATGGGTTTCCCTATCATCATTCCGCAATTGCTATTATTGATGAAGATCAGCTCTGCGGCGTTCTCTTCAGCTATTCAATTGGGTTTGTGGCAAATGATTGGAATGCTTATAGGTTTAGACTTAATGATTATTGCTTTGGCCTATATTTTGTTCCCTTTTCTCTGGAAGGATTAGAATCGTAGATGACGTACAGTAAGCCCTTTGTTGATCAACTGTTTTAATGAGTCGATTCCAATTTTCAAGTGCCTATCTACAAAATCAGCTGTTACTTTTTTATCACTTGCTTCGGTTTTTACTCCATCTGGTACCATTGGTTGATCACTAACCAACAATAAAGCGCCCGTTGGTATTTTATTGAAAAAGCCAACAGTAAAAATAGTGGCAGTTTCCATATCTATTGCATAAGCTCGAACTTTTGTGAGGTATTCTTTAAAAACTTCATCATGCTCCCAAACTCTTCTATTGGTAGTATAAACGGTTCCTGTCCAATAATCCACTTTATTGATTCGAATAGTGGTTGAAATAGCTTTCTGCAAAGCAAATGCAGGCATAGCGGGCACTTCGGCAGGGAAATAATCATTAGATGTTCCTTCTCCTCTAATAGCAGCAATTGGCAAAATTAAATCACCCAACTTATTGCGCTTTTTCAATCCACCGCATTTTCCCAAAAACAAAACAGCTTCTGGTTCTATAGCTGTTAACAAATCCATGATAGTTGCAGCACCGGGGCTACCCATTCCAAAATTGATTATGGTAATTCCGTTTGCAGTCGCACATTGCATTGGTCTGTCTTCTCCAATTACTTTTACTTTATTCCATTTAGCAAATGTGTAAACATAATTACTGAAATTGGTCAATAGTATGTATTTGCCAAAATTTTCTAGCTTTTCGCCTGTATACCTTGGCAACCAATTGCTTACTATTTCTTCTTTCGTTTTCATATACTAATTTTTAAAAAAGCAGTTTTATGTTAAAAAGGAACTGATCAATTCAGTTACTAAATATAGATTAACTTGTAAATATACCAATAAGTACTCATTTTTACAATAGCTAACGCATTAAATGAATATTCAATACCCAACATACCTTCCTGAAATTAAAGAAGAAAACGAGAAAGAATTCATTTTTGATCCAATACGAAAACAGTGGGTTCGTCTTACTCCAGAAGAATGGGTACGGCAAAATTTTATCAACTACTTAATCAAAGAAAAAAAATATCCTGCTTCATTAATTGCAATTGAAAAAGAAATAAAAGTAGGAGAAATGCGAAAAAGGTTTGACATCTTAGTGTATAAAGAATCTACACCATGGTTAATTGTTGAATGCAAGGAATTGAGTACCCCAATTAATGATGCTGTTGCAAAGCAAATTTTGACCTATAATATCCAATTACAAGTACCCTATTTGATCATAACCAATGGCAATACTACAAGAGGTTTATACATTTCAAATGGGCAATATGAAAACATTAATGCAGTGCCGTCGTATAAATAAAATTAAATAAATGAGAACTCTTTTGATAATCATTGTTTTACTGATCTACTCCATTTACTCAAACAATTTGGATGCTCAAATACTGAATATAGATAAAACAGATACTGCTGACTATTCAAAAAACACCTCTTTTAAATTCAATTTTTCCACAGGGATTGAAGTAGACAAACAAAAGATTACGCTATGGGATGCAACTAATACAGCAGAAATGTTATTACAAAAAAATCGTGAGCTCTTTCTTTTTGCTGGTAGTTCAAGGCTTACATATAATGGACCAGACGATATTTTAAATGCAGGATACCTCCACCTTAGATACAGACATAATTATAAGAATAAAATTCAGCCCGAAAGTTTTATACAATATCAATGGGATAATAAAAGAGGAATGATCTTCAGAAGATTAGGAGGAATAAACATGCGTTACAATGTATGGAGGGGAAACAAGTGGGACTTTAATGCAGGAGTCGGAATGATGTATGAAGAAGAAAAATGGAATTATGAAGGTGTAGATTCCAATAAGATTCCAACTAATACTTCGCCAATTTTCAATCAGTTGATTAAACTCAATAGTTATGTAAGATTTGACTGGAAGCCCAATCAAAATAATGAAATAGCCATTAATATTTTCATACAAGGCAGACCAGACAATTTCAAACCAAGAATTGCCCCGCATATTCAATGGAATGTAAATGCGGGTAAACATATTGCTTTAGGCATTGGATTGGCGTGTATTTATGATTTCGCACCTGTTGTTCCAATTGACCATTTTTATTATAGTATCACCAATAGCATCATTGTAAAAATATAATGGCCACTGCAAAAGCAGCGGCCATTGAATAATGCTGTTGAAAAAATACTAAGGAAATATTCCCAGCTCAGTATAAGAGGTACCAACTTTATTGATTGCACAAACATAAGCTGCAGTTCTCATATCTGGAATAGAAGGATTCTGATGCCAGATATCCATGATTTCACGGGTTGCTGTAATCATTGTTTCTTCTAAACCACTATGCACAAGATCTACTTCTTCAGGTCCATGCAAAATAAACTTTCTTTCTGCATCACTTACTTTTCGATCAGTCAAGGTTTCGATTTGGCTAAGAATATGTGTATTCATATTTTCAGTAAAACGCTTCTCCATTCTACCATAACGAACATGGCTTAAATTTTTCAACCACTCAAAATAAGACACCGTTACACCACCTGCATTCAAATACATATCTGGAACAACTAGAATTCCTTTTGACGCCATTACATCATCGGCTTCTGGAGTCAATGGACCATTTGCAGCTTCACCAATAATTTTGGCTTTTATTTTATCGGCATTTGTGCCATTGATTACATTTTCTAAAGCCGCTGGAATAAGAATATCACAAGCCAATTCTAATGCATCACTGCTCTTAGCCAAATTAGTAGCACCAGGGAAATTTAAGATTGAACCAGTGGCTTTTTTATGCTGAAACAATTCTTCTTCATTCAAACCATTTTCGTTGTAAACGGCTCCATCATGTTCTGAAATACAAATTACTTTAGAACCATTTTCTCTGAAAAATTTTGCACTATGATACCCAACATTACCTAAACCTTGTACTACAACAGTTTTGCCTTCAACACCAACAGTAAGGCCTAATTTCTGCATTACTTCTGGCATATTACACACTTCACGGATTCCAAAGAAAACGCCTAAGCCTGTAGCTTCTTTTCTTCCTCTTACTCCACCTTGAGTAATTGGTTTTCCGGTTACACAACCTGCTGCGTCAATATCCCCTGGCTTTAAAGATGCATAGGTATCTACTATCCAAGCCATTTCTCTTTCACCGGTTCCATAATCTGGAGCAGGAACATCTATACCAGGTCCTATAAAATTTTTCTTAACCAGTTCACTGGTATATCTACGAGTAATTTTTTCTAACTCATAAACACTGTACTTTTTAGGATTAATTTTAATTCCTCCCTTTCCTCCTCCAAATGGCACATTTACAATAGCACACTTATAAGTCATTAATGAGGCAAGTGCCATCACTTCATCTTGATTCACTTCATCACTAAAACGAATTCCACCTTTACAAGGAGATTTGTGTTGTGAATGCTGAACACGGTAAGCTTCAATTACTTCAATTCTACCGTCGTCCATTTTTACTGGGAAACGCATGCTGTAAATACTATTACATGCTTTAATTTGTTCAAGCAATCCTTTTTCCCAAGTGGTAAATTTAGACGCTTTATCAAAGCTTTTTTCAACACTTTGAAAAAAACTGTAGGCTTGTTGATTTGACATTTGGCAATCGATTTATAGGTTTATTACAATCAATAAAAATGAAAATTATTTGCGATGTTCTCCTTTTTCGAGACGCGTTATTTTAAGATCAATACTCAGTAAATAAATAAACAATCCGATAATAATAATTACAACAACACTCATTACAACCAAGATTTTTCCATTGCTTCTCATGATGCCAGCATCTGGAGTAGATTGAGCTTGTATTAAACTAGACAAAAAAAGAGCTACTACTAAAAAAATATACTTTTTAATCTGTTTCATAATTCATTTTTTGTGCTAATAATGTATACCTGATTTTAATTGTGCTGATCCAAACACCCAACAAAGTCCATCCAATTACAGCAGGATAGAATACGGTACGCATGTGCATGTCCATATCTTTTCCGTTTATGCCAGGGTTACCATCACTCCCTTCACCACCAGGATGTAAAGATTCAGTTAAGCGAGGTAAAATCCATAATGTAGGAAACAACATAAAAAAAGCAAAAATATTATATACTGCTCCTATCCTAGCCTTTTTTTCATCGTCATTCATACTACCCCTCAAAACAAAATAAGCCAGGTATATCAAAATTGCAATGGCAGCACCATTCTGTTTCGGATCCCCTGACCATGGACTTCCCCATTGATAGTTTGCCCAAAAAGCGCCAGTAACCAATCCAAGAACTCCAAAAATTATACCAGTATTGGCAAATGCTACAGAATAAGCATCATTTTTCAGAGTAGGATTTTTTAGATAGCGAATTGCATAAATAACCGATACCAGTAAAAGGATCATCATTCCAAACCACATAGGAACATGAAAGAAAAAATTTCGAATTGTTTCTTGCATTCGATCATCTAGTTTAGGCACTTTTACAAAGAAGCCATAAACACAAGTATAAAGTAATAAACAGAAAGACAATATTTTCCACCAAGCGGCTCGAATCATAACTATTTTTTTGCAGGATAAACTGCTGAATCAGGTGCCGCAAAATTAGGTGAAAGCATACCAATAAATCGAATCAATGTGTAAAATATACGTAAGTCTTTTAATACATTTAAAAATGTGGAGATTATGTACAAAATCAAATAGCTAGCTGAAATGGCCATTTTATGGCTTTTTAGCATTGATAATGAATTAGTTATATGCAATTAGTAAGACTTGGTGCATTGATTGCAATTTTGTACCTTTGCAGCCTTTCAAAATATTCATGCCGTAACATGAAGTTATTGTTCCTCGATTTGTTAAGGAGCCAAACTGATTGTGGCTATCATCTTAAATTAGATTAGTTACATGAAATTATCACAGTTCAAATTCGACCTTCCACTGAACCTTATTGCACAGAACCCCACCAAAAGAAGAGAAGACAGCCGATTAATGGTTGTAGATCGTAAAAGTGGGCACATGGAGAATCGTAATTTTAAAGACATTTTAGATTATTACGATGACAAGGATGTTTTTGTAGTGAACAATACAAAAGTGTTCCCTGCAAGAATGTATGGCAGAAAAGAAAAAACAGGCGCAAAAATTGAAGTTTTCTTATTAAGAGAACTCAATAAACCCAACCGTTTATGGGATGTAATTGTTGATCCCGCAAGAAAAATTAGAGTTGGAAACAAATTGTATTTTGGAGACAATGAAGAATTGGTTGCAGAAGTAATTGACAATACAACCAGCAGAGGCAGAACCATTCGTTTTTTATGGAACGATGACGATGAAAGTTTTAAGAAAATGTTGGAATTCCTAGGAGAAACACCTTTGCCAAAATACATCAAGCGTAAACCAGATGAAGAGGATAAAGAGAGATACCAGACAGTTTATGCTAAACACGAAGGCGCTGTAGCAGCTCCAACTGCAGGTTTGCATTTCAGTAAGGAATTGATCAAGCGTTGCGAAATTCAAGGTATCCGATTTGCAGAAGTTACATTGCATACCGGCCTAGGAACTTTTAGACCGATTGAAGTAGAAGATCTAAGCAAACATAAAATGGATGCTGAATATTATGCTATTGATGAACAAGCTTGCGCCATTGTAAATAAGGCCAAAGAAAATGGCAAAAGAATCTGCTCAATTGGCACAACAACAATGCGTGCAATGGAAAGTAGTTTTACTGCTCAAAAATTATTAAAACCAAGTGAAGGATGGACCAACCATTTTATTCATCCACCTTATAAGTTTAATGTTGCAGACAGCTTAGTAACTAATTTTCATTTGCCGAAAACAAGTTTATTAATAATGACTTGTGCATTCGCAGGTTACGATTTAGCAATAGAAGCATACAAAAAAGCCATTAAAGACAAATACCGTTTCTTCAGTTATGGAGATGCTTTGTTAATTGTTTAAATGATGATTTTTAAAATCAGATCCCGGCAACTATACATTGCCGGGATTTTTTATTATGCAAAGGTCTTTTGTTGATTATTACCTTCTCTTTTTAACATATCATATGTGAAATGATACAACTCAATAGCCTGCTGTGGTGAATTGCCAATACAAACAATTCCTAATTTGCCGAATTGAGACAATGCACCAATTAAATGAAACATCACTCCAATTTGATTAGTTGAATCATACATTAAATTATGGAAACTCGCAATGGTCATTAAATCGTGAGGAGTTAATCCAATGAAAGATAGATCGATTAAATTATCAGATGAAAAATAAAACCGCTCTTGGCCATTGATTGTAGTATATACACCAGTTTGGCTATCATAATGACCATCTGTTAAAAACTGAAGCATTAAATAAGGATGTGTTGTTCCACCCTTACGCAGATTTATTTCTATGGCATAATGTTTCCACTCTTCTTTTTCAAGTACACTAATGAAATCAATAGAAAATCTTCCCAGCACACCCAATTCACTCATTCTTTGAGCAATCGGAAAAGCCAATTGTGCAATTTCTTTACTATAGGCTAATGAAGCCGGAAAACTTGCACCTAAAAAAACTTGATTGCTAGGTCCGCCTAATACTTGGTCATGAGTTGATATAATTTCAACAATACCTTTTGGAGTAATTCTACATTGCACTGAAGGTGAAGTTTTTATTTTTCCTTCAATAAATACTTCTACTATTCCCCCTAATTCAGCAAACTTTTGCATAAAAGCGTTATAGGTTAACCCCTCAGCAACAATTGACAATTGAGTATGTAATACACTTGTCATCCATTCTTCGGCGTAGTCATCTCCAGGAAAGCCCTCATAACTAAATATAGCATTCCCTTCTCCAGAAAACCCATCATTCATTTTTATTACTGCCCTCTTTAAATTGGGGATTTGTTTTTTGAGCAACAACAAAGCATTCCCAATTTCTTCATCATTTTTAATATTATCAATTCCCATAGGGGTTTCAATACCGCATTCATTAAAAAGTTTTCTTGCTCCGCTTTTTGTACCTAAATACAGAAGTGCAGGATCTGTTCCATAAATTGGCAGATCCAATAAAGTCGCAAGTTTTCTTTCATAATCTGTTACATTAAAACAGGAAATATGACCAATATTCTGTTGAGGCATTGCTTTTTTAATCCGATCAATTAATCTTGGTCTAGCTAATATTTTCTCAGTTAATGAAATAGAAGAATAATCATAACAACTTAATAAAGTAAGTCTTTGTTGAGCATGATAACTTGTAATGCCTGGCAAAAGATGTAAATAGTAATCAATGATAATCGGATCAATAGGAACGCTGGTTACATAAATCAAATGCGTGTTAGGCATTCTCAATAAAATCAGCATACACAATAGCCTTTCTTCATAATGAATAAAGCCATTTACTTTGCTCAATATTTGTTGATCCAATGTTAAACTAGGAATTACAACCACCGTTTTGGGTGCCAACATATCGGTAAAAACTTGATCAAATTCATCTGAAAACCTTGCTTGCAAATTCTTGAATTGTTCCAATACAATCGGACCATTAATTGTACTAAATGAATCAGTTTTATGCTCATAAGATAATCGCAAATCATCCGCAGACCAAACTGGCTGTTGCATAGCAAAACTTTTTGCTAAACTATCTATTAAACCCTCAAAAAGCTAGAGTTAATCTCATGAACACAGATGATTTTAGTCATGTTTCATCGCCAGCCAACCTAAGATTGGGCCAATGGCTAGAAGCATGTAGAGGAAATTTGGATGGATAATAGATGCAAACAATCCTAGAAATTGTAAACTAACAATGGTAATTGCAAATCCAAAACAATTTACAATAGTTAGTGCAGCTGCTTTTGATTCTGGTATTGCACTATTTGCTACAAGTGTAGAAAACATTGGGGAGTCTGCAATTACAACAAATCCCCAGAAAAATAAAAAAAACAGAAAAAGATTAGACGATTCAATCTGTAGCATAAATGGAGATATGAAGCAACAAGTAGCCGATAATAACAAACTAATGGAAGCTATTTTCTTTGGGCTAATTTTTGAAGACAAAATGCCACTAGATACACAAGCAATTGCTCCAATTCCAATTACGAGAAATGAATAAACAGGAACACTCCATTTTACAGCTGAATGGTTCGATAAATACTGTTTGATAATAATCGGAGTAAAAGCCCAGAAACTATACAATTCCCACATATGTCCAAAATATCCGAAAGCATATGCCCTGAAATTTCGCTTTTTAAAAGATGCTATAAATCCATTAAAAACCATTCTCTTGGGCACTACTCTATGAGGGCCATCAGGAACCAATAAAAAGATGAGGAATCCACCTAAAACTGCAATGAAAGAAGTGACGTAAAAGGAATAATGCCAGGTTGAATTTGAAATAAAAGAAGTAATTAAATATGGAGTGGCTTTGCCCAATACAAGTGCGCCAACTAAATATCCTAATGACTTACCCAAGCTAATTTGAAAATAGTCGGCTGCAATTTTCATTCCAACAGGATAAATTCCTGCTAAAAATATTCCAGTAAAAAATCGAAAGAAAAGTATCCAATATACATTTATTCCATCCAAACAAATGCCTAAGTTAAATAATGCAGCAAGTAATGCGCAAACAAAAAAAACAATCGATGGAGAAACTCGATCTGCAATAGCCAATAAAGCAAAAATAAAAGTGCCAAGAATAAATCCTAATTGTACTGAGCTTGTAATATGAGGTAAAAAACCAGATGGAATTTTCCCTAGATCAATCAACAATGGCAATACTGCATTACCTGTAAACCAAACAGATGTACAAAAGAATTGCGCTAAAACAATAATTAATAAAATGCCTTTATTACTATGTTTTGTCATTTTTTTTGCTGCATTTGATGAAAAGCTTTTGCATATCTTTTTCCTAAAATTCGGATACTGTTTGCATCAAAATGCTCATTATCTGCCATGCATTTTAGTCCCTTTGTTGAGACCAAACTGATCCAATTATTTTGCTCTGCTAATTCTTTTAATTGATCGTTTATCTTTTGCTTGTTAATTAAATTAGGTTCAAAATATCCTAGTTCACCCATAATAATAGGAAGCTCTGGACGCTCAGCGATATTTCTAAAAAGGGAAAATAACCGAATCAAATTTGTTTTATAGGTTGGGATATTCTGTTCATTTGCATCGCTTTCGCCTTGGTGCCATAAAATACCAGCAAGGGTGCCATATTGTTTGGCTAAACCTATTTTCTCGGTATAATTAGTAAGTAGCTGAACTGATCTATGGGTTGAATCATTGATCCATTGACTCACTTTAGTTCCGCCAATTGCAACAGGAATAATAACAATTTTAAATTGACTAGGAATATATTTCAACATCTCTTTTCCAAATGAGAGTCCACAATCTAAGCCTGTTCGAGTGGGTTCATAAAAATGTAAAGGTTCCTTGGCAAGTATCAGTTGCCCTTGTTGGTTGATTGTTAAAATTCTTGGAGATGAAATGGTATCGGTTGCTTCAACTAAACCCCTTCCCGCCATATTGCTCTGACCTGCTAAAATAAATACAAGTGTCTCCTCTTTTATCATTGTCAAATGAGACGGAACCTGTTCTTTAGGAAAAAAGGTAGTTCGATCATGCTGAGAAACCGATTTGCAAGAGATTACAAATAAAATAAAAAATAACAATGATATAAATCTCCAATTTTGAATCATTGTTAATGAAGGCTGACTACTCTCTTTATTTTCCATTGATTATTTTCTTCTTGCCAAATGATCATGAATCTACCCACTCTGAATTTGGTTCCGGGTGGTTCTTGATTATTATGAAATCGATGCAACCCAATTTCAATAGCCCCATATCCTTTAATTGGATATACTTCAATGCTTCCTTTAATTAATTCTCTAGTTACTTTCCCGCAAATATTTTTTTCAGTGGCATCAACCATTTGTTTTTTAGAAGTCATTAAGCCGCCTTGATCATGATAAAATTCAGTCGAATCAGAATAAAAAGTAGCATAATAATCCAGCTGTGTTGAACAATTATTATACGCATCAAAAAACAAACTATCTAAATGAACAATTGTATTGAATAATTCCTGATTATCTGGTTGATAATTCTTGGTTAATTGGTATTGATTTTTCTTTGAGGAACTACAACTTTGAATAATAAAAATGAAAATAGCCCCCACAAATAACAAAATAAACAGTGAAAAACCAGCATGCAAATTGAGCTTTCTACTATTCATAATGAAGTATTAATTCAAAGCAATTTATTCATATTGAATCAACTTACCTAATTACTTGCTATTTCTTCTTTTGGGGTTTGTAATCCAATGGTAGCAAATTGGATAATTTTTCAGACCAAGCCCAATAGCCTAAAGCAAGCACATCTTTGCCTGAAAAATAACTCCCATTAGCAAGCACAGCAACCACTTTTTCGGAGTCGGGCATAAAAATCTCAGCAGTCATTGGTTGATTGGGTAACATCCCTCTTTGTGTTTTAAGGTATGATTCAGGCATGTATTTCCGTTTATACACTACTTGCAAATAATTGTTGAATTGAAGTCCTAAAGTAAAACTATCTATTGCAAATGCAATGCTATCGCCATTTAGAGGCGTATTTATAAGCACATCTACGTTGTTATTACTATTAGTACCATTTACAAAAGAAAAACTTTTCTTTTCTTTATTCCTAATAATTTTCCTCAATTCATATCCTTCATAGTCTAAGGTATTTCTATATAAGCTTCGCATAAAATGCATTAATGAGCCATTATAAGTTTCCTCCCTATTTTTTTGCCATCTTGTTTCAATTCGTTTTCGCTTTGTAGATAAATCAGAAAACAATGGAAACCCCTGATAAAAAAATACTCTTGTAGAATAATTGAACTCAAAAATACTCAGGTCGTATTTTAAATCGTACCCTAACGCTTCATTTTGAATATGTAAAGGTTCATCGGCATATGCGTTTAAGGTGTTCTTTTTTTTGTTAAATCTAAAACGAACAACTTCTTTATTCAATAATTTACAATCTGCTGCATTGGGTGTTTTACCAATTAGGTTTTCCATAAAAAAATCGCCCCATTTCTCCCAACCATTTTTTTCATACGGTGTAACAATAACCTCATCGAGTTCCTTCACTTTTGGAACAAGTAATATTTCTAATTTAGGAGGAATAGCATTGGAAGATATTGTAATTGAGTAGGTTTCGTATCCTACCATTGAAACCACTAAATCAAATCTTCCTTCTGGGAATGGCTGCAATATAAAGCCTCCATTATCTTTAGAAATAGTGCCCACAGAAGTATTGCTCAAGAAAATACTTGCAGAGGCAATCGGCAATTTCGAATCTTTTGCAAGCACATTTCCAGTAAGTACCTTTTGTGCATTTGAAAAAAAAGCACAAAACAATAAACCAATTATAGCAATTGATCTTTTCATTTAAAGTCCAAATAAACCACTATTTAACAATTGAAGCGTTTTGATTTTATGTGAACTGGGAACTAATAAAGAAATATTGTGAGTGCTCCCTCCATAACTAACCATTGTGATGGGTATTTCCTTTAATGACTCAAACAATTTTTGCAAAACATGATCTGTTTTTGCAATTTCATTCCCTACAATTGAAACAATAGTCTGTTCTTTTTCAATATCAACAGTTCCAAATGGTTCCAATTCTTTAATGATCTGCGGAAGAAATTGATCTGTATCAATGGTAACAGAAACAGCCACTTCAGAAGTGGTGATCATGTCGATTGAAGTCTTGTATTTTTCAAACACTTCAAATACTTTTCTCAAAAAACCATAAGCCAATAGCATTCTACTACTCTTGATTTTGATTGCAATGATCCCGTCTTTTGCAGCAACTGCTTTTACTCCAACACTACCAGCTTCCTTAGTAATAACAGTGCCTGCGGCTTCAGGCTGCATTGTATTGAGTAGCCTAACAGGTACATTTTCCTGTTGTGCTGGCCAGATACAAGTTGGATGTAAAATTTTTGCTCCAAAATAGGCTAATTCAGCTGCTTCATCAAAACTGAGTTGTTCAATAGCTACAGTCTTATTGACAATGCGTGGATCATTGTTGTGCATTCCGTCTATATCAGTCCAAATTTCGCAAACAGTGCTTTTACTAGCAGCTGCTATTAATGAAGCAGTATAATCACTACCTCCGCGTTTCAAATTATCAACTTCACCTCTTGCATTTTTACAGATATACCCTTGAGTAATTAAAATATTTTTATCGGAGTGTTTTTTGAGCAGTTGTGCCAACTTAATTTTAATACTTCCCAATTGCGGCTCTTCATTGGCATCAATGGTCATGAATTCTAAAGCAGGCAATAGCACATGATCGATTTTGTTTTCTTCTAAAAAAGCACTGAATAATTTTGTGCTCATTAATTCTCCCTGTGCTAAAATATCTTTATTTAATGCTTCACTAAAAGAAATCCGCAAAATAATATTTAAAAATTCGAAATGCTCGTTGATGATTTCATTGGCCTGATTTCTCGCCACATCTGAAACCAACAATTCTTGAATAAAATTTTTATAATGATCATGCAATTTTTCAATGACCTGTTTTGCAGAAGATCTGTCACCATTTGACAAATGATTGCTTATTTCAACCAATGCATTGGTTGTTCCACTTAATGCGCTCAATACAACAATCTTTCGATCGTTGTCTTTAGTAATTAACTGAGCAACTTCTTGCATACGTTCTGGCTTCCCAACACTGGTGCCTCCAAACTTCATTACTTTCATACGAACCCCTCCCCCAATTTTAATAATTAATAAATAGTTGGCAAATGTAGTTCAGAAGACTGATAATTAAATAGCTATTGCCCAAAAGGACGCTGACTCTTACAATCACAGGCTGCTCCTGGATCTACGTTAAAATACCTACAGAAATATTCATAATAAGCCAACCGATAAGCTGTTTTAGGAGATTGATTGGGCCCGCATTCTATACCTCCATTGATTACGTTCATTACCGCTCCAAATCCAGGCAGTCTTCCTGCAATGCTATCCTTTAATTCAGGCTCCCAAATACCCGTCATAATCTCATGACAGGATGGTTTTGGATATTGAGGAGTCATCCAAAACCAAAAAGCAGAAGCAAAACATAAAACAGGATCTGTTGAAAGCAGTGATGGATTTTGCAAAAGTTTATTTTGGTCCTTAAAATAATACTTACTGAATTGTGCATAGTTGTAATTCCAACTTAATTGCATAGGCCCTCTCCCATGATATGATCGTCCTTTAACAGGCATCATTTTTTTCTTTGTTGTATCTGAATAATGCGTGCATCCATTTTCACAACCTCTTTCTTCTAAAAAATACAAGCCCCATTTAAAATAGCCTCCTGGAGCTTCGTCCCATCCACCGCTGGTTTCATGGGCCATGCTTGCTAAAAATGCAGCTAATTCTCTTTTTTTCTGCACTTCTGTTCCTTTCTTCAAAAAATCAGGAAATCTTTTTGCTGCTTGTATAAAGGAAGCATAAGAATAAAACTCTTTTTGTTGAACGTCTTTGGAATAGGCCGATCTAGTAGTTGAAATCGCATATCTATTGGGAAAAAGACTATCCCAAGCAGCTTTGTTAATGTATTTACAAATGGGAGAATTCGGTTGTGTGAATAATTGCGATCCAACAAAACTGAAGAAACAGCATAATACGATCTTTTTTAAATGGATACTCATAATCCAGTTATGTCAAAAATCGCTCCAGTATTTTTTAAATCTTCTACTACTGAATCTATAATTGGAATACCCTTTTTCTTTCTTATCAATTCCATCTCCCTTTCAGGATCGCCAGGAATCAACACTCGATCATGCCCTTCAGCAGGAGTTGAACTCGAAAATCGTTCAATCCATTGATCCATATGCGCTTTAAAATCATTAGCCGGACGAAAAGCATCAATGCGCATTGCCCCAAAAAAATGTCCTAACCCTTTTCCTGGCATATTCTCAGGCATTGGAATATAGGCTGGAAATGGGGGTGCCCATGGTCCATAGGAAGCGCCACTCAATACAGCAGAAAAAATATCTACAATGCTTCCTAATGCATATCCTTTATGACTTCCATGTTCTCGATCGGTTCCTAAAGGAAGCAGTGCACCTTTTTTCTTTAATATATTGGCATCGGTACTTGATTGTCCATTTTCGTCCTGGACCCATCCAATTGGCGCTTCGGCATTTTTTCTTTGCAGTATTTCTAATTTACCATTTGCAGCAGTGGTTGTTGCAAAATCCGCCACAAAAGGTGGTTGATTACCCGCTGGTATAGCTACTGCAATCGGATTAGTACCCAGCATTTTTTCTATGGAAAATGTAGGAGCAACTAATGCACTTGCATTGGTCATTGCAATGCCAATCATATCTTCTTTTAATGCCATCATTGCATGATAGCCTGCTATTCCAAAATGATTTGAATTTTGCACACTTACCCAACCCGTACCCACTTGTTTTGCTTTATCAATCGCAACTTGCATGGCATATGGCGCTACTACTAATCCTAAACCAGCATCACCATCAATTACAGCAGTAGAAGGTGTTTCATGAATCACACAAATATTTGGATGAGCATTAATTCTCTTTGCTTGCCATAGTCGAACATAGCCACTTAATCGCGCAACTCCATGACTATCTATTCCTCTTAAATCGGCAGACAACAAAACTTCAGTTGCCAAAACTGCATCTGTTTCATTACAACCTATAGCAATGAAAATGCTTTTTGTAAACTGATACAATTGTTCGTAAGAAAATACCTGCATGTGACTAGACTGATTCAATTAAAATGGAAGATCATCCATTGGCTCCATAATTTCTGAAGCTGCAGGCGCTGAACTTTGTGAAGCAGCACTTGGGGCTGATTGATAACTGCTTGTATTTCCACCACCATCATTCGATTTGCTTCCTAATAACTGAACACTTGAAACCCTTAATGAAAGTGTTGCACCATTCACTCCTTCTTTGGTTGTGTATGTTCTTACATCTGGTTGACCTTCTACATATACCTGAGTTCCTTTTTTAAGATAAGGAGCAATACCAGTTCTTTCTGTCCAATAGGCACAATCAACCCAAATGGTTTTATCTTTTTGATTTCCTTGTGCGTCTTTGTATCGCTCAGTATGCGCTACTGTAAAATTGATTACATTTTTACCACTTACGGTATTCATTACCGCATCTCTTCCCAAATTGCCAATGGCTGTTAACTTGATCATAAATAATTTTTTATAAATATCTGAAAATTGAAATTAGGCAAAATGAGTAGTAACCGCAAGGTTTAAGTTTGTTTCACTGTAATGATGTTTAAAGAAGGTGGATTAAATTGTTATTACGCTTAATATTTCGCTTTTCGATACACGAAAAGGCCTTTTGAAGGGCTAAATAGGGTCATTTTTACATTTGTTGTTCTACTTTTGCCTAAATTTTGGTGAATGAGCAGAAAAGGGAAAGTATTGGTAGCAATGAGCGGCGGTATTGATAGTACCGTTGTGGCATTGATGCTTCATCATGAAGGATATGAAGTGATTGGGATCACCATGAAAACCTGGGATTATGCTACCAGTGGATCTAGTTCAAAAGAAACAGGTTGTTGCAATATAGATTCATTCAATGATGCACGTCAGGCAGCAGTGCACCATGGATTTCCTCATTTTATTTTAGATATACGAGAAGAGTTTGGAGATTTTGTAATTGAAAATTTTGTGGACGAGTACATTGCCGGCCGAACACCTAACCCATGTGTTATGTGTAATACACATATCAAATGGAGGGCTTTATTAAAAAGAGCCAATGCATTGGAATGCGATTTTATTGCAACTGGTCATTATGCATCTATCCGTCAGCATGATAATGGCAGATATGTAATCAGCAAGGGTCTAGATGAAACCAAAGACCAGAGTTATGTTTTGTGGGGATTGCAGCAAGATCTTTTGAGCAGAACTATTTTACCATTAGGGGGATATCGCAAATCGGCAATCAGGCAAATGGCCATTGATTTGGGTTATCCTGAATTGGCTAAAAAAAGCGAGAGCTATGAAATCTGTTTTGTTCCAGACAACGATTACAGAGGATTTTTGAAAAGGAATGTTGAAGGACTTGAAGAAAAAGTAAATGGTGGTTGGTTTGTAGATAAGACAGGAAAAAAATTAGGTCAGCACAAGGGTTATCCTTTTTATACTATTGGTCAAAGAAAGGGACTGGATATTGCCATGGGCCGTCCTATCTATGTTACATCTATTCATCCCGAAACAAATATTGTTGTTTTAGGGGAAGAAATCGATTTAGAGCAAAATGATATGCTCATTGGAAAACTAAACTGGATCAAATACGAAGGCATAAGTGATGGAATGGAAGCACTCACAAAAATCAGGTATAAAGACAAGGGCGCTTTAAGTAATTTATACAATTCAGATAATGGAATCAGGGCGCGTTTTTACGAAAACGTAAAAGGTATTGCCCCAGGCCAAAGTGCTGTTTTTTTTGAAGGGGATGATGTAATTGGAGGTGGAATCATACAACGCGGAGAATTGATTTTATCTTAGTGTTGAAACAAAGCAACAAACATCGTATCTGCTTTTTGGTTATACCCTTTGATCAATTTTTGCTCCATTAATTGAAAGGCAGAATTGGCTTCTATAAATCTACTGATTGATTCATTTTCTTTTTCAAAAACCGAACAAGTAATATACAAAAGGTATCCCCCTTTTTTAACAGCAGGTATTATATTGGTAACTACTTTTTGTTGCAATTGCTGAAACTGATCAATACTTTTTTCATTAAAAAAATGCAATTGCTCTGGGGTTCTGCCCCAGGTTCCACTTCCACTGCATGGCGCATCGCATATTACTATGTCAAATTGATTTTTACTCATCGAATGTTGACGAGTCATTTGTTTGGCGAGATCAATTGCAAATGAATGATATTTTTTTATACCAGCTCTGCTGAATCTTGTTTTTAGATTATGCAAAATAGACTCGCGAATATCAGAAACAGTCAACTCAATATTTTCTAAAACATCTGTTGCTAAAATAGATTTACCACCACTTGCTGCGCAGCAATCCCAAACAGAAATTGCATTAGAACCTAGTAAAGGTTTTATACTACTAAGCATTTCTCCAACTTTCTGAGAACTTAAATCTTGAATTACCGCTTGTTGATCAATTGCTACAATACCTTCCAATTTTGTTCCATTAGGCAAGCTTATTGAATCATCACCGATCAATTGATATGATAATTGAGCATTTTGTAAAGCAGTCAAAACTGCTGTTGAATAAAAAGGTCGAACCCTAATAAATAAATCAGGTTGAATACAATGCGAGAAAGAAAACAGATCTTGATCAATTTCTTTACTCAGGAATTGATGAAATGGAAATATAGATTTAACGTTGACAGAGGGAAAATCCGCTTGAATAAAAGAAAAGCGTTTAATGAAATTGTCTGACCAGTTTTCCAACCAGATATTGTCAAATAAAATCTCCCATTCCCCAGCTGAATCATTGCATAAAAAAAGGGCTATTTTAATTCCTACTTCTTTACTCAAATCGTTAACAGCTTGCCCTAATCGAAAATAATTATAACAGAGTTGAGAAATATATTTCCTGTCTTTCGAACCAAATTTTTTATTGGCAGCAAAATGCATTTTTAAAAATGCAGCCAATGGCATATCGCCTTTGTATGCAGTAATTATTGCAGCTGAAGACCGGACATAGTTTTCTGCATATTTCATTATTCTCCCCCTTTAGGGGGTCGGGGGGTTGGGGGTGGTTATAATTCCAATAATGTTTTAACTGGGTCTTTTCCCATCAACAGAAGCTCTGGACTTTCTAATAATTCTTTTACTCTTACCAAGAAACTCACACTCTCTCTTCCATCAATAATACGATGATCATAACTCAAAGCCAGGTACATCATTGGACGAATTACTACTTGTCCGTTAATGGCCATTGGACGCTCTTGAATTTTATGCATGCCTAAAATAGCACTCTGAGGAATATTGATAATTGGCGTACTCATTAAACTTCCGAAAACTCCTCCATTAGTTATTGTAAAAGTTCCACCTTGTAAATCATCAGCAGTAAGTTTACTATCTCTCGCCTTTCCAGCTAAAACAACCACTGCTTTTTCTATTTCTGCCATACTTAAGCTTTCTACATTGCGCATCACTGGAACAGTTAACCCTCTTGGAGTACTCACTGCAATGCTGATATCGGCATATTCATGAAAAATAATTTGATCTCCATCTATATAAGCGTTTACTGTTGGCCATTCGCCCAATGCAATTGCACAAGCTTTAGCAAAGAAGCTCATGAAACCAAGATTCACTCCATGGCTTTCTTTGAATTTATCTTTATGTGCTTTCCTGATATCCATAATACGAGTCATGTCCACTTCATTAAAAGTGGTAAGCATGGCAGTTGTATTTTTAGATTCAACCAATCTCCTACTGATCGTTTTGCGCAATGCACTCATTTTTTCCTGACGCACATTTCTGCTATTTAATGCTGCACCATCAACAAATGCTTTCTTGCCTGGGTTTTGAAGTGCTTCAAGCACATCTTGCTTCATAATCTTACCTCCAGCACCAGATGGCGTGATAGATTTAGTATCCATTTTTTTATCAGCAATGATGGCTGATGCTACAGGACTTGCTTTTAAATCTTGCGCAACTGGAGCAGCCACTGTTTCAGTTGCCGCTTTTGGACTTGGTGCATCAGCAGGCTTTTGGGGTTCTGGCGAAACAGCAGCAGATGCAGGCTTGGTAGCTGTTTCATCTATTTTGGCCAATACATCTCCAATATTCAATGTATCTCCTTCTTTACCAACTATAGTTAAAATGCCTGCTTTTTCTGCATTCACTTCAAATGTTGCTTTTTCGCTTTCTAATTCAGCAATTACTTCATCACGGTCTACCCATTCTCCATCTTTTTTTGTCCATTTCAACAAAGTAACTTCATTGATCGATTCTCCTACTGTTGGCACTTTTATCTCAATCATACTATTTATATTAACTATACATTAAATGCTGTTTCAATAATCTCTGCTTGTTCTTTGGCATGAATTTTTGCATAACCTGTAGCAGTTGATGCACTTGCATTTCTACTGATCACACCAAAATTAATCGATTTTAAATTCATCTGTAAAAACCCTGCAGCTCCCATATTCATGGGTTCTTCCTGTACCCAAAACCATGTTGCTTTATTGTATTTACTATACAACGCATCAATTTGTTTATTTGCTAAAGGATAAATTTGTTCTAATCGAATAATTGCAATGTCTTTACGATTGTCTTTCAATTGCTTTTCAGCTAATTCATAATACAATTTTCCAGTACAGAACAACACTTTCTTCACTTGTGCAGGATCTTCAACAAATACATCATCAATCAATTCCTTAAATTCGCCAGCAAGAAATTCTGAAGTTTTACTATAAGTGTGAGGATTTCTCAAATTGGCTTTGGGCGAGAAATTAATTAAAGGCTTACGGAAATTCCAAGTCAATTGCCTTCTGAATAAATGAAACAAGTTTGATGCTGTAGTAATATTTGTAATAACCATATTTAATTCAGCACACATTTGTAAAAATCTTTCCATTCTGGCACTACTGTGTTCTGGCCCCTGCCCTTCATAACCATGTGGCAACAACATCACCAATCCATTCTGGCGTTGCCATTTTTGTTCACCTGCCGCAATAAACTGGTCAATCATTGTTTGAGCACCATTACAAAAATCTCCGAATTGTGCTTCCCAAATCACTAAAGCATTTGGGTTGGCCATTGCATAACCATATTCAAAACCTAAAACACCATACTCACTTAATAATGAATTATAAATTCTGAATTTTTGCTGATTTTCAGTAAAATGATTGAGTCGGTTATAGCCCTTATTGGTTACCTCATCGCGAAGAATAGCATGTCGATGGCTAAATGTTCCTCTTTGAACATCTTGCCCACTCATACGAACAATATTACCATCTGTTAATATGGAACCATATGCCATTAATTCGGCTGTTGCCCAATCAACTTTATCTTCAGTTTCGAGTAATTTAATTTTGTCTTGTAATAATTTTTCTATCTTTTTTAAAGGCTTAAAATCATTGGGCCACTTCATTAAACCATCAAACAATATTTTGAAAAGTTCAGCTGAAATAGCCGTATTGGGAGAACCCTCAAAATGAGCGCTAGTGGCTTTTGTCATGCTCTTCCATACCAATTCTGGAGCCTGGTATTTATAGGGTAAAGGATTCTGTTTGATTTCATCCAATCTTTCCTGAAGGTCGGCCCAGAATTTTTTCTCCATTTCTTTAGCCAATTCCTGAGCATCAGATTCGCCATTTTGAATGAGGTAGGTCGTGTAAATTTCTCTTGGATTCTGATGCTTATCAATCAAAGCATACAACTGCGGTTGAGTATATTTAGGATCATCTCCTTCATTGTGTCCGTGTTTGCGATAACAAACCATATCAATGAAAATATCGCTATTGAATTCCTGTCTGTATCTGGTTGCGATCTCTGCACACTTAACAACAGCTTCTGCATCATCACCATTCACGTGCAGAACAGGCGCTTGCACCATTGCAGCAACAGATGTTGCGTAATCGGCACTTCTTGCATCATCAAAATCTGTAGTAAAGCCAATTTGGTTATTGATTACGAAATGAATTGTTCCTCCTGTGTAGTATCCTCTCAGGTTAGACATTTGTAATACTTCATATACAATGCCTTGCCCAGCAACCGATGCATCCCCATGAATTAATATAGGTAAAATCTTATCGAAATCACTTTGCTTGATTACATCCGCTTTAGCCCTTGCAAAACCAACCACAACAGGATCTACAGCCTCCAAATGAGAAGGATTAGGCATCAATTTCAGGTAAATACCTTTGCCATTCATTGTTGTTACTTCACTTCCATAACCCATATGGTATTTAACATCTCCACTTCCCATTGTTTGGTCTATAGTGGCGGTACCTTCAAACTCGCTAAATATTTGCTCATAGGTTTTACCCATGATATTGGCCAAAACATTTAATCGGCCACGATGAGCCATCCCAATCACTACTTCTTCAACAGTGTTATCAGCAGCTACATTAATAATTGCATCAAGCGCAGCGATTGTTGTTTCACCGCCTTCTAATGAAAATCTTTTCTGCCCAATATATTTTGTATGTAAAAATTTTTCGAACATTACCCCTTGATTCAATTTTTCAAGGATGCGACGTTTCTTATCTATTGACAATGAAACCGAAAAGTTTTTTTCCATTTCATTGGTTAACCAATCAATCTTTTTTTGATCGCTAATATATTTAAACTCAATGCCCACATGATTGGCATATACATTTTCTAAATGAGCTAAAATATTTTTAAGGGTAGTAGCACCTAACCCAATTAAATTGCCTGCCTGGTAAGTTGTATTTAAATCGGCATCACTTAATCCAAAAAATGAAAGTGCCAGATTGGCTCCGCGGTCTTTTCTACTCCTGATCGGGTTGGTCTTGGCCAATAAATGACCTTTGTTCCTATAACCAAGAATAAGGCGATACACCCTGATCTCTTTCATCCAATCTACTGAATTACCAGAACTGTCTGAGGATGAATTAGCTGGTAGATTATTAGAGGAAATAGCGAAGTCAAATCCTTCAAAGAATTTTCTCATGTCAAGATCTACGCTGTTTGGATCTTTTAAAAAGTCTTGGTAAATGGATTCGATAAATGCTGGATGTGAATTAGTGATATATGAGAAATCCTTCATTTGGCTTGATTATGCTATATTTTAGTTGAAATTGGATGCAAATATCGGTCATTGAAGGCAGAAAAAGTATCAAAATAACTATCAAAAACAGCCTTTTTTGTATAAACAACCCACAAAATCAAACTATTTTTGAATTTTTTGTATTTTAAATTTCAGCGTTTCAGTTCCAGCCCTTACCTTTGCCGTCCTGAAAAAAATAGAAAATGGCAAATCATTCAGCTACAAAGAAAGACGTTAGACAATCAGCAAAGCGTCGTGACCGCAATCGTTATTATGGTAAAACTACCCGTAATGCTATTCGTGATTTAAAAGCGAATACTGAAACGAAAGCTTACGAAGAGCAGCTTCCAAACGTAGTTTCTATGATCGACAAGTTAGCTAAACGTGGAATTATCCATAAGAATAAAGCGGCTAACCTAAAGAGCAAATTAGCAAAAAAAGCAAAAGCAGTAGCTTAATCAAGTTATTGTTCAACTCATATTGAGCCAGTCATTCGACTGGCTTTTTTGTTGCCATCAATGATTCGATTTTGGAAGTTTCACTTTGAAAACATTCAGCTCATATGCAGAGGTATAGTAATCTAAACTACCATTATGCAATGCTAAAATTCGATCAATGATAGACAAGCCCAATCCAAATCCTTTTTTACCATTAGCATTTTGACCTCTAAAAAAAGGCAAAGTCATATTCGATGACTCTTCTTTTGATAATGGTAGTCCTGTATTTTGAAAAGTTATTTCAATTTTATGTTCATCAGCAAGTATACTTATGGTTATTTTTTGATTTGTTGAATATTGATACCCATTTTTGATGAGATTAGTAAATACAGATTTTATCAAAGATTCATTGCACTTTAACATCAAATCAGCATCATGGTCTGGTATTTTGATAAATGAAAAATCAATAGTGATATCCCGAAAACTTCTTTGAGATTGGGAAATAGCATCAAAGAGTAATTCATCTACTCTAACATATGGCCAGTCTGTATCTATACTTGTATTTTCATATTGAGAAAGCAACAGTAAGGAATTGGCTAAATCAATCATATTTTGCTGGTCTTCTTTTAAAGAAGCAAATACAATTTTATACTCTTCATTTGTATGCTCTTTATTTAATGCAACTTCAGTCTGGGATAACATAACAGCTAAAGGAGTCCTTAATTCATGTGAAGCATGTTGGACAAAGCTCTTTTGTGCTTCAAATGCTGCTTTTAGCCTGTCCATCATTGAATTGAAACTACTGGCTATTTGGTTGATTTCATCTTTCGTTTCTTTTAAGGATATTCTTTTTGAAAGATTCTTTACATCGATCAATTGCATTTGATTACTCAATTGTACAATTGGCTTTACAGCTTGTTTCACAAAAAGAAAAGACAATACACCAGTTAATATTAATCCGCCTAAAAAAACGATCGCTAAAATAATTTGAAGATTTTTTAACTTTTCAAATCCGATCTGGTCGAATCCAGAAACATAAATAAAAGTCTTTGTTGGAATATGAAACTCAAGTACATGTTGAGTTTTAGTATAGTCAGTATATTGAAAGCGTTTAAATTTCTTTGCTTTCTCTTTTAATTGAGAAGTAATTTGAATTGACTTATCATTTGGAATAGATAAAACACGATTACCAATCGAATCTTCAATTAATATACTTTCATTAAATATAGAGCGGTCACGAATTTCATTTAACAGGTTAAATCCTGTTAGGCTATCTGCATTTTTTGATTCTTGATAAACTTCATAAACTTCATTTCCCTCTAAAGAAATTTTATTATAAAAATCCACTTGCCGATAACCTGCATATAAGAAATAAACAGTAGTGCAAGCAATGAGTAAAATAATAGCTACAAAGCCAGTAAATAAAAAAGCGAATCTTTGTTTCAGATTCATAGTAGTTACTTAATGTAATATCCAAATCCAGGTTTGGTATGAATGAGCTTCTTTTCGAAAAGTTTATCCACTTTATTTCTTAAAAAACTAATATATACTTCAATTGTGTTCGTACCTGTATCAAAACTTAAATCCCAAACTTTTTCTAAGATCTCTTGTTTAGATATCACTTTTCCCTTGTTTTTTGCCAATAATACCAGGAGCGTAAATTCTTTTGAAGTTAAATTAATTTCAGTCCCACCCCTATTAGCATTTTTTCCAGCGAAGTTAATCTCCAGATCATCGATAATAATATTGGCTTCATCAAGTACAACAGTGGTTCTTTTTATTAAAGTTTTTACCCTTGCAAAAAGTTCATCGAAATGAAAGGGCTTGACTAAATAATCGTCTGCACCATTATTAAAAGCCATTACTTTATCATTCACTTCACTGATTGCAGTCAGCATTAAAATGGGCACTTTTTTATTCTTTTCCCTGAACTCTTGACATAATACTAACCCGGTTTTAATAGGCAGATTAATGTCTAAAATAATCATCGAATACACATGCTCGTTAAATAATTTGGATGCTTCTGCACCGTTGACGGCCAGATCAACTTTATACCCAGTGCGAGTGAACTCATCTTTAATTACCTGGCCTAATTTGGTTTCATCTTCAGCCAATAAAATTCTTTGCTTCTTTTCCATTTATGTTTTATTCAACAATACAAATATAATTAATCCAATTGCTTAATGGAGCCGCTTCCTGCAATCTTTTGCTTGATAGTGGCAGCTCCTTTATAATAGATGGTTCCGCTGCCAGCAACGTTTACATCTAATAAAACATCAGCAAAAACTTTTATCGTACCCACTCCAGCAACTTTGACTTTGGTATTCTCCGTTTTTAATTGAATGGCATCACATTCTCCAGAGCCAGCAATCTTGAATTCAGCATTTTTTGTTTCTCCTGCCAATACCATCGAACCAACACCAGCTATATCAACTTCTAATGTTGGCGTATTTAAAGCTAAATCCATTTTACCACTACCCGATAAACTGAGCAATAATTTATCCATTCCTGTAAATTTATTTTTACCAACTACTGATCCACTTCCACTCAATGATATTTTTGACAATTTTGGCGTTGTGATGTGTATTTTAATCGGAAAATCGCTTTTTAAGCGGTAGTTATTTTTTCCCTTTAAAACCAATTTGTCTCCTGATTCATTTATAACAATATAAGATTGTAAATTCTCATCTGTTTCAATAGAAATGGAGGTTTCATTACCCTGGGTGATATCTACATCAAAATTGCCTGCTAATTCAATTTTTTCGGCTTTTTGTACACTTCTATTTTGGGTAACTATTTTACCGTTTCCTTCAACCTTTTTATTGGTCCATCTGCAGGAAAACAATAAAATTGAACTAAAAACAACTAGATATAGGGTTTTCATTTTTGCATATTTAATGCTGTAAGGTAATAAAATATCCAATCCAAGTAGTCTGTCATTATGGGCAGATGAAAAATTCATTTAACTTCGCCCAATGACAGAAAAAATATTGATCCTCGACTTTGGAAGTCAATACACACAATTGATTGCGAGAGCAGTAAGAGAAGCAAATATTTATTGCGAAATTATCCCCTACCACAAAGAATTTACAATCGATCAAAGCCTAAAAGGCATCATTTTGAGTGGATCACCTTTTAGTGTTAATGACGAAAAAGCACCAGAAGTTCCAGTTTCAACCTATATCCAACAATTACCGGTTTTAGGTATTTGTTATGGAGCCCAAATGACTGCAAAATTGTTTGGCGGAAGAGTAGATAAATCTAACAAAAGAGAATATGGCAGGGCTTCCATGGAAATTAAATCAGAAGATGCTTTATTTAAATCAATCCCTCAAAAATCCCAGGTTTGGATGAGTCATAGCGACTCTATCACCGCTTTGCCTCAAGGGTATTCTATTTTGGCAACTACTGATAGTATTCCTATTGCGGCTTTCAAAAAAGACGCTACTGATAGTTTCCCTTTATATGGATTACAGTTTCATCCAGAAGTATACCATTCCACCGAAGGAAAAAATATTATCAAAAATTTCCTTGTCGATACTTGTAAATGCAGCCAGAACTGGACGCCCAACTCCTTTGTAGAAGAAACAGTAGCTAAATTGAAAGCCGAAATTGGCGACAAACAGGTGATCATGGCCTTAAGCGGTGGCGTAGACAGTACAGTAGCAGCAACGTTAATTTCCAAAGCAATTGGCAATAGACTTCATGGCATTTTTGTAGACAATGGTGTACTTAGAAAAGACGAATTTCAGCAAGTATTAGACACTTATAAAACCATTGGCTTAAACGTAAAAGGAATAGATGCCAAACAACTGTTTTATGACGCTTTAAAAGACAAAACAGATCCTGAAGCAAAAAGAAAAGCGATTGGCAAATTATTTATAGATGTTTTCCAGGAAGAATCCTTAAAAATGGACAATATTTCCTTTTTAGGGCAAGGAACCATTTACCCAGATGTAATTGAAAGTGTTAGTGTACATGGTCCATCTCAAACTATTAAATCTCACCACAATGTTGGAGGTTTGCCCGATACCATGCATTTGTCTTTAGTTGAGCCATTGCGATATTTATTTAAAGATGAAGTGAGAAAAGTGGGTATAGCATTAGGTATTCCAGCTGATATGATCAATCGTCATCCATTTCCTGGACCAGGATTGGCCATTAGAATTTTGGGAGAAGTAAATGCAGAAAGAGTAGATCTGTTACAAAGGGCTGATGCCATTTTTATTAATGGACTAAAATCAGCTGGATTGTATTCAAAAGTTTGGCAAGCTGGCACTATTTTATTGCCTGTAAAAAGTGTAGGGGTAATGGGTGATGAAAGAACTTATGAATTCACTGTTGCATTAAGAGCAGTAACTTCAGTAGATGGAATGACTGCTGATTGGGCTCATTTGCCTTATGAGTTTTTGGCTGATATTTCTAATGAGATCATTAATAATGTTAGAGGAATCAATCGAGTAGTATACGATATTAGTAGCAAGCCGCCTGCAACCATTGAATGGGAATAAACAGACTTATGCATCCATATAAAAAAATAGGACTCAGCTTTTTGTATTTAATCATGGCATCTGCTTTATATGCACAGTCATCGAATAAACCTTTGAAAGTAGCCGTTTTTGCCCCAATTTATATAGACTCCAGTTTTGAGGGAATGAACTATAAACTTGGTAGTGCCAATTTATCAAAAACCATTTTGCCAGGATTGGATTTTTATAATGGAATGTTATTAGCTGTTGACTCATTGAACGCAGAAAAACAGTCATTGGAAGTATTATTTTATGACACCAAAAACGATGCGACCCCCATTGAATTAATACTGGAAAATAAAGAGATACAAGACGTGTCACTCATTATCGCATCATTTAATAACAGAGCAGAGATAAAAACTATTGCTGACTTTGCGCTAGAAAAAAATATTCCTTTGATATCAATGACCTATCCTAATGATGGAGGAATAACGGGCAATCCTTTTTTTGCATTAGTAAACCCAACATTAAAAACGCATATAGAAGCCATTTACAGATATATACACAGAACTTTTCCGACCGAACAAATTACCGTATTTAAAAGAAAGGGGGCAGCAGATGATATGATTGCCGGCAGCTTTAATGAACTAAATAAAAAAACACAAGGTCTCCCTTTAAAAATAAAAACGGTTGAACTAACTGATACATTTACCACTGCACAAGTGTTCATGCAATTAGACAGTACAAAGCAAAATATCATTTTATGCGCAAGCTTAAATGAAGTTTTTGGTAATAATTTAGTGAAAGCAATTGCATCTTCAAAAAAATTCAAAGCAATTACAGTTGGCATGCCAACTTGGGATGGCATTAGGGATATTGGAAAAGATGCTGAAATCATTTATACATCTCCCTACAATTATGCTAAAACAAGCAAAATAGCTCAACAAATAACTACCAATTATCGAAACAAATATTTTGGAAGACCCAGCGATATGGTATTTAAGGGCTATGAAGCAATGTATCATTTTGGCAAGCTTTTGATCACTTACAATAAAAATCTAATTGCCCATTTATCCGACAATTCATCTAAGCTTTTTACTGAATTTGACTTCCAACCAGTTAAGCAAAAAAACGAACTAACAATACCTGATTATCTGGAAAATAAAAAACTCTATTTTATCAGAAAATCAGATACTCAAATCAAGTCGGTCAATTAGAACTCTTTTGCTATTTTGAATGTTATATAAAGATGTCAACTTTTAAAGGCAATAAAGCAAACCTTCCTCAAAAAGCATGTGTCACCTGCGGAAGAAGCTTTACTTGGAGAAAGAAATGGGCTAAAAATTGGGATGACATAAAGTATTGCAGTAAAGCATGTAGTTCTCTTAAAAAAAAACATTAATTGAAAATTTAAAAGCGCTTTAATCTTCAACCATTCTATTGAATCATCAACCAACTATAGGATATGCGATCATCAACAATTGGTTGAATGAACAATCATTTATTCCTTTTGAATTTCAACAAGAAACCTGGAAACAAATAATTGCAGAAGAAAGCGGTTTAGTAAATGCACCGACTGGATGCGGAAAGACCTATGCAGTGTTTTTAGGAGCCGTCATTCAATTTATCAATGACCATCCAAAGGAATACCAGATTCTAAAAAACAATGGACTACAATTACTTTGGGTGACTCCACTAAGAGCATTGGCAAAAGATATTGGCAGGGCAATGGAAGAAGCTATAAATGCTTTAGGGTTACAATGGAAAGTAGGTATTCGAAATGGAGATACAAGTACTTCAGAAAGAGCCAAACAGAAAAAGAATATTCCCGAAGTGTTGATCATCACTCCTGAGAGCTTACACTTATTATTAACACAGAAAGGATATCCTGATTATTTTAAAACATTGCGAATAATAGCAATAGATGAATGGCATGAATTATTAGGCAGCAAACGTGGTGTACAAACGGAATTGGCTATTTGCAGAATCATTCATTGTCAAAAAAATACACTTGTCTGGGGAATTAGCGCCACTATTGGAAATTTAGAACAGGCCAAAGAAGTATTGCTTGCTCCGTTGCAAAAAGAAGGAGTAATCATAAAAGCTGCAATAGATAAACCGATAGAAGTTCATACGATCATACCTGATGAAATTGAAAAATACCCATGGGCCGGACATTTAGGAATAAAGCTAGCTGCATCTTTAATACCCATTATAGAAGCTAGCAAAACCACGTTGATATTTATTAATACACGTGGCATGAGCGAAACCTGGTATCAAACCTTATTAAATATTGCACCTCAATTAGCTGGTGCTTTTGCTTTACATCACGGAAGTATTGAACAGGAATTGCGCTTATGGGTAGAAGATGCATTGCATACGCAAAAATTAAAAGCAGTGGTTTGTACTGCCAGTTTAGATTTAGGTGTAGATTTTAGGCCTGTGGATACTGTTATACAGGTAGGTTCACCTAAAGGCATTGCACGATTTTTACAAAGAGCAGGAAGAAGTGGTCATCGGCCAGGCGAAATAAGTAAAATATATTTTCTTCCAACACATAGTTTGGAATTAGTTGAATCTGCTGCTTTACAAGAAGCCATAAAAGAAAAAACAATTGAGAGCAAGGAACCAATGACTGCATGCTTTGATGTGCTGCTGCAATTTTTATGCACACTGGCTATTGGCGAAGGATTTCATGCTGCAAGCATTTATGATGAGATCAAAACCACCAACTGCTTCGCAGATATATCCATCAACGAATGGAATGAAGTCTTAAATCATTTGATCAATGGGGGCAATGCTTTACAACAATACGATGAATACAAGAAAGTAGAATTGATAGATGGGTTATATAAGATAACCAACCGAAGAATGGCCATGCGCCATCGCATGCATATTGGAACAATTGTGAGCGACGCTATGTTGAAAGTAAAGCTGATGAGTGGAGGATTTATTGGAGTCATTGAAGAATGGTTTATCAGCAGGTTAAACCCTGGCGACACATTCACTTTGGCTGGTAGAAATGTAGAACTGATCATGATCAAAGAAATGGATGTGATCGTTAAAAAATCAAATTCAAAAAAATCAATTATTCCTTCATGGATGGGTGGAAGAATGAGTCTTACAGCTAACCTTGGGCAAATACTCAGACAAACTTTTACCAAAGCGTTTGATGATGATGCCCCGATAGAATTAAAAAGCCTTCGAGCATTATTTGAATTGCAAGCTGAACTTTCTTTGATTCCAAAAGAAAATGAATTATTGATAGAACAGATAGAAGAAAAAAATGAATTTCATTTATTGGTATATCCTTTTGAAGGAAGGCAAGTACATGAAGCCATGAGTGCAATTCTGGCATATCGGTTGAGTAAAATTACACCCATCAGTTTTTCTATTTCAATGAACGATTATGGGTTTGAATTATTAAGCGACCAACCAATTCCATTGGATGATAGCAATGTATTTGAATTATTTTCTGCGGATAATTTATTAAATGACATTCAAAAAAGTATTAATAGTGCTGAAATGGCTAAAAGGAAATTCAGGGATATTGCTGTGATTGGAGGGCTTATTTTTCAAGGAAACCCAGGCGAAAAAATAAAATCTAAGCATTTGCAATCTTCTGCAGCATTGCTTTTTAAGGTTTTTGAAGAATATGATCCGAACAATATTTTATTAAGGCAAGCACATAACGAAGTAATGAGTCAACAAATGGACGAAGTAAGGCTAAGGCTAGCTTTGGATAGAATTTCAAAAAGTAATATAATACTACAGTTCCCTAAAAAACTAACACCCCTCTCCTTTCCTATTATTGTTGATGGGTTAAACAGAAATAGTTTATCCTCAGAAAAAATAGAAGATAGAATTAAAAAAATGCAAGAACAGTTATTGAAATAATGACTATTTCTACGCCTATCTTTACCATGTGAGTTTACCCATTTTACATACGATTAATGAACAGCATTTTTGGCTCTCCCCATCCAGGGTTATTTTTTGGGAGCAAAAAGAAATACTCATTTTATCGGATACTCATTTTTCTAAGACAGGACATTTTAGAAAAAATGGCATAGCGGTACCCCAAGATATTTATAAGGAAGATTTACAAAACTTATTTAATCAGGTTAGTTTATTCAAACCCAATACCATTTTAATAGTAGGAGATTTATTTCATAGTACCGAGAACAAAGAATTGGATTTGTTTTTAAAATGGAGAAAAGATTTCAGCCAGATTAAATTTATTTTAGTTCGCGGGAATCATGATATTCTACATGAAACATGGTATAAAGCGGCTGAGATCGAAATTGTTGAGGGGTTTTATCAGGTGCAGGATTTTGTATTTGTACATGACCCAGTTGATTCAGTTGAATACGACAAAAACTGTTTTGTTTTTTCAGGCCATATTCATCCTGGCATTTTAATTAAAGGTATTGCCAAACAATCTTTACGTTTCCCTTGTTTTTATTTTAGTAAGAACAATTGTATTCTTCCTGCATTTAGTAAATTCAGTGGTATTAAAATAATGAAGCCAAAAAAAACGGACACTGTTTATGCAATTACAAAAGATAGTGTAATCAAATGTTGAAAATAGCTTTCGATCCGATATATGCGCATCCCCTGCCTGAAGGTCATCGATTCCCGATGCTGAAATACGAATTGATTCCAGCGCAATTAATGCATGAAGGCACTGTAACAATCGAAAATTTTTTTAAACCAGTAATATGCCCTGAGTCAGTTGTTTTATGGACCCATGAAAAAGGGTATTTCGATAAATTGATTCATCAACGACTATCTGCTTCAGAGCAAAGAAAAATTGGATTTCCCCAATCTCCGGCACTTACTCAAAGAGAATTGATGATTACCCAGGGCACAATCGACAGTTGTATGTATGCAATGGAACATGGTGTAGCATTGAATATAGCAGGTGGCACGCATCATGCATTTGCAGAGAGAGGAGAAGGATTTTGTTTACTGAATGATATGGCCACTGCAGCTAATTATTTGTTGAACAATAAACTGGCAAAAAAAATATTGATCATCGATTTAGATGTTCACCAGGGAAATGGAACAGCAAAATTAATGGAACGAGAAGATCGAGTATTTACATTTAGCATGCATGGAGAACACAACTATCCATTTCACAAAGAAAAATCTGATTTGGATATTGGATTAAAAGATGGAACGGATGGTGCTACCTATTTAAATTTACTTCATTCAACATTACCTCGATTAATTAAAGAACATCAGCCCGATTTCGGATTCTTTCTTTCAGGAGTAGATATATTATCAACCGATAAATTCGGGAAACTAAAAGTTACGATTGATGAATGCAAACAACGCGATGAATTTGTTCTCAACACTTTGCGAAATGCAAAGATTCCAGTGACCATTGCAATGGGCGGCGGTTATTCGCCGGATATAAAAACCATTGTGGAAGCACATTGCAACACATTTAGAATTGCTTCAGCATTATACTAGAAGTTTAATGAGATAAGAGATATGAATTAAGAGATAAGAATTAAGAGATAAGAGATATTAGATATTAGATATTAGCTATGAGATATGAGTTATGAGTTATCAATTGGGAATCACTTTAAAAACCGGCTTACATAAAACGGGGAAATTTACTGAGTTGGCTATATAACAAAGCTTGTGCGCCTTATGATGTAATTCATTGGCTTTATCTATCATTGATAACTCAGTGATGGCAATAGTTGGATGGAGTGTTACCGAAGTAAACTTTCCAGCAATGGTTGGGTCTTCTACCATCGTACTCTCTTCCATTGTTCCTTCTGCCTGATCTTTATAATCCACTACAATGACCCCTGCTTCTGCACATAAATGCAAATACCAAAGCATATGACAGGAAGACAATGAAGCGACCAATAATTCTTCAGGATTATAACAAAGTGGATCTCCCCTAAATGCAGGATCAGAGCTTGCCAATATAGATTGCTTGTTCTGTCCAACAATCAAATGGCTTCGCTCATAAGCTGTATAGGCCGATGTTCCAGAGCCAAGATTTCCTGTCCATTGAACACTTATTGAATATTGATGTGTTTTATTCAACCTAATTCATTTTTTTCTTGAGTGTGCTCACTTGCTCTTGCAAATTATTCACCATTCCAGCTAATTGATTTACATCCCAACGTGGAGCAGCATTCGCTTTTTGTAAAATGTAAACGGCCTTCCAGATTTCCAATACATCTTCTGAACTTACATTATATGGTTCGTATTGAGGATTATCACTGATCAAAGTGATCTTATTTTTAAGGCGATTGTTTTTCATTACTCGTTTATAGGCAACCCCTTCATTACGAGATAATACTACATAAGTATTGCTGTTTTTTAAATCTTCCAGGCCTTCTACTTTTTCGCCCACAATAACACTGCCACTTGGGGTAGGCAACATACTATCTCCCATTATTTCAAAAGCACGGTATTGGCCAGGAGCCAGCATAGGCAAAGTAAATGTATTGAGTTCGTCAACAAATTCAGGGTCGGCATAGCCAGTCATATAACCTGCAGCAGCCTTAACTGGTACAAAACGAATCTCAGCAGATTCAGACACCATTTTCATTTGACGTCTTCTGTCTAAATAAGATCCTCCACTGGTTTCAGAGAGGTCCTGAAATAAAAAGTCTTCTAAACTCAATTTGAAAATAGAACAGACCTGTTCCATCACTTCCAACTTGGGTTCAGCCCTTTCTTCTTCATAAGCTCCAACTAAGGAACGCTTAATGTTCAGTTTGTTCGCAAAGTCTTCCTGGGTCCATCCGCGAAGCTTGCGGAGGTACTTTAAGTTCTTACCGGCGTTTGACATAACTAATGTATTTAGTTGCAAATTACTAAAGTTTTTAGTTTTTCCAAATTTATTTTTAGTTTTTTTATTAATCCCCCTTTAGGAATGATTCATTTGGCCGTTTTTTCAAGTACTTTTCAGCTATAATTAAAGACATGAAATATTTATTATCATTTTGCTGTTTGGCTTTTTCATTGAACCTATTTGCCCAACAAAAGCCTGTTTATCCGGAGTCTTTACTGATCACTCCAGAGAAATCAAATTTCGAAAAAACATCTACCTATACAGATGTTATGCAGTTCTTAAATACCATTCAACCAATGAGCCCAAATATGTTTATGGGATTTATTGGAAAGAGCACATTAGGCAAGGATATTCCGATGGTGGTATTGGCCAATCCAAAAATCAGTTCTCCGGAAGAAGCAAAAGCTTCAGGAAAACCAGTTGTATACATCCAAGCAAATATTCATGCCGGAGAAATTGAAGGAAAAGAAGTTACCATGATGTTGATGCGTGATATTTTATTGGGCAATAAAAAAGATTTACTCAATAATCAGATCATTATTTTTGTACCAATATACAATACCGATGGCAACGATAAAATGGCCAAGGGCTTAAGACCTTCGCAAGAAAACAGTCCATTGGAAACTGGCGAAAGAGAGAATGGTCAAGGGCTTGACCTCAACAGAGATGGAATTAAAATGGAAGCTCCAGAAACCAATGGCATGATTCAAAACATTCTCAACGCATGGGATCCACAAATGGTGGTAGATCTTCATACTACCAACGGAACATGGCATGGCTATTCACTTACATGGGCACCCGGTTATTTATCATCAGGAGAAAAAGGTCCTTATGAATATACCAACAATACCATCCTCCCCTACATTACCAATCAAGTAAAAACTAAAAACGATTTATTCTTCGGACCATTTGGTGATTTCAATACCAGAGAAGGATGGCCAGTAACAAAATTTTCTACGTACAATCATCATCCACGATATATCATCAATCAAATTGGATTACGCAACCGCATGAGTATTTTAAGTGAAGCATTTGCGCATGAACGTTTCTATCAACGTATTAATTCAACGTATCGATTTGTAGATGAAATTTTAACTTACTGTAATAATAATGCGGCCACCATTATCCGCATCAATAAAGAAGCAGAAACTAATGCTATCAATCGAGTGATCAATGAAGCTGGTAAAGCAAAAAAAGGAGTACGATTTAAAATGGTACCTACTGCACAGCCTTTAAATCATTTCAGAACCTATGATTATGAAAAATATACTAAGGCCGATGGAACTAATGCGCTGATTAAAACCGGGAAAATAGTGCATTACGATAACGTAGCTTATTATGCTGATTTTAAAGACACAGTGAACGCCACTTTACCAAGAGGATATATCATTCCAGCGTCAATGGCCAATATTGCAGAACACCTTAAAAAGCAAGGGGCGAAAGTGAGTATCATTGAAAAACCGCAGGTATTTGAAGGGGAAAGTTTTTTGGTTGAAAAATTGAACAAATCTCCCAGAAAATTTGAAGGGCATAATATGGCATCAGCGGAAGGAAAATTTGTTGCAAAAGAATTCACAGCAGCCAAAGGAGACTTCTTAATTGATCTGGCACAGCCTTTATCGAATTTGATTTTTTATACACTAGAGCCTCAATCAGATGATGGATTATTGGTTTGGAATTTCTTTGATGCGTATTTGGAAGCAAATAATATCGCCTCACAGCCAGTAGAATTTCCTGTGTTCAAATACTTTAGCATAAAAACATCGAATAAAAGAAAAAATAGGCTTTACTAAATTGTATCTTGCAACTATGTCAAAAGCAACATCAAATAAAAAAGACCAACCCATCATTTTAATTACCAATGATGATGGAATAACTGCACCAGGAATTAAAGCATTAACAGAAGCTGTAAAAGGTTTAGGAAAGATTGTAGTAGTAGCTCCGGATAAGCCACAAAGTGGAATGGGGCATGCCATTACTATTGGCCATCCGCTTAGATTACAGAAAGTAGCACCGATAGTAGAAGGAGTTGAATCATGGAGTTGCAGTGGCACGCCTGTAGATTGTGTAAAATTATCGGTAGATAAAGTCTTGCACCGCAAACCAGATATTTGTTTGAGTGGTGTTAATCATGGGGCCAATAATTCCATCAATGTAATTTATTCAGGAACCATGTCTGCTGCTTTAGAAGCTGCTATTGAAAGTATTCCGAGTATTGGTTTTAGTTTATTGGATTATAGCATTGATGCAGATTTTACAGCGGCAAAAAAATATGTTCGATTAATAGTTGAGCAAATTTTAAAATCGAAGAAATTAGATAAACATCTTTGCTTGAATGTGAATATTCCTAAAGGCGATGAGAAACTGATCAAAGGAGTAAAGATTTGTCATCAGGCTTATGCCAAATACGAAGAAAAATTTGACGAGCGCAAAGACCCTCATGGAAAAAAATATTTTTGGCTTACTGGGGAATTTGTAAATTTTGATAAGAGCAAGGAAAGCGATGTTTGGGCTTTAAAAAACAATTATGTAAGTGTTGTTCCTGTACAATTCGATTTAACCAATTACGAATTGAAAAAGAAACTAGAAAAAAGCTTGAATTTTAAAGCATGAAGAAAGACAATTTAAAGCTCGGATTGCTACTTGGATTCTTAGCCCCAATCATAGGAATTTTTGGATACTATTTATGGAAGTTCAGACTCTTTACACTGAATGAATTTTTCCAGGTGTTGAATATGCAAAAATCTTTATTGAGCGGCATCATTAGTATAGCATTGATTGCCAATGCTATACTTTTTACACTCTATATCAATGAGCACAAAGACAAAACAGCCAAAGGTATTTTTATTGCTACTTGTATTTATGCTTTGATCACGCTTGGGTTTAAGTGGTTTGCTTAACTATTACTCTTCAGAAATTTTAAAAGTAACGGATTGCTTTACAAGTGAAGTAACTGCTTTACCCCTTTGTTGAGCAGGAGCCCACTTAGGTCCTTTAACTATTATTCTAACAGCTTCTTCAGCAGTTTGATATCCAGGATCATTGTCAGCTTTTACATTACTGATACCACCATCGCTAGCAACTATAAAAGAAACAATCACTGTATAAGTTCCTGGAGGTGCTCCTTTTTCTACAGGTAAATCAAGTTTTAAATTTCTTTGTAAATATTTTAGCCAAGCATCTTTACCTCCAGGGAATAATGCAGGAACTTCTGTTTTGGTAAATACTTTATCATAGCTTGCTGCTTCTGAATAGCCTTTTCTTTCTACTTCTGGACTGTAAGATCGATTATAAATAGTTTCCACTTTGGGAAATTTCTCTTGTACTTGTCCAAAGCTACCTGGAGGAGGAGGAGGAATTGGTAATGACAACTTTCCATATTTATTCATTGCTTTTTCCACACTAGAAGGGTTGCTCAAATCATATGTTTCTATACTTCCATCTTTAAATTCTAAATTCATACGCAATGGATTGTGATTCCAAGAAACCATTTTTATTGATGGATTCCTATTCAAAAATGCTTTAATACCGGAAGGGTCTGTATTATTATTTGAATTGACTTCAATAGATTTATTTGTTTCTATATCTGGGTTTTGTTGCTTTGGTTTCGTCTTTATTAAAACAACCTTATCACCTGGCTTTTCAGCATATTTCTCATATTCAGTTCCAGTTTCTATAATTTTCACAGAAGCTATGACTTTAGGATCAATATCTTGGAGCTTTACTCTTTTACCATCCATTACAAAAACCGCACTATTATCTACCCAGCCTTTATTAAATCTCTTAGCATAGCTTATTGAATCATTCTTTAACTTCAGTTGCTCATCCACCAAATCTAATCTTCGCAAATCATCCTCAGAATATAAATTAGAAGAAGAACGAATTCCTTTTTTGGTTTGCAAAATTAATACATCATGCTTCATTACTTTATCAATAGGAAAATCGCCAAACCCAACGCTCATAATATCTCGAATATCTAATTTCGAAGCTACTTCTTTACTCACGACATTTCCATCCAATACTATTGCCGTAGCTTTTTTAACCTTTTTAAGATATCCCTCACTATCTTCTTCATTAAAGTCCATTGGTTTTCCTTGTACTAATTTTACTTCACTCAGAGAATGTCCTATTACAATATTCTTTTTAGTAGTAATAGCAATTACTCCATTTCTGCCCTTTTCACCAAAAATCTCTACTGCTTTCTCATTCTTTAAAACTTGAATATGATCTATAATATTTGGATTGATAGATTTTAGTGATATAGAATCTTCAATAACACCATTAATTACAATCAAAGGTTGATATGTAGGATCTTTATAAGTTAAAGTACCTCTATAGGTATCTATGAAAGCATATTTCGGATTATCCTTTGGTATTAGAAAGGTAGGGTTACCAATGATTTTAACCTCTTTTCCACTAGGAATAACATAAACAGAATCTGAACTCAAAATAGTGGTATCAATAGTTACCCCTTTCTCTTTACTAGAAAAATAATATTGTATACCATTTAAAATAGAAACCGCTAATTTTTGTTGGTAAGCTTCATTTTTCAATTGATTCAAATCGGAAGTATTGGACATATAGCCAGTTTCTAACAAAACAGATGGACTTTTTACATTTTCTATAACATAAATCCCAAGATTCCTGCTTTTAATTCCCGTCATCGGAATATCTAATCCGCTCAAGCTATTGGCCAATTGATTGGCCAATAAATAGTTCTCCGTTTGAAAATTGGTTTTTGTTTTATCAGCAATATAAATCTCCATGCCTTTTACTGAAGCTGCAAATTTTTTATCTACGTCATTACAATGCAATGAAATAAACAAATCCGCACCTTGTTGATTGGCATAATTGGCCACCTGGTTAACAGTTTGATCTACATCATCTTCTCTGGTTAAAACAATTTTTAATTGATCATTTTGATTGGCTTTTTGAATTGCTTTTGCCAATGCTAAAGTCAAGGTTTTTTCTCTTGTAACTCCATCAATCCCCATTGCACCAGCATCAGATCCTCCATGACCTGCATTGATCACTACCGTGTATTGTTTATTTAACAAAATATTTTTAGGAGAAAATGCTGGCTTTGTTTTTGCGGAAATTTGTTCTACTATATTATCTACAATAGTTCCAACAGAAATATTTTCCGCATTCCTTAACTCTTTTGTTCTAAAAGCGAACAATACCACAACAATGGCCAATAAAGGCAAAACGATCAATCTACGCATATAGCTATATTTTGGGTTAGCATTTTTTGTGATCATCTCAAGTCTTCTTTTAATGGGTGAGAAGAAAAAGGGATTGGTGAGTAAATATTGTTGCTGCGGATAAGCAGCAGCCAATAACATATGAGCCAGAGAAGCAGAATCACCATTTGTAACTGCTTTTTTATCGGCAATGAATTCATGAATCATTTCCATTTCCTTTTTAATTGCCCAAAAGAATGGATTGAACCAACCAGCAATTAAAATCAACTGAATAAATATTTTATCGAAACTATGTTTCTGTTGCACATGCGCAAGTTCATGTTGCATCATTTGTTTTCCTGCTTCACTTTTAAGATCGATGGATTCATGCCAAAAAATATATTTAAAGAATGAAAATGGAGCTCCCTTGGCCTGTGTTAAAATCAGAAACACATCTCCCACCGATTTACAAGAATGGGTTTTTAATAATTGATAAATCTGAAATAAGCTTTTAATAAGACCAACCAATAAAATAATGGCAACTAATGAATAGATCAATAGAAGCGAGCCTTGCCATCCATATTGCAACCAGCCCTTGTGTAAGCCAGACTCTATTTCGGTATTATTATCTGCAATCACCGAAAAGAATTGTATCAATTGAGGATCCGTTTCAACTGGTTTATTCCACTGAATTTTGATCAAAGGAACGATCCATGAAAACAAGGCAATGGCCAATAAATAAAATCGATTATACTGATGAAATCGATTGTTTCGCAAAACAAGCCAGTAATACCCAACCATAATTCCACTGCAAAGTATTACCTGCAAAAAATAATAGAGTGTAGATGACATAGTTTTATTTTTTTAATTTTTTAATTTCCTGTAAAAGGAGTTCCAATTCTTTGACACTGATGTCTTTTTGTTTCACCATAAAGGAAACAGCATCTGCAAATGAACCTTCAAAATATCCATCAACCAATGTTCTAATACTGCTCGACGAATAATCCTCTTTAGATACGATTGGAAAATATTCATGTACCCTACCTATTAGCTTCAACCCAACAAAACCTTTATCTACCAAAATCTTCACGATGGTTGCCACCGTATTATTATGAGGTCTTGGTGCTGGCTGTGCTTCTATGATGTCTTTTAAAAATGCACGTTCTAAACTCCAGATACTCTGCATGATTTGCTCTTCTGCTTTCGTCAATGGTTTCATGATAAAAAATTTACAAAGTAAATGTATAAACTAAATTTTTAGTTTCCAAACTATTTTTTTAGTTATATATTCAAATTGGCTATAATTACTGTTAAAACAGTCGTATTTTGCAGGTTCAAACAGCGCCCCAAAAGCGGCAAATGGCATGAAGTATTATATAATAGCAGGTGAAGCAAGTGGAGATTTACACGGCAGCAACCTGATCAAACAAATACAGTTTCAAGATGCAGCTTCCAATATCAGATGTTGGGGTGGAGATATGATGCAATCCACAGGCGCTGAACTGGTAAAACATTACCGCGATTTGGCCTTTATGGGCTTTGCAGAAGTGGTAAAGAACCTACCAACCATTATGGCCAACCTAAAATGGTGCAAAGCAGATATACTTACATTCAAGCCTGATGCATTGATTTTGATCGATTACCCTGGGTTTAACCTTCGCATTGCTGAATGGGCAAAAAAAGAAGGAATCAGAGTGATCTATTATATCTCTCCACAAGTATGGGCATGGAAAGCCAATAGAGTGAAGAAAATGAAAACCTGCATCGATCTGATGCTTTGCATTCTCCCTTTTGAAAAAGACTATTATAAAAATACCTGGAACTGGAATGTGGAATATGTGGGTCACCCATTGATTGAAGTGATTGATGATTTTAAAAAACAACATCCTACCATCGATACAAATAAAAATATCATTGCTTTATTACCTGGTAGCAGAAAGCAAGAGATCGCCAAAAAATTGCCCATCATGTTATCGGTGGCTGATCAGTTTCCGGAATATCAATTTGTGGTTGCTAAAGCTCCAGGGCAGGAAGATCAATTCTATTCGCCCTTTTTAATTGGTTTTTCAAATGTACAGGTAGTTAAAAACAGTACATACGAATTATTGCTCAAAGCCAAAGCAGCATTGGTTACCAGCGGAACTGCTACATTAGAAACCGCTTTATTTGCTGTACCTGAAGTTGTTTGTTATAAAGGAAGCCCCATCAGTTATCAAATCATCAAGCGTTTAATTAAAATAAAATTTATCTCGCTGGTGAACTTGATAATGGACAAGGAAATAGTGAAAGAATTAATTCAGGATGAATTGAACACCGCAAATCTTGTACTCGAACTTTCCAGATTATTAAAGGATGAAAATCATTTAGCTACACTCCATAAAGACTATCAAACTTTACATACTGTTTTATCAGCGGGTGGAAATGCATCTCAACAAGCTGCAGAAAAGATAGTTCAATTTTTAAAGAAAGCCCAATAAACTACTCGGCACTTATTTGCGAATCGAAGGTAAAATGAGCGTCTTAAAAAGAAGAAATAGTAGTGCTAAAATGAACATCAATAATGATATTCTATTCATACCATGCATATACTTCATCCATTGTGTTCTTGGCTCATTAGGATCTCTTTTAGAGATAAAGAGATATTCGCTGATTTGTTTCCAAATACCCATAACTAGTTTATTTATTTAAAGATAACAAGCAAGTATCAAATTAGTTGGCTAAACATTATATTGTTAAATTTGTACTACACAAAAATCGACGATGCCAAAGATCGCTACCCTACTCTTGCTATTGGTTTTAACACATGCTGGTTATGCCCAATTTGATCCAACCAAAATTGATATAATTAGAGATAAATATGGTGTTCCCCATATTTTTGGCAAAACTGACCCAGATGTAGCTTATGGGTTGGCTTGGGCACATGCCGAAGATGATTTTACAACTATTCAACAATCCTTGATGGCCGGAAAAGCCATGTTAGCACAATACCAGGGTAAAAAAGGAGCATCGATCGATTATATTATTCATCTCTTGCGCATTCCCGAATTAGTAGAAGAAAAATATGAAAAAGACCTAAGCCCTGATTTTAAAAAATTATTAGAGGGATATTGTGCAGGGCTAAACGCTTATGCAAACAAACATCCTAAAGAGATCATATTAAAAAATGCCTTCCCTGTTACACCAAAAGACATGATTCAATATTCTGTATTGCAATTATGTGTTTTATCAGGTGCAGACAAAGCTTTGGCTTCTATTTTCGGTGGAACCGTTCCTTTGTTGGAGAACTATAAAACGGCTGGGAGCAATGCATTTGCATTCAATAGTGCCAAAACAACTGATGGTCAGGTTTACTTAGACATCAATGCCCATCAACCTTTGGAAGGGCCTGTTGCATTCTATGAAGCACATTTATGCAGCGAAGAAGGTTGGAATATATTAGGTGCCAATTTTCCTGGAGCACCTACTATTTTGCATGGCGTGAATGAAAACTTAGGTTGGGCACATACAGTTAATAACCCCGATAAATTAGATGTGTATCAATTAGAAATGAATCCAGCCAATAAGTTGCAATATAAATTTGATGGGAATTGGGAAACGCTAGAAGAAAGAACTGCCCCATTAAAAGTAAAAATTGCTGGCATAAAAATCAATGTAAAAAAGAAAGCCTATTGGAGTAAATACGGACCAACATTGATAACGGAGAGAGGAACTTTTTCTATTCGTATGCCTGCTCAAATGGATATTCGCGGTCTTGAGCAATGGTATCGATTCAATAAAGCCAGAAATTTTACTGAGTTTAAAGCTGCACTAAACATGCTGGCCATTCCGGGATACAATATTGTTTACGCGGATAAATATGATACCATTTATTATTTAAGCAATGGCAGGATTCCAATAAGAGATAAACAATTCAATTGGTCAACTACTTTACCAGGAAACAGTTCTGCAACTTTGTGGAACAGTCTACATCCTTTAGCTGATTTGCCACAAGTTTTGCAACCTTCTACTGGCTATGTTTACAATACCAACCACTCTCCTTTTCATTCAACTGATGGCACTGAAAACCCTGTAATCAAAGATATTACCATGGGCTATGAAACGCTGGAGAATAATCGTAGCAAGCGTTTTGAGGAACTCGTAAAACCACTCAAGAAAGTTTCCTATGCAGATTTTAAGAGCATTAAATTTGATAGAGAATTCCCTTCAAAATTGTATTTCCCGACAAATATTGATAGTATATTTTTATTAGATGCAACTGTTTATCCAGATATAGCAGATATCATTAACAACTTGAAATCATGGGATAAAAAAGCGAATGCTGAAAGTATTGGCGCAGGTAATTTCTTTTTTATATATACCATCACTGCAAAAAAATGGCCTACCTATTTAAAAAACAAAGGCATAAAACAAGAAGATGCTATTGATATTTTACGAGAAGCTAAAGCAGCCATGTTGAAGGATTTTGGAAGAACCAATATTCAATTAGGAGAAGTGCAAAAACTGGTGAGAGGAAATGTAGAACTCCCCTTACCAGGTTTACCCGATGTATTGGCACCGATGTATTCTATTCCATATAAAAATGGATTATACAAAGGCAACCAGGGTGATGCATATATAGAATTGGTACGTTTCACTAAAGACGGCCCAACAATTGAATCATTGAATGTGTATGGGGCATCAGCGAGAAAAGATTCACCTCATTATACCGATCAAATGGACATGTATACCAAGCAACAAACAAAACCAATGACTTTGAACAAAGCGGAAGTGTATAAAAATGCAGTAAGTAAATACCACCCAGAGTGATGGTTTAGTTTATTATAAAATATTATGAAAACTATTATTAATATTATTACAGGAGGCACGCCAGGTCTAATTAAGGACGCTGAAATATTAATAGAAATAATAGGAAATATATTTGAATCGAAAATTCAAATATCGAGGGGAAGAAACTTTCATCAATTCTTCACTAGACGATTAATTGCGCTGAGTGATCTAATTATTCCCAAAAACAGAATATTTATATTTCTTGAAAATATCCCCAATTCTTGGCTAGGTCTATCTTCTAAAATAATTTTTATACCCAACCAAGAATGGATGAGAAAAAACACCTTATTTCAATTAAATGCATGCAATGAAATTTGGTGTAAATCGGAATATGCAAAAAGAATTTTCAGCAACTTTTTTGATAATTGCAAATTTATTGGATTCATCTCAAACGATATGTATTCAACTAATGTGCAAAAGAACTATTCCAGTTTTATTCATATAGCAGGAAGAAGTCATTTAAAAGGAACGGAAGCTATTCTTGAATTATGGAAGAAACATCCTGAATTTCCAAGCCTCACCATTGTTGCTAAAAACAAGAACTGGAAGAAAAATTATCCTTTACCGAATGTAATTTTCATCACCAATTTCATTTCTTCGAGTCAATTAAAAAATGAAATGAACCAACATGGAATACACTTATGTATTTCTGAGGCAGAAGGATTTGGACTTTATATTGCAGAAGCCTTATCCTGCAAGTCGGTTGTCATTACAACAAATGCTCCACCAATGAACGAATTGGTGAATAACAATACAGGAATATTGGTGAATACGAACGGTTCGGAGAAACTTGGACTAGGAGAACGATTTTATATTGATCAAAAGGACCTTGAAGAAAAAGTTTTGTCTGTTTTACAATTCAATGAAGCTAAAAAGACTGCAATTGGCGAAGCAGCCAGAATAAGTTTTCTTGAAAAAAAATTAGCATTTGAAACGGCATTGACTGCGCGTTTGCAAGAGTTCATACCTAAATAAACTGCATCAACAAATTGGTGATCTGTTTGGTTTCGATGATAAATCCATCATGCCCGTAAGTAGAATCGATGGCATACAATTCGGCATTCGGCATATGATCGGCCATAAATTGTTGTTCATCTAATGGACAAAGTATATCGCTATTGATGCCAATAATGAATGTAGGTTGTTGAATTGATTTTAATACTTCAATTAAATTTCCACCCCTCCCTCTTGCCAAATGATGACTGTCCATGGCTTTGGTAAGCAACCAATAACTATATGCATTGAAGCGCTTCACCAGTTTATCTCCTTGATAATATAAATAAGAAGAGGCTTTAAAATTATCTATTTTCTCAGGATCAGGATCTGTTTGCTTTTCCTGAAAAGTGGTATAGTTTCTATAAGTGAGCATTCCAATTGCTCGAGCGGCTTTTAATCCATTTGCTCCAGCATTGGGCTGCATATCTTTCCAGGTTTGATCTGCTTCAATGGCCATTCTTTGCGCAGTATGAACTGCTACACCCCAGGCACTTTCTGAAGGTGAAGTAGCGATCAAAAACATTTTTTGAATGATAGCAGGTTCCATTAAGGACCATTCTAAAACCTGGTATCCACCCATACTGCCTCCCATTAATAATTGTATGGAATTGATTCCTAAATGCTTTCTGAGTAATATATGCGCCGAAACAATATCTCTAATGGTAACTGTAGGAAAGCTTGAATAATAAGGCTTATTGGTTTTGGGATCGGTACTTAATGGACCAGTTGATCCATAACAGGATCCAATTATATTCGCCCCTACAATAAAATATTTGTCGGGATCAATCAAACAACCTGCTCCTACTAATCCCTTCCACCAATCAGATGCATCTGCATTTGCTGTGAGTGCATGACAGATCCATACCACATTGCTTTTGGATTCATTGAGCGATCCAATTGTGTGATAGGCAATTTCGATACCAGGAATGGTTTTTCCATTTTCCAGTTCAAAAGGGCTATTATCTTGATAAATGGGCATTTTATATTTCCTTATTCTACTGCAAAATAAAGGGATGCACTGCGTACATTTGTTGAAATTTTGAAAATGGACCAAATTGAGGTGAAAAGAGTGGATGATGCTTATGCTTTTTTAGCAACAGATAGCAATGGAAATACGGCTAGATTGGATGCTTCATCTACAATTGGCGGGCATGATTCAGGCATTCGGCCAATGCAATCGCTTTTGATGGGATTAGGTGGTTGTGGCGGAGTAGATATTGTTTCTATCCTCAAAAAGCAAAAACAAAGCATTAATGAATTTAGGATGGTCATTAAGGGGGAAAGAGAACATGGCAAAGAACCTTCTTTGTGGAAAACCGTTTCTATCGAATTTTATTTTAGCGGAGAAATAGACCAGGACAAAGCAGAAAAAGCAATAGCCCTTTCTTTGAATAAATATTGTTCGGTAGCTGCAACATTGAGAGCAGCAGGATGTACCATTGATTGGACAGTTACCATAAATTAAGGTGAATTTATTTTTTATAAATTGAATGGAATGAAAAACGAAACAAAAGCAATCCGCATACAAACAGAGCGAACCAACGAAATGGAACATTCTACTCCGCTTTTTCTTACGAGTAGTTTTTGTTTTGATAACGCAGAAGAGATGCGCGCTGCATTTGCAGATGAAACAGACGACAATATTTACAGCAGATTTAGCAACCCTAGTGTGCAGGAATTTATTGATAAAATGGTTGCTTTAGAAGGGGCTGAAGCTGGTTATGCAACTGCTTCTGGCATGAGTGCTGTGTTTGGCTCCTTCATGGCTTTATTAAAACAAGGTGACCGATTGCTTTCTTGTAATTCTATTTTTGGAAGCACCCATACAGTGATTGCTAAATACTTGCCTAAATACGGGATTGAATATGGATATTTAAGTGCAAGTGCTACAGAGGCCGAATGGGAAGCAGCCATCACTCCGAATACAAAAATGATTTACCTAGAAACGCCCACCAATCCTGGATTGGATATTCTCGATCTGGAAATGATCGGACGTTTGGCTAAAAAACACCAAATCATTTTAAATGTAGACAACTGTTTTGCTACTCCTGTAAACCAACGCCCTATTGAATTTGGAGCAGACTTAGTAGTACATTCTGCCACAAAATGGCTAGATGGACAGGGTCGTGTATTGGGCGGTGTAGTGGTTGGAAGAAAAGACCTTATTCATGATATCTATTTATTTTGTAGAAGTACAGGACCGGCATTGTCTCCTTTTAATGCATGGGTACTGAGCAAGAGTTTGGAGACATTGGATGTTCGCATGGAACGTCATGCTTCCAATGCATTATTCATTGCAGAACAACTCGAAAATCACGCTGCAATTGCCCATTTGAGATATCCTTTTTTATCATCACATCCTCATTCTTCCATTGCAAAAAAACAAATGCAAAACGGTGGAGGAATTGTATGCTTTGAATTAAAGGGTGGATTGGAAGCAGGCAGAAAATTTTTAGATAATTTAAAAATGCTTTCACTTACAGCAAACCTTGGCGATACCAGAAGTATTGCCTCTCATCCAGCTAGCACTACACACGCAAAATTGTCTGAAGCAGAACGTCAGGCGGTGAATATTACTCCTGGTCTAATCCGCATTAGTGTGGGGTTAGAACATAGAGATGATATATTAGCTGATATATTGCAGGCCTTGGGATAAAATAATTGTTATACAATGCAAGTATTTCTTTAATTTGGAAACGCTAAATTACTTGCTATATGAAAATGACAACCGGAATATCCCTCGGCATCATGATGTTTTTACAGTATTTTATTTGGAGTGCATGGTATGTAACGATGAGTACCTATATGGGTCAAGCCCAACTTCATGCCACTGATGTTCAGATCGGCGCAACTTATGGAGCTTTGGCCATTGCCACTATGATCTCTCCTTTTTTTGTAGGGCTAATTGCTGATCGATTTTTTGCAGCTCAAAAAATCATGGGAATTCTGCATGTTTTAGGTGCTGGAATTCTTTTTATGGCAACAAAAATTGAAAGCAGCACTACTTTTTATTGGATCGTTTTATTGTACTCATTATTATACATGCCCACTATAGCGCTGAGTAATAGTGTAGCATTTTCTCAAATGACCGACCCGGGAAAGCAATTTCCTTGGATCAGGGTTTTTGGCACCATCGGATGGATTGTTGCTGGACTTTGTATTGGTCAAATGGGAATAGAAAAATCTGCCAATACATTTTATATTGCTGCTGCGGTTTCCTTAGGTCTTGGGCTTTTTAGTTTTGTATTACCCAATACTCCTCCAAAAGGAAAAACAGCAGATGCATCTTCCGCCATTGGAACAGAAGCTTTTGTTTTATTAAAAGAAAAATCATTTCTCGTATTTTTTATTGCAGCTATTTTAATCTGCATTCCACTCTCTTTTTATTATGGATTTGCTAATCCATTCTTAAATGAAATTGGATTCCCTAATGCAGCCAGTAAAATGACCCTGGGTCAGGTATCTGAAGCGGTATTTATTTTAGCCATCCCCTTTTTATTCAATAGAGCCGGCGTAAAAAACATGTTGATATTCGGGATGACAGCTTGGATATTACGCTATGTTTTCTTTGCATATGGAAATGTGGAAAGCACTCCTTGGATGTTGTATGCAGGCATTATTTTGCATGGTATATGTTATGACTTCTTCTTTGTAACTGGATATATGTACACAGAGAAGAAAGCAGGTGCAAAAATCAAAAACGCTGCACAGGGCTTATTTACTTTTGCTACTTATGGTCTGGGAATGGTAATAGGAACAAGCTTTTCAGGATATATAGTCAATGCGCAAAAGACCAGCGAAACTGCGCATAATTGGCAAGGCATTTGGATGACTCCTGCCTATATTGCTGCAGCTGTATTGGTGTTCTTTATTATTTTCTTCAAAGAAAAAAAAGACCCCGCTCCTGTATCTCATAACGCTTAATTCATAATTCAACTTTCATCTTTCATCTTTCTTAATTCATCTTTCCTTATGCAACGCATCGCCATGTTAGGTTCCGGATTTATCGGAAGATTTTACGCAGACTCAATTCAAGGATATAGAAGCAAAGATTCAATTGTTAGCATCTATTCTCGTAGAGAAGAAAGCGCCAAGAAATTTGCTGACGATTATCAATGTCATCATTGGACTACCAATATGGAAGAATCGATTGCTAGAGCTGATGTTGATATGGTTTGTATTGCATTGCCTAATAATTTGCATGAAGAAGCAGTAATGCTTTGCTGTAAACACAAGAAAGCGGTGATTACTACCAAGCCTTTAGGACGCAATGCTGCTGAAGCAAAGCGTATGTTAGAAGCGGTGGAAGCTGCAGGTATTTTTAATGGTTATTTAGAAGATCTGGTATACACCCCTAAATTCATCAAAGCAAATGAATCGGTTCAAAATGGAGCCCTTGGTAGAATACTCTGGGCAAAATCCAGAGAAACCCATCCTGGCCCGCACAGTGATTGGTTTTGGGATATTGAGCAAGCAGGCGGCGGTTGTATTTTAGATTTGGGTTGTCATTGTGTTGAGATTTCAAGATCATATATTGGAAAAGATATTAAGCCGATTGAAGTGATGTGCTGGGCAGATACACAAGTAAAACCAATTGATGCAGAAGATCATGCCATTGGTTTGGTGAAATATGAAAACGGCGCTATTGGTCAGTTTGAAGTGAGCTGGACTTTCAGAGGCGGGCTCGATTTGCGTGATGAAGTGATGGGGACAGAAGGAACTATTTGGATCAATAGTTTTTTAAGAACTGGTTTCGATATGTTCACCACAGGCAAAGGCGGAGATTATATTGCAGAAAAAGCAGAATCAAATTCGGGCTGGTTGTTTCCTGTAGGTGACGAACTCAATGAATTGGGCTATAACCATATGTTTATGGACATGTTTAATGCTATAGAAAAAGGCATTGCACCCAAAGAAACTTTTTATGATGGCTATGTAGTAAACGCCATTTTAGATGCAGCGTATAAATCCGCAAAAACCAAATTATGGGAGCCTGTACAATTAGATATCTGGAGAGGAAAAACGGGTCTTACTAAAGAAAGTCATTTGACTGAATACGATGCAGATCATTATTTAGTGAAAGAAGAAATGACCCATTATGGTGCTAAAAAATTGATCCTGAAAAATAAGGTTACTGGAAAAATTTCAGAGCAGTTGATTTAATTATCCAACCATTTTTTGGTTTGCCCAACCCAATGCAATGTTGAGTTGTTCTGCTTTGGTAAGATTGCTATTGTCTAGCACAATGGCATCTTCTGCTTTTTTTAATGGACTGAATTCACGATTGCTATCGATATAGTCGCGCATTTCCAAATTGTCTTTCACTTCTTCAATAGTAATATTGGGATTCTTTTCAAACATTTCTTTAAACCTACGCTCTACTCTAACTGCAGGATCTGCTGTTACGAAAATCTTTAATTCTGCATTGGGAAAAACGGTGGTTCCAATATCCCTCCCATCCATTACAATTCCTTTTCGTATTCCTAATTTTTGTTGCTGTGCAACACCAAATTCACGAACATATTGATTTGCAGCTACTTCACTTACATGCTCGCTAACCAACATATCTCTGATTAGCAATTCAACATTTTCATCATTGAGCAACATATCGCTAGAACCAGTTAAATCATTGTAATCAAAATCTAAGTTGATATCCTTCAAAGCGGATTGCACCTCATCATTATTATTCCAATTAACATGATTGCGCATGAAATACAATGTAATAGCTCTATACATTGCACCACTATCAATAAATACATAGTTTAACTCCCTAGCCAGTTGTTTAGCCAGTGTGCTTTTCCCGCAGGAAGAGAATCCATCAAGAGTTATAATAATCTTGCTCATAGTACTTATTTCCTATGGCAAATGTAACGAAAAGCCATCCTTTTTAAAGGATGGCTTTCATCTATCTTTTAGTATTAAGAAGGAAGAACAACAGTATCTATTACATGAATAACTCCATTGCTTTGGAATATATTGGCTATTGTTACTTCAGCCATCCCACCTTTTTCATCGGTCAAAATTAGTTTTTTCCCTTTCATAGAGGCTTTTAAAACACCTCCCGATACAGTTTTAAGAGTTGCAGTTCCATTGCCTTCTTTAATTAATTGAGCAATTGATTTTGCATCTAATTTACCTGCTACAACATGATAAGTGAGAATTTTAGTAAGGGTAGCTTTGTTTTCTGGCTTCACCAAAGATTCTACAGTTCCAGCTGGCAGTTTAGCAAACGCAGCATTAGTGGGTGCGAAAACTGTAAATGGGCCAGCACTTTGTAAAGTTTCAACTAAACCAGCAGCTTTAACTGCTGCAACCAATGTAGTGTGATCGGCTGAATTAATAGCATTTTGAACAATGTTTTTAGAAGGATACATGGCTGCTCCACCTACTTCAACTGTTTTTTCATTCATCTGTGCCGATGCAGAATTAAATGCAAATGCAGATAACACAAGAAATTTCAAGATTTTCATAATTTTTTTTAATTAAGTGATAAATGGTTTATTTACAACTTTATCTACGAAGAAAGATTGACGATGGTTTTGTCAAACTAAAAAAAATATAAAAAACCTTGAAAATTACTTTGGTTCAACTACAATGATGAAAATAAGTTAGGAAAATCTGAAATTATACCATTAACGCCCATTGATTTTAAACGTTGAATAGTTGGTAAATCATTCACAGTCCAAGGGATAATTAGTATTTTTTTATTGGCACATTTTTCAATTAATGAAGGGTTTACTAATGAATAATGCGGACTATAAATAGTTGGAATAAACCCTAATTGGGTAATTTGTTCGTCAAAGGTTTTTTTATCGAAATCTTCAATTAATAAAGCCGTTTTAATCAAAGGATATTTTTGATGCAGGTATTGTAAAGTGCGTATATCAAAAGATTGTATAGTAACCCTTTCGGTGATTTTTTTCGATTGAATTACAGCAACCAATAATTCTACAAATGCAGCCGGTGAAGGGTGATACTGATTATCGGTAGCAGCTTCTGATTTTGTTTCAATATTGTAGTGAACAGGAGCTTTACGCTTTGCCTTAGCATACCTTTCTGCTGCATCAATCATATCAGCAAGCAAAGGCTTTGCAACAGCCAGTTTAGTTTGATTTGGAAATCGGGGATGCGGCTTTAACCCAACATCAAATCCTTTCACTTCTTCATAAGTCATCTGATAAATATTCAACAACTTTTCTTCGGCCTCTTTTACAAATTCTCCATTAGGCTTTGTAGTGATTTCATGATTGAAAAAAGGTTCATGACTAAGGATCACTTGATTGTCTTTCGTAATGATCGCATCTGTTTCTAAAGTTGTTACACCCAGATCAATGGCTTTCAGCATTGCAGGAATAGTATTCTCCGGCATCAAACCCCTGCAACCTCTATGCCCTTGGTAATCGAATGAAACAGATGACATTTTGTTATTGGTTTGAGAAATAGGTTTACAAGCAAAAAAAAGGAGGAGAAAAACAATGTACTTATGCATGACAGTTATTTATTGATGCTTCATCTGCTGAGAGAGTTTTTGTTGCTCCATATCTCCATCAGAAAGATGCTGAATGATTCTCTCTTTTTCCTCTACCGTTTTATTCTGACTCAATTTAAACACATGTTGTAAATGGGTTATCTCCATTTCAAAAGCAACTATTGCCTTCATATGCTCTCGAACATATGCTTCATCCATCGCTTTAACAGATGCGGGTGAATGTGGGTTTCCCTCGAAATGACTGGTTAAATTCACCAGCAAATCATACAACCCTTTATCATCTAAAAATCGAATGGTTCCGCTAGCATGAACGGCTGAATAATTCCATGTGCTGGCTGTATTTTGTTGATTATACAATTGAGCACTTATATAACTGTTTTCACCATGAAAAATGGCCAACACATTGGTATTTGCTTCAAATGCCATTGTATGATTTTGCTTGCGCATTATATGCGCTTTAAGATACAAGCGTTCTTCTTTCGTTTCAATTAACACAGGCAAATGTGTTGCAACTGGCTTACCATCATTTCCAACACCACATAGAACAATAAAAGGATGTGCTTTCATAAAAGCAATTACATCTTCATTGTCTTTGGCCTTGAAATAAGGAATATTATACATGATAATTATTCTACTACTTCTATTAATTGTGTTTTAGGCATATTGGCATTTCTAACAGCAATATTCCTTACAGCCATTGCAGTGAAATTCCTAAATGATTGTTGACTAATTGGATCCTTGCCAACCATTGCAGGAACTCCCTCATCGCCACCTTCACGAATGGTCTGTACTAAAGGAATCTGACCTAAAAAGGGAAGATCATATTCTTCAGCTAATTTTTTACCACCCTCTTTACCAAATAAGAAATATTTATTTTCCGGCAACTCCGCTGGAGTAAAATAAGCCATGTTCTCAATCAACCCGATGATCGGCACATTGATCTGGGCTTGCCCAAACATCGCAATGGCTTTTTTGGCATCAGCCAATGCTACGTTCTGTGGTGTGGTTACAATTACAACACCAGTTACTGGCACAGTTTGCATTAATGTAAGGTGAATATCTCCTGTTCCTGGAGGCATATCAATTACCAAATAATCCAAGTCACCCCATTCTACATCGGTAACAAACTGACGAATAGCACTACTTGCCATCGGACCTCTCCAAACAACAGCACTTTTTTCATCTACCAATAAACCTATACTCATTAATTTAATCCCGAATTTATCGAGCGGAAGAATCATACCTTTTCCTTTCACATCTTTCATCATTGGACGTTCTCCCCTTACACCAAACATCATGGGAACACTGGGTCCATAAATATCAGCATCCATTAATCCTACAGATGCCCCTCCTTCTGCTAATGCTAATGCAAGATTGGCTGAAATAGTGCTTTTTCCCACTCCTCCTTTGCCACTCACAACAGCAATAATGTTTTTTACGCCTCCCAATACTTTTTGGTCATCTTTTCGAGTACTGGAAGTATTTGCAGTGAAATTCACCGTTACAATTGCTGATTTATTGACCAATAGTTTAATAGCATTCTCACTTGCCCTTTGCATCATGTCTTTCATAGGACATGCTGGAGTGGTAAGTACAATGGTAAAACTCACGTTATTTCCATCAACAATGATGTCTTTTACCATGTTTAAAGTCACTAAATCTTTGCCCAAATCGGGTTCCTGCACATTGCTAAGGGCTTTCAGTATATCGTCGGTTGTCATCACGAAAGTTTTTGTTAAAAAAGCATTGAAAGCGCAAAGTTAAGTTCCTACGGCTTTACTTTGTTATGATTTCAGGACTTTAAACTGATAACATAGTAAAATTGTACATTTACACCTATAGAGCTGATGCGCGTATGAAGAAAAAATTACTCATTTATTCCATTTTTTTCGCCACCATTTTGCCATTCGGGGTGCTTCATGCGCAGGAAAACAATAATCCATATAGAGATTCGATAGTTCAGCTTTATGGAGTAATAATGACCGCTGACAGTTTAAGAGGAGTTCCATCAGCCAGTGTTATTGTAGAGGGGAAAGGAAGGGGAACAATTACTAGTTATGATGGGGTTTTTTCTATAGCAGTAATGAAAGGTGATAGAATCACTTTTTCCAGTGTTGGTTTTAAAAACAATACCATTACCATTCCGGTGAATTTGGCAGAAAATCAATATAGTGTAATTCAATTACTCATTAGCGATACCGCATATCTTCCAGCTACTATCTTAAAACCAAGACCAACAAGGGAACAGTTTGAGCGAGACTTTTTAAACAATCGTTTGCCCGATGATGCTTATGAAATTGCCAGAAAAAATACAGATGAAGCTACAAGAAGAATTCTCTTAAATAGCTTACCAGCCGATGGAAGAGAAGCAGTAAATTATCAAATCAGGCAAAATACCAATAAATATTATTATGCTGGTCAAGTGCCGCCAATGAATGTACTCAATCCTGCTGCATGGGCAGATTTTATCAGTGCATGGAAAAGAGGTGATTTTAAAAGAAAAAAATAAATTCCATTTTATAAAACTTGAACGATGGCTTTACAAAATATAACTGTAATTGGTGCAGGTACCATGGGAAATGGCATTGCACATGTTTTTGCTCAAAATGGTTTTAAAGTAACGATTGTTGATTTACAAAAAAGTCAATTAGAAAAAGCACTGGTTACAATTGGCAATAATTTGGATCGTCAATTAAGTAAAGGGTTAATTACAGAACAAGACAAAAAAAACACGATCAATAATATCTGTACTGATACCAGTATAGAAATTGGTGTTTCAATTGCACAATTGGTTGTAGAAGCAGCCACAGAAAATATTGATCTTAAATTGAAAATATTTGCAACGATAGATGCTGCTGCTCCTCCAGATGCCATTCTCGCAACGAACACTTCTTCTATCTCCATTACCAAAATAGCTGCTGCTACCAAGCGACCGGAAAAAGTAATTGGCATGCATTTCATGAACCCAGTGCCAGTAATGAAATTGGTGGAGATCATTAACGGTTATTCCACTTCAAAAGAAGTAACAGAAACGATTGTTGAATTAAGTAAGCAATTGGGGAAAGTGCCTTCCATTGTAAATGATTACCCTGGCTTTATTGCTAATAAAGTATTGATGCCAATGATCAATGAAGCTATTTACAGTTTATATGAAGGAATTGCTGGGGTAGAATCCATTGATACGATCATGAAACTGGGTATGGGACACCCAATGGGACCATTACAATTAGCAGATTTCATAGGGCTCGACGTTTGTTTAAGCATATTGAATGTAATGTATAGTGGATACGGAAATCCGAAATACGCTCCTTGCCCTTTATTGGTAAATATGGTTACCGCTGGAAAATTGGGCGTTAAATCAGGAGAAGGCTTTTATAGTTATTCCGCAGGAAAAAAGGAGTTAATCGTGAGCAATCAATTTAAATAAAGAGCATGTTTTTTGTTTTATCAAAACTGTTGCATTTTTTAATTACTCCTCTTTATTGGATAATAATACTAGCTATACTTTTATTGTTTTTCAAATCTTCAATTCTTAAAAAAAGGATCAAATTTTTGATCATTATTATTCTCTTACTATTTACAAATCCTTGGATTTATAGAAGCTTGGTACAACAATGGCAAACACCTCAAACTGTTATTAAGGAAGGTAAACAATATAGCGTTGGAATTCTTTTAGGTGGCTTTACCATGTATGACCGATTTGATACAGGATATTTTGGCAACAATGCTGATCGATTCATTCAAACAGCAAATCTGTATCATACAGGAAAAATCAAAAAAATACTCATGACCGGAGGGGTGGGTAAATTACTTCAAAATGAACCTACAGAAGCTGCATTTGTAAAAAAAGAATTATTGAGAAATGGAATTCTCGCTGAAGATATTATTATAGAAGATAGATCAAGAAATACCTATGAAAATGCAATATTTTCAAAAAGAATTGTTGATTCCTTAAGATTGGATCCCCCCTATGCATTGGTCACATCAGCACTACATATGCCAAGATCTTTAACTGTTTTTCAGAAAGCTGGATTTCAATCAATTGATCCCATACCATGTGATTACAAAGTAATCAAAGGAAGGTTTTCAATATTAGATTTAATAGTGCCTGATATAAGATTATTATATGACTGGCAATATTTTTTACATGAACTTGTAGGCTTAGTTATTTACCGTATTACAGGCAAAGCCTAGAATGGCAAACCAAATGCAATCAAATAAATAGCAATTGCAGAGAGTCCCACCCCAATCCAATTTAATTTCGACAATCTTTCTTTGAAAATTATCTCAGCAACCAATGTACTAAAAAGCACTATTCCCATATTATTCATAGGGATGCTGGAACTACTTGGCCAAGGGCTTTGTTTTAAAAAATGTATCAAACACCAAATAGAAAAATAATTGGGTATGCCAATTAGAACACCAGCAAAAATATGTTTCCAGGCAAATAGTACTTTGCCTGTTATGTATTGGTATAACAGAATAACAAAACCAATCAACGCAGCTGATAAAAATCCAGTAATTAAATAGGCATTGCTATTTTCATCGTTCACATATTTTTGTTGCACATGATTGATCAATGCATCTAAGAGCCCGCTGCCAATGAACAATACCAATGGCAATACATATTTTAAAGTTGTTGATACGCTTGCTCGATCAGTGTCATTCGTTTTTTTCGGATAACAAGTTAGCACTACAGCGATCAATGCAAGTATAACACCCACCAATTTCCAGCCTGCTACACTTTCGTTATACAGATACACTGATAATACAACTGGAATGATCAATGAAAGTTTATTCGCAACGGATGCAACAGCCACACTTATTTTTTGAGCAGTTATTCCAATTACATTGAATATCGATACAAATAGAACGCCCATTAAACAAGCCCATTTAAACCATGGACTAGCAACGGCTTCAGCATTAATAGGAAAAGCCCCATTTACAATAGAGCCAGTAATTACACAAGTAATATAGTTAAACACAATGGCAGGAAATACTGGCACATTAAATCGCTCACATGCCTTAAAAGAAAGAATCAGGTAACTGGTTAATACAATACTTCCTATTAGGTAAAACATAGACAGAATTATTTGTTCAAATAAATGACTATTTCATCATCCAGCAATTTTTTATTGCTTTCAATTGTAAGTTGATTTAACAAAGGTGCATCAATTCCACTTCGAATTGATAAAGAATGATTAGTAATTACTCTTGCTTCATCCCATAAAGATTCATCAATAAAAGATTGCAAAATTTTAGCTCCTCCTTCTACCAAAATAGAATGATAATTTTGTAAATAACAATATTCAATGATTTGATCAATTACTGATTGATCACTCAATACTTGCTCATATTGAACAGCCCCATCCTTTTCTGTTTTTTTATGATTAAAAACAATGGTGGGTCGTTCATCCGAAAATAAGTGTAAATGAGCAGGCAATCGCAAAGACAAATCAATTACCAGGCGCACAGGAGATTTGCCAGTCCACAATCTATTATTGAGTATTGGATTGTCTTTTAAAGCAGTGTTGGTACCCACTAAGATTGCTGCAACTTCCGACCGCCATCGATGAACCAGCGTATTCGACATACGATTGGTTATGTGTAGTCGTTCATCCGATGCTAAAGCAATTTTTGCATCAGCAGTTTGCGCCCATTTCAGAATAATATAGGGCCGTTTTTTTTGGTGGAAAGTGAAAAAGCTTGAATTGATCCGCTTACATTCCGATTCCAATATTCCTATTTCAACTTTAACTCCAGCATCTTCTAAAATATGGATGCCTTTTCCATTAACCGAATCAAATGGGTCAGTGCTCCCAATAACTACATGCTTTATTTGATTCTTTACAATTAAATGAGCACAAGGTGGCGTTTTTCCATAATGAGCGCAGGGCTCAAGAGAAACATATAATGTTGCATCTTTAATTAAAGCTTTATCATCAGTGCTTACTGAATTGATACAATTCACTTCAGCATGTGGCCCCCCATATATTGCATGATAGCCTTCTCCAATAATGCGATCATTGAAAACCAACACCGATCCTACCATTGGATTAGGTGCAACCGAACCCGCTCCTTTTAAAGCCAGTTCAATGCAGCGTTGCATGTATTTTTCTTGTTGCACCATATTGTTCAGATTTGCAAAAATAGCCAAATGATGGGTACATTGCAGTATGACAATTTCGGAAGCAAAACAAAGCATTATAAACTATATCCTTTTACACTACGATAAAAGAGAAGCTACCAATATTGCCTCCATGTTAATGGAATGGATTACAAAAATGAGTAAAACAGATATGTTATTGAACAAAACTGTTTTACTCCATCCTGATCAAATCAACACTGTAAACGAATGCTCTAAAAGGCTGATCCTGGGTGAACCAATGCAATATATTGTAGGAGAAGCTTGGTTTATGGGCAATCCATTTAAAGTAAGCAAAGACACCCTCATTCCCAGACCAGAAACTGAAGAATTAGTGGCCTGGCTATTGCAAGACCTGCAACAATTCAATTTAAACAATATTAATTTAATTGATATTGGCACTGGAAGCGGCTGTATTCCTATCAGTATTAAAGCAAAAGCCCCATCTGTAAATATTGTTGCTGTTGACATCAGCAATAATGCAATAGCAATTGCAAAAGAAAATGCCACTCTATTAAATTGTTCTATACAGTTTAAAGTATTGGATTTTTTAGATGAATCAACATGGACAAATTTGGAGCCAGCGAATATCATTGTCAGCAACCCCCCATATATTAAAGAATTAGAAAAATCGGCTATGCACAAAAATGTAGTTGATTTTGAACCACATCAGGCATTGTTTGTGCCCAATGATGACGCACTCATTTTTTATCAAAAAATTGTACAATTCAGTCTATCTCATTTATTGCCAGGAGGGTCTATCTATTTAGAAATAAACGAAGCTTTAGGAAAGGAAGTTTTAGCACTATTTTCGAGCAACTATAAATCAGTTGAATTGAAGAAAGATATTTTTGGAAAAGATAGAATGGTGAAAATCAAAAAGCCCAATTAATTTCTTGCACCACTATTATCTACAGCCATTACAGGAGTAGCGCCTAATTTCTTGATGATCTGCATAACCTGTATAGCTGTTCCCAAATGCGCCGTGCTGTCGCCATTGATTACTACAGAAGGCTTATCTGTTTCATTTGATAAGAATGATTTCAATTTTGCTTCTAATTCATTCATCGATATTTTTTCAGCACCAATAAAAATCTGTTGAGATTTATCCACTGTTACAACCACAGTTTGTTTGGCTTTGGTGTCGGCCTTTGCTTTTGGATTAGACACTTTAATAACATTGGGGTTTGCCAATGTTGAAACGATTAGAAAAAATAACAGCAATATGAATAATATATCATTCAAAGCCCCAGTATGCACTTCAGGATGATTTCTAAAACGTTTTCTAATATTCATTTCGCTTAACTCTTCTTTTTTCTTTCTTCTTTCTTCTTTACTTAAGGGGTTCTTGAAGTACATCAATAAAATCTGCACTAGCCGCTTCCATTTTATTCGCAGTTTTATCTATCTGTGTGCTTAAATAATTATGTCCTACATAGGCAATCAGTCCAATGATTAAACCAGTTGCAGAAGTAATCATTTTGGTATAAATTCCACCAGCTATAGTATTTAGTGTATACTCTCCCGTTGAAGCAATCCCATAAAACAATTGAACCATCCCGATAATTGTTCCTAGAAATCCGAACATGGGGGCAATACCTGCAATTAATGATAAAATGGATAGGTTCTTTTCCATTTTATACATTTCGAGTTTGCCAACATTCTCCATGCTTTTTTCGATGGCATCAATTGGTTTCCCAATCCGTTGAATTCCTTTATCAATCATTTTAGCTATCGGATTTTCGGTATTCTTTGTCATACTCCTAGCAGCTTGTACATTTCCATTTAAAATATGGTCTCGTACAATATTCATAAAATTGGTGTCGATGGCAGAAGCTTTTCTGATGGCAATCACTCTTTCTACAAAAACAAATATGGCTGCAATCAAGAGCAGATAAAGCGGATACATGATCCAGCCGCCTTTTTCGAGCAATGTTATCAATGAAATTTTTTCAGTGGCTACTACAACATTTGAAGCAACTTTTTGAACTGTATCGGTTTGTAATAAATAAAACATGGGCTCAAGATAAAAAATGAATTGTTAAGCCATTGCAAAAGAAAATTATTTACGCTCTGCTTCCTTCATTTTCATCATTGCCATGATCTGTTTCATATTATTTTGCATGCCATCTGGGCTACCATCTAGAAAAATGATATTCCCCTTGCCTATTTCCGCAAAATTTTTAATCGCTTCTGTCCACATGCTGAATAAAATCACATTGGTATCTAAGTTGGCTTGTTTCATCTCCTCTGCTGCCTGACTCATTCCTTTAGCTACTTCTGCACGAAACAATGCCACTCCCTGACCTCTTAATCTGGCAGCTTCTCTTTCGGCTTCAGCTGCAATCTTTATGGCATTTCCTTCTGCTTCTGCTCCTTTTGTTTTAGTAATTAATAAAGCCTGACCTTCGTTTTCTGCAGCAGCTTTTAAATTATTGCTCGCCACCACCTTACTCATACTTTCCATGATCTGTTGGTCGAAAGTGATATCATTGATTTGTAAATCTTGTAAATGATATCCCCATTCTTCTAATGAAACATCAATTTGTTGTTTTACATCTTCAACTATTTCTCTACGTAATAATAAAATTTCTGCTTGCTTTTTCGTGGCAACAAATGCTCTTATAGACCCTTCTACAGTTCTTATTAAAGCCTGCATCAAATCTTTATCACTAATGAATTTAAATGCCACATTTTTAATGGTCTCTTCTTCCTGATTGATCACCGAATACAATAACATACTTTTAAAATATACATTCGCTTGGTCAACTGTTACAGCCTGAAATTCCAACTCTACTGAACGGTTTTGAATACTCACTGTTTTATACACTTGTTCAATTAGCGGAATTTTAAAATTTAAACCTGGCAATAAAATTCTTCTGTATTTACCAAACATGGTAATTACATCAATTGTTCCTTGGTTAACAGTAACCAAACCACTAAAAAAAATAAATAATAGAACAGGTACCCACCAAAATGCCAATAATGTACTCATAAAAAATATTTTAGTAAATGTAAATCTAAGTAAAATAAACTCACGACCGTTCTTCCCAAACCTTTACCAGTTCTACTAATGCTTCTACAGCCAATTGCATGTCTTCCACTCCTATCCATTCATGCTTGCTGTGTATTGCTTGCATTCCTGTAAAAATATTGGGGCAAGGCAGACCCATAAAACTCAATCTGGACCCATCAGTTCCTCCCCGAATGGGTTCCTTAATAAAGGGCAATCCGATTCTGTGATAGGCTTCTTCGGCATATGAAACTGTAAAAGGAAATTGATCCAATATTTCCTTCATATTTCTATATTGCTCATTTACTTTGAATGTATAAGTCGCCCCAGGATATTTTACCATCACATTTTCTGCAATTGATTGCAAAAAAGATTCGTGTATTTTCAGTTGACTGGTATCAAAATCTCTGATCAAGAAATCGATCGATGCTTTTTCTGCCAATCCTTCTATTCGTAATGGGTGAATAAACCCTTGCCTTGCTTCTGTAGATTCGGGAGACAATTTTTCTTTCGGCAATTGATCCACTATTTCACTGGCAATTTTTATGGCGTTGACCATTTTGTTCTTGGCATCTCCGGGATGCGCAATAATTCCTTCTATCTGAATAGTGACTCCATCGGCACTAAAAGTTTCTTCCTCAAAACTACCCAGCTTTCCTCCATCTAATGTGTAGGCAAAATTGGCTCCCAATTGTTCCAGATTCAACTTAACCGTTCCTTCTCCAATTTCTTCATCTGGTGTAAACAATATTTTAACCGTACCATGCAAAATTTCCGGATGATTGATTAAATACTGAGCAAAATCCATAATAATGGCCACCCCTGCTTTATCATCGGCACCTAATAAAGTATTACCACTAGCAGTAATTATGTCTTTACCAATATGGTTTTTTAGATAAGGATATTTTTCTATAGAAAGAACTTGGCTTTCGTCATCTGGTAAAATAATTGGAAGCCCATTATAATTTGAATGAAGAATAGGCTTCACATTTGTTCCACTACAATCCGGGGCTGTATCAATATGACTGCAAAAACAAATTACAGGCATTTTTTTTGAACTTGTTGCAGGTATAGTTCCATATACATAACCAAATTCATCCGTTAACACATCTACTACACCAATATCCTTAAGTTCGGTTGCCAATAAATTAGACAATACTATTTGTTTTGGAGTGCTTGGATGTAATTTAGAATGAGGATCGCTTTGTGTATCTATTTGAACATAACGCATCAATCTATCAGCAACACTATATGGATAATTCAACAACATGCTATTTTTTTCACAAGGTAATATTTGTGCTGCATCCCCTTGACAATTCCATTTGTAATATTTAAATTAGTGCAACTAAACTCCCCAAAAATGAAAAAAACAATCGTTGGAACTATTGTTGGTGGCATTATTTTATTCATGTGGCAGTTCTTATCCTGGACTGCACTAGACTTACATCGGCCTGCTCAGGACTATACTCCAAAACAAGACAGTATTTTGTCTTTTTTAACTGCCAACTTAGAAAAAGAAGGTGGATATTTTTTGCCTACAGCACCAAAAGGAACTTCATTTGATGAAATGGAAAAATTGACTAGTAAAAGCATTGGTAAACCTTGGGCAACCATTCAATACCATAGCAGTTTAGAATACAATATGGGTATGAATATGGGGAGGGCTTTAGTAGTGAATCTGGTGCTTGCCTGGCTGCTCATCTGGTTATTGGGAAAATTCGATAATAATAGTTTTGGCAAAACATTGAGCGCATCTTTAGCAGTAGGCTTAATTGTATATTTAAATAGTGCCTACACTAGCCATGTATGGTATCATCTATTCGACATCAGGGCATTTTTAATAGATGTAATTGCCATGTGGGGATTGACCGGAATTTGGCTGGGCTGGTGGTTGAATAGAAAAGCCTAATAGAACACCAATAAAAAAGGGGTTTATAGAGGAAATCATCCTTTATAAACCCCTTTACTATAATCGACAATTAAACAGTAATGATCAAAGATTTAGGCTCAATCTCAACTAATTCAAGATCAAAAACCAATTCTTCACCAGCTAAAGGATGATTGGCATCTAAAACCACAATCTCATCTTTCAACTCTACAATTACTACAGGAAAATTTTGTCCTGAACCATTGCTCATATTTAACTGCATACCCACTTCAGGGACCATATCTGCAGGGAAACGATCTTTTGGAAATTCCATGATCATTTCTTCTTGCTTTGGACCATATGCCTGATCTGCAGGAATATTAATGGTTTTCTTTTCTCCAATGATCATTCCAGTAACGCCATCATCAAATCCGGCAATTACCATACCACCACCGATTTCAAATTCAAGCGGCTCTCTTCCTTCAGAAGAATCAAATGTATTTCCATTGGTTAACTTTCCGTGATAATGTACTTTTACTTTATCACCTTTTTTTGCTGGTTGCATATTATTTTTGTTTACGGCCAACTGAATGAATGGCCTAAAGCGGCAAAAGTACAATCCCTGACGTAAAAGAGGAAGTATTTTTAGCTAACTTTCCTTTAATTATTGTTCATATGAGAAATTTTGTTACTATTTGTATGGCTTTTTTTATAGCTACAATTGCTATTGCGCAACCCCAAAAGCCTATTTTGCCTGCCGCCTATCGAACAGATGTGTATTTGCCCTTATTAAAAGGCAAACGAATTGGTGTATTTGCTAATCACACAGCTACAATCGGCAAATCGCATTTAGTAGATAGTTTGCAAAAATTAGGGGTGAATATTACCGTTGCCTTTGGTCCAGAACATGGATTTAGAGGCACAGCTGATGCGGGTGAAAAAATTGATAACTATATAGATGCTGCCACAGGAATTCCAGTGATTTCCTTATATGGAAAAAAGAGAAGGCCTTCTGTGGAAGACCTTGCCAATGTAGATATACTATTATTTGATATACAGGATGTAGGGGTTCGATATTATACTTTCATTTCTTCTTTGCAGGAATTTATGGAAGCAGCATTCGAAAACAAGAAACCATTAATGATTTTAGATAGGCCAAATCCGAATGGATTTTATGTAGACGGTCCTGTTTTAGACACTACTTACAAAAGTTTTGTAGGGATGCAACCAATTCCTGTAGTTTATGGAATGACCATTGGCGAATATGCCATGATGATAGCAGGTGAAAGATGGCTTAACCCCTTAGCCAATTTGCAACACGATTATTACAAAACAGCATCTAATTCTAAAGATACCGGCTTTCATTTTTTAGTAATTAAATGCGGCAACTATACACACGAAAGTAAATATGTTTTACCAGTTAAGCCATCTCCTAATTTACCCGATATGTCTTCTATCTATTGGTATGGAAGCACCTGCTATTTTGAAGGCACGGCATTAAGTGAAGGAAGAGGCACAGATCATCCATTCAGTATTTTTGGTCACCCTTCATTATCCAACAAACTATATGCTTTTACTCCAACAAGCAGAGATGGTGCTAAAGAACCAAAATTGAAAAATCAATTGAGTTATGGATGGAACATTTTTGGTGAAGGCCACGAAGTGCTAAAAAAATTAAATAACCAGATCAATATAGAATACTTAGTAAACGCTTATCAACTTTTTCCGCAAAAAGACAGTTTTTTTCTTCGCCCTAAAAGTGGCAAACCAACTGATTATTTTTTCAACAAATTGGCTGGTAGCAACAGTTTAAGAGAACAATTAATTGCAGGCAAAACAGCGCAGGAAATAAAATTAAGCTGGCAGCCAGCACTTACTCAATTTATGTCCATTCGAAAAAAGTATTTGTTATACAAAGACTTTTAAGAACATGATTGAATGAAGGTTATACATTTGCTTTAAAGTATCAAGCATCACATGAAGGATATACGAATTGTTTTTATGGGCACTCCCGACTTTGCAGTAGCATCATTGGATGCCCTTGTTAAAGCTGGATTTAATATAGTAGCAGTTGTTACAGCTCCCGATAAACCAGCAGGAAGAGGAATGAAATTAACCCAAAGCGCAGTGAAGAAATATGCCGAAGAAAATGGCTTGACTATACTTCAACCAGAAAAATTAAAGAACCCAGAATTTATCGATTCTTTGAAAGTATTAAATGCTGATATTCAAATTGTAGTGGCATTTAGAATGTTGCCTGAAATTGTTTGGAATATGCCTCCAATGGGCACTATCAATGTGCATGGTTCTTTATTGCCCAACTATAGAGGAGCAGCCCCTATCAATTGGGCAGTAATCAATGGAGAGAAAGAAACTGGCGTTACTACTTTTAAACTCAAACACGAAATTGATACCGGGGACATTTTATTACAAGACAGGATGTTGATTGGAGAAAACGAAACTGCAACAGAAGTGCATGATCGAATGAAAATAATTGGCGCTAACTTATTGGTAAAAACGATTCAAGGATTAATGGAAGCCAATATTCAAGAACAACCTCAGGTCATTGAGAATACTGCTCCAAAACATGCTCCAAAGCTCTTTACAAAAGACTGCGAAATCAATTGGAACAATACGGTCAATACAATTCATAATTTAATCAGAGGCCTTTCTGTATTTCCTGGAGCAATCACCCAATTAGATCAAAAAATATTGAAAGTATATAAAAGTGAAAGAGAAATTATTGAGCATCATCAACCGATTGGTTCAATAAGTTCTGATGGGAAAAATTGTTTAAAGTTTGCCTGCAAAGATGGATTCATTCATATACTCGATCTGCAATTGGAAGGAAAAAAAAGAATGTTGATTGCCGATTTTTTAAGAGGCTATAGAATAACAACACCCAGCAATTAAGGATTAAGGGCTTTTTTCAAATCATCCAAACTCACAATACCCTGTTTGCGCCAGGTTTCTTTACCATTCTTGAATACTATAAATGTTGGCAATGCTTGAAATTGCAAATATTTCATTACTGAAATATCATTGCCTCCATCTACTTTTATCAACGAATATTTATTCCCAAAGTCTTTTTGTAATTGAGCCAAAACCGGTTCCATTTTTTTACATGGAGGACACCATTCTGCACCTATATCTACCAATGTTATTGATGTTTCATTCAGTTTCGATTGAAATGCATCAACTGTCATTTCAGCTGTTGCAGCAGAAGCTTCAAAAGGCTTCCCTTCTACTTTCCAAGCAGACATTCCTCCTTCCATATTGTATACTTCTTTAAACCCCTCTTGTGCCATAGCTTTCATAGCCTGACCACTTCTTACTCCTGAAGCACAATAAACTAAAACTGGAATAGCTTTATTTAAATGCTGTATTCTATCTGCAAACTGCGCTTTATCCAACCAATTTGCTTGCAATGCATTTTTTAAATGGCCAGCTTGATACTCTTCTGCAGTTCTTACATCTAAAATTTGAATATTGTGTTGACTCAACTTCTGTTGAAAAACACCAGTACTCAACACTCCAGTTTGACTATTACTATTATTACTGGAACAAGCAATTGCAAAAATAGAAACAAAAAATAAGGTAGATAATTTCATGGTTTATTGATAATAATTGATACTTATAAAAGCGTTGGATTTTGTAATACCCAATGCAGCTGCTGCAGCATTGCTCATGTATAACAATGTATTTGCTGAATGATTGTTTTCTGGAATCGAGCCAAGCACTCTTGCATAAATTATTTTCTTGCTAGGTACAGTAATTTTTACAATGGTCCCAGGCAAAACATTATTGATTAAAAGATAATATTTATGATCGGCAATACCACTGGTAGATTGAAAAATAGCAGCATCCCCTGATTTAGCAACTTTTTCTCCTGCCTTAGTTGATTGATCATAAAAAAGTGCAAAATATCCTTCATCGCCAGGTTTTGGGGAATAATTCATTTCAAAATCATCTAAAGAATATTCATTTGGTGCAGGAGCAGCCAGTAAACTATTGGATGATTGTTTTACACTTGCTTGTGCAGCCCCTAATAACAATAATTCTTTTTCTGTTAAAGGCTTCATTTCTCCTTCCAAAGTTCTAGCACCATCAACTGCTGCATCCATTACATTCGGATTCTTCAAAGGGGGTTTATCAGAAGAAGCTGGCTTATTACTGGTAATAGAAGTTGACACAGAATTATTGCCTATCTCTTGGTCATTCGTTTTTGCAGTATTTATTCTGGTACCTGCAAAGAAACCTACAATAATTGCTTGACCATCTTTTACCACATCTGTAGTTAGGTCGTTCCAGGTTCTTAACAATGCGAGCGGCACTTTATAATATTGCTGACTTAACCTAAACAGGTTATCTCCTTTTTGTGCAATATGATATAAAGCAATACCATTATTGGATTCAGATTGAATGCTAAAATTATCTGCTGTTAAAGGAACTTTCAATTTTGCACTAATTGGCAAATTGGCATTTGAAATTAAAGAATTGTACTGTGCCAATTGTTTTGCAGTATATCCATAAATACGTCCAATACTAGAAAGTGATTCCTTTTCTAGAACAGTATGCACAACATAATAGTTTCCACTCGAACCAGCAATAACTAACCTGTCCTGTGCTCGAACTTGCAAATTGAGGCAAATCAATAGTATAAACAATAGCTTTCTCACCATCATATAACATTCAATTTTATAAAGTTAATCTTTTAATATTCTCCATTCAGCAGGATAATAATTATTGATTCGATTGGGTAATACTTTTATCCATCCTAAAAACAAATCTTGATATTTTACCAAATACCAACCTTTTGGAGCACTCAAGTTTACTTCTTTTCTTCGAATATATTGCAAAGCCTCAGCTAATGTAAGCTGAATTTGAGGCAATTCCGATTTATCGAAAATAGATACTGCCAATTCGTGGGAAGGAATAATATCTTTCCCCTTTATAGTACCAATTTCAATACCCGCCTTTTTAATATACAAAGAAGCCGCTAATTGTTGTAAAGTAATCATCCATTCTTGATGGACCATCCTTAAAGCATCATTTTGTTTGAAATAAACAAAAGATTCAGGCAAAGAAAAAAAACGATTCATTTGTTCTGTTTCTGTTCGAGTCGGTTTCGTTAATTGAGTTTCTTTCAATCTGGGACTAATCGCATTTCGTTTGTTTTGAAAAGCAGCAATAAAAAAACCTTCTCCTCTTAATACATCCGGATAAAATCTATACCCAAAAGCATTTTTTTGAGGAGATTGAATTTCCACCACTTTCCATTCATCTTCTACGGAAATTTTATATGAAACCATTTCCATTTCATTCATTAACCAATCCAGTATTGATTCATCTTCTTCTTTTGAATAAGAACAGGTTGAATAAATCAATATCCCCTCTTCTTTTAAAGAAGGAAGAATCGATTCAAGTATTTTTTCTTGTCGCTGACTACAGTGTACTACATTGTCTAAACTCCATTCATTGATGGCGGCGGGATCTTTTCTAAATAACCCACTTCCACTGCAGGGAGCATCTACAACAATCACATCAAAAAAACCTTCTAATTGATTAAAATGACCAGGATCGTTATTGGTAACAATAATATTGGGTAGCCCCCATTTAACAACGTTCTCTACTAAAATGGAAGCCCTAGATTTTATTAGCTCATTGGCTACAACCAATCCATCATGAAAATAACTGGCTAGTAAAGTAGATTTACCACCTGGTGCTGCACAAAGATCCAATACTTTTTTACCACTGGTATTTTCTCCAACTAATTGCTCAATTACATGCCATAAAAACATGCTACTGGCTTCCTGAACATAATATGCACCTGCATGAAAAACGGGATCTAAAGTAAAAGATGGTCGTTCTTTCAAGTAAAAAGCATGTTTACACCAAGGAACTTCCCCATCAAACAATTCAGCATGTGAATTTCCATGCTTGAATGGATTCATTCGGATTGAAGTTACTTGCTCTCCGGAAGCATGCACTTTTTCAAAGGATGACCGATTAAATCCTTTAATTCCAACAAGTGACTCTAGGAATGGCGCTGGTAAATTCAATTTTGTTCCTAATTTTGTAAATAATGATGCTGGATTTCCAACGAATGTAATTTACATAAATCAAATAATAGAATAATTACAAATAACAAAATCAGTCTAAATGAAAAAGTATTCTGGTTTTCTGCTATTTTTATCCTAAAATAATCATCTAAATGAAAAAGTTGTTTACCCGAATTTTTATCAGTTTAACACTATTTTTCGCAACATCATCTATTGTAAAAGGCCAGGCAGCACTTTTAGTGCTCATATTTGGAGATAAAATTGCCACAGAAAAATTTCATTTAAGTATTGATGCGGGTATTAATATTTCATCTATGCCTGGTTTGAAAGCCGGAAAATCTACTTATGGCGTGTATTTTGGACTAGGTACATTTATTAAAATCAATGATAAATGGGCGCTTACTCCAGAGTTCAAACCTATTTCACCAAGAGGAGCAAAATCTGTTTTGCCATTGCGCGACTATTCTTCTGTATTGTCCAATATCAATTACGACATCGAACTTAATTATATAGATGTTCCAATTATTGCTCAGTATAAACTTACGCCTAAATTTTTTGTTGGTGCAGGACCGCAACTTAGTTTTCTAAGCTCCGCAAAACAAGTTTCTACTGGAACACTCCCAGCCGGACCCAATGTAGATATTGAGGAAAAGATGAAAGAAAACTTTAAATCTGTTTATTTTACTGTTCCATTAGAAATTGGTTATACTTTATCAGATTTTAGAAAAGGAAAAGGCATGGATATCAAATTCAGGTATAATATTGGAGCAAGTGAAATGATCAATAAAACTAATTACGGATCAACAACAGGATCTACTGTTCAATTATTTTTCTCCTTTCCATTTGTTAAATAAAATCGGCTCAAACAAGTTCTATTTAATAACGGATCAAGAAATGTTGTTTGGCTAATTTTTCTTTCCTGAAAAATACCAATCCAATATTAAACAAATCAATTGTTAGGGTAACTGATGGGTGCTGTTGTACATTGGCCCATGCAGCTTCCATTTCTTTACTCCAATGGATATCATCCAATACTATCACTGTATTTTCATTGGATTTCAATAGCACTTGTTCAAAATACCGAATGGTTGGCTCGTATCGGTGATTTCCGTCTAAAAAAGCAAAATCAATTTGTTGTAAATGGGCCAAGGTATCGCTCAAAGTATTATCGAAATTCCCTTCAACAACTTGTATATTATTGATGGAGAGATGCTTGAAATTAGCCTTTGCTTTTGTTGCAACTGCTGTTGAACCTTCCATGGTAATTACGTTGCTATTTTGGTTGGCAGTTGCTAAATAAGCTGTAGTGATTCCTAAAGAGGTACCTAATTCTACAATGACTGATGGAGAAAAATAGTTGACAAACTTAAACAGTAACTGACTGTACTTTTTAGGTTTTAAAGATGAATGAGCAATTTCAGAAATGGTTCTAATCGGAGATCTCTTCACCCTCGAACCAGCGCCAAAGTCTTCAATAGTAACAGTTTCGCTGTTCTTTAACAATTCAGATCTAAGTTGTTCTATTGGCTCAAAAGAATAAAATTGTCGATCATCATTCAATACTTTTGTGATGATATCAAACACAAAAGGAGAATGCACTCCATGCCCTTTTCCATTATCTGCTTTTAAATAATAGGTGATGTATTTTATGGCTAATTGAAAAGGACTATACATTAATTTGCTACGGTTTGTGAAGGAAGTTTTTGAAAGAGCCAAAGTACTGCATAAGTTGCTGCAAAAACACTTACACAAAAAAATATTTTAAGCAATATTTCAAATGAGTTCAAATAGCTTGATGAAAAGTTCCAAAAGGTATACACACTTATCAAAATAGTAAATAAGATACTTTTACGAAGAGAGGGGATTAAAAAAAAGAATGGCAAAAAAACCATCCCGCTCATTCTTAGAATGGGTTCTAGATAGGAAGTTGAATCATATTGATTCATGTCTACTTTATGTATAATCGGACGAAGAAATTGAACCAATCCAATCAATATTCTTATTAAATACAACCCATAAAACCACAACATCATATTTAAAGTGGCCATTAGATTATACAATACTTGTCTTTTGAATGGAGGCGTAATTCCTATAATTACTATTAATAAAAACTGAACAATAAAATATATGATTGGAAATAAATCCATAATTACTATCCTTTTTTTTGCCAGACTTGAAATCGATACGAATAAGCATGCTTAGCATCTGAAGGATGTGGATTATCTTCAATTAGTTGCCAATTAGCAGTATTTAATTCAGGGAAAAAAGTATCTCCCTCGATCTCCGTTTCTACCCTTGTTAAATACACTCTGTCTGCTATAGACAATGCAGCTTTGTATATTTCACCACCTCCAATGATGAATACTTCTTTGTAATTATTCTGTTGCACAATTTCCAATGCCTTATATACACTATCCACTTTCACAGCACCTTCCGCTTTCCAATCATGTTGTCTAGTAATAACAATATTCAATCTTCCATTTAATGGCTTACCAGCCATTGAGTCGAAGGTTTTTCTTCCCATAATAATTGGCATTGCCCAGGTAACATTTTTAAAATGTTTCATGTCATTGGGCAGCTTCCATAACAAGTCATTGTTTTTGCCAATTGCATTATTTAATGAAGCCGCAACAATTAGAGAAATGGTCATAGAGAAAATTATATAATTAATTAAACGGCAACTGGCGCTTTTATTCCTGGATGGCTTTGGTAGTTTTCCAAACTAAAATCTTCGAAATTAAAATCAAAAATATTTTTAATAGAAGGATTGATTTTCATTGTTGGCAAAGGAAAAGGTTCTCTGCTTAATTGTAAATGAACCTGCTCCATATGGTTATTATAAATATGAACATCTCCAAAACTATGAACAAAATCTCCGTATTGTAAATCGCAAACCTGCGCAATCATCATAGTGAGCAATGCATATGAAGCAATATTAAAAGGCACACCTAAAAAAACATCTGCACTTCGTTGATATAACTGACAACTCAATTTTCCATCGGCCACATAAAATTGAAACAAACTATGACATGGCATCAATGCCATTTTAGGCAATTCCGCAACATTCCAGGCACTAACGATCATTCTTCTGCTATCTGGATTGGTCTTTAACTGGTGAATAAGATCAGAAATTTGATCAATTACTTTTCCATCAGAGCCTTCCCAACTTCTCCACTGTTTACCATACACTGGGCCCAAATCGCCATTTTCATCGGCCCATTCATCCCATATACCTACTCCATGTTCTTTCAAATACTCAATATTGGTATCCCCTTTTAAAAACCAAAGTAGTTCGTAAATGATGCTTTTTAGATGAAGCTTTTTAGTGGTAACCATTGGAAACCCTTTGGCCAGGTCAAAACGCATTTGGTATCCAAAACAGCTTTTAGTACCCGTACCTGTTCGGTCGGTTTTATCGGTACCATTTTCCAAAATATGCCTTAATAAATCGTGGTATGCTTGCATAAGCAAATTAACAAAGAAATAGGCTGATATTGAGCTTAAGACTTGTTCTTGTGAAGAAATTGTGGGTTTAACATTATTTGCCTTTCCTTCTATTCAATTCTTTGGTAATTAAGGACAATTCTCTACCAGTTTGACCACTTACACTGCTATTCTCTTTGGCTCTGCGCATTAGATAAGGAATTACATCTTTGATTGGACCAAAGGGAAGATACTTACTTACACTAAAGCCTTCTTTAGCTAAGTTGAATGTAATATTATCACTCATTCCATATAACTGAGAGAAATGAATATTAGGATGATGATGGCCAATCCCTTTCTCGTCTAATAAACGGGCAGCCAGTAAATTACTTTCTTCATTGTGTGAGGCAATGATCACTGCTATTTCTTCAATATGATCGATACAATATTTAACTGCTTCATTAAAATCCGAATCTGTATCTGCTTTTGTTTTTTGTATGAGTGAAACAGTTCCTGTTTCCATAGCACGTTGACGCTCTTTTTCCATGTATGCACCGCGTACTAATTTCATCCCCAATTTAAATCCTTGTTGCTTTGCAATTCGATGAGAAAGATGTAAAAAACTCAATCGATCATGTCTGTACAACTGAATGGTATTATAAACAATTACTTTTTCTTTATTGAACTCTTCCATCATTTCCATGCAGAGTCGATCAATAGGGTCTTGTATCCAACTCTCTTCTGCATCAATCAATACACCAATATTTTTTTCTGCTGCAACTTCACAAATGGCATACATTCTATCTCTTACCCGATCCCACTCATTTACTTCTTCTTCATGATCATGAATGCCACTTCTTAATCTAGGTGCTTCATTCAAGATCTGCAATAATTCAAAACGTGCCAATCCAGTAACCTTTATACTGATGAAAGGAATATTATTTTGAGTAGCTGCATAATCGATAACACGAATAAATTCTTCGGTTGCATGATCAAAATTATCTTCACCTTCTTTTCCTTCGACTCCATAATCTAAAATCACCTGGATACCATACTTACCCAACACATTTCCTACGCTTGCAGTTTCCGCTAATGTTTCTCCGCCAACAAATTGTTTGAAAATAGTTTTACGAATAATACTATGAACAAGTGGAATACCTGTTTTCATAATAAAAGGAGTAAGCCTTGTGCCTAACTGTACAAACCAGGAGTACCCCATTGTGCCAAATAAGAAACGAGCACTTTTGAGTTCTTTATCCGTTTTATAAGCAAAAGCATTTTCAGTATTATCGAAGGATATATTCATACTAACGATTGTTCGTACTACGAATATCGGAACACTATGCCTAAGTACGAAAACCTTTTACAAATAATTAGAAAATATTTTTCTACCATTATATAGCTTGATGATTAAATGGCTGTAAAACCATCTCACTAACCACCCCACTGATTGGTTGCTGGCACAAGAACCAGATGGCTTTTGCAGCTTCTTCTGATTGAATCATCTTTTCCCTTTGAACCCGGAGGTCTATATTATCCCAAAACGCAGAATCAACACCTCCTAAAAAGAGATTGGTAATTCTAATATCCGTTCTTTTCAACTCTTCCCGGATACTTTGCATCATTCCTACAAGGCCATATTTGCTGGCACTATAGGCAGCTGCGCCTGCCATTGGCACTTTACCCAAAACCCCTGGAATATTAATAATCAGGCCTTTTTTTACCAATTTCATGGCAGGCAATACGGCTTTAGCCAGATAATAACTACCAAAGAGGTTGGTTTGAATGGTTTTCGTGAAATCTTCTGTACTCAAAGTTTCCATTGGTTTGATGATGCCAATTCCAGCAGCATTCACCAAAATATCAATATTGGGAGTGATGGCAAGAATTTGTTGAACTGTATTATTTACTGCTCTTTCATCTGCAATATCCATCACAAAAACCCGCTCTTGCGGAATAGCCAATTCAGCAGATAATTGATTCAATTTTTGTGCATCCCTACCGGTGATATATACTATTGCTCCGCTTCCACTGATTAGTTTAGCAGTATGAGCCCCAATACTGCCAGTTGCACCAACTATAATTACATGTTTGCCTTTTAAAGTTTCCATTTTACCAATTTATAGCTTCAATAACATCAAGCGCAACATATTGTTGAGTAGAAACAGAATTGATTGGCTTTATTCAGGTAAAAAAAGGAAATTTGCTACATGCAAATAACTCAGACAGAAATTTATAAGTACTCTATTCCAATGGTTCCTTTTACGATCGCTACAGGCACCATGCATTATGCACAAAATCTTTTTATTCGAATACATACAGATGCAGGAATTACGGGTGTTGGCGAATGTTCTGCTTTTCCAATGATCGTTGGTGAAACGCAGAATACCTGTTTTGAAATGGCCAAAGATTTTGCTCAATTATGGAAAGGAAAAGATCCGTTAGATATTGAACAGCGATTAACCGAATTGGATTTATTTACTGCTAAAAATTATACTGCAAAAAGTGCATTCGATCTAGCACTGTATGATATCGCAGCAAAGAATGCCAGCCAACCTCTTTTTGCATATTTAGGGGGAAAGAATAAAATAGTAGAGAGTGATTTGACTATTGGAATTAATAGCCCTGAGCATATGGCTGAACAAGCCATTGAATTTGTTGCAAAAGGAGTTACAATTTTAAAAGTAAAATTGGGAAAAGACCCGAGTACAGATATTGAAAGAATTCAACAGATCAGAAATGCAATTGGCTATAATACTAAAATAAGAATTGATGCCAATCAGGGATGGAGTTTTGATGATGCAGTAATTGCATTAACTGCATTAGGAAAATTCGATATTGAATTTTGCGAGCAACCTATGCGCACCTGGAATGACGAGTTATTACCTCAATTATGCGGCATTTCACCCATTCCAATTATGGCAGATGAAAGCGTATATACTCATCATGATGCTGAAAGAATGATACGCAATCATGCTTGTAAATACATCAATATCAAATTTGCAAAAAGTGGTGGCATTCATGAAGCAATCAAAATTAATGCTGTTGCAGAAAAAAATAATATGCCTTGCATGATGGGTGGCATGCTAGAAAGCAGGGTTGCACTAACTGCTAAAGTTCATTTTGCTTCTGCAAATGACAATATTCATTTTTATGATCTAGATACTTGTTTATTAGGCCATACAATAGATCCGGTACTCCAAGGAGTTCAATATGATGGAATGAAATTGATATTAAGCAACCAACCAGGTATTGGGGCAGATGTAGATGAGTCATTTTTACAAACACTCGAATCCGTTCGAATTTAATTAAAACAGCCAATTTACAGCATCTTGTATATTTGCCATTCAAATTGCAACATGGAACCAAAAAAAGTAAGTGAAAGTTTAACTATAATGAATGAATTGGTACTGCCCAATGATACCAATACTTTCGGCAATTTAATGGGAGGAAGATTAATGTATTGGATGGATATTGCTGCAGGTATTGCTGCAGGAAGACATTCCAATACTCCAGGAATGACTGCATCTGTAGACAATTTAAGTTTTAAGACCCCTATTAAATTAGGCAATGTGGTGCATATAGAAGCCAAAATGTGCAGAGCATTCAATACTTCTATGGAGATCCATATTAAAGTATGGGGTGAAGATTTATTGCATCAATATAAATATGAAAGCAATGAAGCATTCTTTACGTTTGTTGCTTTGGACCCAAATGGTAAACCAAGACCTGTACCAAAAGTGATTCCTGAAACAGAAGATGAACAGAAATTATATGAAGGCGCATTGAGAAGAAGACAAATCAGATTAATCCTGGCAGGAAAGATGAAGCCAGATGATGCCAATGAATTAAAAGCGCTGTTTTTTAAAGATTAAATTACTTATCCATCAAGCTCATGAAATGGTGCTTACTCTTAAGCATATATGTTTTACTTTGCTCAATGGCTTCCATTACTTGATCTAAAATCTGGTCTACTGATTGAGTATAATCGATGATCATCGGTTCTTTAAATCGAACAGAAAGTAAAGAGCCTTTCTTTTTAAAAGCCAGGCCTTTTTTATTGAATGCTCGCCAAAATCCGTTGATAACAACAGGTACAACAATGGGTTGATTATTCTTAATGATATGAGCAGTACCTCTTCTGCCGGGAGCAAATGGCTTGGTCGTTCCTTGAGGAAATGTAATGACCCAACTTTTTCCTAGCGCCTGATCGATTTTTTGAGTATCCCCTTCTTCTCTTTGTCTACTAACGTCTTTACCTTCTGCACGCCAGGTTCTTTTAACCGTTAATGCACCTGCTAATTTAAAAACTCTACTGATCAAACTACCATTCATGGTTTCCTCTGCAGCAACAAAAAAAACATTGGTAAAAGGATTCAATAAATAATAAGGCAAGCCTAATTTATTCTCCTTTCTCCATTTGATAGCACAAAAAATATGTATAAAAGTAATTACGTCAGCAAAATAGGTTTGATGGTTGCTTACAAAAAGCACATTACTTTTTGGAAGGTTCCTTAAATTTTCCGTTCCCTCGATTCTGATCTTGTTGATCATAGCAAGACCAGGATAGGTAGCAGCACCCACAACACCATAAACAAGTGAGCGGACAACCTTAATTTGCTTAAATCTTTCGATTAAATTCATTGTAGTTGTATTAGCAAGCGGTGCAAAATAAGGAATGTAAATAAATTGTTAACCATTTATTTTTAAAATTAACTCCTTCTTTGTTAACAGACTATGAAAATGCAACAATAAATTTGCATTACTAAAAAAATAAAATGCCCATAAATACAGTCATTTTTGATATTGATGGATTATTGATAGACAGTGAACCATTATGGCAGGAAGCTGCAGCTGAAGTATTTCAATTATATGGTACTAAAATGACTGTGGATCAATACAATTCAAGTGTTGGATTAAGAACAAAAGAATTTGTGCATCTATGGTTCACCTATTTTAAAATCCCCCTCACCGAATCTGAAAGGGCGGAAAAGAAAATTGTTGAGCTTGTTTTACAAAAAATTGAAAACAAAGGAAAAATATTGCCAGGCGTTTCACATATTTTTGAATTTTTTGCTAAAAAGCATTTTAAAATCGGATTGGCCACCTCTTCACCCCCATCATTAATTGAATTAGTAGTGAGTATGACTGGCATCGGACCTTTTCTTCAGGCTACCGCTTCTGCAGAAGAATTACCTTATGGAAAGCCACATCCGCAAGTGTACCTAAATTGCGCAACTCAAATGAATAGTAGTCCTTTGGAATGTATTTGTTTTGAAGATTCTTTCAATGGAATGATTGCTGCAAAAGCGGCAAGAATGAAATGTGTAGTGATACCACATGCATATAATAGTAAGGAAGAAAAATGGGGAGCTGCAGATTTAAAATTATCTTCTTTACAAAATTTTGGAGAACTCCATTTTAATATCTTGAATCAATAATGTTTTATAAATAGAATGATTTGTTGATTCATATTAATAAGAGAAAATATTTATACCAAAAAAAAGCCTCCCGATTATTTCGAGAGGCTTTTGATTTAGTTATAAACTACTAATTTTTACTTTTTAAATTTGGATGAGGCGCAGGTACTGTGTTTGGTCCTTGCTCAGTAGTACCTTGAAGGTCAACTGTGTTGGCATCTCCATCTTGCGCATACACAAATAATAATCTTCCTTCAGCAATACCTTGTTTTTCTACTAAATATTTAATGACTGCATTTACACGCTCCCAACTTTGTTGTTGAGCAGATTTGCTGGTTGTTCCGTAACCGATCACTCTTACATTACAAGTTGGATTGGCTTTTAAACTAGCGGCTGCTGCAGCTAATACCGCTTGAGCGTCTTTACTCAATTTAGTGGTTCCTTTAAATTGAACACTTGGTAATGCTCCGATGGCACAATCAGCTTTATCATTAGCAGTTGATTTCATCGTACTCATCATGTCTTTAATTTCCTTGCAACAAGCAGGTTCAGGACAATTACCAATACCATCATTATTTACAGGGAAACATTTTTGTAAAGTGAGTAATTCTTTATCTCTGTAATCTGGAACACCATCTCCATCGGTATCTTTAGACACACCATGAGAATCAACTGGAGCACCTTTTGGTGTATTCGGTTCCATATCAAACTGATCAGTAACACCATCTTTGTCTCCATCAGGCAACATCACTTTAGGAACTTTCATGTGTTTAGGAGAATTCATTTCGCTATAGACAAAATTGTTAGGATTGATCCAATACAATGGTTGTACTTTTCTGTCTGAATTGCCAATGTTCAAGTTTAATCTTACTGTAGTAAAACTGATATAATCATTGTTATTGTCTGCTTTGAATGCATCTAAATAATCATACCCTGGAGTTGTTATAATAAATTTTTGTTCAACCCCAACATTCATTCTATCATTGATCTTAAATGAAACACCTGCGCCAACATTCACAGCATGCATTAATGAATATGACTTTCTATTATTCACAGTTTCTCCTAAAACAGTAGTGATCAATCCCTCTTGTGTATTGGTCATTCCAGGACGTTGTCCATAAAATATGCTATAGCCATCTGGTTGAGCTCCCAATGCATTTTTATATTGCACTTTAGTAGCAATTAGACTGTATCCAATTAATGCATAAATATTTGACTTGGGGTTTCCTCTATAATGACTGATGGTGTTTAAGGAAGCAATAAAATCTCCACCTAAAATAAATGCCTGGTTTTTATAATCAACCTGGCCAACAGCTTTTCCATAAGCGCTGGGTGAACCTGAATTCCATAATCCAGATAATGATCCTCTAAAAGAAAAAACATGCCCCAATGCTTTGCGCATAGAAACAGAAGCACCAAATCCAATTTTAGAATTTACATCTCCTAAAATAAATGATGGCCCAATACCATATCCTAATTCCCATTGGTTTCTTGGTTTAGCCGGATAAGGATATTGATTATTTAGAAATTCGTTGAACTGTGGGAGGTCTTTATTGGCTATTTTAGAAGAATCCTTCCAATCCCAACCCCAGTCTGTTTGAGCAAAAATCGATACCTGTGCAAATATTGCCAGTGCTAATGTTAAAAAAATCTTTCTGGTATTCATATTCAAGTATTTGGGTTATTGACCACAAATATACATTAAACGCTGCCTTTTAAAGCTAATTTTGCCCATATCAGGCATATATTGCAGCATAATTATAACATGGATTTAGCAAAAAAAGTAATTGGAGCAGAATTAACCCTTTTTGAAGCACATTTCAAAGAGGCTGTAAAGAGCAGGGTAGCCTTACTGGATAGGATCATGCAATATATTGTAAAACGGAAGGGAAAGCAGTTAAGACCCATGTTTGTATTGTTGAGTGCCAAGTTGGGAGGAGAAATAACAGAGAGTACATATCGGGCTGCCTCTTTAGTAGAATTATTACATACTGCTACATTGGTGCATGATGATGTAGTGGATGAATCGATGGAGCGAAGAGGTTTTTTTTCGATCAACGCGCTCTGGAAAAATAAAATTGCAGTATTGGTAGGAGACTATTTATTATCAAAGGGATTGTTATTGTCGTTGAATAATAAAGACCATGAAGTATTACGCATTTTATCGGAAGCAGTAAGACAAATGAGTGAGGGAGAATTATTGCAAATAGAAAAATCCCGCAACCTCAATTTAAAAGAAGATGTGTATTACGAAATCATCAATGGAAAAACAGCATCCTTATTGGCTTCTGCATGTGCTGCAGGTGCAGTAAGTACTTTCAACAATGAGGCTGATGTAGAAAAAATGCGAATGTTTGGGCAAAAAGTGGGAATGGCTTTTCAAATTAAAGACGACTTATTCGATTATAGTAGTGCAGATATAGGTAAACCAACCGGCAATGATATCAAAGAAAAAAAATTGACATTGCCATTGATTTATATGTTGAATAATTGTCCAAATGATATCAAAAGAAAAGTGATTCATATTGTAAAAAATGAGAACACCCAGAAAGACAAAGTAGCTTTTGTGATTGATGCAGTTGTACAATACGGTGGCATTGCTTATGCAACTGAAAAAATGTTTGCTTTTAGAGATGAAGCTTTGGCCTTATTACATGAATTCCCTGCTTCTGAAGTGAGAGATGCATTAGAAGAATTGGTGAGGTATACCACTGATAGAGAATATTGATGCAGAAAAGATGGAACATATTAACTGCTCTTACTAATAAAGTTGCGGCTCTGCAAGAAGCATTGCAGATCAATGCTACTATCTGTACTTTATTGATTCAACGTGGTTTTGATGATTTTGAAAAAGCCAAACAATTTTTTCGACCAGCTTTAACCGACCTCCATAGTCCATGGTTGATGAAAGACATGGACAAAGCGGTCGATCGAATTTGCAGGGCTTTTGAAACCAAAGAACCCATTTTGGTTTTCGGAGATTATGATGTGGATGGAACAAGTTCTGTAGCAAGTATGTACCAGTTTTTATCGAAGGTTCATGCATCGGTGGATTATTATATACCACACCGATATAGAGAAGGCTATGGTATTTCAAAAGCTGGAATCGATTTTGCCAAAAACAATGGTTTTAGTTTAATCATATCGCTCGATTGCGGAATTAAATCAGCCGATTTGATAGCTTATGCTCAATCAATTGGAATAGATTTTATTGTTTGTGATCATCATTTACCTGATGAAATTTTACCACCTGCAATAGCCATATTAAATCCAAAACAAACAGATTGTAATTATCCATTTAAAGAATTATGTGGATGTGGTGTTGGATTTAAATTGATGACAGCACTCAGTGAAAAATTGGGATTGCCTCCCTCGAGTTATTTAGAATACATCGATTTAGCAGCGATTGCTATTGCTGCAGATATTGTTTCAGTTACCGGAGAAAATAGAACATTGGCTTATTACGGGATAGAAAAAGTAAACAGCAACCCATCAGTTGGTATTAAAGCCTTGATGGATCTGGCTGGGGTGAAAAAGAAAATGAGTTTGACCAGTCTGGTCTTTGTAATTGCACCAAGAGTGAATGCTGCAGGCAGAATGGATGAAGCCAAAAAAGCAGTTCAACTATTCATAGAAAAAGACCAGCAAAAAGCCATTGAATTTGCCAATATGTTGCACAGTGATAATAGTGATCGCCGTGAAGCAGATGCAACTATTACAGAAGAAGCCTTGGCCTTATTAGAAACTACACCTAATAATCATTTAAAACGTTCCACACTGGTTTATCAGGAACACTGGCATAAAGGTGTGGTGGGCATTGTAGCCAGCAGATTGATCGATACTTATTATAGACCAACCATTGTGTTAACTAAGAGTGGAGAATATGCTGCAGGCAGTGCCCGCAGTGTTGCAGGATTTAATTTATACGAGGCGATACATGCATGTAGGGAACACCTCTTGGGATATGGCGGACATTTTGCTGCAGCAGGTATGACGCTGGAGATCAATCAGATCGAAGCATTTGCTACAGCGTTTGAAAAAGAAGTAGCCGCCCGAATTACACCTGAACAATTGATTCCTGAATTGATAATTGATACTGAGATTGAATTCAAAACCATTACGCCTAGTTTTTATAAAATACTTTGCCAGATGGAACCATTTGGCCCCGATAATATGCGCCCGGTTTTTGTAGCTCGAGGTGTTACTGATACAGGCTTTTCAAAAATTGTAAAAGACCATCATGTAAAATTTGTGGTAAAACAAAACGGCGTTACATTCAATGGTATCGGCTTTAATCTAGCGCATAAATTTCCGATACTCTTATCCCAACAATCCTTTGACATAGTATTTACTATTGACGAAAATGAATTTCAAGGGAATGTAAACCTGCAGTTAAAAGTGGTGGATTTATTGCCTTCAAATCAATAAAAAAGGCCGCCCTTTCGAGCAGCCCTTTTCTTGATTGATTTAAGTATTTCAATTAAGCTGAAACTGATTCTTTCTGCATCATTTCAACTGTTCTGTTGATATAATTGGTCAACTCCGCTCCTTTCAATAAACCCTGAGACAATAAAGCCAAATCAGCTAAGTTTCTAACTTGTTTGGTTTTTATTTCATCATTGGTTTCTTTGAGTAAGCTTTGATAGATCGGGTGATTGCCATTTACAGTAAGCGTTACTTCATCAGGCATTTGCGCATAGAAAGCAGTCATTCCGCCACCAGCAGCGCCCATGTCTTTCATACGACGCATGAATTCAGGGCGAGTAGCTACAACCGGAGCAGCATCTACACTCAATCCTTTTACTTCTGTAGTAACATGCAATTCAGGAATTTGCAAAGTGAAAAGTTCTTTTAATTTTTCGGCCTCTTCTTTGCTCAACACCGTTTCACTAGACTCTTGTTTGTCGATTAAGTTATCAACGATATCTGCATCAACACGAACGAATGTTACATTCTCCCATTTCATTTCCATGGTATTGAGGAATGCGGCATCTACCAAGGTTTCCATTTTCACCACTACATATCCTTTGGCTACAGCCCCTTGAATGTAAGCGTCTTGCTGAATTGGATTAGTAGTGTACAAAACAACATGTTTACCCTCTTTATTTTTCTGTGTTGCTTCAGTTGCTGTTTTGTATTCTTCCAGCGTATGGAATTTACCAGCGGTATCTTCCATCACTAAGAACTTGTTTCCTTTCTCTAAAAACTTGTCGTCAGTCATCATACCGTATTTCACAAACAAGCCAAGACTCTCCCATTTCTGTTCAAATTCACTGCGCTCATTTTTAAAGATCTCTTCTAATTTATCCGCCACTTTTTTGGTGATATGTGAATTGATCTTTCTCACATTCGGATCGCCCTGTAAATAACTACGGCTTACGTTCAGTGGAATATCTGGGCTATCAATTACACCATGTAATAACATCAGGAATTCTGGAACAATGTCTTTTACTTCATCTGTTACAAAAACCTGATTGCTGTATAATTGAATTTTATCTTTTTGTATTTCGTAACTCTGTTTGATTTTAGGGAAATACAATACACCTGTTAAATTAAATGGATAATCTACATTGAGGTGAATCCAGAATAAAGGTGTTTCTCCAAAAGGATATAATTCGCGATAGAATTTCTCATAATCTTCTTTGGTTAATTCACTCGGTTTCTTAACCCAAATTGGATTGGTATTGTTGATGGTTTTTTCTGCAGCAGCTTCTTCTCCTTCATTTGGCTTTTCTGGCTCCGCATTTACATCTTTAAAGTAAATTGGAATAGGCAAGAACTTACAGAATTTTTCTAAAATGCCTTTCAATTTATGCGCATCTAAAAAATCGGCACTCTCTTCATTTACATGCAAAATTATTTTAGTACCTCTTTGTTTTTTCTCTACTTCGTATAATTCAAATTCAGGGCTACCATCGCAACTCCAGTAAACAGTTGGTGCATCTTCCTGAAAACTTTGCGTTAATACTTCCACTTTTGCAGCAACCATAAAAGCACTGTAAAAACCTAAACCAAAATGACCAATAATGCTGGCATCCTTGTATTTTGTTAAAAACTCTTCGGCTCCGCTAAATGCAACCTGGTTAAGGTATTTATCCACTTCTTCCTTGGTCATTCCAACACCACGATCTTCGATGGTAATGGTTTTTTCTTTGGCATCTAGGCTCACATCTATTCTTAATTCTCCCAGATCACCTTTGGCTTCTCCAATAGAAGACAATGTTTTGATTTTTTGGGTAGCATCAGTAGCATTACTTACTAACTCACGTAAGAAAATTTCGTGGTCACTGTAAAGGAACTTCTTAATAATTGGGAAAATATTTTCCGTCTGTACACGTATTTGTCCTTTTTGCATAGCAATTTTTTCCTAACTAGGTCAAAGAAAGTACCAAAAAGCGATTTGCTGACAGGATGACAAGCAATAAGTCTATACGTAAAATTGAAAGTAATTTTTGACAGATTTTTACCCTAATTCTTGGCCTTGGGTATGTAAAAATTGGCCCCAGAATAACCATTTACTCCAAAATGAACTTCGTTAATGGTTGTATAGTCGGTATATCTATTCCAATTTGCGTCTATATTGGTATACCCGTTTTTATTCAATGCCGCTAATATTTGTGCTCTCACTGCTTCCATTTCAGCATCGAGATAGCCAAAATTTACAAAATGAATATCTGTTTTTTTATTCGGAAATTGGCGCATGAATTCATTCATTTCCGATTGAGAAAAATTTCTTGCACCAGCCATACTTCCACTATTGCTTCGAGGGCTTTCTTTTGGTATTCTATTTTGTCCGTTATTTATATAAGGGTTGCCGTTGATTGAATTGCTATACTCTGTTTCCGATGATTGTTCCTGTGTTGACTGGTAATTCCTTTCATTGTTATAGGGTGATGTAGCTGCATATTGACTTTGGCGAACAGCCCTATTGGATTGAACAGGAATAACCACTTCATTTTTTATTACCGGTTCTTTTTTTTGCGCTATGATATTTGTAAATGAACTAGATTCATTTCTTGCAGCTTTCTCTTCTTTAACTGTAAAAGCATCTTGATGATTACTCGGAACTACCGTATTTGCTTTTGCAGTTACAGCAGGTTTTGAATTTTCATTGCTGTTATTCGCAATTACCTTACTTGAACCCGTAGCACTTGAATTTATAGGAATAGCTGAATTGCTGGTTTTTGGCAAAACAACCGGGCTTGAATTTTCAACTAAATTAGTTGGCTCAGTTGCTGTATAATTATTGTTTAAATTAAACTGGATTCCCCAAAACGAAATGGGTTTATTGGTAGTTAATCCAACCAAAACGATCAAAATCAACAATAGAACCAAAGCTACGATTGCCCAGTCGAGCATACGTACCACAATGATTCTTTTGGTGCTTTTAACCTCCATTAGTTACTAATTAGTAGGGCAAATTACTAAATCTACCAGGTAATGATACATTTATCATCAATTCAGTTGCCCATGATTTTTATTTCATCTAGCTGAAATGCAGTCGTACGCTTATTTACAGCGTTTGGCAGGTCATTGCCATCATATTTAAATACAATATAGATGGTATTCGTATAGCCAGTAAGGCCGATCTTACCTGATTCAGTCCATTTTGGAGCAATCCCATTGATATTGCCCTTTGAAACAATTGTTTTTAATAAGGTCCATCTGGCTTTCCAGGGAGTATTGCTTCCATCATAATTCGAAGAAATAAATACTTGCAAACTGGCTCCATTGTCAAAACCGTCTTTGGTCAAAAAACTCAATTGTTCATTGGAACTATTATTCAAATTGATTGGAGGCAAAATCAACCAGGAACTGATCAAAGGTTGATTGGTTGCAAATGCACTGATTTCTGCATACCGATTTCCGCCAGTTATTTTACCTGTAAATAATTTACCGCCTGTTTCTGGAATGTTCTTCCACCCATTAATAGCAAGATCATTATTCACTGGGATAGATTCAAAATCTTCATAGAATAATTGTTTAGGTCCTCCATTAGAACAACGTAAATTATTCATGGAAAGATCCGAAGTATCTCTGATGACCAATTGTTTCTGTGAACCAAAAATGGTGTAAACACCAGTAATGGTGCCATTGCCTCTTGGTGTTTTAAGAGCAGCGAATTTCGCAAAACCACTTGTTCGTAAATAAATACTCCCTCCATTACATACAGCTAAAGTATGACTTACCGTAGCTTTATTAATAGCATCTCCAAATGATTTAGCTGTATCAGATGCCACCAGTTCGATTGAATCAATTTGAACCAATCTGCTTTGCATAGAATCTTTTAATTGTTCAAACCGAACTTTTACTGGTGTAGGATTGGGCTCTCTATTTCCAACTAAAATATATTTTGAAAAAAGTGGAGCAGGTATGGGAATTATTTCGGGGAATGAAGGATCAGCATAATCTACACTTCCACCCAATTGCAACATGCCGCCATACTCTCCCAGCCATAAACCATTTAATCGGATAAACAATCGTTGACCAATCGGATAATCTGTAGCCAGACCAAAACCATCTAACCGCACAGAAATACCGCCAGTACTATCTTGAATTACTATGGTTTTATAAAAATTATCGGTTGCATCATTGGCTATTACAATTCCAGTAATGATTTGATTGTCGGTTAGTTTTTCAAAATTTCCAGGAATATGTGCAGCTCTCATTGCACGGATGGATTGAGTAGCCTGAATCATCGCTCCTGTATAGAGCGGAGGTTCATCCAATTTTTTATAGCAGCTCGGCCATAAAAAAATTGAGAGTAATAACAAAGCCCAGGAGATATAACTCAAATTATTCTTCATCATTTTAATATTAAAGTCTTAATCGAATACTCATAGCATAATTGATTCCTTTGGTATAATAATATTTGGAAGGAAACTTTTGGGGATTGGCATTCTCCAGATCAAAACGCAATTGTTCGAATCCGCCACTGATAAATGTTTGATTCAATAAATTATTGATACTTAAAAACAACTGTAAATAGTGATATACATGTTTTGTTTTGGTATTCACTCTAAATGAATAAGCTGCTGCCAGATCAGCAACAAAAAGGTCGGGCAATTTTTCTGGATAAGTAATGGAAGAGATCGATTGCTGTGGCGTTAGATTTCGAAGTGCATCATAGGTTCTTCGAATTGGATTGATGGATAACCAATAATTAGCCAAATAATTTCCATTGATACTCAATAAAAAACTACTGGGAGATTGATAAGTTAAACCAATATTATACCCCTGCTGAGGCATACCGCCTATAGGAAAATTTTTAAGATATACTATGCCATCTTCGGAAGGATAATCTTCATTATCTATGGCAATACTAAATGAAGGTTGATTGGTATAAATGAATCTGCCTGCACCTATGGCCATATTGGCTCTCATTCGATTAGAGAATTGCCATTCGGCTGACATCTCCATCCCCATATGCAATTGATTGATATTCCAAAGCAAATAATTCACTAAGTTTTTATACCCATCATGGTAAAAAGTAAAGGCATTCATGCCATCACGTATCCAAGTAGTATAGGCATTCAATCTAGATTTTAGCGAAGGGGCATTTAAAATATATCCAGTTTCGATGCTGACTATTTTTTCTACTAAAAGAGATAATTGTCTGGTATCCCTGGTTCTTGGGGAAACATAAACATCATTGGCATAGGGAGCTTTAGAAAGAATAGCTCCATTGAAATACAAATAATTTCTTCCATTGTATTTATAGGTAATTCCAGTTTTAAATGAAGCAGTTGAAAATCTCAATGGTGTTGATTGTCCGAAAGAATTATTAGGGAAGACTCCATTTTGCATAAAGCCTGTTCTACTAAAATTCAATTCAGTTAATTCAATACTGGCAAACAAATCAAATCGATTCAATTGGTAAGCCGCATTGCCTACTGCTATTAGTTTCTGCAAATCCAATTGGTAATCGTATCCGAATACATCACCAACAGAAAGCAAGCGATTGGGCCGATTTAAATCATTTTGTAAGCTGGCATCATCGGGCTTATCTAGATCGGCAAAATTATTCCAATCAACATAATATGTTCCACCCAATAGATCATTGATTCTTTTCTGGTATCGAAACTGTTGCCATTGATAATTGATGGTTGCTCCAATCGAAAATCGTTCATTCACTTGTTGAACAATTCTTGAAGTAAATCCCCATTTTTTTGTTGCCTCCACTCGATCTTCTAAAATATAATTAGATCGATTGATCAAACGATTGTTACCTATTTTCCCATCAATATGATGAACCATTTCAAATGAATTTTTATTGATGGAATAGATTCTTTGCCAATTGATCTGCAATAAGTCCGGTTGATTTTTATACAGATCATTCACTTGTAATTGCAATAGAGAATCGTTTTGAAAACTGGGCAAATACCGATAATAATCCGGCCTAGGATCAGCAGCCCGATACCAATCTAATCCAGTATTTGATCTCTCCCCTACCGAAAAAAACAAACTTGTATTGTATGAAATACCATCCTGGCTTGTATGCGCATGAGAAAGTAATACCATTGGTGCAACTGTTTTTTGCATATTGGCATTTCTTTTTTGTTCATTTTGCAAACCCCAATTTGGGCTATATAATTCAGGCCCAGCAAGCTCTTTCAATTCTTTAGTAATCGCACTGTTTCTGCTTGATTCGATCGAAGTTCCCAATATGTTTAAAGAGAGCAGATGTTGATCGATCTTTTTATCAATTGCTGCAAAAAAAGAATAGCTGCGATAAAAACTACCAGGCATTAAAACATTTTCACCAAGGCGAATACCAATGCTTCCAGCAAATGCCCATCCATTTTTATTAAACGGAATGACTTTGGTAAATGCGAAACGATAGCGATAATTTCTATTGCCATTAATCAATGAAATAGTTATTTGGGGTCTTAGTTTAGATGCTTTTAATTGTAAATAAGTAGCCGATCCTAAAGCTCCAAATCCAAACTCATTATTAGCCAATCCGATTAACACAGTGGTGTTATTCATTAATTCATTGAGCCCACTCCAATTATTCCAGGGACTGCTTCCATCCACCAGATTATTCATGGGCATTTCATTAATGAATGCTTGAAAATAGTCTGCGGAATAACCTTTCAATCGATACCTTCTTGCCCCAAAATGAAAAGCTGCAGTTGAAGAAAACAAATGATTCCCGGCATTTAAAACAGAAGGAACAAAGGGTTGACTAGCATTGATTTCATCTCCATTTGAATTCAATTCTCCAATAGCCATATCCATACCTGATGTTGTAACTGCTGCAGCAACAGAAGAATCAACAAATTGATTTTTTACTTTTTGTTGAATAGCTTTTGATTGCGCAAATGAGCCGTTACTCAAGTAAAAAAAACATCCCCATAAAATGGCTATCCGTTTCATTCAAATTGAAATACGGATTACAAACAGCACGAAAATAAAAATCAAACCAATAGGAAGTTGTGAACCAAAAAGATTTGTGTTGAATACGGTTTTAATGACCGTTTAAAAACGAAAATTATTAGTGCAGTTACTTGATAAAAAATTGAACAGTTCAATTATTTTCAAGCAACTATGAAAGCAATTTTTCTCATACTATTTATACTCTTGAATCAAATTGGTTCAAACAATGCAACCAAAAAAGAACCAATAGTCATTGGATTTTATAACCTAGAAAATTTATACGATACCATTGACAATCCGTTGGTCAATGATGATGAATTTATTCCTACAGGAGCGAAACGATACAATGGAAATATCTATCGAGATAAATTATTTAAACTAGCAACGGTGCTCAGCGATCTTGGAAAACCATATTCTTCTAAAGGAGCTTCCATCATTGGGGTTGCAGAAATTGAAAACGACACTGTACTGCTCGATCTAAGCCATCATTTTTTATTGTATCGTAACAATTGGAAATTTATCCACTACGATTCCAGAGATGCCAGAGGGGTTGATGTGGCATTGTTCTATAACCCAAAAGATTTCTTTCCTCAATATGCTAAAACAATTGAAGTAATGCTTCCTGGCAAGAGCAAAGAATCTGCTACTACCAGAGATATATTATACGTCAAAGGAAAATTGTTGGGAGAATGGGTACACGTATTGGTAAATCACTGGCCGAGCAGAAGAGGTGGAGAAGAAAGAAGTGCACCTGCAAGAGCATCTGCAGCCAGTGAATGCAGAAAATTGATGGATTCAATTCAACAGATTAATCCTGCTGCTAAAATTATTCTCATGGGCGACCTTAACGATAACCCTTCCGACAAAAGCATTCGAAAAACGCTGAATGCAGTTGGACAAACCAAGAATATTCGAGATGATCAGCTATTCAATCCTTGGGAGTCATTTTACAAAAATGGAATAGGCACTTTAGCCAATCGTGATGTTTGGGGTTTGTTCGATCAGATTTTATTGTCCGCCTCCTTTCTAGATTCATCAAAGCCCGGGTTGCAATTTAAAGATACCCATATTTATTCTAAACCCTTCATGACCGAACCCGAGGGGAAATTCAAGGGTTACCCTATGAGAACCTGGGAGGGAAATACCTATAGAGGAGGGTTCAGTGATCATTTTCCAACCTATATCGTATTAGAAAAAACACTCAAGTAAGCTCAAAATCAACTAAAATTGCGGTAATACCGATGATTTTTACAAAATAGACTTCAATTTATTCGCTATAAATCGCAGGGATTCCTTACCTTTGCCGCCCCAAATCTGTTATTGGCAGATTTTCCAACCTCGGTTGGAATCCACTGGGATAAACCAATTTTTAACCAAAAAAATTCAAGTAATGAACAATTACGAATTGATGGTGATTTTCACTCCGGTATTATCTGAAGAAGATTTCAAATCTTCACAGAAGAAATACCAAGATCTTATAGCCGAATTAGGCGGATCTACAGTGCACAGCAATCCTTGGGGATTGAAATCACTCGCTTACCCAATCCAGAAGAAAACCACAGGTATTTACTGGGTATTGGAGTACACTCTCCCTGCTGAAGGAATCGAAAAAATGAAAATTCAGCTTTTACGTGACGAGCAAGTTATGCGTCACATGATGACCCGTCTCGATAAAAACGCCGTCGAGTACAATTACACTAAAAGAAATGGCGGATTTCCGAAACTTGATAAAACTGTAGCTTAATCATGGCAAAGAACGAAATCAAATACCTGACAGCAATCAAGCAGGAGAAGCCTAAGAAGAAATTTTGTCGCTTCAAGAAATACGGTATTAAGTATGTTGATTATAAAGACATCGAGTTTTTAAAGAAATTCGTAAACGAGCAAGGTAAATTATTGCCTCGTCGTTTAAGCGGAAACTCTTTGAAGTATCAACGCAAAGTAACAGAAGCTGTAAAGAAGGCACGTCAAATGTCTTTAATGCCTTTTGTAACTGACTTATACAAATAAACCAATTAGTGAACCATCCCTAATCTCGCGAAAGCGGGAGACAGTCAAATCAAAATAATCGATTGGGCGCTGGGCTAAAACAAGAACAATGCAAGTTATTTTAATTCAAGATGTAGACAATTTAGGTGGCAAAACTGAGTTAGTAACCGTAAAAAACGGATACGCTCGTAACTTTTTGATCCCACAAAAATTTGCTATCGAAGCCAACCCTTCTAATTTAAAGCAACTAGAAGAAAAATTAAAGGTAAAAGCGAAGAAAGAAGCTGCTATGCTTGCTGAGATCAATAAAGTGATCGAGGTGTTGAAAGCTTCTCCTGTTAAAGTGGGCGCTAAGACTGGTACAAGTGGAAAGATCTTTGGTGCAGTTACTGCCCTTCAGATTACTCGTGCCATCCGCGACCAGAAAGGATATGAAATTGATCGTAAGCGTATTTCTATTGCTGATGAAGTGAAAGAATTAGGTACTTATAAAGCTACTATCGACTTCGGTAACGGTAACAATACCGAAATTGAGTTCGAAGTGATTGGCGAATAAGCTCAATTCCCAGACTTTACTCAAATAATACTTTTGAAAAAAAACCTCGATTTATCGGGGTTTTTTTGGTATTTGCCGAAAACCCTTATCTTTATGCATCCAAATGCAAAGGGTTCCAGGTCTCAGAACGTTTTTACGTAAATGGTTCAGATTTTTGGTTACTGATTTAGCTTTGGTTTTTTGATCACTTAATTTCTTAAAAATGAACATTTACGTTGGAAATCTTAACTGGAACATGTCCAGTGAAGACCTGCAGACCCTGTTTACTCCATTTGGTGAAGTAACCAGTGCAAAAATTGTTACTGACAAATTCAACAACGACCGTAGCAAAGGCTTTGGTTTTGTTGAAATGGCTGATGATGAAGCAGCTCGCGCTGCCATCGCAGGCTTACATGACACTGATGTTATGGAGCGCAAAATTGTTGTAAACGAATCAACCCCACGCCCAGAAGGCGAAAGAGGCGGCTTTAAGAAGAAGCCTTACGGTGGCGGCGGCGGCGGCGGAAGTCGTGGCGGCTACGGCGGTGGCGGTGGTGGAAATCGCGGTGGCGGTGGATACGGTGGCGGCGGTGGTCGTGATCGTGGAAACAGCGGCGGCGGTGGTGGATACAACAGATACTAAACCAACCAACCAGCAAATTTTCAATCCGTTCCGATTTTTTTCGGAACGGATTTTTTTTTAATTTTCTATTATGAATTTATCCACTCCTATACTATCACCTGTTGCCGGATGCATGCGCTGGGGCAAATGGGGAGCAAACTATTCCACATCCGAATATAGAAATCTCATAGAAGAATGTATTGAAATGGGCATTTATTCTTTTGATCATGCAGATATTTATGGCGACTATACAACAGAAGAAGAATTTGGAGATGCATTGAAAGAAGATAAAACCATTCGGTCGAAAATAAAAATCATTACCAAATGCGGCATTCAAATGCTTACGGAGAATCGTCCGCATCATTTAATTAAATCATACAATACCGGAAAAAAACATATTCTGCAATCTGCAGAACAGTCATTGAAAAACTTTGGAACTGATTACTTGGATGTATTATTAATTCATCGACCTGATCCATTAATGCATCCAGAAGAAATTGCAGAAGCTGTTCAACTCTTATTGCAACAAGGGAAAATCCTGGAATTTGGTGTATCCAATTTTATGCCCCATCAAGTAAATATGTTGAAGAAATATGTTCCAATCAGCTACAACCAATTTGAAGCATCGATTATATGCTTAGCCCCTTTTACCAATGGAGTTTTAGATAATTGTCAAGAAAATAAAATCATTCCTATGGCCTGGGCTCCTTTAGGAGGTGGACTATTAACGGACGATCTTCAACCTAACTTCAGAAAAATTACACAGACCGCATCAATGTTAGCAGAAAAATATGCTACTGGTTTAAATGAAATTTTACTGGCTTTTTTGCACCGCCATCCAGCTGGTATTGTTACAGTAATAGGAACAACCAAGGCAGAAAGATTGATGCAAGCTTTAAAAGCAAGTAAGATAAAAATTACTCGCGAAGATTGGTTTCAATTATTGGCTGCGGCAACAGGAGAAGACGTTGCATAAAAAAGCACCAGCTTTTGGCTGATGCTTTTCATATATTCTAATTGAGTTGAAAAAATTATTCACTGATTGCTGCGATGCCTGGCAATACTTTTCCTTCAAAGTATTCAAGCATTGCTCCACCGCCAGTACTTACATAGCTCACTTTATCAGCAAAGCCAAATTGATTCACTGCAGCTACACTATCGCCACCACCAACTAAACTAAAGGCACCATTGGCGGTTGCTTCTGCAACAGCAATAGCAATTGTTTTAGTACCATGTTGAAATTTTTCCATTTCAAAAACGCCCATAGGACCATTCCATAAAATGGTTTTAGATCTTTTAATTGCATTGGCAAATTGTGTACAAGCATGCGGACCAACATCTAAGCCCATCCAACCATCTGGTATTGCATTGGAAGGCGCTGTAGAAGTATTGGCATCTGCTGCAAAATTATCAGCGATTATACTATCACTAGGCAAATGAATATTGACTCCTTTTGCTTCGGCTTTTTTAAGAATTTCAAGAGCAGTATCAATACGATCATCTTCGCACAAACTTTTTCCGATATGTCCTCCCTGCGCTTTCATAAAAGTATAGGCCATTCCTCCACCAATAATAATATCTGTAGCTCTTTCTAATAAATTCTCGATGATCAAAATTTTATCGCTCACTTTGGCTCCACCAATGATTGCAGTAAAGGGCTTCTCCCCTTTGTGTAAAACCATTTCTGCAGCTTTCACTTCTCCTTCCATCAAAAGGCCAAACATCTTTTTTCCTTTTTCAAAAAACTGTGCGATCACTGCGGTAGAAGCATGCGCTCTATGTGCAGTGCCAAATGCATCGTTCACATATACATCACCTAATTGACTTAATTTTTTGGCGAATTCAGCATCCCCTTTTTCTTCTTCCTTATAGAAACGAAGATTTTCCAACAACAACAGTTCTCTAGGTTTTAAAGCAGCTGCTTTTTGATGGGCTTCTTCGCCAATACAATCATTGGCAAACTTTACTTCTACTTCAGTGCCCATTGCATTGCTGATCAAGGTTTGCAAGTGACCAACAATATGAATTAATGAACTCTTTGTTTCAGGGCCATCTTTTGGGCGACCCAAATGACTCATCAAAATAACACTACCACCATCTTTCAAGATTTTGGTGATGGTAGGTATGGCTGCGCGCATGCGGTTATCATCACCAATAGCGTAGGTTTGCTTATCCAATGGAACATTAAAATCTACACGGATCAATGCTTTTTGGCCGGAAAAATCGTGGGTTGAAAAAAGGCTCATAAAAAATATTTGAAATTTAACTTCGCTAAGGTACAGAAATGAATCTGTTGCAACTATTTCGGTTGAATGAAATTGGCAACCATTTTTCTAGTAATTGGAATAATAATTAATGTTGGAAGAATCCATAATATCCATTGTTGATTGATGTTGAAATTTACAACAATAAAGGCGGTTACCGTGGCCGTAAAAGCGCCACCCATTCTTAATGCATGACCATTGATCCAATGCGTTTTTTTAGTAGGAGGCTTTTTGAATTTATATAAATCCTGAAATCCAAAGCCAAATGATACGATTGCAAAAACCAGGAGTACAATGCCAAAATTACTACCCTTGGAAAAATAAAATATGGCAAGGGCGGCCATTGCAATGCCGGCTATCATTCCGGTAAGGCCTAGCAAATAATCAATTGCAGATGCTTTAGAAGCATTTTCACCAATCTTTTTTAAGGACAATATCCGATATCCTGTACTTGCTAAGTAAATACTAAAAAATCCGATCAGTAATAAGAAAATATTATTCTTTACAATACTCATGTAAACACTAGAGATAAAAATCAACACCATGGCATAGTAAAATATTTTTCCGGCTTTTTTGTGGCTTTTCATTCCTTTAGTAGTGCTCATGGAAATGATACCAGTAATCAAACCAACCGTACCTGATGCAACATGAAGCCCTGTAGCAAAATTGAATAATGAAATCATGCTACAATATAGAATAATATTCCAAAAAAAATGCCACCCCTTTGCTGGGATGGCATTCAAAAAAATAAACATTTATTTATTTACTGATCAATCCAGCAAAATAATTTACTGTTCTTACCAATTGGCTTACATAACTCATTTCATTATCATACCAACTAACTGTTTTAACCATTTGGGTATCTCCAACGGTCATTACTTTAGTTTGAGTTGCATCAAATAAAGATCCAAAATGAGTACCAATAATATCAGTACTTACTATTTCATCAACATTATATCCAAAGCTTTCATTGCTGGCGGCTTTCATTGCTGCATTGATTTCATCAGCAGTTACTTTTTTAGACAAGATAGTTGTTAACTCAGTTAATGAACCGGTAATTACTGGAACACGTTGCGCACTTCCATCTAATTTTCCTTTCAACTCTGGCAACACTAATCCGATTGCTTTTGCTGCACCAGTACTATTTGGAACAATATTGGCAGCAGCTGCACGAGCTCTTCTTAGATCTCCTTTAGGATGTGGAGCATCTAAAGTATTTTGATCATTGGTATAAGCGTGAATAGTAGTCATGATACCTGTAATGATACCGTATTGATCATTCAATACTTTAGCCATAGGAGCCAAGCAATTGGTAGTACATGATGCACAAGAAATAATGGTTTCAGAACCATCTAGGATATTGTGATTCACATTGAATACTACCGTTTTTAAATCACCAGTAGCTGGTGCAGAAATTACCACACGCTTTGCTCCTGCTTTAATATGAGATTCTGCTTTTTCTTTGTCTGTAAAGAATCCAGTTGATTCAATTACTACGTCAACACTATGTGCTCCCCAAGGAATTTGAGCAGGGTCTTTTTGAGCGTATATTTTTACTATTTCGCCATTTACAACAATTGAATCTTCAGTTGAGGTAACAGAAGCGTCAAAACGTCCTTGAGCACTATCGTACTTTAACAAATGTGCCAACACTGCTGGACTTGTTAAATCATTGATCGCAACTACATCGATCCCTTTCATGTTATAAATTTGACGGAAAACCAATCTTCCAATTCTTCCAAAGCCATTGATGGCAACTTTAACTGTACTCATTTGATGCTGATTTTAATGATAAATTGCTAATTAGGAGGCAAATTTACGTCTTATCCACTCATTATTTCAACTTAGAATAATAAAGAAGGTAAAAAGTTTGGCTGAAAACCCTCGTAGCCCTATTTTTGCATCCCGATTAAAAATCGGCCGGTTCGTCTATCGGTTAGGACAGCCCCCTTTCACGGGGCAAAGACGGGTTCGATTCCCGTACCGGCTACACTAGATTACCTCAAACCCTTGATTATTAAAGTAATCAAGGGTTTTTTGTTTCCGAAAGTTACAGTTTGGGTTACAGTTTTCCAAATTGGCCATATAATACCAGCTATTGTCAAATCTTAGTAATTTCAGACATGAATTAGCAAAATGGAAAAAGAAGCATTTTTTAAACATTTATTGGAGGAATTTGACAAATTAGTTGAGGAATTTATTCCGGCAACTGAAACAGGCTATAAAGAATACGCGAAACAAAATGTCAACCCGCTTTTGCACTTGTTTCCTAACTTAAAAATGGCCACTTCAGTAAGATCTTTTTATGATGGAATTGCAGACTCATTGGTTCGGTTTGAAGGATCCTCAGATAGCAATCAACACCAAATTAAGTATGCGAAATGGTCTTTAAAATTGACCAAACTTTTTTTTCCAATAATGACCGATGCTTTCTTGAACAATCCGCTTATTACAGCTACAGAAAAAAATCTCATCAATGAAAAGATTAAAGGTTTTAGTTATGAACTTGCTTTCCAACTTCCTGTTATTACCAAACCAATTAAGGAAATAGCCGACTACGTTAATGACAAGACGATAAAAAAATTAGGCATATTTCCGCCTAATTTATATTACTGGGACTACGAACCCACCAAGCTTGTTGATTTATATAATTTGTTATTATTGAATGATTTGATAAAAGCAAATGAAAACTTTATAAATAGCTTTTCAATTTTTGAAACTAAGCCCTCCTGGAAAACTATTTGGAAAAAAGATATCGACAATCAGACCTCTTTATTTGCATTGTTGTATTTGATCTATGGCAAATGTCAAGTCTACAAAAACGAACAGATTGGTACAATCGCACATAAACTTTTTAAACTAAAGAATTCCACTTCTTCTAACCATAGCATCAATACTGCTTTCGCCCGATTTGTACAAAGAGATAAAAAAGAATATCTATCTAAAAATCACCCCACGATTCTTCAGATAGTAAATCAACTAAATCTGCATAAACAATTGCACACATGATGCGGTTAGGTACGCGTTGCTTTGACGTTGCACATTAGCAACGCTATTTTTCTTCAAATATTTCGCTGAGTTATTCGCTGTTCCCACCTTTGTCTAATGGCACACATGCTCACCACAACAGAGGAAATGCAAAACTTTATTACTAAGGCAATTGCCGTTGGTATAGATAAGTTTTTGCCTCTACTTGATGCCAAAAATGAAAAAACTAATAAAGAAGTTTACAATTTAGTTGAAGCAGCAAAATACCTAAACATGAGCCCCCATACCCTTCGGAAAAAGGTAGATGAGAAGAAGATCACCTACATACAAGACGAACGGATCTTGCAGTTCAGAAGGAAACACCTTAATGACTACCTAGATAAGTTTACAATTAACTTAAAAAAATCATAGATGCTACAATATACTTTTAAAATCGGCCGAAAATGCCTTCACTGTGGTGCTCCAATAGGGGACCAAAAACATTTAACCTGGAAATTTTGCGACTATAAAGAACAAGGAAAAACTAGTCGCGAGTCTTGTAAGAACAAATACTGGTCGAAAACGAAAACTAAGGATTTAAAGGCATATAGGTCACTTGTGCGATTTCATAAATCTATAAATAAACGGATTCATGATTTATTAATAGCAAAAGGTGAAAAAGTTACTATTGAGGATTTGAATAGGTATGCAATCAACTTATACAGTCCAATCAAAACAGAATATTTTAAAGACAATTCCAGGATATTTTATTTCATTGGTTACAAAGTCGAAAAATCATCTGATAACATATTTAAAATTGAAGAACATGAACTATTACTTGGATAATTCTGCATTCCTAACAGAGCTAACTGATGTGAACATTCCTTATGAAAGTAAAACCAATTATACACCCTGGATTTTTTGCGGAACTTTTGTAATTGCATGCATTGTTTGTACTATTGTAGTTATTAATCAACATAAGAAGAAAATAGAGAATGAAAGTGCAAACAAGCCTTCTTTATCATAGTATTCACTTACAGAGCTGCTGCCACTTAAGGACTATCCAAAAACGATGGCAAGGCATTGTTGTTTGATGTCCATTTTAGTTGATTTTTGGTCAACCTATAGCAGGACGAGACAGGATTTTCCACTCAAGCGTAAGCAAGAGGGTTTTTGCATTTAGGAACGTGCCGAACAAGTTCGGCTAAGTGAGTAAATGTAAAAACCCAGCAACACCAGCCGCAGGCGCAGGGTTTCGAAGGTCTTTGGGTAAGGCCAACATTTTCGGAAGACAACGAGCGAAGCGAAGTTGTCAGTCCCGAAATCGGAAGTCAACGAGGGAAGCGTGTATAAAGCCAATTTTTTGTGACTTGAAGTGAAAGTTTACTCACGCGAATTTTAAGTTAATTCAAATTGGTTATCTTTATACAATCAAATTTTAAATGAAAGATGAGATACAACATATCCTTTCTGGAACGAGCCAAGTTAAGCACCACCATCTTATCCAAACAACCTGCAGTTACCTTAAAAGAAGCCAAGGAACAGGCACAATGGCTAAAAACCAACAGCAGCTCAAAGAAGAAGAAACAAAGAGACTAATTCAATTTGTTGATGATAATAGTCTTTGGATAGATAATATCAATATTGAGTTATACGTATCCCAAGGAGCTGAACAAAAGGTCTATTTAAAAGATGGCACTTCTGTATTAAAATTGAATGATTCCATATATTATGCAACTTGGATTGATTACTTCCACAACCTATTATTGAACAATTTATTTTTCCCTGATACTGCATATAAATTATTAGGATTCCACAAGAATCAATCTATCATTTATGCTGTGGTTGAACAACCATTTGTAAAAGCCACTGAAAAAACAGATTTAAAAGTTGTAAGATTATTTCTTGAAAATAATGGCTTTCGTAATACTAAAAATCATGACTATTATAATGAAGAACTTCGTTTGATCTTAGAAGATCTTCATGACGAAAATGTGCTTACACAAAACGGCATGCTCTATTTTATAGATACTGTTTTTTACATTGTAACTCTTAATAAATAATCGGTTTAACTAATTCTCAATATTAATCATATTGCTACCTTTTAATTCTCAGCTTCAAAATAGACGTAATATCAGCAGCAAATTCTTCCAAACTGGCTCCTATTGAGGCTAGTTTCTATTAAGCCAATAAAGTAAAACGATGATCCATTAATTCTTTGAATTGATCTTTGAAGCTAGCAGATAAAAATGAATTATCGATCCATTTGAATGCAAGGGATTTGTTCCGCTCAAATCTTCTGAACGATGCAGACATCTGTCTTTCAGTAAGCCCAAGCCCTAATCCTAAATGTTCAAAATGGCCCTTTCGTAATTTCTTCTTTTTGCCTTCTAAGGTTAAGGCTAATTCTTCTTTATCATCTGGATTAGAAAGTGTAACATTCAAAAGATCATATGCAGGCGAAAGGTGCCATGTGCCATTATCATGAATCAAGGAAAAATTTTTAAGATGCATATCATTATTCCCTGTTAGAAAACTGAATACTGCAATCTCAAAAAAATATAGTTTATCTAATAACGTATTATCTGAAAAAGTATCTATTGCTTTTCCAATTTTTTCCATTGAACTTTTATATTTATCAACTGCCTCCAACAATTGAAACATGTCAAGCATATGAATCTTACTACCATCTGCTTTTCGGTCTATTCGTCTGGTAATATAAGAAAGTTCCCCTGTTTTTAACTTAATTAGACATGAAGGAACAACAGGTATACCAAATACTTCCGCAATTCGCATGGTAACATGCTCATTCTGTGGCATTTCAGGAAAATGCAATGATGGTGGTTTGAAGATATAATTTCCACCAAGTGCTCCTACAACTGTAAGTCTATAGTGATTCCCTTTATCTATTGCTGTTTTTACAAGTGTTAGTGAAAGTTTAGGTTGAACACCTGGAACCGCTATGCTTCTCTTTACAACCTGTTGTGCGAGCTTGAACATATCATCGAATGAATAATCAAGTTGTGGTGGTTCTTTTGTACCGAAAAATGTTTCACTGCAATGCACATGAACATCCACTTTCGTCCCTACTTCTAGTGGCTTATAACAGTATAGGCATTTTCTATTCATGGTTTTTCTTCGATTGCTTGTATACTTACCGCACCAATACAATTTTGGCAGCAAGCCAACAGTAGTCCCATGCGGTCGTTGGGATTAAGTTTCCAATTTTTAGTTGCAATATCGAGCAGCCATCCTTCAGGAATTAGTCCTTCAAAAAAAGCGAATAACCTTTTGTCTTTGTAGGGCTCTGAACGTAATGGCATTGTCAGAGTAATTGGCTCTGACTCTTGTCCTTCTAAGTAAACTGCATCATACTGAAATATATATTCCCCGTCATCGGTTTCAACAAGTTTGCCTGCCGTTAGTTTATCATATAATACATTTGCCTGCCTCATGATTCATTAGGTTCTTTATTATTTAATTCCCGGCTATTTACCGGTGCTAGTTCGTGACCAAACATTTTTAAGACTTGATTCACTTTATCAATTTGGAGTGATCCTTTTCCCTGCTCTATCTTTCTTAGTACTGTAAGGGCTACACCAGCACGTTCAGCAAATTCTTGCTGGTTCAATGCGGTTTGTTTTCTCCTACGCTTAACAAAATCAGAAAGGGCTTCCATGTTTTATATGCTTTTAGATATAATAATCCAAATATAAGTAAATTATATGCAATTAGATATAAATTTATTAATAAATACAAAATTATATGCAATTAAATATAAATAATATTAAAATGACATGCATAAAAGCAATGTAATGCTAGAAAAATACAGTGAAATATGGCTTACCAGTTCTAAAGACTGTGATTAAGCCCAACAATTTGGGAAGCCAACGAGCAAAGCGAAGCCGACAGTCCCTTATCTTGCTTGAGGGCGTTGACAAATGAAACACTGTTTACTTTTGAAGCACCACCCGAAAACCGCCGCCACGATATTCCGGAGTGCGGAAGAAGTAGAAGCGGTTAGCAACTCGGCAGTCAGCGGGTAAGTAGGACCAGCTTCCTCCTCGCAAAACACGGACACTCCCCGATGATGGCCCTTTGGGATTTGTTGATGGGCTGCTGCTGTAATAAGATTCATCATACCAGTCACTACACCATTCCCAGACATTGCCACTCATATCATAAAGCCCAAGTTCATTAGGCTTTTTACGGCCACAGGCCTGTGTTTGACCACCTGCATTATTGTAACTCCAACCGACTTCGTCTAAATCATTACTCCCGGCATAAGTATACCCTTTGCTTTTTTTGCCACCACGGGCAGCATATTCCCATTCAGCTTCTGTCGGAAGCCGATAATTTTTGCCAGTGCTTTCACTCAACCAATTGCAATATGCATTGGCATCATCAAAATTTATATTTACCATTGGATGTTTATCATTCCAGCCCCAACTAGGTGCAGAAGGCATAATCTTTCCACTGGCATTGCAAAATGCTTTGTATTCTGCCACTGTTACTTCAAATTTACCCATTTTAAAGCTGCTTATTGTAACAGTATGAGTGGGCTTTTCATAAACTTCGGTGCCACCCATTGTAAAGCTGCCACCTTTTACAAATTTCATTGCAGGACCTTGAGCCATAGTTTGAATTACCAAAGAAATGCTGAACGTAAAGACAAGAAAAATAATTTTTTTCATATTAAATTGATATTTTCTAAAATATGAAAAGTAGGCAATTTATTTAAAAATATTCTGCTTTGTTGAAGAACATTCATTCATTTAGAAAGTAATAGAACCGATTATGATAATAATAATATTAAAGGAAGACAGTTAGTTACTCTATCTGCATTAAAATTAATAAATTTATGTAATGTGCTACTACAATTCCGTTCAACTCACTAAAAAGAAAATGCTTGAACTCAACAAGCATAAAAAAGAAATAGCACCCATTATCAAAACGGTACAATCTGGTTTTAGTTATGACTCCTGGCCAATCATTGTTGCAGATCCAGCTGAAGGTTGGAAAGCAGAATTAGCCCATTGGGAATTCATTCCCTGGTGGATCAATGATGGAACGGCATTATTAGAAAACCGAAAAAAATTCACCACACTCAATGCAACAGCTGAAAAATTATTCGAAAGCAAAATGTATAAATCAGCTGCAGCTGCCAGAAGGTGTTTGGTATTAAGTTCAGGATTTTATGAATGGAGGCATTTTAAACCCGTTGGTGCTAAAAAAGAACAAGCATATCCTTATCATATTTCTGTTCAATCAACAGATGAAGAACCATTGTTTTATATGGCAGGAATCTGGCAACCCTGGACGGATCAATCATCAGGAGAAATGCTGCATAGTTTTGCCATTGTAACAACTGCTGCAAATTCAATCATGCAACAGATACATAACACTAAAAAAAGAATGCCCACCATTTTAAATGATGAATTAGCAGAAGAATGGATCAGTCCATTAACACAAGAGAGAATTCAATCAATTGCAGCTTATCAATATCCTTCTGAAAAAATGATGGCTTACCCTATTGTAAAGGATTTTAACCGGGGAGCAGAAAATCCAAAAGAAGCATTTAAGTATGAAGAATTGCCTTCACTAGTTTAAAATCTTACGCCAAGTATTAAAGATCCTAACCAAACATTATTGCCTACTCTAAATGTATTGAAACCAACAATGGCGTGTTTGTAATCTACCCTAGCCCCTACTCCTAGTTTTGTATCGAACTCCCCTGTGTTATAATTCCACCATAAAGAAGGATAATAACAAGGGCCAATTTTAGTATGCTCATTAATCGCAAACATTAATTGAGGCCCTGAAAACCCAAGTATTAAATAATTATTAAAATCTGTACCAACAAAAACTGATTTCTCGAAACTCAGTGTTTTCTTTTTGGAGGCTGTCGAATCAGTTTTATTTTGAGCATTCAGCATATCAAGATTAAATACAAAAATCATGATCAGTATTAACTTATTGAGGAAACAAGCTGAACGCATGCGTATTTTTTTTCAATATTACTACATTTTTGTTAAAATGGTTGTCCATGCGTTTGTTGAATCAAGCGTCTCGAAATATAGCTCGATTGCTTCATCAATTGTAAAAACATCGAAGTCGATTTTCCGCCAAAAAATTGTTGCACCAGCCTTCCAGTAGCCGTTCTAAACGCAAAATGCTTATTCCAATCTTTGATATAATTCATTTCCATAATCGACCGATCCGTTTCGCCATTTAAATATTGACTCATATGATTCAATGCCAATTTACCAGCATGCATGGCCATACTCATGCCATTGCCACAGAGTGGAGTAATTAAACCAGCTGCATCACCTACATAGAGCAAATGATTTTGAATCTGTTCTTTTTTATCAAAACTAATTTGAGAAATTGTTAAGGGCTGATCATATAAAAATTCAGCTGAAGAAAAAATAGCTGCCAATTGAGGATTGACGGATAATATTTTTTTCTCCATTTCAGCAATGGAATTACCCGATGCTGCTAAGTTTTGTGAATTGGTCAAATAACATAAACAAGATTTACCATCTTCGATGGATGAAATGCCGCAATAGCCTCCAGGAAAATTATGCAATGAAATTTGATCAACAGGATGCGAATATTTTATATGGTATTTAACTCCAATAAAATGATTGATCTTATTGGGCTTTTTTTGGATAAATGGTCTTTTCCATTTCACATCTAAATTGGTTCTTTTCCCAAATGAACCCACTACTAATTTGGCGCCAATATTTGGTTGTTCCGACTCTATTGTAAAATAGTCATCTTTAAATTGAACATCCAATACTTTAGTAGAAGTGTACACTACTACCCCCATTTGTTGGGCAATTAGAAAAAGTGCATTATCTAATTTATATCGGCTAATACCAAATCCACCCAACGGCAGGTCAAATCTAAAAGATTTTCCTTTTGTGTCTGAAATACTTAGCTCATGTATCTGTGGTAATTCCCAACTGCTTAATGGAATACCACATCGTTCTAAAAAATCCCAACTTTCGAAACTGATGTATTCTCCACAAACTTTATGAAAAGGATATTGTTCTTTCTCAAATAACACTACTTTAAACCCCTGCTGAGCAGCTTGAATGGCTAGGGTCAAGCCACCTAATCCACCACCTACAATTCCTATATCATATAACTCACTCATTAGACAATTGAGATTGATGATAAACAATTAAATGCCTGAAAGCCCATTGCCAACTGATCTGTATAGAAGTCAGTTCAGCAGTTGAAAAGAGTTGTTTCCATTCTGATTGAAGAAACCCTCTGAGTACACTCAATGGAGCATCGTTTTTAACAAGATATGAATTGGAAAATATTTTGGTCAAGAATTTTATGGAACTATGAGCTAACCAATGCCTGTGTAGATCATTGATAAAAAATCCTAGTTCCGCATTCTTGCTCATCCACTTTAATTGACCCACTAATTGATCATCATTAAAATGATGACAAAACAAACTGGAGAAAATAATATCAGGCTTGCGTTCAAATTCAACCATTGAATAATCAGAACAAATAAAATTGGTGTTGGGTTGTAACAAGAGATGTTGTTGAGCTACTTCAATACATTCCAACTTGATATCTACACCAATGAGTTGTACATCGATACTATTTTTTATACAATACTGTTGAATAGCTACCAAATTATCTCCCCCACCACATCCAATTTCGCAAACGGTTATTTTTTTTCTACCTCCTAATAATTGCTTAAACCCTTTTACAGTAATGGCATGTCCGCCCAATATTGTATTGATGGTATTGAGCTCCTGCATATTGAGTAAAATATCCTCAAAAGGAATATTGTCCTGATCGAGCAGCTCTAATTGATATGATTTAGAAATACTCATGAATGCTTCACTGCAGTAAATGTTTCCATCGTTAACCCTGGACCAAAAGCCATTCCTACAATGGTTGCCTGGTCGTTCGAAGTAGCTTCCATTATTTCTTTCAACACATATAAAACAGTAGGCGAAGACATATTACCATGGTTAAACAATACTTTCCTTGAATGTTTCAAATGCTCATCGCTCAGCCTCATTTTCCTTTGTACCAGATCGAGAATTCTTTTGCCACCAGGATGAATACACCAATGTGTTACGTCGGAAAATGCTAAATTGTTTTTTGCCAATGCATTTGCAATGAGTTGTTCTACATCAGATTCAATTAACTGTGGTATATAACTACTCAGGGTCATTAAAAAGCCCTTACTACTTAGTTTCCAAGCCATATCATTTTGGCCTTTATCTTCTACTTGAGAATAGAAATCTTTTAGTTTGATTGAATTGGTTGATGCTATGAAGTTGCTCATTAAAACAGCAGCCGAACCGTCTGCAAATAGCAAACTACTTGCAGCATTGTCTTCAGAAAATGCTTGCTGAAAATGAAGCGTGCACAATTCAGTTGCAACCACAATTACATTTGAATTGGGCGTACTATCACAAATCATTTTTGCCAGTTTCAAACCATGTATAGCAGCATAACAGCCCATAAAATTGATCGATGTTCGAAAAATGGTGGAAGGCAATTCCATTGATTGCATAATCTGCAGATCCAAACCTGGAGCACTCATGCCTGTACAACTCACTGTTATTAAATGGGTAATTTCATTTGCCTCAATTACTCCATCGATGCATTTCTTAATTGATTCGAGAGATAATATCAATGACTCTCTTTCAAAAATTTCCATTCGTTGTTCCAGATCGGGGAATGGATGATCTTTTTGTAAGGGAATAAAATCATGAACTGCCAAAGCAGCGTTATAATCTGCTATAATAGAATAGCGAGTGTTAATTCCGCTATGATCGTATAAGAATTTAAGCTTGCGGCTTTCGATAGCATCTAACTGATAAGATGCCAGCATGAAATTACAAATATCAGCTTGTAAATGCTGGTAGGCTGGTTCCGCGGTTGCTATTGAAATGATGTCAGCCATTATGTTTAAGAATAAGTAAAGTGATAAATCCAAGATTAGATCCTATTGACGCAATCCAATTCATACGCATTGTACGTAAAAAATCGGCTTTCCTTTCATCCTTCCAAACATCTATTGCCCAAATTAAAAAATAGATGATCACAGGAATGAAGAAAATCTGCAACGTAAAGAACAAACCAAGTTGGTTGATGGATGTAAAGTACAAGAATAATAAAGCAAATGCAATACTATAAATGAGTCCACAGAAAATAAATGTCCCTCTTTTACCAAGTAATAATGAAATTGTATTTACACCATCTGCTTTATCCGCAGTATGCTGGTAAATTTGAGTGATAGGATAAAACCCTCCTATTAAGAATGCTGAAGCTACTAAAGGCAATATTGGAGGCAAAACAGCATGATTTCCAACACCCATAAAAACTATGGCAAAAACCAATGTACCTTGATTCAACACCACAGTTAGATAACCGATTATTGGATATTGCTTCAATCGAATTCCTCTATAACTGTATAAACGAGAAAAAATAATATAGATACAGAGTAAGCAAGCTGTTAAAGTGCTCACACAAAAAGCCAAAAGAATTGCTGTAACATCCATCACTACAGAAACATAAAACAATTCCTTCAATGGCTCTGGTGGCTTTTCTATTCCACCAATACTGCCTTCATCTCTATCCATATAACTATTATACCCATTACTAGAAGGATAGACTATTACATGCAAAATAATAAATAGCCATGTTGCTTTATACCAATCAATATTTGTTTGCATACTCAAGGCAAACCAAAAAACGGGCATCAGAAATAAGGAGAAAGGAAAACGAAGTAATTGAAAGGTTGATTTTTTTAGCATACTACTTATTCTAACTTATACGACTGATGCATCTGTGGTATTTCTACATTCAGAAAATGTTTCTTCCTTAATTTTATTGCAAAATCTTGCTGCACTTCATATTCTCCATGCACTAAGAAAAGGGTTTTAACCAGTTCGGGTTTTTGGCAAGCTAAAAATTGACATAGATCATCGTAATCGCCATGTGCACTCATATTTCGCATAGACCCCACTTCTGCTACCACTTCAAATATCTCGCCAAATATTTTTACTTCTTTGGCACCATTCATTAATCTTCCACCCAATGATCTTGGTTCGCAATAGCCTACTAGTAAAACAGTATTCTTGCTATCACCAATATTGTTCATGATATGGTGTTTAACCCTTCCAGCGTCAGCCATTCCACTTGCGGAAATAATTACACAAGGTTGACTGAGTTCATTCAAGTGTTTACTTTCCTCCACAGTTTTAATAAATTTCAATCCTTTAAAATCAAATGGATCAGCATCTGTTTCCATTATTTTTTGGATTTTTTTATTAAAATAATTAGGAAATTTTTTGAGTACGGCAGTAGCTTCTCCACTCAACGGACTATCTACATAAAAAGGAACATTGGGCAATCTGTTTTCTAAATCCAGTTGATTCAATGCATAGAGCAATTCCTGAGTTCTACCAACACTGAATGCAGGAATAATTAATTTTCCTTTCTTATCAATGCAGGTATGCCTGATCCATTTCTCGAGGCCATCCACCATTCCAAAAACCTCATTATGCAGTTTATTGCCATAGGTACTTTCTAAAAGAATATAATCAGCTTGATCAAATTCCTGAGGAGAACGAAGAATGGCATCATTATACCTGCCTACATCACCACTAAATGTGATGCGAGTGGAAGTCCCATCTTCATTGATACGCAAGTGCACTGCAGCGCTACCAATAATATGACCAGCATCTGTAAATAATAATTCAACTCCTTCACTGATGGTAGTCCATTCATTGTAAGGAATGGTTTGAAACAATTCTATTGCTTCTTCTGCATGTTCCAAATCATACAATGGCTCAAAAGGTGGCAAACCCTGTTTTGCTCTTCGCTTGTTAATAAATTTGGTATCATCTCTCTGAATAGCTGCTGAATCTTCCAATAAAATGGCGCCTAATTCTTTGGTTGCAGGGGTAGCATAAATAACCCCTCTAAATCCTTCTTTGTATAATTTAGGAATTAAACCAGAATGATCGATATGGGCGTGTGATAAAATGAGGCAATCTACTGTAGTAGCATCAAACCCAAAGTTGGCGTTCAGCTCGAGGGTTTCCTTTCCCATTCCTTGAAACATTCCACAATCAAGCAATATTTTTTTTCCATTTTTTAAACTCAGTAAATGCTTGGAACCAGTAACAGTTCTTGCAGCACCATGAAAGCTAATATTCATTTTGACTTTGCTTTAAAACTCCAATGAATAATAAACTCCGACACTTTTTCTCCTTGCTCATTTGTTCCTACAGATAAGCAATCCAAAGTTCGGCCTTCTCCTGTTTGAATACATTCTTCAATGATCGCTTCAACTCTTGCTCCATCTTTGCAAGTGAAAGAAATGAGTCCGGTAGCTTTCTTGAAAAACTTTCCTTCTATACCAACAACCAACATACTCACCACTGGTTCTCTTTTATACGTTTGACCAACTGCAAATAACCCTGTACTCATTTCAGCAGCCATAGATTGTACAGCAAAATACATCGAACGAAATGGATTTTGGTTTAACCAATTATGCTTAACCAAAATCACTGCTTCTGTTGAACTTAATTTACCAATTCTCAACCCTGCAAAAAATGCAGCAGGTAACTTTACAAGTTTAAAAAAACCAAATTGTAATCGATTGGTGATCATTTTTTGAAACCGATCAAACTGAGGATTCATACTGGAAGAAATTGTTATGAGTATTCGATTTATCCTTTTCAAGATAAACAATATTTCACTTATAACAATAATGCAGCCAATAGATAATCTGCTACTAAAATCAAAATACAGCTAACCACTACAGCACTGGTACTGGCTCTACCAATTTCGAGGGCACCGCCTTTAACATTGTATCCAAAATATGCGGAAATGCTGCTAATAATAAATGCAAATGTGTACGCTTTATATAGAGCAAAATTAATATTGTAAAAATTGAGGTTTTGCCTTAACCCAATATCAAATATATCTGTAGCTAAAATGCCAGCTAAATTTCCTGCAGTTCTACCTCCCCAGATACCTAGAACAGCAGAAATAACAATTAAACAAGGGATCACTACAAGTGCTGCCAAGATCTTAGGCATTACTAAATAGCTCTTGGTATTGATGCCCATAATTTCCAATGCGTCTATTTGTTCACTGATCCGCATATTGCCCAATTCACTGGCAATCTTACTCCCAATTACTCCTGCTAATACAATACTCAATACAGTAGGAGATAATTCCAAGATCATACTGTCTCTAACAATTTGAGCAATAGTAGTTTGAGGAACCAATGGACTCACTAATTGATAAGCCGTTTGAACGGTGGTTACCGCACCTAAAAACAAGGAAATGATGATTACTATCGGCAAAGCTCCAAAACCAATTTCCACACATTGATGCATAAACTCCTTCCAATACATTTTGCCGTTCTCAGGCTTTGTAAACATGCCTTTTAACATCAAGAGGTATGCGCCAAAATGATTGAGAAAACTAGACATTAAGAATTATGAATTAAGCGTTATGAATTAAGCGTTATGAATTAAGAATTATGAAGTTACAGTTTATTTTATACGTTTTCTACGTTTCCACCAAACACTTCTTTGTACTTCTTCATGGGTATCTACCCTACATTTCAATTGTGCATCTACCACTGCAACCATCGCCATATTGATGATATTACGAACAGAGCTGCCCAGCTGTAATACATGTACTGGTTTTTTCATTCCCAATAAAATAGGACCAATCGCATCAGCGCCACCCACTTCTTTTAATAAATTATAGGCTACATTACCTGAAGTTAAATTAGGGAACATCAACACATTTACATCTTCATCCACTAATTCACTGAAAGGATAATTGTCTTTTAAAATTTCTTTATTGAAAGCCAAACTACCTTGCATTTCACCATCAACAATCAAGGAAGGATTTCTTTGTTTTAAAATTCTGGTAGCTTCCGCTACCAATTTTGCTTCCGGAGAATCACTGCTTCCAAAATTGCTGTAGCTCAACATGGCTATTCTTGGAGTAAGATTGAAATTCCTTACTTCTTTTGCAACCATCATAGTAATATCTGCTAATTCTTCCGCAGAAGGGCTGAAGTTGACTGTTGTATCTGCTAAGAATAATGGTCCTTTCTTAGTAAGTAATAAATACATTCCAGCAATTTTATTGACCCCTTCTTCAGTTCCAATTATTTGCAATGCAGGTCGTATAGCTTCTGCATAATTTTTAGTAAGCCCAGACAACATTGCATCTGCGTCTCCAGTTTCAACCATCATACAACCGAAATGATTTCGGTCTTTCATGATCTTCAAGCTTTCATATTGGTTAAAGCCTTTTCTGTTTCGCTTATTAAAAAACAACTGACCATAAAATTCCCTTTTAGATTCCATTTCTTCGCTACGCGGATCGATGATTGGAATATCTGTTAGATCCAAATTATTTTGTTCAGCGATTTTATTAATCTTAATAGGATCTCCTAATAAAATTGGATAAGCAATGCCTTCATCATAAATAATACTAGCAGCTTTTAATATTTTTAAATTATCTGCTTCTGCAAAAACCAATCGCTTTGGATCTTTTCTGGCTTTACTACCAATTACTCTTATTAATTGATTATCGAGTCCTAATCGTTTATTCAATTCCAATGCGTATCCTTCCCAGTTAGTAATTTCTTTTTGTGCAACTCCACTGGCAATGGCTGCTTTTGCTACAGCTGGCGCAATAGTTGATAACAGGCGAGGATCGAGCGGTTTAGGAATGATGTATTCCGGACCATAACTCATATTGGTTTGGTTATAAGCCATATTAACAATATCAGGAACAGCAGATCGAGCTAATTCTGCCAAAGCCCTTACAGCAGCCAATTTCATGGCTTCATTAATTTGAGTGGCACGAACATCCAATGCACCTCTAAAAATATAAGGGAATCCCAAAACGTTATTAACTTGATTAGGAAAGTCGGACCTTCCCGTAGCCATGATTAAGTCTTTTCGAACTTTAATCGCTTCATCATAAGTAATTTCTGGATCTGGATTGGCCATCGCAAAAACAATTGGATTTTTAGCCATGCTTTTTACCATCGCAGGAGTAACAACATTACCCACACTTAATCCTAAAAAACAATCAGCATCTTTCAATGCTTTTTCTAAAGTCCAGTCCGATTTTTTAACTGCAAATTTGGAACGGATTGGTCCTAAATCGGTTCGGCCTTCATGCAATACCCCATCTTTATCAAAAAGAATGAAATTCTCATATTTAGCTCCTAAAGCAACGTACAATTGAATACAAGCCATTGCGGCAGCACCTGCTCCATTAATAACAAAACGAACTCTTTCGATTTTCTTTTTCTGTAAATCGAGTGCATTGATCATAGCAGCACTACTAATAATGGCAGTTCCATGCTGATCGTCATGCATCACAGGAATCTTCATCTGTTCTTTCAATTGCTGCTCAATATAAAAGCACTCAGGCGCTTTAATATCTTCTAAATTAATCCCTCCAAAAGTGGGTTCCAATGCTTTTACAATTTGTACAAATTTTTCAGGATCTTTTTCATTGATCTCAATATCAAAAACATCAATGTCTGCAAAAATTTTAAACAACACAGCTTTACCTTCCATAACTGGCTTGCTTGCATCAGGTCCAATATCACCCAAACCTAATACAGCTGTGCCATTTGTAATAACTCCCACTAAATTTCCCTTAGCAGTATATTTATAAACATCTTCAACATTATTAAAAATTTCTTTGCATGGTTCTGCAACACCTGGGCTATACGCTAAAGATAAATCACGTTGGGTTTTTGCTTCTTTAGTAGATACTACCTCAATCTTTCCTGGTCTTCCGCTAGAGTGATATTCTAATGCCTGTTCTCTTCTTAAGTCGGTTTGCTTAGACATATTTTCAATTAGTTAAAATCAGTTTAATAATTATACATTAACTCCTAAATAAGCCATCATTCCAATACCTATTTCAATTGCAGACTCATCAATATCAAATTTAGGGGTATGTACTTGATGAACAATTCCCTTGGATTCATTACGAACTCCTAAGCGATAAAAACAACCTGGAATAATTTGTGTGTAATAGCCGAAATCTTCTGCACCCATTCGCATTTCAGTTTCTTCAACATGTTCTTTTCCCATGTATTCATCGGCTAATTTCCATGCATCTGTTGTGAAGGCAGGATCATTGTCTACTGTAGGATATCCAATATCAATATGCAGATCTAATTCCCCACCCATACTTTCTACAATTCCCTTTGCTTGTTGGCGAATCAATTCATGTGCTTTGTATCTCCAGGTTTCATCCATCGCTCTGAAAGTACCCATCAATTTTACTTCAGATGGAATTACATTGGTTGTGTTACCTCCTTTTATAGAACAGATAGACAATACTGAAGGTGAAGTTGGATTATTATTTCGAGAAATAATCTGTTGTAAGCTAACAATTAAATGAGATGCGATCAATATGGTATCTGCTGTAAGATGAGGGGCTGCTGCGTGTCCGCCTTTTCCTCTTATGGTAATATAAATTTCATCTGCACTCGCCATTACCCTTCCTTTTCTAAAACTTAATTGGCCAACATTCAAACCTGGATGAACATGAAGACCAATGATACCTTTCGGCCTAGGGTTATCGAGCACTCCGTCTTTGATCATATAACTTGCGCCTCCAGGATTTCTTTCTTCGCCTGGTTGAAAAATTAATTTTACTGTTCCTTCCCACTCATTTTTTAATTGATTTAAAATTTTTGCTGCACCCAATAAAATAGCAGTATGAACATCATGACCACAAGCATGCATTACGCCATCATTAGTTGATTTATACGAAACATCATTTTCTTCGAGAATAGGCAGTGCATCCATATCAGCCCTTAATGCAACAACTCTGCTGTCCGGATTTTTTCCATGTATAACCCCTAAAACACCTGTAGTAGCTTTGCCTTCAAAAGAAATACCTAAATCAGTTAATTGCGCTTTAACATATGCGGCTGTATTCACTTCTTGATAACTTAATTCAGGATTCGCATGTAAATATCTTCTAACAGCAATAAATGCTGGTGCGAATTCTTTTGAGAGTTTTTTTATTTCATCATTGAGCATTAGCATCAATTAAGTTAATAATTTATTTCTTCTTTAGGGAAGTATTCTATAGCATCTTCAACCACATATACTCCTTGAGGAAAATATTTATTTAATTGCTTTCGCAATTTCTCCGCTTCATCCCTTTTAATAAAATTTCCAATACGAACTTTAAAATTAGGTGACTGAAAAAGAATGTAAGTCTTATGTTCTGGAAATTTATTCATTAAATCGGTTTTGATCAGCGTAGCATTGTCTCTATTTGTTGAACTGACCACCTGAATTCTAAAACCTTTGTATTGACCACCACTTGTCATCATGGACGTTCGCTTATTAATCTGCGCTTGCTTGGCAGTTAAAATATCCAATCTTGCATCTTTGATTACAATTACCGTATCGTTTGCTAAAGCAAATGATGCAATCATTAAAAAAATTGCTACATATAAACACCTATATGCTTTGATAATTGACATAGTTTAAAGTTAAGGCAATTGGGAACCAAAGGTACTAAAACCTCAATATCCGTTTATTTTATCTGCATGATCTCCATTAACAATGGCAATACTAGCACTGCATCCTAGCCGAGTGGCTCCAGCATCCACCAATTGTTTGGCAAAAGCATAATCTCGAATGCCTCCAGAAGCTTTTATTTGCACATTACTGGGCAAATGTTTCTTAAACAAAGCTACCGCTTCAATGGTCGCTCCTTTTTCGGCATATCCAGTTGACGTTTTTAGATAATCAATCCCAGCTATACCATATAGTTCACAACATTTGATAATTTCATCTTCAGTTAGTACACCACTTTCAATGATCACTTTAATTGTTTTACCCTTGCCTTGAATGATGGGCATTATATGATTCATCTCATTGGCTAAATATTGCCAATCCCCATTTTTAATAGCGCTGATATTTGCCACTATATCTAACTCATCTGCACCGTCAACAATTGCCAAAACAACTTCTGCCAGTTTAGCTTCTACTGCAGAATAACCAAATGGAAAACCAATTACGGTTGCCAATTTCACAGTACTATTTCCTAAAAATAATTTAGCTTTTTTTACAAAATTAGGCGGCACACAAACAGCCGCAAATTGATACTCGATCGCTTCCTTACAAAGCTTTTCAATATCACTCACCAAAGCCGTTGGCTTTAATAATGTATGATCTATGTAAGTGTTCAGTTTCATCAATTCCAGAATCTCTTAATTCTTATTTCTTCTTTCTTAATTCCTAATTCTCCCTTCCATGACATGCTTTGAATTTCTTTCCACTTCCACAAGGGCAAGGATCATTGCGTCCAATTTTCGGACCCACTTTTACAGGCTCTTGTTTTGCAGAACTAGGGTCATAATAATCATTTTCATTTGCCCCAAATTCTTGTCCGGCAGCATCTACAGCTTCTTTATTTGCGCTCATTCTGCTCATGTCAGTTTTTTGCTGACGACCTTCTTTTAATTCATCGCCTTCTGCTAATGGAATGCCTGCATGACATAAGAATTGAACGATATCCTTATTTACTTCTCCATCCATTTTTTTGAATAGATCGAAAGCTTCCATCTTATAAATTACCAAAGGATCTTTTTGCTCATAAGTAGCTGTCTGAACACTTTGCTTCAAATCATCCATAGAACGCAAATGCTCTTTCCATGCATCATCAATTAAACCAAGTGTCACTGATTTTTCTAATGCATTCAACAGTTCAGCTCCATTCGACTTCAATGTTTTGTCCATATTGGCCAGTACCTGCATTTGTTTTCTGCCATCTGTAAATGGAACTATTACATTGTCTATTTGTGAACCTTGTTGTAATTTAATATTCTTGAATACAGGAACAGATTGTACCATCAAATCCTGTTTCTTTCTTTCATAATTAGTAACAGCTTCTGAATACAATTTTTCAATCAATTGATTCTCTGAAGATTTGCTTAACTCATCTGCGCTAATCGAAGAGTCTATACCAAAATTCACAATTACTGCCAAACGGAAACCTTCATAATCATTTTGCTCTTTAAATGCATTCACTAATCCTTCAGCAACGCCATACATGGCATTGTCTAAATCCAATGCCAGCCTTTCTCCAAACAATGCATGATTTCTTTTTGAATAAATTACAGTACGTTGTTTATTCATTACATCATCATATTCCAATAAACGTTTTCTTATACCGAAGTTGTTCTCTTCCACTTTTCTTTGAGCACGTTCAATTGATTTAGTGATCATACTATGCTGAATCACTTCTCCTTCTTTGTATCCTGCAAAGTCCATTACTTTAGCAATTCTTTCGCTTCCAAACATGCGCATCAAATCATCTTCTAATGAAACAAAGAATAAAGATGAACCTGGATCTCCCTGACGACCTGCACGACCTCTCAACTGACGATCAACTCTACGAGATTCATGACGTTCAGTTCCTAAAATAGCCAAACCACCAGCTTCTTTTACACCTGGTCCCAATTTAATATCCGTACCACGACCCGCCATATTCGTAGCAATGGTAACAGCTCCTGCAAATCCAGCTTCCGCAACAATTTGTGCTTCTCTTGCATGTTGCTTTGCATTCAAAACATTATGAGGAATTTGTTTTTGGCGCAACATTCTGCTCAACAATTCACTTACTTCTACCGATGTTGTACCAACCAATACTGGTCGGCCAGCTGAAGTTAGTTTTACAATTTCATCGATAACTGCACCAAATTTTTCGCGCTTGGTTTTAAACACTAAATCTTGATCATCTTTTCTTATAGCAGTAACATTCGTTGGAATACTTACCACATCTAATTTATAAATGTCCCATAATTCTGCAGCTTCTGTTTCAGCTGTACCAGTCATACCTGCCAACTTATGATACATCCTGAAATAATTCTGTAATGTAACAGTAGCATAGGTTTGAGTCGCTGCTTCAATCTTCACATTTTCTTTTGCTTCAATGGCCTGATGCAAACCATCAGAATACCTTCTACCATCCAGAATACGACCTGTTTGTTCATCAACAATTTTTACACCTCCATCCATCACTACGTATTCAACATCCTTATCAAAAAGCGTATATGCTTTTAATAACTGTTGTACAGTATGAATGCGATCGGCTTTTACAGAATATTCATTAATGATCGATTCTTTCTTATGTAATTTTTGATCGGCATCCAGCGATGCATCTTTATCAACAGCTGCCAAAGACAAACTAATATCAGGTAATACAAAAAAACTGGTGTCTTCGCCTGCACCAGTGATCAACTGAATTCCTTTATCTGTAAGTTCTACTGAATTATTTTTTTCATCGATATAGAAATACAATTCCTTATCTGCTATAGGCATTTCTCTTTGCTGATCTGCCAGATAATAGTTTTCAGATTTTTGTAATTTCACCCTCATACCAGGTTCACTCAAAAACTTGATCAATGCACTATTCTTAGGTAAACCTCTGTGTGCACGGAACAAAGCCAACCCACCATCTTTAGGATCGTCATTGCCTTCAGCAATTTTCTTCTTCGCTTCTGTTAAGAAATGTTGAGTAGCTCTTTTTTGTGCATCCACCAATTTTTCAATCCTTGGTTTCAATTCAAAAAATTGTTGTTCACCTGTTTGATGACCAATAGGTCCAGAGATGATCAACGGCGTTCTTGCATCATCAATCAACACAGAATCCACCTCATCCACCATCGCAAAATGGTGTTTTCTTTGAACCATTTCTTCTGGATTATGCACCATATTATCTCTCAGATAATCAAAACCAAATTCGTTATTGGTGCCATAAGTTATATCCGCTAAATAGGCTTTTCTTCTTGCTTCACTATTGGGTTCGTGCTTATCAATACAGTCTACTGTTAAGCCCAACCATTCGAATATTGTACCATTCCATTCGCTATCTCTTTTTGCCAAATAATCGTTCACCGTTACAATATGAACGCCCTCTCCGGCCAATGCATTTAAGTATGCAGGCAAGGTTGATACCAATGTTTTACCTTCTCCGGTAGCCATTTCAGCAATTTTGCCTTGATGTAATACGCTACCACCAATTAACTGAACATCGTAATGAACCATATTCCATAAAACAGTTCCACCACCAGCTGTCCAGGTATTTTTATATTCAACTTGATCACCAACAATAGTGATATAATCTTTTCGAACACTCAAATCTCTGTCGTGCTGAGTAGCTGTTGATTTTAAAACAGCATTCTCTTTAAACCTTCGAGCGGTTTCCTTTATCACTGCAAAAGCTTCAGGTTGAATATCACTTAGTGCTTCTTCAATTTTTTGATCCCTTTCCTTTTTTAGTTTATCGATTTGCTGATAAATACTGTCTTTTCCATGGATATCATTTTCAGGAAGGGCTTCCGCTGATGCTTTTTGAGCAGCAATTTCTGCATCAATAGTAGCAAGATGGCTTTGGATCCTTTCTTTAAATGAACCGGTTTTTGCCCGAAGTTCATCGTTTGAAAGGGATTGATACTGCTGAAAAAACTGTTTGGCTTTTTCGACGATAGGCATTAAAACCTGCACATCTTTTTCACTTTTACTGCCACCGAATAACTTAGAAATAAACTTCAACATATAATAATTGCTCTAATAAGAAAAAATTTAACAGTCAAACAGCGTGCAAAAGATTTTTTTTAGTCAATTTGGCACTCTGATTGAGAGCCGGCAAAGGTAAGCTTTTGATTGAGATCAACATGAGACCAAGTTCGAATCTATTTTATCTGTTATTTATCAGTCTATTGATTGGTAAAAATCTGCATGGTCAGGCAATCATGCATGATTCCCTGACACTGGACAGAATCAATAAAAACAAGACAAATAATACCATTTTGGCCGCCTGGGCGGGTGTGAATATCGTTCAAGGGAGTATTTCAGCTACCAATGCTATTGGAGCAGACCGTTATTTTTTTAAAACCAACGCTTATTGGAACCTGGTTAATATGGGGGTAGCTGTTTATGGCCTAATTGGCGTAAGAAATGAACTCAAAAGGTCGATTTCCTTTAATGAAAATCTAATTGCCCAGCAAAAAACCGAAAAATTGCTTTTATTGAATACAGGGCTCGATTTGGCCTATATTACTACCGGTCTTTATTTGAAAGAAAGGGGCAACAGAATGAATAGTGAATCTGCAACTGGAATTGGGAATAGCTTGCTTTTACAGGGTGCGTTTTTATTCATTTTCGACCTGGTTCAGTATGGTAATCACCGAAAAAACGGGAAATTACTGGAACAACAAATGGGGAGCTGGCAATTGGCTCCAACCGCAAATGGGATTGGGATCTCCTATCAATTTAAATAAGCCAAGTTTGTATTGGAATTTATGACTGTTTTGGCTACTTTTGCAGCCCAAAACAGTTCTATCGTATGGCAGGTCAATTAAAAGAGGTAAGAAACAGAATCAAAAGTGTACAAAGCACTCAGCAGATTACAAAAGCCATGAAAATGGTAAGTGCTGCTAAATTGCGTCGTGCTCAGGACTCAATCACACAGATGCGTCCTTATGCTAAAAAGTTACAAGAGATGCTTAGCAATATTGTGAGCAGTATCGAAGGCGGAATGACATTAGCGCTAGCAGAAGAAAGAACTATTGAAAAAGTATTATTAATTGTTGTTACCAGCGATAGAGGTCTTTGCGGTGGATATAATGCCAATTTAATTAAGTTAGCAAAAAGCACTGTTGAAGAAAAATATGACGCCCAATTTAAAAAAGGCAATGTGCATATCTGGAATATAGGCAAGAAAGGATTTGAAGGATTAACAAAGGCTGGCTATAAAACAGATGCAACTTTTAAAGATATTTATTTGAACCTAAATTTCGAAGCGGTTCAAGCTGCTGCACAAGCTGCCATGAAAGCATTTGAAAACAAAGAATTTGATGCTGTTGAAATTGTGTACAGTGAATTTAAAAATGCAGCAACTCAAGTATTTACTGCTGAACAATTTCTTCCGATCCCTAAAGTGACTAAAGCAGTCAATCAAAAAAAATCTGATTTTATATTTGAGCCAGCAAAAGAGCAATTGATAGCTGAGTTGATGCCAAAAATTTTAAACACCCAATTATTCAAAGCAGTATTAGATGGAAATGCCAGCGAACATGGTGCCAGAATGACTGCAATGGATAAAGCAAGTGAGAATGCCAATGAATTATTGAAATCGCTGAAGATCAGTTATAATCGCGCACGTCAAGCAGCTATTACTACTGAATTAACAGAGATCGTAAGTGGAGCAGCAGCATTACAAGGATAACTTGGTTTACTACTAATAACGAATAACCAATAACTACTAACAGACTAAGATGGATTTAAGCGAAATAATACCACATATTGAAGTGCTGATTTTTGCCAGTGAAAAACCACTGACATCTTTAGACATTGTTGAATTGATCAACAATAGTTTTGGATTTTTAGAAGAAAGAATTTCGCTAGATCAGGTTGAATCTGCCGTTGAAGGAATCAGGGAGAAATACGATTCAGAATTTTATCCATTTGAAGTTCGCGAAAGTGGCGGAGGATGGCAATTTCTAACAAAAAAAGATTTCCATAAAACCATTGCCCAATTAAATGGAGATAAATTTTTAAAACGTTTATCGAATGCGGCTTTGGAAACACTGGCCATTATTGCATATAAGCAACCCATCACTAAAGGAGAAATTGAAGCTATAAGAGGCGTGAATAGCGACTATAGTATTCAAAAACTATTAGAAAAAGAATTGATTTTAATCAGTGGAAGAAATGAGCAAATGCCAGGCAAACCTTTGGTATATGCAACTTCTAAAACTTTCATGGATTATTTCGGCATCAACAACACATCTGATCTTCCAAAAATAAAAGAGGTATTGGCGGAACAATTGATTGAAGGAACGATCATCAGACCGGAAGACTTTACCGACCAGCCAATTGCAGAAGCCATCATTAATGAGGAAATTATCGATGGAGATGTTTCTGCTATTGAAGTGAATGAAGAAGGTGAATTGATCATTAAAAAAGAAGAAGAATCAGACAATTCAACAGAAGAAAATAACCCTGAATAAGAATGGTTATTATCTTTACGTTATGCCTCTTACCATCAGCAACAATCAGTTAAGTTCAATCGCAGCAAATTTTGGTACTCCATTGTATGTTTACAATGCAGATAAGATCACCGATCAGTACCAACATCTACAAAAATCATTTACTGATGTAAATGCAAAATTCTTTTTTGCTTGCAAGTCGTTGACCAATATCAATATTTTAAAACATATTCGTTCATTAGGTTGCAACGTCGATTGCAGTTCTATCAATGAAGCTAAACTGGCTGTAATCGCTGGCTTTGAGCCTGCAAATATTCTCTATACCAGCAATGGAATTGCTTTCGATGAAATTGAAGAAGCAGTTGCAATGGGAATTAATGTGAATATCGACAGCTTGTCTAATTTAGAAAAATTTGGGGAAAAATATGGACATGGGTATCCTGTAGGCATAAGACTACAGCCCAATATTATGGCTGGTGGTAATTTAAAAATTTCTACTGGTCACGAAAAAAGTAAGTTCGGAATACCATTAGAACAATTGGATAATATTCTTGCATTGGTTCAACAATATCAAATCAATATTGCTGGGCTTCATGTTCATACCGGTAGCGAAATAAAAGATGTGTCTGTATTTATGCAGGTCTCTGATATTTTCTTTGACTTGGTGCCACTTTTTCCTGAACTGGTTTTTTTAGATTTAGGTGGGGGATTCAAAGTGCCCTATAAAGAAAATGAAACAGGCACTGATATTGCATTATTGGCCCAGAAAGTGAATGAAACATTGCAAAAATTAAAAGATACCTATAATAGAAATTTTCAAGTTTGGTTTGAGCCTGGTAAATTCCTGGTAAGTGAGTCCGGAACTTTTATTACCACCGTAAATGTGATCAAAAACAACAAGGCTGCCACATTTGTTGGCGTTAACAGTGGCTTCAATCATTTGATCAGACCAATGTTTTATGAATCCTATCACAAAATCAGTAATATCAGCAATCCAGAAGGACCTATCAAAAACTATGCTGTAGTAGGCAATATTTGCGAAACCGATACATTTGCCTGGGACAGGCCATTGAATGAAGTGAGAGAAGGCGATTTACTGGTATTTGATAATGCCGGGGCTTATGGATTTGAAATGGGATCCAATTACAATTCAAGGTTTTTACCTGCACAAGTAATGTTAAAAAATGGTCAGGTTTACTTAATCAGGAAAAGAGATGTTTTTGAGGATCTATTAAGAAATCAGATCGAGATAGATTGATAACTTATTTGTAGTTTGCAGATACATGATCGAAGTAAAAGATATTTACAAAAGTTTTCAGGGCAGAACCATATTAGATGGCATTAGTGCCATTATGGAAACCGGAAAGTGCAATTTGATTATTGGCGCTAGCGGAAGTGGTAAAACTGTACTTACTAAATGTATTGTTGGATTATTTGCTCCCGAGTCTGGAATTATTTCATATGATGGGGCCGATATGATTTCGATGGATTCAAAAGACAGAAAATTACTCCGTCAAAAAATCGGCATGCTATTTCAAGGCAATGCATTATTCGACTCTATGACAGTTGTAGAAAATGTGATGTTCCCACTAAATATGTTTACTAATTGGACCATTGGTGAAAAAAGAAAGAGAGCGGCTGAAGTTTTAGAAAGGGTAAATTTAACCGAGGCACATAATAGATTCCCTGCAGAAATAAGTGGGGGAATGAAAAAAAGAGTAGGCATTGCTCGTTCGATCGTATTAAATCCTCAATACCTTTTTTGTGATGAACCCAATTCGGGTTTAGATCCTCAGACATCTTTGGTGATAGATAAACTCATTAAAGAAATTACCCTGGAATATAATATCACAACCATTGTTGTAACCCATGATATGAATAGTGTGATGGAAATTGGAGACCATATTGTTTATTTACACCAAGGAAAAAAACAATGGGAAGGAACCAACAAAGATATTATTTACAGTAAAGATACTTTGTTGAACAATTTTATTTTCGCTTCTGAATTTTTACAAGACGCAAAAGAAATGAGAATGATTGAAGCCGAGAGGGTCAGTAAATAATAGTATCCCTTAAGCATTTTATTTTACCAACTTAAAAAGATACCCCCTTTAATTCCAAATTTACCTCACTCGTAAATCTTTTGTATAAAACAGTCGGCCATTGGTAACTACCATCTGAATAACATCTAATTCCGCTAACCTTTGCAAGGGGTTACCTCCTAAGATAATTAAATCGGCAACCTTTCCTACTTCTACTGTACCCAGCTCTTTGGCTAGTCCGGCATATTGCGCACACCATAAAGTACCTGAACGCAATACATCTGCATTACTCATTCCAATACTTGCATAATTCTTCAGTTCATTTACCAAGCCTACGCCACCGGCCGCATCTGTACCCGGAACAAATTTTATCCCTTTTTGATATAAAATTTTTAGCCAAGCAAATAAAGTATCTGAGCATTGTTTTTCAATACTATCTTTTCTGCTTAAATTAGCACTCATCCGGTATGGGCCATACAAAATACTCGTTGGATCGAGTACTGTTTTTTTCTGAACCATCAAATTGATAAGTTGATTGGCATATACACTATTTGGAGATGCTTCGAAAGCGCGTTCTTTCATTAAGGTTAAACGAACCCTTGTTCTTGTATCTACTTCCTTCCCAAAATATCCAAGCACCAGCATATTCAAATGATTGACTTCATCATACCCATCTGTAATTGCTTCTGTAGCAGTCATGTGTGCCGGCACATGTCCGTGTACGAGTAGTCCTAGTTTATGCGCTTCAGCAGCAATCGGCTTTACAAAAGCTGGTTTTATACTGCTGTACAGTTTAATGCTTTTATACCCAAGACTTTTATACAAACGAACTGCTTCAATTCCCTCTTTCACATTATTGATAAACACACCGCATGGGCCAGCCATATCATCATTAAAATCTATAAAACCACTCATCCAGGCTACGCGTGGGTGTAAAAGTTTGCCTTCTGCAGATTTTTGTTTTACCTCCGGCAATTGAAGGTTGTTTCCTAAATCACGGATAGCAGTTATGCCATTTGTTAAATAATTAATCCCCTCGCCAGGAAAGGTATGTGAGTGCATATCCCATAATCCAGGCATTACAGTTTTATTGCTAGCATTAATACGTTTATATTCTTCGGGAATAATAAATGATGTGTCGGTTATATTTTCAATCTTCCCATTGCTAATAAAGATTGTTTTATTGGTGATAAGCTTTCCATTTTCTATATCCACATAACTACTATTAAAGAGTGCCACTTTGTCGAAAGATTTCTTCATCAGTTCTGAAGATTCTTGTTCTAAGCGATTATTGCTTACACTATCATTGATTCGGCGCAACTCCTTACGCAAACTTTCTTTGCCATTTTGAATGATATCACTCCAAGGGCTAATTTCGGCCAACATTTGATTTTTTTCATTCATCCATACCAATCCAAGTGTGGTAGACTTTATGGGTTTATAATTATACAATATTGCTGTAAATGTTTTGTTATTCCATTTCAGTTTACGTTCCAATATTTTTTCAGCAACAAAACCCTGACTACCATGCGTAAGCGTATCTGTAATTAATGGGAAGAAAAACTCATACAAACCACTTTTGCCTAATCCATACAAGTTCAATGCTTTAAAACTTGCACGGGTACTGTCTTTCCCTCTGATATTTAAATACTCATTATTTTTTTTGATGATTTTCATGGAAACTGTATCCTTATTATAGCCAACTCCTTTTTGTTCCAAGGCCTCAATTCCCTTTTGCTGATTAATCAGTATTTGGAAAGTTTGATCGGGCCCCCGGCCACGGTCGTTGTACATAAAATGTACCGTATTGGAACCATTCTCAAACCGCTTAATTTTTACAAATCCGGCATGCCGATTGCTATAATAAATAGTATAGTTGGTAGAATCCTGCCCAATTATTGCTAAAGAAAAAGCAAGTAGAAACAATGTAAAAAGATATTTCATATACGGTGACTTATTTTACTTGAATATAGTATCTTTTTGTCTTTTTCCGAATAGGTTTGATAAATCAGGCATCTTAACCATAACTTTATCGAAAAATTGTAAGGCAAAGAAGTAATTATGATAAAATTAAAAACAACATTATTATTCCTCGGTGTATTTGTTGGTTTATTAGCAAATGCACAATCTCCCATCGATACCATTCCGCCATACCAAAAAAATAAGGCAATGCCAGAATTCAGGCTGCTTCAAACCGATAGCAGCTGGTTGGCAAAAAAGGATTTACCTACCTACGATTATACAGCTATTATATACTTCAGCCCCGAATGCAGCCATTGCCAGCATGAAGCTGTTGAAATTGTAAAAAACATAGACAGTGTTAAAAATGTATTATTTATTTGGGCTTCTTATAGAGATTTTGATGACATTAAAAAATTCTACTACAAATACAAACTCAATCAATACCCCAACATGAAAGTTGGCAGGGATCCCAAATACTTGATCCCTTCTTTTTATCAGGTAAAGTTCACTCCATTTGTAGCTTTATACGACAATAAGAAGGAATTTTTGAAAGCCTGGGAGATGGGTGTAGAAATGCCTGAATTAATCGAATTTATCAACAGAAAGTAAAAGTACAGTTGTACCTTTACACCCTCAATTAATCAATCTAAACATTGCAATTATGAAAGTTACCGTAGTAGGTGCAGGAGCCGTTGGAGCCACTTGTGCCGACAATATTGCCCGTAAAGAACTTTGTACTGAACTGGTTTTATTGGATATTAAAGAAGGTTTAGCAGAAGGTAAAGCACAGGATATGATGCAAACAGCTGCTCTATTGGGTTTTGATACAAAAATTGTTGGAAGCACCAATGATTATGCAAAAACCGCTGGCAGTGATGTAGTAGTAATTACTTCAGGTATTCCTCGTAAACCCGGAATGACAAGAGAAGAATTAATTGGCACCAATGCAGGAATAGTAAAAGGTGTTTGTGAAAATATTTTAAAATATTCTCCTAACACCATCATCATTGTGATCAGTAATCCAATGGATACAATGACCTATTTAGCACTTACTTCTACCGGTTTACCAAAAAACAGAATTATTGGAATGGGTGGTACTTTAGATAGCAGTAGATTCAAATATCAATTGAGCCAGCATTTGGGTTGCAGCCCTTCAGATTTGAATGCTGTTGTAGTGGGTGGTCATGGAGATACAACCATGATTCCATTGATCAGACATGCCACCTGGAATTCTGCACCAGTAAGCAATTTTTTAAGTGCCGATCAACAAAAACAAATTGTAAATGACACAATGGTTGGTGGAGCAACTTTAACTAAACTCATTGGCACTTCAGCCTGGTATGCGCCAGGAGCTGCAGGAGCTGCGTTGGTTGAAAGTATTGTTCGTGACCAGAAGAAATTATTTACTTGTTGTGTAAGCCTTGATGATGAATACGGACAGAAAGATATTTGTTTAGGAGTTCCAGTAACGATAGGCAAGAATGGATGGGAAAAAGTACTTGACTTTAAATTAAATGCAGAAGAACAAGCTGAATTTAATAAAAGCGCAGAAGCTGTAAGAAGCATGAATGAAGTGTTGAAAACCCTTTAATTTTTATACCCATTGTTTTGCGGTGCTTGCAATGGCTTGAATATCTTGTTTTTGCATACAATTAAAATGCCCTTTGGGGCATTTTTTTGTTCCAAAATTGGAGCAGGGTTGACAGGAAAGATTAGGAACAATAAAATTTTTATACGCTTCCGAATTCGCATGTGCCGCCAATTGATGAATGCCGTAATAAGGCTCTACATCTAATAAAGGAGAAGTACCTCCCCAAATAGCCAGTACTTTCTTATTCAAAGCACAAGCTATATATTGAAACCCGGTATCATGAGAAATAACCAAATTAGAACGCCTGATTAAATCAGCAGATTCGTGTAAACTAAACTTTCCACAAGCATTATAAATTTTAACTGCATCAATAGATGCTACGGCATTGCCCTCTATAGCATCTTCTTTGCCTCCGATCAATACAACAGGAAAATCCAAAGTTGCACAAAGTGCTTTCAATTTTTCTACGGGTAATTTTTTAGTAAAATAGGAAGCCCCAATCACAATTGCAATAAATCCAGCCAAATGCGATGTAGGTAAATCTGTTGCAGGAACATGTTGGTCTTCAGGAATAAAATAATCCAAACCCATCCCATCATTCACCACACCTAATGGTTCTATAGCGTCCATAGATCGATCGGTGATATGCCTTTTGGCCATTTGATTAATCCCCAATTTGGTCAACAAAAATTTGGACCAACTTTCTTTATTGTATGCATAAACAGGAACATTCAATTGAAATTTGATCAATGCTGTTCTAAAGTTTTGATGCAGATCGATAATCCCATCGAATTTTTCTTTTCTAAATTCAATGATCAAATCGTTTAAATTATTATCGTAATAATAAAAACGATCTATATAAGGATTGGCTTCGGTTACGGCTTTAAAAGATTTTTTAGTTAAAAAATGAACCTCAACTCCTTCTACCTGTTGTTTTAAACACCTCATCACCGGAGTAGTGAGCACAATATCGCCAATGGAAGAAAAACGAATCACCAGAAATTTTTTCCTTTTCGGATTTTCGGGATCTTCGATGGGTGTCTGTTTCTTCTTTTTGAAAAAAAGCATGGCGACGATTTCTTGCTAACTTAAGGTAATTCAGCCGTTTCTATATAATTCAAATCTTTATGAAAAGTTTCTTCGGTAAAGTAAAAAGCAACCATTGTAATTGCCATGATAATTACTCCAGTAATGATGCCGCTTTGTATTAAACTATAGCCCAAAGATTTTTGCAAAAGATCTAAGAACAATAAATTGATTAAAGGCAATGCCCCTCTAACCATATTGGGAATTGTAGTTGCCGCTGTAGCTCTCAAGTTGGTTCCAAACTGTTCTGCTCCCATGGTTATAAAAATGGCCCAAAACCCTGTACTAAATCCTAATAATCCACATATAGCATACATGCTACTATCGCTATTGTTGAATCCACTATAGAACAAAACCAATGCTACCATACACAACAAATAAAAAGATAGCAATGCTTTTTTACGGCTTTTGAAATACTGACTGACTAAGCCAATTAATATATCACCAATAGCTATTCCAACATAAGCATACATGATAGCTCTACCACTTTCAATATGATTATCTCCGTACAATTCTTTTGCAAATCGATTACTTAGGTTCACCAAAATGCCAATTACATACCAGGTGGGTAAGCCAATTAAAATGGCTAAAATATATTTCTTGAATCTTTTTCGATTATTCAAAAACATAAAAAAATTACCTCTCTGAACCCCCTCCTGTTGTTTTACATTGGTAAACATTCCACTTTCAGCAACAGAGATTCTCATTAATAATAATCCGATACCTAAACCGCCTCCAATTTTATAACAGAGTCTCCAGTCGTTGGTGGTTTTGTAAATAAAATAAGCAAACACTGCTCCAAATAATCCTATACCAGCAACCAAAGAAGTTCCAACTCCTCTTTTTTCCTTAGGTAATAATTCACTTACCAAAGTAATACCAGCGCCCAACTCACCCGCCAATCCAACACCAGCAACAAATCTGGCCCATGCATATTGATCTACTGTTTGTACATAACCAGTAATAAAATTAGCAATGGAATACAAAGCAATTGAACCGAATAAAACACTAAGCCTGCCTTTTTTATCGCCGATGGTTCCCCATAAAATTCCACCAATCAATAAACCCACCATTTGCCAATTGATGATCTTTGTACTCGCAGCCAATACTTGAACTTTATCCGTTAATTCTACTCCTATTCCTTGTAAGCTAGGTTCTCTAACTATAGTAAATAATAGCAAATCATAGATGTCTACAAAATATCCAAGCGCTGCTACAATTACAGGTAAAGATAAAACGCCCATTTTTTTTGCTGTCATAAAATCAATTTATCATTTTTTTCTGAACGATCAATATTCTACAAAATTTAAATCTTTACCAAAGCTTTCTTTGATATTGAAAGCTGCTATTATAGCCACTCCCATCAATATGATACCTGTTACCCAACCACCCGTTACATAACTTCCTGTATATTCTCTAATTACTTTAAAAAGCAAGATAATTAATGGCAAAGCACCTCTAACCATATTGGGTACAGAAATAGCCGTGGTGGCTCTTAGGTTTGTACCAAACTGTTCTGCACTCATAGTAATATATACCACTGAAAATCCTGTTCCAAATCCTAAACCTGCGCAGATCCAATACATCCCTTGGGCTGTTCCACCATCCTGTAAAAAATACAGTACCATAAAAAAAATAGTGATCGCATAAAAGATAAACAAGGCTTTCTTCCTGCTTTTTAAATAATTACTCAATAACCCAACAGTTAGATCACCAAATGCAATAGCTCCATATTGATACATGATCGCTTTGCCTGGATCAACATTGGGAATTCCAAATGCCAATCCAAATTGATCTGAGAAAGTAACCAATACACCAATTACATACCATGCTGGCACTCCAATTAAAATACATTTTAGATATCGTAGAAATCTTTCTCTGTTGTTAAAAAGCATCCAGAAATTACCCCTTACAATATTGGTTTCTTTCAATTCTTTAAACAAGCCACTTTCAAAAATACTCACCCTCAATACGAGTAATGCTAAACCCATTCCACCTCCAATAAAATAACAGGTACGCCAATCAAAATTTTCTTTCAGAAAAAAAGCTACCACCGCTCCAAAAATACCAAACCCTGCAATTATCGAAGAGGCAATTCCACGTTTTTCTTTGGGAAGCAATTCACTCACTAAAGTTATGCTAGCCCCTAACTCTCCCGCCAAGCCTATTCCTGCAATAAATCTCATTAATGTGTATTGAGGAACTGTAGTAACAAATCCATTGGCAATATTGGCCAGGGAATAAAGTAAAATTGATCCAAAAAGTACGCTTAGTCTTCCTTTTTTATCACCCATAATGCCCCAAAGAATCCCGCCTAACAACAACCCGATCATTTGTACGCTAATGATGATTTCTCCTTGATGCAAAACTTCAGCAGGCGATAAACCTAAGGAACTTAAACTGGGCTTTCGGATAATGCCAAATAACAATAAATCATAGACGTCTACAAAGAAACCTAATGCTCCAACAATTACAGGGAGCGCGAAAATTCCATGCTGTTTGGGTTGGGTCATATTAGCATCTACCAATTATTGGGCTTTTTTGTCGGTCTTATTGAACACCAATTTGACAATCACAGGAGCTGTTGTAATAAATACAATCCCTAATACAATTATTTCTAAATGTTGCTTCAGATCAAATCCAAACTGAGCCAAGATCCATTTCTGCAAAAAATGTCCACCGATTAACATACTCGAAACCCAGGCAATACATCCAATAATATTATAAAAGGAAAATTTCTTTTGGTCCATTTGAACAATTCCAGCAACAATTGGTGCAAAGGTTCTGATGATGGGAATAAATCTGGCAATTACAATTGCACCTCCCCCATGCTTTTCATAAAAATCATGTGCTTGAATGAGAAATCTTTGTTTGAAAAAAAAGTTTTCTTTCCATTGATACATGGTTGGTCCCACTTTTTTCCCAAACCAATAACCTGTAGTATTTCCTAAAATTCCGGCAAATGAAATGAGTGCAATTAATTGCAATAAGTCGAGGTATTCATTTCCAGTAGGAATAAACTCATTCGCAATATTGGAACTGTAGATACCAGCAACAAATAATAAGCTATCCCCAGGTAAAAAGAAACCAGCAAATAATCCAGTTTCTGCATATACAACAAATAAGATCAACCAAAGGCCTCCATGTTCTATGTAAAACTGTGGTTGTAATAATTGAGTCCAATGAAAATCGTTAATAATTTGGAGCAACATATTCTTGGCTTTCTATAATTTAATTGGTTGATTCAGGTAGCAATTCGCCTTCCCATTTGCTTACAACTGAAGTAGCTAAAGCATTTCCTAAAACATTGGTTCCTGTTCTAAACATATCACAAAAATGATCGATCGGCAAGATCAATGCAACCCCTTCAGGTGGTATTTTAAACATGGCACAGGTAGCTAATACAATAATTAAAGAGGCTCTTGGCACACCTGCAATCCCTTTGCTGGTAAGCATCAACACCAACAACATGGTGAGTTGTTCTCCTAATGGCATATGAATACCATAGGCTTGTGCAATTGCAAGGCTTGCAAATGTCATGTACATCATACTTCCATCTAGGTTGAAAGAATAACCCAATGGAAGAATAAATGAAACAATTTTATTCTTACATCCAAAACGTTCTAACTCTTCTGTTAGTTTTGGAAATACTGCTTCACTACTTGTAGTACTAAATGCAACCAATAATGGATTAGCAATATGTTTTAAGAGGCTTTTCATTCTTTTTCCAAGAATCAAATAACCTACACCACATAATATCACCCAAAGAAGTGCTATACCTAAAACAAAATATCCAAAATAAATAAAATAGAAACTAAAAATGCTCAATCCTTTTTCTGCTACAACAGCCGCTAAAGTTCCAAAAACACCAAAGGGAGCAAAATTCATTACATAACCAACGATCTTTAAAATGATATGGGCTGCAACATCAAATGCCTTGATCAATGGTTTTGAATAGTCGCCTAAATTGGCCGCAGCCACACCAAATAAAATAGAGAAAATAACAATCTGTAAAATTTCATTGGTTGCCATTGCGTCGAAAATACTGGAAGGCACTACATGCTCAATAAATTTCTGCAAAGAGAATTCAGTGGTTTTTCCCATTAGATCTTTTAAGCCTGAGTTATCAGCTTGAGAAAGATCAATATATGATCCTGGTTTAAAAACATTCACCAATAACATTCCTAATAATAAGCTCACCAAAGAGGCACTAATAAACCAAAGCATAGCTTTGCCGCCTACCCTTCCAACAGTTTTCAAATCGCCCAATTTGGCAATTCCAACCACTAAAGTGGTAAATACTAAAGGGGCAATAATGGTTTTAACCAATCGAATAAAGATGGTCCCAAGTAGTTTGATATTCTTCGAAAATGAACCAATGGTTTCTGGAGCTGCTGTTTCATGAACTATATAGCCTGCCACAATACCCAAAAACATGGCAATCAAAATATAAATCGTTAGTTTATTCTTCATCTAGGAAGTATTTGAAACGGCAATATAGCCGTTAAAATTGGAAAACCCATACTCCTGATTTGTTTAAAGTTTTGATGATTAAAAGGAATTTAATGCCTATTTTGCTCCATCATTTGAAATAAGAACCCCAATTATTTGACATTATGAGTTTATTTAGAAAAAAATCGCTTGTAGCCATGCTAGCTTCTGCTGAAGATGCAGAAAAAGGATTGAAAAGAACACTAGGTGCCGGAAACTTAATTGCGCTTGGAATTGGAGCCATTATTGGAGCCGGACTTTTTGTAAGAACAGCCGCAGCAGCCGGACAAACAGCAGGACCTGCTGTTACACTATCATTTATTGTAGCCGCCATTGGATGTGCTTTTGCAGGATTGTGTTACGCAGAGTTTGCATCAATGATTCCTATTGCAGGAAGTGCTTATGCTTATTCTTATGTGACCATGGGAGAATTGATCGCATGGATTATTGGTTGGGCATTAATTATGGAATATGCACTTGGTGCTGCAACAGTTTCCATTGCTTGGAGTGAATACTTAAACAAGTTGTTCGGAGGGCAAATTCCTTATGAATGGTGCCATTCGCCTTTTGAAAGCTTCACTGATTCATTAGGCGTACATCATGCTGGTATCATCAATGCACCGGCATTAATCATTTTATTATTGATCACGCTTTTGTTGATCAAAGGGTCACAAGAATCAGCAACAGTAAATGCTATTATTGTTTTTGTAAAAGTGGCTATTGTAATTTTATTCATTGCAATAGGCTGGCAGTTTATTAAGCCTGAAAACCATACTCCATATATGATTCCTGCTGGAACAGCAGCTGTTAAAGACCAGGCAGGTAAAGTCATAGCTGACTATTCTGGTTGGAACAAACATGGCTGGGGAGGTGTATTAGGTGGTGCAGCTATTGTATTTTTTGCATTCATTGGGTTTGATGCAGTTTCTACAGCAGCTCAGGAAGCGAAAAATCCAAAAAGAGATATGCCAATTGGTATTTTAGGATCATTGGTTGTATGTACTATTTTATATATTCTTTTCGGACACGTATTAACTGGAGTTGCTAATTGGAAAGATTTTGTTGATCCAGAAAAAGGACGTGAAGCTTCGGTTGCCTATGCCATTTCTACTTATATGACTGGATATGGATGGTTAGCAAAAGCAGTTACCATCGCAATTCTTGCAGGTTTCTCTTCAGTTATTTTAGTGATGTTGATGGGCCAAAGCCGTATATTCTATACAATGAGTAATGACGGATTAATTCCAAAAGCATTTGGAGATTTGCATCCTAAATATAAAACACCTTATAAAGCCAACTTGATTTTGTTTGTATTCGTAGGCTTATTTGCAGCATTTGTGCCAGGGCATGTTGCTGGTGACCTAACCAGTTTTGGTACTTTATTTGCATTTGTATTAGTAAGTATTGGTGTTTGGATGTTAAGGGTGAAGTCGCCTGAGATTGAGCGTCCGTTTAAAGCGCCATTGGTTCCAATTGTTTCAACGCTAGGGGCATTAATTTGCTTGGCAATGATCATTGGCCTAGACTCTAATACACTAATTGCTGCGTTTGGATGGATGGCTGTAGGATTGGTTGTTTACTTTACTTATAGTAGAAGCAGAAGTAAATTAAAAAATCCTAGTGAGATTGTAACACATGCATCAGATTTCGAAAAGCACTAATTATATATTTTGAAAAGAAAGCCGTCTCTGTTTAGGGACGGTTTTTTTATGCATTTTCGTTGGCAGCTACGCTTCGATGCGTTAATTTTGCAATCTCAATTCATAACAAACAACTCTTAATTCATAACTCTTAATTCATAATTCCAGATGGGAAGAATATTTGAAGTACGCAAAGCCAGCATGTTTGCCCGTTGGGATAAAATGGCCAAAAATTTTACCAGAATAGGTAAAGAGATTGTTATTGCAGTCAAAGCAAACGGACCAGATGTTGCAACTAATCCGGCATTAAGAAGGTGTTTCCAAAATGCCAAAAGTGTTGGAATGCCAAAAGACAGGGTTGAAGCTGCTATCAAACGTGCAATGGGCAAAGACACCAGCAATTACGAAGAAATTTTATACGAAGGTTATGCCCCACATGGTGTAGCCCTTTTAGTGGAGACCGCAACCGACAATCATGTAAGAACAGTTGCCAATGTAAAAAGTCATTTTAATAAAGGGAACGGTGCATTAGGTAATAGTGGAAGTGTAAGTTTTCAGTTCAAAAAAATGGGGGTATTTAAATTGAATCCAGAAGGATTGAATATGGATGATTTGGAATTGGAATTAATCGATCATGGATTAGATGAATTAGGTGAGAGCAATGATGATAATGGCAATCCAATATTAGTATTGCGTTGTGCATTTGTTGATTTCGGAAACTTACAAAAAGCTTTAGAAGATAAAGGCATCGCTACTTTGAGTGCGGAATTGGAATGGATTCCTACCACTACAGTTCCAATGACCGATGAACAAGCGGAAGATGTTTCTAAATTAATTGACCGATTAGAACAGGATGAAGATGTGAATAAAGTGTTTCACAATATGGGTTAAAGAAAGATGAAAGATGAATTAAGGAAGAAGAATTTAAAATATGAGAGATGAGGATGCATATCAACACCCTATAATACTTTTCGATGGGGTATGCAATTTATGCAACAGCTCTGTTCAGTTTGTAATCAGTCACGACCCTCAACATCATTTTAGATTTGCCTCTTTGCAAAGTGATTTTGGCCAATCAGTTTTAAGAAAATTTGATCTACCAACCAATTCGCTTCAATCTTTTATTCTATTAGAAAATAATAAAATTGATACTGCATCTACTGCTGCTTTAAAAGTAGCAAAGCAGCTAACAAGGGGATGGAGTTTACTTTATGCATTCATTATTGTACCTGCATTTATAAGGGATGCAGTCTATCAATTAATCGCAAAGAATAGGTACAAATGGTTTGGCAAAAAAGAAATCTGCTGGATTCCATCGCAAGAATTACAACATTTATTTATCGATTAAATTAATTGGCTAAATACTCTACCCTTAAGGTAATAGAAGCAGTTTTTTCTTTTGAAGAAGTATTGAATGAACCCCCATAACTGAAATCTTCATTGTCATTTTTGCCAGTAATTTGAAACACACCCATAGTGGCTCTTTTTAAACTACCTAAACCTACTTTAGAACTCTTGGCAATTGTTTCCGCTCTTAACTTTCCATCTTCAGCAGCTTTAGCCAAAAGATCAATTTTTAATTCATTCAATCTGCTATAATAGTATGCAGGTTTTTTAGAATTGAATTCAATTCCTTTTTGAAGCAACTCAGTTACTTCTCGTGAAATTTTTTCCACTAAAACAATATTCTTTGAATCTACTTTTACACCACCAGAGAGCGTATACCCGGTAAATACAGATTTATAACTCCCGTTAGCTCCACTTTCATTGCTGAAATTTTTTTGAACATCTACCGCAGAAAAAACAACAGCACTATCTGGCAATCCTTTTTCTTTGAGATAAGATCTGATGATGGCTTCGTCCGACTTAATAAAAGAATAGGCTTCTTTCAAATCAAATCCATACCTATTAAAACTCCCCTTCCATACTATTTGATCACTCGTGAAATCTTTTTCGGCTAATCCAGTTACTACAATGGTTTCATTGCTAATGAACTTGTACTTGTAGGCATTCCCCAAAATAATTGTTCCAATTAAAATAACGAAACCAATAATAATTGTACCAATTTGATTTTTCATATAGACTTATTTATTCGTGCATCATTTCACGAATTACCCGAATTACATCTTCTGCATTAGGCTTACTAAAGTAATCACCATCAGTACCGTAACTAGGTCTGTGAGCTTGACCAGTTAAGGTTCTTGGACTTACATCTAACCATTGAAAAGCTTTCTGACCTTCAATAACTTGATTATACATATAAGCAGCTGCTCCACCAGGAACATCTTCATCAACAAAAATGATACGGTTGGTCTTTTTGAGTGATTCTATAATTCGATGATGAATATCAAAAGGTAAAAGCGTTTGCACATCAATAATTTCACAGCTAATACCCTCCTGTAATAATCGATCTGCAGCATCTTGAATAATGCGCAATGTTGATCCATAAGAAACAACTGTTACATCATCTCCTTCTTGTAAAATTTCAGGAACACCCAATGGAACTGCAAACTCTAATAAATTAGCAGGCATTTTTTCTTTTAATCGATATCCATTTAAACATTCAATTACCAATGCAGGATCATTAGATGCCAATAAAGTATTGTACATCCCTACTGCCTGAACCATATTTCTAGGAACACAAACATAAATTCCTCTCAAAGCATTGATGATCATTCCCATGGGCGATCCGCTATGCCAGATCCCTTCTAAACGATGACCCCTTGTTCTAATAATGATGGGAACACTTTGTTGACCCTTGGTTCTAAAATGGGTGGTTGCAACATCGTCACTTAGAACTTGTAAACCATATAATAAATAATCGAGGTATTGAATTTCTGCAATGGGTCTTAGCCCACGCAAAGCCATTCCCAGCGCTTGTCCTACAATGGTCAACTCACGTATACCAGTATCTAAAATTCTGTCTTTACCATGTTTCTCTTGTAATCCGGCCAGTCCCTGATTTACATCGCCAATAAATCCTACATCTTCTCCAAAAGCATACACTTTTGGATTCTGAGTAAACAAAGCATCAAAATATTTATTCAGTATTTCATAGCCATTTACTAATGGTGCATCAAAAGAAACTAATGGTTTAATTTCTGCAACATTCAATGCGCTTTTTTGTGTTTGATTGTATAAATGAGAATTGTATAAATTTTTGCTCTCGGTTAATAATTCTTGATAATACAATTGAACATCATTCACAGAAGGCGATTGAGGAGCTAGTTCAGTTGCTACACATAAAGCCCTTAATACATCTTTCCTTTGTGGTTCTTTTAAGCCACTTAATTCATTGGCCATTTGCTGAAGCTGATTGTATTTATCTATATCATTCACCACCATTTCTTTCAATAAAGTAGCAGCATTTGCAGCTTGTTCTTTAATTGGGTCGAAATATTTATTAAATGCATTTAATCTACAAGTTCTAACATATTCTTTTGCTTCAATTTCAATATCAGATAATTCCTCTTCGCTAGACAATCCATTCTCAAACATCCATTCCTTCATCTTTTTAATACAATCCCATTCTTTTTCCCATGCCAATCTTTCTGCTGTTTTATATCTTTCATGACTTCCGCTGGTAGAATGGCCTTGAGGTTGAGTTACTTCTTCCACATGAAATAATACAGGCACATGTGTATCACGAATATGCTGAATAGCTTCTTCAAAAACCTGACACATGCCAGCGTAATCCCATGCTTTCAATTTATAAATGCGAATACCATTGGTATCCTCCAGTTTTTCTAAACCTCTTAATGCATCGGAAATAGATCCTTTGGTAGTTTGAAAATTTTTAGGAACAGAAATACCATACCCATCATCCCAAACAAATACGGCTAATGGAACCTGTAAAACACCTGCCGCATTCATGGTTTCCCAAAAATGTCCTTCTGATGTACTTGCATCTCCGATAGTACAAAAACAAATTTCATTGCCATTATGACTCAGGTGTTGAAGTTCATTTTGAAAAGCACTTTTTCTAAAACATTTTGATGCAAAAGCAAGCCCCAATGCCCTTGGCATTTGAGATGCTGTTGGTGCCATATCAGCTGAAATATTTTTTCGATTGGCCAGGTCTAACCAATTGCCATTATCATCTACAAATTTGGTGGCAAAATGCGCATTCATTTGTCTGCCTGCACTAAAAGGATCATTCCTTAAATCGGGATCTCCGTAAAGTTGTGCAAAAAATTGCTCCACACTCGATAAGCCAGTTGCAAACATGAAAGTTTGATCCCTGTAATATCCGCTTCTAAAATCACCTGGCTGAAAAAATTTAGCCATGGCCAATTGGGCCACTTCTTTACCATCTCCAAAAATGCCAAATTTAGCTTTTCCAGTAAGTACTTCTCTTCTTCCTAGTAAACTTACTTCCCTGCTGATAATGGCAGTTTTGTAGTCTTCCAGAACAGTGTTCCGAAATCCTTCAAAAGAGATCATATCTTCTTTCAATTGTATAGCTTCAGCTGATTCCATATGGCAAAAATAAGTCTAGGTGTTTAAAGACTAACAAATATTAGTATAATCTACACAATTAAGTAATCTTTATGAAAAAAAATGTCCTTAATTTATTCTAAGATAATTCATTAGTCATAAGATTGCGTAATTTTAGGGCATAAAGATATACGTATGAAACATTTAATACTAATCACCTCCTTTTTTATGGTTTTTGTGGGATTAAAAGCCCAGAACATTACCATTAAGAACGAAAAATACGATATGGGTAAAATCATTTATGGCAAACCCGTGGAGTATACAGTAGAAATTCTAAATACAGGTACCGATACCCTAACCTTAGAAACTGCCAGAGCTGGATGTGGATGCACCACCCCAAATTTTACACCCAATCAAAAATTTGGACCAGGCCAATCTGTGAAAATTTTAATTCAATTCAACAGCAGTGTATTGGGTAATTTCACACGCTATACAGATATCGTATTGAGTGGCGGATTAGTAAAGCAAGTGAGTTTTAGTGGAGAAGGAGTTCAACAATAATCATATAATAAGTCAATAAAATAATGAAGATGAAGTCAATTCTTTTAGTAGTTTGTTTAGCATTCAGTATCAATAGTTTTGCACAAGCAGATATCAGTTTCAAAGAAAAAAAACACAGTTTTGGAAAGATCAAAAAAGATGTTCCAGCCACCTATATTTTTTCTTTTACCAACAACGCTAAAAAACCTGTTGTAATAGAATTCGCCAATGCAGAATGCGGTTGTACTAAACCAGAGTATTCGCAAGCACCCATTGCTGTAGGAAAATCAAGCACCATTAAAGTAACGTATAACGCAGCCAATTTAGGCGCATTCAAAAAAAATGTGGATGTAAAATTTGCACATTCCAATCAGCCTTATACACTTACAATCGATGGAGAAGTGATTGAGGCAAAGAAGAAATAATCGCGTTTATTAAACCTATTTCCAAGTTATGTTAGCAATAAGTCAAAGGGGGTTGGCCATGCCAGCTTCACCTATCAGAAAACTAGTACCTTATGCAGAAGCTGCCAAAAAAAGAGGCACTACAGTATATCATTTAAATATTGGCCAGCCTGATATTGAAACCCCAAAAGCCATTTTAGATGCAGTAAGACACAGTGATTTCAAAGTGTTGGAATACAGTCATAGCGCAGGAAATGAAAGCTATCGAAAAAAATTGGTTCAATACTATGCATCCGTTGGAATTGAAGTGAATCATCAACAGATCATCATTACAACAGGCGGAAGTGAAGCCATTCAATTTGGCTTCATGGCTTGTTTGGATGCAGGAGATGAAGTAATTATACCAGAACCATTTTATGCAAACTACAATGGTTTTGCAGTAGCTGCAGGAGTAACAGTTGTTCCTATCACTTCCAATATTGAAAATGGCTTTGCGCTTCCGCCGATCGCCGATTTTGAAGCAAAGATCACTTCAAAAACAAAAGCGATTGTTATTTGCAATCCCAATAATCCAACCGGGTATTTGTATAGCAGATCAGAAATGGAACAATTAAAAGAATTGATCCTTAAATACAATTTGTATTTATTTTCTGATGAAGCTTATCGTGAATTCTGTTATGGTGGAGAACAAGTAAGTGCCATGCATTTGAAAGGGGTTGATGACAATGTGATTATTATGGACACCATCAGCAAAAGATACAGTGCCTGTGGAGGAAGAATTGGTGCATTTGTAACCAAGAACCAGTTGGTATTGGATGCTGCTATGAAATTTGCTCAAGCAAGATTAAGTCCACCAAGCTTTGCGCAAATTGCTGGTGAAGCAGCTATTGATTTACCTGCTAATTATTTCGATACCACCAAAGCAGAATATAAATCCAGAAGAGATTTGATTGTGAAAAGGCTTAATAATATGGAAGGGGTATTTTGTCCTAATCCTGGAGGAGCATTTTATGCAATGGCCAAATTGTCAATAGACGATGCAGATCGATTCTGCCAATGGCTTTTAGAATCATTCAGTTTCGAAAATCAAACGGTGATGCTTGCTCCTGCAACCGGCTTTTATGGTACGCCAGGTTTAGGCAAGCAGGAAGTTAGATTGGCCTATGTATTGAATCTAGATGATATAAATAAGGCAATGGATTGTTTAGAAGAAGCGATCAAAGTATATCCTGGGAGAGTATAATATAATATTAAAATTATTTATATATTATATTTTTGTTACCAAATTGCTTTTTTTCTTAAACAAATCCTAAAAAAATACAAATAATAATAAATTATAATTGAATTTTACACTGTTTGATGTATATTTGTGCAATCAAACCGCAGATAAAGACTCTCTTATAATGGCAAGCAATCGAAAAAATCCCTTCGTTTCTACGAGGGGATTTCTATTTTGAAATATTTCCTTCCATATTGAATAAACCAATCGGTTTACCGTTAATGCATAGTTGACGGTTATGTATACTAATCTGGGGAAAAACATCTGTTTTGGAATGGCATTGCTTTGTGGAGCTTTGACCAGTGAGCATACTATTGCCCAAAATTTTCATGCAATCCAAGGCTCCTCCTATGCAGGAGCTACCAGCTATTTCAATAACCCAGCCTCCCCAATCAATAGTTTATATAAATGGGATGTCAATGTATTTTCAGTTCAAGTCAGCAATATTAGCAATGCCTTTTATTTTAAGGGCATGAAATTGCCATCGATTGGAAATGCGAATCTTCAATTAACAGAAGGTAAATTAAGTCGCTATAATCATCAATCTATTGATTTGAATTTGTTCAATGCAATGTATCAAATAGATAAAAAACAGGCCATCAGCTGGGGATTAAGAATAAGATCATACCTCCATATAAAAACCAGCTCTTTTGATATTAATGATACAACAGATCGATTAAAAGTATTTTTATTTAATAACAGAACCACTCCATTTCTTGAAGCGAAAGGAACACATGCTGGTTGGCTGGAAGCCAATTTAAACTACAGCAGGGTGCTTAAAGAAACCAGCGAAGGAAAAATAAGTGCTGGCGTTACTTTACAATTTAATAAAAATGTATCCGGTGCATATACCAAAATAAATCGATTAACTTTTATCGAGTCAAAACCAACTCCCGTAGATACTACCTATAATTTTACCAGTGGTGCAGGAACTTATGCCTATTCATCCAACTACGATGCAATAAGCCCTTATATTAATTTACAAGGAAACATCAATCAAATGATTCAAGCAGGTAAATTAAGTCTTGGACTTAATCTGGGCATTGAATACATTAAATACAATCAAAGTATTGCAGTAGATGAAAACGAACCCATTCCTTATGATTGGAAAATCGGGGTAAGCATTATGGATATAGGTGCATCTACATTCAAACCAAGTGAATTCAGCAGTCAATTCATTAATCCATCCAATGCCATCACCAATGGCGATTTAAGCAAAAAATTTGAAGTAATTGGTTCATCACAAGATCTAAGAGATTCTTTGGCAACCATATTTGCATCTATCCCAGTAAATAAAACATTTATCATTAATCATCCTACAAGAATGATCATTAATGCAGATCGAAATTTAGGGAATCATTTATTTATAAATGGTCAGCTGAGTTTGAATTTTAGAAGCAGTTCTAATTTCAATAAATTAAACACCAGAGAATTGAGCTTATTAACCATAACACCAAGATGGGAAACCCTTGTTTGGGGAATTTATTTCCCGCTTCAATACAATACTCAAGGACAATTTTGGATGGGTGCAGCATTTAAAATAGGCCCACTGGTAGCTGGCATACATAGCTTAGGAATCTTGAAAAAAGACCCACTATTAAATGGAGGAGGATATCTAATGATGAGTATACATCCTTTCAATAAAAAAATGTATACCACCAGATTAGATTGCTTTTAATACGCTTTATTCAGCAGCTTGAATATTTCCCGCTTGCTTACCTTTTTTACCATCGACTATATCAAAAGAAACTTTTTGACCTTCTTTTAATGATTTGAATCCGCCCATGTTGATTGCTGAAAAGTGTGCGAACAAATCTTCGCCGCCATCATCAGGTTTAATAAAACCAAAACCCTTTGCGTCGTTGAACCATTTTACTGTACCAAGTGCCATAACTGTATTATTTAAGACTTAAATATACAAAAAAATTATTGTAGGGTCAATAAATTGTTATTAATCGCTTATTCAATTCCCTATTTTTGATATTTTTCTGTTTTTTCACTTGCCAATATTGCTCTATCAGCACGAATTTGTATTTGAATATTGGCAATCCATTCTGCACATCCTTTTTGGTATAGATGCTCATTTACATCATTGATTACTTGCATCACATCCGCATAGGTTCCTTCTATTTCGGTAGCAAAAGAGCGAACTTCAAATTTAATCCCTGAACGGGCAATGATTGGAATTGCTTCATCTACCCAATCATAAGGGTGTTTGTCTTGCGCCAGAGGCAGAATTTGAATGGTTGCACAAATAATATGAGAATGCATATGAAAGAATTAATATTGAACGAGTAAATTTATTTAAATTTAATGAATCGACAATTATGAATCAGAGACTCTATTCTTTAGATGCATTGCGTGGTTTTGATATGTTTTGGATCATGGGTGCAGAAGAAATATTTCATGCATGGTATAAAGCAAGTGGCAATTCAATGGCGGGTGCTTTTTCTTATCAATTAAATCACCCAGATTGGAATGGATTCAGGGCTTACGATTTAATCTTCCCCTTATTTCTTTTTTTAGCTGGAGTTTCTACTTCTTACTCGGTGGGTAGTCAATTAGAAAACGGCAAAAGCAAAAACAAGTTATTGCTCCGGGTAATAAAGAGAGGTCTGATACTGGTTTTGTTAGGCATCCTTTATAATAATGGGATTGAACATATTTTACCCATTAATGAAATGCGATTTCCATCAGTCTTAGGAAGAATTGGACTGGCCTATATTTTTGCCAATATCATCTATTTATATTGTAGTGAATCTGCGCAGAAAATTTGGTTTGCAAGCATACTCATTGGCTATTGGCTATTATTAAATTTTACAGCAGCCCCAGGTCATATTGCAGGTGATTTAACGATGGAGGGAAATATTGTTTCCTATATCGATAGAATTATTCTGCCCGGTAAATTACACAAAGAGATCCATGACCCTGAAGGATTACTCTCTACCATACCTGCTATTAGCACAGGTTTATTGGGTATAATGGTGGGAAGCTTTTTAAGGAAAAGCCCATTGGATCAAACTAAAAAAGCCATTTACATGGCTGTTGCAGGCGTTATTTTTATTGTGTTAGCGCAAATATGGAATATTCAATTTCCAATCAATAAAAATTTATGGACCAGTTCTTTTGTTTTGCAAGTGGGAGGATTGAGTTTATTGTTATTATCATTATTCTATTATATCATCGATGTATTGGGCTATCAACGACGGGCTTTTTTCTTTAGAGTGATTGGTATGAATTCAATATTGATTTATATGTCCAGCGTTTTAATTGATTGGGAGTTTACTACTAAAGCCGGATTTGGCTGGTTGGCCCAACTCATTGGAAGTCCATTTAATATTGTAGCACTTTCTATTGCTTATGTTTTGATTAAATGGTTCTTCTTGTATTTTTTATATAAGAAGAAGGTTTTTTTGAGGGTGTAATTATTTTCTGGCTTTAAGTTGAGCCAGGTATAATGAAGCGGGGGTTAATCCTTTTTTATTTTGGCCCTCCCATTCCCCATCGGGTTTATTTTTTAGTCTGCCTTCATATTTTTCACCCTGCAATCCTATTGCATAATTTTTTCCATTTACCCAAGGACTTTGAACTACAGCTTTTTGAACTGTACAATTCCAAAGCACTTGATTAACCCCACTCCATCCATGACCACTACCCCAATTGCCCCTATCCTGAATGGCTATTTCTCCATCGGTCGTTATATTATCGTATAAAGTACCCGAAGTCCAGCGATGATGCGGACCAATATCTGCATGCGTTTTAGTAGCAGAGCAATTATAAAATACATTGGGACCGCAGACCCTTGCTCCTGTTACAAAATCATGTCTACCCTCTGTTGCAACGCAATTCATGAATAAATTTTGTTGACCATCATTAGAAAAAGAATACCTACGGCTACCTGTAATAATTGATTTTGCATCATAGCAATTGCTATTCAATACAGAAATATTTTTAGCCCAAGTATTTAACTGAACACATGAATTACCAAAATAGCGAGAAGTTATATTGCGTACCCAACCATTTTCTACTTTATCCATTTCTACTGCAACCCATGCATGGTTTTCGGAAGTATCTTTTTCAAATACAGATTCGCAATACAAATTTTCAATACCAACCTGATTGATTCTAGTATTGAAACTATAGGAATATATTGCTCCACTCCCGTACTTGGCTTCCAAGGCCAATACAATGGGGTTGTCTATATAGATTGTATTCCCTTCAATTTTAGTGATGGTTCTTTCAAAATTGAAACCATATTCTTGTGGTGTCCATTGTTTGGTGTCTTCTCTTACTTCAATCTGATCCATTTGCAGATCCTTGATCCAGGCAGCTGTTCCAGGGCGATACAACATCACTTTTTCGCCTATGGAAAAATTGTTGGCATTTGAAACATTCAATGAGAATGCACCAACAGGAACATATTCATCTGTAATATTTTCTCTAGAATTTTTCTTTTCACTTACAGAACCAGTTCCAGTAAACTTGAACAAACTGTATTGCATTTTTCCCGTAGCAATTAGTTTGGTGTCAGGCCCTTCTCCCCTAATTACAATACCACTTGCTTTAATATAAATGGTATTGGGAATTGAATAAGTTCCTTTTGTTAATACAATGACACCCCTTAACCCTTCTTCATTCGGCTGATTTTTGCTCAATGATTCAATTGCTGATTGAATGTTTTCTACATCATTGTCGGATGGCTTCAGTTGAACAAAAATGGGAATGTTGTTAGGTATGGATCGATCTCCGTGAAAGTACCCCACCCTACTAAAATCGGGAATCGTATTGCCTTTTTCATCGGGAGTATACGTAATGCTTCCCTTTTTATTAATGCTCACCCATTTAGATTGCCAGGATTGGGCCGAAGAAATAAAAGAAAAAAAACTGATTAAAATGAAGAATAAAATGGGAAATAAACTTAGTTTTTGTTTCATTGTTAAAATTCACTTTTATAATTCGGATCAAAATCTACCATCCATTCAATTCCGTATTTATCTCTGAACATGCCAAAGTACGAACCCCAGGGGCTATTAGATATGGGCATTTCAATTTGTCCTCCTGCTGATAGGCCATTAAATAATTTGTCGGCTTCTTCTTTGCTTTCAGCACTGATTGAAATTTTACTTCTGTTTTCATTTTCATTTACTTTTCCTAGAACATCAGGAACATCATTAGCCATTAAAATATTCTTACCAATGGGTAATGCAATGTGCATTATTTTATTGGCTTCATTTTCTGAAACCACAAATTCAGGACTTGCCAGGTCTTTAAATCGCATTACTTGTGCAAACTCTCCTCCAAAAACTGATTTGTAAAAATTGAACGCTTCTTCGGCATTTCCATTGAAGTTGATGTAAGGGTTAATAAGTGGCATTATATGGTTATTTAGAAAAGAGGTAGTCATAGCTTAACAACTTTCACTCAATAAATATACAAACTTAACCTTAACGTTGATAGGTATTTGTAACAGCAACTCCAGCAGTATCTGTGAGAATAAAAGTGTATTTATTATTCGCATCCCAGCTATATTTCACATTACCATTTTTGTTTCCTATTTTATATGTTAGCGAATAACTATTGGTGCCTAAGGAAGTAAAATCTGTTATAACTGCACCATTTAATGGATTTGTAGCTGGTCTAACTGGTTTAGTGAAAGCTTGTGGAATAACCTGATTTTCAGGAGCCGTTGTAGCAGGATCAAGCGTTACTTTACCTTTTAAAGCGCCAATAACATATGGATAATCAATTGTACCATGATAGTGATAATTTCCGTTTGTTCCTAAATGACCATGACATGTATCAAGTGCAATCATGTTAGCTCCATCTGGTTCTTTGGAACCATAAACAGGAAATCCATCCATCGCAAATGCAATTGGTTTTAAGCCGTTTGTCGTAGACAAATGCAATGGAGCAGCATGGTAATGATAATCATCCCCTTTTCCACAATGTCCGCCCCAATTATCTAATTCTCCGATTTTATATGAATCTTCTCCTCTATTATTTAAAGCATTGAAAATTGGAATGCCATTCACAGCCAAAGCAACGGCACCTTTCATTAAATTAGTTTTTGTGCTCAATGGTATAGTTGCATAAACGGGTTGTAAGGGAATAGACCAGCTATTTGTGCCATTATAAGGCTGAGGGATTGGCACTTGTTGTTGCCAACTTGTAATTCCAATCATCATATTATGGCTAGGCAATCCAGTAGAAGCTATATAAAAATAATTGTTATCCGAATTAGTACTTAATGAAGGTTTAAATGCAGCAAAAGCAGAATCAATAAATGAAACATTTGTTTTAGGAATTACTGTTACTATTGGACTGGCCGATGAATTATTAGAAGATGTGGCAGATTTACTGCAGGCAATAAGAACAGAAAATAAAAATAGAAACCCAACTGAAGCTAACCCGATTTTGGAGTTAATAATGTTGTTAAAAACAATTGTTTTATTAAGTATAATTAAAATCAATATCGAAAAACAAAGTATTAATATTGGAAGATATTTTATCAAATTATTATTATCAGATTGATTATTCTCTATATTGATAGCATTTAAAGCTGATAATTTATTTATTTTAAATTTAGCTAATTGCTGATCTTGATCACTTAAATCTTCAAACAAGATGGGTTTAATAACACCTTCCTCTTGTTCAAGAAATATTTTATTACCCTTTGCAAATGAAAAATTCCCTTTAATGATGTCGCCAGACTTAAGCCTCCAACTATTTAAAATGATGCCATCATTTTTATGATAATGCCCACCTAAATGTGCATGTAGGTTGGAGTTTCGAAAAAACAAGCAAACAAATAATAAAAAGATGAAGTTTTTCATAATTAAGGTCTTGTATAAGTAACACTCATTACTGCACTATCAACAATTTTGTTTTTCATTCCAGCTAATAATATATCCCGAGTGACTTGCGTATTGGGTACTGAAATTGTTGGAGCTGCATTTAAAGCATATAAAGTTAACACATAGGTTTTTGCACCTGGTCCTTGAGAGCAAGGAGGTGTATAGGTGGTTTTGCCGTCTACCGTATTAATACCAAACACTCCTATTGATTTAGAATTATCGATGATGGAACTAATAGTAGATGGAATATTATACAATACGATATAAACATGTTTATCCCCTGTTGGAGGTATGGTATACATGGTAATGGCATAACTCGAAGTTGAACTTGGCGCGTTTGACCATTGAAGGCCTGGGGAAATTCCTAAACTATCACAGGTATATATTTTAGGGTATATTCCATTATTCGCAAATCCATTGCCAGTGAATTTCAATTGATTGGCTATAACTGGAGTATTTGATGCTGGAGTTGAACTGGTCGACTTTTGGCAACTAGCTAAAACGATAAAAAAACATGCTATTACAATAATTTTATTCAATCCTGTTGATTTTAGCTATTAGAGCATTATTTTGTAAAAAAGTTTATTTAGCAACAAACTTTGATTAAATATAACGATGAATGACCTATAAAGTTTCAAAGCCACCATTAATTATGTTGGACTTATGGACAATCTTTCTGCCTGCTACTATCTTAGCTTTTGATACAGTTCAAGGTTTTAGCAGCTTTATTTTTCAATTAGTCTTCTGTGATAATTAATCTGCCCTAAATGATAAGCCAAATGAGTTGTCAAATGGACGAGTAAATATTCAGTTGTGGTGATTTCTGAAAAAACTAAAATTGGATAATCCTTTTTTAAGTCTTCCTCTGTTAAAATGGTGAGCGATTTTTTAATCACAACGATTGTTTGATTAAGCTTATCAATCAATTCATCATTCGAAACATTTTTTTGAGAAAACTCAAGTTCTCTATTTCTTACGTAATCTGTCTTACCAATTTCTTTTCCGATGTAGGTGTTTAAATTTCCAATTAAGTGAAGAACTAAATTTCCTGCAGAATTCGAAATACTGTTTTCAATTTTCCAAATGTTTAATACTGACAGATATTGATTGAGTTCATTAATTACTCTATTCAAATCTCTTTCAAAAAGTGATATGATTGTTTCTTTCAACATAATTAAACTATCATTTATTTGGATAATCGAATAGTCTTTCAGATTAAAACCAGATTTGTAAGAATCACACAGTGGTATCCTCAAAAATACTGAATTAATTTTGATTTGTTAGCGAACTTTGAAATTCGCTTCCAAATATTGGTCAAGGTTTTCAAGTGCCATAGTAAACCCTTCTTTGAAGCCCATTTCAATAATCTTTTCAAGCATTTCAAGGCTTGCATATTTTGAAGTAATGGTTACAATAGTTTTGCCATTGGCTTCACTAAACACATTTTCAAACAATGTTTTGGGAAGTGCTGCATTAATGGTACCGTTGTCATCACAAAAAGAATCTGTACCTGAAAAACATTTTTGCAAAACAACTTTTTCGTAATCCTGCCTTCCCCAATGTTGTTGATTTTCTGGACCAACCATAGCATATAACCAAAACCCTCCTGCACGAAAATCCATTGATTTTGTTTGAGCTCTCCAAGGTTTAGGCGCCCACCATTGGTCTATAATTTCAGGATTTGTCCAGGCATCCCAAACCAATTCAATGTTTGCAGAAAATTCACTTATTACATTAACAGTGCTGTTTTCTTTGTTGACTATAAAGTCAAATTTTAAATTACTGCTCATTTTTTCTTGTTTTTAATTGTAGATAATACTTCGTCTAGTTGATTAAATCGAGCTTCCCAAATCTTCCTAAATTGGTTTAGCCATTTGTCAATTTCTTTCATTTTGTTTACTTCAAGCTGGTAATAGATTTCTCTACCATGTTGTTGTTGAGTAACCAATTTGCATTCAGTCAAAATTTGTAAGTGTTTGGAAACTGCTTGTCGGGTCGTGTTAAAATGCTCGGCTATAGCGTTTGGTGTCATTGATTGCAAAGCAATTAATGTAATAATTGCCCTTCTTGTTGGGTCTGCTATTGCTTGAAAAATATCTCGCCTTGTTTCCATTATGCAATCATTTGATTGCAAATATATGTGCAATTATTTAGTTGTGCAATATTTTTATAGATATTTTTTTTCGGGAAGAATTAAGGCTAAAGGATGGAATTTATATTCCCAGTACAGCCAAAGGTGGAAGCTCAAATTGTGTAAAGCAAAAAGCTAGTTGCTGTTTTTTAAACTCTTATTATAGAGTTGTATACTAATACTACAGATCCAAATTAAAAAGGTTACAAAACTAATTTTTTGAACAACTGGTAAAAAAATAATTAATTCCTTGTTGTAATAGCATAGATTATTAATTACTACTAGCAAAATATTAATGAGGCCAAATTGAAAAAGTTTATGGTAATTGTTCTTGTAAAGTCCAATAAACGTTCCAATTATTGCTAATGCTCCAAATGCAGAAGCAGCATTTGTAACTAAGTCGTGGTTAAATTGTGTAAATAAAAAGAAAGCAATGATCATAGCGAGAATGCCTGAAAATTGAATGACTTGTTTTAAGGCCTTATTTAAAATAATATGTTTCGGGAAATTGTACCAAAAGAAAGATAATGTCGAACAGAGTACTAACATACCCGCCAAAGCTATTGATCTAGATAAATTTGGTTGACCGTTAATTGCCGTTTCATTTAACAAGTTACACCAATAGTTATTTATCCAACTAAAGCCAATTGAGTTTTTGTCAACTTGTGACCCACCAGGATATAAAAGGGTTGCAAAAAAATACAATAGAGCAAAAATAAATGTCCCAAAAACTGGAGTTAACAACCAAATATTTTTTGCTTTGAGATTGGTCAAACTATTGAATTAAATTTTATAACTTAGTTAATAAACAAAATAGCTACAAACGTTTCTAGGCTTAGCTAAAATGGAGTTTATCAAGTACCAAAGTTCAAATTTAGTATAAAAGCCTATACAAAGAATAAATGTTCTGCTTACTAATAAAGCGACACTTTTGCCAAACCTATGTTATCGGCCGCTTTTTTTTCGGCCTTGTATTTCATCAAATGTTTTTTCATAGTCTTTAAATTCTGTTCCCAAAAGTTTGTCCCAAAAGCGAAAATGAACTCCATAATTACCACTGAATTTGCTATGGTGCATATTGTGATGAGTACTTGAAGTCATTAATTTCCCAAAACTTTTATTCCACCAACTTGGAAAGATTTCATACCCAAGATGTGATTTTATATTGTCTAAAAATCCCCAAATTTGTAAAAGCCCTAGTGCTGGCACATAGATAGGAAAAATCATACTTACAGGCACAATCCAAAAGGTGAGTAGCAAGGCTTCTGCCCAATGAAATGAAAGTGAAGTAAACGGATTTACATCAATACTTTTATGGTGAACTTTATGAATGTATTTAAAAATAATTGGATGATGCAAAAGCCTGTGTATCCAATAAAACCAGGTATCGTCCAAAAATATAAAAACGAAAAATCCACCATAGGCATAAAACCTTGGATACTCGCTGATGTTTGTATATATTTTTGTGTATCCTTTTGATTTCATTAGGTAAATTACTATGACAAACAAAGTACTTACCACCAAAGTAAAAAGGCTATTTATCAACTCTGACTTGATTTGTTCGGCATCAACCCTTTCTTTCAACTGTATTCTCCAATTTCTAAGTCGTTTTTTTAATAATTTCCACACAACTAAATAAACAATCACTATAACTCCATAATTCATCAGGGATTGTCCAAATGCAGTGGGTAATTGATTTAAGATTTCTTTTATTGCTTCCATTATAAAATGTAATTAAATGAAATGCAAAACTCTAAAAAGAAATTATCATTCTACTTCACAAATGTTACTTAATGATTTGTTTTCTAATTCTGCTTAAACTTTGTGGTTTTATGCCTAAATATGAAGCGATGTATTGAAGTGGAATATTTTGAATAAAGTGTGCTTGCTGGGTTATCATTTTTTGGTAACGTTGGTCTGCGTTTAATAACGCTAAATCATTGGCCCTTAAAGTTGCTGACGATATAGATTTTTCAAACATAACTAAAAAAAAGTTTTTAAAAGTTTCACTTTTTTCAACAAGTTGTTTGGCATCAAAATAAGATATTTTTAGTAATTCACATTCTGTAATACATTCCACATTTTCTGTTGCCTTAGTTTGATTAATCAATGAAGAAAAAGAGGCAATAAACCCATTTTTTGAACACAAGAAAGTTGTCTGTTCTTCTCCTTCATGATCGTAATAAAATAGTCTCATAAAACCTGAATTTATAAAATAAAGGTATTTTGGAATTTTGTCCTGTTCTTCTAAAATTGAATTTCGTGTCGAATTAACTAGTACAAAAAACTTGTTAATATTATCGATGTCTTCAATATTTGGCTTGCCAGTTATTGAAATTTCCGCTAATAATTGGTCAAAATATTTGGTTGTCATATTGTGTTTAGAGTAGTTTTTTAAAGTTGCCGATTACGTAACACTCTTGGCGAAAGTTTTATTCACTGATTCCTTTATAATAATTAACCTTTTATCATTGCTTTTAAGAAATGTTGAACAGTTTCTGATCTTCCAATAGGTTCTAAAAATAGATTGAAAACATTCACTGCTAAAGCCAGCAAGGTAGCAGGGTGTTTTAGCTTTCCATATTTCCATGCAAACAAAAGCAACATTGCAATGATCAGGGCTGTTGTAAAATAAAGTGAGGACATTATATCAATATTGGGCCAGCTATTGCCATACAATGCTATAGTCACAAATTGCGCACCACGACCAAGTGCCGGCATCATGATTAAGAATACAGTTGAAATCAACCACCAAGCATGATCTTCCACTTGCTTGCGGTGGATGATACTTTTTATGACAGCATATCCAAATGCGATCATCATTACAATCTCTACAGCTGCTACACCTAAGAAGAACCATGGCTGGAATGGGCCGAACTTTTCAGGGTCTGCTACTGAACTTTCTGCAGATACAATATCCCGATGCAACATGCTCAGTGCAGTGATACATACCGCCCCAGCAAGGAACATTCCGATGATACCATTGGTACGATGTTTTGCAATTTGTCCGTGTGTAGCGTAATAAGGCTGAATGATGAGGTAGAGATACCATATAGTACCAGTAATGTAATGGATATGTACAGACCATGCGTTGTCTGAAAAATCGCCCCAGTAATCATAAAAGATGCCAGCTTGCATAATCACCATTGGGATAAGCATCCATAGATGAAGATTTTTATATTTTGTCATGTACCTATTAGTTTAAATTTAGTTATTGTAAGCCAAGTAAAATTGTAGATAATTGCTGTTAGCTCTAGTTTTTTCTATTAATTAATTGATCAATTTTTCTTTTGTTTTCTTGTTGTAATAAAGAGGGATATAAATTTAAAAAAATATTAGGGATCATTATAGTGAGGCCATATATTAAGTTTACTTTAAAGCAATAATAAATCGCAAAAAGTGTAACAAAAACAAATGCAACTAAGTGACTAATTTCAGCTAAGACCATTTCATTTCTCAAATATTTTAAATCAATATTTTTACTTTCCAATTTTATTTTTTGATTAAAAAACTTAAAAAAACTGTTCTTCACAATCCACTTAAAGTATCCCATTCCAATTTTTTTATTTAGAGATTTACTTTCAATAAAATTCAGATTTGAAAATTTATAGTAGAATTCAGTTTTTCCAAAAATTCCATTAAATATTATCCCAATCATCCAAGAAACAACTGATATTGATGTTCCAAAAGTCATGCCTAATATTATGTATTTCATTATTATTTTAAAGTTGTAGCTAAAGCCAAATTACTGAAGTTGATTAGTAATTCCAAAAGTTGAAGGACCTAAAATGGAAGCTCAAAATGCGCAAGGCCTATTGTTAGTGGCTTATTTATTTGCTTTGATTGGGTGTGTCTTTATTTGTGTTAATATCCTTAAACAAAATCATGTCTACTATTTTGAATGAAGCACCTGAATAAAATCCTGTTTCTTTTGCAAACTCTTTAGGATTGTTAAAAGTCCCAAATAAAATATCAAACAGTGGTAGGTCTGAATAATTAAATGCGTGAACTCCCTTAGCATGATGGATTGAATGAGATTCAGGTCTTTGAAAAATATATCCCATCCATTGGGGAGTCTTAATATTTGCATGTTGAATTACTGCAAGAAATGTTGCCCCGTATATAGCATAAATAGTAGCTTGAACTGTAAATCCTCCAATCCAAACCAATGCAAGGCTAGTTAGGAAAGTAAAACCTAGCATGTCCATTGGACTAAAAAAGAAAGCGCCGTATGTATCAACTCGTTCTGCGCTATGGTGCATTTGATGAAATACTCTCCACAATAAATCGCTTTTATGCATTGAACGATGCCAAAAATATACTCCTAATTCATAAATTAATAAGGCAACTATTCCTCCTCCAAAATCACCTAAGAAAGACATATCAAGGAGTTGGTATTTTGCTAAATATTCATTCCAAATTATTGGCAGATATGATGAAATATAGAAATACACGATAAATGCCAAAAGGCCTTTTATCTTCCAGTTTTTAATTTTAGGCAATGATCTTCCTGGAAATAGCTCCTCTGCAATTAATAGACAAAGAAAAATACAGATAACAATAATAGAAGCTGGATCCAATAAAAGTTGAATAGGACTCGGCAGATTCAATAATTTTTCAAACATATTATGTTGTTTAATGAGTGTTATAAAAAAGACTACTTTCCTATGCCTCCATTTTGACAAACGCCATGTTGGGCCTTGATTGAAAATCCAAAAAGATTTATTTTTTACTCATAGAACGGAAGAATTGTCCGAGAATCATTGCCCAATTGAAGTTAACAACAAAAAGTCAAATAGATATTCATCAGTAGGTATTATTCTTAAAGCGATCCGAAAACCTGAATTTTTAACCTCAAGCCCTACTTGCAGCAATAACAATGTTGTGCGCAGACAGTCCTAGTATCTTCTTAATATCTAGTTAATGACAAAGGCAATCGCCACCCCAACCTTGATTAAATTTCGATTTACACATATAGCTATATCTTTACTGGCTTACAGTCTGGCTGTCCAGTTGCATCTTCTGAAATGACTACTGGTAAGAAATGGAAGAAAAACGCTGCAGCCTTATGTAAATAATTCACTAACCTTAAATTTAAAAGTATGGCAAAGAAGACAGCGGAACCTAGGAAGAATAAGCCTAGTAAAAAGAAAAGCTCTGCACAGAAGAAAGCGGATCCAAAGAAAAAAGCACGCTAAGATCAAAGACACGAAAGCCCGGTTCATAGAGCCGGGCTTTTAATTTGTTCAGTTAGAAAGTCAACGAAATTTTGGTTAGATGGCTTAATACTTACTCTTTGATTTTAAAATGTGGATTGTAAATAAGTCCTATTACATTGCCAAAAGGGTCTTTAACTGTTGCAGTCATTAAGTCACCACCAACATTATAAGGAGCTTCATTTTCTGTTGCACCAATGCTTATTAGCCTATTGTATATATCGTTTATATCGTCCACACCCCAATAGGATACTACAGTTTCAACTTTATCAGTCGAAGGAGTATTATCTGGCTGAAGCCCCAATTCAAAACCACCAATATTAAATCCCACATAATATGGTTCGTCATAATAGGGTTGGGTCAAGAAAGCTTTTGCATACCATTCTTTCGCTTTGTTGATATCGTCAACCTTGTAAATTGTTGTTCTTAGTCCTAACATTTTATTTTTATTTTTCTATGATTTATAATTGCCGCAAAGCCTTATGTAAGTAAAAGTTTTATCAGTCATTAGGGTTAAACATTTCTGAATCGTCAATTCCTTTTATCAATAACCACAAGCAAAATGACAATTCTCCGATAAAAATTGGGATAGCTACATATGAAAATATTGGATTTGCAAATCCTTTTGAAAGCAGCATTGTGAAACTGTTTAAAAGGTACCCTATTCCTGAAATCATATAAAGTATTCCAAATAATTTAGGCACCATTTTAGATTTGAAAATAACATAGCCTACTATCAAACAATAAAAGCCAAAGAATACCAGGCCTATAGCATAGCCTACTCCCTGTATATTTAGTGATAATTGTGAAAGGGTAGCAAGTTGGTTGGGTTGAAATGATTTTAAGTAAGTGTTATTACCTAGCATTAGTAAAGGTGAAGTCTGATTTAAAAGATTTACGGCAATAATTGCTGTTTGAATTATAACAAATATTAGCGCAAGTTGAAGTAGAAATTTGTTTATTCGTTTGAATAAAAAATAAATAATTAGAACACATGGTAAGCCGCAAATAAAATTAACTATATCTGCAGCAACCCCCAATCGAAAAAGCATTTCAGAAGATTGTATATTATTGGCTGTAGCCAGAGAGTCTCCTGAAACTTTGAATGCTTGTCTTACAAATACTTCTGCAAACAAACCTGTCGCTATAACTATTAAATATAACAGCCCAGCAATTCGAGCGATATTTTTGTTTGAAATCATTTTTAGATGTTTAGTATGCTTTATCTAATAATTTGAGATGTTATATTAAATTGTGCAAAGCCTATTGTTGTGTGCCGTTATTTTATTTTTGAAAATCGATGCTCGTCATAAATTTTGCCATCTTTAATTATTGATTTCTTAAAAACTCCTTCTTTTTCGTAGCCGTTTTTTATCAACACCTTCATTGAAGCAATATTATATTCAAAAATACCAGAATGAATTCGAATAAAGTCAAGTTGGTCAAAGCCATATGATGTCAATAATTTAACTGCAATAGTCGCGATACCTTTATTCCAATATGGCTCCCCAATCCAATAACCAATTTCTGCAGTTTTTTTATATACGTCGCTTTGTCCTGATAAGCCAACCATACCACAAAATTGTCTGTTGTATTCTATGGCAAAACTCATTTGAGGGTTTTCTCTTTGGGTTAAGCTAATAAAATAATTTGCGTCTTCAATACTATAAGGAGATGGAAAAAAATCTCTAACGTTGATCCATATTTTTCTATTGTTAGCAAGTTGAGCTAACATGTTCGCGTCTTTATTGTTAAGTGGTCTTAAGATTATATTCCCTTCTTTTAGCATAGAACAAAGATTAAACAAATGGTACACAACGTCACAGGCTTTGCGCAGTTTGGATAATCTGTGATCCAACTGCCGGCTTGGCCACTATAGACGCGATTAGCTAAAGCCAAATTACTACACTTGATTAGCAATACCAAAAGTTGAAGGGCCAAAGGTGAAAGCCCAAATTGCGCAAAGCCTATTGGTAGCGGTAGGCATTTAATAATCTTGGGGATACCACTTATTTCTAATATTCTCAATATGCTGAAGACGAATTTCACTATCCTCCCCATTATTTACAGATTCAAAAAATACAGCCTCCATAGCTGACAAATCTTCATAATTAAACTCACTTCGATTTTGGATAAGATAGTTAATAGCTTCTATAGCATCATTAGATTTAACAATATTTACCCCGCTAGGAATCTGAGAAAGATTTTTAAAACGCAATTGCCATAAAAGATTATTAATGAATAAAAAGGAATGCCTTCTAAATTTGATAATCGACCCTTTAGATACTTTATATGATTGTTATTTTGAAACACAGGATTGTAAAATGGAAACTTCTGGTTACCATTTGCTAAAACTTGAACCCATCTGGATTTGTTACCTGTTCCAAAAATCCACCCACTTAAATGCTTTACTTCAATAACTATTATCCCAACTTGTGTTACAATTACGACATCGACTTGTGAAAAACTCCCATCAGATTTCTGAACGTATAAATCATGAAAGATTCTATCTGAAGAAATTCCATTTTTTAGAAGACGCATTACTAAATCTCTCTCTGACCAAGTTCCCCTCCCCTTATGAGTAACTGTATTTAATAACTTGTCATTCTGAGAATCTTTATATATCAGAACTAAAGCAATGGAAACTAAAATTAGTATGAGAATCCACATAGGAAAATATAAAATATACCCATTGAGTTTTTTTGCTTACCGCTAACGTCCAGCGCTTGGCGAAGTGGTAATGTAGTTATTTATTTTTTTTCAATTGGAGTAGAATGAATAAGGGAAATTTTCCATTTGCCGTTTATTTTTTTAAAAACAGCACTTTCATTCGATTCCATAGTAAAGTCATTGCTATCTGACTTATAGTAGGTCTTTAGATACCAGACGGCATAAGCAAAATCGCCTGATATTTTTACTTTCTTAAATTCGAAATCATCTTTCCTGTTGTAATTCCTTTTTGCCATTTGTTTGTACATCTCAGCTTCCCCTTCTAATGTCACGATTTCCCCTTCTTCAATAAGTAAATAATCGGTAGCACAATTAGATTTGTGTTTAGAGAAATCGGTGTTTTTGTTCATTGTTGTATAATCATCTTTCAACAATCTAACGATAGCCATGGAATCCTTTTTGGCTTGAGAATAACTATTTATTGAAGTTATACATAAGAGTAAAAGAAGAGTTAATTTCATAATAATTGTTTTTGGGTTACCGCTAACGAACAGGGCTTGCGCAGTTTGGATAATCTGTGATCCTACTGTTGGCTTGGCCACTACTGACGCGATTAGCTAAAGCCAAATTACTGAAGTTGATTAGCAATACCAAAAGATGATAGGCCAAAAGCGGAAGGCCAAATTGCGCAAAGCCTTTTGTTATAGGCAGGCCAATTAGAGTCTAGAACAAAGTTCATCTGGTGTCAAAACAAGTATCTCACACCCTTTAAAGTCTTTTACATTTCGAGTTACTATACAGTCGATTTTATCAATAGTAGTTGCGCAATAAATCTGTATAGAATCTTCAAAATCCTTTTGATTTGATCTTAAGCCTTTTGTAAGTACTTCTGTATCAACTGAAATTATTGTCATATACTCTATTAAGCCTAACAGAGTTTTTCGAAGAGAGCTATCATCTATAAACTTCTTTAATAAATAGTAAGTTGTTGCTATAGAATGAGATGAAGTAAAAAGTTTTACTTTTTTGTTCTCTGCCGAGTTGAAAATTTCAACAGCATATTTGCTGAAAGGCTTTCGATCGGCTAAAAGATCCACTAAAATATTAGTGTCAACGAAAATCTTTTTCATAAATGTTTTTTCTCCAAATAGTTTTGTAGCTCCTTCTTTTCATCGAAGTCCTTTGGTAATTTAACTGCACCTACTAATTTTTTTAACCTTGGAGAAATGGGTTGAGTGTTATTTTCTTGAGTTATTGTCTCAAGGTATTGTTCAATAAGTTCAGAAAGGCTTCTTCCAGAAACCTTCGCATAGGACTTTGCCCGCTCAATAACATCTTTCTCAACTGTGAGAGTGAGTTTAGTTGTCATAATACGTGTATTTTTTCCAAAGATACGTACAAAAGTTAAATAACCAAAATGGCTTGCCTATAACGTCCAGGGCTTTGCGCAGTTTGGATATTCTGTGATCCAACTGCTGGCTTGGCCACTAAAGACGCGATTAGCTAAAGCCAAATTACTGAAGTTGATTAGCAATACCAAAAGTTGAAGGGCCAAAGGTGAAAGCCCAAATTGCGCAAAGCCTTTTGTTGTGTGAAGTGATAGAGTTAGTTAATTATTTATTTCTGCCGCACTAACTTTTTTGATTTCCCCTTTTTCAGATAATATAAGGAACCCATTTTGAGCCTTCTTTTGAGTAAGAAGCTTTTTAAAAGTCAAGTCTAATCCTTTTCGAATTAGTTCACGAAAATTTTGAATGTCGATTTCAGTCTTTTTCATTCCTCTATTTTTTAATTATTTGCCAAATTGGTTCATCATGAATCTTTATTTGGGCATTACCTTGACCTTCAGCTACAAAATTAAATGGTTTGCTTGAATTATCTATAACAATCCAGAAATCGCAAAGCTCAATAAACTTATTAATTAGGTTATTTGTCCCCCGAAAATATCTCCTGCGAATTGTATCTTCCGGGATATTGTGTCCACCTTCGCTTACTCTGATCTTAACACGTTCAATGGCTAGTTCTACATCATTTAGCCAAAAAAACAGCAATGTAATTGAATATCCCTTCTCCCTTGCTAGTTTGATAGTATTTATATATGAGAGAGTTGTTAATGTTGTCTCAAATGCAAAGTCAACACCGCTATTTATAAGCTCCTCTATTCTTTCAAGCATTATTCTGCCTGCTTGAAATGAGACACTTTCTGGTTGGAAAGGAGAAAGTCCTTTTGCAATCTCATCAGCATTTACGAATTCCTTACAATTAAGCATTTCCGGAAGTATAGTAAATGATGCAGTTGTTTTTCCTGCTCCATTGCAACCAGAAATAATATAGAGATTTGGCACTTATGATAATTTTCAATCTAAAGCTAACAAAAATTATAGTGATACTGCAATCGAAAATGCATTTCACACAACGTCCAGGGCTTTGCGCAGTTTGGATAATCTGTGATCCTACTGCTAGCTTGGCCACTAAAGACGCGATTAGCTAAAGCCAAATTACTGAAGATGATTAGCAATACCAAAAGTTGAAGGGCCAAAGGTGAAAGCCCAAATTACGCAAAGCCTATTGTTATCGGCTGCCCTTCTTCCAGTCAGCCAGTGTTATGTTTCAATTATAAATAACTCAGCCACCATTTGTCCTTGTGATTTGCTTTGTAGGTCATATATTTTTTACAAAATGGGTAGAGCAATAAAATAATACCTATCCAAACTATGTAAACAATAAAAAGTGAGTATCCATAAGTTTTAAGATTTCCGCTCATAAAACCTTTACCTGTTATAATCATATCATGCCAGTTGCCACCAAAAATCAAAATGCCTAAAATTGCGAAAATGTGAATTACTAACATATGCAAGAAGTAATAAAATAATGGTACTCTTCCGAAGACTAAAAAGAAATTAGTTGCCTTGTTTTTTGTATTTTCATAAGCGTATAAAAATAACATAGCAGGTCCAAGAGTAACACAAATAAATAAAAGTGAAGGCGGGTATTTTGTTACTTTAAAAAATGACAGGATTGTTTTTGTAATTGTGTCTTGAACAGTCCAAGTTGCCAAATCCCCATATATATTTAAGCCTCTTAAAATAAAGAATAAAGCAATGCACCCTAAACCTAATCTCAATAGCCATTTTTTGCGAAGTGAAACGTCATAGCCTTTTTGATAAAACGAACCAAACAAAAAACCTAATGCCATTAATCCAATCCAGGGAATAAGCGGATAATGCAAAAAGACCATATAATCAGAACCATTGCCCAAAACCTTTTCTTGGTGCAAAAAGTACCAAACTATGGATTGAAAACTTTGTCCTTGCATTACAATACTATCCAAAGTATTATGTCCAGCAATTAGAATAATCCCTACAATTAAAATCACTTGTTTAGGAAGGTAAATAAGAAATGAAAGACATATCATACTAAATCCTATCGCAAAAATCACTTGGAATAATTGAAGGCTATATGTAACATCAAATGTCCAAATAAAAGTATTAACCACAATTTCAAGAAAAATAAGCCATAAGCCCCGAGTAAAAAGAAATTTAAAAAGCTGTGGCTTCGTTTTATTAGTTCCATATAAAAATGCAGAAGTGCCTGACAAAAACACAAAAACTGGTGCACAGAAATTTGTTATGAAACGAGTAAAAAATAATATAGGTGTTGTGGTTGTCAAATCCGTTGGGTCATTGAAGAATGAGCCATAATGAAAATAATCTCTTACATGGTCTAATGCCATGATGACCATTACAACACCTCGTAAAATGTCTATAGATTCAATTCTTGATTTATTAATTTCTGTCATAAGTCGGTTAGTATATTTTTTGGTCTTTGCAAATTAAATGTCTAATTGTCGTAGGGTGTTGCAATAGGGTTGCCGATAACGGTTTGCAGATTTGCGATGGGCGGGATTTTTACCACTGAACTTTATGCGGA
>JBBAJS010000002.1:0-72777 GCA_040403975.1 Sediminibacterium sp.
GGTATTATCGCCCAACAGAAGTGGATTTATTAATTGGTGATCCTCGCAAGGCCAACACGAAATTGGGATGGAAACCAAAATACACATTGGAATCGATGATCAAGGAAATGGTTGCTGCAGATATAATTATATTTAAAAAGCAACAATTATTGAACGGGGTTTAAGAAAATTTAAGACATTATCTAGTTAAATAGCTAGAATTTAACTGTCAAACATTAGTCAATTTTATGAAAAAAAACACTGGTTTAAAATTTTTACAATTGCGAAACTATTCTTATGTATGTTTTGGAATTGTGTTTTTGTTTCTATTAAGTTCTGTCAATCTTATTGCACAAAATAACGGAGAAACAAATCAAAGATCTGTATCCGATTCTCAAAATATAGCAAATCAAAAGCTTAGAAATGAACTTAGCTTAAGTGATGAAAAGAAAAAAGATGGCAAGAAACAAAATCCAATTGAACTAGAAGAGTTTAAAAAAGCAGAATTAGAAAAAACATTATTTGGGTATAATATTTTTCACAATAAAAATGTAAAGTTTGAACCCAATTTAAATATGGCAACTCCTAAGGGTTATGTAGTTGGTCCAAAGGATGAATTGGTGCTTCAGGTTTTTGGTGTAGCTCAAAATAAATATGATGTAATTGTTTCAAATGAAGGAAGAATTAGTATTCCAGACATTGGTGTTGCGCAAATTGGAGGTCTTACAATTGAAGCCGTTCAATCATTATTAACTCAAAAAATGTCCTTAAGGTATGCTGGAATGCGTGGATCAAATCCAAACACTTTCTTACAAGTTTCTCTATCCAATATTCGAACAATAAAAGTGAATATGGTAGGTGAGATAGGATTGCCTGGAACTTATTCACTTCCTTCCTATGTAAATGTATTCAATGCGTTATTTGCTGCTGGTGGACCAACAATCAAAGGGACATTCAGAGCAGTTCAAGTATATAGAAATAACAGACAAGTAGCTGAAATTGATTTGTACGATTTTATTGTGAATGGAAAAATTAGCCAGAATGTCCGTTTAGAAGACAATGATGTTATTTTAGTTAGACCTTCAACAAGTAAGGTAATAATTAAAGGAGAGGTTAGGATCCCAGGAATTTTCGAGTTAAAAAATGGGGAGACTTTTAAAGACCTTTTAAAATATGCAGGAGGTTTTTCTGAAAATGCCTACAAGCAAATGGTAGGCTTAACAAGAAAAGGAATAATTGATAATCAAGTTGTTGACATCGTAGCAGCTAATTTTGGAAAAATTGCAATAATCGATGGGGACTATATTTTAGTTAATCCTATTCAGGATAAGATTTCCAATAGAGTTCAAATTTCTGGTTCAGTAGCTAAACCAGGTCAGTACGAATGGATTTCAGGGATGAGAGTTAGAGATTTGGTTCAAAAAGCAGGTGGTTTCAAAGGAGATGCTTTTTTGAAAAATGTGTTAATATTTAGAAGAAAGTATGATTTGACACAAGAAGTTATAAGTGTTAACCTGTCAACAGACAATCAATCAGATACAATCAATAATATTTTACTTCAAAAAGAAGATGTGGTTAGTCTTAAAAGTATCACTGATTTGAGGCAAGAATATTATGTTCAAGTAAGTGGGCAAGTAAATAATACTGGTATTTATCCATTTAATGAAAACATGACTGTTAACGATTTGATTTTGCAAGCCGGTGGATTTAAGTATTCAGCTTCTTCTTCATTTATTGAAATTGCAAGAAGAACCTTAGAAAATCCAAACAAAGTAGCAGAAATAATTCAAGTGAATTCTAATAATAATTTGATTAATGCAGATTCAATTAAGAAAATCAGATTATTACCATTTGATCATATTTTCATAAGAAATATCCCAGGATACTATGCACCATATATCGTTACAATTAAAGGGGAAGTTTTATTGCCAGGTGATTTTGCAGTTGATAGAAAAGAAATGCGTATCTCAGATTTAATAAAAAGGGCGAATGGTTTATCCCAGTATGCATATACTCCAGGTGCTACATTACTCCGAAGGACAAACAAGTTTAAGAATTTAACAAAAGCAGAGAAGGAGAACGAAAACTTAAATGAGATCAAGTTAAATATTAACAAAGACCAAATTGCTGCTTCATCAGAAACAAATAAATCCACCACTTCAAGAATAGATGAAAAAGTTGCAGAGAACAACAAGATTATTGGATTCGAAAAAGAAGAAAAATTAAAAGAGGCTGAAAAACAAGCTATATTAAAAGACAATTTATTATTAAAAGGAAAAAATACAATTCAAGAATCGGAAAATGAACAGGAATTAGTTGCAATTGATCTAGATCAAATTATAGCAAATCCTGGGTCTAACTATGATTTAATTTTAAAAGAGGGGGATGTTTTAGATATCCCAGAAAAAATTCAAACAGTAAGTGTAAAAGGAGGGGTGCTTTATCCAGTTTCAGTGAGATACGAAGAGGGTATTCATTTTAAAGAATATATTAATCGATCTGGAGGATATTCATTACAAGCAATTCGAAAAAAATCATATGTTATACAGTCAAATGGTAAAGTAGAAAGAGTAAAGCAAGTCCTTTTTGTTAGGACTTATCCCAAAATAAAACCAGGTGCTCAAATTTTTGTTCCAATTAATACTGCTGAAAAAGCTCCTCTTTCTTATGATAAAGCATTAGGAATTATTACAAGTACACTTACATTAATTTTCTTATTAAGAGCTTTATAATATTTATATGAAATTTAACGAACAAACAAAATTTGGATTATTAGGTCAGGAAATGACTCTAGCTGATGCGTTTGAATTTTTAAAAATTTTCAGGCCTGCAATATGGAAATGTGTATTAACTATATTTATCTCTGTTATATTTTTTGCTTCAATTGGATATATTGCTAAGAAAACTTCTCCAAAAGAGTATGAATCTAAATGTGTTATGTATAATGAACAAGGCGGATCAAGCCAAAATAGCTCATTAGATGCATTAGCTTTACTTACTGGTCAGAAAGCGTCGGTTGGAATGGCAGAATCAACGGGAGGAGACCTGTATCAATTAATATTAACCAATAGACCCTTTTTAATTGATTTAGCTAAAAAGCCAATATTTAGTTCTGAACATAATAGACTAATTACATTTCAAGAATATTTTAATAAGGAACCCGAAAAAAATTTAATTGAAAAAACAGTTTATAAAATCAAAAAATTTCCTTCAAAAATTATTTCATGGGTAACTAATAGTTCGAGTGAAGACAATGCTAATAAGCCATATATTATTGATTCAACAAAAGTAGACAGCACAGATGCTAGTTTTGTAAACAAGCCATATATTTCAACTTTTACAATAAAAGATCGAACAATGGTTTATGAGCTTTCACAAAGAATTAAGCTCACACAATCAGGTAAGCTAAGTACATTATCTGTAAGAATGCCAGAAGCCAGGTTAAGTGCTGAAGCCAATATTCTCGTTTTGAGTATGTTGACCAAGTATGCGATTCGTTTCAAATTGAACAAGCAGTTAGAAAACATAGAGTTTTTAGAAGCAAGAACAAGAGAAGCGGAAATAAAATATAAAGAAAGTCAACAGAAAGTCGCCAATTTTAAAGATAACAATTATAATGTTATTTTTCAAAGTGTTCAAACACAAGAAAACGTTTTGCAAAATAATTTTGTATTGTATTCTGGTATTTATAATCAACTTGTATCACAACTAGAGCAAGCTAAAATACAACTTAAAAAAGACTCTCCTCTTTTCACTATTGTAGAACCTGTATATCTTCCTGATTTAATGCCAATTGATAATAGTGTTATTGTTGGCTATTTGATGAAAGGTGTATTATTGGGAATCGCTTTTTCATTTTATTTTTTATACAGGGCTTATAAAAAGTCAACTTTAAAAACTATTAATTCTTAACTAATGAATCAATTGTTGTCAGGGAAAAAAATTGCAATTATCGGATTAGGCTATGTGGGCTTACCACTTGCAATCGAGTTTGGTAAAAAATATAAAGTAATGGGTTTTGATATAAATCAAGACCGAGTAAACGAATTGAATAATGGTCAGGATCGTACTAAAGAGGCTGATCTAGAAGGAATGTCAATTGCAATGAAAATGCATACTGACAATACCAATTCAGGTTTATATTTCTCTTACAATACCGAAGATTTGTCATCTTGTAATGTTTTTATTGTAACTGTTCCAACACCAATTGATCAGTTTAAAGCACCTGATCTTACTCCGTTGATTAAAGCTTCTGAGATGTTGGGGAAGAAATTGAAGAAAGAAGACATCGTTATTTATGAATCAACTGTTTATCCTGGTTGTACTGAAGAAGATTGTGTTCCCATCCTTGAAAAATTTTCTGGACTTACCTTTAATAAAGATTTTTTCTGTGGTTACTCTCCCGAAAGAATCAACCCGGGAGATAAAGTGAATACACTTACTAAAATCAAAAAAGTCACTTCTGGATCAACTCCAGAAATTGCAACAGTTGTGGATGATTTGTATGCTAGTATCATAACTGCTGGAACTCATAAAGCTCCAAGTTTAAAAGTTGCTGAAGCTTCAAAAGCCATTGAAAATGCACAAAGAGATGTCAATATCTCTTTCGTAAATGAACTGGCGTTGATTTTTGAAAGAATGGGCATTGATACAACTGATGTAATAGAAGCAGCAGGTACAAAATGGAATTTCCTTAAATATAGACCAGGTTTGGTTGGAGGACATTGTATTGGCGTTGACCCATACTATTTAGCTCATAAGGCTGAAAGTTTAGGATACCATCCGCAAGTAATTTTGAGTGGAAGAAGGGTGAATGATATGATGGGAATGTTTGTTGCCAATAAAGTAGTGAAACTCTTAATAAAGAAAGGACATAAAATCAACCAAGCCAAAGCCTTGATTTTGGGTATAACATTCAAAGAAGATTGTCCAGATATTCGTAATTCTAAAGTGATAGATATCTACAAAGAATTGGTTCAGTTTGGAATGAATGTAGATGTATATGATCCACATGCAGGTAAACATGAAGTTAAAGAAGAATATGGAATTGATTTGGTGGATGGTTTATCAAGCAAGTACGATGCCATCATTTTAGCTGTTTCTCACAAGGAATTTTTAACACTGGACTATAAGCAATTGAGCAATACCGAAAATGCTGTTTTGTTTGATACCAAATCATTCTTAGATCGTTCAATTGTTGACGCAAGATTATAATACAAGATTAATGGGAAACATGAAAATTGAAATGGTAGACCTTAAAGGTCAATATGCAAAAATTCAGCAAGAAATTGATGAAGCTGTATTACATACAATAAGAGATGCTGCTTTTATTAATGGTCCACAAGTAGCTGAATTTACTAAAAACCTTTCTGAATATTTACAAGGAGCACACGTGATTCCTTGTGCAAACGGAACTGATGCATTGCAAATAGCCATGATGGCTTTAGGATTAGAACCTGGTGATGAAATCATTGTCCCTTCATTTACTTATGTGGCAACTGCTGAAGTAATAGGGCTCTTGAATTTAAAGCCTGTGATGGTTGATGTTGATCCTATACATTTCAATATCACCCGTGAAAATTTTGAACAAGCTATTACGGCTAAAACAAAAGCCATTGTTCCGGTTCATTTATTTGGGCAGTGTGCAGATATGGAGCCGATTCTTGCACTTGCCAAAGAACACAACTTATATGTAATTGAAGATACAGCTCAGGCAATTGGTTCAGTATACACATTTAAAGATGGAACAAAAAAACAAGCAGGAACAATGGGTGATATCGGTTGTACTTCCTTCTTTCCTTCAAAGAATTTAGGATGTTATGGCGATGGCGGAGCGATTTATACAAACAATCCTGCATTGGCTGAAAGAATCAAAATGATTTCAAACCATGGTCAGGTAAAAAAATACGTACACAAATACATAGGTGTTAATTCAAGATTAGATACTATTCAAGCAGCTATCTTAAATATCAAGTTGAAACATTTAGATGAATATTCAAATGCCAGAAGATCTGCTGCAGATCGATATGATTATTTATTATCTGGAATAAGTGATTTGATGACTCCGGTAAGAGCACATAATTCTACGCATGTTTTTCATCAGTATACAATGCAGATCAAGAATGGTAAGAGGGATGGCCTTAAAAAGCATTTGGAATCAGCGGGTATACCTGCAATGATTTATTACCCCGTTCCATTAAATGAACAAGAAGCGTTTAAGAATATTGGTCAAGTGACTGGTTCTTTAAAAACAACGGAATATTTATGTGCATCAGTTCTTTCATTGCCTATGCACACAGAGCTAACAGAAGAGCAACAAGTTTTTATTGCTGAACATATTCAATCATATTTTAAATAATCGTTAATGGAATATTATGTTCATCCTTCGGCTATAGTAGATGAGGGTTGTGAGATTGGAAACGGAACCAAAATTTGGCATTTCTCTCATATAATGACTGGAGCTAAATTAGGCGATCGTTGTAATATTGGACAAAACGTTGTTGTTTCACCAGATGTTATTCTAGGCAATAATGTAAAAGTTCAAAACAATGTTTCACTTTATACAGGTGTAATTTGTGCCGACGATGTATTCTTAGGTCCATCATGTGTTTTCACCAATGTTACCAATCCAAGAAGTGCGGTAAACAGAAGAGGCCAATATGCAAAAACACATGTAGGTAAGGGTGCAAGTATTGGAGCGAATGCTACAATAGTATGCGGACATGATATTGGTGCATTCGCATTTATTGGAGCAGGTGCAGTAGTTACCAAAACTGTTCCAGCATATGCATTACTTGTTGGCAATCCTGCAAAACAAATCGGATGGATGAGTGAATTTGGATCAAGACTAGCTTTTGACAAAGACGGGTTTGCTTTTTGCGAAGAATCCAAAGAGAAATATCAATTGATTAATAACCAAGTAGTAAAATTATAATATGAAAAGATTTGCATTAGTAGGAGCTGCCGGATATATAGCCCCAAGGCATATGAAAGCCATAAAAGATACTGGTAATTCTATTGTAGCTGCTTTAGACAAATTTGATAGTGTTGGAATATTAGACAGCTATTTTCCGGATGCCGACTTTTTTACAGAGTTTGAAAGATTTGATAGGCATATTGAAAAGCTTAGAATCAATGGTACTCCGATTGATTATGTGAGTGTTTGTTCTCCTAACTATTTACACGATTCACATATTCGTTTTGGTCTACGTAATCATGCAGATGTAATTTGCGAAAAACCATTGGTATTGAATCCTTGGAATATTGATTCTTTAGCTGATGCAGAAAAGGAATTTGGCAAGAAAGTATATAATATTTTACAATTAAGACTGCATCCGGCAATTATTGCACTTAGGGAAAAAATTCAAAATGGACCAGCTGACAAGGTTTATGATGTTGATCTTACCTATATTACTTCTAGAGGCAGTTGGTATTATACAAGTTGGAAAGGCGATGCTCAAAAATCAGGCGGTGTTGCTACAAATATTGGTGTACATTTTTATGATATGTTGTCTTGGGTATTTGGAGGTCTAAAAAAGAATTTAGTACATGTTCATGAACATGATAGGGCCGCAGGATTTTTAGAATTTGAAAAAGCAAGGGTTCGTTGGTTCCTGAGTATCAACTATGACAATATACCTGAAGAAGTACGTGCTGCTGGAAAAAGAACCTTTAGGTCAATGACCGTAAATGGCGAATCTTTTGAGTTTAGCGATGGATTTACAGAATTACATACCCAAAGTTACCAGCATGTTTTAGCTGGAAATGGTTTCCCATTAATGGAAGCAAAAACTGCTATAGATATAGTTCATAATATCCGTTCTCAAAAGCCATTAGGAGCACAAGGTGATTATCATCCTTTTGTAAAGCTTCCATTAAACAAACATCCTTTTTCAATTTAACTTAATAAAATTTTGCCAGAAACACACAAGGATTGGGATTTAATCATTAAGCCAAAATCAAACTTATTAGATTTACAATTAAATCAAGTTTGGAAATATAGAGACTTACTTTTTCTTTTGGTAAAAAGAGATTTCATCTCTTTTTATAAACAAACAGTTCTAGGTCCAATTTGGTTTTTCTTACAGCCACTATTTACAGTGGCCATCTATATGTTTATCTTTGGCAGTATTGCAGGGATTGAAACAGATAATATTCCTCAACCCATATTTTATTTATCAGGAATTACTGCTTGGACATATTTTTCGGAATGTGTTCTAAAAACCTCCAATATTTTCAGGGAAAATGCAGGTATTTTTGGCAAGGTATATTTTCCTAGATTAATTATGCCATTATGTGTTGTTATTTCTAATTTATTGAAATTTGGAATTCAGTTCCTATTGCTAATAATACTGATTGTCTATTATTCATTTAATGGGTATCATTTTAATTTTAGTGTATTTAATTTTTTCTTGATCCCAATATTCATTGTTTTTATTGCTGCATTTGGCTTAGGAGTAGGATTGATAGTTTCTTCATTAACAATTAAGTATAGAGACTTTGCATTATTACTTTCATTTGCAATGTCTATTTTAATGTATGCATGTCCCGTTGTTTATCCATTAGCCAGTTTATCAGGCAAAATGAAATTCATTGTATTACTCAATCCGATGACTTCCCTTATTGAAGGGTTTAGATTTTTACTTTTTGGTTATGGAAGTCTAAATATTTACAGCAGCTTATATGGAATCGTCTTTATTTTAATTACGGTTTTTATTGGTGTTATATTCTTCAATAAAGTGCAAAAAAATTTCATCGATATTATATAAAATGCAAACAGTAATAGAGGTAGAAAATTTATCAAAAGCTTACCAACTCGGAGAATTCAGTACTGGGTCTTTATCGCAAGATATTGGTAGATGGTGGACTATGTTTAGGGGTAAAGAAGACCCTTTCTTAAAAGTTGGAGAAGAGAATGATCGCACCATAATTAGTGATAGTAATGTGGTATGGAGTTTAAAAGATATTGATTTTTCAATTCAGCAAGGGGATGCATTTGGCATCATTGGAAGAAACGGGGCAGGAAAAAGTACATTACTGAAATTACTCTCACAAATTACTAACCCTACATCTGGAAATATTAAAGTTAAAGGAAGAATTGCAAGCCTGCTAGAAGTAGGTACTGGTTTTCACCCGGAATTAACAGGAAGAGAAAATATTTTTCTAAATGGAGCGATTTTGGGAATGACTAAAAAAGAAATAAAAGGGAAGTTTGATGAAATTGTAGCTTTCTCTGGAGTGGAGAAATATATTGATACTCCTGTGAAAAGATATAGCTCTGGAATGTATGTAAGATTGGCTTTTGCTGTAGCTGCACATTTAGAACCTGAAATTCTTATTGTTGATGAAGTGTTGGCAGTTGGAGATGCAGAGTTTCAGAAAAAATGTATGGGGAAAATGAAGGATGTTAGTGGTGAGGGTAGAACAGTGTTATTTGTAAGTCATAACATGACGGCTATGAATACCCTTTGCAATAAAGTACTTTATCTTGCTAATGGTAGAATTAAAGATTTTGGAGAGGCAAATGCAGTAATCTCCAATTACATGGGCGCTGACATAAAAGTAAAAACAAAAAAAATCTGGGATCATAGCGAACAGCCTGGTGATGATAAAGCAAAACTCCATTCTGTTAGATTATTAAATTACAATGAGCAAGAAATAGATGTAGTTGACCTAGATCAAGGGTTTGCTATTGAAATGAATTACGAAGTACTTCAGCAAGGATGTTTTCCTATTCCGAACATACATGTGATGAATCAAAGTGGTGATCCGATTTTCGTAACCTCTCAATCTGCTGAACCTCATTTTAATGAATTAGGAATGCATAAATCTATTGTTTGGTTGCCAGCTAATTTATTGAATACAGGAGAATATATTATTGGAATAGCAGCCACCACTTTATCGCCATTGGTTACTCATTTTTTTGTAAAAGAAGCATTGGTCTTTCATATAATTGAAGACATGAATCTTAGACAAAATGATTATAAAGGAACTATTCCGGGTTTAATAAGACCGAAACTTAGATGGAATTCAGTTAAATTATCATAAATGAAAGTAGTAATTCTTGCAGGTGGTTTAGGAACTAGAATATCTGAAGAAACAGGTGTTAGACCTAAACCCATGATTGAAATTGGTGGCAAGCCAATTTTATGGCATATCATGAAAATCTATTCTCAATATGGATTTGATGATTTTATTATCTGTTTAGGTTACAAAGGGAATATTATCAAAGAATATTTTATTAATTATTTTCTTTACAATTCAGATATCACTGTTGAGTTACATAATAATCAACTTAATGTGCATTATTCAAATGCAGAATCATTTAAAGTAACATTGGTAGACACTGGGATCGATACAAATACTGCTGGTAGAATTAAAAAAATTCAAAAGTATTTACAAAATGAAGAGAAATTCATGTTGACTTATGGTGATGGAGTATCCGATGTAAATATCAAAGATTTACTTGCATTTCATAATAGCCATGGTAAATTGGCAACCTTAACTGCAATACAACCTCCTGGTAGATTTGGAAATATTGTAAGTGATGAAACAGGAAATATATTTAAATTCCAGGAGAAACCAAAAGACGAAGGTCTATGGATTAATGGAGGATTCTTTGTTTTAGAAAAAGACATTTTTAAATATTTAGAAGGGGATATGGATGCTGAACAATGGGAGCGCCAGCCGCTTACACAGCTTGCTGCTGATGGAGAGCTTGTAGCATTTAAGCACAAAGGTTTTTGGAAATGTATGGATGCTATGCGTGATAAAGTAGAATTGGAACTAGAATGGGAATCTGGAAATGCTCCATGGAAAATATGGTAGTTAGATAGTATATGGATAGTAGATTAGGTATTTATAAAAATAAAAAAGTATTTGTAACAGGACATACCGGTTTCAAAGGCTCTTGGCTAATTACTCTATTGCACTTATTAGGTGCAAATGTTAAAGGATACGCTTTAGATCAAGAAGTAGAAAGCCTTTATAATTCTATTAAAGGAAATGAATTAGTTGAATCTGTAATAGGTGATATTCGAAATGCACAATACTTTAAGGAGGAACTTTGTAATTTTCAACCCGACTTTATTTTTCATTTGGCTGCACAGCCTCTTGTAAGAGCTTCTTATGAAGATCCAATTGGCACATTTGATATTAATGTAAGTGGAACATCAAATTTATTAAATGCAGTTCGGTTCTTAGAGAAGCCTTGTCAGGTAATTATTATTACTACTGACAAAGTATATCAAAACAAGGAATGGGTTTATCCATATAGAGAAAATGATCGTTTAGGCGGATATGATCCGTACAGCGCTAGTAAAGCCTGCACTGAGCTTGTTGTTGATTCTTATAGAAACAGTTTTTTCAATGTTAATAATTTAGGCCAGCATCAAAAAAAAATTGTTACCGTTAGAGCAGGAAATGTAATTGGAGGAGGTGATTGGTCGAAAGATAGAATTATTCCTGATATTGTTCGTGCATTGACTAGTAACAGCTCAATTCAGGTTAGAAATCCTTTGTCTATAAGACCTTGGCAACATGTAATTGAGCCATTGGTTGGATACTTATTAACCGGTGTTGCTTTAAGTGAAAATCAAGATAACCACTACGAGACTGCCTATAATTTTGGACCGTTCAATAATGATGAGCTAACAGTTGAAGAGTTAGTAAATATTGCAATTGAAAGTTGGGGTGCTGGTAAATATTCAAGCCCTTTATTGAAAGATCAACCTCATGAAGCAGGCATTTTAAAATTAGATATAAATAGAGCAATTAATCATTTAGGTTGGAAACCAAAATGGACTGCAAAGGAAGCAATCAAACAAACAATAGAATGGTATAAAAAAGCATCCTCTATAGATCCTCGTGAATCAGTGATAGAGCAATTAAATAATTATTTTCAATTATAATGAAATTTATTCCACAACACTTAGGTGGAGCATATCTCATTGAAACTGAGCGAAAACAAGATGATCGAGGTTGGTTTTCGAGAACATGGTGTAAAGATGAATTTTTACAAATTGGACATACAGGCGAATGGGTTCAACACAATCATACGCTAACAATTGAAAAAGGAAGCCTACGAGGGTTACATTATCAGTTATTGCCATTTGCCGAAATCAAACTAGTAAGATGTGCAGTGGGCAGCGTGTATGATGTGATTGTAGACATACGTAAAGATTCTCCAACGTACTTACAATATTTAGGTGTTGAATTAAGTAGTTCAAATGGGAGAATGCTTTATATACCAGAAGGCTTTGCGCATGGATTTCAAACCCTTGAACCTAATTGTGAAATGCTTTACTGCCATTCAACTGCATACAAACCAGGATTTGAAGAAGGGTTACTTTTTTCTGACCCTGCATTGAAAATTCAATGGCCGTTAGAGCCAACTGTTATTTCTGATCGGGATAAAAACCATCCTTTAATTGACAATACTTTTCAAGGCTTAATTTTTAATATATGAATTGCAGATTTTGCAAAAGCAAAGTAACTCATCCTTTTATTGATCTGGTAAATTCTCCGCCATCAAACTCTTTTCTTAAAGAACAAGAATTGAATTTACCGGAAGTGTTTTATCCTTTAAAAGTATATGTATGTGATCAATGTTTTTTGGTTCAAGTGGATGAGTATAAAAAGTCAGATGATATTTTTAATAACGAGTATGTATACTTTTCTTCTTTTTCTACAAGTTGGCTTAAACATTCGGAATCTTATGTAGCAATGATGAAAGAAAGATTCAATTTGAATGCCAATTCTTTGGCTGTTGAAGTTGCATCGAATGATGGATATTTATTGCAATATTTTAAAAAGCAAGGTATAAAGGTGTTGGGCATTGAGCCAACAGCAAATACCGCGGCAGTTGCAGAACAAAAGGGTATTGAATCTATTGTAGATTTTTTTGGAATAAGATTGGCAAACGATTTAAGTAATAAAGGTGTAAAAGCAGATGTGCTTTTAGGAAATAATGTATTGGCACATGTGCCAGACATCAATGATTTTGTTGGAGGGTTAAAGATTTTATTAAATAAGAATGGGGTAATAACAATGGAGTTCCCTCATCTTTTGCAATTAATTCAACATAATCAGTTTGACACAATCTATCATGAGCATTTCTCCTATTTATCTTTATTAACTGTTCAGCAGATTTTTAATAAACAAGGATTGAACATTTTTGATGTAGAAGAAATCTCTACTCATGGAGGATCACTGCGCATTTTTGCAGCACATGCTGATGATTTGAGTAAAGAAGTTTCTCCTAGATTAAGCGAAGTTTTAAATAAGGAAATAACTTTTGGATTAAATAATTTAGATACGTATAGTAATTTCCAAGCCAAAGCAAATCAAGTAAAAAACGATTTATTATTGTTCTTGCTTCAAGCTAAAAAAGAGAACAAAAGAGTTGCTGCATATGGAGCAGCTGCAAAAGGAAATACATTGCTGAATTATTGTGGTATCAAATCTGATTTGATTTCTTATGTAGTAGATGCAAATCCAGCAAAGCAAAACAAGTATTTACCAGGTGTGCATATACCAGTATTTAACGAACAATACCTTAAAAATGAAAAACCGGACTATGTTATAATACTTCCTTGGAATATTAAGCATGAGGTAAAAGAACAATTGAAATATATTAAAGAATGGGGCGGGCAATTTGTGACCGCTATTCCTACATTAGAAGTAATTTAAATAAATGAAAAAAATCCCAATTAATAAGCCCTCTATAACTGAACTTGAAATAAGTTACGTGAATGATGCTATCGCAAATGGTTGGGGCGAAAAATGCTATGATTATATCTATAAGTTTGAATCTCTATTTTCATCTTATATGAATACAAAACATGCAATTGCCACTTCCAGCTGTACAGGAGCAATCCATTTAGCTTTAATGGCATTGGGTGTAAAAGAAGGGGATGAAGTAATTGTTCCCGAAATAACCTGGATTGCAAGCGTTGAACCTATTTTATATATTGGCGCAAAGCCTGTTTTTGTAGATGTATTAGAAGATACTTGGTGTATTGATCCTGTTAAAGTCAAAGCAGCGATTACGCCAAAAACTAAGGCAATAATACCTGTACATATCTATGGTAATGTTTGTGATATGGATGCAATCATGCTAATAGCAAAAGAGCATGGGTTAAAAGTTTTAGAAGATGCTGCAGAAGGTTTAGGATCTGAATTTAATAATAGAAAGGCAGGAAGCATTGGTAATGCAGGCGTTTTTTCTTTTCATGGTACAAAAACAATGACCACAGGAGAAGGAGGAATTTTAGTTACAAATGATACTGAAGTGTACGAAAAAGCTAAAATTTTAAATGATCATGGTCGTAATGCGAAGGATCCAGAGAATAAAATGTTTTGGATGCGGAATTATGGTTACAAATATAAAATGAGCAATTTGCAAGCTGCTTTAGGATGTGCTCAAATTGAAAGAATTAAAGAACTGGTTGAAAAAAAGCGCGTGATATTTAATTGGTATGCAGAATTGTTAAAGGGGCAGGCTTGTAGACTGAATCCTGAATATGCAGGAACAAAAAACAGTTATTGGCTACCTACGGTTGTTTTTGATGAATCTGTAAATTTTGATAGAGAAGCGTTTTTTAATGTTTGTAAAGCAAATAGCATTGATTCAAGGCCATTCTTTTTCCCACTTTCTTCATTGCCTATGTTTGAGGAGGTTAAAACAAATAAGGTGTCATATGGTATTTACGAACGGTCAATTAATTTGCCAAGCTTTCATGATATTACAAAAGAGGAAGTAAATTTTGTTTTTCAAACATTGATGAATTTTTTAAATAATTAAGATGAAAGTTTTAATAGCAGGTCTTGCTGGTGCATCATTGGGAACGGAAATCTTAAAATGTTTGCATATAACAAATCAATATGAAATTTATGGTTGTGATATTTCCCCATTAGCATATGGTTTATATTCTGATAAATTAAAACAGTCTTTTGTAGTTGACAAAGACAATTATATTCCTTCGATTATAGATGTTTGTAAGCAACATGAGATTAGTATAATTATTCCAGGCGGGGAACAGCCAATGGTTTTATTGTCTGCTGCCGATCAAGTGATTGCGGAGAATGGAATTAAAGTGTTGTGTAATAAAGCATCTATTGTAGAGTTGTTTTCCGATAAAAACGCCACATTTGAATTTTTAAAAGAGCATGGTTTTACAATACCTAAAACTAATAGTATAATAAACGGAGATCATTCAGTTATTGATACTTTGAATTTTCCTTGTATTGTTAAGCCATCATCCGGAACAGGTGGAAGTGATTCTGTTTTTTTGGCAACCAGTAAGGAAGAATGTGTTTTGTATGTAGAACTTTTACAAAGAAATAATAGACCTGTAATAATTCAAGAATACATTGACTTGGAAGAAGGTGAATTTACCATTGGTGTTTTAAGTGACAACAATTCAAATATTATTAGTTCAGTTGCAATGCAACGTGTCTTTAATTCTAAATTGTCCGTTGCATATCGTGGTAAAAAAGGACTCATATCTAGCGGGTATAGTCAGGGCTTAATTGCTGACTTTCCAGAAATTAGAAAACAAGCAGAAGCTATTGCTATTGCTTCTAAAAGTATTGGTCCACTAAATGTACAAGGAAGAGTAAAAAACGGAGTTTTGATTCCATTCGAAATTAACCCCCGTTTTTCTGCATCTACCTATTTAAGAGCATTGGCAGGTGTAAATGAAATTCATTTATATCTACAACACATAACAAAAGGTATTTCAAATAGACAGGATAACGTAAAAGAAGGTTATTATATGAGGTCATTTGAAGAAACCTTTATCCCTAAAGAAAAAGTAAATAAATGAGGTGGTTAACCGATAATATAGGTACTGCTGCATATAACGATGTTTATGATAACAATCTTTATAAAGGATCTATAATTTTAGATGTTAGGGATCTAGTAGATAAATCAGGAAATGATAATTCTTATATTCAAGTTAAGGTAAAAGAATGCCTAAGACTATTGGAATCTGGGTCTAAAGTAATTATTTGCTGTGATTATGGAATGTCCAGAAGTAACTCAATTGCAATTGGTGTAATTTCTAAATGGTTAAATATCGGGTTTGGTGAAGCTACAAATTTGGTAAAAAATAAAGTTGATGAAAGTGGTATTAAAATAGAAATGCTTAATACAGTTTATTATGCTTTAAATGAAGTTGCAAGGAAAACTGATAACATACAAAATATTTTAGTTACTGGCGGATCAGGATTTCTTGGGAAAACTTTAGTCGAAAAATTAAAAAAGGACTTTAAAGTTATTGCACCAGCAAGTAAAGAAATAGACTTAATATACGAATCTATAAGTTTCGACTTACTAATAAAAAAGCATTCAATTGATACAATCATTCACTTAGCAAATCCAAGGGTATTTACTTCAAATAAATCTGTAGGAGATACCTTAGTCATGTTAAAAAACGTATTAGATATATGCAGAACGAATGATTTAAAACTTATTTTTCTTTCTGGTTGGGAAATTTATAGCGGATATAAATCATTAGGATTATTAGCAAATGAAAGCCTAGAACCAAATCCTAAAGGAACTTATGGTGAAACAAAATGGCTTTGTGAGCAATTAATAAAAAAATATATTGATAATTACAATGTGAAATGCCAAATTGTTAGATCTGGGCCTGTATATGGAATGAATGTAGACAAGCCTAAATTTATTTTCAATTTTATAAATAAAGCGCTGGCTAATGAAGAAATCATTACTCATAAATATCTAAATGGTTATCCTTCATTAGATTTATTATATATCGACGACTTAATTGATTTATTGATCAAAATTTGCAAAACATATACTACTGGCGAATTGAATGTAGGTTCGAGTAAAATTTATTCAACTTTTGAGATTGCCAAGCTTATCTGTGAAATAACAAATTCAAAAAGTAAAATTTCAAGTGTTGAAATTCAAGACTACACTTCTAATATAATTATGGATAATAGATGTGCGAAAGAAAAACTTGAATGGAATACAACATTAGAACTAAAAGAAGGACTAGAAAAAGTAATAAAAAATTTAAATAAACCTAATTATGAATAAAGATGAATTAGCGCTTCAAGAAAAATTTTCTTGGGATAGAACGCTGTTTGGTGACTATAACCAGATTCTAGTACATTATCAGGCACTTTCCTGCTTGGAAAATTCAAAAGAAGGCACGCTATTAGATTTAGCTTGTGGTGAAGGGATTATGACCGAATATTTTGTGAGCAAATTTACTAAAGTAGTAGGTGTAGATGCAGCTAGTATTCACTTAGAAAAAGCTAAACTAAGATTGCCTCAAGTAGAGTTTCATCACTGTTTAATTGAAGATTTTGAAACTGCTGAAAAGTTTGATAATGTTTTTTTGCTGATGATATTAGAACACGTACAGGATCCTGTTCAAATACTTAAAAAAGCCGCTAGTTTTCTTAAGCCAAATGGCAACTTAATAGTTCATGTTCCAAATGCAAACGCTATAAACAGAAGATTGGCTGTTAAAATGGGCACTTTGTTAACAACTGAGGAATTATCTCCTTTTGATATTAATATTGTAGGCCATAGACGCTCATATACGCTCGATTCTTTGAAACTGGATATTGAAAATGCAGGTTTAAAGCCCCTCAAATCAGGAGGAGTTTTTTACAAAATGTTATCTACAGCTCAAATGGACTGGTTTTTAAAAAATGGAGAATGGGAAGCTGGTCATGGTTGGGGAAGAAGTGGAGTAGAAGGTGTAGATTGGAAGGAAAAATTCTGCAAGGCATGCTACGAAATCGGGAATGAACAACCCAACGATTGTAATGTAATTTATTTCACTGTATCAATTTAATTTTATGAATCCAATAGAATCATTCAACAACGAGAAAGAAAAGAGTATTCAAGCAATATCTAAAGATGCCGAAATGCAAAAATTAGGTGTTGATTTTATGGTTGATACTGCTAAACATAAATACACATATAATTTCACCTGGATGGGCAGACCAATTATTGCTTTCCCGCAAGATATGATTGCCATGCAAGAAATTATTTGGGAAGTAAAGCCAGATTTGATCATTGAAACTGGTGTTGCTCATGGCGGATCAATTGTATATTATGCTTCATTGTTAGAGTTGATTGGAGAAGATGGACTTGTAGTTGGAATTGATATTGACATAAGAAAGCACAACAGAGATTTAATTGAGGCTCACCCTATGATGAAAAGAATTCAATTAATCGAAGGATCTTCTACAAGCAAAGAAGTAGCTGACCAAGTTAAACTTATTGCTAAAGATAAAAAGCGTATAATGATTTGTTTAGACTCGAATCATACACATGAACATGTTTTAGAAGAACTAAAAATTTACGCTCCTTTAACTACTAAAGGAAGTTATTGTGTTGTTTTTGATACAGGCGTAGAAGATTTCCCTAAAGATTATGATTGGGGTATTAGACCTTGGGGGAAAGGCAATAATCCAAAAACTGCGGTTTGGGAATATTTAAAAATGATTAATGAAGAGAAGATAGCAGGGATGGATAACGAATCTTTATCGTTTGAAATAAATAAAAAAATCGACAGTAAGTTACTAATAACAGTTGCTTCTGACGGATATTTAAAAAGAGTTTAAACAAACAGCTTTATAAGTTTTGAATCAATTTCCCTTAGTTAGTATAATAATTACCACTTTTAATCGGGTTGCATATCTGGAGAGAGCAGTTAAAAGTGCTTTATCACAAGACTATACCAACTTAGAAATAATTATTAGTGACAATGCTTCATCAGATGCTACTGAAGGTAAATGTATAGAATGGGCTAGCTCTGATACTAGAATAAAGTATTTTCGAAACCCAACCAATATTGGATCTGAGAATAATCATAGAGTAGCTTTCACTGAATATGCAAAAGGCGATTGGGTTGTATTTGTATCTGACGATGATTATTTGTCAAAAACTAGTTTCATATCGAAAGGAATTACTGAAATAATAAACCTGGATGGTAATGTAGCTTTTTATCAAACTGGGGTAGATGTTTTAAATGAAATTAATAATGAAGTAGTTTCTGCATTTCCTAAAATTAATCAAGAGACTCAAGTTTTTCAACCAACTACTTATTTCCTAGATTATTTTAATATACTTTTTTTCTCTTTTACAACAACTATCCTCAATCGAAAGCAAATTCTCGAAGAAAAATTAATTGAGAAAAGATTCAGATTCGATGTAGAATTACTTTTAATAATGAGTCTTTCAAGAATTGCTATATTGTCTAAAGAAATCAATGGAGTGTATACAATACATTCAAATCAACTTTTCGCATCTAGCGCATTCTTTAAATACATTTCAATTTTTAAATGTTATACTTTATCAGCAGAGTATGCCCTAAAAGGCAAATTTTTGGAGGAAAATAAAATAAAAGCTTGGGTTTTTTTAGCTAAAGGATATTTTTATCAAAATATAGTTGGATGGGTAAGTAATTTTTTAAACAAAAACATCAATTCTTTAGTTATTGTAACAAAGAATAGGCGGTTAAATATTGTTATTGAAAATATATTTTTTGTTGAACAAGTATATTACTTGTCTTTATTTAAAGACTACAATATAGGATCTAGTAAAAAATATCATCGAATTTATTTAAAAGGACTCTGGTATGAATTTGTTTGGTATTTATATTCAAATTTCAAAATAAAAAAACTTTTTTTTAAATTTTAAAAATTAAATAAAATGGAAATTAAAAATGCTAACATTCTTGTAATTGGAGGTTCTGGATTTATTGGATCATATGTTGTTGAAGAACTTTTAAAACATCCAGTTAAGAAAGTTGTTATATATGATAATTTTGCTAGAGGTAAAATGGAAAACATTAAACATCTTCTTGAAGATGATCGAGTGTCTATTTTCCCTTTTGGTGGAGATGTGAGAGAGATTGATATCCTTAATAAAGCTATGGAGGGAATGGATTATGTTTTTCATTTGGCTGCAATGTGGTTGCTACATTGCAAGGATTTTCCAAGAACAGCTTTTGATGTAAACATTACGGGTACATTTAATGTTTTGGAAGCTTGTGTGAAAAACAATATCAAAAAATTGATTTATTCTTCTTCTGCATCTGTTTATGGAGATGCTGTTCAGGTTCCAATGACTGAAGAACATCCATTCAATAATAAAAATTTCTACGGTTCAACTAAGATTGCTGGAGAAGCAATGTGTACTGCTTTTAACGATCGATATGGTCTTAAAGTAATTGGACTTAGATATATGAATGTTTACGGTCCTGGTCAGGATCAACACGCTGTTTATAGTGGCGTTGTGCCAATAATGTTGAATAAAATTGAAGCAAATGAAGCACCTACAATCAATGGAGATGGTTCACAAGCATACGATTTTATTTATGTAGAAGATGTGGCAAGAGCAAATGTTGCAGCATTGGTAAGTGACACAGCCTATGGAATGTATAATGTAGGTACAGAAATCCAAACCACAATCAAGACACTTTGTGATACAATATTAAAACTAAAAAGTTCTGATTTACTAGTTACCTATAAACCTTATGCGGCAGATGATGCAAGGCAATTAGTACAAAATAGAATTGGTTCAGCTAAAAAAGCAAATCAGGAAATTGATTTTTATTTTAAGTATTCTTTGGAACAAGGGTTACAAAAATTAATTGACTGGAGAATTTCACAAGGAATAGATAAAAGAAAATAGCATTGAAAAAAATAGGAATTGTTGGAGGGGGAATTGTTGGATTAGCGCTGGCTCATAAAGTTCAGTTACGATATCCAAATTTTAAGGTATTGGTTTTTGAAAAAGAGAACGAAGTTGGCAAACACCAATCTGGTCGTAATAGTGGTGTATTGCATTGCGGTCTTTATTATCAACCTGGTTCCCTAAAAGCACATTTAGCAGTAACTGGAATTCAGCAAATGACTGAGTTTTGTCAAACTCATTCAATTCCTCATGATATCTGCGGTAAAGTTGTTGTTGCCAATGGCCCTAAAGAGATAAAGTTGTTAGATGATTTGGCTGAACGTGGTCAACAAAATGGACTTGCAGGTTTGCGATTTCTTTCTTCATCTGAACTAAAATCAAGGGAGCCATTTGTAAACTCTGATAAAACTTTATTTGTTCCACAAGAAGGGATTGTAGACTATAAAGCTGTAATGAATAAATTGGTCGATTTGATTTTAAAAGCTGGTGGCGAACTACATACAAACGCTAAGGTTGATAATGTAGTAGAATCAGATGAGAAGATTGAAATTGTTGCAAACTCTACAACTTATTCATTAGATTATATTGTAAGTTGTAGTGGACTTTTTTCTGATAGAAATTTCAAAAACTTCACTTTACAAAAGCGTCCTTTAAGGATTGTGCCTTTTAGGGGAGAATATATGATGCTAACTGAAGAAGCAAAGCAATTAGTGAATCATTTAGTATATCCTGTTCCAGATCCTACATATCCTTTTTTGGGAGTACATTTTACCCGATTAATTAATGGTGCAAGAGAAGTTGGCCCAAATGCAGTTTTTGCATTCAAAAGAGAAGGTTATACCAACACAGATTTTTCACTTACGGATATTATTGATTCTGCTACTTATCAAGGATTTCTTTCGTTTATTTTTAAAAACTTCTCCTTTTCAATGGGAGAATTTAAAAGCTCCTTATCGAAAAAGGCATTCTTGAGCAAGGCAAAAAAAATGATTCCTGAAATTGAACTTTCGCACCTTAGACCAGGAACTGCGGGAGTAAGAGCTCAAGCCATGGACAAAACCGGAAAATTATTAATGGATTTTAATATTATCCGTTATAAAAATCAGGTTCATGTGTTAAATGCACCAAGCCCAGGAGCAACAGCATCATTAGCAATAGCTGATCATATAGTAAATCAATATCTAGATAATTTATAATTTTTGTTTGGGTGTTGAAATTTCAATTAATGTTTAGAAAACTAAATTTATGTGTGGTATAGTTGGTGTCTTTAATTTGAATGGTGATGCATTTGCTTTGCCACAAATAAAAAAAATGACTGATGCAATAGCTCATCGAGGTCCAGATGCAGATGGTTATTTTTTGGATGATAATATTGCTTTTGGTCATAGAAGATTATCCATCTTGGATACTTCCTCTTTGGGTACTCAGCCAATGACCTCTAAAGATGGGAAATGGACCATTGTTTTTAATGGGTGTATTTATAATTACTTAGAGTTAAAGCAGGAATTAAAATCAAAGGGGTATTCCTTTAATTCTGGTACTGATACTGAAGTAATTGTTGAAGGATTATCTGCTTATGGCCCTTCATTTTTTACTCGTTTTAATGGAATGTTTGCAATAGGAGCATGGAATCATGATGAAAGAACACTTTACCTGGCTAGAGACAGGCACGGAGTAAAACCATTATATACTTGGTTTAATGGAAAAACTTTGGTCTTTGCATCAGAGATAAAAGCAATAATTAAGCACCCAGACTTTAGTGTAAAATTGGATTTTGAAGCACTTAACGAATACTTTACTTTTCAAAATCTCTTTACTTATAGAACATTGTTTTCTGGAGTATTTATGTTGCCTCCTGCCAATATTATAAAAGTTAATTCTGCTACTAAAGAAATATTACATAATCCTTGGTGGGATTTTGATTTTACTAAAACAGATGATAAAATTGATTTTGAAGACGCAGTAACAGAAACAGAGCGTTTATTTAAAACAGCAGTATCCAGACAAATGGTTTCAGATGTTCCAATCGGATCTTACTTGTCAGGCGGAATGGATTCGGGTTCAATTACGGCTGTTGCTTCTAAACACGTCAAAAGACTATCTACATTTACTTGTGGATTTGATATGAGTGAAGTAACAGGAGTTGAAGCTAATTATGATGAAAGGCGCGATGCGGAGTTAATGGCGAACTTTTTTAAAACAGAGCATTATGAGCAAGTATTAAATGCTGGGGATTTAAAATGGTCTTTACCAAGAGTAGTATATCATCTGGAAGATCTTAGAGTAGGAATGTCTTATCCAAATTACTATATATCAAGATTGGCTTCAAAATTTGTGAAAGTATGTTTGCAAGGTACTGGGGGCGATGAATTATTTGGTGGTTATCCATGGAGATATTACCGTGTTTTTAAATCAATTAGTCAAAATGACTTTTTTGATCAGTATTATGGATTTTGGCAAAGATTAGTACCTGATACCGATAGGGGCAATTTGTTTACTAAAGATGTGTATTCTAAAATTGATTATCGAGAGCCTAGAGAAATATTTGAAAGAGTATTCACTTTTAATGATAAATTGAAATACGACAGCCCTGAACAGCACATTAATAATTCACTCTATTTTGAAATAAAAACCTTTCTCCCTGCTCTTTTGTTGGTTGGAGACAAATTGTCTATGGCAAATGGTCTTGAAGAAAGATTTCCTTTTTTAGATAATGATCTTGTTGATTTTGCACAGAAAATTCCAGTAAAACACAAATTGGGAAATTTTGAAAATTTAAAAAGAATTGATGAGAATACATTCGGCAATAAAAAGAAGGCGTATATGGAATACGATGATGGTAAGTCGGTCCTAAGAAAAGCGATGACCTCATTTATGCCTGAAAAAATCATTAACAGAAAAAAACAAGGGTTCTCTGCTCCAGATGAATCTTGGTACAGAGGTGAGAATGCACAGTATATAAAAGATTTGCTTTTAAATAAAAAAACCGTCTCTTCTGAGTTTATTAACCCTGCATATGTAGAAAAAATTATTCATGAACACATTGATCAAAGAATCAATCATAGACTCTTGATCTGGTCATTCATGAACTTTGAATGGTGGTGTAGAATTTTTATTGATAAAAATGAGGATTTTTTAAATTTATAAACAGTACAATATGAGTAAACGTATTCCTTTTGCATTATTTTTTTATGGACTTGCATATTTTGTCTTAGGGCTTTTTTTTCCTGTAAATAGTGCTTTTTTCATTTTCTTTTCTTTTGTTATTGCTATTTTCACATTACCTATCGTTTTTGGAACATTAGTAATCACTTTGGTTTCAGTTTTCCTTAGTTGTTTTTTATCGGCATATTATATATTTGAAACTAAAAGTCATATTTTAAATAATTATGAGTTATTAAAATATTTACAAGATTCAACTCAAGGGTCTGTCATTTACACTAGTTATCTTTTTGGATTAATTATTTCTTTAGTTGCATTTTTAGGAGCAATAGTAAAGATAACAAGATGGCATATTATGTTTTTATATTATTGTTGTTATATACTTTTTTTTGCTCCTCTACTTTTGGCAGCTTCAATATTGGCAAGGTTTTTCGGGAAAAAACAAATTGATATTGGCCTTGGACCAGAGCCAATGATTAATAATGTGTATCATAAAAAAGCATTACAGATTTATGGATATACTGCCGAAACTTTTGTGGATTCTGTTTATTTTATCACAAGCGAGTTTGACTATAGAGGTGATTTATTGAAAATAAAAACAAACAAATTTTTTAAAGATTATTTTTATTTATTAGGGATATGGTTATTCATTAGATCTATATTCCGATATAAAACACTTTACATATACTTTAATGGAAGTTCATTGAAATCTTATCCGGTTTTAAATGTTCTTGAGCCCCATTTATTGAAGATATCTAAAACAAAAGTTGTTGTAATGCCATATGGTGGTGATATTCATGATATGATGCATTGCCCTAATTTGTTATTTAAAAATGCAATGGCAATGGATTACCCTTCATATTATAAAATGAATGGGAGGGTTAAAAAGCAAATTGTTCGTTGGACTAATCATGCTGATGTTGTAATTAGCGGATGTGATTGGGTGGATTATACATACCATTGGGATATTTTAACCTTGGCACATTTCTCCATTGATATTGCTCGATTTGATAAGCTGCGCACCGAAAATCCTGTTTATAGAAAAACTTTTTCAATGGATAAACCTTTGAGGGTTTTGCATGCTCCAAATCATAAAACAATAAAAGGAACTTCATTTGTTGTGAAAGCAATGGAAGAACTAAAAAACGAAGGAAGGCCAGTTGAACTCATCTTATTACAAGGAAGATCTAACGCTGAAATAATTGAAGAAATAGCAAAATCGGATTTGATTATTGATCAATTGGTTATTGGTTGGTATGCAATGTTTGCACTTGAAAGTTTGTGTATGGCAAAACCTGTAGTTTGTTGTTTAAGACAAGACTTGATTGATTTGTATGTTGGAAGTGGATTATTAAGTTCACATGATGAGGTTCCATTTATCAACGGAAATATTTTTAATATCAAGCAAATACTTACTGATATACTTGATGAAAAGATTGATTTATCAGTTTATGGAAAGAAGAGTTACGCATATGTTTCCAAGCATCATTCTGTAGAAAAAATCGGGCAAATATTCGACAGCGTAAACAAAAAGTTGAGTCTTTCTCCATCGTCATTAAATTAAATTCAGTTTATGGGAAGAAAAATATTGATCACCGGTGCAACTGGTTTAGTTGGTAGTTATTTACTGGAAAATTTAGCAGATTCAAAAAATGAAATTTTTGTTATTTCACAATCTGAAAAACCGTTTAAGGATAATATTACACGCATTAAAATTGATTTAGCTAAAGACTGGGATCATAATGATTTGCCAAAGCAAATGGATGTAATTATACATCTTGCTCAATCTGAAAATTTCCGACTTTTTCCAGATACTGCACTAGAAGTGTATAATGTAAATACTGTAAGTACACTCAAGTTAGCTGATTATGCAAGAATAGCCGGAGTGAAAAATTTTGTTTATGCCTCTTCAGCAGGAATTTATGGTTCATCAAATGGTTCTGCATTTAACGAGAAAACAGATATTGTTTATAAAAAAGAATTAGGCTTTTATCTTGCAACCAAGCTTGGTTCTGAAATGATTCTTGAAAATTATCAATCTTTATTTAACGTTGTTATGCTTAGGTATTTTTTCATTTATGGCAAAGGTCAAAAAAGAGGAATGCTAATACCGAGGCTTATTGATAATGTTTTAGAAGGGAAGTCCATTAGAATTGAGGGCGAAAAAGGCTTATTAATTAATCCAACACATGCGCAAGATGCAGCAGATGCTGTAATTAGTTCTATGGATTTAAATAGAAGTGCTAAAATTAATGTTGGAGGGCCTGATACAATTTTTTTAAAAGAAATTGTAGATATTATTGGACAAAAACTTGGCAAAACTCCTGTTTTTGAATTTGCTCCTGGCAAAGAAAATTATGCCATCCTTGGCGATATTACTGAAATGAAATCAATTCTAGGTACTCCTAGAATTTCATTCAATGAAGGAATTAATTCTTTGATTCCTTAAATTTATTCATTACCTCTTTACTTAATTTTTTATCAATTGCCAACGGTTTGTTTAGCATCAACAGACATTGCTTCTCAGTTTAAGGATTTACGGCGAAGTTTTAATCTGTTAGGTTATGACGTTAAAACCTATGTACATAAAATTCCAGATAGTAAAATAATAGCTAAGGACAATTATGATTATATTGGGAATAATAGTTTCCCATTTTTTTTTAAAAAACTGATAGGTTCAAGTGGAATTCTTGGTAGGATTTGCAATTTCATAGCCAGAAAAGTTAGACCTTATTTTATCACATCAATTATTGATACTTTAATAGACGATTGTGATTTCTTTATCTTTTTAAGCTCAAGTTTAACAGAAAATTTAGATGATTTAAAAAAAATAAAAATAAAAAACAAAAAAATATTTTTTATTTTTTGTGGGGACGATGCACGATGGTACTTTTCAATGAAGCAGGAGTTTCTGGCTAATGGGTTGCAACCAGTATCTTATGAGCAGGATTATTCTTATAATACACGAGCCTTAAACTTTCGATTGCAAGCGATTCGTAAAGCTGAAAAGTATGCAGATTTTATCTTTAGTAAAAGAGAACAAGCACAGCTGCAAATTCGTCCTTTTTATCATTTCCCAATGACGGTTTTTTTATCAGACTTTAATACTCAGGTCACACATCAAAGATTAATACCTAAAGTATTACATGCACCAAGCTCTCCCAATATTAAAGGCTCTGAATATGTAATAGATGCTTTTAAAAGGTTAGAAACGGAAGGGGTTTCTTTCACACCTATTCTTCTTGAAAATATTCCTAATCAGGAAATACTGAAAATTATAGAAGATGCGGATATTGTTATTGATCAACTGCTTATTCCTGGAGGGGGAAAACTTTCTACTGAAGCATTAGCTTATGGAAAAGTTGTACTATCAAATATGTCTTATGGTAATTATTACCAAGGTGTAAATATTGATAACTGTCCTATCATTGATGTTTGCCCAAACACGATATATGATGTACTTAAAAATACAATATTAGATTTGAATTTCAGAACAAGTCTTTCGATGCAAGGGAAGAAGTATGTAGAACAGCATTTAGATACAACAATTTTAGTTAAAAAAATTGTCGCTCTTTTTGAGGGTAAGGAAATTATTCCAGACTATTCACCCACTTATTTTATGAAATATTTTATTCCTGAATCTTCAAAAGCGAATAAATTGTACAATAGTTGGACGAACTTGATTAAAGACGAAGATTGGTTTAAAAGTGCTAAGACCTTATCAAAACGCGAAGGCCTTTTGTTTGATTAATTTTATCTTATGTGTGGTATTGCAGGAATCATAAGTTCTAATTCGGAAACTGTTCAAAGCAATTTGATTAATTGCATGACAGATTCTATTAAACATCGAGGACCAGATGGAGAAGGGGTATGGAGAGATGTTAACAACAAAGTAGTATTAGGGCATAGAAGGCTTTCGATTATTGATTTAAGTAAATCAGGTGCTCAGCCAATGTCTTATTTAGAAGGGAGATATCAAATCACTTATAATGGTGAAATATATAATTATCTAGAATTAAGAGCTGATTTAGTTAAGGAAGGATATAAGTTTGAGTCGAATTCAGATACCGAAGTTTTACTTGCTTTGTATGATAAGTTCAAAGAAAAACTACTAAGTTATCTTGACGGTATGTTCGCATTTGCTATTGTTGATAACAAAGAGCAAACTGTTTTTTGTGCTAGAGACAGATTTGGAGAGAAGCCTTTTTTTTATCATTATATCCCTGGACAGCTATTTGTTTTTGCATCAGAAATGAAAGCACTTTGGAAATCAGGAGTTCCAAAGATGCACAATTCGAAAATGTTGTTTAATTTTCTTTCTTATGGGTTTGTAGAAAATGCTTCTAATAAATCTGAAACTTTTTATTCAAATATTAGTAAGTTAGAAAATGCCAATTATCTAAAAGTAAACCTGAATGATTTATCAATTCATAAAAAGCAGTATTGGTTTTTAAATTCAATAAATCGAAATAATGATATTTCATTAAATGATTCTATTGAAATTTTTAAATCGTTAATGATTGATTCAGTTAACAAAAGATTACGATCAGATGTTTCTGTAGGGTCTAGTTTATCAGGCGGTTTGGATAGCAGTGCTATTGTTAGTATAATAAGTAAGTTGATTAATAATAACAAGCAAAAAACATTTTCTGCAATTTTTCCTGGCTTTAAATTAGATGAATATGAGTTTATTAAGCAAGTTGTACAGAATACCGATGCTGAAGCTCATTATACTACACCGGGTCCTAATTTAATAGTAGATAAATTTGATGAAATTGCATATTACCAAGAGGAGCCATTTAGCTCTGCAAGTATTTGTGTTCAGTATGATGTAATGTCATTGGCCCGAAAAAATAATACAACTGTACTTCTAGATGGCCAAGGGGCAGATGAATTACTTGGGGGTTATCATTATTATTATAAATCCTTTTTTAGAGAACTTAGAAAGAAAAGCAATAAAAGTTATAAAGATCAGTATTCACAATACTTGTTGTTGCATTCAACAAATAATATTAATAAAGCTATTTCTTTTAGTCCTATTAAAGATACAATACTCTCTAATCCAAGGCTTTTGCAATTGCTCTATTCTGGTAAAGCATTATTTGATGCATACAGTTCTTCCATCTTAAGCAAGGATTTTTTCCATCATAACTTTAGCTATTCTGAAATTCAAAATAATACTTTTCTGTATTCGTCTTCAGAACTCAACCAATCACTAGAATATAGTATGATGCAAAAAGGGCTTTCGGAACTATTGCGGTATAGCGATCGAAATGCAATGGCTCATTCAGTTGAGGTAAGACTTCCTTTTTTAAGTCATCATTTAGCGGAATTTGTATTTTCATTACCTCCTGAATATAAAATTTCTAATGGGTGGACTAAATTTATACTTAGAAAATCCTTTGAAGATATTTTACCTAAAGAGATTGCTTGGAGAAAAGATAAAATAGGATACGAGCCTCCCCAATCTGATTGGATGAATAGTCATTCAGTTAAAAACAAATTAATTGCTACGGTTGAGCATTTAGGACAGTTGGGTGTTTTAAATAATAAAGCGATAGCTGATTACAAGAATACTAAGAAAGAAAGAGGCAGTGATTTAGAATGGCGATTGCTGACTTCCTCAATTTTGTTTTAATTATACTTCTTTTAGAAAATCCGTGTCTAACTTAAAAAAAATCTTAATTATCAATTCAGACCCATTTCATAATGGCCCAAGAATGATAAGAGAGATTGAGGCACTTAAACATGAATTCGAAATTATAGCATTAGGAAGAACTCGTCCACATGACAAATCAGTTAAGTTTATCAATATTGATTTGTTTTTTGGTTTTACCAGAGTATATGATAAAGTTTACAGTAGAATAACAAAGAAAAAATATTTAGGAAAACCAGTATTCTTTGAACTTCCTTTTCATTTGTTACTATTTTTCATAAAGCCAGATATTATAATAAACCATAATCCTGTTTTTTTTCCATCCATATTCTCTTTTCCCGGAAGGAAATATAAAATTGTTTACAATGCTCATGAGTATCATCCTTTGCAATTTGATAAAGATTCTGAATGGTTAAATACTATTGGAGAATATTGCTTAGGTATTTATAAAAAGTATTTAGATAAAATGGATTTAGTAATTAATGTTTGCGAAAGCATTTCGGAAAAATGCAAAAGTGAATTTAATTGCGACTCTATTGTTATACCCAATGCAGCTTCATACGAGCCATCTATAATTCCGTCGTTTAAAAAGAATGATGAAATCATCAGGATCATTCATCATGGAGCTTCTATTAGAGGTAGAAAGCTTGAAACAATGATTAATGCGGTTGGTAAATTCCCGGATAAATTTTCGTTTGATTTAATGCTTGTTCCAAATGATCTTGAATATTATAACCAGATAATAGAGTTGTCAAAATCTTATTCAAATATTTCAATTAGAAAGCAAGTAAGGTTTGATGAGATTATTTTTAAATTAAGCAACTATGATATAGGACTTTATATTCTTGCACCAACAAGTTATAATAATCAAATTGCTTTGCCTAACAAGGTTTTTGAATTTATTCAGGCAAGATTAGGATTATTAGTAAGTCCTAATATTGAAATGAAAAAACTGGTTAATAAGTATAATGTTGGATTGGTATTAAATGACTATGACCAATCTAGTTTAGAATCTAGTTTGGATGTATTAAATCACGAAATGATTAATGAATTCAAATCTAATTCTAACACAGCAGCAAGCATTGTGAATGCAGAGCATTACTATAGTCTTTTATTGTCTTCAGTTAAAATGTTACTACCACGGTGAATAAAGTTGTTTCAATTATAGGCGCAAGACCTCAATTCATAAAGCATGCCCCAATGGACATCGCTTTAAAAAACTATTTTCAAACCATTACAATTCATACTGGTCAGCATTTTGATTTTAATATGAGCAGTATTTTTTTTAAGGAATTGAAAATTAGTGAACCCGATTATACCCTTACATTGCCAAAAACTTCGTTGCAATCTGCTCAAACAGCTGCAATGATGACTCAAATAGAAGAGATTTTAATTAAGGAATCTCCAAATGCAGTTTTGTTATACGGAGACACAAATTCCACACTTGCAGGTGCCTTATGCGCTGTTAAATTAAGTATTCCTATAATTCATATCGAGGCCGGATTGCGGAGTTTTAATAGACAAATGCCCGAAGAGGTTAATAGAATAATAACAGATGTATTTTCATATCTATTATTCTGTCCTACTAGTTTGGCAATTGAGAATTTAAAAAAAGAAGGAATAAATCATAATAGAATTTTCAATTGTGGCGATGTAATGAAAGATACTCTTCATCTGGTTGAAACTAGGCTAATTCGTATGGTCGATTTTCCATATTATTATGTAACTATTCATAGACCATATAACACCGATGATTTAGATCGAATCCGATATATTTTGAGCAAGTTAAACTTGCTTAATAATACAGTTATATTCTCTTTACATCCACGAACTAAGAATATATTGAAATCTAATTCAATTGATTTATCTAGTTATAATAATATTAAGTTTATAGACCCTGTAGGGTATTTGGAAAATATAAGTTACCAAAAATTTAGTGAATGTGTAATTACGGATAGTGGAGGCATGCAAAAGGAAGCTTATATGTTACAGAAAAAATGTATAACCATAAGAACTGAAACAGAATGGATAGAAACCCTCAATAATGGATGGAATACACTGCTTTATGATAATTTAGATGACATTAAATCTATCGTTGAAATTAAGCAAGGGGAGTATAATGATAATCTATACGGAGATGGTAAATCTGCAGTTGCAATTGTTGACATTATTAAACATTTTTTTTAGCTCCCTTACATTGTATGACTGTTATAGTTGATTATAAAACTGGGAATATTGGCTCTATAAAGAATATGATTAAGAAGCTGGGATTTTCAGCTGAAATTTCTAGCGACCCTCAATTAATCAGTGCAGCTACTAAGCTGATTTTGCCAGGAGTTGGCGCTTTTGGTAATGGCATTAAAATGATTCATTCACTAGGTCTATGGGATGTTTTGAATGAAAAAGTGTTAATTCAGAAAACGCCAATTTTGGGAATTTGTCTAGGGGCTCAATTAATGACAAAGAATAGTGAAGAAGATCAAATGAGTAAAGGTTTTGGTTGGGTAAATGCTGAGACAGTTCGTTTTAAATTTGATAACCAGCAAAATCCTCCAAAAATTCCGAATATGGGATGGTTAGAGGTAAACAGATGTGGTAACGATAAAATTTATGCAGGAATTGATGAGATTCAGCGTTTTTATTTTGTTCACTCCTTTCATTTTAGGTCTGATGACAAAGCGTTAATTAATGGGACAGCAAACTATGGTTACAATTTTCCGGCATCTTTCGAGGTTGATAATATTATAGGAGTTCAATTTCATCCTGAGAAAAGTCACTTGTTTGGAATGAATTTAATCAACAATTTTATTACCAACTATTAGCATGAATTTTCCAAGAGTAATTCCAGTTTTATTGCTAAAAGACAAGGGGCTATATAAATCTTTGAAGTTTAAGGACTTAAAATATGTGGGGGACCCTATAAATGCGATAAAGATTTTTAACGAAAAAGCTGTAGATGAGCTAATATTCTTAGACATCACTGCAACAAATAATAATGCCGAACCCGACTATTCCATGCTTAGTAACATTGCATCAGAATGTTTTATGCCACTTTGTTATGGAGGCGGTATTAAATCACTTACTCAAATAGAAAAAATACTAGCCTATGGAGTTGAAAAAGTATGCTTAAATACAAGTGCATTTCTTAATCCTGAATTAATTAAAGAAGCTTCTGCAAAATTTGGGAGTTCAACTATTGTTGTTTCAATAGACGTTAAGAAAACAATTTTTTCGGGGAATAAAGTATTTATTAAAAGTGGAACCAAATCGACTGGTAAGGATCCTGTACAATTTGCACGTGAAATAGAAGCATTAGGTGCTGGAGAAATTTTAATAAACTCTATTGACAAAGATGGAACAATGTTAGGTTACGATCTGGCGCTGGTTAAATCAGTTTCAGATGCTGTTCAAATACCCGTTATAGCATGCGGTGGTGCAGGTTCCATAGAAAATATCGCAGATGTTCTGAAATCTTCCCATGCATCTGCAGCTGCCGCCGGGAGTTTTTTTGTTTTTCAGGGAAGACATAAAGCAGTTTTAATAACATATTTATCTAAAACCGATTTCATAAGCCTTATTTAACATGAATATAGTTACTGATATAAATGATAAATATTTTAGGCAGTGTTCTTTTAGTGTAATGGATAATATTGCTGATCCTAATATATTTTTTAATAAGAATGGAATTTCAAATTATTATTATGATTTTGAAAAATTCAAGAACAATGTTTTGCCACAGGGCGAAAGGAAGAAGCAAATATTAGATAATGTAATAAAAGATATAAAGGAAAGCGGCAAAGGAAAGAAGTATGATTGTATTGTTGGCTTAAGTGGTGGAGCAGATAGTTCATATCTGGCTTATTTAGCTAAAGAGTATGATTTAAGACCACTGGTTGTTCATTTTGATTATGGATGGAATACAGATTTATCAATAAGAAATATTGAATCTATAACAAAAAAACTTGGGTTTGAATTGTTTACCCATGTAATTGATTGGCCTGTGATGCGTGAATTACAAAAAGCATATTATAAAGCATCTGTAATTGATTTAGATGTTCCTGCAGATCATACCATTTTCGGATCAATATTTAAGATTGCAGCGAAAATGAATATCAAATACATTCTTAATGGGTCTAACTATCAAACAGAACTCATTATGCCGAAGACCTGGAATTATCTTAAAACTGATCTTACTAATATAAAAAATATTTATGAAAAATTTGCAGGAAAACCTTTGAAAGGAATTCCTACAAATGGTATTTACGATCAAATTTTTTATGGATTAAGGGGAATTAAAAGTGTGCCTTTACTTTACTATGTAGATTATTCTCCAAAAGAAGTAGTTGAATTTTTAAAATCTGAATTTGATTGGATTAACTATGAGGGTAAGCATTTTGAAAATATTTATACCCGATTTTATCAAGGTGTAGTTTTGCCTTCTAAGTTTGGTGTTGATAAACGCAAAGCGCATCTTTCAAATTTAATATTCTCTGGTCAGATCACTAAGGCAGAAGCGCTCGAAGAACTTAAAAAACCAACTTATGATCTGAACCTGCAAAAACAAGATCGAGAATATGTAGCAAAAAAATTAAATTTTACTGAAGAAGAATTTGAAAATGTTTTGTCATCTCCAAATATCCCCCATCACTTTTACGGAACTGATCAGAAACAAAGAGAATTTATTTATAAAATTTCTTCCATTTTTTTACCTTCTAAAATGAAAGAATTGGTAAAAAGTAAAATTCTTAGACAGTAATAATTTATAAAGTGTTTTATAACTACAAATATGAAAAACAAAAGGACTAATTAATGAGCTCGTTATTGAACAAAATAAGGGATACTAAAGTTAGGAATACAATAAGCTTTATTTTTATTATTTCTATCTTTTTTCCTTTTATTCCTTCATATATTAGTACAACTGATACTCAGCCTACATTGATGATTATTGCTCTTATAGCAATATATTTTTTTGTAAATTATCCTGATTTCTATCAAAAGTATAAGAGTCAGGATTTTACTGTTCTTATTTATATATTTTATGTTATCGCATTTTCTTATTTAAGTATTTTAATTAATACTTTCTTGATGGGTAATGGGGTACTTCCAGGAAAATATTTCTCGTTTCTTCAATTTTTAGTTGCAATCGTTTTTGGTTATTCTAATTCTTTTGAATTATTTGATAAATATGCAAATAAGGTATTCACTATATATTTCATTTTTACTATTATATATTTCCTAACAAATGGGGCTGTAGAAAATCTTCTTATTCTTTCAAGAGAATATGCTGTAGGCAAAGATTTAGCTAGTCAAGGAAGGGGGTCAAGAACATTGAGTCCTGAACCATCTTTTTTCGCTTTGCAAATTTTCAATCTTTTTTTAATTTATAGTTTAATATTAGTTAGAAAAGGCGAGCTTAATTTATTCAAGAATAAAAAAATAATTGTTATTGTTTGTTTTTGTTTACTAAGCTCTTTAAGTGGTTATGGCTTTATGGTTTTGTTTGTTATTTTGTCAGCATTTTTCTTTAGATATATTTTGGCTTCAGTGGTTTTTGTTTTAATTTTTAAATCTTATATTATTAATTATTTTTCTGAATATGCATACATGAGAGCTGTTGGACTTATTTTCAAAGCACTCAATAATAATCCATTACTAATTCTTTCTGTTGATAGAAGTTTTGTTAGCCGATTTGCTTCGTATCAAGCGTATGTTTATAATTTCCAACATCATCCAATAATTGGTGATGGGTTTTCTTTAGATCAGGGAGGGGGTTTTGTTAGCATACTAGCCTCGCTTGGATTTGTTGGGTTGATAGTAGTTTTTTATTTTTTTATAAAAATATTTTCAAACGTAAACAATCGCAAATTAATATATATCCTATTTTTTTGGTTCTTAATTAACTTTTTTTCTGGTCCATTAGGAATTCCACCATTGGGTATTATTTTAGGATTAATTATACGCCCTAATTTTATTTATAAAGAACAATTGCCAAATGCATAAAAAGCGCATTCTTGTAATTGCTTTTTCAAATCTGCATAAAGATCCACGTGTAATACGACAAGTAAAAGCTTTGGAAAATCAATATGATTTATATACAATTGGTATTACTCCGATTAATAATACAATTCCAAACCTTTTGCTCAAATATCAACGGAACAATATTTTTTGGAAATTAATCAGATTATTATGTTCTATAAGTGGGCGACTCGATTCTTATCTTAGAATAGTTTCAAAACAGTACATATTAAAGCAAGAAATATTTGCCACTAAATTTGATTTAATTCTTTGTAATGATATCGATTCTTTGCCACTGGGTATAAAAATTGCAAATGCTAAAGTTCCAGTCTGGGCAGACTTACATGAATATTCACCAAGGGAATTTGAAAATAGCTTTTTGTGGAAGCTTTTCTATCAGCCTTACAAAGAATGGTTGTGTAAGAAATTTCTAGTTTCTGCAAATTATATTACTGTTGTTTGTAAGGGTATTGCCAATGAGTATGAAAATAAATTTCATGTAAAGACACAGGAAGTTATTACAAATGCTTCGTTTTATGAAGAAAAATTAAAGCCCCAATTTCCAAGGGATACTATAAAATTGATACATCATGGATCTGCAATGCCAAATCGGAAGATTGAAGGCATGATCGACATGATGACTTTTTTAAAAAAGGACTATGCTCTTTATTTAATGTTAGTTGCAAATGGCCAGCCTCAAATTGACTATATAAATTGTTTGAAGAAGAAAGCGATTCAGCTAAGAGTCAATGTTTATTTTCTTGACCCCGTTCCAACCATGGAAATTGCGTCAATTATCAATAGGTATGATATTGGAGTCTATCTACTCGAACCAGTTGGATTTAATGAATTGTATGCGCTTCCAAATAAATTCTTTGAATTCCTTCAAGCCAGACTCTGCTTAGCCACTTCGCCAAACCCTGAAATGGCTGCTATTATCAAAGAAGCAAGTATTGGAATAGTTTCTGATGATTATTCGCCAAAATCAATCGCTGAATCGATTGCGAAACTTTCAAAAGATAAAATTTATGAATATAAATGCAATGCGAGCAGAGAGGCCTGGAACTATTCTGCTGATAATAACATGATTGTTATTCAGCATATCGCAAATAAACTCATAGAAGAATTTCCCAAAATTATACAATAAATTATGTGCGGAATAGCCGGAATAGTTTCATTAAATAGGCAAACAGTTTCTTTAGATATTGTAAAGAAAATGGGAGAAATGCTAAAGCATAGAGGTCCAGACGGTGAAGGGTATTGGTTGAATGAGGATAAAAATATTGGTTTTGGACATCGTAGATTATCGATTATTGATCTTTCTTCGAAAGGATCTCAACCCATGAAGGTAGATGAGTATGTAATTACATATAATGGCGAGGTTTACAACTATAAAGAATTAAGAGAAGAACTTATTTTGGATGGCATTGTTTTTCAGTCAGAGTCTGATACAGAAGTGATTTTGAACGCATATATTAAGTGGGGAGAAAAATGTATCAATCATTTTAATGGAATGTGGTCTTTTGTAATTTATGACCCAATCAAGAAAAAAATATTTTGTTCTAGAGATAGGTATGGTATTAAACCCTTTTATTATGTAATAATAAATGATCAATTTTATTTTGCATCGGAAATAAAAGCATTTACAGTTATTGATGGATGGAACCCTGCATTAAATAAAACAAGAGCGTATGATTTTATTGTTAATGGGTTAGTTAATCATACACATGAAACGCTATTTGAGAATGTTTTTGAATTAAGAGGTGGATATAATCTTACCATCGAATCTGATTCAAATAAAGTTTTAATTAATCAATACTACTCAATTAATGATATTCAAGTAAATGATGAAAGTTATAATGAGAATGCGTTAATATCATCGTATAGAAAAATATTTGATTCCGCGGTTGAGATTTCTCTACGTTCTGATGTTAAGGTGGGGTCGGCCTTGTCTGGCGGAATAGATAGCTCATGTTTGGTCGGAAGTATTAATCAAAGCTTAGTTTCAAGTAAAATGCAAAGCAAACAAGAATGTGTTTCAGCTTGTTTTCAGGATCATGAAATTGATGAGAGCTTTTACATTGATGCAGTAAGTGAAAAAATTAATATAAACGTTCATAAAGTATATCCAAACTTCGAAGAATTTAAAAATAATTTTGAAAAACTAATTTGGCACCAGGAAGAACCTTTTCCAACACTTAGTATTTTTGCTCAATACTGCGTTTTCAGTGAAGCTGCAAATAATCATTTAACTGTAATGCTTGATGGTCAAGGCGCAGATGAGGTTCTAGCTGGGTATGATGTTTTTTATAAGCCTTATTTTATAAAATTGTTTAAGTCTAATTTTATTAAAGCGATTAACACATTATTTAACTATTTTAAATTGCATTCAAAATATCCAATACTGAATGTAATTAATAAAATCATTAAGCCAAAAAATGAAATTATGGGCTTAATAGATAAACAATACTTTGAATCCGTATTACCCTTTAAAAGTTCATCAGCATCTACGATAAATCAAATTTCAGTCAATCATTTTCAAGAATATGGTTTACACAGCTTATTGCGCTATGAAGATAAAAATTCAATGACTTTTTCGATAGAGTCTAGAGTTCCTTTTCTAGATCATAGGCTTGTTGAATTTGGGCTACAAATGCCAGATTCTTTAAAAATAAAGAACGGGGTTAGAAAATATATACTTCGAGAAGCCTGTAAAAACATACTTCCGGATGTTGTTTATAAAAGGTTCGACAAAAATGGTTTTTTAACTCCTCAAGAATTATGGACTGCATCTAATCAGCAATTTTTTAAGAATGAACTAAATAGAGCGATTAAAAATTGCAATCCAATCTTTTCAAATGAGTTATCTAAACACTTTGACATAAATATGCAGAAGATGAATAAAACATACATATTTATGATTTGGAGAATCATATCCTTTAATAAGTGGGTTGAAGTTTACAATGTGTCAATTAAATAAATTCAAATCGTCTCAGGTTAATTAATGAATAAAGTTTCTATATTATTAGCTGTTTATAATTGCGAACAATTTATCACAGAAGCAGTTAATTCAATAATTGATCAAACCTATCGTAATTGGGAATTGGTTATTGTAAATAACGGTTCAATAGACAATACAGCGATTATCGCTTCATCTTTCGCTCAAAAGGATGAAAGAATTGTTTTACATGATTTAGCTGAAAAAGGAAAATGCAATGCCTACAACAAGGCATTTGAATTATGTTCCGGTGATTATATTTGTTTTTTTGCAGGCGATGATATTTTAAATAAGGATAGTCTCCAAAAAAGGATAGCGCCACTCGAAATGGGCCAGGGAGACTTTTCAACTTGCCTATTAAAAACCTTTTCGAGTATAGATAAGCACAATGGAGTTGTTTTCCCCAAAAAAATAATGAATCCCAATTATTCAGGAGGTTCTATCTTTTTTAGTAGATCTATCGCAAATCGTATTTTCCCAATACCAATAGAGCTTCCAAATGAAGATACTTGGACTTCATTGCATTTAAGAGCATTTGGTAAAAATGTACATATTCCTGAAGTGCTTTATTTGTATAGAATCCACAATGCTAATTCATACGGGTATGATCTTGAGTTTGATGAAAAACGAGAAAAATACTTGAATAGAATGCAGGCTTTTATTTACTTTAAAGAGAAATGGAAAAATTTAGACAATAAAGCTTTCGACCATTATATCAATGTTTTCATAAAGGGCTTAGGATTTTGTCAGCAGAAAAACAGGATTGGTATTTTGTCTACCATTGGGCTTTCTTTAAGAGATAAAATGGTTTTATTTTTTTATTCTTCAGCGTTGATTTATAAATTAAGACATAAATTTTTTAAACTCTTTAGTGGTGTCTTACACTAAATAGCAAATTAAAAGTATCAACTGTTAATTAATGAATAGCAATTATTTTACCAAGCCTTTTGATTTTATTGTAAGGCTTTCTAAGTCGATCGTTCTTTTATTGCTTGCAATATTTATTCCCTCTGCTATTCTAGAGCCAGCTCTTTTTTATTTTATTTATGACTATAATTTCTTTTTAACTGCATTTATAGGATTCATTTTTAACCTACTTATTTATCTATTCCATCGAAAGTTTAAACTATTATATGTTTTAAACTGCATTTTATTTCTCTACCTTCTTTTGATTTGTGCTGCTCGAGTATTTTACTTTAATGTTTTTGAATTTGTAAGCAGATGGAATTATATTTTGTATCTCGATTTTAGCCTCGTTGCTAAAGGATTCTTTTTGGTAGTCTTTCTTTTATTTGTAGTTTATTTGACCTCATTACTTCAGAAAAGAGTCATTAGTAAAATTGGTTCGAAAGACTATATAGTGTCTATCATAGCAAGTTTTTGTATACTTTATTTATTAATCGTAGTAAGGCCTATTTATGAGAACAAAAAATATTTTCGTTTTCAAGCTTCACATAATGGCTTTGGACATGAAATGAAAAGAGATTTTACTAATTACTTCAGTGATTTTGTGTTCGAAAAATTTCCAGATGGAAAAAGTTTAGCAATTAATAATTTTTATGAAAGTAATAATGATAAGGAATTTCTGTTGATTTTAGAATCTTGGGGAAAGCTTAGAATAGATTCAATAAATGATCAGTTTTTACAATTGTACAATCATGATGTTTTAGAAAAAATGCCCTTTATAGCGGAGAATTATTCAATTCACCTTGATTCTACCAAATTTTATGGAAGCTCTATTGGAGCGGAAGCCAGGGAATTATTTAATGGAAAGTCAGACGATGCATACTTATATTTTATGCATGGTAAAAATGTAAAGATTGAAAACAATCTTATAACTAATAAAATAAAGAATAACTTTTATACAGTTGCAGGTTATTCAAGTTCTGGAAAATTTGGTGTTAATGCAAGTAATGTGTTTGATTTTAGGAGAAAATTGGGGTTCAATAAAATATTCACAGTAGAAAACCTAGATCAAACTACCAATAAAAACACCGAAATTGAAGGATTTAGTTCTGTATATGATGAAGTAATGATAGATTCTTTATTGAGCTATGCAAATTTTAAGCAAAAGTATTTTGGATATGGCTTTACAACAAATACCCATTTCCCTTTTATTTATAATGAAAACAATCCTTATATTAAAACTGTTTCTTCATATAATTGTAACAAATATTTAAATTCATCTTCGATTAGTGATAATTCCAAACACCTGATAATCAGAGCCATCGGTACAATTAATCATATTTTTGAAGTTATCAACCAAAGGAAATTGATGATAGATAAAGTAATTATTGTTGGTGATCATCAATATCCTGGTAATCACGATTTCAGCTCTACTACAGTTCCTGCTTTGATTATTGAATTGAAAAAATAAGGATTAGTATTTTTGATTTTTTTAGATCATCTTTTTAGATATTAATAAGTTTTTATGAGTGTAAGATCAGTTTATAATGTTTATGCAAACTTTTATGATTTCTTATTCTCAAAAACATTTGATGATGCAAGGAAGAAAGCAATCTCAAGTATGGAGATTAGTGAAGAGAAAAAAATTATTGAATTTGGAATAGGAACAGGGTTATCGCTCAAATATTTCCCCAAAAAATTTAAAGGATTAACAGGTATTGATTTGTCCGAAAAAATGTTAGAGAAATGTGCGCTAAAAGCAAAGAGATATCAAATGGATGTTGATCTTAAAATCATGGATTGTGAGAATACTCCTTTTGAAGACGAATCGTTCGATCATGTTGTTTTAATGTTCATTTATTCAGTTTCTAGTAATCCTCATAAACTATTACAAGAAGCATTAAGAATTTGTAAGAATTCCGGATCAGTTCTAATCATTAATCACTTTAGCAATGTTAATAGTGAAAAATTGAACTTCTTCGAATATCTATTGAGTTATTTTGAAAATATTGTTGGGTTTAGATCTAAATTTTCGTTCAAAGAGTATATAGTTGATAAAAACATTGTGATAAATAGTATGGTTGGGGCTAATATTTTTTCAATGACTAAAGTTATTGATTTAAAAAAGGCTGCAAATACACATTTATTAGATTAGGATTTCTTAAACGAATTGGTTTTTAATTTTTAAAAATAGAATAAATGAAAGTATGTATTACAGGCGGGGCGGGTATGATTGGCTCTACTCTATTGAAGAAACTTATTGATTTAGGTAACGAGGTAGTTGTAATTGATAATTTTTGGCGTGGAAAGAAAGAAAATATTGATTCAATTCCTGGATGGGATTATTCAAGTCATTTTTTCAATATTGATATAGCAGAAGCCAATAATGAACATCAATTGATCGATGTCATTAAAAGCTGTGATGTTGTCATTCATTTGGCAGATATTGTTGCTGGTATTGGTTATGTATTTAATAATCAATATGAGATATTTAAGATCAATAATCAGATTAATACCAATCTTTTTAATGCTTCTGCAAAAGCTGGCATAAAGAAAATACTATATGCAGGAACCGCCTGTTCTTTCCCAAAAGATTTGCAAATGAGTTTAACCGCTGTTCTAAAAGAAGAACAGTTATTTCCCGCTGAACCGGAGTCAGCATATGGATGGAGCAAATTAATTGGGACTTTAGAAATGCAATACATGGCTGAAAAGTATGACATAGAAATTACTACTTTAATGCTGCATAATGTATATGGCTCAAACTGTGATATTGATCCCAAGCGTTCGCAAGTAATTCCTTCAATTATTAGAAAAATGATTGAATTAAAAGAAGGTGAAACACTTCAAGTTTGGGGAAGTGGCAACCAGGGTAGAGCATTTATTCATGTTGATGATATTGCAAATGCTTTTGTATTAGCCTTGAGTAAATCAAAACTCCCTCAAATAATTCAAATCGGACCTAGCTATTGTACATCAATTAAAGAGCTCGTGCTGACTTTAAAAGATAAAGTGCTTAAAAAGGATATTGAAATCTTTTATGACAAATCTAAACCTGAAGGAGATATTGGCCGATCTGCTGATTACACTATTGCTAAGAATGTATTAGGATGGGAGCCATTAATTAATCTTGAGCAAGGTCTATTATTAACAACTAGTTGGATTAAAGAACAATTGAATAACAATTAATGAAAATTTCTGTAATCATTCCAAATTTCAACGATGTTAGAATCCAACGAACTTTGGATTCATTATACATTCAGTCCTATACTAATTTTGAAATAATTATTGTAGATGGAGGTTCCTCTAAGCAAGCAGTATTAGATATCTATCAAAAGAATAAAATAGATCAATTAAGTATTGAAAAGGATGGAGGAATATTTGATGCATTGAATAAAGGAGTTGCTAAAGCAACAGGAGATATCATTTATTTGATGGGATCGGATGATTATTTGTCAGATGCTACTGTTTTTGAATCTGTCATCAAAAAATTCGAAACAAATTCCAACTTGCATGGAGTTTGCATAGGATGTGAATTTGTAAATGCAAATAGCAAAGTAATTCGAACCTGGAAACCTAGTTCTATTTCTTCTAAGAAAATACAATATGGAATTTTTCCGCCTCATTTTTCTTTGTTTCTTAAGAGAAGTATTTATAAAACTGTTGGAGAGTTTCAATATAAAGAATACAAAAATGTTGCTTGTGATATTTTTTGGTTACTAGATATGAGTATTCTTATACCAGACATTGATATTGCTGTATTGAATGATCATCATTTATTTATGGAATACGGTGGATCTAGCACTGGCTCTTATAAAGCTGTGATTAATCAATTTAAACTGGTTCATAAGTATGCCAGCATAAAATCTGCTCATCTGCCAATCTGGTTTCTACTTTCACCCATTCGAACATTTTCGAAAATCAGTCAATTTAAAATCTTTTAGTGAACATTTTTATAAGTGGCTCTTCAGGATTTGTTGGAACAAATTTGATTCAATATCTAAGTAAGTCTATTGATTCAACAATTGTTCCGATCACTAGAGAAATGTTTATTAACAACTCATTTCCCAATTTTGATGGTTCAATTATTCATTTGGCAGGAAAGGCGCATGATTTAAAAGCTACATCCAATAAAAATGAATATCAATTAGTAAATGTAGAATTAACAAAGCAACTTTTTGATGCTTTTATCAAGAGCAATGCAAATACCTTCATTTTTATTAGTTCTGTAAAAGCGGTAGCTGATATAGTAGATTCAAATCTAACAGAAGAAACACCGCCTTCCCCAAAAACAGAATATGGAATTTCTAAATTAGCCGCTGAAAAATATCTTTTGTCAAAAGAATTACCTCCAAATAAAAAATTGTATATTCTTAGACCTGTTATGATTCATGGACCAGGTAATAAAGGCAATTTGAATTTGTTATACAATTTTGTAAATAAAGGTGTTCCTTATCCTTTAGGTGCCTATCATAATCTAAGATCATTTTTAAGTATCGATAACTTGTGTTTTGTTATTAATGAATTAATCACCCAAAAAGAAATTCCTTCGGGTATTTATAATGTAGCTGACAGTCATCCCTTTTCTACTGTTGAATTAATCAATTTAATGGCTGATGTTTTGGGTAAACAGCCAAGGATCTGGTCATTTTCGCCATTAATTATCTCCTTTTTTACTAAACTAGGGGATATTCTGAGACTGCCACTTAATACGCACCGTTTAAATAAACTAACAGAAAGCTATTTGGTATCTAATATAAAATTGCTGACTGCGATCAAAAAACCATTACCCATTCAAGGAAATGATGGATTAATCAAAACCTTTAAGTCTTTCAAAAAAGTAGTCTAGTATGTTTAGTGTAGTTGTCGGTTTATTGCTGCTTTTAGTTGAATTGGTTTATTTCAAGATTGCAACAATCAAGAATATCATTGATAAACCCAATTTACGAAGCTCACATTATAAAGTAACCATTCGTGGAGGTGGAATACTCTTTCCGATTGCCCTATTTTGTTGGTTTTTGAAAGAAGAAGAATATCCTTTCTTTTTAATTGGATTGCTTTTTATATCGGTAATTAGTTTTTTGGATGACATTATAGAATTATCGAATACAATAAGAATTTTTGTTCATTTTTTATCAATAGCCTTATTGCTCTATTCCCTTTTTGTAAATATTGAATGGTATTATTATATTTTTCTGTTTATCATTACTGTTGGTATGCTAAATGCATACAATTTTATGGATGGAATCAATGGGATAACAGGTTTATACTCTCTTTCCTGGCTAGGTACACTTTATATTATAAATAAAATGTATTTAAATTTCATTCAAACGTCTTTTATTGAAATTATAATTATTAGTGTTATCATTTTCCTATTATTCAATTATAGAAAATATGCAATATGTTTTGCTGGTGACATTGGAAGCATCAGTATTGGCTTTATAGGTGTATTTCTTTCACTTAAATTGGCATTTAAGGCAGAAACCATCCTTCCTATATTATTATTCTCAGTTTATGGGATAGATAGTGTTGCAACAATAATTTTTAGATTAATTAGGAAAGAAAATATTTTTAAAGCTCATAGATCACATCTTTATCAAATATTAGCAAATGAATATAAAATTGACCATCGATTGATTTCTTTAGGATATCTTGCAGTTCAGTTATTCATTAATTTACTGGTTATCTACTTGTTTATCAATAAAATAATGTATACTTGGATGATAGTTTCGATTGTTTTAGTTGTTTTTTCTTTATTATATTTATTCATTCGCTTAAGATTGCAAACTTGGGAAGAATTAACAAAACCTCAAATTCAACTAAATTGATATTAACCTCATTGGTATGTACTATCTAATTCAATTACATAGATATGTTTAATAGAATTAACATTATCCCAAGGTGGATCATTTTCTGTATTGACATAATCATGTCAATTTTTGCATTATTAATTTCATTTCTTATTAAGTATGATTTTAATCAAACTATAATAGAGCGTAATAATCTAGTTACTTCTTGTATAATTATTACTGTATTAAGTTCATTGATTTTTTTATTGCTTCGAACTTATGCAGGGATCATTAGATTAACAACCATACAAGATACACTACGAATTTTGAGTGCAGTTCTTTTCGTCAATGCAGGGTTTTTTGTGATCAATCTTTTCACTATTACTTATAATTCTTATAATATTATTCCTGCAACAGTACTTATCCTAAATACTTTTGTTGGCTTTGTAATGTTGATTGTTTATAGAATTGGAATAAAACACACATTCGCCTATTTTAAAAATCTAAATATTGATAGCAAGAAAGTTATCATATATGGTGCGAGCGAAGCTGGATTGTTAACCAAACGAACAATCGAGCAGGATGATAAAGCGCACTATAAAGTAGTTGCTTTTATAGATGATGACTATTATAAGGTCAAGAAGAATATTGATAGCATTAAAATATTTCATTCATCAAAACTTTCTCAGATTGCAAAAAGTGAAACTATCGATGAATTAATTATTACAGTTACTAATTTAACGACCGATAAAAAAAATAGTATTGTCGATATCTGTTTAGACTCTGGAATAAGGGTTTTACATATTCCTCCAGTAGAAGCTTGGATCAACGGTCAACTTTCTTCAAGACAGATACAAAAGGTAAAGATTGAAGAGCTCTTAGAAAGAGAACCTATTAGAATTCATAATGAGATCATTCAAAATCAGTTAAAAAATAAACGGATTTTAGTTACTGGGGCAGCTGGTTCCATAGGTAGTGAAATTGTAAGACAATTGGCAAAATTTAATCCTGCCGTTATTATTTTAGTAGATACAGCTGAAACAGCTCTATATGAATCTGAATTGACGTTGAATGAAGATTTCTCTAAAGATATCTTTAAATACTTTATTGCAGATATTAGAAACTATAATCGAATGGAATACATTTTTAAAGAATGTAAACCGCATTATGTGTATCATGCTGCCGCTTACAAACATGTACCCATGATGGAATTGCATCCATCTGAAGCAATAGGAACAAATATTATTGGCACAAAAAATTTAGCAGACCTATCTGTTAAATTCAATGTACAGAAATTTGTGATGGTATCTACTGATAAGGCAGTAAACCCAACCAATGTAATGGGAGCAACCAAAAGGATTGCTGAAATATATGTTCAATCCCTTGGAAAAGAAGGTAATCCCCAGAGTTTAAAAAATACGAGAAAAACTACCAATACAATTGATCAATCTACTAATACCAAATTTATTACCACCAGATTTGGAAATGTTTTAGGATCAAATGGTTCTGTAATTCCACGCTTTACCACACAAATCAATAATGGAGGGCCAGTAACTATTACTCATCCTGATATTTGCAGATATTTCATGACTATACCTGAAGCCTGTCAATTGGTATTAGAAGCTGGAACCATGGGGCAGGGAGGAGAAATATTTGTTTTCAATATGGGTAAGTTGGTGAAAATAGTTGACATGGCTAAAAAAATGATCAGACTTTCTGGACTAACACCTGGAGTTGATATTGATATAAAGTACACAGGATTAAGACCTGGAGAAAAATTACATGAAGAGCTTTTAAATACAGAAGAGAATACAATTCCAACTTATCATGATCAAATTCTGATTGCAAATATTCGAGAGGCAGACAAAAATATTCTTGAAAAAATAGACCATTTAATTGAAGCTTTTAATTTAATGCATGAAGAAATAGAGTTAGTTAGATTAATGAAAGCCATCGTTCCTGAGTTTATCAGTAATAATTCTATTTATGAAGAAATTGATAAGCCTACAAAATCAAATATCATATCCATTAAAAGTGCTGTTAATTAGTTTGAATGAATTATAAAATTTATTCGAAATTTCATTTTGTTTTCCTCCTTTTAATTAATTGTTTTATCACTATTATTGGTGATGCGCAAACAGTTGGAGTTAGAGCTTTAACACTTAGTGATCAACTCAGACTTTTGCAATTAACAGGAAAACTACCAGATAATGTTTCCCTTTCCATTTTGCCATTGAATACCAATAGCAAAATATCCACTGATTCAATTTACACAGCAATTGATAATTCGTGGAAGAACAATAATATAACTAAGGCAAAAATTGGAAATATTGGTAGAATTCAAGTTTTGCCTGTTTCAATTACAACCAAATTCAATAGTCATCATCCGTATGGGTGGAACGATGCAGGAATGATCATGGCAAAAGGTTTACAAACCATGATTAGTGCAGGTGTATATGCTGAGCTTGGGCCTTTAAGTATACAACTTCAGCCTGAACATTATTATGCTGCGAATCCGAAATATCCAATAACAAATGATTATGGGTCAACAAGTAATGTGGTACTGAATAAATTTTACCTTGGTCAATCAGCTGTTAGATTGAATTTTGGAGCAGTTTCATTGGGTCTTTCCTCCGAAAATCTTTGGTGGGGCCCAGGTCAATTTAGTTCCTTGCTAATGAGTAATAATGCTCCAGGATTTCAACATATCACATTTAATAGCCGGAGACCAGTTAAAACTGTTATTGGTTCATTTGAGTGGCAATTAGTGCTGGGTAAGTTAAATGAAGATACTGCAGGTGCTTTCGAAAATAGATTTTTACAAAGACTGGATATGAGCAACAATTGGAGATTTTTTAATGGTTTAATTGTTACTTATCAACCAAGTTGGCTTCGTAATTTTTTTCTGGGAGTTATCAGAACAGAACAATTATATAATACAGACTTAAAACGTAAATCTGGTTTTTTCAGTAAATATTTGCCAGTTTTAAGTAGTTCTTCTACCGCTGATAATGGTAATACAACAACAGCCCAAAGTGATGGTGCTTTTAGTTTTTTTACTAGATGGATTATTCCAAAACATAAAGCTGAGTTCTATATTGAATATGGCTATAATGATTTTAAGCAGAATTTCCGTGACTTTGCTACAAATGCAAACCATTCCTCTGCTTATATAATTGGATTTAATAAGTTCATAATGGATAAATCCAATAATGCATTAAAGGACAACAAGCTCAAAGGTATTTTTATTTCTGGCGAACTTACACAAATGGCACAAACTACTAGCTATGTAGTAAGAAGTGCTGGTAATTGGTATACCCATGTACCTATTTTACAAGGATATACCAATCAAAATCAAATCATGGGTGCTGGTAGTGGTGTTGGTAATAACGTGCAGACTATTCAGGTGAAAAGAATTAATGGATTTACTTCTTACGGAGTTAAATTACAACGTATACAACAAGATCCCAAGGGTATTAACGGACCACAATCGTCTATTGGGATGAGAGATTTTCAATGGAATGATATGGCAATTGGTTTTTTAGGGCAAAAAAAATGGAAAAAATTAATTGTTACGGGTGAACTACAATTTGTTAACTCGAAAAATTATGCCTGGAAAAAAGGCAATACGTTCAATTTTTTCACCCAGGTGAATGCCAGTTATTTCTTTTAAAATGATTCATTAAAGTAGTTTGATTTTTAATTTATAATGCGTTTAATTTATTTCATTTTCATATTGTCAATCATTGCTTTCAATTCGGAAGCGCAGTCAATACAATCAGATATTGTACAAACTGATATTGAAAGATTGACCCAAATGCAAGATTCAGTAAATGCTCCCAAGCAATCATTTGTCATTAGATCTACCAGCCAATATTGGAGTGAAAAACTCAACGATACTTTTTCTATCCATACAAAGGGCAAATTCAAATGGGTACAAGCTGGCTATACCATTCAAAATAATTCTAACATTTCTGTTGGCTGGAATGATGGCTCATTATATCCTTCGGTTGGTGTACAACAACGCTTTACGGTTGGAGCACATTTTCAATGGCATAATTGGAGTGTTCATTTACAACCAGAATTTGTATCAGCAGCAAATAAGGAACCACAAGCCTATACGATTGATCCCACAACCCCCAATTATATAGCTCGCTATTATTTATACATTATTAATAAAATTGATAATCATTATCGGTTTGGTACTTCTAGCATCAATACAATATTTCCTGGGCAATCAAGCATTAGATACAATACAAAAAATATTTCTTTAGGAATTTCTACTGAAAATCTATGGTGGGGGCCGGGTATCAGAAATAGCTTAGTACTTACCAATAATGCGCCTGGATTTTTACATTTCACTTTTAATTCTAGAAAACCTATTGCTACTAAATGGGGTAATATAGAATTTCAAGTTGTTCTAGGCCAATTGCAAAATGCAAAATATGAGTCTCCTGATAATGCATACATGAGAACTGTTTGGGCAGGAGGTATTGCAAATAAATCGGATGTTGCAAGACGTATGCTAGGGTATATCTTTAGTTGGAATCCAAAATGGACAAAGAATCTCCATATTGGAATTTCTGGGGCAAGATATTTTTACAAAACCCCAGTAGAAACCACTCCTTCTGTTTTAATTATTGATGCTGAAAATAAAGCAGGTGCAGCCTCTTTAGGTGCTTTGTTCTTTCGTTACGTAATGCCTAAAGAACAAGCTGAAGTATATCTAGAATATGGTAGATCCAATCGTTTGGCCAATCCATTCAATATTTTTGGAGATACAATTCCAACAGGTTACACTGCAGGATTTAGAAAATTGTTTTCTCTCCCCTTTAGGGGAGATGGCTCGTCTAGTACGAGCCAGAGGGGTGGTATATTGCTTTCTGCAGAAATTACCCAACTTCAACTTCCTGATGCTCGTTCCATCTTTAATCAGGCATCTGTATATGGCCCTCCTAAAACCAATAGTTGGTATACCAATGCGTTTATTGGACAAGGGTATACCAATAACGGGCAAGTCATGGGGGCTTCAATTGGGCCAGGAAGCAATAGCGAAACAATTAATGTTAGTTGGGTGAATGGACTCAAAAGAATTGGAATTCAAGCAGAACGGATTACTTATAACAACGATTTTTATGCCTACAATTTTTTTTCTGGGATAGTGGGTACTGGTCTTGCATATAAACAATGGGTAGATCTCAATCTTGCACTTAATGCTCAATGGGATTTCAATCAATTTTTATTGAGTGCTTCCATACAAAGAACCAAATCTTTAAATTATAGATGGACCAAACTAGAAAATACTTTTTCGGACCCATCGCCCTTATCTGATAGACTGAACACTCAAATTCAGTTGAGTCTTACTTATTTCTTTTTAAAGAAATAGATTAACTTTATACATTAATAATTATTATGATTCGTAATTTTTTTATATTACTATTTAGTTTTTTGCTTTTAAACTGCACAATTGAGTTAAAGGCTCAAGTTGTTCCAACGATGAATATTGAAAGTTTGACAGACCAGCAATTATTGGTGCTAATGAATCAATATCAGTTGAATGGTTTGTCTGATATTGAGTTAGAGATGAAGGCCCGTGAAAAAGGATTGAATAATGAACAAATCAATCAACTCAAAAAAAGAATCGCATTAATCGATCCAAGCACAGTTCGCGAATTAAATGCTGCTCCTAAAGCTCCTTCAGATCCATATGCATTAAGAGAGAAGGTTCCTGTGAAAACTCCTACAACTAACAAAATTGATTCATCTAAAATTCTTAAACCATTTGGTGCTTCTATTTTCGAAAATAATAACCTGAGTTTTGAACCTAATATTAATATTGCTACCCCTCAGAATTATATCATTGGCGTAAACGATCAATTGGTTATTGATGTGTATGGAGTTTCAGATATTACCAAAAGATTAGTAGTTACTACAGAAGGAGATATCCGCTTCCCTAATCTGGGTCCGGTAAAAGTTGCAGGTCTCACCATTGAAGAAGCTTCAGGCAAACTAAGAAAATCACTTACTAAAATTTATCCTGGTATTGCCAATGGAACCGTTAAAGTACAAGTTTCTGTTGGCCAAATACGTAGTATAAGAGTTACACTTATTGGAGAAATAAAACGACCAGGTAATTATGATATTTCTTCTCTCTCAACTTTGATGAACGCATTATATGTATCAGGTGGCCCTAATGAAATAGGATCTTTTAGAAATATTGAATTGGTACGCAATGGAAAAAATATTTCCACTTTTGATCTCTATGATTTTTTACTCAAATCTGATCTTACAAAAAACTTATTATTACAAGACGGTGATGTGATTCGCATTAACCCATATACAACCAGGATTACTGTTAAAGGTGCAGTTAAAAAGCCTGCCATATTTGATGTAAAGCCAAATGAGTCTGCAGCAGATATGATACAATACGCAGGAGGTTTTGCTGATATGGCGTATAAAGAAATCGTGAGGGTCTTTAGATTTGGAGCAAAAAATAAAGAATTACTGAGCATTAAATTTCCTCAATTAGGTTCATTTAAGTTAAATGCAGGTGATACTTTAGTGGTAGATACATTAGCGGATATGTTTACCAATAGAGTATCCATTAATGGAGCGGTTTACTATCCAGGGGCATATGGTATAAAAGAAATGAAATCTTCTTTAAGGGAATTATTAGTTGCTGCTAAAATTAAAGAAGATGCCTATAATAACAGGGCACTGCTTCGTAGATTAAAGTACGATTATACGCCAGAATACATCAATTTTAATATCACAGAAGTATTGAGTGGATCAAAATATATTGAGCTTGTTCGCGAGGATTCTGTACAAATTTATCGTGTCAATGATTTAAGAGAGAAATACTATGTTACCATTAATGGAGAAATTAATAAACCTGGAGCCATTGAATATGCTGAGGGCATGACGGTTCAAGATCTTATTCTATTAAGCAGTGGTTTTAAGGAAGGTGCTTCCTTACAAAAGATTGAAATCTCCAGACGTTTGAAACCAGATGGTTCACAAAAAGATAGTGCGGTATATTCAGTGATCAAAGAAATTAATCTTTCTAGTCAAAATAAGAATAGTGAAGATTTTAATTTTAAACTTAGTCCATTCGATATAGTTTCAATTCGCCGATCACCGGTTTACAAAGAACAAATCAGCGTTACTGTTGAAGGAGAAATAGTTTATCCAGGAAAATATACTTTGGCTGGTAATGAAGAGCGTATTTCTGATTTAATTAAAAGAGCAGGCGGGTTAAAGCAAAAAGGATTTGCTGCTGGTGCAGTTCTCATTCGAAGAACTTATAGAGATTTGTCGGAATCTGATGCAACATTGATTAACACCAAAACCAACTTGAGTAATGCCCAGAGTGGTAAAAGCTCTACTATTTTGGCTTCCAGTGATACAAGTGTGATCAATAATCTTTATAAAGAACAAAAGCCTGTAGGTATTCAGCTTGACCAGATATTGCAAAAGCCTGGTAGCTCAGAGGATTTATTTTTATTGGAAGGGGATATTTTAAAAGTACCTAAACAATTACAAACCATACAGACCTTTGGAGCAGTGAATGTTCCAAAGCAAATTGTTTATTACGATGGTATTAGTTTTAAAGATGCATTAAGGGAAAGTGGGCGGTATAGTATTAATGCGTCCAGAAAAAATTCGTATGTAATCTATCCAAATGGTCAGGTTAGAAAAACAAAAAGCTTTTTATTCATACGATCATATCCTGAAATTCGGCCAGGAACCGAAATTTATGTTACAGCCAAAAGACCAAAAGCAAAACTATCAACTGGCGAAGTAATTGGTATAGCAACCAGTTTAACTTCTTTGGTAAGTATTTTAATTTTATTGGCTAATACAACAAAATAAAAAGGTTCATGCAACAAAATAACGTTCCCATACTTAAAATGAATGATGTTTTCGAAGAAATACAGGCATTTTTTGCCTACCTGTTTTCTAAGGCAAAATTGTTTTTGATGATGATGGCAATAGGCGCTGTAATTGCTTTTATCTACAGCCTAATTCAAAAACCAAAATTTCAAGCAAAAGCTACTTTTATTTTAGAAGAAAAGTCCAGTGGAATGGGAGGGGGTATATCTGGATTGGCTTCTCAGTTTGGTGTAGATGTAGGAAGTTTAACAGGCAGTGCTGGTTTATTTGCTGGGGATAATATTTTAGATATCATTAAATCACGTACCATTATTGAAAAGGTATTGCTAACGAAAGTAGATAGTTCTAAATCACTTAATAGCGAAACCTTAGCAGATTTGTTTTTACAAATGAGTAAACTCAAAGAAAAATGGTCCAACAAACCAGGCCTTAATAAAGTTTCATTCGTTTCAACGATTAATCGTAAGGATAATACCCGATTGCAAGATTCAGTTTTATTTGTCATTTATGAAAAAATAATAAAGAAAAATATTTCCGTAGAAAGGTTGAATAAAAAAGGTTCGATCATAGAAATAACTACTACCACTCCTAATGAGATCTTTTCTAAACTCTTTACTGAAAGATTGGTGCTGGAAACCATCAAGATGTATGTAGATATTAAAACCAGTGTAGCTGTTCGTAATATCTACCGTTTAGAAAAAAGGTCTGACTCATTAATGGATTTATTGAATTCAAAATCTTTTAAGTCTGCTTCATTACAAGTTTTGGATGCAAATTCAGCCTATAAAACAACGGCTGTTCCTATTGAAGTTTCCCAAAGAGATAAATCTGTTACTTATGCTTTGTATTCAGAAGTAATGAAGAACTTAGAAGCCAGCAGAATGGGTTTGGCCGGACAAACTCCTGTAATTAATATGCTAGATCAAGCTCGATATCCATTAGAAGATCAACGGCTAGAATATTGGCTTCTTTTACTAATTGGAGCAGGGGCTGGATTTTTGATTGCTTTTTTGATTGCATTTTATACTTACCGTTGAAAAGAGTTGTATTATTAAGGGCCTATGGTGATTTTATTGTGGCTCTTCATTCATTAATAAATAGTCCGAACATAGGTTGTTTTGAACTTATTGCCTCTCTTCACCATCGTCCTTTATTTGAAGCATTACCTGCTTCGTTGTTTCCCGCAGCATTAAATATTCGTTTTGTAGATTTTGGAATAAAAAATTCCATGCTTAGAGTATTTACCAATCGGCATATTCTGAATTGGCAAACTATAAGTGAGGTAAAAAATTTGACTCATTTCCTTAAACAAAACGCAGACTCCTTTGACAGTTTTATTATTGAAAACACGCATCGTAAAGGGCTATTGGAATGGGTTACAGGAATCAAGTTTAAGTCTATAGCTGGCCAAACAGATGTCTACAAAAGTTATTATGACTTTTTCAAATCAGTACCAGCCAAGATTACCGATTCAAAAAAACTTGCAAAAAAAATATTAATTCTTCCTTCATCAAGAATTGCAAAAAGAGATATACCAGCTGAGGTAGTTCAAAGTATCGCTCAATCTCATATAGATCAAAATCAATCGGTAGATACTGCTTATTTTCGGAAAACAAAAAATGGGGGATCAGTTTATAATAATTTTACAGAGTTGGTTCATTTGATAGAAAATGCTGATTACGTTTATGGAGCTGATAGTTTGCCCATTCACTTAAGTTGCTTATTGAAAAAACCACACACAATTATATACCCTGAAGGTGGGTCACACCAATTTTTCACCCCATTTTCACTTGAGCATCAAGCTTATTTCACTTTCAATCAATTAAAGTGAGAACATTTATAATAAGTTCTGCATCTGAAATAGCTCGTGCCGCAAATGTAACTGCTTTGTGTAATCAATTACCCGAAGCTGAAATTGTTGAAGCAATCTATCCCTCAAAGACCCGAGTGCCTTTTCTGGATCGGATGATTGCAGTATCAAAGAAAAGAACAGGTAGCGCTTTATTACCTGCAGAGATAGGGTGTTTGTTAAGTCATAGAATAATATGGCAACGAATTTTGAAAATGAGTTCGCATGAGACTGAATCGTTTCTGATTCTAGAGTCTGATAGTTTCATTAATGATCTTAAAATGTTAAACTCTTTTTTTACGAATTCCTCTTATTTAGATAAATATGATTTATTTTTTTTTGGAGCTTGGCTTGGCCATATGAAACTATTTAGAAGCACAAGGGAAAGTATAAATAATAACTATCGTATTGGAGAACCTTTTATTAAAACAGTTTATTGTACATATGGTTATTCGATCAATAGAAAAGGGGCAGCATATTTATTAAAGCAAACCAGGCATATAGCATACCCTGTTGACCAATTTAAATATTTTGTTGAACCAGGCAATATTCGAATTGGCGGAATTGTTCCCGAATTAATTAGCGGAGGTAATATGGGAAGTTATATTAATCAGACAAGCGCTAAAAATTGGCAAAGAAAATTATTTATGCATTTACTGGACATTAAAAATAATTTTATTTGTTTTTTCAAATGAGTGCAATACGTAAATTATACCTTGATTTCTATATATTAGTATATGCATTATATGCATATTTTAATAAAGGAATTGCCTATAGTTATTTAGCGGAAATACTCTTAGTAGTTGGATTGATCTGGGTGCTTAAAGATTTAAGGAAAATTGAAATAATCTGGAATAGATCCATGCAATTATTGATACTATTTCTACTTATATCTGTTATTTACATTGCAAGAGGATTAGGCAAATATCCATTAATGGAAGTCATTAGGGACTCATTTATGATCAACTATGCCGCTTTTGTATTGGTGTTGATTTTAATGAAAGACCATGTTGAATATTTAAAGAATGGATTGTATAGGATTTATGCCTGGTATCCGGTTGTTGCATTGATTTCTTTCTTATTGATCTCTTATGTGCCTTTCTTTGAAAAGTTCGCTTTATTTAGTGGCTATCCTTTACTGTTGTATAAATACAACGATATGGGAGTACATCTTTTGATTACGAGTTTATTGATGCTGAATGGAAATATCAAGATCGATAAAAAGCAAGCCATTGTAAATGCAATTATTATTATTTACTTGATCATGGTAGTGTCTGCCTATAATCGTTCAGGAATGGTTGCCTATATAGCAGGTATTTTTATTTTTTATTTTTATACTAAAAGCAGTAATATAAAAATCTTTGTAAAAAAAAATATCAGGTATTTACCATTACTCATTATCGTTGCTGTTTCATTGTACGCGTCAACTAAAACGCAAGAGAATTTTCAAGGTAGAAAAGTAGGATTGAGTCAATTACAGGAAAATGCTGTTAGTATATTAAGCACTAATACAGAAGGTACATTGAATGATAATAAAATCTGGCGACTTACATGGTGGGCTAAAATTATAGACGATAGTTATTCATCGGCAACTAACTTTTTTTTCGGAAGGGGATTTGGCATGAGTATGGCATCTGTTAATGAAATTGTTACTGAAGACGACACGCTTCGTTCTCCTCATAGTATTCATTTGAATTTATTGGGTAGATTAGGGTATCCATTTTTTATCGCATGGGTTTGTTGGATGTATCTATTGCTTGTGAATATTTTCAAGAAAACAGCTTCGCAATATAGTATTACATTATTGGCCATTCTTTCTGCATTTATCATCAATGCCAGTTTTGATGTATATTTCGAAGGGCCAATGGGAGCGTTTCCCTTTTGGACTTTTGTAGGATTGTTTTATATTAACGAAATGAAAGAGGAACAACCCGATTTACTAGCAGCATGAAAAAAGTAAAAGCGCTCATATTATCTAATTCACGGTATTTGTACAATTTGTGCTCCACTTTTCTGTCGCAAATAATCAGCGCTTTATCTATCTTAATTCTTACTCCTGTTTTATTAAATCGACTTGGTGCAACCGATTTTGGTGTTTATGGAGTTATTTTAAACGTAGTAGTTTTTGCTGGAGTTTTTGACTTTGGTTTGAATATTGGGTTATTAAAAAAATTGATACACCAGTCAAAAGAGTCGGAACAATTAATCAATACCCTGTTTTATTTTTTCTGTTTTTTATTGTTCTTAGGGATTCCTTTGTGTTATGGCATTTATTACTTTAAACTCGTAAAAGTAGATACTGCTTTATTATTTTATGCAGCTGTAACCGCATTATTGATCACTCAAAATATGTTGGCAGCGTTATTGGATGTTATTATTCAGTCTTCTAATAAAATATTTATAGGCAAAATAATCAGAGTTGTTAAACTGGTATTGGAGTTTACTTTTATTTTAATTCTCTCTGCTTTTTATTCAGTACAGGTATTATTATTAGTAAGTGTCTTGGTTAATATTATTTACTTAGCATTATTGTATTATTACGCACGAAAAGAGTTTCTCTTTCATTTGTCCTTTAACAAAGTGTCTTTTACACTTTTTAAAGAGCATATTGTTTATAGTTTCTGGTATTTTCTTACTTCAGTAGCGGGTATGTTGGTATTTAATTCTCAAGTTATTTTAATGAATTTATTTGTAGGTGCGGAAGGTGTTGCAAAATATTTAATTGTTACACGTTTCTTTGACATCATACGAATAGGGATATCGAATTTTACAATTGTATTATTTCCTCGATTGGCCAATATTCAGGCAGAAGGTAATTGGGTATTAATTGCAGATTTGTTCTTTAAATCACTAAAACGAGTAACTATTTTTGCGTTTTTCATCTTCCTAACAACGTACTTTTTAGGAATGCCTTTCTTTTTAAAATGGAGTAAATACCCTGATACAGAAATGGCGTCCTTATTTACTTTGTTTGCAGTATTTATATTTTTTATAGTGATTGATAATGTTTCAGCCATTTATATTAGTGCATTGAAATTGAACAAACTGCCTACAATAGTATCGATAGTGCAGGGTTTACTTGGCTTGGTCCTGGGTTATTTTTTATTAAAAGAATTCGGAATAATAGGAATGGCAGCAGGTTCATTAATAGCCTTATTATCTACCAATTTTATTTTCAATCCCTATTATTTAATCAAGAAATTTAAAGAGCATATTCAATTGCAAAAAACTGTAGCATGATTGCCGATTTAATTTACGATATTGGTATGCACAAGGGCGAAGACACTAAATATTATCTCCAAAAAGGGTATAGGGTTGTTGCTGTTGAAGCAAATCCTGCTTTGGTAGCTCAAGTAAGTGCCGAATTGAAATCATATATAGAGGCTAAAAAACTTATCATTATCAATGTAGGAATTGCTGAAAAAGAATCATCAATGACTTTTTATAGAAATGATCATGAATTAGAATGGAGTTCATTTGATAAAGCAATCGGAACAAGAGATAATACTCCATATACCGAAATGCAGATTCCTTGCAGAACATCAACATCTATTTTTGAAGAATTTGGTATACCCTATTATCTCAAAATTGATATTGAAGGATATGACCCAATCTGTATTAATGGGATAGAATCTTCCAATAATGCACCACCCTATATTTCTTGTGAGGCATCCTCATTAGATTGTTTAGAAGCGTTAGTGGCAAAAGGATATACACAGTTTAAATTAATCAACCAGGCTAGAAATTTTACTGCATTTGATTTAATAACAGAAAAAAGCGGATTAAAAAACATCTTTCAAAATAAATGGAACCGGGCAAAAATTCGCTTACAAAAATTCCTTCCATTTAAATATAATTTTGGCACTTCTGGACCTTTTGGTGAAGATACCCCTGGGCATTGGATGGACGCTAATTATATACGAAATGCATACAATCAATTTTATTCCAATCCATCAAATAAGCCAATCAATAATTTGAGTTGGTTTGATATTCATGCTAAACAATAATTTGAAATTTATCAGATATGATTGAAGTTCTAGGAGTTTCATTTTATACTAAAAGCATTAAAAACGCTGTTGATGAAGTAATTCAGGAATGTACACATTCTTCCTTAATACAAAATAAGTGCATTAGCGCAACCGGAGCACATGGATTGGTTGTGGCATCTAAAAATAGTGCGTTTAAGAAAATATTAAATGATTTTCATATCAATTTGCCTGATGGAATGCCTACTGTTTGGGTGGGGCGTTTAAAGGGTGCAAAAGAAATGGAAAGATGTTACGGCCCTGATTTCTTTATGGAAATGATCAAAGCTTCATCGACTCATAACATTAAACATTTTTTTTGTGGAGGCAAAGAAGGGATTGCTGATCTTTTGAAACAGAATTGCGAACTTAGGTTTGGGAATAGGAATGTTTCTGGTACTTTTTGTCCGCCATTTAGAGAAATGTCAGATTTGGAAATGAAAGAACTGGGTGAAACTATAAACTTAGTTGGGGCTGATGTCATTTGGATTGGCATGAGCTGCCCAAAACAGGAACAATTTGCGTACAGACTTTCAAAATTTACAGAAGCTCATTTTATAGTTGCTGTTGGTGCCGCCTTCGATTTTCACACAGATCAGGTGAAACAAGCCCCAAAATGGATGCAAAAATCGGGTTTGGAGTGGTTTTTTAGGGTCTTAATGGAGCCTAAAAGACTGTTTATGCGGTATTTTGAAATAGTTCCTCAATTCATTTGGCTAAATATCAAAGAATTTGTGGATTTTTGCTTTCTCAAAAGAAGGGATACATGAAGAAAGTGTTAGTATGCGGTGCTGGAGGTTTTATTGGTGGTCATTTAGTAAAAAAGCTAAAAAGACAGGGTCATTGGGTTAGGGGGGTAGATTTAAAAATGCATGAGTACAGTAAATCTCCTGCAGATGAATTTATCATTGGAGACCTAACAGAGCAATCTTTTGTAAAAAAAGTTGTAGATCAACCATTTGATGAGATTTATCAATTAGCTGCAGATATGGGTGGAGCTGGTTATTTGTTTACTGGCGATAATGATGCAAATGTGATGCACAATTCTGCAATGGTCAATTTAAATATCATTCAACAAGCCAATTTAATAGGGGCTAAAAAAATATTTTATTCTTCTTCTGCTTGTATTTACCCTTCTTATAATCAAAGAGATCCGGCCAATCCTAAATGCTCTGAAGAATCTGCTTATCCTGCTTCACCTGATAGTGAATATGGTTGGGAAAAATTATTTAGTGAGCGTTTGTATTTAGCATTTAATAGAAACTATGGTATGGATGTTCGCATTGCCCGTTTTCACAATGTTTTTGGACCAGAAGGCACTTGGATTGGTGGAAAAGAAAAAGCACCAGCAGCCATTTGTAGAAAAGTAGCAGAAACAGATGAAAATTCCTCCATTGATGTATGGGGAGACGGTCTACAAACAAGATCATTTTTATATATCGACGAATGCTTAGAAGGTGTAGAAAGATTAATGGAGTCTGATTTTCTTGGACCAGTAAATATTGGATCAGAAGAAATGGTTTCTGTTAATCAACTAGCTGAAATGGTCATGAAAATTGCAAATAAATCTCTGCGAATCAATAATATTGAAGTACCTCATATAGGTGTAAGAGGTAGAAATTCTGACAATAAACTCATCAAAGAACAGTTGAATTGGGCTCCTAGTAAGCCTTTGGTAGAAGGATTGAAAAAAACCTATGAATGGATTGAATCACAGGTTCATGCATTTAGTGCAGCGGAGCTAACCCGATAAACATGCGAAAATTTCTGATTCGTTTTTTAAAGCCACTTAAAAAATATTATTACCAATTTTCTTTTGATTGGCAAAAGCGTGATTCCCTTAATCAGCAATTGCAAGTACAAATGCTCAATCAGTATCGAATACTGAAACAACAGAATAATTTACCTCCATTAAATGAAACGGGGTTTCGCGTTTATTCTCAATTTGAAGAAGACGGATTGTTATTGTATATTTTTTCGGTGATTGGTTTTGGATCGAAGCGAGTAGTGGAAATGTGTTGTGGCGGTGGAATAGAATGTATGGCTAGCAATTTGATTATTAATCATGGCTTTGAAGGATTTTTGTTTGATGGGAATCCTGTGAATGTTGCCAATGCCAATGCTTTTTTTAAAAGCAAACAGGATTGTTTACTCTTTAGTCCTCGTATTCAAAATGCTTGGATCACCAGAGAAAATGTAAATGAATTACTGGATAATATAGGCGCTGCTGGTGAAGTAGATTTATTCTCTTTAGATATTGATGGCAATGATTATTGGATTTGGGAAGCCATAGATGCTATAAAACCAAGGGTTTGTATTTTCGAAACGCAGAATGTTATTCCTTCCGATTTAAGTATAACAATTCCTTATAGTCCGAATTTTTATTGTTGGGATAAAAAAGGGTACGAACAAGATTTTAGATCTGTTTCATTATTGGCAATGACCAATTTGTCTAAAAAGAAAGGGTATCGATTAATTGGCGCACATCGCCATGGGTTCAATGCCATTTATATGCGCAACGATATTGGGTTGAATGAATTTCCTGAAGTATCAGTTGAATCGGTGCATCAAAATTATTGGACCAAATATTGTCAAACTACTATCTGGCCTCAAGTAAAACACATGGGATGGGAGAGTGTGTAGTGGTTTTTGCCTGGAGTGGCAAAGACAAACCCTTTCAACATATTGAATGGAATTCAGTACTTCTATTTAAATTATGTTTATTTAATTATTCAGGAAACAACGCTGTTCCCGAACTTCCTCCAAACACGCATTACGACTTTTTATTAAACATAAGAACTGAATTTAAAGGCAGTTTGATCAATGAAGTGCAAAAGCATTTTAAAACAAACGCTTTGATTGATTATATCGGTTTTATAGATGATGATCTGGCAATCTCCATTTCCGGAATTAATCAATTATTTGAAATAGCTTATCAAGAAAATCTGGATGCATTTCAACCTGCTACAACTCCTCAGAGTTATATGAGTCATGCATTCACATTGCAAAAGCCTAACCTTGTTTGGGAGTCAACAGATTGGGTAGAAATCATGTGTCCATTTTATAGGAAAAATATTTTTGATGCAGCTGCTGAATTTTATCCTATTTGTATTTCATCATATGGAATAGACCGTTATGCTATTCCTTATTTTCAGAAGTTATTGGGATGCGATAAAACTGCTGTCATTCACTCTGTACCTGTAACACATTTAAAAGCCATCACCAATGGTAATCGACCTTTTTCAAATGGGTTATCTGCAATTGAAGAAGGAGAGTTGATAAGAAAGGAATTGCTCAAAAGAATCAAAGTTGACAATACCCATTTATTTTCAAAAGCTTTTTTAAAAAAAGTATTCGAGTACAGAACTTTCCGATGGGAAAAATGGCGTTGGGATTTGAAACGATTGATTGGATATAAAAGTAAATAGTCTATTTTAGTAAATATGAATTGGACCAGACTTCGTTATATTTTATGGATAGATACAAGATTTAAGTTTATTGGTAATTTACCTTTGAATGCAAATTTGTTAGATATCGGTAGTTCAAATGGTGAAACAATTAACCATTTTAAAGAAGCAAGACCAGATTTACACTTATTTTCTACAGACATTGAAGGGCAACCTGAAAATTTTCATACTTCTATTCAATTTCAACGAGCTGATATTACAAAAGACGCACTTCCCTGGAATAATGAATCCATGCATGGAATTACCTGTATGCATTTGGTAGAGCATATCAATTCTTTCGACCATTTTTTTAAGGAATGTTTTCGTCTTTTAAAGAAGGATGCTTTATTATATATAGAAACTCCACATCCTAAAACATTAAAGCTTTCACTGCCTTACGCCGATCAGGCTGGAAAATTTACCTATAATTTTTGGGATGATCTTACCCATGTACAATTAATGCCAATCGGAAAAATCGCAGCGCTCGCTGCCCCTCATGGATTTACAGTAACCAAAGTTGGTACTTCCCGTAATTGGCTATTCGCCTTCTTATTTCCCTTCTCTTTTCTATTACCTTCTCGCAAAAAAATCATTTCCCGAGTTCACTTTATTGGATGGAGTAGTTATATTATTCTAAAGAAGAATTAATTACTTAAGCTTAAATAGCTTTTTACAATTTCAAGAATTTCCCGGAGAGTATTTTACCACTTACTTGGTCGATTAAATGAATAATATACACGCCAGATAAAATATGGCTTAGGTCTATAAATTTGTTTTGCATCGAAATGCTCGTTGATGCGATTAACTTACCGTCTATTGAATAAATTCTAACAGTTTTAGCGGTGAATTCTCCATTAATAGTTAATTTAGAAACTACAGGATTTGGATATAGGGCGATTGTTTTCCCATCCAAATAGATACTACTACTACTAAATTGTAAATAGGATAGTTCATTCATTTCCAATTCTACATTCATCTGTCCTGGATTGAATGCAATGGTATACTCAGATGAATCTGTTGAAAATTTGATGCTGGCTTTGCCCAATGCAGTTAATTGATTTTTTTCTTTATATGGAGCGCCATTAATGGAAATAGTTGAGTATGTAGCAGGTAATATAAAATCAGCTTTTATGTTTTTTGCTAGAGTAATAGTATGACTAATGAATTTCCCTCTTCTGGAAAAACTACTTGTGATCAATCCTTGTTGTGTTGGAATTGAAGCAAAACTTGAATTTAATTTTCCATAGGTTGGTTTTATCTGCATATTGCTGAACTCTTTTTCGGTAGCCCTGAAACCATGAATCCATTTTGGAAATAAAAAGAGGGCGGCTCCACTCCAGCCATGGTTGGGTGTTTTTGCTAATTTGTTTTCTTTTGGCATTTGCCAGCCTTCCCAAACTGTTGAACTTATTTGAGACTGTATCATATTACTGTAACGATTCTTAAAGCGGAACAATGCAGTTTCTTGTTTTCCAATTGAACAAAGGGCTTCAAAAACAAATTGTTCCATATATGGGCTCGCATTCTGCACCGTTTCAAAAACCTCAATCATCGATGCATAATCTTTCTTTTCAGCTGCTCCGCTAATTATCGAAAATGCTTGCACACGCTCGTCTGGAGAGTTAATATTATTTACTGATGCAAAATATCCACCCCTCCATAAACTTTTTCTTACGGCTGATTTTAAATTTCGATAAGCATTTTCATAAAAAACAGTTCCCGGAGTATCATTTAAGATTTTGCTCAACTTTATCATCGTCTTTAGACTATTTAAAAAAAGCATATTGTACAATCCTAGTTCATCCAGATTGTCTCCCCAATCTCCCCAATTCCATCTATTGCCTCCCTGCCTAGGCAGTATCAACCCATCATTATTGTATTGCCAGAAACTTAAATTTAGTTTTAGTGAAGGGTATAATTCCATTAACATCGCTGTATCTCTAGAATGTAACAAGTAATTCTCAATGCCATATTCGCTAATTAACAATAGGGTTTGATCTGGTATCTCAATATTGCTAATTCCTATTGGGATGATCGAATAAAAATCGTGAACTGAAGTTCTAAAGCTGGTGAATTCACGATACCATTTACTGGTTAATTCTTGACCCTTCTTATCTAAAACATAGTAAGATTGAAGCGATAAAGAAACCAGGTCACCAGTCCAGCCGCCTCGCTCTCTATCCGGGCAATCCATCCAATTGTCTCTCATAGATAAGGTGAGGGTATTTAAAGACTTTTTCCAAAGTGTATTTAAGTTTTCATCAGAAGAACTGAATTGTCCAATTGTTTCAGTGGAGTATTGTGACTTTTTATAACCCAGTTGTTCCACTTTTATTCCTGGAGGAATTTCATAATATACTTGTTCCCCATTCAACCAAAGTGGGCAATCAAATTCTTGCAAACCAGGTTTAGTAATATAATCAACATGCAGGATAGGTTCAAAATTGAGTTGATTATTATCAGTATAAATTTTAATTTTCTCGCCCCCATTGATAGAATTTATTTTCACAAATGGATGCATCTGAATATTTAAAGGCAACATCATTTTATATACATCGTTTCCGTTTGATGATATTACTGAACTGTCTATGTATTTATTTAGGTTGCTAAATTGAAAAAATGGAATTGGTCTTGCAATTAATTCTCCCCATGGGGAATCACCTGCAGCACCAATTTCAATAGCTTGTTTTAAAGGGATTGAAAAATCAGTCTTCCAATTCCCAATCTCATTTCTTGCATCGTACAATAAACTTGATTCTGCTAATCTTCCATTGGGTTGTTGTTCTGCCATTTGATAGGCTTTTAAAATTTGAGCATCCCAGGTTCGATCTGTAGCAAATGCTGAGAAAGAAGGTAAAGATTGAACCAATAAACCTGATTTACCGCTATTTAAATGAGAATAACCACTCTTTCCAAAATGCCAGACTAAAATGGCAATACTATTTGATCCACTTTTCAAATATGGTCCAATATTAATAGAGTCAATGTAAGAGCCAGTTCTTGACGGCCCTCTCTTTAATCCTCCTTCTTGAATAATTACAGTGCCATTTATCCAAAGCCAATACTTTGTATCAGCTGCAATACGAATTGGAACAGTAGTTGGAACCTGTGTTAGGGTAATATTTTTTCGAAATGCAATCCATGTATTTATATTATTTACCTCCTGCTCATTACTGGTAATCCATTTTCCACTCCAAGGTTGTGAGACAACAACAAGTCCTGAAAGCAAAAAGAAATGAAGTATCAAGAGTCTTAGATTCATCATTTGATTTTTTATCTCAAGCCAAAAGCAAGCCCAATCTGTAATGTATTATTGGAAGCAGTTGTTCCGTTTGCAAGGGTTTGTTTCAAATATTGATAACTTCCTGTAAAATAAAAATTATTGATCCACTCATAAGAGGCTTGAAAAAAGATATCACTTCTTTTCTTTTGAAAGTCAAATAAAAACCCTGGTTGAGGAACTGCAGTATATTGTTGTGCTATTGTGCCGAGTCCTCCCTTACGAATATGTTGATAGCGCAAATAAGTTTTTAATCGGGGAATAGGAGTGAACTTCACAAAAAAAGTAGATCTGTCAAAATTATTACCCATCCAATCTCCTAGTGCATAATTATATTGGGTATAAAATTGAGCAGGTATTAAGTTGCTGTATACAAATGGATTTACTCGGGTATATTCTGCCCCTAAGGTTAAGTAAGGAATGAATACATCAGTTACAGAACCCCCAATAGTATAGCCCAATTGGTTTCTGGCATTTGTTTTATTAAACATCTCTGATACCCTGATTTCATCAATAAATAATGAACCATATAAATGAGTGTTCTTTAAATGATTTCTTGAGCTTACTTGCATAAAGAATTGCCCATTCGAACCGGCATTTAATAAGTAATTGCTTCTATTATTGTCAAATACTTTGAAAAAATTAACAGGTATTAAAAAACCAATATCCAGTTTATCACTGTATACAATTGATTCTCCTAAAGCAATATCCAATCCTTTTATTGGTTTAAATATCAAAGTATGCGAAGCCATGTATTTGGGTACATACTGAATACGTACTTCACCTGTTCCTGTTCCAATAGTTCCTGTGTTATAGCTTGCATTTGAATCTATAATATTTGAATTCAACCACGCATGGGTATAATTAAACTGCAGCCATTTAAAAGGCTTGTAATCAAATCTAATTTGCGGATAAGTGGGCGCTTTATCAGAAAGTACAATTCTTCCGTTTTCTCCATAGCCCCATAGTAAATGGTCTTTTCCTAAACTGATTGAACCATTCTTCCATGAATAACTGATACTTGCCCTGATCTCACTAAAATTTTGATTAGTTGCGCTTGGGTTGTATAATTTAATAATGCCAGGCTCTGGACTCTCTTTTCTAAATGTATCAATTCCCTTTCCTGTTTCTGTATAATCTCTATAATAAAATTGAAAACCAAACCTTTTTGATTGTCCCCAAAAATTGACGCCATTGCTCATTTGCGTAATACTCTTTCCACTGCCAGTAATGCTTGTAACTCCTCCCATCGGATCGGCATTGAGTTGAAAGTCTTTGGTATTGATAAAAAGGCCTCTTAAGCGTTTGTTTACATCTTTTTTTATTAAATGAATTTTATCCGAGTCATTGGCATTGATCGGGCGGAATTCCTGCAAATAAAAGGCAAGCTCTTTTTTTTCGAGCGAAGTTAATTGAGTTGATTTACTTTCTAATTCCAGCAATAAACTCCCTATTTGATTGCGGCTAATTGGTCTGATGATATCCTGAAAATCAATCAATCCTTTTTGTGATAATCTATATAAATAAGGATAAACTTCACTGTTTTGATTTTCCCAAATTGTTTGGGCATTGCTATTGAATGTTGCAAAAGCAAAAAATACAATGCAACATAATTGTATAATTTTAATACGCATTCTGATCGCCTCTTATAATATTGATAACTGTCTGTAAAATAATTTGGCAATCGAGCCAGAAAGTCCATCGATGTATATAGTATAAATCGAAATTCACTCTTCTTTGCATATCACCTGAATTCCTGGTTTCGCCTCTGCAACCATTTACTTGAGCCCATCCACTGATGCCAGGTAATACTATGTGACGCAACATGTAATTCTCTACTGTTTGCATGGATTCTATATTCAATGGTGTAGGATGAGGACGTGGCCCTACAACAGACATATTGCCTAATAATACATTAAGAAATTGAGGTAGTTCATCTAGATTGGTTTTTCGCAAAACTTTTCCAATCCAGGTAATTCTAGGATCATTTTTTGTTGCTTGCTGATATTTTCCATCTGCATCTACATCAACACTTTCTTGCACCATTGTGCGAAATTTATAGCAAATAATTTTTTCATTGTTCAACCCCCATCTTTCTTGTTTAAAGAATACAGCTCCTCTTGAGGTAAGTTTGATAAATAAAGCAATTAATGGGAAGAGTATAATTCCAACCGTTAAAAAAACCAATAAAGAAAATACAATATCAAATACCCTTTTCAATAAACGATTTTGCCATTGGTCCAATGGCAATTCCATTACACTGATAGTAGGCATCATACCAATATTATCAACGGCAATTGCAGAAGAAGCGTATTGTTGTAAATCTGGTAAAATTCTCACTTTGGTTCGATGATAGTCACAAACTTCCATGCAGCGCTGTATATTGGAATAATCACTATTGTGTAATGCAATCACCACCTCATCAATGGCTTGTGTTTTTAATACATTATTGAGGGCCTCTATATTGCCATAGTATTTGCAACCATTTATTTTTGCAGGTTGTTCATCAATTATTCCAACACATTCATAACCATAATAATAATATTTATTGATGGTTTCATAGTAATTTATTGCAGAAGGAGTGGAACCTACCAGTAAAATTTTATCGTATAATTTACCCTGGTGAAGTGCAGCATGAATACTTTTTCTCAATAAGTATTTGATAGTTGAAATTGCAATAAAAATATAGACCAGGTAAGTCCCAAAAAATCCAACCGTATATGGGGGATTGATATCTATGAAAAATAAGGTTGAACTTAGAAGTATAGATAACAACAAAGTGTTATAGGTAATAAAAATAATTTCTTCTGAAAATTTATTAGATCTTCTATCGGCATACAACTTAGAGAACTGCGAAAGTAAATACCAGAAACCAATTGAAAACAACATAAATAGAAAACTAAACCCTGCATTCAAATGCCCATAATGCACAAATACAGCCACAATATATGCCATCATTATAGCCAATGCATCGGCTAAGTAACGTGTGATGTTATAGTAACGCTGTTTTTTCTTCATAGCATTAGCAGTGGCCTTTCAACTCGAAAGGTCTTCAAATTGGGACGTGAAGTTAACTAAAAAGCCCCAATCGGGTCAAGTTATGCCCTATCAAATAATTGTTTAATTTGATTGACTATCAATGGAATATGCCACAAAGGACTTGTTAAGTCCAGAAAATCGCTCGCAATAAATGTGAGAATTAGGAAATAATGACATTATTTCCTGCTTTGTCAATAGCTTAATTTCGGCTACTTGCTGAATTGCTTTGTCTAATTCATTTTGTTTAGGGATATGACCTAAGCTAAAATGTTGGGTAAGCCATATGCGAAGCTTTATTGGTAAATATTGAAAACAGGGGAATACCCAATGGGGCTCAATCGGAAACCAATAATTAGGTGTTTGAATAAAATGCCATTTAGCTACCCGCATTACTTCAGCCGCCATTTTTTGTTGATTTTCCCAAGAATAAAGGTGTTCAATCACCGAATTTGAAAAGACCAAATCAAATTGATGATTCTTAATTTCACTTAAATCGGTTGCATCACCTCGAATGGCTATGAACGGGTATTCAACCTTTGGAGGGGTTTCTAAATTGAGTAATGTAATGGTAATTCCGGGCTCGTTGAACTGCATGGCTTTCCAAAAGTCTACAGTGCCTCCAATATCCAATATGCTCAATGGTTTTGGTAATTTGTTTAAAATAGATAAGAAAAATTGAAACCGCTTATTCCTGAATCGATGAGAAAGGGATTTACTATTGGTATTATCAGCAATTGTATTAACAAACTGTTTGAGCATGGGTGTCAAAAATAAGACTTCTCGTATTACATTTGCCAAATGCAGATAAAACCAGTAAAAATCATTAATACTTCCAATAACCCATTACCTGAATATGCAACAACCGGTTCGTCTGGAATGGATTTAAGGGCTTTTATAGCAGATCCAATTGTTTTAGAGCCTATGCAGCGGACATTAGTGCCTACTGGATTATTTATAGAATTAACCCAAAATTTAGAAGCTCAAATAAGACCAAGAAGTGGACTAGCTTTAAAACAAGGCTTAACTTGCTTAAATTCTCCTGGAACAGTTGATGCAGATTACAGAGGAGAGATTAAAGTGATTTTGATCAATTTATCCAATGAAGCTCAAACCATCCATTCGGGAGATAGAATTGCCCAAATGGTCATTCAGGAAGTAGAAAAAATCAGTTGGCAATTAGTTGAACAAATTGATACAACCGATCGTGGAGCAGGGGGGTTTGGAAGCACTGGCAAGAAGTAAGAATTAAGAAAGAAGAATTAAGAGAGATAAGAGTTATGAGATTTATTAATGATAGTAGAAAATGAGTCCTTTGAAAAATTGTGCGATTTGAATTTTCGTTAGAAAATTCAGCAATTTTTCAACAGACGAATTTTCTACTATCTTAAAAACAATGCCATTTTAAGCAGCTGAATTTTTAAATATTTGTGGCAATTAAATTAAATGCAAATGAAAAAACTTATTCAAATATTTTTCTTAATAGCCATTCTTGCTTCTTGTAAAACAGTCAAGAAAGTATCTGGCATTCAAGAAGCCATCAACAAAAAAGATACCAGTCAAACTGTAATGATTGTTGAAGCCCCAAAAGTAGACTCGGCTGCGGTTGTTAAAAGTATTATGGATAAAGTGATCAAATCAAAAATTGATTTTAAAACTTTCAATGCAAAAATAAAAGTAGATTATGAAAGTGCCAATAATAGCGATAAATACACTGCATACCTTAGTATGGTTAAAGACAGTGTTATTTATATAAAAGTATTAGGATCATTTTTAGGAATTTCTGCCGTAGGGTTACAAGTGAAAATTAATAAAGACAGCGTTATACTAGTAAAGCAAGTGGGCGAAAAATATGTACAAAGAAGGTCGATTGATTTTTTACAAGAGGCTACTGAAATTCCATTTGATTTTTACACACTTCAAGATATTTTGATTGGCAATCCTGTTTTTTTAGATAATAATATTGTGTCGTATAGAGAAGGGAATGCTCAGTTAACTGTATTAATGATTGGAGATATTTTCAAACACCTAATTACTTTGTCAAATTCAGATTTTTCTGTTGCCCATAGTAAACTAGATGATGTTGATATTCAAAGGAATCGAACCTGCGACATTAGTTTTATCAACTATGTGAATCTGGGGCCATATCGTTTCTCTACTTATCGCAATATTGTGGTTTCAGAAAAGTCAAAATTGGATGTCAACCTCGATTTCAAAGAATACTCCCTAAACGAACCGTTAAAATATACCTTTGAAGTGCCAAAAAACTATAAGCGGAAGTAATTTAGTGGCTAATCATTCGTTAATTACATATTCATTTTAATTGAATTGCTCAAAATGATCAAAAAGTTCAGCATATTATTTTTTATTTTTTTCCTAACGGGACTAGTAAGTTTTGCTCAAACAAGAGAAGAATTACAAAAACGCAAACAGGAGATTGAGCGCGAGCTGGAAGACTTATCCCGTCAATATGCTGAAACCCAAAACAGTAAGAAAACTTCTTTGAAACAACTTGCTTTGATCAAAAAGAAAATCAATGCTAGACAAGATTTAGTAAATGATATCAATAAAGAAGTTAGGCAATTAGATGAAACAATTTATTTAAACGAAAGAGATATTTATCGATTAAAAAAAGAGTTAGATACCCTAAAGCTCAAATATGCAAAAAGTATTGTATTTGCTTATAAAAATAGAAGTAGTTATGAGTATTTGAATTTCTTGTTCTCTGCAGGAAGTTTTAATGATGCGATCAAAAGAATGACTTACTTAAAAAGCTATCGACAAAATAGAGAAACCCAAGCCAATACCATTGCTAAGTCGGAACAGTTGTTAACCGAAAAAGTAAATACTTTAAGTATCAACAAAAAAGAAAGACTAAGCACTTTGCAAGTACAAAGCAAACAATTAAGTGTATTGCAAGATGATAAAAAAGAGCAAGACCAGGTTGTGGCACAATTAAAAGGAAAGGAAAAAGAGTTAAGTGCACAAATAAAAGAACGCGAAAAGCAACGACAGAAAGTATTGGTAGCAGTAAATGCAGTAATACGAAGAGAGATTGAAGAAGCTAAGAAAAGAGATGAAGCCAAGCGTTTGAAAGCCTTAGAAGATCTGAAGAAAGCAGCAGCTGCAGCTGCCGCTAAGCCAAATGATGTTGTAGCCAAAAATAATACTCCTTCAAAGCCAATCAAAAAAGCCAATGATAATGAGCCCTCTACAGGAATGACTTCAGTTTCTAAAGACAGAACCTATTCTCCTTTAGAGTCAACTCCAGAAGGCATGGAGATGTCTTTGAATTTTGAAAATAATCGTGGAAGGCTACCATGGCCAGTATCAAATGGAATCGTAACCATCGATTTTGGAGTGACCAATATGGAAGGCACGAAATTGGCTCAAAAGTCTGATGGGATAGAGATCTCTGTTCCTATTGGTACAAACGTAAGATGCGTTGCAGATGGAGAAGTAGTTTATGCTGCAGAAGCTGCAGGGGAATTGATTGTAATTGTGAAACATGGAAAATATTTCACAGGGTATAAAAACTTGTCTACGCTATCTGTATCAAGAGACCAATCCGTTAAATCAGGTTCTATATTAGGAAAATCAGGTACTTCAATTGATGGTGAAGGCGCCATTCTATTTATGATAATGAACGACAAAAACGTACTGCAAAATCCAAAATCTTGGCTAAAAAGCCGTTAACCTTACTTAAATAAAAAATAATAAATGCAAAAACATTCTGCATCCAAATTGCTTTGCAATTTGTCCAAAGGCCTGTTTTTGAATTTGATTATTTTCTAGTTCAATAAAATACATAAAAGCCCTTTTTTAACGAGGCATAATTCTAGCATTTTTAAGTACGTAATATAAAATTGTTGACTTTAGTAAATTGCGAGCTTTGAATTTCTAAAAAGTAGATGAAAAAGTGAAGGGATTAATAAATTAGGCCTTTAGACAAATTGCGAACTTTGAATTTCAAGAAAGTAAAGAAAAGGGGAAGGGGTTTAAAAATTAGGCCTTTATACAAATTGCGTAGCAATTTGGATGCAGACTAATTTTTAAA
>JBBAJS010000002.1:72877-213330 GCA_040403975.1 Sediminibacterium sp.
CCCTTCACTTGACATTTATATTAAATGAAAATTTTGAGCAATTTGGATGCAGACTAATTTTTAATCCCTTCACATGAAATTTATATTAAATGAAAATCTTCAGCAATTTGGATGCAGACTAATTTTTAAACCCTTCACTTGACATTTATATTAAATGAAAATTTTGAGCAATTTGGATGCAGACTCATTTTTAATATCCCTACTCGAATATTTTTTGTTAATGCTTCTTTTCAGCAATTTGGATGTAGTCTAATTTTTTATTTCCTTGAATAAAGCGTAATTTGTTGCAAACCACTTCCATGCAACAATATATTCTATCCTTCGACCAAGGAACCACCAGTAGCCGCGCCATCATTTTCGATAAAAAAGGATCGATCATTGCTTCTGCACAAAAAGAATTCACACAATTTTTTCCTCAACCAGGATGGGTAGAGCATGATGCCAATGAAATATGGAGTACTCAAATTGGCGTAGCTGCAGAAGCTATTTCAAAAGCCGGATTAGGGGTTAAAGAAATTGCTGCCATTGGAATTACCAATCAAAGAGAAACAACAGTTGTGTGGGATAAAACAACTGGTATGCCAATTTATAATGCCATTGTTTGGCAAGACAGGCGTACTGCCGATTATTGCGATGTATTAAAAAGTCAGGGTCATGCGTCTTTGATCCAACAAAAAACAGGGCTCATTATTGATGCCTATTTTTCAGCAACTAAACTGAAATGGATTTTAGAAAATGTAGAGGGAGTGAGTCAGAAATTAGCAAATGGAGATTTGTTGTTTGGTACTATAGATACTTGGTTATTGTGGAAACTAACCAATGGGAATGTGCATGCTACTGATGTTTCTAATGCATCCCGAACAATGTTGTTTAATATTCATTCACTTGAATGGGATAAAGAATTATTGGCATTGTTTAATATTCCCGAATCTGTTTTGCCTTCTATAAAAAGTAGCAGCGAAGTATATGGGCATACTCAGCATGTATTGGCAGCGCATTCAATACCTATTGCAGGAATGGCTGGAGATCAACAAGCAGCTTTATTTGGTCAGCAGTGTACACATCCTGGTATGGTTAAAAATACTTATGGCACAGGATGTTTTATGTTGATGAATACTGGAACAAAGCCGGTACAATCAAACAATCATTTATTAACAACGGTGGCATGGCAGATCAATGGAGAAACCCAGTATGCATTGGAAGGTTCCGTATTTATTGCCGGTGCTGTGGTACAATGGCTAAGAGATGGATTGAAAATTATTAGAAGTGCAGCTGAAATTGAAACTTTGGCGGCCACTGTTGAAACAACAGAAGGAGTATATATAGTTCCAGCATTTGCAGGACTAGGTGCACCTTATTGGAACCAGCATGCAAGAGGAACTATAGTAGGTATTACCAGAGGAACAAACAGTGGACATATTGCTAGAGCTGCATTGGAAAGTATTGCTTTTCAAACAATGGATTTATTAAAAGCCATGGAGGCCGATTCTGGAATTGCTATTAAAGAATTACGAGTTGACGGAGGAGCAACAGCCAATAATTTATTGATGCAATTTCAAAGTGATCTATTACAAACCAAAGTGATCAGACCCATTACTGTAGAAACTACCGCATTGGGTGCAGCATATTTAGCTGGGTTAGCAGTAGGTTATTGGTGGGACACCAATGAGATACAAGAATTATGGCAAAAAGAAAGAACATTTACTCCCGAAATGAGCATTGATTATAAGCAAGAGTTGGCAGTAGGTTGGGCTAAAGCAGTAGGAGCTGCAATGAGTTATTAATAATGAATTTTGAATGAACAGAGATGAGATGATTGCTCAATTGTATGAGCAGCCTAATTTTGATATAGTCATTATAGGAGGAGGTGCAACGGGGCTAGGTTCAGCTGTTGACGCTGCTTCGCGGGGTTATCGCACGCTATTAATTGAGCAATATGATTTTGGCAAGGGTACTTCGAGCAGATCTACTAAACTGGTACATGGAGGGGTAAGGTATTTAGCACAAGGAAATATTAAATTGGTACGAGAAGCATTACGCGAAAGGGGATGGTTATTAAAAAATGCACCCCATCTCACTTCTGTACAACCATTTATTGTGCCTGTTTTTAGTTGGTGGGAAAAAATCTATTATAGTATTGGGCTGAAAGTGTACGATTTATTGTCCGGAAAATTGAGTTTAGGTAAAACGATATTATTGAATAGAAAAGAAACTATAAAGCATCTCCCTTCTATCAATCCAAAAAAATTAGTTGGTGGAATTTTATATTACGATGGCCAATTCAACGATAGTGTTTTATGTACTTCTCTAGCGGTTACTGCAGCTAAAAATGATGCTATTGTTTTGAACTATGTAAAAGCGATTGGATTTGTAAAAGAAAAAGGAGTGATTGTAGGAGTGGAATTGGAAGATATAATTGAAAATAAAAAACTAGTGGTTCAAACCAAATCAGTAATTAATGCTACAGGAGTTTTTACTGATGCTATTTTAAACATGGATGAGCCAACCGATGAGGTTTTAGTAACACCATCTCAAGGAATTCACCTGGTGCTCGATCCAAAATATTTTATCGGAACACATGCCATGATGATTCCTAAAACCGATGATGGACGCGTCTTATTTGCAGTTCCTTGGCAAAACAAAATAGTAGTAGGTACAACAGATACGCCTATTCATATAATTGATATAGAGCCTAAGCCACTTGCTGAAGAAGTTGAATTTATTCTTGAACATTTCAATAGATATACTACAGCTTCTATTTCTCGCAATGATGTAAAAAGTGTTTTTGTGGGACTTCGCCCTCTAGTAAAAACCACCAATATTGGTTCAACTGCCCTGTTGTCTAGAGACCATACTTTAGTGGTTGCTCCAAGCAGATTAGTTACCATCACAGGTGGCAAATGGACTACTTATAGAAAAATGGGTCAGGACGCGGTTGATAATGCCATCTTTGTTTCTAAACAAAATCGAAAAAAAGATTGCTTTACGCAACAGCTTGCTTTAGGAAACGAATCAGAAAAGCAAATTATCATTAATGAACTAATCAGACAGAATCCAATATTAGGGGAGAAACTCCATGCTCAATACGATTTTACAAAAGCAACTTTGATTCATGCAATACGTTACGAAATGGCCATTACTGTAGAAGATTTCTTAGCAAGAAGAATTCGTTTGCTTTTTTTGGATGCAAATGCGGCCATTGAAATATGTGATGAAGTTGCTCATTTAATGGCGCAGGAATTAAAAAAAGATGCCATTTGGGAAGAATCACAGAAACATTCTTTCAAAACACTTGCACAACAATATTTACTAGCGTAAATTAGAGAACGATTGAACCATTAATTTTTTTTTATGAATATTTATGTTGCTGAAGTACTTGGAACAGCTCTGTTGATTACTTTAGGAAATGGAGTTGTTGCCAATGTGATATTACATAAAACCAAAGGGAATAACGGAGGTCTAATTGCCATTACATTGGGTTGGGCAATGGCCGTTTTTGTAGGCGTACTTGTATCAGCAAATGTAAGTGGTGCACATTTGAATCCTGCAGTAACTGTAGGTTTGGCTGTTATAGGAAAATTTGATTGGGCACTTGTTCCAGGGTATATGTTGGCACAATTAATTGGTTCTATGATTGGTGCTTTATTGGTTTGGATTATTTATCGCCAACATTTTGACGAAACAGCTGATGCTGCAACTCAATTGGCCGTGTTTAGCACAGCCCCATCTATTCGCAATGCACAACACAATTTTACTTCGGAGTTTTTGGCCACTTTTATTTTTATGCTGACAATTTTATTTATTACTAAATCATCCAATAGTTTAGGTTCGCTCGATGCTTTGCCAGTTGCTTTAGTTGTATTGGGTATTGGTTTAGGATTAGGTGGCCCAACTGGTTATGCCATTAATCCTGTAAGAGATTTAGGCCCAAGAATCATGCATAGCATTTTGCCGATCAAACACAAGGGAAGCAGCGATTGGCAATATAGTTGGGTGCCTGTATTTGGGCCATTAGCTGGTGCAATTACTGCTGCAGTGTTATATCAATTAATTGTCACTTCATAAACGGCAACTTAAATCCTACGGATAAAGTTTTTGGCTTTTTTAGTGGAGGCAATTGTTTTTGATATTCTGTATAATACATTCTCAATAAAATGATAAAATAGGAAATGATTAATGGGCCAAATATCAATCCAGTAATACCAAAATATTGCAAGCCCATAATTACTCCTAACACCGTTACAATCGGATGCACATCTGCCATTTTTTTGGCCAAAACAAATCGAATTACATTATCAATAGTTCCCAAAAAAAGGAAGCCCCAAACAAGTATAACAATTCCTTCCCAGGTTTGTCCTTGGGCCAATTGATAAACAGCAATAGGTACCCAAATTAAACCTGTGCCTATTATTGGAAGGATAGATGCGAACCCTGTAAGCACTGCCCAAAATCCTGATTCATGCACTCCTGTAAATAAGAATGCTACATAAGCAAAAATTCCTTGTGCAACAGCAATCAATGGAACACCCACTGCATTACTGAAAGTTTGCGCTTTTAATTCTTGTCCAAAAATGCTGATCTTTTCTCTTTTGAATGGAAGGTATAATAAGATAGCAGCTTCCATTCGATTGATATTCATGATCATGAAATATAAAAAGAAATACATCATAGCAATAGAACTCAATAAATTCAATCCTTGGTTTAATAAAGACGATAAAAAATCGGTTATCAATGATTGGATCTGTCCTAAGTTTTTTTCTGATAATAATGTAAAATGAAACTGGTCTCTGATTTGTACATCCAAATGCTTCAGTGGTTCTATAATTTGATTGGTATTTTGCGAAACCGTTAACGCTTTTTTATAGAGCATTGCTACCATCAATGAAAGGGGAAGTAGAATAATAAAAAATGAAATGATAATTACTAAAGTAGCCGCTGCACTCTTACTCCATTTTCTTTTCCTCGTTAACCAATTTACTGGTTGTTTGCTCAGTACATAAAACATGACTGCTGCTAAAAAAGCAGTTGTAAACGCCGATAAACTATAAATCAGAAAAACCCCGATCAATAGTATGAAAGCCAGAAAAAAGTAACGGTTTATTTTATTGTCTTGTAGCATTGTTGTAACTTGTAACAAATGTATCGATAATGAACGAAAACCATAAATTCACTGCAGGATTGTTATTGGGCGCTTTGGCTGGGACTGCTTTGGCATTATACCTGAATAGTGAAAAAGGGAAGCAATTGTTATCTGATATTCAACTTGACGCGGCCTCTTTAAAGTCCGATATAGATGTAGGAATAGATAAAGTAGATGAATCATTACAAGATATGCTTTCTAAAGCCAGAAAATTGGTAATAGAACTCGAACAAAAATTAGGAGACACTCAAACTGCCTAAAATGACGGACTCAAATCCATTTTTCAACGAATCAAAAAAAGAGATAGAGAGTTACCTCGAAAATAGGGCTCTTTTGATAAAAATGCAGGCCATAAGTACCAGTTCACGTCTTGTAGCCAAACTGGTTGTTGGAATGGTTCTAGGGCTCTTGGGTTTTTGCCTTATTTTCTTTTTGAGTATTATGGCAGGTTATTTTTTTGCCGATTTAACCGGGAGTTTATACGTTGGATATGGTATTGTAGTGCTTGTTTATTTAATTTTCTTTCTATTGGTATATTGGAAAAGGAAAAAAATCGGAAGCTCCATTTCAGACAGTATTATTCAAATTTTATTTAATAAAGATGAATAAACAGCCATTACCTGATATAAAGTCTAAGGAATCCCTTCAATTAGCGATAGAATTGCTCAAAGAAAGGATTGATTTACAGGAAAAATCCATTGCAAATAGGGTACATCAGCTTCCATCCGAACTGTTCAAATCGGCTTCCGGAGCCATTTTACCTGCCATAATTAATCAAACTTCAGTGGCGGGAATATGGAAATTATTGAAAATGGTACCCATTGTACAGACTTTGTTTTCAATATTTAGAAAAAAAAGCCAAGAATAGCCTCCTTTTTTTAGCTCCATCCCCTTACCTTTGCCGCCAAAACGGGACCTTTTGGGTCCGGTTCATTTAAAACCTTAATTATACCTCCTGATATGGCCACAAAAGGGAAAATTAAACAGATTATCGGTGCAGTAGTTGACGTTCATTTTCCGGACGATAATACTTTGCCAGAAATTTACAATGCCTTAGAAATCACTAGAGAAAATGGTGAAAAATTAGTACTTGAAGTACAACTTCATCTCGGCGAAGACAGTGTTCGTACAATTGCAATGGATGGAACCGAAGGTTTAGTTAGAGGAATGACTGTTATTGATACAGGCAGACCAATTTCTATGCCTGTTGGACCTGAAATTAATGGCCGACTATTTAATGTAACTGGAGATGCTATTGATGGTTTACCACAAGTGAGCAAAGTTGGCGGACGTGCTATTCACAATAAACCACCATTGTTCGAAAACCTAAGTACTGCATCTGAAATTCTATTTACCGGAATCAAAGTGATCGATTTGATCGAGCCTTATGCAAAAGGCGGTAAGATCGGATTGTTTGGAGGTGCCGGAGTAGGTAAAACTGTATTGATTCAGGAATTGATGAACAATATTGCAAAAGGACACGGAGGTATTTCTGTGTTTGCAGGTGTTGGTGAAAGAACTCGTGAAGGAAATGATTTGTTGCGTGAGATGATTGAAGCAGGTATCATGAAATACGGTGATACTTTCAAACATAGCATGGAAGAAGGTGGATGGGATTTGAGTAAGGTAGATTTAGAAGGATTAAAAGACTCTAAAGGAACATTCGTTTTTGGTCAGATGAACGAACCTCCAGGAGCCCGTGCTCGTGTAGCTTTGAGTGGATTAACTATTGCCGAATATTTCCGTGATGGAGATGGTTCTGGAAAAGGAAAAGACATTTTATTTTTCGTAGATAATATCTTCCGTTTCACACAAGCAGGTTCTGAGGTTTCGGCTTTATTAGGTCGTATGCCATCAGCGGTAGGATATCAGCCTACTTTGGCTACTGAAATGGGATTGATGCAAGAGCGTATCACTTCAACCAAAAATGGTTCAATTACTTCTGTACAAGCTGTATATGTACCTGCGGATGACTTGACAGATCCTGCTCCAGCTACAACTTTTGCTCACTTAGATGCAACTACTGTATTGAGTCGTAAGATTGCCGATTTGGGTATTTATCCTGCCGTTGATCCATTAGATTCTACATCAAGAATTTTGACTCCTGCAATTGTTGGTAATGAACATTACGATTGTGCTAACCGAGTTAAATTAATTTTACAACGTTATAAAGAACTACAAGATATCATCGCTATCCTTGGTATGGATGAATTAAGCGAAGAAGATAAAATGACAGTTCAACGTGCTCGTAAAGTACAACGTTTCTTAAGTCAGCCTTTCCATGTTGCTGAGCAATTTACCGGATTGAAAGGTGTATTTGTTAGTATCGAAGATACTATCAGAGCATTTAACGCCATCATGGACGGAGAAGTTGATGAATATCCTGAAGCAGCATTTAACTTAGTGGGAACTTTGGAAGATGCAATGGAGAAGGGTAAGAAAATGATTGAAGCAGCAAAAGGATAATTTATGATTCTAGAAATATTAACACCTGAAAAAAAATTGTATAGTGGAGAAGTATATGGTGTACAATTACCAGGAACAAGTGGTTTATTCGAAGTATTAGACAAGCATGCTCCAATGGTGAGTGCTTTGGGTAAAGGAAATATGAAGATACTAGTAGACAAAAAAGAAACTACTTATTATTCCATTCAAAGCGGCTTTGTTGAAGTGCTGAATAATAAGGCAACTGTATTAGTAGAAGGTGCAACTGAATTGTAAAAAATTCTTTCAAAACAGTTGAATTAACTAATTGAATACACGGCTCCGAATTTCGGGGCCGTTTTTTTTAATTTAACTGCGGATCACTTGGGTAGTTGCTCATTTGCGCATATTCTCCACCAAGACTGTGTAAACTTTTTTTCCAGATCATTTCTTCTTTCGGCAAAAAAATTAAAGCAGGAGTTGCTGGAGCAATGATCCAACTTTTACCTTCATGTTCATCTGCTAATTGGCCCTGACTCCAACCACTATACCCAAGAAAAAAACGAATGTCTTCTTGCGATAAACTTCCATCCCTTAATAAATCTACGATTGTTTCAAAATGGCCACCCCAAAAAATACCCTTTGCCACTTCTACACTTTCGGGAATTAAATGGGGTTGTCGATGAATAAAATGCAAGGTATTTTGTTGAACCGGTCCGCCATCATAAACAGTTATGGTGAGGTCAAAAGCCATTTCTACTAGGTCGCTTAAATGATGCGGGCTTTTTTTATTTAATACCAAACCAAAGCTGCCTTCAGTATTATGCTCACATAGCAAAATCACTGACCTTGCAAAGTTGGGGTCCTTTAAAAAAGGATCAGATAACAATAATATGCCTTGGTTCAATTCCATTTGACACCAAAAAGATAAATAAAAGTATTTATTTGTTAAAAAAAAGCTTTCGGGACTTAAGAATCTAAAAAAGAGCATCAAAAAAGTATATTTGTAGTAGATGAAGAGGACTTTCCCCGTAATTATTGTATTAATATCGCTCTCCTTGCTGGGGCTTATTTTGCTGCAAGTGTCCTGGTTTAATAACTTATTGGAACTTACGAAGACTCAACTAAATACAAAAATCAATGATGCTGGTTTTACCGTAGCCACTGATCTGGGAAAATCTACCTATGCAGGGCAAGTACTTAAGTTGAATAGAAGAGGAGGGTTAAGTTTAGGTTCCGATTTTCAGTTACATTTATTTAAGGCGCCAACCGTAGAAGAAAAGTTTACACCTGATGAAATTCAGCAAAAAATAAGAAAATCATTTGATCGGTTGAATTTGGATAAACTCAAATTTGAATTTGCGATTACCAATACCAATGATGATTACGAAATGATGTCTAAAGGGTATGAAGCTGCGTTTTGGGATACGATCAATAACAAACGTGGTTATTATGTTATTCTTCCAGATAATACCGAAGTGGAAACTTTGCCTTCATTAGAAAAACTGATCATCATTGTTCCGGATATTCAAAAACAAGTCTGGCAGTCCTTGCGATGGATTATTTTGGGGGCCATCTTATTTATGCTGGTAATTATTGCAGCATTTTATGTTACCATAAAAACATTATTGAATCAAAAAAAGCTGAGCCAGATTAAAAGTGATTTCATCAATAATATGACGCATGAATTTAAAACACCTTTGGCTACTATTTCTTTAGCTGTAGATGCGTTGAATAATGAAAAGGTTCAGAATAACAAAGAGAAGTCTGCTTACTTTAGTAATATTATTAAAGAGGAGAATATTAGAATGAACAAGCATGTAGAAACCATACTGCAGGCTGCTTTCATGGAAAAACAAGAGTTAAAATTAAATTTGTCAGTTATTCATGTGAATGAGATGGTTGAACAAATAATGGATAATTTTAAATTGCAATTGCAAGAAAAAAGTGCCGACTTTCAATTATTGTTAAATGCCAAGAATGATTCCATTAATGGTGATGAAGTTCATTTTGCCAATCTATTATCAAATCTCATAGATAATGCAATAAAATATTCAAGAGAAAATTTATTCATTAAAATTTCTACGCATAGTACCAGAAATTATTTAGTCATTCGGATTGAAGACAATGGTATTGGAATGAGTAAAGAAAGTACAAAACGCATATTCGAAAAATTCTATAGAGCACATACGGGCAATTTACATAATGTAAAAGGATTTGGTCTGGGAATGAGTTATGTAAAAACCGTTATTGATGCACATAAAGGAAGAATTAAAGTGGAGAGTGTAATAGGGAAAGGAACTTCATTTACTATTGAAGTGCCTGTGGTGCAAATGACTAATTAAGGATTACAGCGGTCGCAGTACATTGGGTCTTCTTGCAATTTGCCTGCGGGAAATTTTTTCTCTTCTTGTTGATTACATTTTTGACACTGATATAGATAAGCAAGCGTTGAACTGGTTGCGCATCCGCATAAACTACATGGAAGACCGGGTATTACATCAACAACATCAAACCCCGGTGTAGAACAATTAGGACATTGCTGGTTAATTTTTTGAATGAGTTTGATGCAAGCTTTCTCAATCACTTTCATTCTACTTGGGTTATTCATTGCACGCATATCTGTTTCTAAATAGATACTTGAAAATTGTTGCAATAAATTGATTACTTGTTTTTCCAATAAATTCCAATCCTTTATGCCTTTGATTAAAACTTCAGTTTCGTCCTTGGCATTGCGTAATATCATTGCATGTGAAGGAAATTGAACTTGCATTGCAAATTCTTTTGCTTCTGCTACAGTATGAATTTGTTTGCCCGAAAAATTAGTTTCAGTGCTTAATTCTTTTACCTTAATTTCTAATTCATTTTCAAAATCAATCAAAACCAGTATTTCTTCATCTGCCGGTATAAATCCAATTACCGGATGAGCTCCAAAAGAGCCTTCACTGGCAATAGCCAATGATACCCCACTTATTGTAGCTGCATGTTTACACTTAAGTTTTGCCGTGGCTAATGGATCAAGTGGCCTATTAACCTCTCCAGAAAATGTACCCCACTGGTCTGTGTCAAAATTTTCTACAAGAATAATTTCTACCCCCAATGCATTTTTGAGCAGTGGTTCCAACACTTTTTCTTTGCCATGCATGGTGGCAATAACCAATTGTCTATTTGAAAAAATGGAATTAATCATTCGCCCAAATTAAAGAACCATCTCCATAGCTTAAAAAACGAAACTCATTTTCTAATGCATATTGGTAAACCCTTTTCCAATCATCCCCAATGATTGCAGCAACCAACAATAACAAAGTAGATTGCGGTTGATGAAAATTGGTGATCAGGCCCTTCATAATTTTAAATTGATAGCCTGGCGCAATAATGATTTGTGTTTTAGTAATTATTTTTATGGCATTATTTTTTTTCATCCAATTCATTAATGCTTGTAAAGCCATTGATGAAGAAATATGATCAGCCTTTAGTTCATATGGGTCCCATTGCGAAACAGTAAATTCATCCATTGATAAGTTTGGTTCTAAATAGGTTTTAGCGCCCAACCAATATAAACTTTCAATAGTTCTTAACGACGTGGTCCCTACTGCTATTATTCCATTTTCTACTTTATTCATTATTTGAAAAATGGTATCATAATTAACTTCTATAAATTCTGCATGCATTTCATGATCCTGCATGGTTGCTGATTTTACTGGTTTGAATGTGCCAGCTCCAACATGTAAAGTAACATATGCAGACTCAATATTTTTTTTAGTCAACTCAGCAAATACATGGTCTGTAAAATGCAATCCTGCAGTAGGGGCAGCTACCGATCCATCGTGTTTGGCATAAATTGTTTGGTACCTTTCTTTGTCTGTTTCTTCTGTTGTTCTATTTAAGTAGGGTGGAAGTGGAATAGAGCCTGCTATATGCAATAATTCTGCAAAACAAATAGTTGAATCAGACCAGCTCAATTCAATCAAAAAAGCATCGCTTAGTTGTTGAATTTTTTGGGCTTCAATAATAATGGTTGTTCCATTATGATCTGTTTCACAAATGATTTTTCCATCCTTCCATTTTTTTGCACCGCCTACCAAACATTTCCATAACACTTTTCCTTTTTGTAGCATCGCAGTAGTGATATCTCCATATTGATCAGCTGGTTCTAAACAAAAAATTTCAATGATAGTACCGGTATCTTTTTTAAAATACAATCTTGCTTCTACCACTTTGGTATTATTGAATACCATTAAACTATCTGCCATTAATTGATCAGCTATGTTTCGGTAGGTAAACTGCTTGATTTGCCCTGATCGGTAGACCAGTAATTTACTCTGATCTCTTTCCGAAAGTGGGTATTTAGCGATCCTTTCTTCGGGCAAATCATATGAAAAATCAATAATTGAAATAGATGATGGGTGTTTCATGCCTTATGGTATTGAGTTTCAGGGGTTTTCCACAGAAATTAACAGGTTATACAGTAGCTTTTTCTGCCTTTTCGTGCAAAGGTAAGCTCCAATTGAATCATAGCCCTAGTATAATCTGTGGATAAATACAACCTATCTAAATTAGGGTCAAAAGTGGGAAAAAGTGTTATTTTGTGTCAACAAGTGGTAATCTTGAATTTATTTATACACTTATGATCGGATTTCACGGAGAATATGAATCAACGGTAGACGCAAAAGGGCGTTTTCTGCTTCCTGGCGGACTGAAAAAACAGTTGCCAGAAGGGGAGACTCGCTTTATACTCAGCCGTGGATTTGAAAAATGCCTCACGTTATATCCAATTAAAAGTTGGGAATTAATTATTGCCAAGATTAGTCTGTTAAATGATTTTGATCCAAAAGTACGAGAATTCCGACGTCAGTTTTTAGGGGGAGCCACAGAAATTGAATTGGATGGTGCTGGGAGGATGCTATTGCCAGCTTCTTTGAAAGAATTTGCTGGTTTACAAAAAGACATCGTTTTAGCAGCGGCTTTGGATCGTTTTGAGGTTTGGGATGCCACCAAATACAAACAGCTCTTTGAAAATTTTTCACCAGAAGCGTTTAGCAGTTTAGCTCAAGAAGTAATGGCAGAAGCCGATAAAAAATCAACACAATTGTAAAATGGGAAAATTGCCTGTTGATGATTATCATGTTCCTGTACTCTTCAATGAATCTTTAGAAGGCTTAGCAATTCAACCAGATGGAACTTATGTGGATTGCACTTTTGGCGGTGGTGGTCATAGCGGAGGTATATTAAGTCGATTGAATAATAATGGCCGTTTGATTGCTTTTGACCAGGATGCTGATGCACAAAGGAATTTGCCAAATGATGAAAGGGTATTGTTTATAGCACAAAACTTCAGACATATCCATCGTTTTTTAAAGTTGCATGGAATTGAGCAGGTTGATGGAGTCTTAGCTGATTTAGGAGTAAGTAGTCATCAATTTGATGAAGGCGAACGTGGGTTCTCAATTCGATTTGAAGGGCCCATGGATATGAGAATGGATCAACGTCAAACAATTACTGCAGCTGCTATTATCAAAACATATACTGAGCAACAGCTGCACAAAATATTTGAACAATTTGGAGAAGTGACCAATTCAAAAACGTTGGCTAAACATATTGTTCATCAAAGAGCGCATTTGCCTTTTGTAACGATAGAACAGTTTAAAGCAATGATAAGTCCTGTAGTAAAAGGAAATCCGAATAAGTATTTAGCACAGGTATTTCAAGCTTTAAGAATAGAAGTAAATGATGAAATGGGGGCGCTCAAATTATTATTGGAACAATTATCCTTAGTGTTGAAGCCAGGCGGAAGAGCTGCCATTATTACGTTTCATTCGATTGAAGATAGAATGGTGAAGAATTTTTTTAAACAAGGAAGCTTTGAAGAAGCAGTAGAGAATCCATTTGAAATAAGTAGTAAAAAAAATGTTTTTTTTCTGGTCAATAAAAAACCAATTACTGCGGGAGACATTGAATTAAAACAAAACAAAAGAAGTAGAAGTGCAAAGTTGAGAGTAGCGGAGAAGATTTAAGTCAGAAGCGTAAAGTTGAGAGTAGCGGATAAAATTTAAATAAGGATTCGATTATTGTAATTGAATATTAATAGTAAAGTGTAAAAATAGCCCGGTGACCGAAAACAAAACACCACAAAAAAATATCCTAAAAGCATTGCTCAATTATGAGTGGGTGTTAAAGAATATTCCTTTCTTTTTATTCCTTTCATTATTAGCAGTACTCTATATAGCAAACGGGCACATGGCCGATAGAACAATTCGTCAAATAAATTCTATCAATAATGACTTGAAGGAATTGCAGTATGTATATAAAACATTAAAAAGTGAAGTGATGTATAAAACGGAGGAAGCTCAAATAGTAAAAGCATCTGCGCCTCTTGGATTAAAAGTAAGTAAAGACATGCCAGAAAGAATTAAAAATAATTAATGGAAGTAAAACGCGATATATTATGGAGAGTGTACCTCAGTTATATACTGGTGGTATTAGCTTGTATCGCCATTTTTGGAAAAGCTGTATATATCCAGCAATTTGAAGGGGCTAAATGGCGCAGTATGAGCGATAGCTTACACCAGCGTATAGATGAAATTGAAGCACAAAGAGGCACCATTTATAGTGAGGATGGGCAAATGTTGAGTACGAGTATTCCTCAATTTGATATTTACATTGATTTTCGAGTGGCTGCTCTAAGAGAAAAAAACGGATTAAGATTTAGAGAGAACATTGATTCATTGAGTATTTGTTTGGCCAATTTATTCAAGGACTTATCTGCACCAGAATATAAATCAATATTACAGCAGGGTTATAAAGCAGAAGAGAGTTATTTTCTATTAAAGAAAAAAATCTCTTTTAGAGAGTATGATGAATTGAGAAGGTTTCCATTGTTCAAACAAGGTCGATACAAAAGTGGACTCATTGCCAATGAAAGAACCATTCGTTTGAATCCATATCAAATGCTTGCTTTTAGAACAATTGGCTTGGCCAGAGATTCTAATAAAGTGGGTTTGGAAATGACTTATGATAGTATTTTAAAAGGTAGAAATGGAAAACAAACAGTTCGTTCAATTGCTGGTGGGGTAGGTGTTCCGGTTGACGATACTTATTTAATTGAACCAGAAACAGGTAAAGATATTGTAAGTACTATCGATGTATTCATTCAGGACATTGCGGAAACTGCATTAATGAAGATGATGATTAAAAATGATGCAGATCATGGCTGTGCAATTGTCATGGAAACTAAAACTGGAAAAATAAAAGCAATTGCCAACTTAGGAAAAAGAAGTGAAGGAGCCTATTGGGAAGATTTTAATTATGCCATTAGTCCAAGTGAACCCGGTTCAACTTTTAAGTTAGCCACCATGATGGCATTATTGGAGGATAAAAAAGTAGCCCTGAATCAAATAGTTACTTTGGAGCATGGTGCTTGGAGAATTGCTGGTCAAACTGTATACGATTCAGAAGTTCATAAAGAGAATGAAGTAACTGTGAAACATGCTTTTGAATTAAGTTCAAATGTTGCTATGGCTAAAATGGCAGTTACTTATTATGGAGCTAACCCTCAATTGTTTTTAAAGCATTTAAATAAAATGCGGATGGATACGGTTACTGGGATTGATTTAGTTGGTGAAAGAACTCCAGTAATTTATAAGCCAGGCGGAAAATTTTGGGGCCCTACTACTTTGCCTTGGATGGCTTTTGGTTATAACCTTTCTATTAGCCCTTTGCAAACGGCCATGTTATACAATAGCATTGCAAATAACGGAACCATGTTGAAGCCATATTTAGTAAGCAGCATAAAAGAAGAAGGCATTTTATTAAAAGAATTTTTGCCCAAAGTATTGGACGAAAAAATTTGTAGTGATGCAACATTGGCTCAATTAAAATCTTGTTTAGAGGGAGTTTGTATTGAAGGGACAGCCAAAGAATTATTTAAAGATGTTCCATACAAAGTTGCTGGCAAAACAGGAACTGCATTAGTAGCAGACGGTAATAAAGGCTATGCTTCTAAAATATACCAGTCTTCTTTTGCAGGATATTTTCCCGCCGAGAATCCACAGTACACCTGTATTGTTGTAATAAAAAATAAACCTTTTGCACCAGTATTCTATGGGGCTTCTGTAGCAGGTCCAGTATTTAGAGAAATCGCTGATAGATTGTATAGCACTTATTTAAGAGGTACTAAATCCAATTTAGTAAACAATAAAAAATCGGACAGTATTTCCTATAAATATGCTGGATATAAATCTGATATCACTTATTTAAGTAATCAACTGAAACTGAAATATCAAGATTCAACAGGTGTGGCTGATCAGTGGAGTAGTATTCAAAGTACAAATGCTTCATTGGTTTTACAAAAAAAACCGGTAGACGATAAATCAATGCCAGTATTAAAAGGATTGGGTTTAAAAGATGCCATATTCCTTTGCGAAGAAATGGGTCTTTCAGTAAGTGTGAAGGGTAGGGGTAAGGTAGAAGAACAATCAATATTACCAGGACAGGCCATTGCTAAAGGACAACAAATTATTTTATCACTGAATTAAGTTGATAAGCAATATGAAAATAATACAAGAGCTTACAAAATCAATTAAAATCAAACAAAGAGTTGGAGATTTATCTTCTTCGGTTGTTGCTATTGAAATTGACTCCCGTAAAGTAATTGTAGGTTCTTTGTTTGTTGCAATTAATGGTGTTCAATCAGATGGGCATTTATTTATCAACAAAGCAATTAGTGCTGGTGCCATAGCAATTGTTTGTGAAACTATGCCTGAAGAATTCATCAGTGGGGTGACTTATTTGCAAGTAAACAATTCGCAGGAAGCTGCAGCATTATTGGCTGTAGAGTTCTATGATCATCCTTCCCATAAGCTAAAGTTGGTAGGTGTTACAGGAACAAATGGTAAAACTACTATAGCCACTATACTATTTAAATTATTTCGTCAATTAGGATATACCTGTGGGTTGATCAGTACTGTTCAAAATCAGATTAATGATCATATCATTCCTGCAACACATACTACTCCGGATGCTATTCAATTAAACGCTCTTTTAAATACAATGGTAAATGAGGGTTGTACGCATGTGTTTATGGAAAGTAGTAGTCATGCTATTCATCAGCATAGAATTACCGGACTGAATTTTGCAGGAGCTTTATTTAGTAACATCACACATGATCATTTAGATTACCATAAAACATTTGAAGAATATATTCGGGTAAAGAAAAGTTTTTTTGATCAACTTCCAGCTACAGCTTTTGCTATTTCAAATGCTGATGATAAAAGGGGAGAAGTGATGTTACAGAATACCATCGCTAAAAAATATTTATATAGCTTAAAAACACTAGCTGCTTTTAAAGGTAAAATTTTAGAAAATGCATTGACTGGATTAATCATGTTGGTGAATGATCAGGAAGTTCATTTCAGATTAATCGGGGAATTTAATGCCTATAACCTTTTAGCAGTGTATGGCGCAGCTATTTGTTTGGGTGAAGAGAGTCATACTGTATTAACGGCTTTGAGTTTACTAAGTGGTGCAGAAGGCAGATTTGATTATATCATTAGTAGCAACGGTATAATTGGTATTGTTGATTATGCGCATACGCCAGATGCTTTAGAGAATGTATTGGCGACCATTAAAAAATTAAGGAAAGGCCATGAACAAATTATAACAGTTGTAGGCTGTGGTGGAGATAGAGATAAAACCAAGAGACCAATAATGGCACAATCTGCCTGCGATCTAAGTGATCGAGTAATACTCACCAGTGATAATCCAAGAACGGAAGATCCTGTAACTATTTTGGGCGATATGGAAACTGGTTTAACAAGCGCTGCAAAGAGAAAGTACATCACTATTGTTGACAGAAAAGAAGCCATCATTGCAGCTGTCAATTTTGCCAAAGCAGAAGATATTGTTTTGGTTGCGGGAAAGGGGCATGAAAAATACCAAGATATAAATGGTGTAAAATATCCATTTGATGATAAACAAGTATTGTTGGAAGCTTTTGGAAAAATTATTAAAAACTCAAACAAGCAATAACCATGCTGTATCAATTATTTAATTGGCTAAAACAACATTTTGATATTCCTGGTGCAGGATTATTTCAATTCTTGACATTCAGGATTGCAATGGCCATTTTATTATCTCTGTTGATTGCAACAGTTTATGGTAAAAGAATCATTTTATTCTTGCAAAAGAAACAAATTGGAGAGTCGGTTCGTGAATTGGGTTTACAGGGAGAGCAACAGAAGAAAGGAACTCCAACCATGGGCGGAATTATTATTTTATTGAGTATTCTTATACCTACTTTATTATTTGCCAACCTCGATAAAGTATATATCCGCTTAATGATTCTTTGTACGGTATGGTTAGGAGTGATTGGTTTTTTAGATGATCTTTTTAAAATTCGTGCAAGAAAAGCTGCTCTTCAGGCTGGACAATCTTACAAAAAGAAAGACAGTGATGGTTTAGCTGGCATTTCTAAAATCATTGGCCAGGTAGGATTAGGAGTGATCATTGGGGTTACTTTATATTTTAGTAATGCAGTTACGGTTGAAAGAGAAATTATTGGTTCCGAAAGAAAAGTAACTGTTCTTCAAAAAGGAGAAAGATTTGCAAAAGATACTAGTATTGTTGTTCGTCAAATGGATGGTATCGAAAGAAGTTTTGTGAAAGTAAAAACCCCTATTACTACTATTCCATTTATTAAGAATCATGAATTCAATTACAGCAAGCTTATTAGTTGGATAGGTGAAGGTGCTGAGAAATACACTTGGATCGTTTATATTTTAATTGTCACACTAATTATTACAGCAGTTAGCAATGGAGCAAATCTTACAGATGGATTAGACGGTCTTGCTGCTGGTGTGAGTGCAATCATTGGTGCAGGCTTATTGATTTTTATTTATGTAAGTGGTAACTATAAGTTTGCTGATTACCTCAATATCATGTACATCCCTAATTTGGGAGAGCTATCCATTTTTGCAGGAGCATTTGTAGGAGCCTGTATTGGATTCTTATGGTATAATGCATACCCAGCACAAGTATTTATGGGTGATACAGGAAGCTTAGCCTTAGGTGGTATCATCGCTTCATTGGCAATTATTGTAAGAAAAGAATGGTTGATTCCTATTTTCTGCGGAGTATTTCTTGTAGAGAACTTGAGTGTAATGATTCAGGTAGGTTACTTTAAATATACCAAGAAAAAATATGGGGAAGGAAGAAGAGTATTCCTCATGAGCCCTCTACATCATCATTACCAAAAGAAAGGATTTCATGAAAGTAAAATAGCAGTTCGTTTTTGGATTGTAACAGTATTATTAGTGGTATTGTCAATAATTACTTTAAAAATAAGATAGTCATTCATTGAGCAAACATATAGTCATATTAGGTGGAGGCGAAAGCGGAGTTGGTGCTGCATTATTGGCAAAGCAACAAGGCTATACTGTTTTCTTAAGTGATGGTGGAATATTAAAAGAAAAATACAAAAAGGAGTTGACGGTTGCCCAGATTGATTTTGAAGAAGGTGGTCATACAGCAGATAAAGTATTAGAGGCCAATGAAGTAGTTAAAAGTCCTGGAATTCCAGAAAAAAATGAATTGGTTAAATCAATTAGGTTGAAAGGAATTCCTGTTATCAGTGAAATAGAATTGGCATACCGATTTAAAGGTGATAGTAAAATAATTGCCATCACTGGAAGCAATGGAAAAAGTACTACCACTTCTTTGATTTATCATATATGCGAAACTGCAGGATTGAATTGTGCTTTGGTAGGAAATATAGGCTACTCATTTGCAAAGCAAGTAGCTGAGGATCCCAAAGAATGGTATATCGCTGAAATCAGTTCTTTTCAGTTAGATGATATTAAAGCATTTAAAGCAGATGTGGCCATTTTGCTAAATATTACTGAAGATCATTTGGATCGATACGAGTACAAATTTGAAAATTATATCAATAGTAAGTTTAGAATAATTGAAAACCAAACTATCAACGATTATTTCATCTACTGCGATGATGATGAAATAATCACGCAAAAACTCCCATTACTAACCATTCATACTAACCCACTACCATTCTCTATGAAACACGAAGTAAAAAAAGGCGGCTACATCAAGGGCGACCAGATGATGCTAAGAATCCAGGAAGAAAGAGTCAGCATGAGTATTTATGACTTTGCTCTTAAAGGAAAGCACAATCAATACAACACCATGGCTGCAGGAATTGCTGCTGCAACTATTGGTATCCGAAAGGAAAAAATTAGAGAAGCAGTTAATAATTTCCACAACCTAGAGCATCGAATGGAGTTTGTTGCGATGGTGAGAGGAATTGAATTTATTAACGACAGCAAAGCTACTAATGTGAATAGTACCTGGTATGCTTTGGAAAGCATGAACAAGCCTACTGTTCTCATTTTAGGAGGCACTGACAAAGGCAATGACTATTCTTTGATTTCAGATCTGGTGAAAGAAAAAGTGAAAGCAATTATTTGTATGGGAGTGGATAATAAAAAGATCATTGAAACTTTTAAAGGCTTAGTGCCGGTAATTATCGAAACAGATAGTGCAAAGAAAGCAGTGAACGCTGCATTTAGATCTGCTGCTAAGGATGATGTTGTTTTATTAAGTCCTGCTTGTGCAAGCTTTGATTTATTCAAAAACTATGAAGATAGAGGTAAGCAATTTAAAGATGCGGTAAAAGAATTATAGAATGCCTGAAATAAATGATACACTTTTTTCGCAAATTCCTACTGTTGAAGGAATGCGAAGTCAGTTGATAGAAAGAACTAGAGGAGATAAATACATATGGGGTATTGTAGTGGTACTTTCTTTGGTATCTATTCTGGTTGTTTATAGCGCAACTGGTTCGCTTGCTTATAAAATGTATAAAGGAAATGCCAACATTTATCTTTTTAAACAATTGGCGTTTACTATGATTGGATTGTTGGTTATTTATTTTTTGCATAGAGTTAATTATTCTTTCTTTTCAAAAGTGGCAACAATACTTTTTTTAATTTCAGTTCCCCTTTTGTTGTACACATTATTTTTTGGAGCTAAAATTAATGATGGTAGCAGATGGATTAAGCTACCCATCATTAACCTTACTATTCAAACTAGTGATTTTGCCAAACTAGCTTTGTTTATGTATATATCCAAAATGTTGAGTAAAAAGCAGGAAGTCATAAAGGATTTTAAGAAAGGGTTTATTCCAGTAGTTACTCCAGTGTTAATAATATGCGCATTGATCATGCCTGCGAATTTGTCTAATGCATTATTAACTGGTGCTACTTCTCTTTTATTAATGTTTATTGGAAGAATCAGCATGAAGCATATTTTACTTACCGTGCTAATTGCTATGATTCCTGTTACATTTATTATTTCAGTAGCAATGCTTACCTATGATGGAAGAGCTAAAGAAGATATTACCCGGCCCGTCGTAGCAGAGAAAATAAAATCTATGGGAAGATTTGGAACCTGGGTGAAAAGGGTTCAGGATTTTATGTATGCAAATGATAAAGAAACCCCATACCAGATTCAACAAGCAAAAATTGCTATTTCTAATGGGGGTATATTGATAGGCCTTGGCCCAGGAAATAGTCAACAAAGAAATTTTTTGCCTCAGGCTTATAACGACTTTATATATTCCATTATCATTGAAGAGTATGGTTTATTAGGCGGAGCATTTATGATTTTTATTTATCTGGTATTTTTATTTCGATGTATAAAAATATTTAGAAAATGCCCATATGCTTTTGGAGCATTTCTGGCGTTGGGATTGAGTTTTACTTTAGTGATTCAGGCTGTAGCCAATATGGCTGTAAATGTGAATCTTGTTCCAGTTACAGGGGTTACGCTTCCCTTGGTTAGTATGGGGGGAAGTTCTTTTTTATTTACATGTGCTGCAATTGGTATTGTATTAAGTGTTGCCCGAAATGTAGAACAATTAGAAGGAACAGGAAATATAACAAAACCAGCAATTCAAACAGCAATCAATAGTTAATTGGCAAAGAAATTTATCATAGCAGGAGGTGGAACTGGAGGACATATTTTTCCAGCTATTGCAATTGCCAATGCAATAAGAATAATCATGCCTACTGCTGAATTCCTTTTTGTAGGTGCAAAGGGGAAAATGGAAATGGAGAAAGTTCCTAAAGCTGGTTTTGCCATTGTTGGATTGGATATTGCTGGTTTTGATAGGTCAGCGATGTTTAAAAACATCAGTTTGCCATTTAAATTGATATTGAGCTTTTTACAAGTCATCAAAATTTTTAGAAAGTTTAGGCCAGATGCAGTTATTGGAGTGGGTGGTTATTCCTCTTTTCCTGTTTTAAGATTTGCCCAGGCACATGGCATTAAAACATTCATCCATGAGAGTAATTCTTTTGCAGGAAAGGCTAATATATTATTAGGTAAAAAAGCCGATAAAATTTTTGTAGCATCAAAAGGAATGGATCAGTTTTTTCCTGCCGATAAAATTGTAGTTACTGGAAATCCTGTTAGAAAATCAATTGCTGGATGTACTATGAGCCGCGACACTGCAATTACTTTTTTTGGTTTAAACCCAACAAAAAAAACAGTTCTAGCAGTAGGAGGAAGTCTTGGGGCAAAATCAATTAATGAAGCTATATTAAATGGTTTGCAAGCTTTTGAGCGGAATAATATTCAATTGATTTGGCAAACCGGAAAACAAGGTTCATCAGTATATAAAGAAGCTGCAAGATTGAAAAGTCATATTTGGATCAGTGATTTTATTCAAGAAATGGAATATGGATATGCTGCTGCAGATTTAGTGATAAGTAGAGCAGGTGCAATGGCAGTTACCGAACTTGCTGTGGTAGGTAAACCAGCTGTATTAGTTCCCTATCCTCATGCAGCAGAAGACCATCAAACAGCTAACGCATTGCAATTGGTAAATGAAGAGGCGGCCATGATTGTTACCGATTCTGAGGCCAAAGAACACCTGGTCAAGACGGTTATTGATTTAGTAAAGAATGAGGATGAATTGAATTCGCTCACCAATAGTATTAAAAAATTGGCAGTACGGAATGCAGATCAGCTGATTGCCAATGAAATTTTGAAAATAATATAATGAACCAATTAACTACTATCAATAAAATTTATTTCATTGGGATTGGCGGTATCGGCATGAGTGCACTTGCCAGGTATTTTTTATCGAAAGGTGTAGCAGTGAGCGGGTATGATAAAACGGTAACAGCGCTTACTTCAACTTTAGAAAAAGAAGGTATTGCTATTCATTATGAAGAGAACCTGTCACTGGCTCCTAAAGATATTGATGTTGTAGTATACACTCCTGCCATTCCTGCTAATCATGCTGAATTGGTTTATTATCAATCAAATAATTATACAGTAGTCAAGAGAAGTGATATTCTGCAATGGATTACTCAAAACTCATTTAATATATGTATAGCAGGTACGCATGGAAAAACAACAGTTACTTCAATGACTGCACATATTTTAAGACATAGTGGATATGGTTGTAACGCTTTTTTAGGCGGTATTGCAGCCAATTACAATACTAATTTTTGGAGTCATGAAAGAAATGTTGTGGTGGTGGAAGCCGACGAATACGACAGAAGCTTTTTAAAATTATTTCCAGATATAGCCATTATCACATCAATGGATCCTGACCATTTAGATATATATGGAACAGCAGCAGAAGTGGAAAAAGCATTTATTCAGTTTTCACAAAAAGTAAAAGAGGGAGGTTGTTTAATTACCAAATATGGATTAAGCAGGTCAGCTGAATTGAAAGCAGCTCATCATTATACATATGATCATCAAAATCAATTAGCTGATATTCATATCAGTGGTTTAAATGTAGTTAATGGAAGTTATTATTTCAATGTTATAGGAAAGAGTTGGGAATTGGATAATATAGTATTGCACATGGGGGGCTTACATAATATTGATAATATCCTAGCCTCAATTGCAGTGGCAAAACATATAGGAATTGATGATGATAAAATTAGAGCCGCTGTAGAGAATTTTAAAGGAGTCAGAAGAAGATTTGAATATGCACTAAAATCAGATAATCATGTTTTAATTGATGATTACGCCCATCACCCAGCGGAATTAAATGCATTGATTGCAGGTGTGAGAAGCATATTTCCCAAAGAAACCTTGACCATTGTTTTTCAACCTCATTTGTTTAGTAGAACCAATGACCAAGCCGATGCATTTGCCAAAAGTTTAGATCAAGCCGATCAAGTATTGCTATTGCCCATTTATCCTGCAAGAGAGTTGCCAATGGAAGGCGTGACAAGTGAAATGCTATTGAATAAAATGAAGATCAATAACAAACAAGTTATTGGCAAAGCCGAATTGGTTGAATGGGTAAAAAAACATCAACCAAAGTTATTGGTAATGGCTGGAGCTGGAGATATAGATGCTTTGGTTCAGCCCATTAAAACAGTTTTAGAAAATAATTAATGAAAAAACCAATCAATTGGAAAAAAATAATTTGGAATTCCTGCTGGATAGTTTTCAGCATTGGGTTAATCGTATTATTTGGGGCTTCGATACAACAGAAGAATAAAAAGAAATGCAGTGCAATAAAAATTGAAATTAAAGGTGCAGAAAAACACTTATTTATTGATGAGAAAGATGTAATGGATTTATTGTTGGCTAATGGTCCCATACAAGGCAGTTTCATTCATTCACTTCCATTAAGAAAAATGGAAACTGCTGTTGAGCAAAATAAGTGGGTCAAAAATGCAGAAATGTATTTCGACAATAATCAGGTTTTACAAATCAGTATTGAAGAAAGACAACCAGTTGCAAGGATATTCCAAACAGATGGAGGATCTTTTTATCTGGATACAGCTGCAGTAATGCTTCCTTTGAGTAATAAAATAAGCGCAAGGGTCCCTGCTTTCACTGGTTTTGCGAAAGAGTCAAATAGGGATACTCTTTTGATTCAGCAAATGATTGATTTAGCCAAATTCATAGGATCGGACTCATTTTTTTCGGCTCAGATTTCCCAAATTGATATTCGGGCAGACAAAAAATTTGAAATGGTTCCTTTAATTGGCGATCATATGATCGTATTTGGGGATGCTACTGATTTAACCAATAAATTTAAAAAACTAAAAGCCTTTTATCAATCGGTATGGTTACCTAACGGTATGAATACTTACGAAACCCTCGATTTGCAATATAAAAATCAGTTGGTTGCAGTAAAAAAAGGTACTGCTAAAGCAGAAGCAGATTCAGCAGCTGCAATGATTTTGCTGAAAAATACTGTCCTTTTTCCTCCGATAACAGATTCCGTAGCACCTAAAAAAGTCGATTCGATTCCCATTAAATCATCAGCCCCTCCTGCAAAGGTGAATAATAATAAAAAGACAAAATCTACAAAAAATCCAAAGCAAAAAAACAATAAAAAGAATCAAAAACCGTTAAGAACTTAAATACATACCCTTATGAATCACAATGAAGCACCCATCATTGTTGGTCTGGACATCGGAACCACTAAAATCGCAGCAATTGCCGGTCGGAAAAACGAATTCGGTAAATTAGAAATTCTAGGCTTTGGTCGTGCCAACAGCAACGGAGTTCAACACGGTCAAGTGTTGAATATCGATCAAACCATCAAAGCAATTCAAGCTGCTTTAGAGAATTGCGCTCAAAGTAATCCTGATTTAGAAATTTCTGAAGTATATGTAGGTATAGCTGGTCATCATATCAAGAGCTTGCAGACCAGAGGAGACATTGTTCGTCAAGACCCAGATGTAGAAATTCAAAGTTGGGAAATTGATCAATTATTAAATAATCAGCGCAAGACATTTATACCTGCAGGAGACCAGATCATCGATGTAATATCACAAGATTTTCATGTAGACAGTATTCAAAACATTAAGGACCCTGTAGGTTATAATGGAGTAAAAGTGGGCGCTAATTTCCACATCATTACAGGGGATAGAAATGCAATTCGCAATATTCACAGAGCTGTTGATAGAAGTGGTTTAAAAACCAAGGACTTGGTTTTACAACCTTTGGCATCAGCCAGTGCCGTGATGAGTGAAATTGATATGGAAGCAGGTGTTGCTATTTTAGATATTGGTGGTGGCACAAGTGATCTAGCCGTTTTTTATGAAGGAATTTTAAAACATACAGCTGTTATTCCTTTTGGAGGTGAAAATATTACGAATGATATTAGAATGGGATTGGGTGTTTTAAAAAGCCAGGCAGAAGCGATGAAAGTTCAGTTTGGCAGTGCATTAGCTGATGAAGCAAAAGCAAACGCATATATCACTATACCCGGATTAAAAGGTATGCCGGCAAAAGAAATCAGCGTTAAAAATTTAGCTGCAATCATACAAGCCAGAATGGGTGAAATTCTGGATTTTGTAACCTATCACTTAAAGCAGGTTGGTTTAGACCATAGAGCTTTAAATGGTGGAATTATATTAACTGGTGGAGGTTCACAATTAAAACATTTAATTCAGTTAACAGAATATACAACTGGCTTGAATGCAAGAATTGGCTTGCCGAATGAACACCTTGCTGCAAATCATATTGATGAACTGAAAAAACCAATGTATGCTACTTGTATTGGTTTAATTTTAAAAGGATACAACGATTACGATCATAAATACAAAGAGTTTACAGAAAAATTTGTGAAAGTAGCTGTACCAGCAGGTTTAACAAAAACTGCAGAATTGGTAAAAGAAGAAATAGTACCTGCTTCAACTGTAGATGTATCGGTAAGAAAAGAACGTTTCTGGGATAAATTTAAAAACAATTTGATTGATTTATTTAAAGAAGAAGAAGACCAAGTAATTCGTTGATAAAATAAATAGTAGTGTTGTTCCGTTTCTAATATACTAACCCTAAAACTACTCTATGATTCATTTCGATCTTCCCAAGCAAAAATCATCCATTATCAAGGTATTGGGTGTTGGAGGTGGAGGAAGCAATGCGGTAAACTTTATGTTTGCCCAAGATATAGAAGGCGTTGATTTTATTATCTGCAATACCGACGCAAAAGCAATAGAACAAAGCAATATTCCCAATAAAATTCAATTAGGACCACATCTTACGCAGGGCCTTGGTGCAGGTGCAAATCCTGAAGTAGGCAAGAAAGCTACCGAAGAATCTTTAGAAGAAATTAAAAGGATTTTGGAAGTAAATACCAAGATGGCTTTTATAACTGTTGGAATGGGAGGTGGAACAGGAACAGGTGGAGCACCTATTATTGCTCAGATCTGTAAAGATCTGGGAATTTTAACAGTGGGAATCGTAACTACCCCTTTTGGATTTGAAGGACCACGTAGATTGAAACAAGCAGAAGAGGGGATTGCTGCATTAAAGCCATACGTAGATACCTTGTTGGTTATCAGTAATGATAAATTACGCATGCAGTATGGAAATTTGAAAATGAAAGAAGCATTTTCAAAAGCAGATAATGTATTAGCCACTGCTGCAAAATGTATTACCGATGTAATTAATAGTCGCGGACATATCATTGTAGACTTTGCAGATGTTTGTACCGTAATGAAAAATGGTGGTGTAGCCATTTTAGGAAAAGCAGAAGTTGAAGGAGAGAATAGAGCACAAATGGCAATAGAAGAAGCATTGAATTCTCCTTTGTTAAATGATAGCGATATTAAAGGAGCAAAATGGATATTGATTAATATCAATAGTGCAGAAGGAGATCATGAATGTACCATGGATGAATTGGAGATCATCAACAACCACTTGCGTATGCAAGCTGGTGAAGATACAGATGTTATTGTGGGTATGGGTTACGATCCAACATTGGATAAAAAAATTGGCATTACATTGATTGCTACCGGATTTGAACATAAAGATCCTTTTGCTAAACCACAGGCAATCAAAACACCGGAGGTAAAACCTGAAAAAGAGGTAGTTACTTTAGATATGAATATACTCGAGCAAAAACCTGCTCCTGTTGCCGCTGTGGCTACTCCGGCTGCTGCTCCAGCTCAAACTATTTCAGAGCTCATTACTCCTGCTCAGCCAGTTGTTCATGTATTTGATCCTATGGATGAGTTAACACCAACAATGCAGGAACCTATGATGGAACTTGCATCAATGGAAGAAATCATCAATCATCAAATTGAAGAGAGAGAATCTTTGGTTTTACAATTTGAGTTAAATTCTGAAATTACTTCACCAGTTATAGAACCTACTCTTATAGATCAACCAGTTGCTGTTGCAATAGAAAAGATTGATCAGCAAATTGTAGAAGAAATAGTTGAAGCTCATTTGAATTTTCAAATAAATGATCAACCTGCATTATCATTACCAACTGGTTTGATGAGTAAACCTGCTAATATTTATGCAGATCAAAACAATGTAGAACCAGTTGCAGTAACAGTTATTGCACCAGCTCAACCTATAATTCCTGTTGCAGAGCTAACACCTACAATTGTTCCTGCTGCTATTGAAGCAGTAGCAGATGAGAATTTATTCGAAATGCAATTGGTTGAAAAGACAGATGAGATGATGCAAAAAGCGCCAATAGTTCCTGAACCATCTAGTTATACCGACGATGGATTTATGGATGATGTTGAGGAGCAAAAAAGAAGGGCTGCTGAAAGAATTCAAAAATTAAGAAATTTATCTTTCAATATGAATAATTCAACTGATACAAGTGGCGAATTTGATGCTGTGCCAGCTTATATCAGAAGAAACATGGAATTATTTGGTAACACACTTACTTCTGTTGAAAATTTCTACAGTAAGTATACAGTGGGTAAAGATGAAAATAATCAAACGCAAATTTCTACCATCAATACATTTTTAGATGGTAAAAAACCAGACTAACCCAGTCTCTATAGATGTGTATTAATTGTGATTTAAGTTGTAACCTTCCCGGATTTCCGGGAAGGTTTTTTTATTCAACTTTTTATGAACTACCTTGTTAGAATAAATAAAAAACATGCCAACGGTATTAATAACAGGCGGAACAGGAACTGTAGGAAAAAGACTTACCCAATTATTATTATTAAAGGGTTATAATGTAAATATTCTCTCAAGGGCTAAGCAAAAAGCTGACTCAATTCAAGAACAGTCAGCCATTGGAAAATTGGCCTATTTCAATTGGGATCTTACCAAAAATTATATCGATCCTTTAGCAATTAGTTCTGCTGATTTTATTGTACATCTTGCTGGTGCAGGAGTTGCAGATAAGCGATGGACTACACAAAGGAAAAAAGAAATTTTATTGAGTAGAACCCAAAGCTGTTCCTTAATTGTTGCAGCTTTAAAGGAAGTTCCGAATAAAATTTCAGCAGTGATCAGTGCATCTGCTATAGGATGGTATGGGCCCGATAAAGCCAATCAAGCTAACGCTCCTTTTGTAGAAACTGCTGCTTCATACAAAGATTTTTTAGGAGAAACTTGTCAACTTTGGGAAGATGCAATATCTCCAATTGCTCAATTGGATAAACGATTGGTCATATTAAGAACCGGAATAGTTTTAAGTAATGAAGGTGGTGCATTGGCTGAATTCAAAAAACCATTATTATTTAAAACAGCGGCTATTCTAGGCAATGGACAACAAATGATCAGTTGGATTCATATAGATGACTTGTGTGACCAATATATTTTTGCTATTGAAAATCAACATATGCAAGGGGTATTTAATGCAGTAGCACCTAACCCGGTGAGCAATGAAAAGTTGACTTTAACATTGGCAAAAAAAATGGCAGGATCCTTTTTCTTGAAAATTCATGTGCCTGCATTTCTATTAAAAATAGTACTCGGAGAAATGAGTATTGAAGTATTAAAAAGCACTACTGTTTCAGCCCAAAAAATTGATGCAATGGGCTATCAATTTAGCTTTCCAACAATTGATACGGCCATCGAATCACTGCTAGATCAATAATTAAACGATATCTCTTCTTTTGTGAATTTTATAGCAAATCAACCAAATGATTGCAGTAAAAACAAGTGTTAATATAACTTGTTGTGGAACCAAACTCAATTGTAATTCATAATCGGCTTTGGCAGCTGCTCCAAAAGTTCTTTGTAAAGCCGGTTTAACTATTATATTGTTCGACATGCGAACAGGTAGAAAACGATCGATTGGAATTTTTTTCCATTTTAATAAACCAACCGCTATGTTTTCCAGTATGAGGTAATAAAAAAGAAAAACGCCTAAGGCAATGAATGCTTTTTTTACCAGATACCCCAATAAAAAGGCAATAGATAATTGTGCAAATGTTTGCAAAAAAAACAATGGAATATATTCCAGTTGCTCGGCCCATCTGATCCAACTAATACTGTCAGCATAAAATCCAAAACCTATGGCAACAACAGTATATACCAATGTAACAATACTCGAAATAATGGTTACGTCAATTAATTTACTGGTAATAAATTCGGTCCTACTCCAACCATCGATAATATTCTGACGATGTGTTTTATAATTATATTCATTGGTTACTATCATAATTACAAGAATAGAAGGTAGCAACACAAAGAAGGAAGATAAATAGGCTACCGAATGCCAGGTTTCGGGAAAAGCAAATGGATTTCCTAAAACCATTTTAGCAACCTGGTTAACCATGTCTTTACCTTGTATTACTTCTTTGTATCCATAATAAACCATACTGTTTATACCTGGATAGGTTAGCATTACAATCACGAGCATCCACCAGAATGCCGGGTACTTTTTAATTTTAAGCCATTCTATTTTTATTAAATTATTCATGTGTTTATTTTATTGATTTTGGCGCACTGTATCAGCAGAAATATTAGTCATTGGTGAGTTCAAAGAATGTAGATTCCAAACTTTTTTTCTTACTTAACAATAATTGTAAAGTAATTCCATTTTTAAAGCAATGGTCATTGATCTTTTCCATATTGGCTGTGCCGAATGGGTAATGAATTTGTAAGTGTTCGTTGTCTTCTTTAATTAAAGTAAAACCACCCATATCGGCAATACATATCTTTAATTGCTCCATATTGGCTGCAGCAATTTCTACTATATCTTCGTTAGACAATACTTCATTTACAGGTCCTGAAGTAATTAAAGTTCCTCTTTTCAAAATCGCCACGTGGGTACATATTTTTTCTACTTCGTCCAATAAATGGCTTGCGATGATAATGGTAATTCCTTTTTTTGATAGAGCTTTAATAAGATCTCTAATTTCCATTATTCCTACCGGATCCAGTCCATTGGTAGGCTCATCCAATAATAATACTTCAGGGTTTCCCATCAACGCAGCCCCAATGGCTAGCCGCTGTTTCATGCCCAAACTATATGCACTGAATTTGCTTTTTTTTCTTTCAGTCAATTTCACAATTTCCAACACTTCGTCGATGTCTGCTTCAGTGCCTCTTCCACTAATGGCCTGTGTGATTTTTAAATTATCTACTGCTGATAAATAATGATAAAAATTAGGTGTCTCTAAAAGTGATCCAATTCTTTTTCGTTCATTATTGGAATTGGGTAAACCAAACCAATTATAGGTTCCAGTATCGGACTTAAGAATATCTAAAACGATACTCATCATAGTTGTTTTGCCGCTGCCATTTGGCCCCAAAATTCCAAACACACTTCCTTTCGGAATAGTTAATGATAAATTTTTGAGTGCCTTGATGTTCTTATAAGATTTGCTAACTCCATCAATCGATAAAATGGTATCCATATTTTTATTTTTTGCAGACTATTAATCTTTTAACCAAGGACGAAGTGATTTAATAACTTTATTTCCCTTTTTGATTGCGAACTTGTCATCGTAATCCCAAAGTATAATAGGTATATTAAACTCCTTCATAATGCTGGTAATATCTCTAAGATAAGCAGACCTGGATTTATTGTCAGCAAATTTGATTACCCCCGTTTCTGTACATATAAGCGGTAAATTTAACCTGTCGGCTTCTTTGCTGATCGCTTTTATACGCTCGTATAAGTATTCGTAAGTAGCTTCTTTTGGGTAACGGAAATAATCTTTATAAAGCTGCGACTCTGGAGGAGCATTATAAAGTCTTGGCATTTTATTCGCTTTATATGGGTAAGGGAAACCGGTTATAAAGGTTTTTTCTGGGGTCCAGTCTGCTCCTTGGTGGGTAAAAATATAGGGTTCATAAAAATGAAAAGTATAGAGAATTTTCCCATCATCTACATCTAGCTTTCCCATATGCAGCAATTCGCTAATTCCATTATAATTGGCACCGCCAATAATAAAAATTCGATTTGGATCTTCTTTTCTTAATTCCCTTACTAATGTAGTTGCAGAAGACTTCCAAACGTCCATATCTGTAGTAGGTTCATTGTATAATTCAAAAAATAAATTGTCCGGAGAATCATTGGTCATCGATCTGATCACCTGTTTCCAAATTCTAATGATGCGATCATTTTCTGAATAAATATTTTCATTGGTTAATTTGCCATAATGGTAAACAATCACCAGTTTAATATTTAATTGATTGCATTTTGCATAGATCATTTGCAGCTTATTTAATAAACCATTATCCAATGCTGCATAATTATCTGGCATATAATGGTCGAATGCTACAGGAAGCCTGATTGTTTTAAAACCAGCTTTTGCAATTTCCTCTAGCTTAGGTGCTAAGCTTGTTTGAAATTGTAAATCAGGGGCTAGCCAATACTGCTCCAAAAAAGAAATATTTACTCCTTTTGACAAGTCTGACTTGATTTTATTTATATCTGTTCTACCGGAAGCAAAAACAGGTAAAAAGAAACTCACAAATGTCAATAACATGGTGAAAAAAAGCCGTTTTGCGATTTTTCTTGGATTTAATTTTATCGAATAATCAATTACCTGATGCATATTTGTATATATGATAGATTATCATAAGATTCCTTATGTAAATATAGACCGAGATAAGCTTACTTCCGAATTGAATAAACGGGGCGCTTATTATTCCAACGTTGCCGTTTGGTCGCTAATGTTTTCCCTACCCCTTTTTGTAGTGTTGGATCTGCTTTTCCTGAATGATCAATGGACATTTCTAATGGCATTGAGGGTGATTGCTTTTGTAATTACCTATTTAGTGAATAGAATGGGTACTCAAAAGCGTTGGTCCTACGAATTGGTTCTCAATTTGGTGATTGGGGCTAATGTGATAATGATGTCATTAATATGTGGCGTAGTTCCTATTCCGAATGCATTGCCCTATTTTCTCATAACAACCATTTTAATGCTATTGTTGAATACCACGGTGTTTTGGCGTCCGATATACGCTCAAATGCATTGTGCTATTTCTTATACCATCATTGTTGTTTTATATGCATTGAATAACCGCACAGATGGATATAGTTCACTCATTACCAATGGAGGTGGGGTGTATTTCCTGGTTTCTGCATTTTCTTGTGTAATTGCCTATAACCGTTATCAAATTATCAAGCGGGAAACCGAGAAAAACTTGATCATTGAAGAATCCAACAGAAGAATGCTTGAACAGAATGAAAAAATCAATGATCAGCATCATTTAATTGATGAAGCTAACCGAAGATTGAAAGAATTGAGTGATTATAGGCAGAATACCCTCAATATCATGATTCATGATTTGAAGAATTTTATTGGTTCCAACCAGATTTCTATTGATCTGATTAACCGAAAATCGAGTAATCTTACTACGGATCAAAAGGAAATTCTGAGTTATATCACTATGGGTAATGAGAAATTACATTACTTGTCTCAAAAATTATCGGAATCTGCCGAAGCAGATACGGGTAAAATAGAATACCGTTTTGAACAGTTTGATATCATCCCAGAGGTAGAAAAAGCAGGAATTGCTTTGGTGGATGCTGCAAGTATCAAGCATGTTACCATTCAGGTTCACCTATCTCCAGCCGAAATTATTGTTAATCTGGATAAAATATTTCTCCGTCACATATTATTTAAGCTACTTTCTAACGTTATAAGGTTTATACAGAAAGGATCCGTGTTGAGTATTCACGCTGCAGACTATGAAGGGATGTGTATTATTGAAATTATCAATAAAGGAACACCTATCGGAAAAGAGAGATTGGACGATTACTTTAACAGGTTGAATTCGCCAAATCAATCCGAGTTTGCCGTTACCCAATCGGGTATGGGTTTTTCTGTTGCACAAAAGCTTACGGTTGATATGGGAGGGGTTTTAACGTATGAGAGTGATTCGACCGTTGGGAATTATTTTAAATTGAAATTCAAACTCGCTTAGTTCTAAATACTACCTTATGAAATCTAGATTATCGCTATTAGTTGTATTTACCCTCATCTTGTCGGGTATATTCGGGCAGGCCGTTCAAAGTATTGAAGGGGAGATCCGAACAATGGAAGACATGGGATATCGCAACGAGTCAATCCGTGGTATTGCAGGTGCATTGAACTTTTTCCTCAAATTGAATCCCAAAGATGATGTAAATAATATGCGCTTGGTATTGAAGGTAAAACCTTCTCAAGTATTAAATAAAGACCTTTCTGCTGTTACTGTTTCATTGAGAGATGAGCCAGTGTATACTTCCAGGATCACTTCTAATGGAATTGATTCGATCATGACTATCACCATCGATCTGAACAAAAGGTTTATGCAACCCGATGGTCGATTCATTAAGTTGCGTGTGGATGCCAGAATGTGTATGACGGACGAATATTGTAAAGACGTTGACAATCCTGCTGTTTGGATGACTATAAGAAATTCTACCTATTTAGAAGTTAAAAAGCAGGAAAAAATTACCTATTTCCAGAGTTTGAAGGAAACCATTTTACTCTATGATAAAATTGCTACACCAGTAAATAGTGACTTAGATGATCTAGTTGGGGGCGGGGTGTTATTTGCATTATTGAAGCAAAAAGAAGTCTTGAAAGAACTTTACACTGTTAACTATTCTGAAGCAGATACAATGAGCAATACCATTGTAACTGGTGTATATAGCAAGCTTCCAAATTATCTTAAGCCATTTCTTCCAGATTTAAAACCTGGACAGGGATGTATTTATAATGTTCAACCTTGGGGCGACAACCGTTATGTAATGGTGATTACAGGTAAAGATGCGGATGGTTACAAGAAAGCCATTAATACCCTTACCAATTACAAAATATTAAATGCAAGCTTCTCTTATAGAATGGTCATTGAAAATGGGCCACCTAATTATTTCTTGGCTAATCCATTACCTGTAGTATTCTCTTTAGAAGACTTGGGTGGAACACCAAAATTGATGGAAGGGGTAGGAGCATTAAAAACAAATTACTCATTCTCATTAGCTGATTATAATGCCATTCCGAAGAAATTGACTTTTCATTTGGAAGCCATGCTTACCTTATTGAAAGAAGAAGACAGGGGTTATGTGAATGTGTATTTGAATGACAACTTAGTATTCAGTGCCGATTTGCATGACAAGACCAGTTTTGTTGGAGATGTGGAGTTAAAGCCATATTTGCTAACCAAAAACAATTCATTGGTAGTAGAATTCAGGTTCCATCCTCAAGGAAGTATTTGTAAATCAGGTTTCTCTAATTTCTATGCATTTATAGATACCAAAACATCTAATTTAGTATTCTCCGGAGAAAAACAAAACGAGTTTTATAATTTCTTCAATTATCCAGGTGAGTTCAGGAAAAAACAATTGAAGTTTATTGTTTCTCCATCCATCATGCCACATTTGGCATCATCTATGGGAGAATTAATTTACCAATTGAATACTACAACTGTTCAGGCAAATCACTTGAATATTCCTGAAATGATCACCACCGAAAAAGCTACGGTAGCAGATTTAAAAGATTATAATGCCATTTTATTAGTACATCGAAATGATCCATTCGTTAAAAACTTTACGAGCGATATGCCAGTTCAGTTTAACAGAGATTTTCAGTTGTACAAAAACATGAGCGGACAAACTACTTTCTCCATTAATGATTTTTCGAATAGTGGTATTGCTCAAATATTCAGGTACCAGGCATCAACTATCATGATGATTACTTCATTGCAGGATACTGTTGTGAGTGATGCATTTGAAGGAGTTATTAAAAGCTTTGGATCTCAGTATTCAGCTATTGAAAGTAATGTGTGTTTTGCAAGCAGTAAAGGAAGAAGTAATTTCTTCTTTAAAGTTCCAGAAAATTCTGGGGTGGTAACGTATAGAGGAGATAAAAACTATCTGGCTATTTTCTGGAATAATTACCGATACTTCATTTTAATTGCTGCATTATTGTTGGTGATTGGTGCATTTGTTTTCGTGAGAAAACGAGTGAAGAAGTCTCAGGAAAACTTTTAATCGGCGCTAAATTACCCTAGGAATATGCCTGTCTGTGCTTTGAATAATATGATTAATGTGGGTTTATTCACAACGGGTAAACTGGAGCAGATTGAAGAGATCGCGGCTGAGTTTGAGTACATTAATATTAAAACAGCATTGAATTTTGGGTTCCTTACCCGAAAAGAATATGTAGCTTTTTTAGAAAGAGCAGGCTTTCCTTTAATTGATGTAAGAAATCAGGAAATTGATGAAGTATTTGTTTCTCAATGTGATTTATTACACCTCAATTCTTTTCTATACTTGCCTTTAAAGGAAGATAACAAAGGGGTATTAATTGTTGCTGCGGCAGATCCTTTGGATGAAAAATTGCTCGGTTTTTTGGAGATTAAATTCGATAAAAAAGTAAGCTTAGTTGCTGCTTCTGATCTGGATATTACCTGGATGATCAATAAACTTCGTGGGGAGTATTATGTGAAAGAAGCGGTGTTTAGCTTGATGCGCAAAGATCCGATGAGCTCTGGGATCATTACTTTTACTGATGCTCAGTTGATTTTCATTTTTGGTTTTATTGGTGTATTTTTTCTTTTTCTTACACTCTATTTTGTAAACGCATTTATTTTCTTCAATTTATTTTTTAGTTGTTTCTTTTTGTTTGCCATTGTATTTAAACTCTACATAGCATTAAAGGGATCTAGGTATGAATTGCATCAGGCAGTTACCAAAGAAGAAGTTAGAGCTGTAGTAAATTCAACTTTACCTGTTTATACAATTTTATTGCCTGTATATAAAGAAGATAAATTAATTCGTAAATTAATCTGGAACCTAAGAAGTTTAGATTATCCGAGAGGTAAACTCGACGTAAAATTATTGATCGAAGAAGACGACGATAAAACCTTGAATGCCGTAAGAAACCTCGATTTTCCTGCCAACTTCGAAACAATTGTTGTTCCTTATCACCTTCCTAAAACCAAACCTAAAGCATGTAACTATGGTTTGTTTTTTTGTAAAGGAAAGTACCTCACTATTTATGATGCAGAAGATGTTCCAGATTCTGATCAGTTGAAAAAAGTAGTTTGCTTATTTAGAAAATTACCCAAAGATTATATTGTTTTACAAGGAGCACTAAATTATTTCAATAAGAATGAAAACTTGCTTACACGTATGTTTACATTGGAATATTCTTATTGGTTCGATTACATGTTGCCTGGTTTACAATCTTTAGATGTACCTATTCCATTAGGAGGAACTTCCAATCACTTTAAATTAGATAAGTTATTGGAATTGGGTGGATGGGATCCTTTTAATGTAACAGAAGATGCCGATCTGGGGGTACGGGTATTCGAAAAAAGATACAAAGTGGGTGTTGTAAATAGTACCACTTTTGAGGAAGCGAATAATGAACCATTTAATTGGATACGTCAACGTTCTCGTTGGATCAAAGGGTACATGCAAACCACATTAGTGCATATGCGAAACCCTGCAAAACTGGTCCAAAAAATTGGTTGGAAAGGTTTTTTTGGATTTAACTTCTTCGTAGGATTAACGCCAATTACTTTTTTAATTTATCCTATTCTACTTTCTTTTTTTATCATCTATTTGATCTTCGATTTAAAAGTCGCAAGGGTATTGTTTCCGGATTGGGTTTTGTATATTTCCATTTTTAATTTCGTCGCAGGGAATACACTAATGATTTACGTAAACATGTTGGCCGTGTTCAAGCGCAGGTATTACGAATTAATATTATTTGCATTGTTCAATCCATTGTATTGGTTGATGCATTCAATCTCAGCATACAAAGGTTTGTGGCAGTTGGTATACAATCCTTTTTACTGGGAAAAAACGAACCATGGGTTAACTAAAATGTCTCATTCAGCGGCAGCTGCGTCTGCTGTAAACGCAAATGGAGCATAATGATAAAGGAAGGTAATAGAATACAATTATTGACACTGCTGCTGGTGTTTTATTATGTAATTCTATCTTGGATTTTACATAGAAATGGATTTGAACATACCGAAAGCCTTTTTTATTCTGAGAAACTTAAAATTCTTTTTGAATTTAAAGAGAACACACTCTTAACCATCGGTACAACTTTTCCATCATCTGTTTTTATAGCTTCAATTATCCTATCACCTTTTGGATATGTATTTGCGCCAATTGCTGCTTCCATCATTTTTGTGGCGATTCTTTTTTATTTTGTTGTTTTTGATATCAGTGAATCAAAGCTCGCTTTCAAACCAGTATTGATATCAATCATTTTGTTATTTGTTTTGCACCCTCAGTTTGTTTATGCAGCAATTAGTGGAAGAAATATTGCTGCCATCATGTTGTTTTTGTACATGCTTTTCAGGAGTTTATTTCTATATTATAGAACTCAAACAACTTATTATTTATCCCTGGCGAGCATTTTCTTGACGATATTGGTTTTTACAGAGATTAATTTTATTTGGATGATTCTCTCTTTCTTTCCATTTATTGCTTTGGTTTCTGTTGATGGAATTAAAGTGTCCAAAGATGATCCCCCTATTTTTCAATATTATCAAGCTTTGAATATTAGATCATTGCGCAGAAAATTAGCCAATAGAACCGTATCATTATACCTCATCTTATTTCTACTTCCATTGGCTGCATACTATTTGTTCAGGTTATTGAATGAAGCACATGCAGGAAATGCTACTTATTTTTTATCCAGTCAATATGCCAACTGGCGTGTTACCGGTACATCTCCCTTGAATACCATTCTGGAATTAACCAAAGGAAAGAATGTAGCCAAACAAACCCAACTCATTTTTCAGGTATTTACAATAGTATTGGCACCAACCTTTATTCTTTCATTGGTATTATTCAAAGGTAAATTATACGAACTCTTTACTTTGTTGGTACCCATATTCTTTTTTTCGATCATTTTGATCAATGCTAAGTATTATTTTACTACAGAGTATTATATGGTAATGCAGATTATTGGAATTGCAGGTTTATTGTTTTTTGGGTATAATAAATATGGACAAAAAATAACTACAGGCTTAATTATTGGGGCTAGCTGTATAAGTATTATTGGGGGTATTTATTATTTTTCTGAAAGCAATGATTATGAAGAACATGATTTGTACATGATGTTCAATTCCGATAAAAAATGGTTCGGACCAAAACAAGATACTGAATTACAACAAATGGCGGAATATGTTGCTTCGGTAGCGTCTCCTGAAACACCTTTATTAATTGATGATGCTGCTGCTTATGGAATCATGGCGCATTTGCCATCATTGCAAGGATTAATATTGCCATTGCAAAAAAGTTTTGTAACAGTAATTGAAAACCCTGCCTTAGTTGCTTCCTATATGTGTATAGCAAAGCGTAATAATCGCTTGCATAACACTACAGTGCTAAATGCGTATAATATCCTTGAAATGAAAGAAAGACTTGGACTCAAACCTATTAGGGTCTTCGAAACAGAAAATTGGATCGTTTATAGTATTCGTTAATTTCTTATTGGTCTTCCAGTTTTTAATACACTTTGAATTCTTTCCAGTGTTTTCTTTTCTCCACATAAGCTAAGGAATGCTTCTCTTTCTAAATCGAGCAAATATTGTTCGCTTACCAGAGTTTGTTCACTCAAATCTCCACCGCATAAAACAAATGCCAATTTGCGGGCAATCAGCGCATCATGATCAGTAGCATATCCACCACGCCACATTCCGTTAATGCCGGCAAGCATAGCTCCTAAACCCGATCTTCCAAGTACCTTAATATCTGTTCTTGGAGTTGGTGTATTATAGCCCTGCTCATATAATTCCAACACCGACTTTTTTGCTTCGGCAATTCTTCTTCCCTGATTCATGATAATTTCATCAGTGCCATGTCTTAATACGCCCATTTCAAAAGCTTCCTGAGCAGAAGTTGCCACTTTAGCTGTTGCAATAGAAAAGAAACGCTTCTTCAATGTATTGGTTTCTGGTTCGTCCTCATGTAATTCATCTGAAGCACGTAATGCGAATTCTTTTGTTCCGCCACCTCCTGGAATCAAACCAACACCCAACTCAACCAACCCAATATATGTTTCTGCTGCAGCACAAACTTTATCTGCATGCATATTCATTTCGCAACCACCACCTAATGTTAAACCATGTGGTGCAGTTACAACCGGAATGGAAGAATATCTCAAACGCATCATGCTATTTTGAAACATACGGATGGCCATATCCAGTTCATCGTATTCTTGCTCTATGGCTAACATGAAAATCATTCCTACATTGGCGCCTGCACTAAAATTGGCTCCTTCGTTCGCTATTACTAATCCTTTGTAATCTTTTTCAGCAAGCGTAATTGCTTTATTCAATCCTTCTAAAACTTCACCACCAATACTATTCATTTTGGTGCTCCATTCAAATCCAGCAACACCATCACCAATATCATACATTTTGCATGCACTGTTTTTCCAGATGGTTTTATCGGAATGATTTTTTAACACCAAGAAAGATTCGCCACCAGGAATAATTGTATAATTTTTGGAACGAAGATCATAATACATTCTTTTGCCATTTTCTACTTTATAGAAACTGGTAAATCCAGCAGCAATCATTTCTTCAATCCATGGTGCAACTGCAACTCCAGCTGCTTTCATGGCTTGAACTGTTTTAACTAATCCTACAGTATCCCAACTTTCAAATGCACCAATTTCCCAACCAAAGCCAGCCATCATTGCATCGTCCAAACGGTATATTTCATCACTAATTTCAGGAATTCTAAATGAGATATAAGAGAATAAAGAGAAATGAAATGCTCTATAGAAATCCCCGGCTTTATCATTTGATGCACTCAATAATTTAATTCTTTGATGCAGATCTTCTATAGGTTTGGCAGCTTCTATACTAGCAAACTTTGGTTTGATCCTTGCACCATATTCCATGGTACTTAAATTCAAAGTCAGTATTTCTTTACCTGCAGCTGATTTGGTTTTTTTAAAAAATCCTTGTCCTGTTTTATCTCCCAGCCAATTATTGGCTATTAACTTTTCTAACCATTCAGGAATAGTAAATATTGATTTGGCTTCATCGTTCGGGCAATTATCTGCAACTCCTTTGGCAACTTTAACCAAAGTATCAATACCAACAACATCAGCTGTTCTAAATGTAGCAGACTTTGGCCTTCCAATGATTGGTCCAGTTAAAGCATCAATTTCATCAATAGATAAATTATGCTGATCCATGATATGAAAAATACTCATGATGCTGTATACCCCAATTCTATTGGCAATAAAAGCAGGAGTGTCTTTGCACAGAACCGTTGTTTTTCCTAAATGTAAATCTCCATAATGCATCAAAAAATCAACTACTTCCTGATCAGTATCAGGAGTAGGAATAATTTCTAATAAACGCAAATACCTCGGAGGATTAAAAAAATGGGTTCCACAAAAATGTTTTTTAAAATCAGACGATCTTCCTTCAGCCATCAGGTGAATAGGAATTCCTGAAGTATTAGAAGTAATTAAAGTTCCAGGGGTTCTAAATTGTTCTACCTTATCGTAAATTATTTTTTTGATATCCAATCTTTCAACAACCACTTCAATAATCCAGTCGCAGCTGGCGATCTCCTTCATATTATCATCGAAGTTGCCGGTTTTAATATGGTTGATTACAGATTTTGTATAAACAGGCGAGGGGTTGCTTTTTATAGCAGCTTGCAATGCATCGTTAACCAACTTATTTCTTTCAGCAGGTTTTTTACTTTCGGTTGCAGCGGCCGGAACCATATCCAGCAATAATACAGGCAATCCAATTCCTGCAAAATGGCAGGCAATTCTTGAACCCATAACACCACTTCCTAAAACCGCTACTTTTTTGATAGAACGTTTCATTAGATTTTTTTTATTGGTAGAAATAGTTAGTTATGCAACTATTTTGTTCGAAGATAGGATAATCGGATAAAAAAATATCAAACTTTTACTATGAAAAGTTTGATATTAATAATGGGTTGGGGGATAGAGCTTATTCTTCCGAGACTGCAGCACCTCTGTAAGCGAGGTATAAGCAGACCAGATAAACAGCCAAAACAGCGTAAACTAACATAATCGGGGGATTTTGTATTTACAATTTATGATAAAAAATGAATTTCCTATGTTACTTGATTCTCACATCATGTTAATATCTGAAAGTGAAAACCAGATCTTACTTAGTTCATCCTATCTATAATCCTTAAGCCTATTGATTATGGGGTAATTATCCGTTAAATATTAAAACAATGAAAATTATTTTTTGTTGAAATCAAATTCCTTTTTTTCACTGTTCTTTAACAATCAGTTAATATAGCTTAATGTATTCCTATTAAAGCAACCTTTTTTCAGCCATTTTTATTGTACAAATGACTAAATAACCGCTGCTTTTGAATAATTACCTTTTAAAATTTAGGTAACCAAGGTGATTTGCTTTGAGTTAAATTTGTTCATTATGGAGATTACACCCAAATTGATCGATCATCTAGCCCATCTTTCCCGTTTGGAATTTGACCAGGATAGAAAAGAAAATATCAGAAATGATGTAGAACGTATGGTGGGCTTTATTGAGAAATTACAAGAACTAAATACCGATGGTGTAGAACCTCTGTTATTTATGAGTGATGCTCAAAATATATGGAGAACCGATGAGATAGAAGGATCCGTAAGCAGATCGGATGCATTGAGTAATTCACCTATTAAAGATGAATTTTTTTTTAAAGTACCAACAGTGATCAAAAAATAAAACTACAAAGTATGGGATTGATTGAGTCAGTAATTCATTTAGAATCGATAGAGAAGAGTTATTTTATGGGATCACAAGCAATCCCTGTATTGAAAGGTATTTCATTGGATATTTTCAGGAATGAATACGTTGCATTAATGGGACCTTCAGGAAGTGGAAAGAGTACGCTGATGAATATTCTAGGTTGTCTTGATTCTCCAACAGGAGGTAAGTATATATTAAATGGCAAAGATGTAAGTAAAATGCCAGATGATGATTTAGCAGAAGTAAGAAATACAGAAATTGGATTCGTATTTCAGCAATTTAACTTATTACCCAGACTATCTGCAGCGGAGAATGTGGCCTTGCCCTTGATTTATGCTGGGGTATCGAAAAAGGAAAGAATTGAAAGGTCGATGGAGGCTCTGAAAAAAGTCGGATTAGCAGATCGAAGCCATCATAAATCGAATGAATTGAGTGGTGGACAAATTCAAAGGGTGGCCATTGCTCGTGCATTAGTGAATAATCCTTCTATTTTACTGGCTGATGAACCAACCGGGAACCTGGATTCCAAAACATCCGTTGAAGTAATGCAGATTTTTGGTAAAATTCAAGAAGCAGGAAACACAGTGATTCTAGTAACCCACGAAGAAGATATTGCTTCTTATGCACATAGAATAGTTCGTTTGCGTGATGGTCTTATCGAATCAGATAAAACCAAAGAACAATATATTCACACAGTTTAGTGCTGTATTGAACAAATCTATTTTAGATTTGTATTCACATAAAGCAACTAGATGTCGTTAAAAATATATACCAAAACTGGAGATTTAGGCAAAACTTCATTGATTGGAGGAACCAAAGTACCTAAGAGTCATATTCGAATTGATACCTACGGCACAGTAGATGAATTGAATTCCTGGATAGGGGTTATTGGTGATTATGCTACAGAAGCGCATTCCAAATTGATTCTCAAAGAAATTCAAGATCGATTATTTACTGTTGGATCATCTTTGGCTTGTGACCCAGACAAAGAGCCCCTGATGAAAATTCCGGATTTAAAAGAAACGGACATCAATTTATTGGAAAGAGAGATCGATCATATGAACGATGTTTTAGCTCCAATGAAATTTTTTGTATTGCCTGGAGGACATCTGGCAGTTTCTCAAACACATATAGCACGTTGTGTATGCAGAAGGGCGGAGCGTTGTTGTGTGAATATGCAAGAGCAGGATCTATTTGTAGAACCTTTGGTGATAAAATACCTTAACCGATTGAGTGATTATTTGTTTGTATTATCCCGATATTTTAGCCATCAGTTATCGGTACCTGAAATTCCTTGGAAACCACGCGTGTAAAGACATATAGCTATTCAGGTACCATTAAGCCGTCCTTCATATGCAAGGTTCTGCCACTCAAAGCAGCTAACTCCAAATTATGTGTTACAATTAGAAATGATGTTCCCGTTTGTTGATTCAGTTCAACAAATACCTGATGCAATTCACGAGCGTTTTTGCTATCTAAATTTCCAGTAGGTTCATCTGCAAATACAATTTTAGGTTGATTGATTAATGCTCTGGCAACAGCAACGCGTTGTTGCTCCCCACCCGACATTTGTTGAGGTTTATGATAGATTCTATCTTTTAACCCAAGGCTGGTGAGTAATTGAATGGCCCTTTCTTTTACCATTGTTTTTTGGTTACCTGCAATCCATCCTGGGATGGAAACATTCTCCAGTGCATCAAATTCCGGCAATAAATGATGAAATTGAAAGATGAAGCCAATATTTTTATTTCTAAATGCGGCTAGTTTTTTAGCTGATAAAGACAGAATAGATTGGTTGTCGAGTTCAATTGTTCCAGAATCGGGTTGGTCCAGACTACCTAAAATATGCAATAAAGTGCTTTTGCCAGCGCCTGAAGAGCCTACAATACTCACCATTTCCCCTGTCTTTACGGTCAAATCAACTCCTTTTAAAACGGCTAAATCGCCAAAACGGCGTGTTATTTTTTCTGCTTTGAGCATTTATTTGCTAAGATTATACCCACAAACCTACAAAACCATGGTGCTAATTCAGTAATTTTTAAACATTTCTTTACAGAAGGTGATAAACTCCAATTTGGTCATATCATTTATACGGTTACTTTTGCAAAAATAATCGGAAACTATGTTTTGGACTTTAGAATTAGCAAGTTACTTAGAAGAAGCCCCTTGGCCTGCTACCAAGGATGAGTTAATCGATTATTCCATCAGAAGTGGAGCTCCTTTGGAAGTTGTAGAAAACTTACAAGAGTTAGACGATGAAGGAGAGGTCTATGAGAGTATCGAAGACATCTGGCCGGACTATCCAAGTCAGGAAGACTTCATGTTCAATGAAGATGAATATTAATTGATCGATTAAATTTTATTCGGGATAAGCAAAATAAAAATGGCTAACTGTATTTCCAGCTAGCCATTTTTATTTTAATCAATAATCTATTTGTTGGGCTTAAAACTAAGTTTGAAATAAAACAAAATCAAAGCCAATATTAATACAATTGTATTTGCCGCAATCACAGGCCCGCTATTTACATTGAATGCATAGATCAACCAAACTATTGTGCTGGTAATTACAATGAGTATCATCCAGATACTAAGATCACCTACACTCTTTGTTTTCCATGCCTGCCATACTTGTGGAATAAAAGTTATAGCACTTAAGAAAGCGCCAAAATAGCCTAAGAGTTCATTTAAATTCATTGTTTCTTTTTTTTAAAACTATTGATTAGCAATTCCTAATTTTTCCATTACTTCATTACTTACACCAGTTGTAGAGTAGCCACCGTCATGAAATAAATTCTGCATGGTTACCATTCTAGTTAAGTCGGAAAATAAAGTAATACAATAATTAGCGCAGTCTTCTGCTGTTGCATTACCTAAAGGAGCAACCGCATTGGCAAAATCATAAAAATCACCAAACCCTTTGATGCCGGTACCTGCAGTGGTTTTAGTTGGAGATTGAGAAACAGTATTGATTCTTACTTTCTTTTCTAATCCATAATGATATCCAAAACTTCTTGCGATCGATTCTAACATAGCTTTGATGTCGGCCATATCAGTATAGAAAGGAAATGTTCTTTGAGCAGCCATATAAGTTAAAGCAACCACACTTCCCCATTCATTGATGGCATCTAATTTTTTAGCAACTGCTAACATTTTATGAAAAGACATAGCAGACACATCAATTCCTTTCATAAAATAATCATAGTTAGATTCGGTATAAGGAATCTTTTTACGAATGTTTACACTCATACCAATTGAGTGTAAAACAAAATCTAGTTTACCACCCAATATTTCTTGAGATTGAGTAAATAAATTGGATAGTTCATCAACATTCGTAGCATCGGCAGGTATAATTTTCGATCCGGTCTCTTCTGCCAGTTTATTGATTTCACCCATTCTCATTGCAATGGGTGCATTGGTTAATACAAATGTAGCGCCTTCTTCATGTGCTTTCTGGGCTACTTTCCATGCAATTGAATTTTCATCCAATGCACCTGTAATTATTCCTCTTTTTCCTTTTAGTAAATTGTATGCCATATAATGTGTTTATTTTTCATGATTATTTTAAGAGCCATCAAGATTCGAATATACGAATTCACCTTAGATAATCGGATTTTCTATCTTATCATTTCCTTAGCATTTTCTATAGCAGCGGCTGTTGGTTTTTCTCCACTGAGCATTTTGGCAATGGCATCAATACGTTCATCTTCTTTTAACAATCTGATCGTAGTTTGCATTTGCTCATTTTTAAATTCTTTATATACATAAAAGTGCGCATCTGCTTTACCTGCTATTTGGGGCTGATGAGTGATACAAATGATCTGGCGATTGTTGGCCATTTTCTGCATGATTTGACCGACTTGTTTTGCAGCTTCGCCAGATATGCCAGTATCAATTTCATCAAATATTAATGTTGGAAGATTAATATATTCTGCAACCAGAGATTTTATGCATAGCATTAAACGACTCAATTCACCTCCACTGGCCACTTTTTTAATTGATTCGAATTTATTGGTGTTATTCGCGTCAAATAATAGTTCTACGTTTTCTAATCCAAATTCATGCAAATGGGTGCTTACTAATTTAACTTGAATTTTAGCATTTGGCATTCCCACCTGTTTCAATAAGCTGTTTACTTTTTTCTCGAAATCGGGAATGGTTTTATTCCTTGCAATGCTCATTTTTTTTGCTTGAGTTTCTGCAATTAAGAACATGTCACTTGCTTCTTTTTCTAAACTGATAATCAAATCATCCAGATGAAGCACCTGCGCTAATTTAGTAGCTAATTCATTTTTGATAGCAATTAATTCTATTGTTGTTTTTACTCCATGTTTTTTTAGTAATTTAAAACCATCATTCAATCTTTGATTGATCCATTCAATTCTTTTTGCATCGAATTGAATGTTGCCATTAATTTGTTCTAGTTCATCAGCAATGTCTTGTAATTCTACATGTGTTGCTTTTAACCTGTTGCATAATTCCGGGATCGATTGGTGATACTCTTGAAAAGGAACCAATTGTTGAAGTAGTTGTTTTAACTGAACAACTATGGGTTGATCAGCATTATTTAAAGCAGCATTTATTTTTTCTAAACCAGTTTTAATATTCTCTGCATTGCTCAACATTTTTAGTTCTTCCTCAAGTGCTTCCAATTCATTTTCACTTAGATTTAATTCATCTATTTCATCGAATAAAAATTGATGATAATCGGCTTCCTTAATAAAATTAGCTTTTTGCGCTTTTACAGTTAAAAGTTCTTTATTAATCCCCTGCCATTTTAAATAACTAATTCTAAAAGATTGAACTGACTCTAAATTGCCAGCTAATGCGTCAATCACCTGTCTCTGAAAATCACTATCGCCCAATTCTAGCGTATCAAATTGTTGGTGTAAATCAACTAGCATTCCTGCTAATTGTTTTAATTGAATCAATGAGGCGGGGCTATCATTAATAAATGCCCTTGATTTACCATTGACGCCTATTTCTCTTCTAAGAATTAATTCTTCATCTATATCTATATCGTGTTCTTTTAAAAAAGCTAGTACTGCTGCTTTATTGTCGTTACTAAAATAACCTTCAATGAAACATTTTTGTTGATTATTTACCAATACAGTGCTATCTGCCCTTTCCCCTAGAATCAAACTTAAAGCACCCATTAATATGCTTTTACCGGCCCCTGTTTCACCAGTAATAATATTGAGCTTACCCGAAAAGTCAATATTGATTTCGTTAATAATTGCGTAGTTCTGAATGATTAGTTTTCGAAGCACTTTTTAAAATCTTTTATAGTAAACCAATTTTCAATTGTTGTGAGCAAGTTAGTAAAGCTTGTTTAAATGATTAGCAGACTTTTTTCTAATTCTTTTGCTTATTCACCTGTGCACCTTAATATACCTGATTTTGCCTTTTGGTCTAAGGAGTCTTTGTATTCATGATCTTCCATATCAAGGCATTTTTGGTAATACACAATTGCCAATTTAGTTTGACCTCTTTGCTCATATATCTGGGCAATCTGTAAAGCGGCTCTAGCAGCAAAATACTCTTTTCTATTTATGCCAATTTTAATGGCTATTAAATAGTTCCGAATTGCATCATCAGTCCTGCCTAAATCATCATAAATTCTTGCACTACGATAGGCGAATTCCAGTTTATCTTCTATTTTATCAAAATCGTCTTCTGTTTTCCCAGCTAACAATTTGAATGATTCAATATGGTATCCACCATCATTCAATAAACGTGCTTTTAATAAAAGTAAATTGGGCCAATAATTATTTTTGGCATCTTTTGATGCTTGTTTATCGGCATCTGATTGCGTTGATCCTTTTTTGAGAATTTGTTTTCGAGCATCTTCTGCAGCTTTCAAGTTTCCTTGAAGATAATTGATCCAGCTTATTTTTTGGTATGCGTCTTTAATGTAAAATTTACCCTTGAAATTTTGCGTGTACATTTCAAAATGACTTTTAGCTTCTTGATATTCCAAATGGTACAATTTAGCATAACCCAATTGAAAATCCCATACACTTATTTTAAGGTATTCTTCCGATTTATTTCTGTTTTGAATAATTGATTTAGAAAGTTCAACCTGCTTATTGTTTAAAGCAAGGTTTGATGCCATATAAGCATGTAAATGGTTATTGACGATGTCTAATTTTCTTTGTTGTATAAATAGCAAAGCTTCCTCTTTTTTATTTTCTATAAAAAATAAGAGATAAGGGTAAATGAATGCAGCCTGATTAAAAAAGAGTTTAGCCCATGGATCATTATTATTAGTGAATTGATTGATCTTTTTCATGCCCTCTGTAATGGATCCTTTCATTCCCAGAATATTGACTAACCATTTGTATCCTTTTGGAACTGTTCCTATTACTGTTTCTAATGCACCATACATAATATCATTAGGGGAGAAACCAGGAAATTTTTTCTTATTTTCTTTTAGTAGAACATATGCCTTTCTAAAATCCCAGGCTGCATCCCAGGTATTCCCAAACTTTACGGATACGCTGGCCCTCTGTAATCGGATAATGGCCAAAGAGAATAAATAGAATGGTGATGATTTTGGTCCATCTTCTATACTATTCAATCTTTCTTGAAATTGTGGAAATAGTGATTCATAATCTGCAGGATTTTCATTCAGGAATAAAACATAAAAATCGGCATAGCTTTCTAATAATACTGGAATTAGATTGTCTTGATTTACTTGTAGCGCTTTTTGTGCAAGAATTTTTCCAGGCTTAATTTTTAATTTAGTGATCTCTTGAAAGGATTGTACACAGGTTGCATTAAAATCAAATACTTTTTGTGATGATGCACAAAAAGTAAAAAAAACAAAGGAGAGGAGTAATAAATTTGACTTCATCTGTCATCGAAAATAAGAAAGGGTATCCAAATTGAACACCCTTTCTTTTATCTATATTTTAAGGAAGCTTATTTTGCTTCAACAGTATCATTTAAATCTGCGTCTACTAAAATTCTACCACAGTTTTCGCAAACAATGATTTTTTTATGTAAACGAATTTCGCTTTGACGTTGAGGAGGTATCGAATTAAAGCAACCACCACAAGCATCACGCTCAACTGGAACAACCGCTAATCCATTTCTGTAGCTTTTACGAATGCGATCGTAGCTGTAAATTAAACGCTCATCGATATGATTTCTCGCATCAGTGCTTACTTTATTTAAAGCAGTTTCTTCTTTTTCAGTATCAGCAATGATTTTTTCTAATTCTCCTTTTTTGTGAGTGAGAACGCCTTCTTTAACACTTACTTGCTTTTTAGCAATTTCTAATGCCTTTACTTTTTCAGCAAGTTCTTCATTAGCATCACGAATATGTTTCTCGGCCAGTTTTACTTCAAGTTGTTGCATTTCAACTTCCTTGTTGATTGCTTCGAACTCTCTATTGTTTTTTACATTGTCACTTTGCTTCTCGTATTTAGCAACAAGGGCTTCGCTGTCTTTAATGACATTTTTCTTGCCTTCAATAAACTCGGTGATCCCGTTGATTTCTTCTTCAATACGAGTCTGGCGATTGGTTAATCCTTGGATTTCATCTTCCAAATCGCTTACTTCCATTGGAAGTTCACCTTTTAGAACCTGAATTTCATCCAACTTGCTATCGATCTTTTGTAAACGCAATAAGTTTACCAATTTTTCTTCAACTGAGAAATCTTTTACAGATGCCATATATTGTTTGTAGTTTGAGATTACCCTAAAAAATAGCGAACCGGATTGGTAATATTAGCCGTTTTTAGGACGGCAAAGTTAGGGAATTTGGTGGTTAATTCAGCAAAAACTAGATCAACAGTATATTGTTCACTTTCCCAATGGCCAATATCCGCAATAACCATTTGCTTATCTGCTTCAAAAAAATCATGGTATTTGATATCTGCACTAACAAAAAAATCAGCTTTAGCGGCTTTTGCAAGCGGTATTAAAAAGCTCCCTGAGCCACCACAAAACGCTATTTTTTGCACTTTTTTGGCGATGATTGGGCTGTGTTTGATGACAGAAAGGTTAAATTTTGCCTTTAATAGTTCTAGGAATTCGGTTGATGCAATGGCTGAGGGTAAATCACCTATCATTCCACTTCCAACTAATTGATTTTCATTGTTTAATGGAAAAAAATCATAGGCAACTTCCTCGTATGGGTGGGCTTCTTTCAAAGCAAATAAAACGGATGATTGCAAATAAGTTGGTAGAATAACTTCTATCCTTATTTCTTTTACCAATTCCCTTATACCTTTTTGACCAATTACCGGATTGGCATTTGGAGACCCTTTAAAACTCCCTATGCCTTCTGAACTAAAACTGGTTTCGCTGTATTCTCCAATATTGCCTGCGCCAGCCTCGAAAAGGGCATTTTTCACTTTTTCTGCAAAATCCAGAGGTACAAAACTGACCAATTTAACCAATCCATTTTTTTTAGGGGCTAAAATTCGAGTATTGACCAGGCCCAATTGTTCGGCAATCGTGCTGTTTACTCCACCTGAAACATTATCTAAATTGGTATGGATAGCATAAATAGCGATATCATTTTTTATGGCATCGATTACTATTCGTTCTACCTCATTAACCCCGTTTATTTTTGAAAGGCCCTTAAAAATGATCGGATGATGTGCTACAATTAAATTACAATTTTGCTGAATCGCTTCCTGTATTATTTCACTGGTAACATCAAGTGTACAAAGGATTCCAGAGCAATCCATATTTTTATTTCCAACAATTAATCCTGCATTGTCGTAAGATTCCTGATAAGCCAGAGGTGCTTTTTTCTCCAACACCGAAATGATTTGACTGATTTTCATTTGTTCATTTTTTCATTGAAATAAAGTAGCCACGCGAATGTAGCTTCATTCTATCTTTGTATTATGGTTGATAGCTTATTTCTTTTTAGTGATGGTAAATTCATGAGAACAGGGAAGCCACTAATTTCACCTAATAACCGCTCTTTTCGTTATGGAGATGGCTTTTTTGAAACAATTAAGTGGAATTCCGGTAAAATTCTGTTGGAAAAATATCATATGGAAAGGCTATTTCATAGCATAGAAATACTGAAATTCAATCCACCTAAGTATTTTAACCCCAGCTATATTACTCAAGCAATTCATGCATTGGTCCAAAAAAATCAACACCATCATTTAGCAAGGGTTAGAGTGACCATTTATAGGGGAGATGGTGGTATTTATGACGAACAAAATCACTTTCCACATATCTTGATTCAAACTTGGGATCTCAACGAAAGTAACAATCGATTAAATGAAAATGGGTTGGAAATTGGGATATTTTCAAAAGCGATCAAATCAGCAGATCATTTTTCTATGATCAAAAGCAATAATTATTTGCCCTATGTGATGGCCGCTATTTGGGCAAAAGACCAAAAACTAAACGATGCGGTTTTGTTAAACAATAATGGTCATTTAGTAGATACCACCATTGCCAATATTTTTATCATCACCAATGGGATCATTAAAACCCCTCCAATTAATGATGGTCCTGTTGCTGGAGTTATGAGAAAGCATGTCATTTTACAATTGAAAAAGCATGAATTCGAAGTGGTTGAGTCTTCTATTTCAGTGGAAGATCTGGAAAATGCTGCTGAAATTTTCTTAACAAATGCTATTTATGGAATAAGATGGGTCAAAAAACTGGGGGATAAGCAATATACAAATGAGTTAACCATTCATTTACATTCAAAAATTATTGATTTTTTTCCCAATTTTTAACAAATTTTGTAATAATTGCATATATTTGCCGCAGTATACATCTTACACCCCCATGTAAGTATTAATTAAGCAAACAATCGAATAAATTCAATCAAATGAAATCATTAAAATTGACACTGCTAATTGCAGTTATCGGTCTTTTTTCTTCGCAAGTTTTTGCGCAAGCTAAAAAAACCAAACCAGGCATTAGTGCTGGACTTTTGGGAGCAGTTAATCTAACTGAATTCCGTGTTACTAATCCTAGAGGCATTGACTACAAAACCGGAACAGGATGGGCTGCTGGTGGTTGGTTCAATTTGCCATTAACTGAAAAGCTTTCTTTTGAGCCTCAAGTTCAGTATTCTGTATTGAAATATGTTGGCAATAATAACCCAGTAGGTCAGTTTGGTGGAACAATGCAATATGGTTCTGTTCCTTTGTTGTTGAAGTATCAAACAGGGAAAGACTTCTCGATTCTAGCTGGTTCTCAGGTAGATTTCTTGAATACCTTAAAAAATGATGGTTCTAGTTCTGCTACTTATTTCAAGAAGCAGTTCTTAAGTGTTAGTGCTGCACTAACAGCTGGTATTGAAGTATTCACTTCTAGAAAAGTACAATTGTACGGTCGTTATATCTATGGTTTGACTGATATGAAGAGCACTACAAATCCAAATGTAAACAAAGGAAATATCGGTTTTTACAATACTGGATTCCAATTTGGTGTAAAAGTAAAACTATACGAAAAGAAAGCAGCTTTACCTCCTCCTCCTCCTCCAGCTCCAGTTGCTCCAGTTGTGGTAGCACCTAAAGATACTGATGGCGATGGTGTTATTGATGATAACGATAAGTGCCCTACAGTTAAAGGATTGGCTAAATACCAAGGATGTCCTATTCCTGACACTGATAAAGATGGTATCAATGATGAGCAAGATAAGTGTCCTACAGTTGCTGGATTGGCTAAATATCAAGGTTGTCCTGTACCTGATACAGATAAAGACGGTATCAATGATGAAGAAGACAAATGTCCTACTGTAGCTGGTTTAGCTCGTTACAACGGATGCCCTATCCCTGATACTGATGGTGATGGTGTTAATGATGAAGAAGATAAGTGCCCTACTGTAAAAGGAACTGTTGAAAACAATGGTTGTCCTGAATTGAAGAAGCAATACAACTTCGATAACAAGAAAGTATTGTTTGTTACAGGAAGCGCTACTTTAACTAAATCTTCTAAGGTTGAATTAGAGAAAGTGGTTAAAGCAATGAATGAATATCCTTCTTTGAAATTATATGTTGATGGATATACTGATAACACAGGATCTGATAAGATCAACAAAGCATTGTCTTTGAAGCGTGCTAATTCAGTGAAAGCTCATTTATTCAGCAAGAAAATTGCAGCTGAAAGATTGTTGACAGATGGCAAGGGAAGTGAAAGCCCAATTGCAGATAATAAAACTGCAAAAGGTAGAGCTGAAAACAGAAGAGTAGAATTCAGAGTACGTGAGTTGAACTAATCTTCAAGTAGCATAAGAAATATATAAAATCCCGCTCCAATTTAATTGGGGCGGGATTTTTGATTTATGCCAATAAACTTTTAATCAGTATTTATTGTTGTTACAAAATGCCAAAGAACGCGACTTTAATTAATATCATGTGGTTTCGAAGAGATCTTCGATTGGAAGACAATCATGCATTGTATGTTGCATTGAAATCGGGGCTGCCAGTAGTTCCATTATTTATTTTTGATCAATCAATTTTAGATCTTCTAGAAGATAAAAATGATCAGCGAGTAGCGTTTATTCACGCTACAATTTCTTCATTGCAAAATCAGTTGGTGTCATTAGGGTCAAGTTTAGATGTGCGATATGGCAACCCGCATGCCGTTTTTAAAGAATTATTGAAAGACTATAATGTTGAGCAAGTTTTCACCAATCACGATTATGAACCTTACGCAAAAGAGAGAGATGAATCCATTGAGTCTTTATTAAAAGATCATCATATAAAGTTGAATTCATATAAAGACCAGGTGATTTTTGAAAAACAAGAAATTGTAAAAGAAGATGGAAAACCTTACACTGTTTTTACTCCATATAGTAATAAATGGAAGGCTAAATTAACCGATGCAGATTGTGTTTCATTTCCAAGTGAGAAATTGATCAAACATTTTTTTCAACAAAACCCCTTGGTTGTTCCATCATTGGAATCGATGGGATTTTCATCAAGTCCTCATCAATTTCCTTCGAAAGAATTGAATGAAACCATTGTGATTCATTATGCTGATCAAAGAAATTTCCCCGGTAATCAGAAAGGTACATCGAGGTTGGGTGTGCATTTACGTTTTGGAACTGTTAGTATTCGTACGTTAACTAGAAGGGCAAGGGTATTGAATGAAACATTTTTAAATGAATTGATTTGGAGAGATTTTTATCATGGTATTTTATGGCATTTCCCACGAGTAGGAAAGGGAGCTTCATTTAAACCAGAATACGATCGAATTGAATGGAGAAATAATGAAACCGAGTTTGAAGCTTGGTGTAATGGAATGACAGGTTACCCTATTGTGGATGCGGGTATACGTGAATTGAATACCACAGGCTTTATGCACAATCGAGTTCGAATGATTGTTGCTTCCTTTTTAACCAAGCATTTATTGATTGATTGGAGATGGGGTGAAGCTTATTTCGCTCAAAAATTACTGGATTTTGATTTGGCTGCAAATAATGGGGGATGGCAATGGGCAAGTGGAAGTGGTTGTGATGCGGCTCCATATTTCAGGGTATTCAATCCTTATTTGCAAACGGGGAAATTTGATCCGAAATTTGAATACATCAAAAAATGGGTTCCTGAATTTCAAGAATTAAATTATCCTAAGCCAATAGTTAATCATGAATTTGCGCGTAAGCGAGTGTTAGAAGTGTATGCAAAAGCACTGAAGAAATAAAAGCCTTAAAAAACAAAAATGATACCTTAAGACGCGTTGCGAGATTTGAATTTTGCTTGCAAAATTCAGCAACGTGGATGCAGTAGAATTTTTGTTTTTTAAAGCTTATAATTGATTCATTTTTGTCAGCACTTCAACTGCTCGCTTTCCTTCAATGCCTAAATCAAGTGAATAATTGTTTACATAGAGATCAATGTGTTTTCTCATCACTTCTTCACTCATTTCTTGTGAATGTGCTTTTACATAAGGTGCTATAGTTGGATAATTTTCGAATGCATATTCAATACTTTTTTTAATGAGCTGGTCCACTTGATGAATGATTAATGGATCAATTGTTTTCTTTGCAATAATGCCTCCTAATGGTATCGGTACATGTTGGGTATTCTCCCAATGAGCACCCAGGTCCATTATCAGTTTCAACCCTTTATCCTGATAAGTAAATCTGTTCTCATGAATAATTACACCAGCATCTACTTGACGTGATAGCACTAGATTTTCTATTTCATTAAAAACAGTGAACACTTTATTTTTTGCGGTTGGAAAAGCCAAAGAAAATAATAAATGAGCTGTTGTGTTTTCACCAGGAATTGCAACACGCATACCATTATCGAATCGATCAACATTTGGATTAGAAATTAAAAGAGGGCCAACGCCTTTGCCTAATGCTCCTCCGCTGTTTAATAATGTATACTTGGATTTCACATTGTTTAAAACGCCATAACTGATTTTTGTAAAATCCATTTTCCCTTCAATCGCCCATTCATTCAATGTTTGTACATCTTCTAAATGAATGTCAAATGTAAAACCCTCAGTATCAATTTTATTATTGACTAAAGCATCAAAAATAAATGTATCATTTGGGCAAGGTGAAAAAGCTAATGAGAAATGCATGGTCTTAAAAAACTTTATTTAATCGTGTATAATTTTTCGAGATAAGCTAAAACAGTTTTGTTTAATTGCTCAATGGAATGATTGATTTTCCATTTTGATTTATCTCTTTCACCTATATAGTTAGAAATTGCCCTGATTTGTAAAAAAGGAATTTTGGTTTCTCTGCAAACATAATGTAGTGCTGCTCCTTCCATTGTTTCGATAGTAGGATTGTACTTCTTCCTCATCATTTCGATACGATTACTATTAGTGCTGATCTCATTTACTGTAATTGCATTTACTTCAGGTAATTGCAACAAGTTATATTTTGAAAGCCAGGGGTTCGGCAATTTTCTTTTTTCAAAAGGGTGATAACTGCTCTTTTCCAATTTAAGGTCAAAAATATCTTTCCAAATTCCAGCTTCTTCTACACCTGTATCACCCAATATTTCTTCATTTACAACCACTACTTTTCCGAGTGCTAATTTTTTATTAAAAGAACCTGCTATGCCTATTTGTATTACTAAATCTGGTTTGTCTTCAATTGCCAAGCGGGTGAATGCTACAGCACTGGCAAGCATTCCAACACCAGATTGATAAAACTGTACTTTCATTCTCTCGCTTTCTCCACTATACAAACCATTTAACTGAACAAAAGAAGGCATCCATTCTCCTACGGTTGCAGCGGTAATTATTACTCTCATGAATGTAAAGTTGATGAAAAACGGTCAACTTTATTCAATTTTGTACCTTTGACAAAATTTTTACAGCGAATGGTTTACTTAACAAGACAAGAACATTTTAATGCAGCACATAAATTGTACAACCCAATTTGGACAAAAGAGCGCAATGAAGCTGTTTTTGGTGTTTGTGCCAATGAAAACTGGCATGGTCATAATTATGACTTATTTGTTACCATAAAAGGTATTCCAGATGCAGATACAGGATTTTTGTTCGATGTAAAAGTGCTTAGTAAGATCATTAAACTTCACGTGATTGATCAGTTAGATCATAAGAATTTAAATATGGATGTGCCTTTTATGGAAGGTAAAATGTGCAGTACAGAAAACTTAGCGATGGCAATATGGCATCAAATTACCCCTCATTTACCGCATACAGTAACCCTTCATTGTATCAAATTGTACGAAACAGCCCGGATTTACGTGGAATATTTTGGTGAATAAGCCATTTTGTTCAACGAATAGCCATTTTACGCTTATTTGTTTAATCATTTATAGTCATCGTTAAACAAATTAATCGCATTACTGTTAGTATTCATGTATTATCTGGAAATTGTCCAATCGTTAAAATTGGGAGCAAATTGATAGATTATACCCAATATTCAAGTTCTGTTGTTAATTTTATGGTCTCAAAGCATTTGGCCACTTGATCAGCACACTTCTGAAACAGTGCCAAATATTAGCAATTGAATGCGTTGAATTTGACTTATACCAGATGAATAATTCAGCATGTAAGTGTGCATGCTAAGTGAAATTAAATGAATAACAAAAGAGTAACCGTTTTTCGCAAAGAGCATTTTAATGCAGCCCATCGTTTGCACAATCCATCATGGACTAATGAACGAAACAAAGCAGTATTTGGTCTATGCAATAACGAAAACTATCATGGACATAATTATGAATTAATTGTTCAGGTAACTGGAACAATCAATCCAGAAACCGGATACGTAATTGATATGAAAATATTGAGCGATTTAATCAAGGAAGAGGTATTGAATAAATTCGATCATAAAAATTTAAACTTAGACACCATCGAATTCAATAATCTCATTCCATCTGCAGAAAATATAGCAGTGGTTTGTTATGATTTATTGAGAAAAAAAATTGATGGTGAACTTGACTTAAAAATAAGATTATATGAAACAGAGCGAAATTTTGTCGAATATCCGGCTTAACGGAGATAAAATAGAATTCACAGAAGAAATGATAGAAGAAATGGGAGATAGCCATATCAGTACTTCAATTGATACACCGATGGTTAAGGAAGCTTTCGACAAATCGGAAGAAGAAAAAATGGATATTATACAAGCCCATTTTAAAGCCATCATGGAAACGATGGGATTGGATCTTACTGATGATAGTTTAAAAGGAACACCTAAGCGTGTTGCAAAAATGTTTATTAAAGAAATTTTTAGCGGCCTGAATCCTGCTAATAAGCCATCTATAGCTTTGTTCGACAATAAATACAAGTACAATGAAATGTTGGTAGAAAAAAACATTTCGTTTTATAGTAATTGCGAGCACCATTTTGTTCCTATTATTGGGAAAGCCCATGTTGCATATATAAGCAATGGTAAAGTAATTGGTTTGAGTAAGTTAAATCGATTGGTGGAATATTTTGCTAAAAGACCACAGGTTCAGGAACGATTAACCGTTCAAATAGCCAAGGAATTACAAGTTGCTCTTGGAACAGAAGATGTTGCAATAGTGATTGATGCAAAACATTTATGTGTTGCTAGTAGAGGAGTTGAAGATGATACCTCTTCTACAATTACTGCATTCTATGGTGGCAAATTCAAAGAAGATAAGAGAAAAGAAGAATTTTTGAGATATCTAGAATTAAAAACTGAATTCTAGAATATCTGTAAAATCACTTATTTTGCTGCATAAATTTCTCATTTATGACTAAGCATGCATTTATTTTTCCTGGACAAGGAGCACAGTTTTCTGGGATGGGTAAAAATCTATATGATACCCATTCATCTGTAAAAGAATTGTTTGAACAAGCCAATGAAATTCTGGGCTTTCGGATCACTGATACGATGTTTACAGGTTCCGATGAAGCATTAAAGCAAACCAATATTACGCAACCTGCAATTTTTCTGCATTCCATTGCAGCATATAAAACAATCGAGAATGCTCGGCCATCAATGGTTGCCGGGCATTCTTTAGGAGAATTTTCTGCTTTGGTAGCCAATGGAGTATTGAGTTTTGAAGATGCACTTCGTTTGGTAAGTATCAGAGCAATTGCTATGCAAAAAGCTTGTGAATTGAATCCCTCAACAATGGCTGCTGTGTTGAATTTAGCCGATGAAAAAGTGGAAGAAATATGTTTGGCAATACAAAATGAAACAGGAGAAATAGTAGTTCCAGCAAACTACAATTGCCCTGGTCAATTGGTAATTAGTGGTTCAATTAAAGGAATTGATATTGCTTGCATAAAAATGAAAGAAGCAGGTGCAAAACGCGCATTGGTGTTACCTGTTGGAGGAGCATTTCATTCTCCATTGATGACTCCTGCAAAAGAAGAATTAGCTGCTGCTATACAATCAACCACTTTTAATGCTCCAAATTGTGCAGTTTATCAAAATGTTGTTGCTAAGGCAATTACTGATCCAACATCAATAAAAAATAATTTGATTGAACAACTTACTGGTGCTGTAAAATGGACCCAATGTGTTCAACAAATGGTAATTGATGGAGCTACTCATTTTACTGAATGTGGACCAGGTAAAGTACTTCAAGGCTTAATTGGAAAAATTGCAGGTAATGCAGTGGTGGTAGATGGAGTGAATTAAAATTTATTTTAATCCTAATGAAGAAAGAATATTGGCATCCCAATTAGGGGTTCCAGCTCTTGTATTATTTGGATAGCTGGCAATTCCAAAAGTATCATCATAATCCCAAACAGCCCATCCCATTTTATATTTGGTTAATAAAGTACGCATGTCTAATGCGTATTGATTTTTACTTTCTGATGAAACAAAAGGTCTGTAAACCCCAAATTCATTGCATATTACAGGGATTTTATTTTGATTGCCCCAATTATAGACCTGTCTGATTTTAGCATTCAAAGAATCTGCATTGTATCGTTGGGAGCCATACCAGGTAATTAAATATTTGGCATCTGAACTAGTAGCATTATTGGCCTGTGCCAACACATTTTGTGGGCTTCCCGGATAAGGTAAATTTTTTAATTGATCATAAGGGCTACCCACCCAAGTTGCACCTTGATGCGTAAAAACAAAAGGCTCATAAAGATGAAAATTGTAAATAATATTTTTTCCAGTATAAGGTTTTAGTGTAGACAAATCATACCAATTATTCCAGTTTTCTGCACCAGCAATTATATAATGATCAGGAGCTGCTTCCCTTATCGATTGAATGATCAAACCCTGAACAGGTGCCCACCAGTTTTTATCTATACCAGCAACACTTTGTGTAGCACCTATATGTGGCTCATTGAATATTTCAAAAAATACCTGAGTAGTATCGTATTTCTTAAAATACCCTGCCATATTTTTCCAAAATTGTCGAAAGGCAGCTCTGGAAACAGGATCTGTTGCTATTTTAGATTCAAAAGCTGGATTGCTGGAGTGTAGATCAATAGTAACAGAAAGTCCAGCAGCAGTAATATTTTTAATGGCCTGGTCAAGAAAATTTAAATTGGTTGTTTGAAGATTGGCAATATTTGAAGGATCACAAATTATAGAAGGACCAACAGGAATTCTGACATAGGTAAATCCAGCATTTTTGATTTGTGTAAAATGATTAGTTGAGTATCGAGTTCCAAATTGTGCCTTATCAGAATAATCGTTAAACCAATTACTCAAGTTTATGCCAATTGCCAATCTATCTATTGCACGTCCTGAAAATCCAACAGAATTTTCTGTGGTTGGTATTGTCTCTGAGTTTTTACTACAACCGTAGAAACATCCAATAATTAGAATGAGTAATAAAAAATGCTGTGGTTTTATCATAGTTTATTTTGAACAGTACGATCAATTGATGCTACAATTGATCCATTCTCCATCAAAGCTAGCATTATATTTTTTATAGAATTGAATAGCTGGTTCGTTCCAATCGAGTACCTGCCATACAATCCCCTTAAGGTTTCTCTCCTTAGCTTCAACCATTAAACGTTCAAAAAGTTGCTTTCCGATATGTTTGCCTCGCATTTTTTTTGTAACCAATATATCTTCTAAGTACATTCTTTGTCCTTTCCAGGTGCTATATCGAATATAATACAGGGCAAATCCATGTATAATAGGTTGACTTTCAGTAGATTCAGTTTCTTCGGCTACAAATGCCCACCATACAGGATTTTGGCCAAATCCACTTTCTATAAAATGCTCGAGTGTAACGGTTACTTCATCAGGAGCTTTTTCAAAATCAGCTAATTCCTGTATTAATTCAAGAATTCTTACACAGTCTTTTTGCGCTGCTCTTCTAATAGTGATCATTGGAATTATTTTAATCAAATCGAAATTTGTAAACTGGCTTTCAATCTAATTGATCAACTCAATGCTTGACTGAAATCATTGATAATATCTTCAATATTTTCTATACCCACACTTAAACGGATTAATCCATCTGTGATTCCAGATTTCAATCTTTCTTCTCTTGGAATTCCCATATGACTCATGCTTGCCGGATGTGATAATAAAGTATCTGGTGTGCCAAATGAAATGGCTTTTACACAGATTTGAAGTCGGTTAATAAATTCCCTTCCTGCTTCTACTCCTCCTTTTAATTCAAAACTCATTAATGCACCAGCATGCCTCATTTGTTTCATGGCAATGGCATAATCCGGGTGAGAGGGTAAGCCACTATAATTTACTTTTTCAACTGCAGGGTGTTGTTCCAAAAAACCAGCAACATCCATGGCGTTATGACAATGACGTTCCATTCTCAACTCTAATGTTTTCATTCCTTGTGTAAGTAAAAAAGCATCAAAGGGATTGGCATTTCCGCCTAATAATACATGCCATTTCCATATACGACCATTCATTTTTTCCAGATCTTTGCCTAATAAAACCCCGCCAATTGCAGTACCATGACCATTTAAAAATTTTGTAGTGGAATGCATTACAAAATCTGCACCAAATGCAAAAGGTTGTTGAAGGTAAGGTGTTGCTGCCGTGTTATCAACTGAAACCAATACATGGTGTTTTTTAGCTACAGTGCAAACCATTTCGATATCAATACAACGTAAAGTAGGATTCGACGGAGTTTCAATATGAATGAGTTTGATATTTTTATTATTGGATAAAGTGGTTTCAATAGTTGCAGCATCTATTAAATCAATCAATATTGTATTGATTCCTGTACCTTCTAATACTTTCAATAACAATTCATGTGTTCCTCCATACAATGCATGATGGGAGAGGATAGTATCCCCTGATTGTAGATTGCCTAAAAATAAAGTTGTAAGCGCTGCTTGCCCACTTGAATGAAGTAATGCTTTTAATTGTAAAGGTTGATTGTTTTCATCCACTAATCCAAAAGCTTCCAACGCTTCAATTGTTTCAGCCGCAGTGGTAAAACTAGGGTTACCCCATCTGCTATAAATTTTTGATTTGTCTTTTCCTGCAAAACGTTCACTGCCTTCTTCAGCGGTGTCAAAACTAAAAGTAGAACTTGCATAAATTGGTGTGAGATGAGCATGGTCTGCATTATCATGCCCCGCAGCATGAATTGCTGCAGTTCCCATTCCAGTAAATTTTTGTTTATTACTCATAGATTTTTTTTTCAATTACTAATAACCAATAACTAATAACTTTTATCAGTACGCCCATTTCACCAAAGTTGCACCCCAGGTAAATCCACCTCCGAATGCAGCCAAAACAATATTATCTCCTTTTTTTAGCTGACTTTCCCAATCCCATAAACAAAGTGGAAGTGTTGCTGCAGTGGTGTTCCCGTATTTTTGAATATTGATCATTACTTTTTCCTTGGGCAATCCCATTCTATTGGCTGTTGCGTCAATGATTCTTAAATTGGCTTGATGCGGAACGAGCCAGGCAATGTCTTCACCTGTTAATTGATTTCTTTCCAATAATTCTGCACTTACATCTGCCATGCCTTTCACTGCAAACTTAAAAACAGCTTGACCTTCTTGGTAAGCAAAATGCTCTTTGGCCAATACAGTTTCAACAGTTGCTGGTTTTACAGATCCGCCTGCCTTCATGTGTAAGTATTGTCTTCCGCTTCCATCACTTCTTAGTATACTGTCTTTTACTCCATTCTCATCCAAAGAAGGTTCTAACAAAAGTGCACCAGCTCCATCACCAAAAATGATACAAGTAGCTCTATCGGTATAATCAATAATAGCGCTCATCTTATCTACACCTACAACAATCACTTTTTTGTAGCGTCCACTTTCTATATACATTGCACCAGTTGTTAGTGCGTATAAAAAACCACTACAGGCAGCACTCATATCATATCCCCATGCATTTGTTGCGCCAATTTTATCTGCAATAATATTTGCGGTTGCCGGAAAGACCATGTCGGGAGTAACTGTTGCACAAATGATGCAATCAATCTCCGTTGGGTCCATATTTTTTTTGCGCAAAATTTCTAGTATTGCAGGAACTGCCATATCGCTGCTTCCTTTACCTGGCTCCTTCAAAATTCTTCTTTCTTCAATACCTGTTCTGCTTCTAATCCATTCGTCGTTGGTATCAACCATTTTCTCTAAATCAAAATTGGTAAGCTTTGTTTCTGGAACATATCCTCCAACTGCTGTGATGGCTGCTGTAATTTTCTCCATTTTTCTACTAATTAGATGGTATTATTATGCTTTTTGGTACTATATAAAACCCTAAAGATACAGCTAATTGCATTCTTTTTACTAATTTAGTGGTCATTTATGATAGCATTCGTTAGAGGTCATTTCGCTGTTAAAACACCTGCGCGTATTGTAGTGGATGTGAATGGTGTGGGATATGAGTTGAATATTAGTTTAAATACCTATTCTGCTATCAGTAATAAAGATAGTGGTCAGTTATTTACCTATTTGCATATTACCGAAAATGCGCAAAGTCTATTTGGTTTTGCAGATATGGCGGAAAAAGAATTGTTTATGCAATTGATCAGTGTTTCTGGAGTTGGAGCTTCAACTGCTCGCATGATGTTATCTGGGTTAAAGCCAGCAGAAATCACCAAAGCAATTGTACAGGGAAATACAAAGCAATTAGAAGGAATTAAAGGAATTGGCAAAAAATCTGCAGAGCGCTTGATCGTTGAATTAAGGGATAAATTGGGCAAGCAATCCAATGAAAGTATTTTGCCCGGATTTAGTGAACCTCAAAATGATGCAGATGCTGTAAATGCACTAATTTCATTGGGTATTGGAAGGGTAATGGCAGAACAGGCAGTTAAGAAAGTATTGCAAGCTCAACCAGACAATGATTCATTAGAAGATATTATTAAACAAGCACTTAAAAACTTATAAGCGATCGCATAAAGTTCTACTTAATCAAGCTTACCGTTTTTGTTTCAACCAAGGATTTTTTTATCCATCATTTATCTGCTGATCTGTGCACCATTATTGGCACAACAGAAAGATAGTCTGCGCTTTCCACTAAGCGACAGGAGGGGGGATCCATTTTCTAATTCAAATAAAAATCCTTTTGATTTAAATGATACTTCGCTCATTAAAAAATCAGTTGAGTATGATCCAAAAACAAAATCCTATTTCATCAGGGAAAAGATTGGATCAACTATTTATAGAAAACCTACTACGCTCAAATTTGATGAATATTGGCGCATTCAAAATCAACAGGCAGAAACTGATTACTTTAAAAAAAGAGCAGATGCTTTAACACAGTTGAATAAAAAAGTAGCACGTCCACCAATGCGTGTATATGATAAATTATTCGATCGCATTTTTGGAATGAGTGGAAATAATTTAAAAGTAGATATCAGACCGAGTGGTGAGGTGAATATTTTGGCAGGCTATCAAGGACAGAATATCAAAAACCCAACTTTGCCGGAGCGTGCAAGAAAGAACGGGGGATTTGATTTTGATATGAATGCCAATCTTAACTTAAATGCCAATATTGGAGACAAGTTAAAATTTCCTATCAATTACAATACATTGTCTAATCTGGGTTTTGACAATCAATTGAAACTAGACTATAAGGGAATGGACGATGAGATCATCAAAAGTATTGAAGCAGGAAATATTTCTTTTCAATCAAGAGGAACCTTGATTCCTAGTGCGCAGAATTTATTTGGAATAAAAACTCAATTACAATTTGGAAAATTATTTGTTACAGCAGCATTGGCCAATCAACGATCATCTAGGCAAACAGTATCCTTGCAAGGCGGAGCATCTACTCAGTCATTTCAAAAAAAATTAGATGACTACGAAGAGAACAGACACTTTTTATTAGGCAATTATTTTCGTGCTAATTTCAATAAAACCATGAAGAATTTGCCTGTAGTAAATTCTCAGGTTCAACTTCAAAGAGTAGAGGTTTGGGTTACGAATAGAACGGGTGCTACTACTGAAGCTCGTGATATTGTGGGCTTGATGGATTTGGGAGAATCCAGGCCATTTAACCCATCAGTACAATCTTTAACCAGCAGTCCATTGCCTGCCAATGGAGCCAATAATTTATTCAGTTCCTTAGTGGGTGATCCAAATGCGCGTAATCCTGCTTTTGTAAATAGTTTATTATTGAGTAAGGGGCTTAGTCCGGTGGATGATTATGAAAAAACATTTGCACGTAAGCTTACATCAAATGAATATTATTTTAATCCTCAAGCAGGTTTTATTTCGGTGAATACACAATTACAGGCAGATGAAGTGCTGGCTGTAGCATATCAATATACTTACAACGGAAGGGTTTTTCAAGTAGGTGAATTCTCTCAGGACATTGCTTTAGATTCTAATCAAGGTGTTCAAAAAGTATTGTTTCTAAAATTATTAAAAGCTACTTCTCAAAGAACGCAATTGCCGATCTGGGGATGGATGATGAAGAATGTCTATTCATTGGATTTATTTGGTGGGATACAAAGAGATGATTTTAAATTAAACGTATTATATGATGAACCAAGTGGTGGTTTAAAAAGATTTTTACCAGAAACCGCTCAAGCAGTTGAAGGGCAACCATTACTGAGGATACTCAATTTAGACCGACTCAATAATCGAAATGATCCGCAACCCGATGGTGTGTTCGATTATATCGACGGGTTTACCATATTGCCTCAAATGGGAAGAGTTGTTTTTCCTTTACTTGAACCATTCGGAAGAGATTTAGATACATTGGCATTTTCAGGTTTGCCAACAGCAACAAAGAATAAATATGTCTATTATCAATTGTATGATTCTATAAAAGCCATTGCTCAAACCTATGCCAATTTAAATAGATTTGTGATGCAGGGTCAAGTAAAAGGCAGTGGGGGTGGGTCCGAAATTTATTTAAACACATTTAATATTCCTCCAGGTTCAGTATCAGTTGCAGCAGGAGGGCAGATATTGCGAGAAGGCTCTGATTATATTGTAGATTATAATTTGGGTACAGTAAAAATTATCAATCAAGGTATACTCAGTTCTAATGTACCTGTAAAAGTTTCATTCGAAAATAATATTGGTTTTGGTGTTCAGCAAAGAGGGTTTACAGGACTTCGATTAGATTATGTTGCCAGTAAAAAATTAAGTGTAGGAACCAGTTTTGTTAAATTAGGGGAACGCCCATTTTTCACCAAAATGGGATATGGAGATGATCCTATTAGAAACAGTATGTATGGTCTTGATTTCAATTATCGATCTGATTTACCAGGATTAACAAGGTTGCTCAATAAATTGCCTTATTATGATTCAAAAGCAAAGTCATCGATCAATGCTTATGGGGAAGCAGCTTTCATGCAACCAGGACATCCTCCACAAATAGGAAAAGGCGATCAAGGGTTAATTTTTATTGATGATTTTGAAGGAACAAGAGCAACTATTGATTTGCGTTTTCCTTTTGTTTCATGGGCAATGTCTTCAACACCACAAGGAAATACAAAATTTCCAGAATCAACATTAACAGATAGTATCGATTACAATAAAAACAGGGCTAAATTATCTTGGTACAATATCGAACCTAATTTACAAGATAAGAATAGCCCTAATAATCCATTAAGAAGAAATTTAGCGGAGTTGAGCGACCCAAGAGTAAGACAAGTATTTACCAATGAATTATTTCCACAACGAACTACCAATATCACCGATGTTCAAGCTGCAACTTTTGATTTAGCGTATTATCCAACCGATAAAGGGCCTTATAATTTTGAATCATCGCCCACACAAATCAATGCTCAGGGAAAATTAAATAATCCTGCTGCAAGATGGGGCGGTATCATGAGAGCTATTGATCAAACAGATTTTGAAACCAATAATATTGAGTTTGTAGAGTTTTGGATGCAGAATCCATTTATTACTAATCCAACGAGTAAGGGAGGTAAATTGTTTTTAAACTTTGGTAATGTAAGTGAAGATGTACTCAAAGATGGTAAAAGGTTTTATGAAAATGGAATGAACACGCCAACCATTCCTGCGGCTGTTGATAGTACGAATACATGGGGTAAAACACCAGTAAATCCAATTCAGATTACACAGGCTTTTAGTAACGACCCTAATGATAGACCCTTTCAGGACGTAGGTTTTGATGGATTGGATGATAATGCTGAGAGAAGAAAAAAAGGGTATGTTTTAAATAGAATGGCGAATAATTTTGGTGCTGGATCGCCGCTTTATCAAAGAACTTTAAACGATCCTTCGAATGACAACTATTTATGGTATAGGGATCCATCATTTGATGCACAGGGTACTGGAATTTTAGGCAGGTATAAAAACATTAATAACCAGCAGGGAAATTCCCCAGTAGCCACAACCGGCGGACAATTCACTTCTGCTACTACTTTATTTCCGGATAATGAAGATTTGAATAGAGACAATACATTGAACGAAACAGAATCGTATTATGAATATGAAGTTCAGCTTAGACCAGGTATGGATGTTGGATCTCCACAGTTTCCTTACATCACCGACAAAAGAAGAGTTACTGTAAATTCAGCAGATGGTATCACAAGAACTGAGGATTGGTATTTATTCAGAATACCTATTAAGAATTATTCAAAGAAAGTGGGGAATATTCCAGACTTCAAATCCATTCGTTTTGCAAGAATGTATCTGACTGATTTTGAAGATTCAGTGGTATTGCGTTTGGCAAGATTGGACCTTGTGCGAAATCAATGGCGTCAATTTATTTATAATATTGATACTACAGGATCATATACTCCAATCAACAATAATGCAACGAATACTGCATTTAATACCCTTGCTGTAAACTTAGAAGAAAACAGTAGCAGACAACCCGTAAATTATATAATGCCACCGAATGTTGAACGTGTTCAGCTATTAAGTAATAATGGAGTTAACCTGCAACAAAACGAGCAAGCTTTAAGTTTAAGGGTGAGTAATTTACAAAGTGGGGGCACGAGAGGAGTTTTTAAAACCTTGAATTTAGATGTAAGGCGCTATGCAAAAATGTCGATGTACTTGCATGCAGAGTCTGTTGTTGGACAGTCTGTGATAAAAGATGATCAACTAAATGCCATCATTCGCATTGGGCAAGATTTTTTAAATAACTATTACGAAATAAAAATACCATTAAAAATTACTCCTCCAGGTCAATATCCAAGAGGACAAGAAGATCGAGTATGGCCAGAAGCCAACAATATTGATTTTAGTTTACGTGATCTGATCGATTTGAAATTGAGTAGAAACAATAGCAATGCATCTGTTACCAATATATTTAGAAAATTGATTGGTAATAAAACCTTCTCTATCATGGGTAATCCAAATTTAGGTGAAGTAAGAGGCATTTTAGTGGGTATAGAAAATCCTGTAAGACCAGATGGCCAGTCTATAAGCACTGAAGTATGGATGAATGAATTGCGTTTATCTGGAATTGATGAAAACGGAGGCTGGGCTGCACTCGGAAGAGTAGACCTTGTTTTGGCAGATTTAGGTACATTATCTATTTCTGGAAATAAATATACCCAGGGGTTTGGAACGATAGAGCAAAGAGTCAATGAAAGAGCTAAAGATAATTTGATGCAATTTGATATTGCAGCCAATATTGATGCTGGCAAATTGGTTCCCAAAAAAGCGAAATTATCTATACCTGTTTATGCAAGTTTAAATAGAAATATTCGTACGCCAGAATTTGACCCTTACGATTTAGATGTACTATACAAAGAAAAATTAAGTAAAAGCCCAGCTGCTTTAAGAGACTCCATTAAGAATGCGGCGGCTGATCAAACAACTATTCAAACCATCAATTTTACCAATGTGAGGGTGATGCCTGGCAATGGAAAACCTGGATTACTCAAACTCAGTAATTTTGATGTGAGTTATGCTTACTCTCAAACAGATCATTCCAGTCCTATCATAAAACAGAATAAAGTAGTTCGGCAACGTGCAGGATTAGGGTATACTTTTATCGGACAAAGTCAATTCAAAGAGCCATTTAAAAAATTGATTAAAGGAAAATCTCCATGGCTAGCCTGGATCAGAGATGCCAACTATAATTTAAAACCATCTTATTTAAGTTTTAGGGCAGATGTCAATCGACAGTTCGGAGAATTTATTCCTCGAATAGTGAATAATAACAATACTAAAGTAGATAGAGTAGATACTACCTATGATAAGTATTTTACTTTCGATCGATTTTATAATATGCGTTGGGATTTAACGCGATCTTTAAATTTCGATTTTAATGCTACCAATAATGCAAGGGTAGATGAACCATTCGGAAGGATCGATAATAGTTTCAAAAAAGACACCGTTCGAAAAAATTTCTTGAGCGGAGGAAGGAATACGCTTTACGTTCAAAAAACATTACTGAATTATAATATTCCATTAAATAAATTTCCATTATCCGATTGGATAACTGCAAGGTATAGTTATGGAACATCTTATAGTTGGATTGGTGCCAGTAGAATTGCGTATAATTTAGGAAACACCATCGAAAATTCACAAGAAAATAATTTTAATGCACAGCTAAGTTTCGGCAATTTATATGCTAAATCTAAATGGCTAAGGGCAATTGATAATATCCCTTCCCCTAAAGCAAAGAATGATCCTCTCAATAATAAAACAATGAATGCTTTAGGAGCAACATTGCCTTCTAAAGAGGAAGCTTTAAAAGGATTAGAAGGCAAACAAAGAACAGAAGCATTGCAAAAATGGAGACAACAACGCAGAGATATTCGTATTGCAGATAAACTGACAAGGGCCAATCAAACGCCAGAGTTGACCAGTTTCGAAAGAACATTGGGAAAATTTATTACCATGTTCCGACAGACATCTATTAATTACAGCGAAAATTTCCGAAGCAGATTGCCAGGCTATATGGATAGCACACAGTTCATAGGGCAGAATTTTAAATCAATGGCTCCTGGTTTAGATTATGTTTTTGGAAAGCAGCCAGATAATGATTGGATCAATAATAAAATTTCGAGAGGCTTACTTTCTAAAGACAGCACATTTAATTTTATGTTCAGACAGAGCTTCGAGCAAAGATTGAGTATTACTGCGCAATTAGAACCCATCCGAGAATTGATTATTGATTTGAATGTAGACAAAACTTTTACCAAAGACTATACTGCTTTAATAAAAGATACTACAGGGTCAGGAAATAATTTCGGTCAATTAAATCCATTGTATAATGGAGGGTTCAGTGTATCCTATATTGCATTTAGTACTTTATTTGCAAGCCATAACCCTAATGAAATTTCGGCAACGTTTAAAGAATTCGAAAGCAACAGGATCCTTGTTTCAAAACGAATTGCAGAGACCAACCCTTATTGGCAGGCATTGCCGAATAACCAGAAATTTACAGCTGATGGATTCGCCCGGGGTTATGGAAGGTATTCGCAAAGCGTTATTTTGCCTGCGTTTTTAGCGGCTTACACAAGAGAAAATGCCAATACTATTCCATTGATAAAAGACGGAGGAAATAAAATAAGCACGAATCCTTTCAGAGGAATAATGCCTAGGCCAAATTGGAAAATCACTTATACTGGTTTAAGTAAGATCCCTTCACTCGCTGCATCATTTAGCAATATCACTATCAGTCATGGATACAATGGACAATTAAGTATGAATAGTTTTAATAGTGCATTATTGTATCAAGATCCATTCCGATTGAATGCTCCAGGATTTATAGACACTACAAGTGGCAATTTTATTCCTTTCTTTTTGATACCGAATGTGAGTATTACTGAAAGATTCGAGCCATTGATAAAAATCGATATTACCACTATTAGTCAATTCAACTTCAATTTTGAATTTAGAAAGAGCCGACAATTGAGTATGAGTTTGATCGATTATCAATTGAGTGAAAGCAGAAGTACGGAGTGGATATTGGGTATGAACTGGCGTAAACGCGGATTTAATCTTCCATTTAAATTGCCTGGAGGAAAGGGTAAAAAATTACAGAACGATTTGAATTTAAAATTAGATATATCAGTACGTGATGTATCCATCAGCAATAGCCGTTTAGATCAAAGCAATGCATATGGAACTGGAGGACAAAAAGAAATCACCATTCAACCAGCTATTGATTATGTATTGAATAATCGAATCAATATTAAATTCTTCTTCGACCAGCGAAGAGTTACTCCGTATATTTCTACTTCTGCACCAATCACCAATACAAGGGCTGGGGTAAATATTAGAATATCATTAGCACAATAAAAAACCCTGCAGAAGAATCTACAGGGTTTACTGAAATTGTATTTTTTAGTTTTTCCTAAAAGCCCATTTCCCTAATTCTTTCCAGCCTACTTTTTTTCCATACATTAAAATTCCTGTCCTATAAATTTTTCCACTCAACCATGTGGTAAATATAAAGCCAGCAATTAAGCTAATCATGCTTGCAGCTAACTGCCAATAAGGTACTGTTCCAGGAACTCCATAAGCAATTCTTGCCATCATTACCATTGGAGAGCTGAATGGTATAATACTTGCCCATGTTGCAATAGAAGTGCTAGGGTCTTGAACAGCATTAGACATAATGATAAATGAAAAAATGATTGGCATGGTGATCGGCAACATCAAGCTTTGTGCGTCCTGAGGATCTTCGTTGACCACACTACCAACAGCAGCAAATAAAGAAGAATAGAATAAATAGCCTCCTAAAAAGTAAAAAAGAAAACATCCAATAATTACAGGCCAATTTGCTGTACTCATGGTATGTTGAAATTTATATATTTTTTGTGCGGCATCTCCAGCTTGCATCATAGAACCACCTGGCATTTGACCATTGTATTGTTGCAATGTACTTACCTGTTGCATTACATCATGAGGAATCAAAAATTGCGCAGCAGTGGTTAAGCCAAGAATTAAAACAATCCATAAAAGAAACTGTGTTAATCCTACACCACCTATTCCAATAATTTTCCCCATCATTAATTGAAAAGGCTTCACACTGCTGATCATTACTTCTGCAATTCGATTGGTTTTTTCTTCCATTACCCCTCGCATTACCATTGCTCCATAAATAAACATAGTAATATAAATCAGCATACCACTTCCAAAACCAATTCCATAAGATAGTGCAGCATTGCTTTCTTTAGCAGAATCAGCGCCTTCTTCCAATGATTTTAATTCGGCAAATTTAGATTTGTTTCTAATTGAATCTAAAGACCCGCGATTGATTCCGGCATCTTGCAATAATTTGTCTTCTATTGCGGCGTCTATTCTATCGCTGATTTTATCTTCGGTTCCCAAACCAATTCTTTTTTTAGAACGAATGATATAGTCAGTTTTTTGAGTGCCTTCAAATTTTGGGATTATGATAATATCGGTATATCCTTTCTGTAAATAGTTAAGGGTGTCTACATTTTCAGGAAATTCAAAATGTATATCTTTTGCATCTTGTAAGTTGCCTTTAAAAAACCCATTGCCATCTATAACCGCAATTTTGTGTTCATCTTTTCCGCTAATTGATAAAAAAGTGGCCCCTGCAAAAAAACCAACCATAATAATTGGTGTTAGAATGGTAGTGAGTAAAAAACGTTTGTTCATTACCCTGCTCAAATATTCTCTTTGTATAATGATGAAGATCTTATTCATGATTCAGTTAATTTAATCAGTTGTGTAATTAGTCGTTTACATTTTGAAATGCCCTTGCAGTAGAATGTGTATTTTCTACGAGGTTGATGAATATTTCATTTAAGGAAGGCAATATTTCTTTAAAAGATTCAATTGTATAATTGGCTTGTAAAAAATAACTCAAAACATCATTGCTTTTATAACCTTCATTTATTTTTACAATCAATTCATTTTCTATCTGTTCGTCAATGATGAATGCAGCAGAATCAACTGAAGAAGGTGCTGTAGTTAATTGAATGCTGAACTTATTTTCTTTGAATTGTTGTTTTACATCTTGAACAGTGCCGTCCAGTACTTTTTTGCCCAGGTTTACCAAAACAATATGATCACAAATTTCTTCTACCTGTTCCATGCGATGGGTACTGAAAATAACGGTGCTTCCTCTTTTGGCTAAACCATAAATTTCATCTTTGATCAAATTGGCATTCACAGGATCAAGTCCGCTGAATGGCTCGTCAAGAATAATTAATTTAGGTTCGTGTAATACAGTTGTAACAAATTGTAATTTCTGGCTCATCCCTTTACTCAGGTCTTCTACTTTTTTATTCCACCAGGTTTCCATTTCTAATCGCTTGAACCAAAACTTTATTTTCTCCAGGGCTTCTGACTTACTCAATCCTTTCAACTGAGCTAAATACATGGCCTGGTCACCAATTTTCATTTTTTTGTACAACCCTCTTTCTTCGGGCATATAACCAATCTTAATGATGTCTTCAAAAGGGTTGAAGGTTCTTCCATCAAATTGGATATTGCCGCTATCCGGATAAAAGATGCCAGTAATCATTCTTAAAAGGGTTGTTTTACCTGCACCGTTTGGTCCTAATAAACCGAAGATGCTTCCCTTCTCAATGGAAAAACTAATATCATCCACGGCTTTTTGGGTGGCATAATATTTTTTAAGGTGTTCTAATTCCAGGATGTTATTCATATTAAAATATTGTTATAATGATGAAAGATCAGATTGTTTGTAGTACTCTTGCTCAAAATATTACAAAATTTGAATTCGAATTTGGTGATTTTACTTCATAGTACCTAAATATTGAGCAATGACGGGTTTTAAAAAATGGTTTGGGTTAAGTATTTTAACGATTTCCATTATTGGATTAAGTAGTTGGGGTTTTCTGGTACACAAAACAATACATCAATTAGCAGTCTATCAATTGCCAGAATCTATTGCTCCTTTTTTTTATGACAATATTGAAAAATTAGTAGCTGATGCTGGTAGGCCAGATACCAGAAGAAATACCGATAGTACAGAAGCCCCCAGACATTTTATCGATATTGAAGCATATGGTGATGGTGCAATAAACAGTATGCCTTTAGAATGGGAAGCTGCTACAAAAATTTATTCAAAAGATAGTTTGATTAAATACGGTTATGTACCTTATCAGGTGATTTTTACTAAAGAAAAATTAGTCGAGGCTTTCAAAAAGAAAAATAAAGACAGCATTATTTATTATGCAGCCGATCTAGGGCATTATATTGGAGACGCAAATGTGCCTTTACACACTACATTGAATTATGATGGTCAATTGACCGATCAAAAAGGATTACATAGTTTATGGGAGTCCATGATCCCTGAATTAGAAATAAGTAATTATGATTTGTTTACTAAACATAAAGCTACTTATCTAAAAAAACCATCTTTGGCAATATGGAAAGCAATTAGAAAAGCCAATCAATTATTGCCGGAAATGTTATCAAAAGAAAAAGAAGTTACACTTCAATTCTCTGAGGCAGAAAAATTTCGAGTACAAGTAAGAAGGGGAAAGGAAGTAAAAAGCTATACCACTGCTTTTGCTAAAGCATATGCTGCTTCTTTAAAAAATAGCATCAATAATCAATTATTGGTTTCTTCTTCTTTGATTGCCGATTTTTGGTATACTGCCTGGGTTGATGCAGGAAAACCGGATCTATCAGGGTTAGTAAATAATGCAACTGAAAAGCAGTCTTCCTTCACCAATGAATTGCAACTCTTTCAACAAAATCAATTATTGAAATCAAATAAATTGATTGCCAAAAAAGAGGCAGTTAAAGAAGTGGAATAGATTTATAATTGTTGACTAATACTTACTGCCACTTTCTGCCCATCCATTGCAGCACTTACAATTCCTCCAGCATAGCCAGCCCCTTCTGCACAAGGGTATAAATTAATTAATTGTGGATGTGATAATCTATCGGGATCTCTTGGTATTCTCACAGGAGAAGATGTTCTGCTTTCTGTTGCAACCACCACGGCTTCATTGGTAAAGAAACCACGCATTTTTTTTCCAAAATGATTGAATCCACCTTGCAAACTTGTATAAATAAAAGCAGGCAATACTTCATTCAATGAAGTGGCATGTAAGCCAGGATTGTAGCTGCATTTCGGTAAATTAACAGATTGTTTATTATTGCAAAAGTCTGCCATCCTTTGAGCAGGAGCAGTTAGATTTCCTCCCCCAGCAACAAATGCTTTTTGTTCTATTGCTTGTTGAAAATGCATCAATAATAGAGGTGTAGATAAATCAAATTTTTGGTCAGCGTTATTTGAAAAAGATGAAGGGTTTTGTTTAAAATAATTCAAAGCATCTTCCTGGCTAACCTGAACTACCATACCACTGTTGGCAAATGGATTATTTCTTTTGCTTGGGCTCCACCCATTTACTACCAGTTCTCCCTGATTTGTGGCAGCAGGAGCAATGATTCCTCCAGGACACATACAAAAACTAAAAACACCTCTGCCATTCACTTGCTCCACTAAACTATAAGATGCAGGTGGTAAATATTCATTGCGTTTGGGTGAATGATATTGAACCGAATCAATAATTTCTTGGGGATGTTCTATTCGAACGCCTAATGCAAAAGGTTTGGCTTCGATCAAAATATTTTTTTGATCGAGTAATTCAAAAATATCCCTTGCAGAATGTCCTGTTGCTAAAATGTAAGCATCTGCTTTTAACTGGTCTCCATCTGCTGTTGTAATAGATTGAATTAAATTTCCATAGTATTGAATATCTGTTAACTTCTTTTCAAAATGAATGATTCCGCCACAATCAATGATTTGTTGTCTGATAGAGGTAATGATCAGTGGTAATTTATTGGTGCCAATATGAGGATGTGATTGGTACAACACATTTTCATCAGCCCCAAATTGATAAAAGATTTGTAATACTTTGTCTATATTTCCTCTTTTACTGCTTCTGGTGTACAATTTTCCATCACTATAAGTGCCTGCTCCGCCTTCACCAAAACAATAATTGCTTTCAGGGTTTACAATTCCTTCTTTATTCAGTTTTGCTAGATCCCTTCTTCGGGCTTTAACATCTTTTCCTCTTTCAATGATAATGGGTTGAATTCCTAATTCGATGAGTTCGAGTGCGGCAAAAAGCCCGGCTGGTCCTGCTCCAACAATCAATACTTTTTTTGTAGCAGATTGAACGGAGGGGTATTTAAACATTTTCTTATCCCTGGCAATAAAAGGCTCATTGATAAATGCCTTTAGCGTTAAATTCACCCAGGCTTGTTTACTTCGAGCATCAATCGATTTTTTTGATAGGAGAAATCCATTGATAGAAGAAATGTCAAACCCTGCACTACTGGCTATGTAGGAAAGAATAATTGCATCAGACGCAGCTTTTTCTGGCTTTAATTTTAGTGTGATATCTTTTTGCATACTGTTAGGGGTTTATCCTAAAAAGCGAGCTTTTTAAATAGACAATTATTAGAATGGAAGATCATCTACTACATCTGAAGCAGGAGGGATATCGTTGTAATTAGATGATGGAGGCATATCTCCATCTCCAGACAACTTTAGGGTTTCCATTCTCCAGGCATCCAGGTTGGTGATATAATTGTCTTTACCGTCTTTATTCCATTTTGTGCCCTTGATATTGAACAATACTTTCACCTCGTCATTTAAATTAAATCGGTCGGGCATAGCTGTTTTGTCTTGCACACATTGAAATTTAACATAATTGGTAATCGTTCTACCATTGATGTCATCGGTTTTCTCAATAACAAATTCTCTGGTTTTAAAGGTCTCCGTTCTTTGAACAATGTCAAACTTGGCAACTAGCTTTCCGATTATTTCATAACTCATGATGGGTAAATTTATTAGTTGGTAAAAATAGGTTTATTTCTGTCTATTTTTGTACCTTTCTCCAAGCACAATTGATAAATATGTTTCAACGGATTTTTGTCCTTTTTTTCACAAGTACTTTAGTTGCATGTAGTACACCCAATTTGCCCTTATCTCTTTCTTATAAAGGATATTCGGTCAATGGGGCAAACGCAACTGATACTGCGCTGACTAATTTAATTCAACCTTATGCGAAGGATTTTAATTTGAAGATGAACAGAGTAATCGGATTCTCCAATACCAATCTTTTTAAGAAGCTACCGGAAAGTGGATTGGGAAATTTTATGGCAGATTGTATGCAGCAAATGGCTTCAAAACAATACAATCAAACCATTGATATTGCATTTATGAATCAAGGTGGAATCAGAGCGCCGATTAATAAGGGTAATATCACTATAGGAAACGTTTATGAACTGATGCCTTTCGATAATCTTTTGGTAGTTCAGGAAGTGAAAGGAATTGTGTTAGAACAATTTATTCAACTAATTGCTGCAGATGGTGGCTGGCCTATTTCCGCTGGGTCAAGCTTTATCATTCAAAATAAGAAAGCTACCAATATTATGATCAATGGAAAGCCCATCGATCTAAATAAAATGTATTTAACTGCCAATACCGATTATGTAGCCAATGGAGGAAGTAATGCCGCTATGTTAAAGGCCATTCCATTCCAAAACAGAGGCTATTTATTGAGAGATGCATTGATTGATTATATCAATGAATTTACCAAAGCAGGAAAGCCAATAGAAGGAAAAATTGAAAACAGAGTAACCTTACCCAATGAATAGAAGAAATTTCATCCAAAATACTGCATTAACAGCTGGAGCGCTCTTGACTGCTCCATTGGTGAATGGGGCAATACCAGCACAATATCCGTTGACCATTTTACATACCAATGATGTCCATAGCAGATTAGATCCTTTTCCGATGGATGGTAGTCGAAACCAAGGGTTGGGCGGAGTGGCAGCAAGGGCAGGTCTGATCAATCAGATCAGGAATCAGGCAGAACAGGTTTTGCTCTTGGATGCTGGGGATATTTTTCAAGGAACCCCTTATTTTAATTTGTATAAAGGCGAACCAGAGATAAAAGCCATGAGTAAAATGGGCTATGATGCTGTTACCATGGGCAATCATGATTTTGATGCAGGATTGGAGAATTTTGCCAATCAATTGCAACATGCCAATTTTCCAGTAGTGATTTGTAATTATGATTTTACAGGAACAGCGATGGAATTCAAACACAAACCCTATATCACTCTTCAAAAAGGCAATCAGAAAATCGGGATATTGGGTGTTGGGATAGAATTGGATGGCTTAGTACCAGAAAATTTATATGGCAAAACAGTCTATAAGAATCCTATAGAATCGGCCAATACAACTGCGGCGCTTTTGAAGCAGGAAAAATGCGATTTTATCATCTGTTTGTCTCATTTGGGAGATAAATACGAAGAGAATAAAGTAAGCGATGAAATACTTGCCAAAGAGTGTTATGACATCGATTTGATCATTGGCGGGCATACGCACCGTTTTTTTGAGCAGCCCAGGAAATATAAAAATAAAAAGGGGGGAGACGTTTTAGTGAACCAAGTAGGCTGGGGAGGCATCCAATTAGGGCGTTTAGATTATATTTTTTCGGGAAATAATCGGAAAAATCTTTCAAAAGCCCATACTGTGGTTGTAGCGAGAAAAACAAGCGAATAAAAAAATTTTTTTTTCAACAAAAAGTGTACATATTCGCAGCCCTAAATTTTTTCCATAAAGTTTTCAACATGTGGAAAAAATAGGATACCTTGAACAACAGAGAAAAAGAAAACTGATTTATATAAAATTGCTCATTTTTTGATATGGCTAAGACTGCTGAAATTGTTTGGACAAATTGTTTAAAAATCATCAAGGATATTGTAGAGTGGCAACATTTTAAAACTTGGTTTGAACCGATTACTCCCGTAGAATTAAAAGGCAATGTATTGATGATACAAGTGCCAAGTCAGTTTTTCTACGAGTACCTCGAAGAGCATTATGTTACCTTATTAGCAAAAACTTTAAAACGCGAATTAAGCAAAGACGCAAGACTAGAATACCGCATCATGGTTGATAGTGGTAATTCAAATAATCGCAATGGTTCAATGGACCTTCCTGCACGCGGACCAAAATCTTTCAATAATAATGAAATGAATTTTCCATTGGTGATTGATAACCCAGTGAAGAATCCTTTTGTTATTCCTGGATTGAAAAAAATGCAGATCGATCCTCAGTTGAATCATATGTATACTTTCGATTCATTCATTGAAGGAGACTGTAATAGAGTAGCAAGAAGAGCAGGAAAAACAGTTGCAGAAAAACCAGGCGCCAATTCTTTCAATCCTTTGGTAATCTATGGTGGCGTTGGTTTAGGTAAGACCCATTTGGCTCAGGGGATAGGAAACGAAGTAAAAAGATTACATCCTTCAAAAGTGGTTTTATATGTGAGTAGTGAAAAATTCATTAATCAATTTCAGGACCATAGTAGAAATAACGCAATCAATGATTTTATACATTTTTATCAATTGATCGATGTATTGATTATTGATGATGTACAATTTTTCAGCAGAGCAGAAAAAAGCCAGGATGCATTTTTTGCCATCTTCAATCATTTACACCAAAGCGGTAAACAACTGGTGTTAACTTCTGATAAACCACCTAAAGATTTAGATGGAATGCAGGAGCGTTTGTTGAGCAGATTCCGTTGGGGATTGAGCGCAGACTTGCAGGTGCCAGATTACGATACCAGAATTGAAATTCTGGAAAAGAAAATGAAAAACGATGGTTTAGATATGCCAAAGGAAGTGGTGAAGTATGTGGCATATAATATCAACACAAACGTGCGTGAATTAGAAGGTGCATTGATCTCTTTATTGGCTCAGTCTTCTTTAAACAAAAAAGAAATTGATGTTGAATTGGCTAAAAAAGTATTGCGCAATTTTGTAAAAACGAGCAGCAAAGAAATTACCATCGATGCTATTCAAAAAATGGTTTGTGAGTATTTCGATGTTCCTTACGAAAAATTATTACACAAAACCAGAAAAAGAGAAATTGTTCAAGCTCGTCAAATAACCATGTATTTAGCTAAAGCATTCACAAAGAACTCTTTAAAAACAATTGGAGAACATTTTGGAGGAAGAGATCATACCACAGTGATCCATTCTTGTCAAACCGTGAAGGATTTAATGGATACTGATTCTATTTTCCGTGAAAACGTGATGGAATTAACCCAAAAAGTACAATTAGCAGCTATGTAATTGGTTGATTTTAATTTCAATCTTCATAAAAATCATATATAACTCCTCAACTCTTTAGTTGGGGAGTTTTATTTTGGGCTTTTTTCAATCAATTTTTGGCAGTTACCCCACGGAAACATATTTTTGCAGCCCTCTCTGAAAAGAGCAAGGACGGTGAGGTGGGTGAGCGGCTCAAACCAGTAGTTTGCTAAACTGCCGTACGGGTTAAACTGTACCGAGGGTTCGAATCCCTCCCTCACCGCGAAAACTGTTTTTTAAATTTTTCTCCGGCGAGAAATTTTAGCTTAAAATAGTTTTTAATAAAGGTTTCGGGAAGTAGCGCAGGCCGGTAGCGCACCTGGTTTGGGACCAGGGGGTCGCAGGTTCGAATCCTGTCTTCCCGACAAAACAAAATGAGCCTTGGCGAAAGCCAAGGTTTTTTTGTGCGCGAGTTTATGAGCGTTTACGCTCATAAACGAGTAAGCAAAAAAAACAAAGAGGGCAAAGCCCTCAGGCTCATTTTGTTTTAGTACCCACCCCATTAGGATCAGCGAACGCAACAAAGTGGAGTGAGCTAATCCCAAGGAACACGGAGCGCAGCGGCGTGAATCCCTTACGCTGTTATCACCTATCCCAAAAACAATTTATCTTAGTACCCTAAACACTCCCAATGAATATAAAACATCTATCCCTCCATATAATCGCATTATTCTTTTGCCTTAACTCCGCCACAGCACAAACAAAACAGTTTAAAGCATTATTGGTAACAACCACCAATGGCTGGCATCATGAATCTTTACACTCAGGGGTGTTAGCCATTCAACAATTAGGAGTAAAGAATTTTTTTGATGTGGTGTTATTCGAAGATCCTACATCTTTTACTGATAAAAATCTCGAACAATATAAAGTAGTCATTTTTTTAAACACAACTGGAGACATCTTCGATTCTCTTCAGCAAAAAGTGTTAGAAAGATTTATTCAATCAGGAAAAGGGTTTGTAGGCATTCATAGTGCTTCTGATACAGAGTATGGCTGGGATTGGTATACCAAATTAATTGGAAGAATGTTTGAAATTCATCCTGTCATTCAAACGGCAAGTGTAAATGTTGTTGATCCCAATTTTCCAGGTTTGCAAGGATTCACAGGCAATAAAATTTGGACAGACGAATGGTATGAATTTGGTCCGGAAAAAGTACCAGACTTGAAATATTTATTGACAGTAGATGAATCTACCTACAATCCCAAAGCAAATTGGGCAAGTAAGAATAAAAAAGGAATTGGCATGGGAAATTTTCATCCCCTGGCATGGTACCATAATTATGATGGAGGCAGGTCATTCTATACAGCTTTAGGACACTTGCCTTCTATATATAGCGATCCTGTTTTTCTGAATCATTTATTAGGAGGAATTCATTGGGCGGCAACCGGGAAAAAATAAAATTTATTTTCTGATTTATTCATTCATACTAACATAACAATTGATTCATAATTAGGCAATATGGATGTGTTTTCTTTGAAAAACATCCTAATGAAATACATATTTATTGCTTGCTTGTTTTTTTCATTTTTTTCTTTGGAGGCACAGGATTCAAAGACGCCTCGCAACATATTCATCATCACTACAGATGGATTCAGGTGGCAGGAAGTTTTTCAAGGAGCAGACTCCACACTTTTGAGAGATACTACTTATGTAAAAGACACTTCACTGATATGTGACCAATTTTGGAGTAATGATCTGGTTGAACGCAGAAAAAAACTAATGCCATTCTTTTGGAATATTGTTGCAAATAAAGGTCGTTTATCGGGTAACAGAAATTTTGGTAATGAAGTAAATGTTGCCAATATGTATAAAATATCTTATCCTGGCTATAGTGAAATCTTTACTGGATATGCCGATAATAAATTGATCCCTAATTTATCTATTAGCAATCGCAATTTGAATGTGTTTGAATATTTAAATGAGCAAGAAGCTTATGCCGGAAAAGTAGCAGCATTCAGTTCTTGGAATGTACTGCCGTATATTTTGAACAAAAAAAATAGTGCAATCCCAATCAATGGAGGATACGAAAAGTTGGATGAGTTGAATGATGCAGATTCTATGAATAATTTGATCAATCAAGTTCAAGAAAATGTGTCTAATAAAACCCATACACGCTATGATTTATTAACTTATTCAAGTGCTAAAAATTATATAGAAAAGAATCACCCCAAAGTGGTTTTTCTGGGTTTAGGTGAAACAGATGAATTTGCACATCAAGGTAGATATGATCAATATTTGCAAAAAGCACATCAATTTGATCAAATGATAGCAGAGTTATGGTATTATGTACAAACGGATCCATTTTATAAAAACAATACTACATTCATTATTACTACCGATCATGGAAGGGGCAGCAAAACTAACAAATGGGCCCAACATGGATTTTGGGTAAAAGGATCAGGTGAGACATGGATAGCGATGATTGGTGCAGGAATTCCGGCGGATGGTGAGATCAAAATAAAATCTCGTTTGTATCAAAAGCAAATTGCTGCAACCGTTTCTGAGCTTGCATCTGAAAAATTTCATAACGCAGAACATAGTATTGCAAAACCCATCAATTTAACTGCTATAATAGAAGCAAAAAACTAACCCAAAAAGGGTCTGTGCTTTTTATTCTATCTTCACGCTCATTATGAGCATGACTTTCCACGATCTCAACCTCAATACCCCATTATTTTCTGCCTTAGATGATCTAGGTTTCACAACACCTACAACCATACAACACAAAGTATTTCCAATAGCTATGTCGGGTAAAGATGTTTGTGGAATTGCACAAACTGGAACAGGCAAAACGATCGCCTATTTATTGCCTTGTTTAAAACAGTGGAAGTTCACCAAGAATAAAGATCCTCAAATATTAATTGTAGTGCCAACAAGAGAATTGGTGGTTCAGGTGGTTGAATCAGTAAAAAAATTAACCCCCTATCTAAGCTTGATTGTTAAAGGGGTATTTGGAGGAGTAAATATCAATACACAGGCATTGGATTTGGAAGTAGGTGCAGATATTATTGTAGCAACACCCGGTCGTTTTTTTGATTTGGCTATGAATGGTGCGTTCAAAACAAAATTCATTAAAAAATTGGTGATTGATGAAGTAGATGAAATGTTGAATTTAGGTTTTCGAACTCAGCTTAGAAATATCATGGATCTATTGCCGGATAAAAGACAAAACTTATTGTTCTCTGCAACTATTACTCCAGAGGTAGAAGAATTGATGGAAACTTATTTTAATGCGCCTGTAAGAGTAGAAGCTGCTCCAACAGGAACACCTTTGGAAAATATTGAACAATCATTCTACGCTGTCCCTAATTTTTATACAAAAGTGAATTTACTCCAATATTTATTGGCGGAAGATGCAACGATGACCAAAGTGCTGGTTTTTACTGCAACTAAAAAATTAGCAGATCAACTTTTTGAAGAATTAGAACCCAATTATCCTGGAGCTGCTGGAGTTATTCATTCTAATAAAGAACAGAACCATCGATTCAATACTGTACGTCAATTTAAAGAAGGGGTTTATCGCTTTATTATTGCAACTGATATTGTTGCAAGAGGAATTGACATAGCCGAAGTAACGCATGTAATTAATTTTGATACACCGGATGTTCCAGAAAATTATATACATCGAATTGGCAGAACAGGAAGATTCGATAAAAAAGGGATAGCAATTACTTTTACAACGGAGAAAGAAATTCCATTAAAAGATGCGATTGAAAACTTAATGAAATATTCAATACCTGAATGGCAATTACCTGATGGATTGCCCATTTCTGATATACTTACTGAGGATGAAACGCCAAAAGTGTACATGAAAATTCCTTACATCAAGCCACCCAAAAAAGATGAACGTGGTCCTGCATTTCATCCAAAATCGGCTAAGAACAGTAAGACCAATGTAAAAGTAAATCGGAAAGATGCCATGCAAAAAAAATATGGCAAGCCCATCAAAAGGGGTGCTAAGAAAAAATAATTTTTATTTTAAAGTACCGCCAGTATTTTATTTCTTGCAATCAAACAAGCGCCTAAAATACCCGCTTTTTCTCCCAGCTTAGATAATTTGAGTTCTGTATCTGTATTAACTAAACTCAAAGAATATTTATTAATGGCGCTTCTGGTGGGCAATCTTAAATAATCACCAGTCGCGGAAAGGGTTCCACCTAAGATAATTAATTCGGGATTAAAAATATTAATTAATGCAGCCAGGCCTTTTCCTAATTTTTCACCAACTTCTGCTAAAAGTTCAATACACAAAACATCTTCATTCTGTGCAGCTTGAATTATGTCTGTTAAATTAATACTCTCTAATGTTTTATTTTTCTTAATTAATAAAGAGGTAGAACCTTGTTTGATTTTTTCTTTGAATTTTCTAATTACTGCTGTTCCTGAAGCTTCGGTTTCTAAACAACCTTTCTTGCCACAATGACAAATAATTTCATTGTCAAAAAAAGGAATATGTCCAAATTCACCACTAAAACCAGATTTGCCATAATACACTTTACTGTCAATTAAAATCCCCAGTCCAATTCCATAATCGATATTTACAAACAGTACGTTTTTCTCTGTGCTAACTTCACCAAAACAAAATTCTCCAAAAGCCATTGCCCGGGAATCGTTTTCTAAAAAAGTCTTTATGCCAATTTCATTTTGGATAATAGCAGACAAGGGTTCTTCCTGAAAATGAAAAAAGCTATAACTATAACCAATGGTATTTTTAATTCTTCCAGATAGGTTAATGCCTAAACTCAATATTTTATCTTTCTTGATCGGAAGATCTTTTATAAATCCTTGTATAATTTGTATCAATTGATTTAAGGATTCCTGGGTATTTTCTAATTTGTAAGGGATCCTATTTTTTTGGGTGACCAGGTGTTTTTTGAAATCGAGTAAGCCAATATTGATATAATATTTCTTTACATCCACCCCTAAAAAGAAACAGGCATCTGAAACCAGTCCATACATACTTGCTTTTCTACCTCCTGTGGAATCAATTTTGCCATAGTCGCTGATCAGGCCTTCTTCAATTAATTCATTCACCAAACTGGTGGTTTTTGGAACGCTGATATTCAATTCTTTGCTCAATTCTGTGATGGAGCTGGATTCTGTTTGGTCTAAAAAGTTGAAAATCAGCTTTTTAAGTGCTTTATTTTTTAAAGCAACCCCAGAGGAATTGTCATCGCTAAATACATCTTGTAATAAATGAGGTTTAGGCATCAGCTAAAATTGGGTAGTTTTTGAGCTACAATTTAGTCATATTAATAAAATATAGAGATAAAAATTGCCTAGTAAATAAAAAATATTACAAAGTATTAGTTTGTTTGTAAAAAATTTATGATATTGTAACCGATTTTAACAAATCCTTTAAAAACTCAACGAGGATACATGCTGCCAACTACTGCCATTGCTGACCCTATTCAAGCTATGAAAAGCTATGCTGCTCAGTATAAAAATGAATTATTGGAAGGGATACTTCCTTTTTGGATGAAACACAGTGTAGATACCAAAAACGGGGGTTTTTTTACTTGCTTGGATCAATTTGGAAAAGTTTACGATACGGATAAGTTTATTTGGTTACAAGGAAGACAGGTTTGGTGTTTTGCTTATATGTATAATAATATAGAGGCTAAACAAGAATGGCTGGATATAGCAAAACATGGTGCAGATTTTTTAATCAAACATGGTAGAGACGAAAACGGGAATTGGTATTTTTCTTTAAATGCCGAAGGCAAACCATTGGTGCAACCCTACAATATTTTTAGTGATTGTTTTGCAACCATGGCTTTTGCAGCATTAGATAAAGCAACTCCATCTGATGAATACAAAAAAATTGCGCTTGATACTTTTGAAAATATCTTAAAGCGCAGAAAAAATACTAAAGGCAATTACAATAAAAGTTTTCCTGGTACAAGAGCGCTCAAAAATTTTAGCTTACCAATGATTCTTTGCAATCTATCATTGGAATTAGAACATTTATTAGGAGCAAAAAGAGTGAATGAATTTATTCCTGAAATTATTCATGAAGTGATGGAGGTTTTTTATCAACCCGATTTAGGATTGGTTTTAGAAAACGTTTATGAAGATGGTTCATTCTCAGATAGTTTCGAAGGTCGTTTACTCAATCCAGGACATACCATTGAAGCGATGTGGTTTATTATGGATTTAGGTAAAAGACTCAACGACCAGGCATTGATTAGCCGAGCTAATAACATTATGTTGGATACCCTGGAATACGGGTGGGATAAGGAACATGGTGGTATTTTTTATTTTTTAGATGTGAAAGGTCATCCTACTCAGCAACTAGAGTGGGATCAGAAATTATGGTGGGTTCATGTTGAAGCATTGGTGGCATTAGCTAAAGGATATTCACTCACGCATGATATTAGATGTGTAGAATGGTTCGAAAAACTGCATGCTTATACTTGGAACAATTTTAAGGATAATGAATATGGTGAATGGTTTGGATATTTAAATAGAAGAGGAGAAGTGTTGTTGCCATTAAAAGGAGGTAAATGGAAAGGATGTTTTCATATTCCTCGTTCATTGTATCAAGTTTGGAAAACACTAGAATCATTATAAAAGTTGATTAATCAATTACGATATTATTTTTCGCTTCTGTTAATACTAACAGCTAGTTCATTGTTTGCTCAAACCATTCAAACAGATGTTTTAGTCATTGGTGGAGGAGCAAGTGGTGTATCCGCAGGATTACAAGCTGGTAGGCTAGGTGTAAAAACAATTATTGCAGAACCTACAACATGGCTTGGCGGAATGATTACTTCAGCTGGTGTATCTGCATTTGATGGCAATCATAATATGCCTTCCGGAATTTTTGGAGAATTTAGAAGTCAATTATATAAAGTATACGGAGGCCCAAGTAAAGTAGCTACTGGTTGGGTAAGTATGACACAGTTTGAACCGCATGTTGGAGATAGTATTTTTAAAAAATTAGTGGCAGGCGTTCCAACTTTACAAGTAATGTTCAATCATCAGTTTATGAAAGTGATGAAAAAGAACAATACCATTATTGGAGCTTTGTTTCGCAATAAACAAAACAATCGAACCATCACTGTTTACGCCAAGCAAGTGATTGATGCAACCGAATTAGGAGATGTATTTGCCAATGCGGGTGTGCCATACGATCTGGGAATGGAAGCCAGTAGTATTTCTGGAGAAAATGTTGGTGTGGAACTTTCTAATGATATTATTCAAGACATTACTTACACTGCTATTTTAAAAGATTATGGCAAAGGAAAAGATTGCACTATTGTAAAACCTGCAGGTTATGATCCTAGAGAATTTGATGGAGCGTGTACAGATTACTACATAGATAAAACGCGTAAAGCACCCAATGTAGATGGTAAGAAAATGTTGGACTACGGAAAATTGCCGAACCAAAAATACATGATCAACTGGCCAGGATATGGTAACGACATTTATTTGAATGTAGTTGAATTAGATGAAGCGGCTAGACAAAAAGAATTGGTGAAAGCAAAAGAGCAAACATTGCGTTTTGTATATTTTATTCAAAATCAATTAGGGTTTAAAAATTTGGGTTTTGCTGACGACGAATTTCCAACAAAGGATCGATTCCCTTTAATTCCTTATTATAGAGAAGGTAGAAGAGTCAAGGGCTTAGTTAGATTTAACATCAAACATATTGCCAATCCTTTTGGCGGCGATATGCATCTTAATAGAACCGGAATAGCAGTGGGCGATTATCCAATTGATCATCACCATCGAAAAAATCCAAGCGCCCCCCAACATTTGGATTTTTATCCGGTTCCTTCATTTAATATTCCGCTAGGATCTTTAATACCAGCAGGTTTCAATGGATTGATTGTAGCGGAAAAAGGCATTAGTGTTTCCAATATTGTAAATGGTACAACTCGTTTACAACCATCTGTAGTATTAATTGGACAAGCAGCAGGAACATTGGCGGCCCTCTCTGTTAAACAATCAGCGAATGCTGCTTCTATTTCAGTAAGAACTGTTCAAACAAGTTTATTAAAATCGGGCGCATACATCATGCCTTATTTTGATGTTCCATTAACACATCCTGATTTTTTGGTAGCTCAACGAATTGGAGCTACAGATATTTTAAAAGGAAAAGGTGTTCCACATAATTGGGCCAATCAAACTTTTTTTTATCCTGATTCTTTGGTGAATACAATGACTTTAGCAAAAGACTTGGAATTGATTTTTAAAAAACCGTTCATCATAAAAAATGAACAATTAATGATAGATGATGCAATGAATATTTTAGTGCAGTTGTCTGCTGTTCTATCAAAAGAAAAAAACAATATTATAACTAAAGAAAAAATAGTACAACAAATTGGTAAAGATTGGAAAGAAGGAGATGCATTAACAAGGATTCAGTTTGCCAAATTGCTCGACCAAACAATACACCCATTTGAAAAAATGGACGTAGATCACAAAGGATTTTTTAAACAGACATACTAACTAAACAAAACGATCGCTTATGAAAAAATTACTGCTCTCGTGCTGTTTACTACTAATGATTATTGGTAGTGCAGTAGCGCAACAAATTAGGGTTGCGGGAAGAGTTACAAGTGCCGGTTCCGGAAATGCCGCTGAAGGCATATCGGTATTGGTAAAAGGAGCTAAATCTGGAACAGCTACCAGTGCAACTGGTGATTATGGTATCCTAGTAAATAAAGATGCTACACTTGTATTCTCAGGAATTGGTTTTGCTTCTCAGGAAGTAAAAGTTACAGGTCCTACATTAGATATTGTATTACAAGTTACTGTAGGTGATATGGGTGAAGTGGTGGTGGTAGGTTACGGTGCTCAAAAAAGAGCCAGCTTAACTGGTTCATTGGTAACCTTAAACAACGCTACATTAAATCGCCGTCAAGTAACAAGCACAAGCCAGGCATTACAAGGTCTTGCGCCAGGTGTTACGGTGCAACAGCAATCAGGTAAGCCAGGTGCCGATGGTGCAAGTATCGTAATTCGCGGACAGGGTTCAATCTCTGGTAGCAATGCTCCATTGATTATTGTGGATGGATTGGCTATTGGTGCATTAGATCAAATCGATCCAAATGCTATTGAAAGTATCACTCTTTTAAAAGATGCTGCATCTACTGCTATTTATGGTAACCGTGCTTCTGGTGGTGTTGTTTTAGTGAAAACAAAAAGAGCATCTGAAAAGGGATTAAAGTTAAGTTATAATGCTTTTGTGTCAAAGCAAGTAGCAACTGCAATTCCTGATCGAGTGAGTGCTATCGACCACATGACTTTGAGCAATGCGGCAGAACAAAATCGTACAGGTAATCCTGCTGCTGTTGTATTCCCTCAAACTTTGATTGATCGATATAGAACTACTCCAGCAAATAATTTGGATATCATTGATACCGATTGGTTGAAGGAAGTATTTACTAATAATGGAATGTTGCAAAACCACAACGTTCAATTATCTACTTCAACAGATAAAATCAATTTATTTGGTTCATTTACTTATTTGAAACAACAAGGTTTAATTCAGAATAGCAGTTTTGAGAAATATGATATTCGCTTGAATCCTGAATTTAAGATCAATAGCAAATTATCATTGATTGGAGTTTTTGGATACAATTACAATAACACAGTGAATCCTTCAACAGGATCTGCTGAATTTGTAATTCGTCAGGCAATTGGCCTACCTGCAATCGGCGGTGGTAAATACGGACCTGGAATGTATGGAACTGCAGGACAATCCAATAACCGTAACCCCATTGCAATGGCAGAAGCTACTGGTAATAGTGTTACTACTGGAAGTACATTGTTAACAAGATTTGGTTTCAATTTTAAACCCATCAGTGGTTTAGAGATTGAAGGTTATTGGGGTCGCCAGGCTACAAACCCAACTACAAAAACTTTTGTATCTAATGCAGATATCTATCAACCTAATTTAGCCACATCTAGTTATTCATTAATTAGCACATGGCCTGGAACAACTAGTTTGTCTCAAGCTTATACCAATAACGTATATACTACTTATTTAGGTCAAGCAACTTATACTAAAAGATTTGGAGATCATTCTATCAAAGCATTGGTGGGTGGACAATCTGAGTTATTTACCAATTCATTTTTTGGTGCATCTAGAACTGGTTTTATCAATCCTAACCAACCTTATTTAAATTTAGGTTCTGGTGTGAGAGATAATAATGCCGGTGCATCTGAATTGGCATTAGCAGGGTTCTTTGCGCGTGTTAACTATAGCTTCCAAGACAAATACTTTTTAGAATTGAATGGTAGAAGAGATGGAACTTCTCGTTTTTCACAAGCAAGAGATAAGCAGTGGGGTAATTTCGGAGCAGTATCTGCAGGTTGGATCTTCTCTAAAGAAAGTTTCATGCAGAATGTAAAATTCATTGAGTTTGGAAAATTAAGGGCTTCTACTGGTGGTAATGGTAACCAAAGTATTGGTAATAACTATGCATATGATGCATTTTATGCTCAATCTAATTATAGTAACCCTAATAATGGAACCAATGCTTATTTTGCCAACACCACTAATTTAGGAGTAGCATTATTACAATTTGCTAATCCTGATTTAAGTTGGGAAACTTCTAAACAATGGAATATTGGAGTAGATCTTTCTTTTGCAAAGCATTTTACAGTAACTGCAGATTATTATGTGAAGACATTGAAAAATATGTTATTGCAAAGAACATTGCCTCAGTCGGCAGGTGGACTATCCAATCCTTTTGTTAACGCCGGAAACATGGAAAATAAAGGTTGGGAGTTTACCTTGAATTACAAGAATAAATTCGGTAAATTAGGTGTAGATGTAACTGCAATGATTTCTGATGTGAAGAATACTGTTACTGGTTTAGTAGAAGGTACACCATTTATTGGAGATGGAATCAGAACAGCTCCAGGACAAGCAATCAATTCATATTTTGGTTATAGGTCCGCTGGTTATTTCAGTGATTCAACTGATATTAAAGGGTCTCCTGTACAATTTGGAATTCCTTGGAACCCTTCTGCAACTGTAGGTCCAAAACCAGGTGATGTGAAATATCAGGATATCAATGGAGATGGTAAAATTGATGCAAATGATAGAACTTTTATTGGTGATGCTTTCCCTCGTTATGAGTACAGTATTAATGTAAATCTTACCTATGCCAATTTTGATCTGAATATTTTCGGTCAAGGTGTTGGTCAACGCAATAACTATTTAAGTGGAACCGGTGCTGTTCCTTTTGCGAGTGGAGATTTCGCTGCTTCATTGTTAGAAATACATAAAAACTACTGGAGACCTGACAATCAAAATGCAGATTTCCCACGCTTATTGCCTTCTGGTTCTGGCGGAAATAATTTCTTATTGGCTTCTCAGTGGTTAAGAAGTGCGGCTTATTTCAGAATCAAGAATATTAATTTAGGTTATACATTAAAGAAACAATGGCTGGATAAAGCAAAGATCAATGCAGTAAGGATTTATGTTAGTGGTTCTAACTTGCTAACTTTCTCAAAAGCTTGGAAAGGATTTGATCCAGAGATCAACAATGCCAATGCAGAGTTTTATCCATTGATGCGCACTTACACTGCAGGAATTAATGTAACCTTTTAATTGAAATATTAAAATCATAACAATGAAAAAATACATCATTATACTGCTTACGTTTTCAGCCGTTGCGTTGAGCAGTTGTCAAAAATTTTTAGATCGCAAACCTTTGGATGCATCTTCTTCTTCCACTTTCTTGAGTAATCAATCAGAAATGGAGCAAGGGCTTATTGGTGCATATGCATCAGCTATGTGGGTATTTCCTAATAATACACCACTGCATTTTGCAGTTGAGTCTAGCACAGATATAGCTATGAAAAGAGGAGGAAATGCTGAAGACCTTATAGCAATGGGAGATGCAGGTCCTTTCTTATTTAATAATTCAGTTCCAACTACTTGCTGGAACCAGGCATATAAGTTGGTTCAAAGGGCCAATCAACAAATTGCAGGAATGGAAAATGGTAAGGCCAGTGTTCCAGCTGCAACATTCAATAGAATAAAAGCGGAAGCAGTAGTATTACGTGCTTGGGGTTATTATCATTTAATGGGTTGGTTTGGAGATATCCCTTATTACAGAACGATGCCTAGTGTTGATGAAATACTTTCTGCAAAGAGAACTCCTGTTGCAACTATTGTTGCTGATATGTACAAAGATTTGGATGAAGCAGCAGCAGCTTTTGATGCTGCTGGAATAGCTCCTGTTCAAGCTTTAGGTCGTGTAAACAAAGGGGTTGCCTTAGGATTGAAAGCTAAAATAGCGATGTTGATTAAAGATTATGCAACAGCAGCAGCAGCTTCTAAAACAGTGATTGATGGTGGTAATTATGGTTTGAATCCAAGTTATCAAAACTTGTTTTCTTTAGCTGGCCAAAACGGAAACACAGCAAGAGAAATCATGTTCATTCAAAACTATCCATTGGATGTGAATGAACCTCAGAACTGGGGACCAATCTTGGGTGTACCTCGTCAGGTTACCAATTCTCAAAGTAGCCATTTCCCTTCTCAACAATTAGTAGATCAGTTCGAAGGAAGAGACGGTTTAAGAATAGATGCATCTACTGTGTATGATCCTGCGAATCCTCGTTTGAATAGAGATCGTAGATTGGCCTGGACTATTTATATGCCTGGAGATACCATGGTACACTTTGCATCAAAAACAGCTGCTTTGCCATATAACAATTTAAGGGAAAGAACAATTTTTGGTTTCTATACCAATACACGCAGAAAGTTTAACTGGAATACTGGAGTATATGATAATGTTGCAACCAATAACGATTGGATAGGTGCTCAAGCAGCTGGTATTCAATGGCAGGTAAGCGCTACTGGTAGTATCGGTGGCGTAGGATATGTTTGGAATAAATACAATGATACTACACAGTATACTTTTGAATCTAAAGTTGGTTTCATTTTGATGCGTTATGCAGATATTTTACAAACCTATGCAGAAGCAAAAATTGAGTTAAATCAGATTGATGCAACAGTTACAACTGCTATCAATTTAGTTCGTTCAAGAGCTGGGCAACCTGCTGTTGCTTTAGGATCTCAAGCACAAATGCGTACCATTATCCGAAGAGAAAGAGCTGCTGAATTTGCTGGCGAAGGAATGCGTTTATTCGACTTAAGAAGATGGGATATTTATGGCAAAGCCAATAGTATGCCTGTTATTGGTGCAGCATTTGATCCTGCAAATCCAACTGTAGCTCCTACACGAGTACCTGCTACACCTATATTTGATGCTGATAATGTTCCTAATTATGCTGAAAGTTTAACTCGTAGAATTGCTTTCAGAAACCAAACAAGGGTGAATACCAATGTTAAATACAAGCTTTGGCCAATCCCTCAGTCTGAGATCGATAACAATCCGAACTTAACACAAAATACAGGTTGGTAAAATAGTTTTCATAGTTTGGTTATTCGTTTTTAAGCGGTCAAAAGCAGGCGTTATGATTCATAATTGCCTGCTTTTTTTTAAATTCATTTTTATGAAAGAGCGATACCTCAATTTAGATGCCTTGCGCGGCTATGCCATATTCACAATGATTTTATCAGGAAGCATTGCTTATGGCCCTTCTATGCCTGCATGGATGTTTCATGCTCAAGTTCCTCCTCCCAATCATCAGTTCAATCCTAACTTGCCTGGCATAACCTGGGTAGACTTAGTATTTCCTTTTTTTATTTTTTGTATGGGAGCTGCCATTCCTATTGCCTTAAAAAAATATGCAATTACGAATGACAATAAGCAGGTAATATTTACAGCGTTCCGTCGCTTTTTTTTATTAACTTTCTTTGCATTGTTTTTAGAACATTTTAAATCGAATCGAATTCTCACTACGCCAAACAATGGAACATATTGGTTCTCATTAGCAGGCTACCTTTTACTGTTCTTCGCTTTTAGTAAATTAAGTGCCTTCTTCAATAAAAAAGTAGAAACGATAATTAATATAACAGCAATGGCAATAGGTATAGCTGGGTTGATTTTTTTGCCTTTGAATAATGGGGAAGGATTTAAAATAACCAATAGTGATATAATCATAATTGTTCTGGCGAATATGGCTTTGTTTGGCACATTGGCTTGGTGGTTTACAAGAAATAATATTGTATTGCGCTTAGGAATTTTGTCCTTTGTAATGGCTATTTTTTTAGGAGCTAAAATACCTGATAGTTGGAATGAATTCATTTATTTGTTAACACCTTCAGCTGCTATTTATAAATTCTATTTCTTAAAATATTTATTCATTTTAATTCCTGGCACCATCGCAGGAGACTGGTTGTTGAAATACAAAGACACGAACCCTTATGAAGTTAAAACGAATAATAATTTCAAAATACTCGGACTCCTCTTTTTATTGATTATCGTATCAAACTTATTGTTTTTGTTTACTCGTCAGTTGGCTGCAAACCTTTTGCTTACCATTTTTTTATTATGTATTGCTAATTGGATAATTAAAAAAATACAGTTAAGCAATAAGGCATTGGTTGAACAATATTTTTATGCAGGCGCTTTTTCTTTGTTATTGGGTTTGTCTTTTGAAGCATATGAAGGTGGTATAAAAAAAGATTTTTCTACCTATAGCTATTATTTTGTAACCGTTGGACTGGCTTTTTTTAGTTTTATCGTATTGACAGTTCTACAATCATTTACTATTGCTAAACCAATTCATCGATTTATGGTATTGGCTGGTCAAAATCCAATGATGGCATATGTTTCGGGGTCTTTGTTGTTATTACCGTTAATGCACTTGACAGGGGTCATTCAGTATTGGAACGGAATGAATGGGTCTTTTTTATCCGGATTTTTAAAAGGGTTGCTCTTTACATTAGTAGCCTGCGGAATTACTTTTCCATTTACCAAAAAAGGGATGGTATGGAAATCTTGAGTTAATTCAATTCAAACACCAAATTACCTCCTGCTAATATTTGTTGGTGTGTTAAATAGTTGGAGCTTATTTTTTGGTTATTCAAAAAAATGGCTTTAACAAATTGTTGTTTACCATTTTGCTTATTGCTTTTTTTTGTACTGATATGTAATTGTTTCTTATTGGGCAATTGTATAGTAGCATCTTGAATCAATGGGAACCCAAATACATATTGACCAGAAGCTGGGTTCATCGGATACATTCCCAAAGAACTCCATACATACCAGGCGCTCATTTGACCACAATCATCATTACCAGTTAATCCATCGGGTCCTGTTTTGTACATACTATCTGTAACTACTTTGATCCATTTGGCTGCTTTTTCTGGATGTCCCAGGGCTGTATACATATAAATGATATGATGGCTAGGTTCATTTCCATGTGCATATTGGCCAATTAAACCAGATACATCAGCAGAAGTATTTTCTCCATGCAATTCAGAAGATGCTGCAAATAAATCATCTAATTTTTTTACCAATTGCTCTTTGCTTCCATATAATTTAGCTAAGCCCTCCACATCATGGGGTACAAAAAAACTATGCTGCCATGCAGTGCCTTCAATATATTGTCCATCAAAACCATGCTCTGATAATAATGGGTCAAATGGTTCCATGAATTTACCCTTACTGTCTTTCGCTCGCATGAAGCCTGTGGTTGCATCAAATAATTGCTGATAACTTGCTGCTCTTTTCATGAACAATTCATAGTCAGCTTTTTTATTCAATTTTTTAGCAACCTGTGCAATACACCAATCATCAAATGCATATTCTAAAGTCATGGTTACACTCCATCCATGTTTATCTTGAGGTACATATCCATATTGAATATAAGCCGGTGTTCCTCTCTCTTTTTGAAAAGCAGATTTCTTCAATGCTTCGTATGCCAAGTTATAATCAAAGCCTTTGATGTTTTTTAAAATGGCATCTGCAATAATTGGTACACTGTGATAACCGGTCATGGTATTGGCTTCCCAGGTACTTAAATCCCAAACAGGTAATAATCCATTGTCTTGATACAATTGCAACATGCTATTGATCATGTCGGGCAATCGATTGGTTTGTGTAATGGTAAACAAAGGATTCAGCGCTCTAAATACATCCCATTGAGAGAAAACAGTATACTTGTCTTTACCTTTTGTAAATTTATTTTGGAGATTGTTATGTGTTTGATATGCACCATCTGCATCACTACTCACAACAGGTGCCATACAGGTTCGGTACAATGAAGAATAAAACTTTGTGGCAAAGTTTTGATCATTCGTGTTAATCTTTATTTTTTGTAATTCAGCTTCCCAAAGCGCATCTGCTTTTTTTGCGGTGACATCAAAACGATCTGTATTTGATTGGTTCAATTCAAGCAATGCCTTGTCGGTATTCACTGTGCTAATGGCAACACGTATTTCTATAGGGTTCGCCGTGTTGAATTTTAATGCAGCTTTTACTTTATTTCCTATAGCTATATTCCCTGTTCTAATAGAATCATTCAAAAAAACAATTGACTGAACTGTTTGATTAAATCTTGCAGCAAAATAAACTTTTTGTCCTTTTGCCCAACCCGTACTGTATCGATATCCAATAAGTGTTGAATCGTTTAATAAGCGCAATTCTCCCGCAGTTGCTTTATCCCAGTTAATTTGGAATCCCATATCAAATCTTATCCAGCCTTCTTTATTCGGGAATGTATAACGATGAAATCCTGTTCTCTTATTGGCAGTTAATTCGCATTTGATATCATTGTTTAATCTGACTGAATAATATCCAGGCTTTGCAGATTCGTTCTTATGTGAGAAAGGGATTCTTATTTTTTCTTGTCTTATGTTGGTAGTATCGGTGAGTGGAAGTAAAGAAATATCGCACCAATCTCCAATACCTGTTCCACTTAAATGCATATGACTGAAACCTGCAATGGTACTGCTGCTATAATGATAGCCACTGCACCAATCCCAACCTTCATCTCCATTATCGGGGCTCAACTGCACCATGCCGAATGGGATAGTTGCTCCTGGATAAACATGGCCATGCCCTCCTGTACCTAAAAAAGGATCTACATAGTTGGTGAGTTTTTGTGAATATGCCAAACAAGAAAACACAAATATGCCAGCGATTAAAAACAGACTCTTGATTAATTTCATTCAACATTATTTTATGTATGGATACAATCCCTGAAACCAACTTAGTTTATCTTTTACACCTTCATAAAAGAAAAATACTTCGCCTTTGAAACCGTTATTTCTATTGCTTTGTATAAACTGTGACATCAATCCATCACTTTGTATTGTGGTACCAGATTTTACCAATACCCCTGGATAAAATGCCACAGCTGGATTTTTATAATAGGACTTTTGTTGATTAAGTACATTATCATAATCATTTATGGTATAACGATAACATTGTGGCATTACTGCATCCACCCAACTACTGTCTACCCATGTTGGCCAGTCTTGTAAATATTCATTGATACTAAACGGATAAGGACTTGGCGACATGGTAAATTGAATTGCTGGTTTAATTGCTTTCACTTCATTTCTCAATCTTTTTACAAATGCATTGAGCTTGTTGGCTCTCCATCTAATCCAACCTGCATCTGCACTATTGCCAGGAGGAGAGGCTCCTCCATTTTCTGCTTTGTATAAAGCTGTTGTGTAAACATCATATCCACCAGTTGTTGGCATTGCAGGTAAACGATCATCGCCTTGTACGCCATCAATATTATAATTGGTAACTACTTCTTTGAATAAATCAACCATGAATTGTTGCACTTCAGGATTGATTCCATTCAACCAATCGAATCCATTCTTTACTACCAATTGACCATTCAGATCTCTGGCTGCCCATAGTGGTTTAGCTGCCACAATTGGGCCTCCGTTAGCAGAATAGGAAGAAGAAAATCCATATTCAAACCAAGCATGGACTTTTATACCTGCTAATTTTCCTTCATCTATACATTCCTGTAATGGATCCCTTCCTGCATATCTTTCTAATTGTCTAATGCCTATTAAACCTTGCATCACAGAACTAGGGTAAATGGTTCTTGCATTATTATATACCACTACAAAAATATTATTAATGCCCGCATTTTTGCAGGTTGTAACCATTGCTTTTACATTGTCCCTGCTATCTAAAGCAGTACTTGCTGCAGTAGTAATCCATGCTCCACGAACTGCATTGGGGTCCCAAGAAGGTGTTGGGGTAGGGCTAGTTGTCGAACTTGTAGATCCAGCAGTAGATCCCTTCGAGCATGCGTTCATTGTAACGCTCAATAGGATCAGTAAAAACAGCGAAAATTGCTTTATATTGGTAAAACGAGCAAACATATTTTTACGAATTTTTGAAATATTTGTCTAACTTAATTAAAAAAATTATAAATTCACTATAAGTTATTAAATTTTTTAATTAAAGGCCTTTAATAATACAAATGGCCTCAAAATGAAACGATTTTGCCAACTCCAGCCTCTTTACAAAGGTCGCCCATTTATTGGATTCCAAGTACTTGGTTTGCAATGGGTTTACCTTTTGTAGCACTAGCTACAGCCAGTTCAATTATGTATAAAAATTTGGGAATTTCCGATGCCCAAATTGCCTTTTGGACTTCACTCATCATGTTGCCCTGGACTATAAAACCATTATGGGGCCCTTTTTTAGAAATGTTTAAAACCAAAAAATTCTTTGTGTATACCACTCAGATTTTCACTGGATGTTTATTTGGTTTGGTAGCATTAACCTTAAAAGCAGATCATTTTTTTAGTTTGTCCATTGCTGTTTTATCGATTATCGCCTTTAGTGGAGCTACGCACGATACAGCTGCTGACGGTGTATACCTGAATGAATTGACACCAAAATTACAAGCTCAATATGTAGGTTGGCAAGGTGCTTTTTACAATGTTGCCAAAGTTTTATCAGGTGGAGCTTTGGTATATCTGGCGGGTGAAATGGAAAAAAAATATGGTATTGCGAATGCCTGGATGACGGTGATGTTTATATATGGTGTTATCATGATTATGCTTGGTTTATATAATATGAAAATGCTTCCATCAGGAGGTAAAACGGCAGAAGTACATTCTTTCAAGGAAGGTATGAACACATTGCAAGATGTAATCATTACCTTTTTTCAAAAGAAAAATATTTGGTATAGCCTCTGTTTTATTGTGTTATATCGATTTGCAGAAGGGCAGGCAATTAAAATCACTCCTTTATTTTTTAAAGCGGCAAGATCAAAAGGTGGCTTGGGATTGAGCACTTCTCAAATTGGAGTTTTGTACGGGGTGTTTGGTGCTATTGCATTTGTTGCAGGATCTATCGCAGCAGGTTATTTTGTGTCGAATAAAGGGTTAACTAGAAAAACATTGATGATGCTCTGTGCTTTCTTTAATGTGCCCTTTATAGCATATGCATTTCTGGCAATTACACAACCTGAAAATGTTTATGTGATAGGATCTGCTGTAGCCATTGAATATTTTGGATATGGATTTGGCTTTGTTGGATTAATATTATTCATTATGCAAAATATTGCACCTGGCAAATACAAAATGGCCCACTACGCTTTTGGTAGTGGATTGATGAATCTTGGTTTCATGATTCCTTCAATGATCAGTGGATTTGTAAGTGATTATTTAGGCTATAAAGAATTTTTTATCTGGGTGTTGATTTCTACTATTCCTGCATTCTTAATTACCTGGCTGGTTCCTTTGAAAAAAGCAGATGAAAATGAATTGGAAGCTGAAGCGCTTGAAGTTTAATTGAACCATATGTATTTGTCAAAATTTTTGGTAGGCATTTTTATGTTGGTTTTTGTTTCTTCAAAAGCCCAGCAAAGAATTGATTCCTCTTATATGAGTTCTTATTACGCGCATAAAGTGACACAGTTTAGAATGATGCCCAATACGCTTAGTGAAATTATTTTTTTAGGGGATAGTATTACTGATATTGCCGATTGGGCAGAATTGTTTGGAAATAAAAATATTAAAAACAGGGGGATCAGTACAGATAATACATTTGGTGTTATAGCAAGACTTGATGAAGTGGTTGAATCTAAACCTGCGAAAATATTTCTAATGATTGGAATTAACGATATGGCGAAAAGAACTCCTGATAATATCATTGTCCAAAATATTCAACGCATTGTACAATATGTTCATTCATATTCTCCTAAAACAATGATTGTAATTCAAAGTATTTTACCAACAAATAATGAGTTTCCAGAATTTGCAGGTTACCAAAACAAAGACGAACACATTAAATGGGTGAACCAACAAATGGCCACTTATTGTGATTCAAAAAAAATACCATTTGTAAATTTGTATCCTTTGTTTTTAGATGCTAATAATAAATTGAGTAAACAATATACGAGTGATGGTTTACATTTGAATGGTCAAGGATATTTGTTATGGAAGCAAGTTTTGTTAAAAAAGAAATTGATATAGTATGTTGATCACCGGAACTTTTATAGACGAGATAAGTCATGATATACCTCACCAAAATTGGGGGCCTGTTGAATGGGAAAAAGATTTTCAACACATGAAAGCAGCTGGTATTGATACGGTAATTGTTATAAGAAGTGGATACAGAAGATTCATTACCTATCCATCAGCTTATTTAATGAAAGAATACGGGTGCTATGCTCCTCCAATTGATTTAATAGACTTATACCTCCAATTAGCAGAGAAGTACCAGATGAGTTTGTACTTTGGTTTATACGATAGTGGTATTTACTGGGATACTGGAAATATGCAAGTAGAAATAGAGGCCAATAAATTTGTAATTGATGAAGTGTGGAAACTCTATGGTCATCGAAAAGCATTTAAAGGTTGGTACATCAGTACTGAGATCAGCCGTAAAACAAAAGGCGCAATTGAGGCATTTAGTAGTTTAGGAAACATGTGCAAACAAATCAGCAATCAATTGCCTGTTTTTATTTCTCCTTGGATTGATGGTAAGAAAGCGGTGATGGCTGCTTCGGGAACCTTATCTAAATCCGATGCAATTTCTGTTAAGGAACATGAACAGGAATGGGATGAAATTTTTCATGGGATACATCAATCCATTGATGCAGTAGCATTTCAGGATGGTCATATAGATTATTTTGAATTAGACCAATTCTTTAGTGTAAATAAATTATTGGCAGATAAATATCATTTGCAATGCTGGACCAATGCAGAAACCTTAGATAGAGATATGCCCATTAAATTTTTGCCCATTAAGTTTGAAAAACTAAAACTTAAATTGGAAGCTGCAAAAAGAGCTGGTTATGACAAAGCCATCACATTTGAGTTCAGTCATTTTATGAGCCCTCAGTCAGCTTATATACAAGCACATCATTTATACAATCGGTATATGGAGTACAAGAAAAATCAATAATGTCATGAAAAAGATAAGCAGTATTTTATTCTTCTGTGGTATTTGCTTAATGGCAATCACACAATCTAAACAGCAGCCCGTTTTGAGAGGTACCTGGATCACCAATGTTGCCAGTGATGCAATGCGTAGCCGGGAGAATGTTCAAAAAGCAGTATTGAATTGTAAGAAAAATGGACTTACAGATATTTTTGTGGTTGTTTGGAATGGGGGAGTTACCATGTATCCTAGTGAAGTAGTAAATAAATATATTGGCATCAAACAATCTGCTATTTATAACAATTTTGATCCATTAAAAGCATTTGTAAGCGAAGGGCATAAAGTTGGGTTAAGGGTACATGCTTGGTTTGAATTTGGCGCTGCATATGCATACAAAGACAGTTCATCGCATGGATGGTTAGAAAAATATCCGAATTGGGCTGGAAGAAATAATAAAGGTGAATTGCTGAAAAAGAATGGTTTTTTTTGGTGGAATGCCATGAATCCGGATGTGCAAAAATTTTTGCAAGAACTGATGCTTGAAGTGGTAAAGAATTATGATGTAGATGGAGTACAAGGCGATGATCGATTACCCGCCATGCCTGGCGAAGGCGGATACGACCAGTATTCAGTTGAACTTTATAAAAAAGAATTTGCCGGACAATTACCTCCACAAAATGCAAAAGACACTGCATTTATACAATGGAAGGCCGATAAAATCAGCGCTTTTGGAAAGATGTTGTATCAAAGTGTAAAAAAACAAAGGCCGAATTGTTTGGTTACATGGGCACCGAGTATTTATCCTTGGAGCAAAGAACAATATTTGCAAGATTGGCCAGCTTGGTTAAATGGAGGATATGCCGATTTGATCATTCCACAATTGTATCGGTATAATATAGGTGCATATGAAAAAATTTTGAAGGAACTATCTACGCAAGTACCTACATCATTGCAACATAAAATTTTCCCTGGTATCCTAACTTCTTTGGGAGATGGATATAGAGTAGATCCTGTTATGTTAAAGCAGATGATGGAGTTGAATAGACAATATGGCTATAAGGGAGAAGTGTTTTTCTATTACGAATCAGTGAACGCATTTAAAGAACCATTGTATCAATAATAATTTTAATCAAATGGGTAAATGGTTTTGCATATTTTTTTTATTTTTTACTCAATTGTTGAATGCTCAAAATGAGCCTAAATTTTTTGCATTTACTCAAGCATCTGTTCGTGAAAAAACAAAAAATGATTTAATTAATTTGGTTAATGCTACTGTTCAAATTCCATTAGTAGATAGCAATTATAAAAAATGGAAGTCAGCATTTTGGGCCATGGAGATCATGTTGTACAAGCCAAAAGCATTTGAAGCAAATATTCCCATTTATCTGAATCAATTTAAGAAATTGAATGCGTCATTACAATGGGCTTTTTTAGAAGCACTATTCACCTTGTATCCTGGAACATATGCAAATGAATTAAAAAATGTTGTGGATGAATCAAAAACCGATAAAATTAAAGTGTTAATCTTTCAATACCTTTATATAGGTAAACGGTCTCCCGACTTCGATAAGAATGATTTGTTTTTTCAAAGTACTTATTTCCAATTATTCCAATGGAATGAAATAAACAATTCTACTGTTCTGCCAATAAAAGAATCAATTGTATTAAATCAGGATTTTTTAACCAAACAACCTGTATTAGTAAGCTTTCAATACAAAGACAGAAATCGTCCCGGCTATTTAATGATTCGAACAGCAGATAATAAATGGGTTACCGATAATAAAAATGAACCATTAAGGTTTACCCAATTGGCAAGATCGATAACCAATATGCCTTATTATTTAACCAATGGAAATACCCCGCAAGGTTTATTTCGAATCACAGGCTTAGACTCTTCCAATAATAATTGGATTGGTCCTACTGCCAATTTGCAAATGTTGATGCCTTATGAGCAAAATAATGGGCCATCATTTTTTTCAAATAGATCAGATGAAATTGACAATAAGAAATTTTACCAAACTTTATTAGGTCCTTTGTCCAGTATTCCTGGATTATGGCAGAGTTACGATGCAGGCAAGATCGGCCGCTCCGAAATAATTGCACACGGAACAACCATACCAACCGATTTTTATGCTAATCAACCTTATTTTCCATGTACACCATCACTGGGTTGTTTATGCAGCCCTGAGATTTGGAACGAAAATGGGATATTGGTTTCAAGTGTTCAAGCCGAATGGATTGCTGCCGTAAAAAAACTTCCTCAGCAACCTACTTATTTATTAGTGATTGAATTATAAGGCGATGAAAAAAATTACCTTTTTTATTTATTTATTTGCGTTTCTAATAACGATGAATGCATGTTCAAAATCATCTTCATCAACGCCTACAACTACTTCACCTCCAGTAGTAACCCCTGGAGCAAAACTGATGAGTTTGCCAGCAGGATGGAAATATTCCTCTTTAATTAGCTCAGGATTTCCTGATGGAATAGAATTGTATTTTTTTGATAGTATTTATGCTGGTAGAAAAACAAAAATGTTTTGTATAGCCTATAATGCTAAGAATACATTGTTTGAGTTTAAACCAGTACTCTCAACTACCGCTAAAAAACTAAGTGATTTTAATAAGGATGAAGTTGGGAGAGTGCTTGCTTCTGTTAATGGAGGATATTTTGGGTCTAATCAATCCTTTAGTTTGGTTAAATACAATGGATTGCCAGTTGCTTCCGCAAATATTAAAACTTTGTCTAGAACTTTTAATGGAGTTGCAACCACTTATTATGCCACAAGGGCTGCTTTTGGCGTTAATTCAACAGGAGATCCCTCCACAGCTTGGATCTATCATGTTGGAACGGGCAATGATTTGATCTATCAATATCCTTCTCCTAGTGCAAATGCAGAAGGTATAGCACCTTTGCCTGTTCCTACAGATGTTTTTCCAACAGGAGCTTCTGTATGGAATATTCAATCTGCAATTGGAGGCTCTCCCATGTTATTGCGCAATAATGCTGTGAACATATCAGATGTTCAAGAATTAATCAGTATCAACAATACCACCTCACGTCCTAGAACAGCAATAGGATATACTAGTAATAACTTAATTATTCTTTTAGTTGTTGAAGGAGATAACCCTACAGCAGGCTATGATGGCATGAATCTGGCCGAGTTAGCGGCTGCAATGAAAAATCTGAGTTGTACCAACGCCATTAATTTAGATGGCGGCGGTTCTAGTTCTATGATTGCAGGTGGGCAACTACTCAATCGCCCAGGAGACAATGGAATTGAACGTCCTGTAGTAAGTGCAGTATTGATCAAACAACGATAATCTAGTTAGTTTATTTATAAATCGCTGCTTTTATTAATATGATATTCATCATATTTTGGATTGTTCTAAAACATATTAACCGATGATACGCATCCTTTTTAAGCAATAGGCTCCTTGGTAATTTTGGGTTGTAATAAAAGTTGATTGATCAACTTACAAAACACCAAAAACCAAGTATATGAAATCTTCACTTCTTTTTTTTAAAAAACTGATCCTTCTAATTGGAATCGGTTTGTTGTTTTCAACTATTTCCTTTTCGCAAGCAAAATATGTGTCTAAAGGGAATTTCTCTGTAGTAGTTAGTGGAACTTCTACACTTCATGACTGGGATATGAAATCTAGTACAGGAAATTTTGAAGGAATTTTTACTTTAAATGCAGCAAATGCAATTACGGCTGTAACAAATGTGAACTTTTCTACTATTGCTGATGCACTAAAAAGCGGACACGGTGCCATGGATAAAAATGCATACAAAGCATTAAAAACCGATAAGTCAAATACCATTAGTTTTTTGGCAAGCAGTGCAACCGTTTCTCCTATTGATGCCAGTAATTTTTTGGTAAAGGCCAATGGTAAATTAACTGTTGCTGGAAAAACCCTGGATACAGAAATTAGTGCCACTTGCAGAGTAAATGCAGATAAATCCATAACAATCATGGCATCTAAAAAAATAGGCATGAAAGACTATGCGATGGAACCCCCTTCTTTTATGATGGGAACCATTAAAACAGGGAACGATGTAACACTCAAATTCGATTTCAATATTGCTAAATAAACTTTTTTCACTACACTATTATTAACCAAAACTTTATTTTATGAAACTTCAATTAAACAGGTTAAAAAACACCATTGCTTTTCTACTTATTGGGCTTTTACCTGTAGCTCTACTAGCGCAACAACCTAAAATCTCCAATTTTAGGCCCTATGACAAATCAGGAATGCACATGTTTGAAACACTAAAATCTGATACCGTTCCATTCAATGGATTGGCAGTAAGATGGGGTGCAGGGTTTACCCAACAATTCCAAAATTTGAAGCATGAAAATCCAGGAGCAATCAATAATACAGGAACTGGCGCCAATCGATTATATCCAATAAAAAATGGATTTATGACCTCACAGGCTAATTTGTTCATGGATGTACAATTAGCAGATGGAATTAAACTAAATGTTACCAGTTATATGTCAGCTCGCCACCACAACGAATTTTGGGTAAAAGGTGGATATATTCAATTTGATAAAGTTCCCTTCAAAGGACAGTTTTGGGATGATATCATGAAATTGGCTACAATCAAAATTGGTCACTTCGAAGTGAACTATGGTGATCAGCACTTTCGCAGATCAGATGGTGGACAAACATTGTACAATCCGTTTATGGAAAATTACATAATGGATCAATTTGCAACTGAAATTGGGGGAGAAGTATACTTGCAAAAAAATGGATTATTTGGAATGGTGGGAATGACCAGTGGTATGATAAAAGGAAGTATTGATTCTTTACCAGTAACTACTCAAGATCCAAATGGCGCAAGAAATCCATCCATTTATTTCAAAGGTGGAATAGACAAGCAGCTTAATAAAGATTTTAGAATTCGTTTGTCTGCAAGTTTATATACCAACAGTAGCAACAACGGAAGTGGCTTGACAATCTTTAGTGGAGACAGAACAGGTTCAAACTACCAGAATGTAATGGAAAAAGGCGTACCAGGTGCTTTGCCAGCTTCAACTGCAGTTGCTTTTTCTGGAAGACTCAATCCTGGATTTTCAAAAACCTTAACAGCTACAATGCTTAATGGATTTATGAAATACAAAGGATTCGAGGTATTTGGTACCTATGAATTTGCAAAAGGAAGAACTAAAACTGAAACTGATAAAAGAAATGTAACTCAATTTGCTTTAGAAGGCATTTACAGATTTGGTAAAGAAGAAAACTTGTTTATTGGATACAGATACAATACTGTAACAGCAAGACTTGCAGGTTTTGCAGCAGATGTAAAAGTAAATAGATCTTCTTTTGCAGCAGGATGGTTCTTAACCAAGAATGTATTGTTGAAAGGTGAAATTGTAAACCAAAAATATATTGATTTCCCTTCTACCGATTATCGTTCATTGGGTAAATTCAATGGATATACAATCGCGGCAGTGGTGGGATTCTAAAAAATGGTTTTTATGGTGTATTATGGCCGGGTGAATTTATTTCACTCGGCTTTTTTTTATTTGTATTTTCGAGGAAGCATGAAAGTATCTTTATTCATCCTGGCACTTTTAATGGTTAATCCTGTATTCAATTTACCGGAAGCTAAAGTTTCTTGGGTGGTAATGCAGGGTAGTAGTTTAACAGTGAATGGAAGTACCAATGTGAATACATTTCAATGTGATATTGCCAATTACAATATTCCTGACACATTAACCTGTTTTAAACTACAACCTAAGGGAGCAGTTCTGCCATTAACTGGCAAACTCAATTTAAACATCGATGCATTTGATTGTCATAACAAAATGATGACCAGCGATCTTCGTAAAAATCTAAAATCGAAAGAATTTCCAATCCTTTCTGTAAAGTTTTTAACTATCAATAGTTTTCCTGATTTTAAAAATCCAATCAAAATAACTGGTATAGTTGATATAGGTCTTGCAGGAGTGAATAAGAAATTTGAGATCAATTACTATTTCACAGCCGATGATAAACAACAAGTACATTTAAAAGGCGATCAAAAAATTCATTTTTCTGATTTCAATTTAAGTCCTCCCAGTAAATTAGGTGGAATCATCAAAGCAAAAGATGAATTATTGGTGGAGTTTAAATTGAATCTAAAACCAATAGGTTAAATGCTTAAGGATTCATTTTGGCAAAAATGATTCCAGCAACGCTTGCTTGAAATAAACCAAATAGTAGCCAGGAAAAAACCATTGTTGCTGATACTTCTATTTGGCTATAGGTTAACCAGAGTATCGGGAAAAGGCCAGTAATGGTGTATACTAAGCCAAATTCAAAACCTCTTAAAATAATAGGGCCTTTGAATGATGATTTAAATTTTTCCCAGAAAAATGAAAGTGCAAAACTAATCAACATTGCGTGAGAGTAAAAAAATAGATCTCTTGATTGATCAGAAATAAAAACACTGCTTAAATATTCAACAAAAAATGGTGCAAAAAAAGGAATTTGTACTGCAATAAATAATCCACCATAAGAAAGCGCCGACAATGCAAGTCCAGCGATAAATCCACTGTAAAGCATTGTTTTTATTGGGGATGGCTTCATGATTGATATATGCTTAATTCAATTCAAAATTAAGCTATTTCATCATTGCTTATCAAGTTTGATTGATTCAAATAAATTAATGCTTAAACCTTTCAAATGCACTTCTTTCTAATTCTTCTCTATGGTCGGGATGTGCCAGGTTCACAAGGGCTTTTGCTCTTTGCTCCATATTCATTCCAAATAGATCCACTGCACCATATTCGGTAATTACCCAATGAATATGCCCCCTTGTTGTAACAACACCTGCTCCTTGTTTTAATAGAGGTACAATTCTAGAAGTGCCTTTAGAAGTAACTGAAGGAATTGCTATAATGGGCTTCCCACCTTCAGATAATGCTGCGCCTCTGATAAAATCCATTTGACCGCCAATTCCAGAATATTGATAAGTGCCAATAGAATCGGAACAAACCTGACCAGTAATATCTATTTCAATGGCACTATTGATAGCAGTTACTTTTGGATTTAAACTTAATATACGCGGATCATTTACATAACTAATATCTAAGGCTTTAATGATAGGGTTATCATCGGCAAAATCATATAATTTTTTTGTGCCTAGCATAAATGATGTTACACAATAGCCATTCACAATTTTCTTTTGAGAATTATTTATAGTTCCATTTAGAATAAGTGGAATGGCACCATCTGAAAACATCTCTGTATGTAATCCAAGATTTTTATGGTTGGTTAAGTTTTTTAGAACCTGATCTGGAATAGTGCCTATACCCAATTGTAAAGTGGCTCCATCTTCTACTAACCCAGCAACTATTTTTCCGATTTTTTCATTGATGGCATTGGCTCCATCGGAATAACTTACTTCTGGTAATGCTTCATCTACCCACACCGCAGCATCGAAACTGCTAAATGGAATAAATGCATCTCCATGAACCCGAGGCATATTGGGGTTTACCTGAGCAATAACTTTTTTTGCTGTATTGCTTGCTGATCGAGCAATATCTACAGAAGTTCCCAACGAACAATAACCATGTTTATCAGGTGGAGACACTTGAATGATGGCAACATCTAAGGGAAGAATATTTCTGGTAAACAATAATGGAATCTCACTTAAAAAAATGGGAATATAATCGCCCATTCCACTGTTTACTGCTTTTCTATTACTTTCAGAAACAAAAAGAGAGTTCATAAAAAAATGACCTTCTAATTCAGGGCTATTTAGATCAATTCCATGTTGAGTCATACTGACGATCTCCACATGTTCTAATCGATCTTTTTGAGCAATTAACTCTCGCATAAGGTGTAATGGCGTTGCGGCACTTCCATGTATAAATACCCTCATGTTTGATTGTACTAATTGAATTGCTTCTGCTGCAGGTATATAGCTTTGGTGCTTATTCATAATGCGAAATTATTGGTGATTTTAGATTACACAAAACTACTTTATTAGCCCTTTTCTAGCTTTTTTGAGTATATGAGTTTTGTCATATATCAATATGATTTCAATCGATTCTTTACATAAGTTAAGCAATTTATGGAAAGCTGAAGCTCCTTTTTAGAATGAATTAAATTGGTGAATAAGTGTTATTATTGTATCCATTTAATTGATTAAAATGAACATTACTATGAACAAGTTTCTTTCTTTTTTAATGACTGGCTTTATCGTTTCCCTATTGATCTCCTGTGCTGCTCCCAAAAAATCAGTAGGTGTTTGGGTGAATAAAGAAAAAATTGTAGGTAAAACCTATCCAAGCATTTTTGTGATAGCGCAATCACAGAATGTGCAAGCCAGACAAATAGTGGAAGATGATCTTGCTAAAAGAGCAACTGAAATAGGATTTAAAGTAGTAAAAAGCATCGATGTAATGCCACCCGTTTTTGATGGTGGAAAACAATTGACCAAAGAAGAAGTATTGGCTAAAGTGAAAGCTGCAGGTTGCGACGGAATTTTTTTGGTAACATTGGCCCGTAAGGAAGAAAATTTAAAATATTCTCCCGGAACTGAAGTATATGCACCAACTCCTTATACTACTTGGAGTGGAAATTTTTTCGGATATTATAGTAACTGGTCTTCTGTAACAAGCACCCCAGGATATTATGATAAAGAGAAGGAGTATTTCTTGCAAAGTAATTTTTATGATACACAATCTCTAGATTTGATGTTCTCCGTTCAATCTTCAGTATACAATCCGTCTTCTTTAGAGAAATTCAGTAAGACATATGTAAATGAATTGATTGAGAAAATGGATGATGCTGGTTTATTTAAGAACAGAAAATAATTAAATAAGTTTCACTACAACTCAGGTATATGAAAAAGCACTTACTTTTTGTATCAATAATTATTACTACAACCCTTTATTCTCAAGCTAAACAAGATTGGACCGCTATATTTAGTTCCATCAATAGCGAAGTGCAAAGCAATTCTAAAGCATATAGCAGTTTAAAAACTGCCACTGAAACAATCGGCCATCGATTAACAGGTTCTGCAAATGGAAAAAAAGCAGAAGAATTTGCCTATAATTTATTGAAGTCTTATGGGTTTAAAGATGTTCGATATCAGCCTTTTGAAGTAGAAAGTTGGAGTAGAGGAACTTTAAGTGTAAAAACAGGTTCAGATGTAAATAATTTGCAACCCATTAAGTCGGTTACTTTGGCTCATTCACCTGTGAATGCTTCAGTACAATTGGAATTGGCAGATATGGGCAATGGATTAGAAGAAGATTATATAAATAATCCAAGAAAAGTAACTGGAAAAATCGCCTTGGTTTATCTAGGAGTATTGCCTGGCTCAAAGCCTGGAACAAAAACCTTGCATAGGTCAGAAAAAACTGCTTTAGCAACCAAGTATGGTGCAAAAGGAATTATCATTATCAATACAGCCGATGGAGGTATATTATTAACTGGTACAGCTTCTGTAACAGGAAAGTTAATTCCTATTCCAGCAGTTTGTATTGGGAAGGAAGATGGCTTGCAATTGAAGCAGGCAGTCGCAACAAAAAATCATATTGCAGCTATACAAATGACTAATTTTTCTGGATTAATCAAAGCCAGAAATGTAATTGCAACAATCAAAGGAAAATCCATTCCTAAAGAAAAAGTGGTTGTAGGTGGGCATTTAGATAGTTGGGATTTAGCAACTGGAGCGATTGATAATGGAATTGGTTCTTTTGCTGTAATTGATATGGCCAGAACTTTTCAAGCGTTGAAATTGCAACCAGCAAGAACGGTTGAATTTATTTTATTTATGGGAGAGGAGGAAGGACTTTTGGGATCTAGGGCTTATGTTGATGCGGCTATAAAAGACCATTCAATCGATCAATTGCGTTATATGTTGAATTATGATATGACTAATGACCCAAAAGGATATTCTACTACCGCAGAAGAGAGCAAGGAATTGTTCCAATCAATAGGAGCGATTGCTCAAACCTTTGATACCAGTTATAAAAATACGTTCAGGGCCGGAGCCGGACTTCATAGCGATCATCAACCTTTTATGTTACATGGGGTTCCAACAGGAGGGGGAGCAGGTGGTACTTTGCCAAATAATTCAGGACCTTGTTATCATGCAGATTGTGACAATTTTAAATTAGTAGACGAAAAAGGGATCAAAAATACAGTGAGATTTAGTTCCATGTTATTGTATGGAATTGCAGATTCACAAGAGATCAATGCAAAACATTTCAGCGATGAGGAAACAAAAGCTTTTTTATTAAAGAATAATTTGAAAGAAGCTTTGCAGATTGCAGGGGAGTGGAGATGGAAGGATTAGCAGAAAGATAAAAGATAAAAGATGAAAGATAAAAGATAAAAGATAAGAGATATAAGATAAGTGTTAAGACTTAATTTGTTTCTTGTTGAATAATTGCTGGATCCATAATGATATATAAATACTTATTACTGCTGTGATCATCCCTGCTCCTACATCCAGCGGAAAATGTTGCGCTAAATAGATCCTAGAATATCCTGTAAGCAATGCTAGTATTAATCCTATAATTAGCATTGTATTTCCTCCAATTACTAAACAGCCCAATAGGTAAATGCAGAAAATAGTAGTAGTATGACCCGAAGGGAAGCTATTATTACTATGCAATTCCACTCCTTTTACTGTATGTATTTTATTCATTTCTTGAATAGCACTAGTAGGTCTTGCTTCATTTGCGAAAACAAGATTCTTGCTTACTTGAACCAATAATGTTGAAAGGATAATGGCACTAAAAACCAAGGGCAATATCTTATTGCGAAAAAAAATGAACAATAAAACTACTGGTACCCACATTATTCCATCACCTAAATACGTGCAATAGGTAAAAAAGAAATCTCCTAAAAATCCTCCATTGCCATTCAATAATAGAAAAAGTTCATTTTTCCCTATAGAAAATGAAAGCAGGATCAAGCTCAAACCTAGTATAGCACTGATGATTGCACTTTTAAGAAAATATGATTGATTCGTTTTGTCCAATTTTTTATTATAGACAACAAATATACAAATAGCAGGGGCTATAAAATAAAACCCTGCTCCACAGAACAGGGTTTTCAACAAAAAAACCGACAAAATCCCCAATATTTATACCAGCCCGGCTAGTTCAAGGCTTCGTTTTTTTAAATGCACAATATCCAAATTGTCAATTATTGGATCAGGCGTTAACACCAATGAAGTATTATTGGTTTTCCACCAATCAGAATCAACCAACTGGTTGCAATGTATCACACCGATCAAATATTTTTTTTCGGCTTGTGCATGCCATTCTTCTATCCATTCAAAGTTTTCTCTGGGAATATATTTCCAGTCATCAAAACTGAAATATACTTTTAAATAAAAATCATTGGTAAGTAAATGTGGTTGGTGATGGTATAATTTCTTGTACTCATATTTATAGTTATACCTCAAAGCTGCAATATCACTTAATACAGCAGAAGCGGTAGGAAAACTTCCGGCACCCTTTCCATAAAAAAATTGCTTATCTGCAAATCCGCTTTCAATAACCACACCATTGTATTCATTTTTCACAAAGGATAGCGGTTCATTCAATGGAATAAATTGAGGCAATACAAATGCTGCCACTTTACCATTCTTTAGTTTTTTAGCTTGGGCAATCAATTTAATATCATATCCTTTTTCTTTTGCTACGGCCGCATCTGATCCTTGAACGTTTTGAATACCAGTGAATAATATTCTGTCAGGGTGAGAAACGATGCCATAAGCATGATTGATTAAGATGGTCCATTTATTCACAGCATCATATCCTTCAACATCCAGTGTTGGATTACTTTCTGCAAAACCCAATTGTTGGGCCATTAAAAGTGCTTCTGAGAAATCCAATTTATCTTCAAACATTTTAGTCAAAATAAAATTGGTCGAACCGTTTACAATGGCTTTTATCGAATGCAATAGATCATTATCATAATACTCTTCCAGATTTCGGATTACCGGAATAGAAGCACAAGCTGCAGATTCGTATAAAAAGGGTTGACCAGTTTGTTCCTGTAAAGCAAGAATGGCAGGTAAATTCTCTGCAATCATTTTCTTACTTGCACTCACAACTGCTTTTCCATTTAATAATGCCGTTTTTACAATATCAAATGCTGCTACTGAATCGTCAATAACTTCTACAATAACATTGATGTCTTCGTCATTTAATAGATCATTTTTTTCAGCAGTGAATAGATCGGCTGGTGCATTTCTTTTTTTGCCAGCATTTTTAATACAAACTCTTTTAATTGTTGCTTTGAGAGAAGGAGTTTGTTGTAATACTTTGTACAAACCTTCTCCTACAACGCCAAATCCAAATAATCCGATAGTTAACTCTTTATGTGTTTCCATTAATTTATGCTAAAATTTGTTTTTCAATAAATTTGTTTTCTTTTTTTAAAAGTAAATTGAGTGCTTGCTCAAGATCATCTATCAGATCGCTTGCATCTTCTAATCCAATGGATAATCGAATTAAACTATCTGTAACACCTGCTGCTCTTCTTTTCTCTGAAGGAATTGATTTATGCGTCATATTCATTGGATGAGCAATCAGGCTTTTTATACCGCCTAAACTTTCTGCAAGCTTAAATAGTTTTGTGCTGGTTACTAATTCAATAGCCGCATTTTCTGTATCTCTTTTTAGGTTGAAGGAAATGATTCCGCCATGTCCACTTGATTGCCTCTTGGCAATATCATGATTCAAATGCGAAGCTAATCCTGGATAATAGACTTTGTCAACCGCCGGATGTGATTGAAGAAATTCGGCAATTGATTGAGCGCTGTTGCAATGTTGCTTCATTCTCAAATGCAAAGTTTCTATGCCACGAATTACTAACCAGCTATCAAATGGCCCCAAAATGGCTCCACATGCATTTTGTAAAAATTTAATTTTTGCCCCTAGTTCTTTTGTTTTAGTAATAACCACTCCAGCAATTAAATCGCTATGCCCACCTAAATATTTTGTAGCACTATGTACAACGATATCTGCACCTAATAAAATGGGTTGTTGCAATACTGGAGATGCAAAAGTGTTGTCTACGCAAAGCAAACAGTTTTGCGCTTGGGCAATTTTTGAAATGGCCGCTATATCAGCAATTTTTAAAGTTGGATTAGTGGGTGTTTCTATCCAGATCAATTTTGTTTTTGGAGTGATGGCATTAAATACATTTTCTACATTGGTAGCATCTGTATAATGTACTTTGATGCCAAACTTTTCATAGACAGCTGTAAACAAACGATAAGCGCCACCATAAATATCATCTACGGCAACAATTTCATCTCCCGAATTTAATAATTTAATAATGGCATCAATCGCTGCCAACCCACTGGCAAATGCAATACCTGTCTGACCATGCTCTAATTGAGCAACCAAATTTTCCAATGTTTCCCTTGTAGGATTATTGGTTCTGGAATAATCATACCCTTTATTTACGCCAGGTTCTTCCTGCACAAAAGTAGATGTCTGGTAAATAGGCACTGAAATAGCGCCAGTTAATGGGTCAATCGGAATGCTGTGAATCAATTGTGTAGCTGTACTCATATACTGTTTTTAGTGTTAAAAAAACAGTCCTTTTACTTATCTTTTATGCCATTCGGTATGGGATGGCATAAAAAAACCCATCTGATAAATCAGATGGGTTGTATATTTTAATCATGTAGATTTTGTACAAACTTACTCTGACTTATCTTCTTCTACATTTAAGTAGAAATGGAATTGGCACCTTCATACAACTGAGTTAGAAGTATGGGTTGCCAAGGCTTCACAGGGCCAAAACCCTCCGCCTTTCTTGATAAGTATATAAAGAACTTGTGCAAATATATGGGGAGATTTTTAATTCACCAAATATTAGTCTACTAAAATTATAGGAAAATAAATTATTTTACTAAATAAACCCGTTATTGAACTATAAAGGCCTAATCATGTTTGTATATTTACCCCTGAACTATGGCAAAGAAGAAATCTCCTATTCCAACTGAAATGATTCATGATGATGCTTTTATTGAAGTATTTGGTGCCAGAGAACATAATCTAAAGAACCTCGATATTCGGATCCCTAAAAATCAATTGGTTGTTTTTACTGGTGTTAGTGGAAGTGGAAAATCTTCTTTGGCCTTCGATACCATTTACAATGAAGGCCAGCGCAGGTATATGGAAAGTTTTAGTGCCTATGCTCGTCAATTCATGGGCGATATGGAAAGGCCTGATGTAGATAAGATAACTGGTCTTTCTCCAGTCATTTCTATTGAACAAAAAACCACCAATAAAAACCCTCGTTCTACTGTAGGTACAGTTACAGAGGTATATGATTTTTTGCGCTTGCTATATGCCAGAATTGGAGAAGCATATAGTTACAACACTGGAAAAAAAATGATCAAATTCAGCGAAGAAGAAATCGTTGAAAATATTTTCACCAAATACACCAAGCAAAAGATCAGTTTATTGGCTCCTTTAATTAGAGGTAGAAAAGGACATTATAGAGAATTATTCGAAGACATTCGTAAAAAAGGATTTTTAAAAGTCAGGGTGGATGGAGAAATAATGGATCTCACGCCTAAATTGCAAGTTGATCGTTATAAGATTCATGATATTGAAGTGGTGATTGATCGTTTACAGGTAACACCAGATATGAAAGTTCGCTTGAGTCAAAGTGTTCAGCAAACACTGAAGATGGGTAAAGACTTACTTTTTTTATTACTCAACGATTCTGGAAAAACCATTCAGTATTCTAAACAGTTAATGTGCGAAGACACTGGCATCAGTTATGAAGAACCCTCTCCAAATGCATTCTCTTTTAATTCTCCCTATGGGGCTTGCCCAACTTGTAAAGGATTAGGCAATGTTTATTCCATCGACATGGAAGCAGTTATTCCCGATTCAAATTTGAGTGTAAAAGAAGGAGGTATAGCACCTTTGGGTATTCAACGGGATGCTTATATGTTTAGGAATGTGGAGGTATTAGCAAAAAAGCATAAAATCAATTTAGATAAAGCCATCAAAGATTTGCCTCCCGCATCGTTGAATATTTTATTATATGGCAATACCGAAGGAAGTTCACTGGAGTTAGAAAATGTAGAGACCGAAATAACGAGCAATCCTTATGAAGGAGAATTTGAAGGAATTGTTCCCATGTTAAAAAGATGGTTTTTGGGTGTCAACAGTGAAGGATTGAGAGAATGGGTAGAACAATTCATGCAATTAAAAACCTGCACTAGTTGCAATGGTCAAAGGTTAAAGAAAGAAAGCTGCTGGTTTAAAATTGATGACAAAAATATTGCAGAACTCAGCAATTTGAATTTAGATAAGTTGCATGCCTGGTTTGAAAATCTTGAAAAAAGATTAGATAAAAAGCAAAACCTTATTGCAAAAGATATATTAAAAGAGATCAGGGAAAGAGTGCAATTTTTATTAGATGTTGGATTAACTTATTTATCACTGAATCGACCATCTCGTTCATTGAGTGGTGGAGAATCGCAACGTATTCGTTTGGCTACTCAAATCGGCTCTCAATTACAAGGGATCACTTATATTTTAGATGAACCATCCATTGGTTTACACCAGCGTGATAATCAGCAGTTGATTCATGCATTAAAAAATTTGCGCAATATTGGCAATAGTATTTTGGTAGTGGAACATGATAAGGATATCATGATGGCAGCAGATCATCTGGTGGATATTGGCCCTAAAGCTGGAAAATTTGGTGGTCATATTGTTTCAGCAGGAACACCAGCAGAAGTACTACAATCAAATTCTGAAACAGCTCAATACCTGAGTGGAAAAAAATCAATAGCCATTCCTTCAGAAAGAAGGCCAGGTAATGGAAAATCATTGGTACTAAATGGCGCTAGCGGTAATAACTTAAAGAATGTCAATGTATCTTTTCCTTTAGGTAAATTAATTGTTGTAAGTGGAGTAAGTGGAAGTGGTAAATCAACACTGATCAATGAAACATTATATCCGATTCTCTCCAAGCATTGTTATAATAGCCGGGTTACACCAATGCCATTTAAATCCATCAAAGGATTGGAACATATAGATAAAGTGATTGAAATAGATCAATCTCCTATTGGAAGAACACCACGCTCTAATCCAGCAACATATTGTGGATTCTTTACAGAGATCAGAACCTTATTTGCATCAGTGCCTGAAGCTAAAATTCGCGGGTACAATGCTGGAAGATTTTCATTTAATGTAAAAGGCGGAAGATGCGATGTTTGCGAAGGTGGTGGAATGAAAGTGATTGAAATGAATTTCCTGCCTGATGTGTATGTGAATTGCGAAAAATGCAATGGAAAAAGATACAATAGAGAAACCCTGGAAATCAGGTACAAAGGGAAGTCCATCAGTGATGTGTTGAATATGACTGTTGATGAAGCAGTGGATTTTTTTCAACCTGTTCCTTTTTTATTTAGGAAGATAAAAGTTTTACAAGAAGTGGGATTAGGGTATGTAACATTGGGGCAATCCGCTGTTACCTTGAGTGGAGGAGAAGCTCAGCGCGTTAAATTAGCCACTGAATTAGGAAAAAAAGATACGGGAAAAACTTTTTATATTTTAGATGAACCTACTACTGGGCTTCATTTTCAAGACATTCAACATTTGCTGGATGTATTGAGCAAATTAGTGAATAGAGGCAATTCTGTTTTAGTTATCGAACACAACTTAGATGTTGTTAAGGTTGCAGATCATGTAATTGATATTGGTCCAGAAGGTGGAGATGGTGGTGGTCAAATATTATTTGAAGGAGCGCCAGAAGAAATGATCAAGCATAAAACCAGTCATACAGCACGGTTCTTAAAATTAGAAATGAAATAATTCAATTCGATATTCAAGTATCACTTAACTTCGAAAAATGGATTTGAACGATCTCAATTTTTTACCCGAGTGGGATGATAGCCGTTATAAGGTGGGTCCTGATGATGCGGGAGAAGAATGGCGTAGAGGTCCGGCAAAAGCAATTGCAAAAGCCATGTATAAGCAATGGCGGGAAGTATTTGGTTTGGTGATTGCATTTGCAGAAAATTTAGCAGATGATGGCGAAGAAACACACCCTGCTTCAACAAAAGCCTTGATTTACGAAAACCTGATGATTGTTGCGCCTAAAATAATTGGCGCAATAAGCATGGATTTATATGTCTTGAAAATGGAAAATGCTTCTAATATTCGAACCAATTGCAAGCAAATGATGGAACAAATCGGTTTTGCGGTTTTAATGGGCTGGGCCGATGATTCACATAAAAAAGTAATTGAAGAAGCATTGGTCAAATTCCGGGAATTATACAAACAATGGGTATCTACTTTTCAAAAAGATACTTATGAAGATGAATGGGGTTTGTTTAACTAATTAAGTGTGGTACAAATCTGCTTTTATTGTCGGTAATTAAACCATCAGCTTCACGAATTCCTATACCTGCTGCTTCTTGCCCAATTATCCAACTTCCAATTACAGGAAATTTTCCATCAAATTCAGGCAAGGAAAACAACTCTTGGTAAATGAAGCCTTCCTCCCCATATTCCCCAGCTGTTTTACTCATTGAAACACCAGATTGGATCATTTCAATATTGGCGCCTTCTCTGCTCAACTTTGGTTTTTTTACAAAATTCGTTAGTGCGTTAGATTCAAAAAAAGCAGGTAATAGCAAAGGATGATTGGGATAAATCTTCCACAAAATGGCTAAGATAGATTTGTTGGATAAAATCATTTTCCACGCAGGTTCTATCCAATAAGGATCATTTGTTGCTTTCGAAATATTTTCTCCAAATGATTCATTGACTAACCATTCCCAGGGGTATAGTTTAAAAATATTTTGTATAGGCAAATCTTCTAGATCTACAAATTGTAGATTCTGTTCATCCCAGCCAATATCATCTATAAATGTAAGTTTTGTGTCTAGCCCAGCCTGAATGGCACAATCCCTCATGTACTCAGTATTGGTTAGATCTTCTAAACTATCTTTTATGCAGGTAAAATGCAATGAATGATTGTGTAAGAATCTTTTTAGAAATGTCCAGTAAGCAATGAGTTTTTCATGAATACTATTAAATTGATCTTTAGATGCATCAAAGTCTTGTAGCCAAAACCATTGTACAATTCCTGCTTCATATAAACTGGTAGGCGTATCTGCATTAAACTCTAATAATTTGATCTGATTGTTTTTTACGCATAAATCAAATCTTCCATAAATAGCAGGATGATCCTGTTCCCAACTTTTTTCAATCAAAGGAATAATGCTTGCCGGAATAGCAAATTGATCGTAAAGTTGATGATCAATTACATGTTGAACTGCTGCTAAACTCATTTCCCAAAGTTCATTGGTAGCTTTTTCAATGGCATCAATTTCTATTGAGCTAAATGAATAATAAACTGACTCATCCCAATAAGGCACATCGCTACTATGAAAACCAAAGCCTAGTTTTTCTACCGCTTTTTGCCAGTTATTTCTTGGAGTTATAATATTTCTTTTCATTGTATGAATTAACTACTTACAGAATAACCACTACGACCAAATCCACCTCTGGTAACAGCACCCTTAAAACCATTTCTACCAATATTAGAACTAGGCGCTATTCCTCCAGAATAATAGCCTGCTCTTTGGTATTGATTGTTGTTGTAATTACCCATTGGTCTAAATGCATAATACCATAGTAATGCTGTGCCAATTCCTCCTCCATGATGCACTCTTGTATAGGGGGCAGTTGTGTCACTTCTTAAATGTACTTTAGTATTGGTATCCCAATCATTTTTTGCTGGTTGATTACAAGCAGCCAGTGCCGCAGTGATCAATACCAAATTTATTGCTTTGGACTTTTTCATTATTCAATTATTTTACCGTAATAAAAATTTCGTATTCCTTATTGATGGTAATCTTTTTTGTTTCACCATCTTTATTCTCTGCCATTGTTGATGATTTACCCAATGATGCAATGGTGTCTCTGTAAATAAGCTCTTTACTGAGTATATTTTTTACCCATATTTTGTGTGTTGTTATTAATACATCATTCAAAGAATCCAGGTGTTTAATTTCAACTGCTGTTTCAACAGCACCATTCTTATTTACTTCTTGTGTAATGTCTTCATTTTTTTTAGGCTCACAAGATGCTATCAAAAGAATAACTAATGAGCAGATAATAACTAAAATAACAGGTTTCTTGTTTAAATTCATAATCAGTTGTTTTTAAAAAGGTTGTTAACTCCCTCCCCGAACGAAGATAGCTATTCGATTATCTACCAAGCGAAAGCTTGATGAAATTGATAGGTAATGTTGGGTTAAATGCAGAGGGGTTCAGCAGTAAATGGTGGAAGGTGGCTTAAATTGATAAGCATTCATGTTTTGTTAGCTCGGAGGCTTTATTGTCTTTGCTGATGTAAATATATCATCAACTGCATCAATTCTACAATAGGAATAGGGTCAAATGGAACTTGCTTAGAGAAGAATGGTAAAGTATGTATGATAAGTGGTAAAACTATTCTACTCGGTTTCTTTGTGTTTAGGTTTCCAGATCAAATAATAGAAAGCCAGAAAAAGAATTCCCATTGTAAATGGTATTAAGGCTAAATGTTTGTAAGTGAAACCATAGCCAATTTCAATCGCATCAAAATGGAAAAACTCGCTGATCATCCAATAGGAGTTGGCAGAGATCCAAACAGTTATAGCCAAATTATGGGTTAATTCCGACATGTATTTCCTGGTCCGATAGGCAATTACCATCGAAATGATAAGCGTAGGGATAATCATGGTAACACCTAGCCATCTCCAACCCATACACCAGGCAACATCCTTAAATAGCCAAAATACAATGTGCAGGTTTTCCATCTTTCTATACTGTAATGGAATAGTATAGGTTTCTTTCGTTTCTTCGGTTGTGAGAATTCTCAAATGAGTAGTATTTTCAGAATTATCGATTCCTTTTACGGCTGATGGAGGTTTACCCATTTTAAGCGGTTTAGTAATTAATTCACAATATTAATTTTTTGTGATCAATTATCGGCTTAAAATTTTTTTGAAACGTTGAACATCTGCCAAAGGATGAATAGGTGTATTTTCAAGAAGGTGGTTGGTAAATTCATCCGCAAAATAGGGGGCAAGGCTACAACCCTTTGAACCCATGCCGTTTAGAATACCAACCGAAGGGTGTACTGGATGTAATCCTACAAAAGGCCTCCTCTCTAGATTGGCCGGTCTTACCGAAGCAAAATGGTCTTCAATAGTATAGGGCAGTTTTAACCAATTGTTTAATTGTTGTTCCACTTTCAATTTAAATCCTGCAGTGGATAGCGCATCGGAATAATTCCATTCATAAGAAGAGCCAATCCAAAACAGGCCTTCTTTCCAAGGAACTATACTAATTCCTTGTTTGAGTATATGGTTATTAGGAAGCCCTGGTATGGATGCAATAATTGCTTCACCTTTATTGGCAGCATATGGTAGCAAGTGAAAATAAGGATTATCAAAACCAGCTATACCATCACAGAAAATGATTTTTTGAGCTTGATAATTTTTATATTCAACATGATCAGCAGCAATGATGCAATTGGACAATTCAAATTTTTCTTCGAGTAATAAATGACTTTCCACTAATTTTTTTCTCCAGCCATTTAGCAAAGCATGAATATCTATCAGCCAACAAGGATCGATTTCTCCTATTCCAAAACCTGGATGAAAATAGTCATTCCACTGGTCGGGATTTACTGGTTTGCGTAAGTACAAATTATCATTAGCAAGTCGATCCTCGAAAGCTAATTTCATTTGCGGTGTAGCATGAAAGTCTAGAATATTAGATTGTTTAATTAAGGTAGCTCCTAATTCATCACCTAATTGTGTATATGCTTCCACTGCAAAAGGCATAAGGGTTTCAATCTCCCAGGTTTGTACAATTCTTCTGCCTGTTACAGGATTAATTACACCACTTGCTACTTTAGAAGCAGTGTGTGGGGTAGATTGATCAATCACTAGCACTTGCTTGCCAGCTTTTGTCAGGTTCCAACTGAGAAAGCTGCCACTGATTCCTTGGCCTACTATCATATAGTCTACCTTGATCACTCTTTGACTCTTATTTTTATTCCATTTGAATGACTATTAAATGCTGGTGCATAAAGACTTTGCATAGATGCAATACCAACAGAAAAAATACCTATTTGTGTAGCATTCATTTCGTAACTCAATGTATAATTTCCTTTTGGTAAATTGGAAATATAAAAATTATTGCTTACATCTTTTGTGCTTTCATAACATACTAATTTGCCTTCCCGTTTGTATCCACTCAATACATTCAAAGGCTCCATTGAAGCAGCTCTTAGGTCTTTTACATGAATATAGTCCATGTCTCTATCTGATTGTATTTTTAATTGTACCACTAATTTTTCACCTAATTGAATTTCATCATTGTCATTGATCAACACTAAGGTTTTTTTATTTTCAATGATCCGTTCAACAAAGAGTTGTTTAGTTAGAGAAAGAAGGCCGTTTGCTTTTGTAATTTTATCTAAATCTTCTATATACTGCCAATAAACAGCTCCATAGCTTGGTTGATTTTGGTTGCCCATTTTGTTGGGTTCAGATATTTTTAATTGAATATTGCCCATTTCAGGTACAATTTTCTCTCCTTCAATTGTTTTTTGAAAATATCCAGTGCCGGCTTCTGTTTTCTCATTCAGACTATTAATGATCAGGTTGCCCATTTTAATTTGAACCTGCTTTTTGTTGCTTAAAGCATTCATTCCTGATGAACCATTTACGAGTAATGCATAGCAAGCTTCAGCAGTTGCTATATCAGTGTTCCAGTGATTGGTTTGTTTGTTCAATATCAACCAAGTTCTCATACTATTAATAGAAGCATTATATCGATTATTCTTTTCTTCTTCATTGATTTCACTAAAGCAATTGATCATCATGCTTTGGAATTCAATTGGATTGGAATACCAGTATTGCGTCATTTGGTTTTTCCAATACATTCCTTGTTTGCTATTGATGATGGTATTTTCTAAAAGAGATGGTAAAATATTTTTTACTGCCCAATCCCTTTCATTATTTCTGCTGGTAATTAATGCGATCATTCCTTGTGAATAGGTATTTAGTTTATTCCAATTGATTTTGCTTTGCTGGTAAAAGTATTTTTGTGCATTTGGAAATTTCAAAGAAATATCTCCATAAAAACTTCTCATGAATAAATAGTTCAATTGACGATGATTGGGAACTGGCTTTTTGAGATCTATTTTTTGCTTTAACAAAAGCTGATAATCCCTTTCAATTGTATTATCTGAATAGTTTAATGCATTCTCCATTATTGTTCTTACTTGGGTAGCAGTTGCTGGATCAATGGCCCCAATTTTTTTTAATTTACCCAAACCAGTTAGAATGAGATTAGTAATAAATTCATCGGAATTCCCACCTTTGAACCAAGGGAATGAACCATCTTCTAATTGTAATTGATTCAATTGTTCAATTAGGTCATTAGATTCAGTAGACAACTTTGCTGCATTAAATAATTGTGCTATTCGCTTTTGTTGATCCGATTCATTGGCAGATTGCAATACCCAAGGTGTTTCAGACAATAAGATTTGTTTGAGTGCAGTATTTTTTTCAAGATTACTCTTGAGTGAACTGCTGTCTTTTTGCCAGGATTCAAAAACCGATCGTATGACTGGATTTTTTTGAACAATATATGTTGCTAATTGATTGGCATAGAATCGATGGAATAATTGATCAGCACTTTCATTGCTGGATTCCATTAAGTAGGGTAAAGCCTTTACCACATTCCACAAAGGATTGGAAGTATATTCTACACTGAGTAATTGATTGGTTGAACTGGCGCTATTCGAATTCAATAATTTGGTAAAAATTAGTTGAACAGTGGTATCTTTTTCTAAAAATATCGGTAAGCTTTCTGTCACCAATTGTCGATTGGAAATGACTGGTAATGTATTTTCTTCTCCATCACTATAGTCTCCTGCTTTAGCAACAATTCTCCAGGTAAGTGCTTTGTTAAAACTGAAAGGAATTTGAATGGGAAATTTCACCACTATCGATTGACCTGCTTCAGCAGTAAAATATTGATTGGGGAATACATTTTGAAACCAACCATCAACAGAACGATTGGTAGTAGCATCAACTAATGCTAAACTAACTGTGCCGGTTAATTCTTTATTACTCAGGTTCACAATTTTTGAACTGAATTCCATATTGTCTCCCTCACGCATAAATCGGGGCGCATTGGGTTGAATCATTAAAGTTTTTTGAGTAATGATTTCTTCTGTATTCAATCCAAAAGCAAGGTCTTTGGTATGTGCCAGGCTCATCCATTTCCACTTGGTTAAAGACTCTGGAAAAGTGAAACTAAATTGATATTTTCCTGCACTGTCAGGTAATAATTGCGGAAAAAAGAAAGCAGTTTCATTAAAGTTTTTTCTGGTATAATTTGTACTAGTATTATTTAAGTTCCCAATTAATGCTCTTCTTTTATCTACGTAATCTTCAACTATTGCTGAATTGCTTTTTGCTAATTTCATAGCAATAAATTCTTTGCTTTCATAATAGTTGTTTTTTGTGTACAATAGTGCAGGTACGTCAAAATAATAATCTATCTTTTTCCAATAATCCCAACCTCTTGAGCCCAGCATATTATTTCTAAATTCAATTAATTTACCTCCTTTACTATTTGAATAAATGGTTCTTGTATAATCAAAACCTCTTGTTACACCGTCATTTTTAGCCTTAAAGAGATCGATTTTATCTAAGCTATTCCAAATTTCAGGTATCTTCCAATTAAAGTATTCCAATTCATCTAAACTGGCATCATACATGCTTGTTAATAATTCTGCTTTACTAATATTGCTGTCAAGGCCATTTACCGTTACAGTTAGCGTAGCTTTAGATCCTGGTTCGTTGGTTTTTCTATAGGAAGCGTAGCTCAGTTGTAATTGCTTATTCGAAAAAGGAACTACAATTTTATATTGGTGCGAATAAAATTGACCTTTAAGTATAAAGGCATCTGTTACAAAAATATTTCCTCTTTCTTTCTCTGTTGGTACAATAGTTAATGATTCTATACCTTCTTTTTGTAAAAAAGACAACTTGTTCAATGCAGGATTTAAAGAATTGATTCTTCTGATCACATAATAGTTAGGCATGCTCGAACCTGTAATCAATTGGGCTGTATCATTAGGCTTAACGGTAATTATTGGTTGATCCCTAAAATACATTTCTTTTATACCCATTTGCAATTGTTTAGGATCATACACTTGTACAAATTGTTCATCTGTTGAAATTGTTCCGAATGAATCGGTGGTTGTAGCAACAATTTTATACACTCCTGATTCAATAGAGTATTCTTTTAACGTTATACTAGGTTTATCCTTAGTAGAAATAATCGAATCAATTAATGCAATGCGTTTTAAAGGCCAGCTATTTTTATCTGATTCATTATTGTATTCGTCGTAAGGAAATATTTGGCGATATACATTTTCAGTCATCAAGAATTGATCAGGTCTTTGCCAAAGTCTTTTTCGATGGATAAAATCGGGTTGTTCTGTTTTATAAAGCGCTATTTTCACTGTGCTGGCAACATTTTCATCCTTTATATTCAGTACTTTAAAACTAATAGCATTCATTTTATTTCTATTCATAGCAACAGGTGCAATTATGCTAGGTTTCAAAGGAATATTAGTAGCAGTAATTGTATTATCATTAGTTTGTGTTTCACCGTTTAAATCAGTAACACTGGCCTTTATAGTGTAATTACTAATTGGCATTTCAGATAAGTTACTTCTTAATAAGGTTTTAAAAGCAATTTCAAAATCGCCATTATCATTGCATTTGATCTCCCCACTTGCCATCTCACGGGCTTCAGAATTGCTCTCTATGTACATTCTTCTTTTTTGGATTGATTCAGCTCTTAGTTGTACCTCCTGACTGATCACATACTTTACAATTGCATTTTTCAATGGATAGCCTGCCATAGCAATTACAGAGCCTTTTACAAAAACAGAGTCATTGTATCTGTATACACGTTTGTCTTCCTGAAATGATATAGTAAATTTTGGGCGTTTGTATTCTTCAACTTTAATTTCTTTACTCGAATTTTTAAAATAAGCAGCTACTAATTTATAATCGCCCGTTAAGCCATTCAATGGTATTTTAAAAAAGCCCGACAGAGATCCATATTCATTTAATTTCAATTTAATTGAATCGACAATCATCTGATTTGGATCTCTTATAAAAATCCTAACTGGCTCAGTTTGAGTATATATTTTACTCGAGTTTTCACCACTCCCTTTTGTAATAGATAAGCCTTTAAACTGAACGATTTGCCCTGGTCTGTAAATACTTCTATCTGTATAAAAAATCAATTGTTTATTAGCCTGCTCTATTTTTTGTTCATCCACTTTCGCTTTTTTTGAATCATCTTCATTATGATAATTGGGAGATTCATTTTCGATACTGAATAAATAGTCGTTGTCTTTTTTTATTTCAAAATATAAGTAACCATTTTTTACATTAGCAGTAAATAGTCCATGTTCGTCTGTATTGGTAGAGAGGAGCTCTTTCATTTTAGGATCTCCACTAGTAAATACTTTTACTTTAGCATTAACAACTGGTTTACCTGTTTCCCAATCTCTTACATAATAATTATCTGTTTCACCATCTCTTATATAAGTTAAATTAGAAACGGTAAATTGGTCATTCATTAATAATCCTTTTCCTAGTTTAAAATTATTGTTGTTACTTGTTATTATCTGGTAGTGTCCATTGGGCAAGCCATTTAATTTTATTTCTACCGTATGAGCTTGATGATCTGAAGCAGCCGGTAAAAGGTAGTTAAAGCTTTGAATTACGGGCATGTTTAGCATCGCTTGCCATTTTTTATCTTCATTTTGATAGGTTTCTATTAATTGAAGAGAATCCAGTTTGATAATTCTTCCATAAACTGAATCAGTATTTCTATAATTGAGTAATATTCGAAAGGGTTTATTGGGTTGATTTATTTTCTCTATTACTGGTGATACTTCAATTTTGTTGATCTCATCTAACAGACTATATAAATAACTTATTCTAAAAACATCATCACTGTATTTCTTTTTGGCTTCATTGATGTAATTTACTGCTATAACAAAATGATTACGTTTACTTGTATCTCCAAAGGGATCATAGGAATGGGCTTTTGTTACTGCGTCATCAGCCAGCATATAGTAAGCTTTAATGGAATAGGGGCAACTAGAATAAACGTTGATAATTTCTTGTAATGATTTTAAGTATAATGAATTTTTGTTCAATGTTTTACTTTTTTTATTCACCCAAGTGATTCTATCTATATTAAAACGAACAAAGATGTGTGGATCTTTATCTGATATATGAGTTGCTAATACAGTCTGGTACAATTGTAAAGCCCGCCAGTTCTTATTAACTGTTTGCTTATCGGTTATTTTGTTTTCTAGAAATATATTAGCTGATTCTAAATAATTGGGGTCACTCCAATCGAAAGGACGATTAAAATCTGGTGGACCAAAATCATCGCCGCTATAGTATTTAATTGCTTCGTCAGCTAATACATCAAATACACTAAAATTTTTTTCATTCCCATCAGCTAATAAAGCATTGTATTGACTCATGGGTGTTTTGAGCAGTAACTCTTTATTGATCAAAGATTGTTCAAAGTGATATTGAATGGTTGTATGTATTTGTTTGTATTCGAAATTCCTAATATCAATAGTGTCGATTATAGCTACAGGTTTCTTAGTGGTAAAGTCAAAGCTTCTTTCTTTATAATATCGTAAATAATTCTTTGCTAAAATTCCATGAAGTAAAGCTTGCTGAACAGGGTTAGTCGTTTTTTGTAAAAGATTTTTGATTCCATTGATAGACAGGTTTGGATTGAAATCATTTAAAAATTCTTCTAAAGTCAATTGGTACAATAAGCATTTAATAGTATGATCGGTTAAATTGGCTTTAATGGTTAAATCTTTCAATAGGCTTAGTTTGTTTAATGCAGATTTTGGCAATTTCTTCACTACTATTAAACTGTCAATTTCTTTCCATTCCTTTTCAAAAGGAATATTGGTTTCTTGAGCATGTATATTGATTGAAAATAAAAGCGCAAATAATAATGATGAAAAAACTTTATTCATATTCAAAATTTAAAGAAAATAAAGGTAATTGCTTAGATGTATTTTAATACTTGATTTCATAAAAAATCCCGAAGTGATGAGCTTCGGGATCAGTATTAACATTTGGTTAAGCTTATTTTTTTAATGCAGCAGCCATGGTTTTGCCAATATCTGCTGGGCTAGCAACCACTTCAATTCCACATTCAGCCATAATTTTCATTTTAGCTTCAGCAGTATCTTCTGCTCCACCTACTATCGCACCTGCATGACCCATTCTGCGTCCGGGAGGAGCTGTTTGACCAGCAATAAATCCTACCACTGGTTTGGTTTTATTGTCTTTGATCCATCTGGCAGCTTCGGCTTCCATGCTTCCACCAATTTCACCGATCATGATGATGCCTTCCGTTTCAGGATCGTTCATTAATAATTCTACTGCTTCTTTAGTAGGGGTTCCAATGATCGGATCACCTCCAATACCAATAGCAGTGCTAATGCCTAATCCAGCTTTTACCACTTGATCAGCTGCTTCATAAGTAAGTGTTCCAGATTTTGAAACAATACCAATTTTACCTGGTTTGAAAATAAAGCCAGGCATGATGCCCACTTTAGCTTCTCCTGCAGTGATAACACCAGGGCAGTTTGGTCCGATCAAACGAGTCTTAGATCCCAATAAATAATTTTTAACGGTAACCATATCTTGCACAGGAATTCCTTCTGTAATGCATACTACTAAAGCAATCCCTGCATCAGTGGCTTCCATAATGGCATCTGCTGCAAAAGCCGGTGGTACAAATATGATACTCACATCGGCACCGGTCTTAGCAACTGCATCCGCTACAGTGTTGAATACAGGCTTGTCTAAATGGGTTGTACCACCTTTATTAGGGGTAACACCACCTACTACATTGGTACCATATTCAATCATTTGGGTTGCATGGAAAGTGCCTTCTGTTCCTGTAAAACCCTGAACAATAATTTTCGAGTGTTTATTTACTAATACTGACATAGCCTATCGTTTGTTCGTTTTGTTGATTTTGGGGCAAAAATAGGTGAAAAAAGCATACTGTAACATTTTCCCTTTGATTCCGTTTAACTCCAAAACCAACTGAATGAAAGTCTTATTGATCGGAATTATTATTTGCCTGTTCTCCATCCAAACACAAGCACAAACCACCATTTCCGGTAAAATTCAAGATGAAAAGGGTAGGGCTTTAAAAGGAGCTACTGTATTATTATTAAAAAAAGCAGATTCGGCATTAGTAAAATCTACTTTAAGCAACGAACAAGGAGCTTATAGTATTGAAGCTGTAAACAATCAATCTTATTTTATTTCAATAGTTGCTCTGGGCTTTGCCAAGAAAATGATTCCTGTAGAAACCAATTCCAATTCTGTTCAAATCCCTGATGTTAAACTCCAACCTCAAGCAACCGATTTAGGAGAAGTGACCGTTGTATCCAAAAAGCCTTTCTTAGAACAGCGAGCTGATAAATTAGTAGTAAATGTAGAAAACTCCGCAACAGCAGCTGGTTCAACCGCTCTAGAAATATTACAGAAAGTACCTGGCGTAATTGTCATGAATGATAAAATTACCATGCCAGGAAAATCGAGTGTAGGAATTTTGATTGATGGGAAAGCATCGCAATACACAGACATCAATCAAGTGTTGGCTTCTATGGGCGCAAACAATATCGAAAAAATTGAAGTGATGGCCAATCCTGGTGCAAGGTATGATGCACAAGGTGGAGCACTCATCAATATCATCCTAAAGAAAAATGCCAATTTGGGAACCAATGGGACCATTTCAATAGCTGGCTCTCAGGGTTTGTATGAAATGGGCAAAGATGGAGTGGATAGAATTTATCGCCGTCTTACACCGGCATTTTCTATCAATAATCGAAAAGGAAAATGGAATGTTTTTGGAAATGGAAATATGTTTAAGAGAAATTTTTTCGATTACAACGAGTTCGATCGTTTAATCAAACCCTATCGTTTTTTTCAAACCAATTATAGCCCGGCAGAACGCTTATCATTTAATTATCGGGCAGGGGTAGATTTTTATGCTAATTCAAAAAACACATTTGGATTTTTATTTCGTGGATTTAATTTTGAAGGAACTACAGAAACAGTCAATAACACCACGCAGAGCAATGCAAACACAGGAGCAGAATTAAGTAAATTCAAAACCCTGATCAACGGTAAAACCAATCGCAACAATGCTGCAGCCAATTTTAACTGGAAACATGTTTTTGATACGGCTGATCATTTCCTCAATGTAGATATTGATTTCTCCAGTTTTCAATTGCAAAATACCAGTGATATTATTAATCAATTGAGTAATGGCAGTTCATATACCAATACACAGTTTGTAGATAACCCCGTTCAATTTCTGGTATTGAAAGCAGATTATGTAAAGCCATTTAAAAAGAGCAATACTTTTGAAGCTGGTGCTAAATCTAGTTTTGCCACCATCAATAATTACCTCACTTTTAAAAACAATGGTTTCGTTGATCCCAAGCGAAGTACCGATTTTGAATACAGAGAAAATATCAATGCTGCATATGTAAACCTAAAACAATCACTCAGCGATAAATGGGAATTAATAACCGGCTTAAGAACAGAACAAACCATTGCCACCGGAAGCAGCCAGGCCAAAGAAGTATTGAACAGAAATTACTGGCAATTATTTCCTTCTCTTTTTCTTACCAGAAAAATTACCAAAGATCTTTCTACTGTGGTTCAGTATGTTCGTAGAGTTAACCGTCCAAGCTATCAACAACAAAATCCATTCATTGAGTACTTAGATTCACTCACTTATACAAGAGGTAATCCTTTGTTAAGACCAGAAATTTCCAATCAGTATAAAATTGGATTGACCTATCAAAATCAACCATTCTTTTCAATCAGTTATAATAAAACAACCGATGTGATTTTCGAAAATGCCCCCAAGCAGGATGGTAATTTAACCTATACTACTCCAGAGAATTTAGCCGCATTTGAGAACATTGTATTCGAACTCAACTTCCCCTTGAATATTGGAAAAAAAATCAGCGGCTTTGGTGGAAATCAATTTATCTGGAACAGATACAAAGCTGATTATTTAGGCGGAGTGTATGATGAAAAAAAATGGAACTGGCAAGCTTATTGGCAGGTAGCATATAAACCACGCCCGGATTGGAATTTTGAAATATCTGGTTTTTACACAACCGCTTTTCTCAATGAATTTATTACTATTCAAGAAATAGGAAACCTCAATTTTGCGATACAGAAAACCATTTTAGAGAAGAAGGGAAGAATTACTCTCAATTTCAATGACATTTTGTTTTCGCAAAAGCAAACCGGTAAATTGATCTACCAAGACATCAATGTAGCATTCCGCCAATGGTCGGAAACCAGAAATGTTCGTTTATCCTTTACCTATTCCTTTGGGAATCAAAAATTACAGGCTTCCAGAAATAGAAGTACCGGTTCAGATGCAGAACAAAACCGTGTAAAGACCAATTAAACCGATTATCCCCCGATTCAGACAAAATGCCACGGATTTTCTGTGGCATTTGTTTTGTATTATTTCTTAAATCAAAAAACAAACATTTAACTTACATCAAATTTTAAATTTTTATGAGCACAAAAAACATTACCCTGATTGTTATTGCTGGTCTGATCCTTTTATTAGGTGGATGCGGTTGCAATGGCTATAATGGATTGGTTACACAAGACGAAACAGTTAGTAAAGCATGGAACAATGTTCAGAGCGATTACCAGCGCCGAGCAGATTTGATTCCTAACCTGGTAAATACTGTAAAAGGGGAAGCTAATTTTGAGCAAACTACTTTAGAGAACGTGGTGAAGGCAAGAGCTAGCGCTACTCAAATGAAAGTAGATGCAAAAGATCTTACTCCTGAAAAATTACAAGAATTTCAAGCATCACAGGGGCAGTTATCTCAGGCTTTAGGACGCTTATTAATGGTTACTGAAAATTATCCTAACCTACGTGCCAATGAAGCATTCCGCGGATTACAGGCTCAATTGGAAGGAACAGAAAACCGTATCAAGGTTTCTAGAAACGATTTCAATGCTGCTGTAGCTGATTATAATATCAAGGCAAGATCTTTTCCAATGAACATTTTAGCTGGATTGACTGGCTTTAAAGTAAAGGAAGGATTTAAAGCAGAAGCAGGTTCTGAAAAAGCACCAGAAGTAAAATTCTAAAAAGATCGCATGTTCGGATTATTCCAAAAAAAGCCGGTGGAGTATTTTACTTCATCCGAAAAAGAAGCCATTGTAGAAGCCATTCGTAAAGCTGAGCTCCGCACCAGCGGTGAAGTCAGAATTTATATAGAAGGTAAATGCAAATTGGTGAACCCAGTGCATCGAGCCAGAGAAATCTTTTATGGTTTGAAAATGGATAATACCGATCAGCGCAATGCAGTATTGCTTTATGTGGCCATGAAAGATCGTCAATTGGCGGTATATGGCGATGAAGGAATACATCAAAAAGTAGGAGATGCGTTTTGGAATGCCGAAGTAAAAACCATGTTGAGTCATTTCAATCAACAGCATTATACGGAAGGGTTTGTTAAAATCATCCATGATATTGGAGAAGCCTTGGTGCATCATTTTCCTTATGATGATAAAGGAGATAAGAATGAATTACCAGACGATATAGTTTTTGGAAAATAAATCACAGCCCTTTCAAATACTGAAGGGGCTGTGTTAATATAATTGCATGAAGAAGATTTTATTTTTATTGCTATTTTGTACCGTTGGTCTTTTTTCCATCGCACAAAATGTTTTGCCCAAGCCTAATCCACCTCGTTTGGTGAATGATGCTGCAGGTGTTTTATCTGCAGAGCAAGTAGCTATTTTGGAGCAAAAACTAGTTGCATTAGATGATAGCACTTCTAATCAGATTGCAGTTGTATTAATTAAAACATTGGATGGGGCAGCTATTGAGAACTATGCCCAGAAATTATTCAGAGAATGGGGTATTGGCAATAAAAAAACCAATAATGGGGTATTGATTATTGCAGTAATAGATGATCGCAAAATGTGGATCACTGTTGGTTATGGATTGGAAGGTGCAATACCTGATATAACAGCTTCAAGTATTTATAGAAATGAAATGGTTCCTGCATTTAAGGAACAAAATTATTATCGAGGAATTGATAATGCAATCAATGCATTATCTAAAGCCGCTGTTGGAGAATATAAAGTAAAGCGCGAAAAAAAGCCTAGTGGTGGCAAAGGTGGATCTGTAATTACTTTTTTAGTTATTTTATTTGTTGTGTTGATGATTGTAGGCAGAGGCGGCGGAAGTGGTGGCGGAGGAATGATGAGTAGAAGAGGTGCCGGTAACATAGCAGAAGCTATTTTATGGTCTTCCTTATTAGGAGGTGGAAACCGTGGTGGTGGCGGATTTGGTGGAGGAGGTGGTTTTGGTGGCGGAGGCGGCTTCGGCGGATTTGGAGGCGGAAGTAGTGGTGGCGGAGGTGCAGGAGGAGGTTGGTAGTTGATCAATTAATCCAATGCAATGGGTAAATATTTTTCTTTCTTGGTTAGTTGTGCAATAGCAATTTCAATAAATGCACAGCCCTATGAAAAATTGAGAAATCAACGCTTTGAAGTAGTAGAACTGCAAAAAAACAATACTACTATTTATGCTCAGGGTGATCCCATTATTTTTTATGCTGAGCGAAATACCCGAACTGATTTTAATACAATATCCATTTCTGCTATAGGATATTCATTCAATTCTAAGGTTGTTCATATTGATGGTAAGCTTATTGCTTTTGGCAATGAGCAAAATTTTAATTCTGATAGCATTTCATCAAAATCAATCAGTGATAGTGCGTTCATTTTAAATTTATTGAATAAAGAATTGATCATTTCAATAGAAAACAATCAATTGCTTACTCAAAACGATTCATCTGCTTCTATGTTATTGATGTTGAAGGATGACCCATCAAAATTTTTTCTTCCATTTAATTTTAAAGAATTAAAGTTGGGCCAATCCTGGTCCGACTCAATAATTGGATTAAAAAGCAAGACAATAAATCAATACGTCGTTACAAAAACAACTACCGATTCATTAGAATTAAGGGTGTATAAAGAGATCCAGCAACAAACCCAATTGGAGCAAGATGGAAAAACAGTAGTTCAAGAACTGAAAGGGTTTTTAACATCAGTCCGATGGTATAATGCTGCAACACAATTATTGAAAAACGAAATAAGCACTGCCAATTTTAGTGGAACAAATAGGATGGGAGATCAGAGTTTGCCTATTACCATTGCTATACAAACCAGTGTTCAATTAAGAGAAAAAAAATAGGAGCCGACTAATAGTCAACTCCTATTGAATTAATAATTTGGTAAGTATTTATTTTGGCAACTTACTCTTTACATAATCTGCAAAATTTTGTTGAGATGCCGCTTCTTTAGCTGCTGCCAAAGTTTTTAAATTGCCATTGATAAATGGATCAGTTTGAGGTCTGGCAGTAGAAGGTATTTCATCCCTAAATGCAGCAATTGCATCCACTCCTTTTTTAAATTTATCAAAGTCAGTCACTTTTGCTAAGAAGGTTGTTATAGATCCAACAGAGCTGAATTTACCTTGCGACAAAGGCATGCTGTTGAAATTATTCATGATAAAGTCATAAGCCGATTCATCACCATTTAAGATAATCGTATTGGTGATTGCATCTTTCAATGCACCTTTTGTTTTTTCTTTTGAAAGTTGATTGGCAATGGCATATGCTTGTTTTGGTTCGATTAAGCTTAGTGCTTCTAAACCTGCACCAGCAACACTATAAGAAGAGTCATTGATTGCTTTTACAAATAATTCTTTATTCGCCATATTTTTTTGAGCCCCTAGAATTTTAATAGCTTCTGCTTTCACTATTTTTGAAGGATCATTCTTGGCCATTGAAACCAGTTTAGCCAATATTGCATCATCTAATTTTGAAGTTCCGAAACTCTGTAATGCTTTACTTCTAATTCTAAAATAAGGATCATTCAAAGCGTCAGTGACTATTTTAAAAGCAATAGGGTCTTCTATTTTCTTTGATGCAAAATCTACCGCTTCTCTTCTGTCTAAATACAATCCACCATATTTAAATTGATGCGCAAATTCCGATAAAGTCTTTGCGTCCTTTTTTTCTGCAACCATTATTTTTTCGGCATCAACATTGATCAGATCTGGTTTATTGGCAGCAGGAAAATAAAATGTGTCTGCTTTATTGTTGGACCAAACCATATGCCTTTTTTTAGCAGCTCCTTCGTAAACATCTACAGCTAAAGGAAGTTTAAATAGTGTAGAACCCTGGGTTTGCTTTAAATAAAGGGCAGCCATTTTAGTATCTGCATTATATCCATAACTAATATCTAGTTTAGGATGGCCACTTCCAAAATACCATTGATTAAAGTACCAGTTCAGGTCTTTTCCGGTTACTGATTCAAAAGCCAATCGAAGTTTATTGGCGCTTCCATTTCCAAATTTATTATCCGTTAAATATTTATTCAATGATTTAAAGAATGCATCATCACCCACGTATTTTCTCAGCATATGTAATATTCTTCCACCTTTAGCATAACTCACGCCATCAAACATATCTTCTTTGTCGGCATAAAAAAAGCGCACCAGATCTTTAGATGCATTACTGGGTGAACCTAAATAAGTTCGCAAACCATTGTAGGTTTCCCATCCAGCATGATCAGCGCCATATTTGTATTCTTCCCAAAGCAATTGGCTATAGTCGGCAAAACTTTCATTGACCGTAAGATTACTCCAGCTTTCTGCTGTAACATAATCTCCAAACCATTGATGAAATAATTCATGTGCGATAGTGCCTTCCCATGCATTGCCTTCGGTTAATTCACGAGCATCTTGTTGTGCACTTTCCTGGTGCAAAGTAGCCGTAGTGTTTTCCATCGCGCCACTCACATAATCCCTTCCAACAATTTGGCTGTATTTAGCCCAAGGATATTCAACCCCTAATTTTTCGGAGAAAAATTTCATCATCTCTGGTGTGTTGCCAAATATTTTTCTAGCTACTTTTTCATATTCTTTTTCTACATAATAACTAACTTCTTTGCCTTTATAAGTTTCTTTTACTATTGCATAATCTCCTACGCCAATAAAAAATAAATAAGGGGCATGAGGTTGATTCATAATCCAGTTATCAGTTCTTGTTCCATCGGCATTTTTGGTCTGCTTCATTAACAAGCCATTCGAGAGCGATACATATTTAGCTGGAACTGTTAGGTTAAATTCCTGTGTTGTTTTCTGGTTGGTTTTATCGATAGTGGGTACCCAAACAGAAGTAGCTTCTGTTTCTCCCTGGGTCCAGATCTGTGTAGGTTTATCTTTTTCTTCTCCTTTTGGATTAATGAAATACAAGCCTTTTGCGTCAGAAATAGCAGCGCTTCCCTGAGCTTCTAGTTCATTGGGCTTTGCGGTATAATCGATGTAAATGGTGTATGTTTCTTTGCTGGTATATGTTTTATCGAGACGGATATTTAACTCCATTCCATTGTATTGATACTTAAGCGGACTGTTCTTACCTGCTTTTACAATTGCTACCTGTTTAATGTCCATTCCTTTTGCGTCGAGCAATAATGAATCTGTAGGATAAAAATGAGGTTTCAAACTGATCCATACATTGCCATTGAGTTGAGATTTACTATAGTCGAATTTGGCATTCAATTTAGTATGAATCAGGTCATTGATTTTTGTTGGTACAGCTCGATAATTTTTTTTCCAATCATCCTTGGATGGTTGAGCAAATACAAATCCTGCAATTAAAATGCAAGCAAGGAGTAAGCTTTTCTTCATGTGAAATCGATTAATTTATAAGTTTATAGCAATTAAATGGTAGGGAAAGAACTAAAATAGATAAATTTGTACAAAGCAATATTACATGTTTAAACAAAAAATGATTTACCGTTTAACATTAACTTTTATTTTGTTTTTAGGAATAATCACCCTTCAAGCCCAGTCTAATTTCCTTTATATACAATCGGAGAATAATCAACCTTATGCTGTAGAATTAAAAGGGAGCAATTATCCATCCAATGCTAAAGGATATTTAATGATACCACAATTGCAAAATGGTGATTACTCCATCAATATTAGTTTTGGTGGAGCACAGGAATCTATCTATACCTATAGTTTTACCATATCTGACCGACCAAAGGGCTACTCATTGAAGTTAACTCAAGAAGGAGAGTGGATACTCTTAGACATGGTTACATTAGAAATAACAAGAGGTCTTAGTTCCGATTTTGGTCAACCAAAAACGGGTGCAGTTGCTAGCAAGATTGCCAGTAAGCAAATTCAAAAAATTTCGGAGAGACCAACTCCAAAAGGGATAGAGCAAATTTATTCTGTGAAGAATGGATTGAAAACAGATAAGGTAGACGTACTGTTACCATTGACCATCGAAACGCCTTCCAGTTCTATCAGACAGAAGACCACTAAACAATAATCAATGCCAAGGTATTTTTTGGAATTGAGTTACAAGGGTACTGCCTACCATGGTTTTCAGGTCCAAGAAAATGCACCTACCATTCAAGCTGCAGTAGAAAATGCGTTAACAATTTTATTCAAATCACCCATTGAGTTAACAGGTTCATCAAGAACTGATGCAGGCGTACATGCTTTGCAGAACTTTTTTCATTTTGATACTGAATTGGCGGTAGAACAAAAGCATGTATATAATTTAAATGCCATTCTACCTGCTGATATTGCAGTTCAATCTATACAACAAGTTGATTCAACTGCGCATTGTAGGTTTGATGCTATTGCAAGAGAGTATCACTACTATATATACAGCCAGAAAGATCCTTTTATGCAAGAAAAGGGCTGGCACTATCCTTATTCCCTGGATATTGATCTATTGAATGAGGCGGCAGCGTTATTAATGAAATATACCGATTACACCAGTTTTGCCAAACGCAATACCCAGGTTTATACCCATGAATGCAGTATTCAAAATGCTTATTGGGAAAGGATTGCGCCTAATCAGCTCAAATTCACGGTTAAAGCCAATCGTTTTTTAAGAGGAATGGTCCGGGGATTAGTTGGAACAATGATAAAAGTAGGCAGATCAACTATGTCTGTACAAGACTTTGAATTAATACTGAAAGCAAAAGATGCCTCAAAAGCCGATTTTAGTACCCCACCACAAGGGTTATTTCTGGCAAAAGTGATCTTTCCATAAATTTTTTTTCGGGCTGAAACCCTTACTGCGTATACACTATTAAAGTTAGTAGTAAAATAAATTCTAAAAACATTTGGTAAGATGGATTCGCTGCTTATCTTTGCAACCCGCTTTACAAAAAAGGGGATGTTCTTTGAAGGTTGATTTGAAATGAATGGCGAAAAAAAACCTTGAATTTTTTAATAAAAAATTTGGTGGTTAAAATAAGACTCGTATCTTCGCCGCCCGTTCGATAAAAACGGAAGTTCATTCAAACGAAATGCCTCGATTCTTTACACAGGCAAACCTTCTACAAGTAGTTGAATAACAGTTCTTTAAATCGCTTTTTACCAACAAAATAAATTGAAATTTTATTTCAAAATATTTGGTTGAATAAAATAAGCCTCTTACCTTTGCAACCCCAATCAAATGGGTAGCGGAAGTAACGCTAAAAGATCTTTGAAAGTTTGGAAGCAACAGTAACTTGAATTTAAAATTCAGGCTAAGGTTAACAGCATCATAAAATAAATAACATATCAGACGTTAATTTCGATTAATTGAGACTAACAGTCAGATCAAACAAAACATTTACAATGGAGAGTTTGATCCTGGCTCAGGATGAACGCTAGCGGCAGGCTTAATACATGCAAGTCGAGGGACAGCACAGGTAGCAATACTGGGTGGTAACCGGCAAACGGGTGCGGAACACGTACACAACCTTCCTTTAAGTGGGGGATAGCCCAGAGAAATTTGGATTAATACCCCGTAATATAGTTGAATGGCATCATTTGATTATTATAGCTACGGCGCTTAATGATGGGTGTGCGGCTGATTAGATAGTTGGCGGGGTAACGGCCCACCAAGTCTACGATCAGTAGCTGATGTGAGAGCATGATCAGCCACACGGGCACTGAGACACGGGCCCGACTCCTACGGGAGGCAGCAGTAAGGAATATTGGACAATGGGCGCAAGCCTGATCCAGCCATGCCGCGTGAAGGATTAAGGTCCTCTGGATTGTAAACTTCTTTTATAAGGGACGAAAAAAGGGCATTCTTGCTCACTTGACGGTACCTTATGAATAAGCACCGGCTAACTCCGTGCCAGCAGCCGCGGTAATACGGAGGGTGCAAGCGTTATCCGGATTCACTGGGTTTAAAGGGTGCGTAGGCGGGCAGGTAAGTCAGTGGTGAAATCCTAGAGCTCAACTCTAGAACTGCCATTGATACTATCTGTCTTGAATATTGTGGAGGTAAGCGGAATATGTCATGTAGCGGTGAAATGCTTAGATATGACATAGAACACCTATTGCGAAGGCAGCTTACTACGCATATATTGACGCTGAGGCACGAAAGCGTGGGGATCAAACAGGATTAGATACCCTGGTAGTCCACGCCCTAAACGATGGATACTCGACATACGCGATACACTGTGTGTGTCTGAGCGAAAGCATTAAGTATCCCACCTGGGAAGTACGTCCGCAAGGATGAAACTCAAAGGAATTGGCGGGGGTCCGCACAAGCGGTGGAGCATGTGGTTTAATTCGATGATACGCGAGGA
>JBBAJS010000002.1:213340-389063 GCA_040403975.1 Sediminibacterium sp.
CGTCAGCTCGTGCCGTGAGGTGTTGGGTTAAGTCCCGCAACGAGCGCAACCCCTATCATTAGTTGCCAACAGGTCAAGCTGGGAACTCTATTGAAACTGCCGCCGTAAGGCGTGAGGAAGGAGGGGATGATGTCAAGTCATCATGGCCTTTATGCCCAGGGCTACACACGTGCTACAATGGTCAGGACAAAGGGCTGCTACCTAGCGATAGGATGCTAATCCCAAAAACCTGATCTCAGTTCGGATTGGAGTCTGCAACTCGACTCCATGAAGCTGGAATCGCTAGTAATCGTATATCAGCAATGATACGGTGAATACGTTCCCGGACCTTGCACACACCGCCCGTCAAGCCATGGGAGCCGGGTGTACCTAAAGTCGGTAACCGAAAGGAGCTGCCTAGGGTAAAATCGGTGACTGGGGCTAAGTCGTAACAAGGTAGCCGTACCGGAAGGTGCGGCTGGAATACCTCCTTTTAGAGACGGCTTTAACCGCTGTTGTTTCCAAATACTTTCAAACTTTTTTGTTCTTTTACAAAGTACTAATAGTACCCGAATCAGACCCGTAGCTCAGTTGGTTAGAGCGCTACACTGATAATGTAGAGGTCACCAGTTCAACTCTGGTCGGGTCTACTAGTTAAAGTTGAAAAGTTGCCGGGTTGAAAAGTTGATTGAGATCATCTTTCAGCTGTCAACTGATAACTATCAACCTATTTGGGGGGTTAGCTCAGTTGGCTAGAGCATCTGCCTTGCACGCAGAGGGTCATCGGTTCGACTCCGATATCCTCCACAAATAATAATCAACAGTGATTATTAAACTAGTTCTTTCAAACTTAAGATGTAGACTTCAGGTCTAGAGATTCATAATCTTAACATCTACATTCCATCAACGTAAGTTGCTGGTTAAGTTCTTTGACATATTGGAAATCAAAAATCAAAACATAGTAGATATGCATCTTATGCAAGTGTATATCTGAAAAATTTTTTAAAGCGAATAAGGGCGCATGGTGGATGCCTAGGGTCTGAGAGGCGATGAAAGACGTGGTAAGCTGCGATAAGCTACGGGGAGCTGCACACGAGCGTTATATCCGTAGATTTCTGAATGGGACAACCTAATATACTGAAGGTATATTACTCAGCAATGAGAGCCAACCCCGAGAACTGAAACATCTAAGTACCGGGAGGAAAAGAAAATAATAATGATTCCCTGAGTAGTGGCGAGCGAAAAGGGAAGAGCCCAAACCGGGTCAGCGTGCTGATCCGGGGTTATAGGACTGCATTTAGAAGTCGTTATCAAACCGAATTAACTGGAAAGTTAAGCCATAGCAGGTGATAGCCCTGTAAGTACAAATTAACGAGGACGAGCAGTATCCTGAGTAGCGCGGGACCGGAGGAATCTTGCGTGAATTTGCCAGCACCATCTGGTAAGGCTAAATACTCCTCAGACACCGATAGTGAACCAGTACCGTAAGGGAAAGGTGAAAAGCACCCCGAACAGGGGAGTGAAATAGTACCTGAAACCGTGCGCCTACAAGCGGTCGGAGTCCCGAGTAATCGGGATGACGGCGTGCCTTTTGCATAATGAGCCTACGAGTTACTCCTAACTGGCGAGGTTAAGTTCATATTTAACGGAGCCGAAGCGAAAGCGAGTCCAAATAGGGCGATTAGTCAGTTGGGGCAGACGCGAAACTTTGTGATCTATCCATGGGCAGGTTGAAGGTGTGGTAACACACACTGGAGGACCGAACCCGTTGACGTTGAAAAGTCTTGGGATGACCTGTGGATAGGGGTGAAAGGCCAATCAAACTGAGAGATAGCTCGTTCTCCCCGAAATGTTTTTAGGAACAGCGTTGCATTATGAAGTTTATTAGAGGTAGAGCTACTGATTGGGCTAGGGGGCTTCACCGCCTACCAAACCCTGACAAACTCCGAATGCTAATAAATATCTGCAGCAGTGAGGCTTTGGGCGCTAAGGTCCAGGGCCGAGAGGGAAATAACCCAGATTAGCAACTAAGGTCCCTAATACGTAGTTAAGTTGATCAAACGAGGTGGGATTTCTATAACAGCCAGGATGTTGGCTTGGAAGCAGCCATTCATTTAAAGAGTGCGTAACAGCTCACTGGTCGAGAGATCCTGCACGGAAAATAATCGGGCATCAAACTACGAACCGAAGTTCTAAATTCCAATTTATTGGAGTGGTAGGGGAGCATTCAAATCTGCACGGAAGGTGTGGCGCGAGCCATGCTGGAGCGATTTGAAAAGAAAATGTAGGCATAAGTAACGATAATTAAAGTGAAAAACTTTAACGCGAAAAGTCTAAGGTTTCCTGATCAATGTTAATCGGATCAGGGTTAGTCTGGTCCTTAGGAAAACCCGAAAGGGGCATCTGATGGAAAGAAGGTTAATATTCCTTCACCTACTATGCATTAAAAGTGACGCAGGGACGTGGTGGTTGCGTACGGACGGAAGTGTACGCCTGAGTGGAGTCTTCGGACAAAGCGAAACCATAAAATTCCTGCCAAGAAAAGCGAGCATAGCAGCCAGTACCGGAATCCGACACAGGTAGACGGGATGAGTATTCTAACGCGCTCGGGTGAGCCGTGGAGAAGGAACTAGGCAAATTAACGCTGTAACTTCGGGATAAAGCGTACCATCGCAAGATGGTCACAGTAAAATGGTACAACCAACTGTTTAACAAAAACACAGGGCCCTGCAAAAACGCAAGTTGACGTATAGAGCCTGAAACCTGCCCGGTGCTGGAAGGTTAAGGAAGGGTGTTCGGCGCAAGCCAAAGCTCCTGACTGAAGCCCCAGTAAACGGCGGCCGTAACTATAACGGTCCTAAGGTAGCGAAATTCCTTGTCGGGTAAGTTCCGACCTGCACGAATGGTCTAATGAGTTGTACACTGTCTCCTCCACGAGCCCGGTGAAATTGTAGTATCGGTGAAGATGCCGGTTACCCGCCACGGGACGGAAAGACCCCGTGAACCTTCACTACAACTTTGCATTGATTTTGAGCACCAAATGTGTAGGATAGTTGGGAGACTTTGAAGTAGTGTCGCTAGGCATTATGGAGTCATCGTTGAAATACCAACCTTTTGTTGCTTAGAACCTAACCCTGAACAAGGGGACATTGCATGGTGGGTAGTTTGACTGGGGTGGTCGCCTCCTAAAAAGTAACGGAGGCTCGCAAAGGTACCCTCAGTACGGTTGGTAATCGTACGCAGAGCGCATTAGTAAAAGGGTGCTTGACTGTGAGACAAACACGTCGAGCAGGAGCGAAAGCTGGCTAAAGTGATCCGGTGTTTCTGTATGGAAGGGACATCGCTCAAAGGATAAAAGGTACTCCGGGGATAACAGGCTGATCTTACCCAAGAGCTCATATCGACGGTAAGGTTTGGCACCTCGATGTCGGTTCGTCACATCCTGGGGCTGGAGAAGGTCCCAAGGGTTCGGCTGTTCGCCGATTAAAGTGGCACGTGAACTGGGTTCAGAACGTCGCAAGACAGTTCGGTCCCTATCTGTGGTGGGCGCTAGTAAATTGAGAGGACGTGACCTTAGTACGAGAGGACCGGGTTGCACGTACCGCTGGTGTATCTGTTATGCCGCCAGGTGTAATGCAGAGTAGCTATGTACGGCAAGGATAAACGCTGAAAGCATCTAAGCGTGAAACCTTCCACAAGATGAGTTTACTTTTAAGGGTCGTCAAAGACTACGACGTTGATAGGCTATAGGTGTAAAAATGGTAACATTAAAGCCAAGTAGTACTAATTGCCCGTAAGCTTTATTTTTTTATGTTTTGATTGTATTTCCAATATGTTAACTTATTAAGGTTGAGTAATCAACCAAACTCTTTATGGTGGTTTTGCCGGGGGTGTTCACCTCTTCCCATTCCGAACAGAGAAGTTAAGTCCCCCATGGCCGATGGTACTCGCATCTAGCTGGGAGAGTAGGTAGCTGCCATATTTATTGAACCTCGATCTTTATTGATCGGGGTTTTTTTTTGCCCCTACTTCAAAGTATTATTGTATTGTTTTTATTCAAACTTTCTTTACATTGATAAAAAATTATTCATGAAGCGTTTTCTCTTATTACTTAGCATTACCATCAGTTTACAAGTTGTTGCTCAACAAAAGAAATCCGATACATACGATACATTTATTACCAGCAAAATGAAAACAGATAGTTTTCCTGGTGCAGTATTACTCATTACTAAAAATGGTAAACCTGTTAAGTTAGCCAGTTATGGTTTTTCAAATTTGGAACATCGAGTAAAAACGATTCCTGAAACGGTATTTGAATTGGCATCTGTGTCAAAGCCGCTGACTGCAACAGCTATGATGATGCTAGTAGAGCAAGGAAAAATTGCATTGGATTCTTCTATAGTAAAATATTTATCAGATGTTCCAGCTTCCCATAAAGCAATTACCATTCGTCAGATCATGACACATACTTCAGGAATTCCTGCTGATCATTTTGCCTATAATAAATTAATGGGCCCAACACCACTTCGTTATTCAATTAATGACCAACTCGGCGATTTGTATAAACTAAAATTAAAGTCTGTTCCTGGAACTGCTTACCTATATAGCAATGCAGCATTGTTCATGCAGGCGGCTATTATAGAAAAAGTTTCTGGTATGCCTTTCTATCAATTTGTACAAAAAAATATATTTACTCCATTGAGTATGACCAAAACTTCTTACATCAATGGAGACTCTATTATTGTAAATCGTGCACAAGGATATACTAAACGAAAAGGAGTATTGGTGCGTTCTAGTTTAGAAGTAATCTTGCAAGCCCTTGATGCCAATGGGTTTGGTGGAGGCATGAGTACAGTAACTGATTATGAAAAATTTTTACAAGCAACTGCTCAACATAAATTGTTGTCCGAATCTAATTATACATTAATGACTACTCCTACCATTTTGCCAAATGGAAATCCTGCGCAAGCGAATGATGGAGCAACCATGGCATTGGGTTGGTTTGTAAAAGACATCAATGGGCACAAGGCATTCTTGCATGGTGGTTATTCTGGCACTTTTGCTTTACATTTTATCAAAGAAGATATTAGTGTGATTTTCTTCACCAACTTAAGTAGTGGTTATGGTGCAATAACCGGAGATAAAGGATTTGATTTTATGAAGATTGGTTTTGAAATTGCAAAGATGGCAATAGAGCAGTGGAAATAATTATTTTACCATCTCTATATGTTCAATGCCATCTTCTAAATAAACATTGCCTTCTGTTTTAAATCCGAAAGCAGCATAGAAATTAATGAGATAACATTGTGCGCCAATTCGAATCGGCCCTTTACCAAATAATTGATGACAGCAATCAATGGCTTCGGCAATTAATTGTTTACCTGCACTGATACCTCTATAACCAGGGGAACTAACTACTCTGCCAATGCTCATTTCTTCATACATTAATCCAGGATGTAAAAGACGGCAATAGGCAATGAGTTCATGGTTTTTCCAATACATCAAATGATGGCTATCCTGGTCTTTATTGTCGGCATCCTGAAATACACAGTTTTGTTCTACAACAAAAACCTCATTTCTTAAACGAAGAATGGAGTATAATTCACTCGGAGTTAAATCGTTAAAGGATTTTAAAGTAAAAAAAGGTGTTTCAGCGTTCATTCAAGGGTTTTTTAATCTATTTACCACAATATTTCCGCACCTTTGCGTCTTTACAAAATTACGAATACGTTTACCAATAATGGCTAAAAATATTGCAATCATAGGGGCTGGACCAGCAGGATTAACTGCGGCTTATTTACTTGGTAAAGCAAACCAGCAAGTAACTGTTTTTGAAAAAGATCCAACTTATGTTGGTGGAATTTCCAGAACTGAATCATACAAAGGATATCATTTTGATATAGGAGGACATCGTTTCTTCTCTAAATCAAAAGAAGTAGAAGATTTTTGGACAGAAATTTTAGGAGATGAAATGTTGGAGCGTCCCAGAAGTTCTCGGATCTATTACAATAAAAAATTCTTTTCATATCCGCTTGTTGCATTTGAAGCATTGAATAAACTGGGGATCATCGAAAGTGGTTTATGTGTCTTGAGTTATCTTAAAGCAAAAGCTTTCCCTGTAAAAAATCCTACCAATTTTCAGGATTGGGTAGTTAATCAATTTGGTCAACGCTTATTCAATATATTTTTCAAAACCTATACAGAAAAAGTATGGGGAATTCCTTGCAATGAAATTTCTGCAGACTGGGCAGCACAAAGAATCAAAGGGCTTTCGTTAAGCAGTGCCATTTGGAATGCGCTATTTAAACCAAAACCTTCTGCCAATAAAGATCAGGTAATTAAAACCTTGATCGATTCTTTCCGCTATCCAAAATTAGGCCCAGGCATGATGTGGGAGCGTTGCACTGAAAAGTGCAAAGAAATGGGGGTTGAAGTATTGATGAATACTGGTGTGAAAGATATTGCCATGGCTGATGGAAAATGGACGGTGCATACTTCTGATGGTAAGGCCTTGGATAATTTTGATTATGTTTTGTCTTCTGCACCAATGCGTGAATTGATTCAAGCAGTGAGTCCAAAATTTCCAACGAATGCTTTTTCTTCTGCAGCCAATTTAGGCTATCGTGATTTTTTAACTGTAGTACTCATCTGTAAAGATGAAGATGCATTCAGTGATAACTGGATTTATATTCACGACCCTAGTGTAAAAGTGGGGCGTATACAAAATTTTAAATCATGGAGCCCATACATGGTGCCCGATCCGAATATGGCTTGTTATGGTTTAGAATATTTTTGTTTTGAAGGAGATGGTTTATGGACCAGTTCCGATGAAACGCTCATCAATCTCGCAAAAAAAGAAATCGAACAAATTGGTTTGACCAAAGATAGTGCGGTAATAGATGGTTATGTAGTGCGTCAACCAAAAGCTTATCCAGTATATGACCATTCATACAAAGAGAATGTAGATAATGTGCGCGAAGCGCTGAAATCATACCCAGGCCTATATTTGGTAGGACGAAACGGAATGCATAAATACAATAACCAAGATCATAGCATGATGACTGCAATGCTCGCTGCAAAAAATATCATTGCAGGAAATGAACTATACGATTTATGGGATGTGAATGAAGATGCGGAATACCATGAAGGTGGAGATCGAGGTGTAGAAGTAGAAAAAGTAACGGAACGTTTGATTCCTCAAAAAATAACTCAATAACCAATAACTAATAACTAATAACCATACTTCCCTTTCCATCGTTCTCTTAAAAATTTCTTGAATTCATTTTCACGCGCATTGTTGCCTGGCACATAGAACGCTGTGTTTTTTATAGCATCGGGTAAATATTCCTGTTCAATAAAATTGCCTTCCCCTAAATGAGGGTATTGATACTCTTTGCCATAATCCATTTGCTTCATCATCTTAGTAGGTGCATTGCGCAAATGCAAGGGCACTGATAAATCTCCATATTGACTAACTGATTTTTGTGCTTTTGCAATGGCTTCATAAGCGGCATTACTTTTTGACGATGAAGCTAAGTAGGTAGCACATTGAGATAAAATAATCCTGCTCTCCGGATAGCCAATTTTACTCACTGCATCAAAAGTGGCATTCGCCAGTAAAAGTGCATTGGGATTGGCATTGCCGATATCTTCACTGGCAAAAATGAGCATACGTCTGGCAATGAATTTAACGTCTTCACCACCTTCAATCATTCTTGCCAACCAATACACTGCACCATTCGGATCGCTGCCTCTCATGCTTTTGATGAATGCAGAAATAATATCATAATGTTGTTCTCCACTTTTATCGTAAAGGGCAATTTTTTGTTGAGCCACTTGCATTACCAATGCATCAGTAATTTCTTGTTTACCAGATTGAACCACCAGATCGAGTAAGTTCAATAATTTTCTACCATCCCCACCGCTGATATTAATCAATGCTTCGGTTTCTTTGAGCTGAATATTTTTTTCTTTTAGTACATTATCTTTTGATATCGCATCTTGCAGCATCTGTACCAATTGCTCTTTTTCCAATGATTTCAATACATATACCTGACACCTGCTAAGTAAGGCACTGTTCACTTCAAAAGAAGGATTCTCTGTAGTTGCTCCAATCAATCTAATGATTCCTTTTTCTACTGCACCCAATAATGCATCTTGTTGCGATTTATTAAAACGATGAATCTCATCAATGAATAAAACAGCCCCATTTAGTGAAGTCGATTGTTCTATAACTTCCCTCAATTCCTTTACACCACTGCTAATGGCGCTTAATTGAAAATAAGGCACCTGCAGTGTTTGGGTAATTACATTGGCCAATGTGGTTTTGCCAACACCTGGAGGCCCCCATAAAATCATGGAAGGGATCGTTTTGTTTTCGATGCTTTTCCTAAGTATACTACCCACACCTGTAATATGTTCTTGCCCAACAATTTCATCCAATGTATTGGGGCGCATTCTTTCGGCTAATGGTATTGAACTCATTTAGGAAATTATTTGTTATGCGATATTTGAAAAATAATCAATCATTTAATTTACTTCGATTGAATTATTAAGAAAACAACTCCATCCAATTTGCTGAATTTTCTTTCGAAAATTCAAAGCGCACAAATTGTCTCAAGGTTTTATTTCTTAACAAATCAACCGACAATATTTAGTCTATAAATTTAGTGAATCTCGCTAACAAAGTAGTTCCTAATCCTAAGAAAGCAATTAGCGTAAAAGACCATTGTAATCCAAATGCTTCCGCAATGAAGCCAATGATGGGTGGTCCTACTAAAAATCCTAGAAATCCTATACTCGATACTGCTGCCAAAGCCATACCAGGAGATAGTTTGGTGGATTTTCCTGCTTGACTATATACCAGTGGTACAACAGAAGAAACGCCAAATCCAACCAGTAAAAATCCGAATGTTGCAATGATCAAACTAGGAAATACAACTGCTATTATAAGACCAACAGCAATTACTATTCCACTGGCTTGAAGCATTCTTTTCTTACCGAAAGAAGCAACCAATTTATCTCCCACAAATCTTCCGGTTGCCATAGAACACATAAATGCAGCATAGCCAAGTGTAATCAGTGATGCTGGCGCATGTACAACTTTTTGAAAATAAACACCGCTCCAGTCAAACATGGTTCCTTCTGCAGCCATACAACAAAAGGCAATTAATCCTAATTTAAGTAAAACCATATCTGGTTTAGCAAAAAAAGTACTGCCTGCTTTATTATCATCTTTTTCAATTGCTTTGCGTTGAGCAATTAAAGAGATGCAAATGGTTAATGATGCGATGATAATAAAATGAAACAATGGGCTAATGCCTAAACCGATTATCAAAGTGCCGATAGCAGCTCCAGTAAATCCTGCCAAACTCCACACTCCATGGAAAGATGCCATGATGGTCCTTTTGTATAAATGTTCAACCCCAACAGCCTGCGTATTTACGGAGATATTCATCATATTCCCAAAAAGCCCAAATAAAAACAAAAAACAAGCTAATTGAATAATGCTATTACTGTATCCAATTCCAATCAATAAAATGGGGTAAATTAAGGAGGTTATTTGCATGATTCTTTTACTTCCAAACCGAGAAACCAACCATCCAGAAATGGGTAAACTAGTCATTGACCCAACAGGTAAAGCGAATAACAATCCACCCAAAGCTGCTTCGCTCAAACCCAATTGCAGCTTGATATTAGGAATTCTACTGGCCCAGCTTGCAAAACAGATTCCAGCTATAAAAAAGAAGCTGGCAATGGCTATCCGATGGGTTCTGGGGCTAATTGATGCATCATTCATTGGGGCAAAAATACCTCAATTCTATAACTTTCCTGATTTAGGGTATATTTGCAGCCCGATTGAGTGGCTGTTAAAATCTGCACTCAAAAAATTAAAATTTAAGATTTATATATGTATCGTACACATACTTGTGGAGAGTTAAGAATTAGTCAGGCAAATGAAGTAGTTAGTTTGGCTGGATGGGTGCAAACTGTTCGAAAATTTGGCGCCATTACTTTTGTGGATTTAAGAGATCGTTATGGCATCACTCAATTGTTATTTGGTGAAGATTTGAATGGGGCATTAGATGCCAATCCATTAGGAAGAGAATTTGTTTTGCAAATAAAAGGGAAAGTGCAAGAACGCAGTAGCAAGAATGCCAATATTCCCACTGGTGATATTGAGATCAATGTAAATGATTTTGTTATTCTCAATAAATCGGCGGTTCCTCCTTTTACTATTCAAGATGATACAGATGGTGGAGATGATCTGCGTATGAAATATCGATTCTTAGATTTGCGCAGAAACGCAGTTAAGAAAAATTTAGAATTACGCTATGCAGTGAACCGTTCTGCAAGAAACTATTTGCATGAAAATAATTTCATGGATATTGAAACGCCTTTCTTAATCAAGTCTACACCAGAAGGAGCAAGGGATTTTGTAGTTCCTTCTAGAATGAATCCAGGACAGTTTTATGCTTTGCCTCAATCACCTCAAACATTCAAACAATTATTGATGGTGAGTGGATACGATCGATACTATCAAATTGTAAAATGTTTTAGAGACGAAGATCTAAGGGCCGATCGTCAACCTGAGTTTACTCAAATAGATTGTGAAATGGCTTTTGTAGAACAGGAAGATATTTTGAACATGTTCGAAGGTTTGGTAAAACGTGTTTTCAAAGATGTAAAGAATATCGATTACACTGAACAAGTAGAACGAATGACTTGGGAAGATGCTATGTGGCAGTTTGGAAATGATAAGCCTGATATTCGTTTTGGCATGAAATTGTCCAATTTAAAATCGGCATTTTTGAAAGGAGGAACTATTCAAGCCACTGGCGAACTCATTAATGGTGCGGGTTTCGGCGTTTTTGATAACGCAGAAACAGTATTAGCAATAGCAGCACCTGGTTGTTCTGAATATACACGCAAACAAACCGATGAATTGACTGAATGGGTAAAGCGTCCTCAGATTGGTATGCAAGGGTTGGTTTATATTAAATGCAATGCAGATGGTACTTATAAGAGTAGTGTAGATAAATTTTTTACAGAAGATAAATTAAAAGCAATAGCTGATTCAGCTGGCGCTAAAGCTGGAGATTTGGTTTTGATTCTTGCAGGAAGAGAAGAGCGTACTCGTAAAGCTATTTCTGATCTGCGTTTAGAAATGGGTAAGCGATTGGGCTTACGTAATGCAGACGAATATAAATTATTGTGGGTGATGGATTTTCCACTCTTTGAATATGCTGAAGAAGATAATCGTTGGGTTGCTCGACATCATCCATTCACTTCTCCTAAGCCAGATCAAATTGAAGTGATGATCAATAACAATCCTTTGATTGAAAATGCAGATAAATATTTAGAACATCCTTATTCCAATATCAAAGCTAATGCCTATGATATGGTATTGAATGGCAATGAAATTGGTGGTGGTTCTATTCGTATTTACCAACGCCCATTGCAAGAGAAAATGTTTGCAGCATTGGGTATGACCGAAGAAGAAGCATTGCATAAATTTGGATTTTTATTAGGTGCTTTTGAGTACGGTGCCCCACCACATGGTGGTATAGCATTTGGCTTCGATAGACTTTGTTCAATTTTAGGTGGAAGTGAAAGTATCAGAGACTTTATTGCCTTCCCTAAAAACAACAGCGGTAGAGATGTAATGCTCGATGCACCAAGCGCCATCGACGATAAACAATTTGATGAATTACAGATCAAATTGGATTTAAAATAACTTTTTAAATCCCTTTTTTTAGTATCTTTCAACTGATTGCAGCCTTTTAAGAGGGGATGCAATTTTTTGTTTATACATCAACCTAAATGAAAGCCTATGCCGGTAAAGTCATTATTTAATAATTACCCAGTTCAGCAGGGCATTTGGGATGAAATGAAATCAGTAGCTGATATTCGATTACCTTATGAAGCAATTGCTGCTGCTTTAAGTAAACTACAATTAAAAGATCTTCAGCAAAAACACCAGTTGGCAGCTGAGCTTTTCATGAGTCAGGGGATTACGTTTACCGTTTATAATAATGATGAAGGCATCGAAAGAATATTTCCATTTGATATTCTGCCTCGTATTATTACTGCAGCTGAATGGTCTCATGTAGAAGCGGGAATTAAACAACGATTAACTGCATTGAATCTTTTCTTAAAAGATATTTATAGCGACCAACAAATCATTAAAGACAATATCATTCCTGCAGAATTAATTGCATCCTGTCCTCATTTTACACATGAAGTTCATGGAATCAAAGTGGCACATGATATATATGTTCATATAGCAGGAATCGATCTGATCAGGGGCGATGATGGAACATTTTATATTCTCGAAGATAATTTAAGAACTCCTTCAGGTGTTTCTTATATGTTGGAGAATAGAGAAGTAACTAAAAGAATTTTTCCGGATCTATTGGCAAGCAATAAAGTGCGAATGATCAATCAATATCCATTGATCTTATTTGATAATTTAGCAGCTCTATCTCCTCGACAAATCAGTAATCCTGTTGTAGTAATGCTTACTCCAGGCGTTTTTAATTCAGCTTATTATGAACATACTTTTTTAGCTCGTCAAATGGGTATTCAATTGGTAGAAGGCAGAGACTTGTTGGTTGATAATCAGAAAGTATTCATGAAAACCACAGCTGGATTGCAACAAGTAGATGTGATTTACCGTAGAGTAGACGACGAATTTTTAGATCCAATGGTATTTAATCCAAATAGTGCTTTAGGTGTTCCAGGATTGATGAGTGCTTATAGAAAAGGAAATGTAGCCATTGTAAATGCTCTAGGAAATGGGGTAGCAGATGACAAAGCGGTTTATGCCTATGTGCCCGAGATGATTCAATATTATTTAAATGAACCGCCCATTCTCCCGAATGTACCCACTTATCAAATGGGAAATGCAGAACAACGAGAACATGTATTTGCAAACATGGAGAAAATGGTAGTGAAAGAAACCAATCAATCTGGAGGCTATGGTATGGTTATGGGAAACAGTGCAACAGAAGCCCAATTGATTAAGGCAAAAGAAATGATACTGAAAAATCCACGCAATTTTATTGCTCAACCTATCATTTCATTGTCTACTGTTCCTTGCTTGTTGGATGGAAAATTACAACCTCGTCATGTAGACCTCCGACCTTATGCATTATATGGTCCGAAAGGAATTGAAATAGTTCCTGGAGGGTTAACAAGAGTAGCTTTAAGAGAAGGCTCTTTGGTTGTTAATTCATCTCAAGGGGGTGGAAGCAAAGACACATGGATCATCGATAATTAATTGTTCAACAAAAATATTTTTCATGTTAAGTAGAATTGCAGACTCATTATATTGGCTTCATCGGTATATGGAGCGTACTGATGGTATGTTGCGTTTATTAAAAACCAGCTATATTCTTTCTTTCGATAAAGTGCAGGCAAGTGGAATCACATGGCAAACAGCTCTGGAAGTATTTACAGCATTAAGCAAAGAAGAAATTGATTTGTTAAAAGAAAATGATACTGCTTCATTGCAATATTTAATAACTGATCCTAAAAATACCAATTCACTCAAATCAATTATCACCAAGGCCAGAGAAAACGCCAGAGGAGTACAGGATCAAATTACAAAAGAAGTTTGGGAACAGGTTAACCATATTTATCACTTAGTTAATGAGCCAACACTTAATAATCAATTGGCAGGCTCTGATGCAATAGCAATCATTGATACATTAATTGCAAGTTGTGATCAGTTTTGCGGTATTGCAGATAGTACAATGCCAAGAGGCCAAGGTTGGAATTATATGAATTTGGGAAAATATACCGAACGATGTTTGTTAACAGTAGAGTTCACCCATAATTTTTATAAAACGATTGATTTTAAAATGGAAGATGAGCAAGACATTCTTTTTTGGAGAAGTTTGTTGTTAGCGCTCTCTGGTTATGAATTACATTTAAAAAATTACAGTAATTTAAATCATAATGAAAATGTGGCAAAGCAAGTATTATTTGATCACTATTTTCCAAGATCATTGTATTATTCTTTGGATCGTGCTAATAAATATTTAATCGATATCACGGAAGCTAATCCTGTTGAAGGCTCTACTGATTTGAAAAGAAGTTTCGGAAGATTGAATAGTCAGATAAAATTTGCCGATCTATCAAGCATTCACCAAACAGGATTGAAAACCTATTTAATTAATATTCGTAAAGAATTGAATGCCTTTGGTTATTTCTTGGGTCAAACCTATTTTTCTTATTCTTAAAATTCGTTGAATGTCTGTTTTTAAAATACACCATATTACAAAATACCAATACGATCGCCCCATTAAAGAAAGTGTTAATGAAATAAAGATATACCCATCCAATATTCCAACTCAACAATTATTAGAGATGGAATTACAAATTACAGGCAATCCTGAAGTGTTGACTTTTACCGATTATTGGGGAAACAAAACAGGGAATTTCAATTTATTAAGACCACATCAAGAACTCATTATCGAAAGTAAATTGACTGTTCAAACTAACACTACATCTGTAATTAACTTTCCTGAAACCACTTTATTTAGTACTTCTGCTGATTTGCAAAACTTATTGTTATTGCAATATTCAAGGTCGAGCCCAGTTCAATTAGAATCTTTTTTAGATATAGCAATAAAAGAAATTTATGATGATAAAAAATCAATTGCGCAAATTGCATTTGCTTGCAGTGAATACATTTATAATCAATTCACTTATATCAAAGGAATTACAACCATTGAAACTACGGTAGAAGAAATAATTGAACAGAAAGCGGGTGTTTGCCAGGATTTTGCGCATGTTCTTTTAGAGTTATTAAGAGCAATGAAAATTCCCTCTCGCTATGTTAGTGGCTATATATGCCCAAATAAAAATGGTATGAGAGGAGAAGGCGCTACACATGCTTGGGTAGAATTTTATATACCCACCTATGGCTGGGTTGGGTTAGATCCTACTAATAATGTATGGGTAGAAAGCCATCATATTAAATTAGCAGTTGGAAGAGACTTTACTGATTGTACTCCCGCTAAAGGAACTTTTAAAGGACCTGCCCATCAATCACTCTCTGTTTATGTTTCAATTGGTTATGAAGATGGAATGGTCTTTGAAGAAATAAACAATGTTCAGTTAGAAAAATCTCCTACAACACAAATAGAAAATATAATCGATAACTTTGCTGCCCAACAACAGTAAATTGCAGCAAATGAATCAACTTACTATTTTTAAGATCATTAGTTTTTTATTGATACCAGTAGCTTTGTTATTTGGACTAATGGATATAGTTGTTACCATTATGGCTTTGTCAGGTAATCCGGCATTCTTATTAATGGCTTTTGCAATGGCTTGTTTTGTGATATACGTAATTACATCCTTGAATTTTTTATTGAACGGCATCAATCCCGCACGCCCTTGTAAACCTTCATTAAAGGATTGGATAAAAGTAAATGCCTACGGGTCTTTGTTTATCAGTGTATTGTTTTTAATGAATGCCTCCGCTGTTTTTTTCATGAATGATATCAATTTACGTCAGGTTATTAGTGAAATGATGGAACAACAGCCTGAATTGTCAGGTAAAATAACACTAGATGTTTTTATCAAAATGTTTAAGGTGGTTGCCGGCTTAATGTTTGTTATAAGTGCCCTCACCATTACACATATCCTCATTCATTTCAAATTATTGAAACGATACGATTACCTGTTTAGCAAATAAAAAGGGGCTTCTCAAGCTAAATTTATACTGTTTTTCTTTATTTGGGCTTCAATCCCTACTTTTGCGCAAATCCCCGTAAGGGTAACTTTAAAAAGAAAAATATGGCAACAACATCCGACATCAGCCGTGGTCTGATATTAAAATTAGATGGAAGTTTATACTCTGTAGTAGAGTTTGGCGAAAACAAAACAGCCAGAGCTGCTGCTAAAGTTTGGGCTAAATTAAAAGGCGTAGACAATAAAAGGTCAATTGAGAAAACTTGGAATAGTGGAGAGAACATTTATCCTGTTAGAGTTGAGAAAAAAGCGTTCCAATATCTATATAAAGATGAAAGCGGATACAATTTAATGAACAACGAAACCTTTGAGCAGATTGCATTAGGGGAAGAAATGATCGATGCACCACAGTTTTTGATGGATGGTTCAGAAGTTTTCGTTTTTATCAATACTGAAACCGAATTACCGATAGGAGCAGAGCTTCCTGAAAAGATTGTAGTAAAAATCACCTATTGTGAACCTGGTTTGAGAGGCGATACAGCAACCAGAGCCCTAAAGGCAGCTACAATTGAAAATGGGGCAACTGTAATGGTGCCATTATTTGTTGATCAAGGAGAAAGTATCCGAGTGAATACCAAAACAGGCGAATATTTAGAAAGAGTAAAAGACTAAGAGATTATAATTTAAGCATTTTTAGGCCTGTTGTGTATAACTTCAGGCCATTTTTTTAAAAAATATAAAAACAGCCCATTTTTAGTAAAAAAAGGCTATTTTGCCCTCCCAATCGACTAAAAACAACCGATTTTACCCCAAAAATTGCCATTTATGGACTTAAAACAAATCCACGAATTAATCAAAATCATCAACAAAAGTAATATTGGCGAGATAAGCATCGAAGACAAAGATGGTAAAGTAACCATCAAACAAAAAGAAGAAGCCCCTATTACAGTTGCCGCACCTAGTCATCAAGTATTTACTACACAGGCTGCACCTGCTCCAGCAGCTCCTGCAATATCGCAAGCACCTGTAGCAGCAGCACCTTCTGAAGCGCCCAAATCAGATAATCTAATTACTGTGAAAAGTCCGATGATTGGAACATTCTATAGAAGGTCATCCCCAGATAAGCCAATACTAGCCGATGTGGGTACTGAAATTGCCCCAGGGAAAGTAGTTTGTATTATTGAAGCGATGAAGCTCTTTAATGAAATTGAAAGTGAAATAAAAGGGACCATTGTTAAGGTATTGGTAGAAGATGCCAGCCCAGTGGAATATGATCAACCTTTATTTTTGGTAGAACCTGCCTAAAATCTAAACTAGCTCAATGTTTAAAAAAATATTAATTGCCAACAGGGGTGAAATTGCGTTACGCGTGATTAGAACCTGTAGAGAAATGGGTATTAAAACAGTTGCGGTATATTCAACTGCTGATCGTGAAAGTTTGCATGTAAAATTTGCAGACGAAGCCGTTTGTATAGGTAAACCTCAAAGTGCCGACTCCTATCTTAACATAGCCCATATCATGGCCGCTGCTGAAATTACCAACGCAGATGCTATTCACCCAGGATATGGATTCTTAGCTGAGAATGCCAAATTTTCACAGATTTGTGCAGATCATGGTATTAAATTTATTGGCCCTACTCCCGATATGATCAATAAAATGGGAGATAAAATTACTGCGAAGGAAACCATGATCAGAGCAGGTGTACCTGTTGTTCCTGGAGGACAAGGTTTGTTAGAGAGTATCGAACATGCCAAAACATTGGCTAAAGAAGTAGGTTATCCAGTTATTTTAAAAGCAACTGCTGGTGGTGGTGGAAAAGGAATGCGCGTTGTTTGGGAAGAAAGTGAAATAGAAAAAGCATACACTACAGCAAAAATGGAAGCAGCTGCTTCATTTAAAAACGATGGCATCTACATGGAAAAATTTGTAGAAGAGCCACGTCATATCGAAATTCAAATTGCAGGAGATCAATACGGAAATGTTTGTCATTTAAGCGAGCGTGATTGTTCTATACAACGCAGACACCAAAAATTAGTGGAAGAATCTCCATCACCATTTATGACACCAGAATTGCGTCAAAAAATGGGAGAAGCTGCTATTAAAGCGGCTTCAGCAATTAATTATGAAAGTGTTGGTACTATTGAGTTCTTGGTAGATAAGCACCGTAATTTTTATTTCATGGAAATGAATACCCGTATACAAGTTGAACATTGTGTTACGGAAGAAGTGGTGAGTTTCGATTTGATAAAAGAGCAAATAAAAATTGCCATGGGGGAAAAAATTTCTGGTAGAAATTATGAACCAATGATGCATGCAATTGAATGTAGAATCAATGCAGAAGATCCTTACAACGATTTCAGGCCATCTCCAGGCAAGATCACCACATTGTTTACACCAGGTGGTCATGGTGTGCGTGTTGATAGTCATGTATATGCTGGATATGTAATTCCTCCATATTATGATTCTATGATTGGTAAATTAATTACTGTTGCTCAAACGAGAGAAGAAGCGATAGATACCATGTACAGAGCATTGAGCGAATATGTGATCGAAGGAATTAAAACCACCATACCTTTTCATCTACAATTAATGCAGAATGAAGATTTTAGAAAAGGAAATTTCACTACTAAGTTTTTGGAATCATTCGTAATGAAATAATTATCAAATTTCTAAAGAGATAAAATAATACGGACTAGTAAGCATAAAAAAATCCCGATTAATCGGGATTTTTTTTATCGGGGGATACTTCAAAAATTAAATTCCGCCGCCTCTTCCACCACCAGGGCGTTGTTGAGACATTGCTTCTATTACTTTTTTAGCTAAATCAGCTGGAAGTGCGTTTTCAATTCTTTTGTTACGCTCATCAGTAATTTCTTTCATTTTCGCCGGTCTGTCTGCTTCAGGCATATCTCTTAATGCCATTTGTTTAGGACGCATATCGTTGGTGATTGCAATCAATGAGTCACATTGAACATCATTGCATCCCATACCTTTATAACGCTCTTTCATCATGGCTGTTCTTTGTTCAGGAGTCATTTGACCACCACCACCTGCTGGAGGTTGAGCGATTAGTGTAGTAAGTGAGCAACAAAGTGCAATTGTTAATAATCCAAATACTTTTTTCATATGTTATAATTTTATGTAAAACAAAATAGTGGATTTTTTAGGATCCACTATTTTTTATCGGTAAAATTTAAGTTAAAGTCGGCACAAAGATTATCTGAGGAACAACATCTCTCTGTATTTTGGTAAAGTCCATGTTTCGTCATCTACCAACCCTTCTAATTTATCTACATGATATCTGATCTCATCGAAGAAAGCAGATTTCACTTGACTTTCATAAGCAATTGCTTTTGTGCGTGTATTCTCGATATTGTTAACAATTTTTCTTGCTTCAACCATACCGTGTACTTTGGTATGAATTATTTGAATATGCTCACTTACTTCTTTAAGAATAGACAATTGACTTGCATAGGCAGCTTCCGGTAATCCAGCAGCTTTTAAACCATTTACATTGGTCAATAAATCATTCTGGTATTTAATAGCCGCAGGTAAAATATGATTGATCGCTAGATCGCCCATAATTCTTGCTTCAATTTGTACCTTCTTAATGTATTTCTCTAATTCAATTTCATGACGAGCTTCTAATTCTGTATGAGAATAAACATTATTGGTTTCAAATAAATGCTTTGCTTTTTCAGTAACCATTGCATCTAAAGCAACAGGAGTCGTTTTTAAATTAGGTAAACCTCTGCGCTCAGCTTCATGATGCCAATCATCGCTATATCCATCTCCTTCGAACAATACTTTTTTGCTTTCTACAATGTATTTCTGAATTACATGCATGATTGCAATTTCTTTCTTATCGCCTTTTTCAATTAACGCATCAACATCAATTTTGAATTTTCTCAAAGTATCCGCTACAATTGTATTTAATACAGTCATTGAGATAGCGCAGTTTGCAGAAGATCCAACAGCACGGAACTCAAATTTATTTCCAGTAAATGCAAAAGGTGAAGTTCTGTTACGATCTGTATTATCTAACATCAATTCCGGAATGCTGCGGTGTAAATCTAATTTTAAGATTGCTTCATCCTGTTCATCAAATTTATGTCCAACCCTGGTTTCTACATCCGCTAATACCTTTGCTAAATATTGACCAACAAAAACTGAAATGATTGCAGGCGGAGCTTCATTGGCACCTAAACGATGATCGTTAGGAGCAGATGCAATTGCAGCGCGTAAAATATCTGCATAATCATGAACTGCTTTAATTGTGTTCACAAAGAAAGTGAGGAACATCAAATTGGTCTTTGGCGTTTTTCCTGGTGCTAATAAATTTACACCAGTATCAGTTGCCATACTCCAGTTATTGTGCTTACCACTTCCATTGATACCTGCAAATGGTTTTTCATGTAACAATACAACAAGCTTATGTCTTTTTGCAACACGACTCATAACATCCATCAAAAGGGTATTATGATCTACAGCAATATTTACTTCTTCGAAAATAGGAGCACACTCAAATTGTGCTGGTGCAACTTCATTATGTCTTGTTCTTAAAGGGATACCTAATTTATATGCTTCTGCTTCGTAGTCGCGCATAAAAGCGTACACTCTTTCAGGAATAGAGCCAAAATAATGGTCTTCTAATTGTTGACCTTTCGCCGGAGCTGCACCAAATACAGTTCTTCCGCTTTGCACTAAATCGGGGCGGGCATTTGCCAGGGCTTCGTCAATAACAAAGTATTCTTGTTCCCAACCCAAAGTAGCAGTTACTTTAGTAACGTTCTTGTCGAAATAATTACATACTTCAACTGCAGATTTATTCAAAGATTCTAAAGCTTTTAATAATGGAGCTTTGTAATCTAAAGATTCACCAGTATAAGAAACGAAAATAGTAGGAATACACAATGTTCTTCCATCACCAGTTTCAATAATAAAAGCAGGAGAAGAAGGATCCCATGCAGTATATCCGCGTGCTTCGAAAGTAGCTCTTAATCCACCACTCGGAAATGAAGATGCATCTGGTTCCTGTTGGATTAATGCAGCACCGTCAAATTCTTCAATTGCGGTACCATCACTTTTTAAAGTAAAAAACGAATCATGCTTTTCTGCAGTGGTTCCTGTTAATGGTTGAAACCAGTGTGTATAGTGGGTAACACCCTTGCTTTCTGCCCAAGCCCTGATTCCATTGGCAATCTGACTGGCAACATTTCTATCTATCTTTTTTCCTCCTCTGATACTAGTGATTAAACTTTTATAAGCTTCATCGCTTAAAAATTCACGTGCCGTTTTGAGTGTAAAAACGCTTTCCCCGAAAATTCCCGTAATTTTTGTACTAGGTTTTGAAGCTAAGCCATCATTTTCTCTGGAGATGTTGCTAATTGCATTAAATCTTAAAGACATAAGTATTTGTGTTTTTTCTGCTCAAAAATAAAGCTTTTTATATTAATTCATCAACTTATGAAAAAGGAAAATCGAATTTTGGGCATAAAAAGGGTAAAAATAAATACATATAATTTATTTTAATTTGATTGCTATTTCGATATCCCTATTTCATGTAAGGTACGAGTATAAAAAAAGCGCCCCGTTTGGAGCGCTTTATATCTTTATTTAGTTTGAATTAATCCTTACCCATTACCAATCTGGTTGCTTTGTATTTTACATTGCTTCCATCAAGGCTAATGATATACATTTTTTGACCTTTGTTGATGTTTACATTCACAGGAACAGCGTTTTCTCCTTTTGTAGCATTGATAGCTTGACTCATAATTACATTACCAGTTCCGGCTTCTGTAACTTTTAAAGTAAGTGCATAGTCTTTATCTGCTTTAAACTTAAGGTTGAATGTTCCTTTAGATGGATTAGGATATGCAGTAACATCTTTTGCTGATAAACTTCTGATATAACCAATATCTTCTTTAGTAAATGAAACATTGCTTAATGATACTTCAACATTGGTATTTTTTCCTGCTGAAGTTGCACCTAATGCAACAATCATAGTAGTGATGTCTTTTGGATCCATTGGTTTATTAGAACCTGCAGATTTAAAGTCGGTCAATGGAATTAAGAAATCAGTTGCATCCTTATTAACTGAGAACTGATAATTATATTGATCAGCCCAATTGGTAATAGATTGTTTTACCAATGTAACTGTTAATACTGAATTACCAGCTGCAGTAATTTTCAATGTTTTGAATGCACTTAAATCTTGTGGAGCACCACCACCTCTCAGTAATTTGTACACTCCAATTAAGTCAGGTGTGGTAGCATTCACATCTACATTTCTGAAAAGATGGAATTCATCTTTTGCTAATTGTGCCGTGCTATTCTTCACTTCAAATTTCTTAACACTTGTTGTATTGGTGTTATAATCAACACCCCAAGATCCATCAGCCATGAATACTTCATCTTGAATAATTCCATTCATGTATAATTTGATAGTTGACTCATACAAGTCTCCAGTAGGGAGAGCTACAGTTGTTTTGCCATTAGCATTTACTGTAAACGGTACTGTTCTTTTTGTATAAACAGTAGTTTTTTCAGTTGCTCTATCTGATACTTCAAAATAACCGCTTGTTGCAGAAGTAACATTATTAATAGTTAAAGCAAGATTGTCTTCTACTCGCTTACCTGCAGTAATATATGTTTTTGGTAAAGCAGCATTGCTTTTGATTTCATTCACTGGTAAACCAGCTGTTAAACGGGTAATGATATCAGCTGCCATATCTGTTGCAAGCGATGGAGAACCACCCCAAAGTTGAATATTGTACATTGTTTCATCAACTGTATAATCTTTATTCAACCAATTGGACTGTATGGTATAACTATTTCTTCCAGTTTTTGCACCAATGATAAAGCTCATTGCATATTCAATATTACCATCATTGTTTCTTAAGTTATATTGAACCATGTTGATTCCTTTTACCGTAACATTTTGCATTGCTACCAATTCATATCCTTTCAAACGATCGCAAATTGCTTTTGTATGATCGTATACTTCACCTTGAGTTTGAGTACCAAATGCAACCGCTTTAGGCGTATTCTCATTTACAAAGTCAATTGATAAAACATCTTTTGCATTGGTAATGCCAATTAAATCTTTAGGTGTTGATACAAAAGATTTAAAGTTATAGTTTACTAATTGACGTGGTAGAATGTCAGACAATCTCAACTGTGTACCAGTTGCATTGCTAACAATATTTCCAGTTCTTTCAGCTGATGGCATTTTACTATAATCTGCAGTTTCTGCAACACTGTTGATGGCTCTGTTATAAACACGAACAGCAATTGCATCGCCCAAGCTCTTGCTTTCAACACCACCACCACCACCACCACCTACTGAACCTGCTGTAGCAAATCCAAAATCGTAGCTATGGTTATTGGCGCCTACAATTCCATCTGGAGAGAAATAGATTACAGCAATATTATTAGTGCCAAATTCATTCCATGCAGCAGCATCATTGTCTCTTTCATCGGCATTAGCGTCTGCACCTCCATTATCTTTCAAGGTAACATCGTATCCAGTCAAAGGAGCCTGAACAGTGGTGCTTCCAGGAAGATTAGGTATTTGAACCCTAAATTTATTGATAGGGTCTGTGAATTGAGCAATACCATATTTCTCTGAACCAGTTGAAGTTTTACTAGCATCTGAAGAAAATATATAGTTTCCATTAGCATCAGTAACTGCAGTTGCAATAACTGTATAAAAAGATGGGCTATATGGAGGAGTGTTAGAGGTTAATTGAACGGTAACTCCAGCAATACCATTTTCATCGGCATCCTGAACACCATTAGCATTAGCATCAAACCAAACACGGTTACCAATTTCAATTGGAGCTGGAGCAGAAATGATTTCTAGATCTCCTAAACCATTTGCTTTACCAAAATATTCTACACTTGCACCTAAGTACAATGCTTTACCATCTTTAGCGATACCATCTGTAGATGAATAATAACGAACACCACCAGTATACCAGTTATCAATTGGGTCAAATGCAGTGGCTATTAATTCTTTTCCTGGGAACATAGCAATACTACCAGTGCTGGTTTCTTCATGAGAAGTACCAGGATTAGAACCATTTGCTGTATTTCCAATTCCCAATGCGCCACCTACTCCATTTTCATAACGATCTGTGTAGAAAAATTCTCCACCACCAGGTCCTTCATTGTTGCCTGCTCCTGAAGTGGTATAAGCACCACTTGTTCCATTGCTTTCCAATGTGAAACTTGAATAGGTACCGTTGTTGGCTGCTTTCAAAATATCACCTGCTGCATTAGATGTATACAATGTATTATTTCCAATACTTGTTGGCCCTAAATTCTGGTTTCCAGATTGATGACCTGTTCTGTCTGTGATTCCTAATATCAATGATCCATCTGCCGGATCAAATTCCAAAGAACTCAACATAGGTTGAGGATAAATAATTTTATCTGATCCCGGAGGAATAACTACTTCAGAAAAATTTCTTGCCCATGGATGCCATGAACCTTGACACAATGTTGCAGCGGCAATTGTTCCGTTAGGATCCGTGTAGTTAGTATTTTTGTTAATACCAAATCCAGTATTCATATTTGCCCTACGCTGATAAGTAAGTGGAGCATCCAATACAGTCGTAAAAGTTTCAGTGCCAGGTGTTGCAGAAGCACTAACTTTTAAAACAACTGCTTTTAATTCAGTTCTACTCACTGAAGAATTATCTGGTTTTACACCATCTAATACGCCACCAACATAAATCGCTCCTCTATAAAATTTAACTGCAAATGGTCTGAATGTGCTATTTCCAGCTGCTACAGGAAATGCATTATAAGATACAATTTGAGAAGCCAATGTTGGTGCAGTTCCGTTAGTACCAATGTCTACTCTCCATAATTTACGATCATTCAAGTTGATGATATATAAATATCTTCCATCATCTGAAATAGTCATTCCACCAATACCTTTTTTACCTACTTCATCAAACACATTGCCGCCAGTCATATCATCTCTATTGGCTTGGTTTCTGGCTTGGTTGCCTGGAGCAAAAGACCTACCAGGTAATGATCCTGCATCAAATGCTGGATTGACTGCATTCAAATTAACAAAGTTTCCAGTGTTAGTCTTGGTAGTTATTGCTTTAGCACCAGTTGTAACATAAATTCCATTCATACCAAGAGGTCCAAGGGATACATGTCTTTTAACAAAAGCTGCATAGAACAATTTGTCTGCTTTTCTACTATAAGCTGTAGCCCAAACTGAACCTGTTTGTCCCATATCACTAATTATATTGGCAACTGCGCCACTTCCATAATTAAACGCATAGGTATTATCTGCACCCGATGCAGCTGGCCATGCACCAGGAACCTGGTTGTTACCGTTAGTATACGATGGTACAATAATTCTTGCGTTAGGCGCGTCTACATAATCTCCAGGATAATTGATCGCAAAATTTGCAGTGTTATTTGGAGCTGTAACAAATTGAACACTTGTTTTATTATCAGTACCATAGGCTCCAGGATAATCTTCTGACATCCATCCAGTAAATTCTAAACGAACTTTAGTTGCTGCTGGAATTTGACCAGCAGTAAAACTATAGTTACCATTTGCACCCGAAGTAGTAGTGGCCAGGACTGTTCCAGCAGCATTAAATGCTTTAACAGTAATTCCTGGAACATTAGGTTCATTGTAACCGCTGCCAGATTCTTTTATTCCGGTAGCATTATAGTCTCTAAATATATTTCCACTCACTTGAGCAGAAAGGTTTAGAGAACTTAAAGCAAAAACACATAAGGCAAGCGAAATGCCGAATGATTTTTTTGCATTAAAAATAGTTGAGTAAATTTTTTTCATAACAGTACATTTAAAATAAAACCTTGTGCGTAAAAACTCACCGGAACGTTTTTTTTCCACATTATTGTGTAAATAAAAAAACATTTCTTGTAGTATATCTTCTACATCCATAGTAAAATTACACATTTTTATTGTAAAATATACTGATTTCCATATGGTAGAATCAATTTTTCCATTTTATAGAACCCTTATTTATCAGTTCATATACAAACTAGTTTGTATATTTAAATCATAGTATTTAACCGAATTCTAGTAGTTTTACATTTTATCTTGAATAGTTTTTTTTAATCTACTCGTTGTACTTTATAAAACAAATGAATACACATTGTAATAAATATAAATATGAAAACTTGCAGAGACCTCATTCATATGTAGAATTATTTATAAGTGTTTGTATTAATTTTTTGTTTCTTTTCATAATTCCTAACAACTTGGTAGCCCAAACTGCCATTAAGCCCTGCCAAAAAGAGCCAGATTTCATAAAAACTTTAGGATTTGATCCTTTGTGGACAGCATTGAGTACGAGTGAAAAAAAGCTCACTGGAATTGCTTTGATCGAATTTGAACAGTTAGAAGGCCAAAAATCTCCTTCTCCAACCAATCCCAAAAAATCATTGTATCAAGCTCCTTCATGGAAATCATTCGGTTATCTTTCTTCCATTGCTTTTGATATCAATGGCAATGCGTATACCATTCCAACTCCTTTGATTTCTATGTTGTATAATCCAATTGAAAAATTGAATACCATCTATCGATTGGATCAATATACAGGTGTATTGGATGAATGGATAAATCTCCCTATTAATTCAAAAGAAAGTTCTCAAAATCCATTTGGATTATTGGGAATAACATACGATTGCACTGCTAATATTTTGATTGCCTCTACTGTAGCTGGTTCTGATCGTTATCAAGAAAAAGGAATCATTTTTTTGATCAATCCAAACACCAAAAAAGTCATCGATTCTTTATCCAGAAAAGATGCAATTGGTCTTACAGTGGCTTTCGATGAAAATAAACAAAAACGATTGTATATTGGAAGTGCAAGAAATGGAAATATCATTTCTATTCCAATCAATGCTCAAGGCCAATTAGTGAAGTCTAAATTGCGTAAAGAGCTTAGTCTAGAAGGGTTTGGGCCTAGAGGCGATGATAAAGCGAGAAAAATAAAAATGGTAGATGGAGCTTTAATTATTAGTGGTGTTGCGTTTAATTATAACTTACAGGCTTCGAGCGAAAAACCAGAAACTGTTTATACTTTTAAGTGGAATGCTACAGCAAAAAATTGGGACTTGATCGACTTTAAATAATGCTATGAAAAAGCAATGGCGCATATTATTTTTTTTAGTGCTGATTATTTTTTCTTCCCTCTTCATTGACCAAATATTTTCTACTCCAATTAATACTTCTTCAGATTCCAAAATCAATTTAGGCAGGTATTTATTTTTTGATAATAAATTATCTTACAATCAAACAAAGTCATGTGCATCTTGTCATGATCCTCAATTTGCATTTTCGGATGGGTATAGAAAATCTGTTGGGGCTGATGGAGAAAACCTCCGCAGAAATGCACCTTCCATTTTAAATGCCAAATATTTAAAAGCCCTTACTTGGGGGGATAGTTCTATTCATACGTTTTCAGAACAAATGATTTTTCCCCTATTTAATGAACACCCAAAAGAATTGGGTTGGACCAACAATGAATTGGAAATAATCAACCGATTTAAACAAGACCCTTTTTACCAAACCCTTTTCAGTAAAGCTTTTCCAAAGGAAAAAAATCCTTTTTCAACTGTGTTTTTCAAAGAGGCAATCACTGCTTTTGAAAATCAAATACAATCTCAGAATAGCCCTTATGATCAATATCTAAAGGGTAATAAAACAGCAATGAATGAAAAAGCGATCAATGGACTTGCATTATTTAATTCGGAAAAGTTAGGTTGTTTTAAATGCCATTCTTTAAAAGTATCTCAACAACAATTATTGTACGTTAATACTGGATTATACAATTTAGATGAACTTGGGTCATACCCAGCTTCTGATCAAGGGTTATATGAATTGACCAAAAATACCAGTGACAAAGGAAAGTTCAGAGTGCCTTCATTAAGGAACGTGCTCATCACGGCGCCCTATGCGCATGATGGTTCTGTTGAAACAATCCAACAAATGATTTATATTTATAAAAGAGGAGGTAGATTAATTGAAGCGAATGAAAATAAAGGCGATGGAAGTAGCAATAAAAATAAATCTACTTTAATAAAAGGCTTTACTTTAACAGATAAAGAACAAACAGAATTAATTGAGTTTTTGGCAGCTTTAACCGATACAAGCTACTTAAGAAATAAACAATTAATGAATCCTTTCAATAAATAAGAATGATTGTGCTAATAAAAAATTATTGGATCATATTGGTTTTATTAATGAGTTCATTTGGCGTTAAAGCGCAACAAAAAAAAGCTCCCCCAAAGTCAACCAAACCCAATGATGCTATATATTTGAGCGAGTTCAAAGAATCTTTATTTTCAACAAAAAAAATAGATACAGCTGGTTTTATTGTTCAAAGAAGAAAACAAATTGACTCCATCTTAAAGGATGATATTCCCGTAAAATATTATTCCGATAAAACCGATGAAAGAACCATGTTGGCGCAAAATATTGCTTTGCAAGACAGCTTTTTTATCAAATATATTTTTGATAGAAAAACGCATCAACCTTTATGGAATGAAATATTCGGTGTTTATCCAGCAAGACCAGGTGACATAAGAAAAGGAGTAGTGAATTTGCCAGGATCATTAATGCGTATTGAAATGTATAATTATGCATTGAATTTAACTACAATTGGTGTGGTCAATGTTATTACACATAAAATGATCAGTGTAGATCATTATCCTCAAATGCAACCAGATATTCCTTCGAGACTTACCAAATTGGCTGTAAAAATTGCGGTTAATTCCCCTGAAGTAGAGAAAGCACTAGGATTTAAGCCTTCAGCAGATATGCCCATCATGTCGAGTACCAAAACAGCATTGAACCGAACTAAATGTGAAAGGTCTCAGCATTTATGTGTTGCACCAACATTTGTAAAAGGCAATAGAGCTTTGTGGGCAATTGTAGACCTTACGGATAATCGCCTGGTAGGATTGCGTTGGACCAATGTGGGAAAAGATGCAGAAAAATTAGTGGTTACAGAAAGAAAATTGCAGAATGAAAATATGGCCGATTGTTATTGCGAAAAAATCAATACCGTTAAAAAAAATAACTGGTCAGTTGATTATGTTTTAACAGCTTCAGATGGACTCATGATCAGTAATGTTAGTTTCAATTCAAATAAAATAATCAATAGTGCTAAATTGGTAGACTGGCATGTAAGTTACTCCGGTACCGATGGGTTTGGATACAGTGATGCAGTTGGTTGCCCTATCTTTAGTCAATCGGCTGTAGTGGCAACAGATCCGCCTATTATTGCAGATATCATTGAAGGAGACAGCACAGTTGGTTTTATGCTCGAGCAGCGATTCTTCAGCGAATTATGGCCTATTGCCTGTAATTATAGTTATTCCCAACGTTTTTTCTTTTACAAAAATGGACAATTCAGAATGGTATGTGCAAGTTTGGGAAGGGGATGTGGAAACAATGGAATTTATCGACCTGTGATGCGTATTTCATTTGCAGGCAATAAGCAATCCTTTTATGAATGGGGCAATAATGATTGGAATATTTGGGAAAAAGAAAAATGGCAATTACAGCAACCAACTACTTCCTATTCACCCAAGGGATTTCAATATCAACTCCAAACAAGTGCCAGCAATGGATTCTATATAGAGCCAGGCAAAGGTCAATTTAATGACAGTGGTAGGGGAGATAATGCATATTTATACATTACAAAAAACCATTTAGATAAAAATGAAGGAGAAACTGATTTAGTAACGATTGGGCCTTGTTGCAATAGCGATTACCGACAGGGTCCCGAAAAATTCATTGAACCTAATCCAGAGCAAATTGTTAATACCGATTTGGTGCTTTGGTATGTTCCTCAGATGAAGAATGATGATACTCCAGGATCCAAATATTGTTGGGCTGAAACCTATTATGAGGGCGGGGTCTATAAAATTAAATCTTACCCTTGTTTTGCAGGTCCAATGTTTGTTCCTTTCAAAAAATGACGTATATTGAATTTTATTTATGAGCGAGAAAATTAACTTGATGATTGCGGATGATCATCCACTTTTTGTGGAAGGTCTAAAGATGATATTGGGAAATGATCCAGCAATTAATATTGCAGGCATTGCTAATGATGGCAAGCAGTTGCTGTACTTACTGACTCAACAACCTGATATCGATTTAATTTTATTGGATGTGAATATGCCCAACTTAAATGGTTTAGACACAATCAAATACATCAAACAATCTTTTGTTACTGTTAGGGTGTTGATGCTCTCTGCGTACAATGATGCAAAACTAATTGAACAAGCAAAAAAAGCTGGTGCTGACGGGTATATATTAAAGAATAGCAGCAAAGACGAGCTATCTGGTGCCATTAAAAAAGTAGCTGCAGGTGAGTCAGTATTTATTTTGGGGAAGGAAGAAAACTTGCCAGATGCTTTCAAAAAATTAGACACTTTCTTGCATAAATTCAATCTCACTAAAAGGGAATTGGAAATTGTTTATTACTTAAAGCAAACTTATACCAATCAACAAATAGCAGAAAAGCTGCATTTGAGTATTTATACGGTCGAAACACATCGTAAAAATATCATGCATAAATTGCAATTAAATTCTCCAGCTGCTTTGGTTAAATTCATGATTGAATTTAATGTATAAAAAAAGCCCCCATTGCTGGAGGCTATTTCTATTGAAGTCCTAAACTTTTATTGTTGTACATATATTTTCTGTGGCTGTAGTTTGATGCCATTACCTTCAATGGTTAGTATGCTAATTGATATCCCCGGTAAATTGGTCATCTGCACCGGAACCTGATTTTCTCCTTTCACTACATTGGCATCTTTGGTAAACAATACTCTTCCGCTTGAAGCGTCAGTAACTTTAATGGTTGCGGTAGTATTTACTTCACTGTTGAATTTGGCGGTGAATTTCCCTCCTTTTGCTGGATTAGGAAATACATTGATCAATGTATTTATAGGAGCAGCTTGCTCTTCAGGCGCTTTTTTAGAGAATGCGATATTATTAATGGCGGCATCAATAGTTGTAGATCTTCCATCAAAAGTTTCAAAAGCAAATACAACTGTAACTATATCGTTGGCATCGAAACCTGCTGTTGAATTGGTAGATTTGAAACTGCTCAAATCTATTCTGTACTCTTTCAATTCTTTACCAACAGTGGTACTGTATTTAAATTGTTTTTCAAAATCATTGATGGAATTTTTTGCCAAAGTAATTTTTAGTCTTGCATCTCCTTTGGCTGTAAATACCAATGTTTTATATTCACTTAAATCTACTGCAACACCTGCTCCTTTTAATACTTTGTAAGCAGTAACATAATTAGGAGTTGTTGCATTGATTTTTACATTTCTGAATACGGGATAGTCGCCAGCTGCAAATCCTTTTGCTGTATCATTTATTATTTTAAACTCCTTTACTGCTGTTTTTGTAGAGTCGTAATCAATACCCCAAGTACCATCACTCATATAAACCTGATCCTGTAATTTTCCGTTGATATACATAGAAACATTGCTCTCAAAAACATCACTCATCGGGAAACTAATAGTTGATTTATTAAATGAGTTTAAATTAAATGGAACCGTTCTTTTTGTTTTTATTGTTGCCCTTTCATTGGCTTTCTCTTCTACTTCAAAATATCCGCTGCTAAATACGCTTTGATTATTGATAGTCAAATTTAAATTGGTTCCATTACGACTTCCGCTGGTTATATAAGTTTTAGGCAATTCTGCTGATGCAACAAACTGCTGAACAGGCATTATAGCATTCAATTTGCTTAAAATTTCTAATGCCATATCAATGCATAAATAGGGGGCTGCAGCCCAAACCTGGTAGTTGATTAAAGTGTCTTCACTTACATAATCTTTATTCAACCAATTTGATTGAAATGAGAAATTATTCCTTCCGGTTTTTTTGCCTATTGAAAAACTCATTGCATATTCAATATTTCCAGTAGACTGTTGCAATGTGTACCTGACAAAATTTAAACTGTTTAAAGAAAAATTCTCCACATTCAATAATTCAGCTCCTTTTAATCGATCACACATTGGTTTAGTATGATCATACATTACACCCTGCGTTTTGGTAGCAAATGCCACTGCTTTACATATGCCATCTTTTGTAAAGTCTACAGACCTCACTTCTTTAGCGTTTGTGATAAATGGTATATCTATTGGAGTAGTGATGTATGCTGTATATCCTGGATCTAATATGCGAGATGGCATTAAGTCTGCCAATCTCAATCCAGTATTAGAAGAAGTGGCATTGCTGGTAATTGTCCTAGAGGATGTTTCGAGCAATTGCATGTTTTGATAATTCACTTCACCGTTGCTTCCTTCTAATAATTTTCCATAAATTCTTTTAGCAATTTTATCGCCTAAACTTTTACTTTCTAGTCCACCTGTATTTCCTGAGAATGAAATTTTTCCATCCAGTGTTAGATCAGGAATACTATCCATTTTGTTAACACATTCGATTGGAGTAACTGTTGTAAAAAATATCAAATCATTAAAATCATTATCACAGCCATTGTTATCTCTTCTAATATCTTCGAAACCAACAACAATTCTATTGGTGCTAGAATCTCTGAGTAAAACAGTATGTTTTTTATTGGAAACAATTGGTTCAGGATTGAAAGCTGCTGAAGAATACAATACCCAGTTTCCTGGAGTTACAATAGAACCATTCCAACCATCAGCCATCAAAACAAATCCTATACCTGTTTTTGCAGGAAAATTACCTAAGAAGACTTTATCACCTGCAGTTAATCCACCACCAGCACCTCTTTTAGATGCATTAGGGAAAATAATTTTGATTTGATTAGCTGCTGGAGGAGTAGTAGGTGGATTGTCTGTGTTGAAAGTATAGTATCCTAATCCATTTCTATAGCCAGCACCTTCATCAACAAAAGTTATCCATACATCTGATGGACACTTTACGTCTATGGTTTCGGTTCTTCCATCAGCAATTAAGCGAGGGTTATAAGTAGGAACAGGTCTGCTCTCCGGTAAAGAAGCGGCAATCTTACTTAAGAATGATGCGCTGAGCACATCTCTAGTTGGCAATAAATAATTGGGTTTTCCCTCATTATCATATGTACCTAAGTATTGGTATTGACCAATTGAATTGGTAGAAACTAGAATAAGTATTGTTAGCCCTAGATAATGCGTAAATTTCTTAAGCATATTGTCCTATTTAGTAAACGATTAATAATTGTTCACTATAAGGCAGGATTAAAGGAATTGGATGATTCTGATTTAAAATTATCTCAAATCCTACTCGCTAACGAAATTCCAACCCTGTTTGGTATATAATCAGCTAGAAAAATTAATTTATTTTATTTCATAATTGCTTCATTTTCAGTAAATTAAAAGAATTACTTACAAATAGCGGCGGTTTCAAAATACCAACTGGTTGGTAGCATCAATCAAGGCATTTTATCAATTTTCATTAAAAAAATACCCATTTGTGGTTAATTTTTAAGTTTTAATAGAAGAGGAAAACTTCATATGGTCTGTTTAAGGTACTTTCTTAACTTCGCCGCAATATGGAAATCACTGTAAAAACCGCTCAACAGCTCCGTCTTACTGCTGAAGAATTTGAGCTGATCCAACAAAAATTAAATAGAACACCCAATTTTACTGAGTTATGCGCTTTTAGCGGCATGTGGAGTGAACATTGTAGTTATAAAAACTCCATTAAATGGTTAAAAACATTGCCAAGAAATGGCGGAAGAATGTTAGTAGCTGCCGGAGAAGAAAATGCAGGTTTAATGGATATGGGTAATGGTTTTGGTGTAGTATTTAAAATAGAAAGCCATAATCATCCAAGTGCAATCGAACCATTTCAAGGAGCTGCAACTGGAGTTGGTGGAATTCAAAGAGATATTTTCACCATGGGTGCAAGGCCAATTGCTTCAATGAATAGTTTACGTTTTGGAAATCTAAAAGATAAAAAAACGCAACATTTATTATCAGGTGTTGTAAAAGGAATCGGTCATTATGGAAATTGTTTTGGAGTTCCTACAGTTGGCGGTGAGGTTTATTTTGAAGATTGTTACCATACCAATCCATTAGTGAATGCAATGAGTGTTGGGATCATGAGAGCTGGTGATATGGTGAGTGCAACAGCTAAAGGCACTGGTAATCCTGTAATATATGTTGGAAGTGCCACAGGAAAAGATGGTATTGGTGGAGCAAGTTTTGCAAGTGCAGATATTACCCATGATAGTGTTCAAGAATTACCAGCAGTTCAAGTGGGTGATCCTTTTCAAGAAAAGAAATTATTGGAAGCTTGTTTAGAAGTATTAACAACTGGAGCTGTTGTTGGTATGCAGGATATGGGGGCTGCGGGAATTATTTGCAGTACAGCAGAGATGAGCGCAAAAGGCGAAGTTGGAATGCATATCGATTTAGAAAAAGTGCCTACTCGACAACAAAATATGAAGGCCTGGGAATTACTCTTAAGTGAAAGTCAGGAAAGAATGTTGATGGTTGTAGAAAAAGGAAGAGAAGCAGAAGTAGTGGCTGTTTTTGAAAAATGGGATTTAAGTGCAAGCACTATTGGTCATGTTACCGACGACGGCTTGTTGAAATTTTACATGAACGGAGTGCTCGAAGCAGAATTACCAGCTTATGAATTGGTATTAGGCGGTGGCGCTCCTCAATATACCAGAGAATACAAGGAACCAGCTTATTTTGAAAAAATCAATGCATTCAATATAGCAGATATCGAAGATACTGCTGATATAAAAGAAGTGGCTGAATCATTAGTGTCTTTGCCGAATATAGCCAGCAAAAGATGGATATATACACAATATGATAGTATGGTTGGTGCTGCAAATCTGAGTACCAATAATCCTAGTGATGCTTCCATTGTTTTAGCAAAGGGCACAGGTAAAGCATTGGCAATGACAGTAGATTGCAATAGCAAATATGTCTATGCGAATCCATATATAGGTGGTATGATTGCAGTTGCTGAAGCAGCTAGAAATATAGTATGCAGTGGCGGAGAACCTATTGGTGTAACCAACTGTTTGAATTTTGGAAATCCTTATGATCCAGAAGTTTATTTTCAATTTGTGCATGCTGTTACTGGTATGGGTGATGCCTGTAAAAAATTCAATACACCGGTGACTGGTGGTAATGTGAGTTTCTATAATCAAAATCCTGATGGTCCGGTATATCCAACTCCAACAATTGGTATGGTGGGTATTCTAGAAGATATCGAAGCAAAGATGACAATGCATTTTAAGAATGCCGGTGATACAATTGTATTAATTGGTCATCAACACAATGATATTGCATCAAGTGAATATTTACATAAATTAAAGAAAGTGCAATATTCACCAGCGCCCTATTTTAATTTAGATGAAGAATATAATACACAACAGTTTGTGTATGAACTCATACAAAAAAAGAAAATCAACAGCGCTCACGATATTAGTGAAGGAGGTCTGATGATTACATTATTAGAGAGTGGATTTGCAGGAAATAAAGGATTTGCAACTAATCCATCAATAGAAATCAGAAAAGACGCTTTTTGGTTTGGAGAAGCCCAGGGACGAATTGTTGTTTCAGTGAATACCAAGGCATTGGAGAGTTTACTGAATGATGCAAAAGCTGCTGGAGTCGCTTGTACAATATTAGGAACAGTAACAGAAAAAGCCATAGAAGTGAGTGGAGAAAATTGGGGAGATATCAATGCTTGGAAAGAGAAATATGATACTGCTATTGAAAAGATGATTCAATAATTACGATGGATAAGGATAAACAAATATTGGTTACAGGTGCTGCAGGATTTATTGGTAGTTGTATGGTTCAATATTTGAACAATCAAGGATTTAGCAAGTTGATTTTAGTAGATGATTTTGGCGTAGAAGAAAAAAGGAAAAACTGGGAATCAAAATCTTTTGAAACAATTGTTGAACGATATAATTTATTCAATTGGTTAGAAGAGCATAAACCTATAATTGACATTGTAATTCATCTTGGTGCGAGAACAGATACAACAGAATTTGATTATGCTGTTCATGTTGAGTTAAACCTCGAATATTCTAAATCAATTTGGAATTATTGCAATGCACATCAAGTGCCATTAATTTATGCATCAAGTGCGGCCACATACGGAGATGGGGCATTCGGGTACAGCGATGATCATACATTGATAGACCAATTAATTCCACTCAATCCATATGGCGTAAGTAAAAATGAGTTTGATAAATGGGCGTTGCAGCAATTTGATCAACCTCCTTTTTGGGCAGGTTTAAAATTTTTCAATGTCTATGGTCCAAACGAATCTCATAAAGAAAGAATGGCTAGTGTGATTTGGCATTCTTTTAATCAAATCAAATTGAATGGGTTGGTGAAACTATTTAGAAGCCATAAAGAAGGTTTTAATGATGGGGAACAATTACGTGATTTCATTTATGTAAAAGATGTGTTGAAAGTCATTTACTGGATGATGGAGAAAATGGATGATTTGGTAGAAGGTAAATCCCCCAATCCATGGACTAATTCTTTAAATGGCATTTATAATTTGGGTACAGGCAAAGCAAGAACATTCACTGATTTAGTAAATGCTACATTTAAAGGACTTGATTTAACTCCAAAAATCCAATTCATAGACATGCCATTGGATATAAGAGACAAATACCAGTATTTTACAGAAGCCGATATGAATAAATTGCATCAAGCTGGTTATGATCAACCATTTTATTCTTTGGAAAATGGTGTTGATGATTATGTTCGCAATTACTTAGCAGTATCAAAGCAATTTTAATTTAATTATTTATGGAAAATATGATCGCAATTATCGGTGGAGGTAATTTAGGTACTGCAATGGCAGAAGGCTTGGTGAATAGTGCTTTTAGTAAGCCTGAAAATATTATTGTTACCAAACGAAATACAACCACACTATCATTATTGGCTTCAAAAGGAGTAATTGTAACCAACAATAATGTAGAAGCTGTTACAAAAGCGAGTTGGATCATTCTGGCCATTAAACCTTTTCAAATTAAAGAAGTACTCGAAGAGATCAAGCCAATGCTGAATAAAGACAAGCATGTATTAATTAGTGTAGTAACTGGAGTTTGGATTAATGAAATCCAGGAAATTGTGGGAGCTGATTTTCCGGTATTTAGGGCTATGCCGAATACTGCTATAGCTATACAAGAAAGTATGACATGCATCAATGGGAGTAAAGTAACAAATGAACAAACAGCATTTGTTGTACAACTTTTTGACCAATTAGGTAAAACAGTATTGATCGAAGAAAAATTAATGGATGCAGCAACTGTTTTAGGAGCTTGTGGTACGGCCTATGCCATGCGTTATATCAGGGCCAATATACAAGGAGGGATTGAAATTGGATTCTCTGCTGCAACAGCTTCATTAATTGCCGCTCAAACTGTAAAAGGAGCTGCTGAATTACTATTACAAAAAAATACACACCCGGAACAAGAAATAGACAAAGTAACTACTCCAAAAGGCTGTACCATAGCAGGTTTGAATGAAATGGAGCACCAGGGATTCAGTTCTTCCTTAATCAAAGGAATTGTGACCAGCTATAAAAAGATTATTCAGGATATGTAATTAATACAGCTTTCCATCGCTTAAATTCAATTTGTATGTTAGCGGCGAAATTCGAGCATATTCTTTAATAATCGAATAATCGCTTTTGCCGAATTTTACACTTGACAATAATGTAGACTTAATATTATCTCTTAAGAACAAATTTAAATTCTTGAAAAAGTATCCATTTTGATTGTCTTTTATCAGTTTAATAAAAAGTCCATTACCAGTATTATAAAATAAATCTTTACCATCAAAATAGCCCCAAATTCCATAACTGTTTTTCTCCATCCCATTAATCAATGGTTGAATTTGAGTGGCGTAAGTTGGTATGTTTTCACCTAAATTATAAGATTTTATTACTACTGCAGAATCAGCAAAAGGAGCTTGGTCAATAAATTTTTCAAAACTTTCATAAACACCTTTTACAGGATTCATAGCAAATGTTTTTTTCAATCTGATCTCATTTAAATAGGCGTTAAATGTTGTGGCGTCAATTTTTAATTTATTTATTTCACTTTTTCCATCTATTACATTAAACCCTTTTTTTTCTATTAATTGTTGTAAACTATCCATTAAAAGTTGAAATGACTTTCCTTCTTCAAAAGGTGAAGAAAACTCACCATTTAATTTTTTTAAGGGGTAATAGTCATTTTCAACCTGAGTAAAAAGTTCAATGTTATAATTTAATGTAGTTAACAATGAATTATTTGCTGAATGTCTATGCACAAAAGCATCCTGACTAAACCAACAATCTCTTAATACGAATATTAATTTTCTAGTAGATATTGTATCAGTTGAAAGAGGAATTTTTTCTAGCCAATTTTTTAACCAAACTAAAGGGCTCTGATTGATAGTTAATCCAATTACATCAAATCCTTGTTTTTTTAATGGTAAAATAATGGGTAAGAATCCTGTTTTTTGTTGATCGGATCTTACATCAAATAGTCTAATGGCACTTACTTGTGATAAATTGATTGTACTATTTGAGGTTGTGATATCTAGGTTAACAATTGGGAAATAATTATTAACCTTATTCAAAAAATTGTTTTGTGAACTGTTTCCGGATTTTGAAATAGGATATGCATCGTTGTTTTGAACTGCTGAATTATTGGGATAGGCATTTTTAGTAATATTTACAGCATCTTTTGTGTTATCTGCTACAGTAATGACACCATTTATAGTTATAACATCCCTTGTTTCATTTGGGTTAGTAACCACTCGCCCTGGTGGAACGGCAACAACCTGAGCAACTGAAAGTCCAATAATAAAAATAAAACTGATAGACAAAAGAAAGGACTTCATGATGTTGATTTTAATTAAAACTTTCAACTAAATATCAATAATTATGCCTACAATTTTTTCTTCAGGAATTCTATGGTTTTAATATGGGCATCTTCCGTCGCTTCTTTATTAAAACTTGGGTTGCTAGGATTGGCAAAACCATGTCCTGCTTCGTATTTATTGGTTGTGATTTTCTTTCCTACTGAAGCCATGTCTGCTTCAAATTTGGTGACAACTGCTGGCGCTGGGCTCTGGTCCTTATTTCCAAAAAAGCCAATTACCTCACAATTCAGGTTCTTGAGTTTTTCTAAATTGGTTTCAGGCCTACCATAATACATTACACATCCGGCTGCTTGCTTTCCAGCCAATAAGCTGGTTTGTAAACTCCACATTCCACCAAAGCACCATCCAATCGTAAAAATTTTTGCATCTTCACCTACATAGGCAATTGCCCCTTTAACGATGCTTTCTAATCTTGGCGTAGTAGCTGCTCTCATATATACCATTGCGCTATCCGCGGTAGTAGCTACTTTTCCATCATACATATCCAATGCCAATACGTTTACATTCCCTAATTCTAGTGAAAGCGCTTCTGCTTCTCTTTTAATATTGTCGTTTAATCCCCACCATTCTTGAATTACAATTATCCAGTTCTTGGTTTTTTTCTTGCTTTTGATGAAATAGGCCGACCCGTCTTTTCCATCAGGGCTTTTGAATTGTATGGTATTCCCTGTTTGATTTTCCAAAACAAAAGTTGTTGGATTTTCATGTAAGGCAGCAAAACTGGCCGTATTGGCTTCGTTTCTGAACTGTTCTCTCACATCACCACTAAAACAAGACTCATAACATGCTGGAGTAAGCATTTTTGGGGCCGGATTTTTATTGGTATTGGCAAGGAATGCAGCTGTTGAAAAAGCTGCTAAAGTAATCAAAAGGATTTTTTTCATATATAAATGCATAAGATTTGCACGTTAAATTAACACTTTCCATTAACTAAAGTCTAAATCGAAAGGACTATTTTTTGGAATTAATTATTTGCTGTAGGTTTGTACGACCTCAGAACTATTTCAGTTCCATTTTCCAAGGTCGTCTTGTTCTTATTTTTTATTGAATTCGCGAATTCATTCATTCCCGGATTATCCGAATGACGTATTCTTTATATCTGAAAGTATGCGGCTTTTTGGACGTTTTATTATTTAATGGTAGATAAATTGTTTGTATGGCTAAATATATTTTTGTTACAGGGGGAGTTACTAGTAGTTTGGGTAAAGGTATTATTGCCGCTTCCCTTGCAAAATTATTACAAGCCAGGGGGCTTAAAGTAACTATTCAGAAATTTGATCCATATATCAATGTCGATCCTGGAACATTGAATCCTTATGAGCATGGAGAATGTTATGTTACAGAAGATGGAGCAGAAACAGACTTGGATTTAGGCCATTACGAACGTTTTTTAAATATTTATACAACCCAGGCCAATAATGTAACTACTGGTAGAATTTATCAAACAGTAATCAATAAAGAAAGAGCGGGTGCTTTTTTGGGAAAGACTGTTCAAGTAGTACCACATATTACCGATGAAATAAAACATCGGATGTTGTTGTTGGGCAAAGACGATAAATATGATGTTGTATTAACAGAAATAGGCGGAACAGTGGGTGATATAGAGAGCTTACCATTTATTGAAGCTGTTCGTCAATTGCAATGGGAATTGCCAGAGGAAGATGTAATGGTAGTGCATCTTACACTTATTCCTTATTTGAAAGCTGCAAAAGAATTAAAAACAAAACCTACCCAGCATAGTGTTAAGATGTTGAGCGAAACTGGTGTTCATCCAGACATTTTAGTATGTAGAACAGAAGAACCTTTGAACAACGATATCAAAAGAAAAATTGCCTTGTTCTGTAATGTAAAACAGGAGGCAGTTATCGAAGCAATGGATGCTAGTACTATTTATGAAGTGCCTTTATTGATGTTGAGAGAAAAACTGGATTTGATTTGTTTGAAGAAAATGAATATCACCAATTATGCAGAACCTAATTTAGATAAATGGAAAGGTTTTTTAGATAAACTAAAATATCCTCGTAGTAAGGTTACCATTGGATTAATTGGCAAATACATTGAATTGCAGGATGCATATAAATCTATTTTAGAGAGTTTTGTTCATGCAGGAGCAATGAATGAAGTAAAAGTGCAGGTGGTAAATGTACACAGTGAATTTATTACACATGATAATGTTGCGGAAAAATTACAAGGATTTGATGGACTATTGGTAGCTCCTGGTTTTGGACACCGTGGAATAGAAGGTAAAATCATTGCCGTTAAATATGCCAGAGAAAATGGGCTACCCTTTTTCGGAATTTGTCTAGGTATGCAAATGGCTGTAATTGAATATGGAAGAAATGTTTTGGGTTTAAAAGATGCACATTCAACTGAAATGGATGATAAAACACCTAATCCAGTTATCAATATGATGGAAGAGCAGAAGAAGATTAAAATGATGGGCGGCACCATGCGTTTAGGGGCATATCCTTGCGAAATCAAAGAGGGTAGTTTGGCACATCAAATCTATGGCACAACCTCTATTACTGAAAGACATCGACACCGTTTTGAATTTAACAACGATTACTTAGAACAATATGAAGCTTCTGGTATGCTGGCTAGTGGTAAAAACAATGATACAGGATTAGTAGAAATCATTGAATTACCCAATCATCCTTTTTTTATAGGAGTTCAATATCATCCTGAATTAAAGAGTACTGTTGAAAGTCCGGCTCCACTATTTGTTGGATTTATTGATGCAGCAAAAAAGTACAATGAACAAAAAAGCACCATGAAGTCTTCTTCAATGAAAGATGCTATTATTTAATTGATTAATTCTTTATTGAAGGCATTCCAGTTTTCTTTGAAGCTATTTGTAGAATTGTTTTTCCATGTAGATAACATGGATTCCATTTTATCTACTCTTGCTGGATATGATTGATCAAAAAATGCCTTAATCAGTGCTTGGTTATTCATTTCTTTTTGACTTTCCATTTCAAGCCTTAGCTGCACTTTTAATTCATAAGTGCCTTCTGGTATCAATAATTTTGCTAGCACTGGCATTAATTCAATCAATAACAATAAAGCTACCAATAAATAATATCGAAAAGCAACAGCATTGCTGCTTTGAACCAGATGATTCAGCGCTTCGATTCTAGTAATAAATCCATTGTTTAGCAATGATTGGAATATTATTTGTTCTTCATTGATTTTATTGTCAAGTGCTTTCAGTGATGATTCACTGTATTCGATTTTCGGCGATAGCTCATTTTTTTGAATTTGATATTCATTGTCTAATTTTTCATAAGCTAACTGTTTGGCTAAAGCAATTGCTTTTAATCCAATTTTTTTACTACCACCTGTTCCATCAGTTTCTCTAATAAATGCTTCTCTTGCATTCACCACTTCAGCATATTTTTTATTGAGTTCTTCTTTAGAGGTTTTCTGAATCTGTATTAATCTGCTTCTTTCTTCTTGATATAGTTTTTCTTGTTCAAATAGTTTTGCCTGTTTCCTCTTTTCATTGTCTAAAGAAACCTGAGCCTTTACTTCCTTGTCAAACAAAAAAAGCAAAGCTGGTTGAGCCATAAATAATCCAATGGATATGGCTAATATTCCTCTTACAATAATGGGAGCAATTTTTTGCTTGCCCGATCTACCTATTCCTTTTATTAATGCGCGATCAATTTGTAAAATTATCCAGCCCATAAATAAGCCCAGTAAAACTGCAACCCACCATTGATTAACTACTGTACTAAAAAAGTACATCCAGGCTAAACTAGCAAAAGCCCAGGTTCCCATTACCAATAAACCAATGATGGCAAATCGATTCTGGTCGATCAAACAGTCTGCTAATAATTCTTCTTCTGCTGTAGCAAGCCACCACAGCATTTTTTTTCTTTTGGAATGGAATGAATTTGCCAACATAACAACACATTTGATGAGAGTACACTTGAAAATTGAAAAAATTGGTTGGTTGTTGGTTGGAAGGAGGGCTAAAGAAACGACGAATATTCAATATTTAGTCAAAATAGCCCTTTTTTATAGCTTTTTTAACGACTATCCAAGTTCTAATTCACATTTGTCATTCCAAATACTACCTTTGCCGCTCAATAAAATGGAGTATGAAGACGGATAAAAATTCGGTCATTGGATTTGTATTACTGGGAGCACTGTTTATTCTTTATTTCTGGTATACAGGACAACAACAAAATGCAGTTCTTAAGTTAAAGCAGAGAGAAGAAGATTCCTTGGCAAAAATTGCAGCTGCTAGAGTTAAAATAATGGATACTGTTACAGCAAAAATAGATTCTTTAAAAAGAGATACTGCTGTAAGAAAAGCTACTGCCGGAAATTTCACCAGTGCAGCACTGGGTAATGAAACTTTTGTAACGATAGAGAATGAATTAATGACGGCTACTTTCACTAATAAAGGAGCTCAAATTAAAAAAATAGTACTTAAACATTACAAAGACGGTAAAGGCAATCCAGTAGTGCTGGCAGATAACAATGTTGTCAGCTATACAATTAATACTGCCCCAGGTCAATCAGCTAGTAGCGAAACCTTGTTCTTTAATGCCGGAACAGTGGAGAAATTGAATGATAGTAGTCAGATGATTAAGTTCACAATCGATGCTGCTAATGGGCAACGTGTAGAGCATCAATATATAGTTAAGTCTAATAGTTTTATGATTGATTGGAAATTGATCATGAATGGAGCGGATCAACTATTATCAAATGGTGCATTGAATTTAAATTGGAATGTTGCTACGCGTCAGATGGAAAGAACGGCTGTATATGAACGCCAAGTTTCAAATATTTGTTTTTCTGAAGGAAATGCTTTCGACTACATTTCTTCTAAAACAGAACATAATTTTGAAAAACCTATTCAATGGGTTTCTGTAGTTCAGCAATTTTTTAATAATACTTTGATTGCAGGAAATAGTTTTTCAAGTGGCGGAATTAAATGGGCTCGTAAAACTGATACTTCTCACGAATTGGCTACTGCTACTGCTTCATTGCAAATGAAATTGCAACCAGCTGCATCTATAACCATTCCTTTTCAATTTTATATTGGTCCTAGCGAATACAAATTGCTTAGTAAGCAAGCGCCAGAAATGGATAAGATTGTCAACCTGGGAAGGGATATGTATTCTTTTGTTCGCCCGATCAATAAATACATTATCATGAATGTATTTGACTTTTTCGCTGGCTTTGTAAAAAACTACGGTTGGGTGGTATTGCTTCTTACATTATTTATTCGCTTGGTTACAGCACCATTAACTTACACAAGTTATTTGAGTGGTGCTAAAATGAAAGCAATGAAGCCTGAGTTAGATACGCTCAAGAAAAAATTCGGAGATGACCAGCAAGGTTTTGCAATGGAACAAATGAAGTTGTTCAGAGAGGCGGGTGTGAATCCTTTAGGAGGTTGTATTCCAGCATTATTGCAAATCCCTATCTTCTTTGCATTGTATAGTTTCTTTAATTCAAATATTGCATTGAGAGGGCAGGAGTTTTTATGGAGTAAAGATTTATCTTCTTATGATTCAATTGCAACCTTACCATTCATGATTCCCGCATTTGGTAATCATATTAGTTTATTTACCATTACAGCAGTTATAACCAGCTTCCTGATTTCTATTTATAATATGAGTATGACTCCAACCCAGGATAACCCTGCGTTAAAATACATGCCATATATTTTCCCTTTCATGTTATTATTCATTTTTAATAGTCTTCCATCTGCATTAACATGGTATTATACTGTTTCAAATATTATCACATTGGCATTGCAGTTTGTGATTCAGAATTATATCATTGATCACGATAAGATATTGGCCAAAATAGATCAAAAAAGAAAGGCTCCAAAGACCAAAAGCAAATGGCAGGAGCGTTACGAACAAATGATGGAAAGTCAGAAAAAATTACAGGATTTAAAATCCAAAACCAATAAAAAATAAGTTGTACAAAAACCCTTCCTTATCAGAAGGGTTTTTTAGTTAATTTCACTCTATGAAAAATATAGTCTTTTCTCTTATATGTTTTTTTACTTTGAACACTGTTCATGCACAAACTAGAGTTGTAGCAGAATGCACAGTCAACTATTCCATTCAAATTAATGGAGATGAAAAAGTAGATAATGAGACCGCTGCATTGTTAGAATCAAGTAGTAAAACGGTTTATATTAAAGGTAATGATAGCAGGGTTGATTTAGTGAGTACCTCTTTTCTACAAACCCTTGTTTACGATAAATCTACAGGCAAAGCGGTAATTATGAGGGAGTTAGGTGCCAATAAATTCATGACCAAATTAGACAATAAGGCATGGGTTGAACAAAACAGTAAATTCAGCGGCATGACGATTTCTTATGTAAATGAAATCAAGCAAATTCTTGGATATGAATGTAAAAAAGCCATCTTACAATTGAAAGATGGGAGTTCATTTACGGTGTATTATTCAACAGCTATTGCGCCTTCAGTAAAAGAATTTGAATACCAGTTTAAAGATATCCCAGGTTTTGTCTTAGAATATGAAGCGATAGAAGGAAAGGGGGTAAAAATAACTTATACTGCAACTAAAATTAATTTGAATCCGGTACCAGCTTCTAAATTCGATATACCCACAAGTGGATATAGATTGCTAAATTAATGACCTGTAGGAGAAGGTGTTTTGAATTTTGGAACTTTCACTTTAAACTTATAAGGATAGATATAAGTGGTATTTCCATTATCGTATTGCAACATGCTGTTTATCTCATTGCCTTGAAAACTAGGCGTTGCATTTGGAATATGAATACCCTTGTATTGTAAACTAGACTTGATGGCACCAAGGGTTAATCCTTTTCTTGTGTAGTTATTTAAACTGCGCAAAGAATACTTGTTATTGCGCGTTTTATCATCAACGATTCCAGTGAAAGAAAGAGCAGCATAAGCCAATTGCATACTCATAGCGAGCATGACAACTAAGACTACTTTTTGATATTTTAACTGCTTCTTCACCATGCAAAGGTATATTTAATTCTTATTTAGGCAATTTTTATTTTTTATTAACATTTGAGAAAAAACGTTAATAATAGGATAAATGACAAAAAAAGGGCTAAAAAGTTCAAATAATTGGCCTAAATTAGAATAACCAATAGGCATATGCGAGAAAATCCCTACCGCGAAGACCGTGAAGAAATGAAGGAACTGATCAATCAGTACCAAAATCTGAAGCACGGAAGATCACATAGTTTCTTAGAAGAAGATGCATTTGAGCGAATTATTGACTATTACGATGAAAAAGACAATATTCCCGAAGCAATGGAAGCTGCAGAAATTGCCTTAGAGCAATTCCCTTACTCTTCTAACCTGATGATTAAAAAAGCCGATTTATTATTAGCTACAAGAAAGTACCAGGAAGCACTGGATATTTTAGAAACCGCCGGCCTTTTCGATAGTAGCGATTTGAATTTATACATTTTAAAAACGGATGCTTATCTGGCATTAGATCAGCAATCTAAGGCGGTTGAATTATTAGAATCAGCATTAAATTTATTTGAAGGAGATGAGCGATTGGATTTATTGTTCGAATTGGCTGATGTTTATGATGACTACGAAGAATTCGATAAAGTATTTGATTGCTTAAAATTGATTCTAGAAGAAGAGCCATCCAATGAAGAGGCTTTATATAAAATTTGTTTCTGGACCGATTTCACAGGAAGGAACGAAGAAAGTATCAGATTGCACCAACAAATTATAGATGAGTTTCCATTCAATGAATTGGCTTGGTTTAATTTGGCAGCTGCTTACCAAGGAATTAAATTGTATGAAAAGTCTATTGATGCATATCAATACGCTGTAGCAATTGATGAAAAGTTTGATTATGCCTATAGAAATATGGGCGATGCTTTTTTAAGATTGAGAAAATACAAAGAAGCAATAGAAGTTTTAGAAAAAGTTTTGGAGTTAACAAGACCTGAAGACGTGATATATGAAGCAATTGGGCATTGTTATCATAGAATGGGAAAAAATGCACAAGCACGATTCAATTATAAGAAAGCGGTTCATTTAAATCCAGACGACAGTAAACTTCACTATAAGATTGCTGTAACTTATATGTTGGAAGAGCAATGGTCAAGTGCATGTAAACAATTAGAGAATGCCATGCGTATTCAGCGAACTGTTCCTGAATATAATCTTGCCATGGGCGAATGTAAAATGAACATGAATAAGTTCAAAGAAGCCATTCAATATTTTGGAACAGTAGTCCGCCACAAACCAAAGAATGCTGCTGGATGGGAAGCATTGATCCGTTGTTTATTAAAAGCAGAGTTTTTTGAAGAAGCCTTAGATCAATCTTTGAATGCGTTAAAAGCTACTGATATAAAGCCGATTTTTTATTTTTATGCAAGTACTTCTTTATTTGTTTTAGGAAAAACCAAAGAAGCATTATTGCAATTAGAAGAAGGCATGAACAAAGCCCCAAAATTGCTCAAAAAATTCATTGAATTGAATCCATCTATTTTACAGAATAATCAGGTGGTAGACATTATTGCTCGATTTAAAAAGGGGAAAAAGATTTAGCAATTTTTTAGTAATCGAATAAACCACTCAATTATTCATTTCATTGGATTTGATTACCTTTGCCGCTGATTAATTAGACAATATGAATTTCAATCTTACTCAAATACCAGAAAGAACAAAGCAACCACGTAATTATGGATTAACCATGGTGATGGATAAAGGGCTTAGCATTAACCAGGTAAAAGATTTCATGAGTGTTGCTGGTCCTCATGTAGATATAGTAAAATTAGGTTTTGGAACTTCATTTGTAACACCCAATTTGAGAGAAAAAATTGAATTATACCATTCATACAATCTTCCCATTTATTTTGGAGGAACTTTATTCGAAGCTTTTTTAATCAGAAATCAATTTGATGATTTTATAGCGGTTTGTAAAGATTATGCAATCAACTATATTGAAGTAAGTGATGGTTCAATCTCTATTCCTCATGCAGAGAAATGTGGGTATATAGAAAAACTAACCAAACATGCAACAGTTTTAAGTGAAGTAGGAAGCAAAGACGCTGCACATATTATTCCTCCTTATAAATGGATAGAATTGATGAGAGCTGAATTAGAAGCTGGTTCATCTTATGTAATCGCTGAAGCAAGGGAGGCTGGAAATGTAGGTATTTATAGAGGAAGCGGAGAAGTAAGAGAAGGGTTGGTTCAAGAAATTCTTACCCAAATTCCTGCTGAGAAAATCATTTGGGAAGCTCCTCAAAAAGCACAGCAATTGTATTTCTTAGAGTTGATAGGATGTAATGTTAATTTAGGTAATATTGCACCCAATGAAGTGATTCCTTTGGAGTCTATGCGAATAGGGTTGAGAGGAGATACTTTTGAATTATACCTCGATAAAAAATAGTTATGCGGACATATGGTTTGATCGGTTATCCGCTTACTCATTCATTCTCGCAACAATATTTTACGCAAAAGTTTTTTGATCTTGGTATTATTGATGCTGAATATTTTACTTTTTCTATTCCATCAATTATTGACTTAAATGAGATAATTAGAACTCATCCGAATCTTTGCGGCTTTAATATTACCATACCCTATAAAAAAAAGGTATTGGCTTTTTTGACCCATGCCGATGAAACTGTTCAAGAATTAGGCGCATGTAATTGTGTCCATATAATAAACGGAGAATTATTTGGATACAATACAGATGTCATTGGCTTTGAAAAATCATTAAAACCTTTTTTGAAACCACATCATCAAAAAGCATTGATACTTGGAACAGGAGGGGCAGCTGCAGCTGTGGCATATGTTCTACGTAAATTGAATATTGAATTCCAATTTGTTTCTCGAGAAGCGGGCGAATCGAATCTTTCTTATGAACAATTAAATGCTGGTATAATTGAAGATCATACTTTAATTGTCAATACAAGCCCTGTCGGACAATACCCTAATATCAATGATGCTCCTGCATTGTCTTATGAATGTTTGAGTGCAAAGCATCATTTATTTGATCTTATATACAATCCCAATGAAACTTCATTTTTACAAAAAGGAAAATCAAAAGGCGCAACTATTCAAAATGGATATGAAATGTTGGTATTACAAGCTGAGGCAAGCTGGGATATCTGGAATAAAATCAACTAAGCGCTTTTATTAATTCTTCCGTGATAGGTACTTTCTTTTTATTGGAGTAATCATACAATAACATGCCCGTTTTAGCTTTTGTAGCCAGAATGAATTGATCGTTTTGTATCAAGTCGATTTTGTAATAAAAATCAAACCCCATTTTGTCAAAATCAATCGCTGCAACTGATATTACAATAGTGTCGGCATAATTCAATTCCTTTTTGTATTCAATGGATGCATCAACCATGATCAATCCATTGCCATAAATATTCAATTCTCTAAAGCCTTTCGATGCTAAGTATTGTTGTCTTGCTTCCTGTAAAATAGATAAAATAGTATCGTTGCCAACATGACCACCATAATTTAAATCACTCACTCTGATGGTCAACTTTGTACTAAATGAAAATTGATCTGGTGAATTTATTTTTATTCTGTTCATTCAATAGTTTTCAAAAATGATATTAATTTTGCAACCGCTTTTTTTCTATGACTAAAACTATTTTTTTCTTCCATACTCATTTCTGCAAAAGTTTTAGTTGATCCTTCAGGAATAAAAACAGGATCATATCCAAATCCATCTAATCCATTTTGAGTCTCGGTAATTTTTCCTTTACAAATTCCTTCAAAAAAATATTCTTTTTGTTGCCAGATTAGAGAGATGACTGTTCTGAACTGTGCACTACGGTTGGTTTTGCCGGTCAAATTTTTTAATAGTAAATCAATATTTTCTTGAAAATCCCTTCCTTCACCTGCATATCTTGCACTCATTACCCCAGGGTCTCCATTTAATTCAGCTACTTCTAATCCGGTATCTTCACTAAAACAGTTTTGACTGGTTAATTGATAAATAACAGAAGATTTTTCACTGGCATTTGCAATGAGCGTATCATGTGGTTCAGGAATATCAATATCAATTCCAGCTTCAGCTAATGAAATAATATTGATTGAAGTGCCAACCACTGATTTTATTTCTTTTACTTTATGAATATTATTAGTAGCAAAAATGAGCGTTTGTATTTGCATGTAAAATACGTTACAAATTAAAAATAGTTTTTAAGCTTACCCAGAGTTTTGTTTTGGCCAATTTAGCTTCAGTAGATTCTCCATCAAATGAAGCAATTGCAGGTGCCATTAAAAAAGTACATCCACCGTATTGCTGTATTTGATAATCGGGAATCGTAAATGGAAGTGCAATAGATTGTGCCTTCACATCAAATAAAATGCAGGTATTGGGCAATAAATCTTTTTTAATTAAATCGAAACTAGTGGGAAACTGAGCTATATTCACTACTGCAATATCTCCCATATTCAATTTGCATGCCCCTAAAATTTTAGTAAGAAATTGTAAACTATTCTCATGTAAAAAAACCACATCGGATTCGTTAACGAGTATGGTGATTTTTTTATCATTATTACCCAAAAACCATTTTTCCGGATTTGCTTTTAATGGTGTTTTTTCTTGTTTTGGTTTTTTTGTGTCCTTTTCTTCAGCAATATTCCCTTTTGGAAGGGATATTTCAGACTCTACCAGCACCAAACTGTTAGGAAATAGGTCTGTAAGTATGAAATCTGGTAGTTTATCGTCCATTTTAATGACCTTTTAAAATAATAACAAGCGTTAGTTTTTTATTTTTTTGTTTCTTTGCACCAAATATAAAACTATGAGCGCAGTGATCGACATAAACATTACCCAGATAAACAAAACTAGAGTGAATGACCAGTCTCTAGAAAACATTGCTTTCGGTCACATTTTTACGGACCATATGTTGGTGGCTAATTTTGCAAATGGTGAATGGCAGAATATTGAAATTAAACCATATCAGCCTTTAGCATTAGAGCCTTCTTTGGCTGCTTTGCATTATGGACAGTCCATATTCGAAGGGGTTAAGGCATATAAGCATCCAGATGGGGAAGTGTACATTTCTCGCCCTTATGATAATTTGGAGCGCTTTAATATTTCAGCCATTAGAATGCAAATGCCTACAATACCTGAAAGTATTTTTATCGATGGTATGAAAGCCTTGGTAGAACTAGATAAGAACTGGGTTCCAGCTTTTAAGGATCATTCATTATATATACGTCCCTTTATGTTCGCTACTGATGCTGTACTGGGAGTAAAACCATCTGATACCTATACATTCATTATTCTACTAAGTCCTACAGGGCCTTATTATAGCGAACCAATGCGTATTTATGTAGAAGAGAAATACACTCGAGCCGTTACTGGTGGAGTTGGATTTTCAAAGAATGCCGGAAATTATGGAGCAAGCATGTATCCAACTTCAAAAGCCAGAGAATTGGGCTATGACCAGGTTTTATGGACGGACGCTTTTGAACATAAATATTTGCAAGAAGTAGGAATGATGAACGTGTTTTTCATCATTAACAATATTGCGGTTACCCCATCGTTAGAAGAGGGGACAATTTTGGCTGGAATTACCCGCGATAGTGCTTTACTGCTTTTACAAGATATGGGTTATGAAGTTGCTGAACGCAAGATCAGTATTGACGAATTGATCGATGCGCACAAAGCAGGTTTGGTTTCAGAAGTATTTGGTTCAGGCACTGCTGCTACAATTTCAATGATTAAAGAATTAAGGTATAAAGATTATGTGATGCATTTTGATACCAATAGTTGGACAATTGCACCAGCTTTGAAAAAAAGTTTAGATGCCATTCGAACAGGACACGCTGCTGACACGCACAATTGGATGGTTAAAATTTAGATCGATTGCCTGCTTATAAACTGTACGCCCCGATTTTTTCGGGGCGTTTTTTATTGCTTTATAAATGTGAGCGAACGTTGATGATCTCCATTAAGAACCTGCAGAATATAGGTTCCAGCATTTAGTTCTAAAACTGGTATTTGAATGGTTCCTGATTGTAGCGTACTAACGGCAATCGTTTTTAGTAAAATCCCAGCACTTGAATAAATCTGAATACTTGTATTGGCGGAAATGGATGACTTTATTCCAACAGTAAGTTCATTCTTAACTGGATTAGGATAAATTTTAATAGTTAAATGTTGAAGCAGCTGATTAATATTTCCTTTTGGGACGAATTGACTTATTTCAAATCGGTCTTTATTTTTTGCAGAATCAGCACTCAGGGTAAATGCATAAATACTGTCTTTGGTCAATGGTAAATACTGATTGGTCAATCGATCATGTAAAACCAATTTATTGTCGGAAGGCATAATGGCTTGAAGGACTTTAAAATAAAAAGGTTGATTAATGGTAGACTCTATTTGAATAGGAACGATCGAATTATTATTGATTCTTCTGGCATCTACGGAAAGTTTTTGCTGATCGGAACTAAGACTAAATAAATTCACATCAGGGTTGATTAATTTAAAGGCATCAGTTGAGTCAAAACTATTTTTACTGGCACCATGATCTATTAAAACGAATTGGTCCCAATATTGATTGTCAGAATACAAGCCAATAACTACGTGGTATTTATTTTCTTCTACATAAGAAATGTTAGTACTATTATTCCAATTATTGGTTTTACTTTCTTCTGCGATCAATAATTGGTTATTGGAGCTAGAACGGGCTTCTGCAATGAATGCTTCAAAAGGATTGAGGACATGATTTTGAGTGGTTGAAATAGCAGTATATCCGCCATTCAAGCCCTGCTTGGGATTCCATATCCAATAATGATTGCCTACCATCGATCCTTTAGAAATAGTATGGAGTTTAATAGGACTTACAAAAGGATTTGCAATAATATTCAAGCCATTATTTCCCCATTTTGTTAAACTGATTTCTTGTGATCCATGATTGAGCGAACCACTAAAGTTCGATTTTAAACCAGCTCCTGTATTGTTCGGTTCCAGCTGTAAAAGAATTCCCTGATATTGTTTCCACTGATTATTTTCATTCAATGTATTCATGTTGAATGGTTGCCATATTTTCAACAGATTAGTACTGTCCTGGTTACTAATTTGATGATGAAAAAATTGATTAGGCAAATGGTTGATTTGATTAACAGAAATCGATTGGTTAAATGGATGACCAATTAAAAATCTCCCTTTACTAATCGCTGCAAAATCTTGTTCAACAGAAACAATACCATTAATAGCTGTACCATTTGCAGATGATCCCACTTGAGCTTTGTAGATAAGGGTTAATTGATTGTTGGTGAAAAGAGTTCCTTTTGATAAACTAAGCATTTTACCAATGATTAATTTATTATGAATGCTTACACCAGATCCATTATTGATCTGCAATTCACTAATTCGGTTGTTTTCAAAAATCTGACCATTCAAGTTTTGTAGGGAATTTCCCTTCAAAATAATTGTTCCATTCATTGCATTCACTGCTGCTGAATCTGCAATGATATTATCACTGATTGATAATGCTCCAGTGATGAGTAATCGAGCACCCTTATTCATTTGTATCCTCCTAACACTAATAGGAGTAGCAACAGAGATGGATGGAGCATACAAAGTGCTTGATGGTATAATAATATCTGCAGAATCAGATGGTATTGAATTTCCACACCAATTTGCTTGGTTATTCCAGTCGGCGCTTATTTTTCCTAACCACAGACTCGTTTTTGCCATTGAAATTTGCACAATATTTGAAATACTGGTGCAAGTATTCAGAATCAATTTTCTTCTCCACCAAGTTGTTCTGGATAAAGCTGTTGGTTGATAATTGATCTCATTGTTCTTGCCACTGGCAAGTGTAAATCCTGTGCTATCATTAGTGGTACTTTGCTCCCATAAATAAAGGGCGGAGCTGTCTTTACTGGATTTAATTGTGCCTTCAATCATAGTAGGTATTGTACCAGTGCAAATCTCCTGATTCGAATAAATGGTATTACTTGATTCAATAAAAGTTGAATTAAAATAGATTTTTTTAAATACTACATTAATTCCATCAGATAAACTAAAAGTGGCGGAGTCATTGCCTTTTAAAGATGCTGTATTTTCTATAAAAAATTCTATAGGTTGAAAACTGGAAGCTGTGCTACTTTGTTGATACACTAATTTATTAATCAATAATATTTTTGGAGGAACAATCAATCGCCAGATTAATAATTCATTAGTTTCTTTATTATTGACTTTGAGCATTTCGTTGATACTTAATGCAGCACTGGAAGCACAAATACGAATGCTAGTATCTCTTGGATTGGTAAATTCTGGTGCTATGGCATCCACTTTAATGTGTTGAATTGGTCCCGATTGAATCGATAAGCTTGCGGTATTTCCTGCAATATCTTTGATCAATAGATTTTTAGCGGAGAAAGAAGAGGCAATTCTAATTCCATCTTTATCTGTTTCTCCCACTTGAATAATATAATGAAATTGTATAGCAGCAGAATTATTGCCTGCAGCATATAGTAAATTTTTTACACGACTTCCAATGGTTATGGGAATAAAATTGGTAGGAGAGTTCACATCCAGCATAACAGGTTCATTAAATTGTACAATCAATTTTAATGTGTCACCTGCTTTTAATAGAGAATCGGAAATGCTATGAAATGAGATTTGAATGGGTTTATTAAAATCAATGGGGTCATTGTTTTGCTCAATTGGCAAATTGTATAGATCACTTTTGTTTCCTAAACTGTCTTGCAAAATGATCGATAATGGAATAGGATCTTTTGCCAAAATATCTGTTCCATTGGTTGGTATAATAAAGTAGCTACTATAGGTAGAATCCGTTTCTTTTTTTATTGGTTGAATTACATAACTATTAATATTTCCTTGAAATAATTTGCAGGTTGTTTTTGCTGGATCAACATGTATAATAATGGGAACAGTATCGCCGCCCTTCATCAACTGATTCGGTATAGATAATTTTTTGATAATCGGACCTATTTTATCGATCCATTGTTCATCAATATCATAATAGGGGAGACCTTGTAAACCCGGAATAAGGTTTTCATCATTTACAATTCCTAATTGAATAAATCCCTCTCCTTTTCCTGTATAAACAGTAGCAGTATATTCATTTCCTGTTCCCGAAACGGACACCAATTTTGCATCTACAATCCCATTTGATCTTAATTGAAAATTGCTAGTGCTTAAACCAGTTATATTCCCTCCTATTTTAATCGCATATTGAATGGTGTCAGCATTTGTGGGATTATTTGCTAAGCTTTGAATATCGTTAACAGGTACAGGATCTGGTGTATTGTATTTGGCAGAAAAATTAAATTGATCGATAGCCATTGCGTCATCACTTCCAACTTCATCTGAATCATCCCACCTGATTAATAATTGCTCTCCATTTTTCCATTGAATATTGGGTAATGTGTATTGAATAGTTGTTTGGTTCTCTGGAAGATTTCCATTCAATGTGGCAGTTCCTGTACTTGTTTGAAGTGAACCAAAATTGAGCATCGGTTCATCTACTAAATTGGATTGATCTATCGAATTAAAAGAACCAGTTTTATACCTGCACTTCCAGGTATTTTTATTTCCTGATCCACCCTTTCTCCATTGTTTGGCATTAAAAGAAATGGTTGCAGTATTTAAAGTAATGCCCGTGTTATTGTTTAAAATAATTCCTATAGAATAAATGCCGGTACTGGAGGCCAACATTCCTAGAGATCTATCTGTAGTATTCGACAATCCAAAACTGTATACACTGCTTCCGGTTCCAGATCCAGTACCGACTATAAAACCGGAATTTGTTCCAGTTCCATTAGCCATTAAAAACTGCCAGCCCGTTAAATTCAGGCCATTAATTGGAGGGTTGCTCAAAGCTGTAGGGCCTTTTCCAACTAAAGAAAAAGTTCCTGAACTGGGTAATCCATCAAAATTTTGTGAATAGACAGTATTTTGGGTGTTATAGTTTATTCCAGTCAACAATTGGCATCTGGCCATTGGGGTATAGGCGAGAAAGCCCATAAAAAGGGCATAAAAGGGCAGTTTCATAGGTTATTGGTCTGCTGCGGGGTACAAAATCAAAATAAATCGAGAATCTTGATTCTGCCAAAAGAAGGGATAAAATTGGGTTATAAAACGGGCTGAACAAAGGAATTTCTACTTTTTATGTTAAAAACATTTTGGATTGTCGTTTTTGGCCATTACCTTTGCCGTCCGAAATTTTAAATGGTTTATAATGCCTACAATACAGCAATTAGTTAGAAAAGGCCGCGAAATAATCAGGGCTAAGAGTAAGTCAAGAGCTTTGGATGCATGTCCTCAGCGTCGTGGTGTTTGTACACGTGTGTACACTACCACTCCTAAAAAACCAAACTCAGCCTTGCGTAAAGTGGCCAAAGTGCGTTTAACAAACAAAATCGAAGTGATTGCTTATATCCCTGGAGAGGGGCATAATTTACAAGAGCACTCTATCGTGTTAATCCGCGGAGGTCGTGTTAAGGATTTGCCAGGAGTTCGTTACCATATTGTTCGTGGAAGTCTGGATACTGCAGGTGTTAAAGACCGTAAGCAGAGCCGTTCTAAATATGGTACCAAGAAAGTAAAAGCCAAGAAATAGTATTTCATCATTTAAGCTGAGTAAAGTTTTAATACTTGAAGAATTTCAGCTTAATTTAAAAATTAAACAATGCGTAAAGCACAAGCGAAAAAATTACCCTTAGCACCAGATGGTCGTTTCAACGACAAATTAGTTACCAGATTCATTAATAATTTAATGTGGGATGGTAAGAAAAGTACAGCTATTAACATTTTCTACGATGCAGTTGACAAGGTTTCTAAAACAACTGGAGAAGATGGTTATGAGATCTGGAAAAAGGCTATCGCCAATGTAACTCCAGCTGTTGAAGTAAGAAGTAGAAGAATTGGTGGTGCAACATTCCAAATTCCTGCAGAAGTTAGAGCTGATCGTAAAATTTCTCTAAGTATGAAGTGGTTGATCCGCTACAGCCGCGAAAGAAATGGTAGAACTATGGCCGATAAATTGTCTAGTGAGATCATGGCAGCTGCAAAAGGTGAAGGTGCAGCTTTCAAAAAGAAAGAAGATACACACCGTATGGCAGAGGCGAATAAAGCTTTCTCTCACTTTAAGGTTTAATAAAACAAGTCAAAAACTAACAGTTTATATAAGGTCCCGAGTAATCGGGACTTTTTTTTGCCTTAAATTGAATAGATTTGAAAAAATAATCAATAAATAATTATACTTATTAGTAAGTAAGTATTACTTTTATGGTAGAAAAATCAATAGATACGAAAACAGCTATTCTTACAATCGCTAAAGATTTGATGAGACAATTGGGGTACAATGCATTTAGCTATGCGGATATTGCCCAGCAATTGAATATCAAGAATGCTGCCATCCACTATCATTATCCCGCTAAAGAAGATCTTTTATTGGGAGTGATTGATACCTATATTGAAGAATACCAACACCTGGGAAAACAATTAATTGCAGCCCCAATTAGTTCTTTGCAAAAGCTTTCATTATTTATTGAGAAGTATTCTGTGCTAATAGACCAGAAAAGTATTTGTATCATTGGTTCTGTTGCTTCTGATTACAATACCTTACCCAAATCTGTAAGGGAAAAAGTTTTGAAACTAATTGACCTGGTAATTGACATGGTAGCTCAAACTTTAGCAGAAGGAAGAGCAAAAGGGGAGTTGACTTTTAGCGAAGAGCCTAAGACTAAATCTTTATTGATCATGACGAATTTAGCAGCTGGGGTTCAATTGGCCAGAATCACTGGTAAGAAAGATTTTAATGAAATTGTAAAAGCATTATTAGATCAAATAAAAAAGTAAATTTTTTTAATCAAAATACTTACTTATTAGTAAGTATAATTATAAACCAAAAAATAAACCATCATGAAAAAGACAGCATTTTCTCTTATTATTGCTCTATTTTTTGCAATAACTGTATTTGCACAAACAAATACAACCGAATTTTTACCTGGTTCTTTTACCAGTTTTTCCAATGAAAAAACAGTTGGAACAGTAAAACAGCAATTTAAGCAGAGGGGGTTAATTGTATTTGCCGCTTCAAATGGCAAAAAAACACCCTATACACCCAATGAAATACAAGGATTTGAAATAAACGGGGAGCAATACATCAGCTATTCTGGAGATTTTTACAAAGTAATGGTTACCGGTGCAAAATTGAATCTATTGCAAAAAGTCACAGATAACAATGGTAAAATTTACTACAATGGAAGTCAGCCAATTACAACAGTAGCTGTAACTGGAAAGATCAATGACTATTATTTACAACAAATTGCCAGCGATGGATTTTTTCATATCACCGCTGAAAACTATAAAACCGTTGCTGAGCAAGTGTTTGCGAACAATGCAACCATCTTAGCGGCTATTAAAAGCAATCAAACAGATTATAGCAAGTTGGCTGAATCTGTAACGAAAATTAATGCAATGAAATAATCGGTCAATCGGCTATTAGATGATCCTAGGCTCAAAAACCTAGGATCTTTTTTTTGGGTTTTTTGACAAGAGTTTTCCCCATCCGAATTAAATCTTCAACAACCCTTTGTAGAAAGTAGAGAATGTGTACCTTTGCCGACTCTAAAAAATAAGAACTCTTTATGGCTGACTTGAAATTTCAAAGAAACTTTGGTATTGCCGCCCACATTGATGCCGGTAAAACCACCACCACTGAGCGTATCCTGCGTTATACAGGTATGATTCACAAGATTGGTGAAGTACATGATGGTGCTGCTACAACCGACTGGATGGAGCAAGAAAAAGAAAGAGGTATTACCATTACTTCAGCCGCTGTAAGCTGTGCATGGAAATTTCCTACCAATAAAGGAAAGGACGATGCAAATACAAAGTCTTACTATTTCAATATTATTGATACTCCAGGTCACGTGGATTTTACTGTAGAAGTAGAACGTTCTATGCGTGTATTGGATGGTTTGATCGCCTTATTTTCTGCAGTAGATGGGGTTGAACCTCAGTCTGAAACTGTTTGGCGTCAGGCAAATCGTTATAAAGTTCCACGTATCGGATTCGTGAATAAAATGGACCGTGCTGGTGCTGATTTCTTAATGGTGGTAAATCAAGTAAAAGAAATGTTGGGTGCTAAGGCTGTGCCTTTGCAATTACCAATTGGTGCTGAAGATAATTTTACTGGTGTAGTAGATTTAATTAAGATGAAAGGTATCATCTGGCATATGGAAACCGAAGGGATGACTTTCGATGAAATTCCTGTACCTGCTGATATGATGGAAGACGTTAATTTCTGGAGACAGAATTTGATTGAAGCTGTTGCAGAATACGACGATAATTTGATGGAGAAATTCTTCGATAATCCGGATACCATTTCTGAAGATGAGGTTCACGAAGCAATTCGTAAAGCATGTATCGATTTGAGCATTGTTCCAATGATGTGTGGTTCTTCATTCAAAAATAAAGGAGTACAAACGGCTTTAGATGCAGTTTGTCGTTACCTGCCTTCTCCAATTGATTTGGAAGATACTGTAGGAACAGATCCTGAAACTGGAGAAACCATTACTCGTAAGCCAGATCCAAAAGCACCATTTGCTGCTTTGGCTTTCAAAATTATGACCGATCCTTTCGTAGGACGTTTGGCATTCTTCCGTTGTTACTCTGGTCACTTAGATGCTGGTTCTTATGTATTGAATGTAAGAAGTGGTAAGAAAGAGCGTATCAGCCGTATCATGAAGATGTTTGCAAATAAACAAAATCCAATTGATTTTATTGAAGCAGGAGATATTGCAGCAGCAGTAGGTTTCAAGGAAATTAAAACTGGAGATACTTTATGTGATGAAAAACATCCAATTACTTTGGAGAATATGTTTATTCCAGAACCAGTTATCGCCATTGCTGTTGAGCCTAAAACTCAAGTAGACGTTGATAAAATGGGAATGGCCATTGCTAAATTGGTAGAAGAAGATCCAACATTACGTGTAAATACCGATGAAGATACAGGTCAAACTATTCTTCGTGGAATGGGTGAATTGCACTTAGAGATCATCATCGATCGTATGCGAAGAGAATTTAAAGTAGAAGTAAACCAGGGAGCTCCTCAGGTTGCTTATAAAGAATCATTTGGTAAAACCATTGAACACAGAGAAGTGTTGAAGAAACAGTCTGGTGGTCGTGGTAAGTTTGCCGATATTCAATTTGAGATCGGACCTGCAGATGAAGAGTGGATGAAAACAAATGAAGGAAAACATTTCCAATTTGTGAATGATTTATTTGGTGGATCAATCCCTAAAGAATTTGTTCCTGCTATACAGAAAGGTTTTGAAACTTCAATGACAACAGGTGTATTGGCTGGTTACCCAGTGAATAATATGAAAGTACGTGTGTATGATGGAAGCTACCATGATGTGGATTCTGATGCAATGAGTTTTGAATTATGTGCAAAGGGCGGTTTCCGTGAAGCTGGTCGTAAAGCAAAACCAACATTGTTAGAGCCAATCATGAAAGTGGAAGTATTAACTCCAGACCAATACATGGGAGATGTTACTGGTGACTTGAACCGTCGTAGAGGAATGTTAGAAGGAATGGACAGCCGTGCAAACCTTCAGGTTATCAAAGCGAAAGTTCCTTTGAGTGAAATGTTTGGTTATGTAACCCAATTGCGTTCATTGAGTTCTGGTCGTGCAACTTCAACAATGGAATTCTCTCACTATTCTCCTGCACCAAATAACGTTGCAGAAGAGATCATTGCTAAGAGCAAGGGTAAGGTGAAGATAGAGGACTAATATTACTTAGTATAGTAAAACCCTGTTCTTTCAGTGAAAGAACAGGGTTTTTGCATTTAAGATGTTAGGTGCAACTATACTACTCATAATTAGAAAGTGAAAGAGTGGGCTTTTTGTAATACTAAGGATGAGATCCAAGCAACCATCTAAAAAATTTGCAGCGACCAAACTTTTGTGGATTTTCCTCTTATAGTGAAAGACATGTTTTTAAAATCCACTCTATAATATTTAAAATATTCGCTATATAAATTGAATTTTAGGACATATTTTTATGTTCGAGGTCTTTTTTACCCATTTATTTTACCAAATCCTAAAAAAAGACTGAAAAAAAACAATAAAAACTTGTCTATTCCATTGCAGCTACTTACCTTTGCAACCCCAACGTAAAAATTGGTTTTTGACTATGTCTCAGCGAATCAGAATTAAATTACAATCATACGATCACAATCTTGTAGATAAATCTGCAGAAAAGATCGTAAAGACAGTACGCAGTACAGGTGCAGTAGTTACAGGACCTATTCCTTTGCCTACACACAAAAGAATTTTTACTGTTTTGCGTTCACCACACGTGAACAAGAAGAGCCGTGAGCAGTTCCAATTAGCTACGCATAAGCGTCTTTTGGATATCTACACTTCTTCTTCTAGAACAGTAGATGCGTTGAGTAAGTTAGATCTTCCTTCAGGAGTGGAGGTTGAAATCAAAGCATAATACCCCCCGACCCCCTAAAGGGGGAGAGGATAGTTCTTATAAATTATTTTCATCTGCCAACTTCCCTCGGGAAAGAAAGCAGCTCTGAGCAAAAGAAAATTCACTTCCAATGCCCCCTTTAGGGGGATAGGGGGTGGGACATATAAACAGGCCCTTCGAGGTTTGTTTACTACTGGTACTTCCTCTTCTCAACTTGTTGAGAAAACAACGGAAAAGGTCGGTAGCAAACAAGGATTGAATTCCGATTTCATCATCGGAATGTCCTCACAACCATGCGGGGCATAAACCGCAAACGATGAAAGGAATTATTGGAAAAAAAATCGGCATGACCAGCATCTTCGCTGCTGATGGCAAGCAAACCGCTTGTACCATTATCGAAGCTGCTCCGAATACCGTTACACAAGTTAAAACACAGGAGACCGATGGTTATTCTGCTGTTCAATTAGGTCTCGGCGACAAGAAAGAAAAACATTCTACAAAGTCCGAGTTAAATCACTACGCAAAAGCACAAACTGCTGCTAAGAAATTTGTAAAAGAATTTCGCAACTACTCAATAGAAAAGAATTTAGGAGACACTGTAACATTAGACATCTTCGAAGAAGGTGATAGTGTTGAGATTGTTGGAACTACCAAAGGAAAAGGTTTCCAGGGTGTTGTAAAGCGCCATGGTTTCTCTGGAGTTGGTGAAGCATCTCATGGTCAGCATGACCGTCAGCGTGCACCAGGTTCTATTGGTGGATCTTCTTACCCTGCGAGAGTTTTCAAAGGAATGAGAATGGCTGGCCGTATGGGCGGTGACCGTGTAAAAATGAAAGGTTTGAAAGTGGTTAAAATATTTCCAGAGAAGAACTATATCCTTATCAGTGGATCTGTACCAGGTAATAATGGTTCAATCGTTTTAATCCAGAAATAATCACCAGTTTAAAAGAATGATCATGCAAGTAGATGTATTAGATATAAAAGGACAAAAAACCGGCAGAACAGTTGAGTTACCGCAGGAAATTTTTGGTATCGAGCCAAATGACCACGTAATTTATTTAGCTGTAAAGCAATACTTAGCTGCACGTAGAACAGGAACACATAAAGTAAAAACGCGTGCTGAAGTACAAGGTGCAAGCCGCAAATTACATAAGCAAAAAGGAACAGGTGGCGCTCGTAAGGGTAATATCCGTAACCCTTTATATAAAGGTGGTGGTACTATTTTTGGACCAAAACCACACTCTTACGATTTCAAATTGAATCGTAAAGTAAAAGATCTTGCTAAAATTTCTGCTTTAAGTCATAAAGCAAAAGACAATGCAATCATTGTTGTTGAAGAAATTTCAATGGCAACTCCTAAAACCAAGCAATTGGTTGAAGTGATGGGTAACTTAAAAGTGTCTGATAAAAAAGCACTAATTGTTTTACCTGAATACAATGATAATCTTTACCTCAGCACTCGTAATGTGCCAAATGTTGCTAGTACTTTATTAGCCGACATTAATACTTACGACATCATGAATGCAGATGTATTAGTTATAACAGAAAATACTGCTAAAATCTTCGCAGAAGATGAAGCAGCAGCAGTAGCATAATTTAAGTAACGTTTCAATAATCAACAATGAGACAGTCAGAAATTTTAATAAAGCCAATCTTAACAGAGAAAGCAAATGCTCAACAAGAATCGTTGAGAAGATATGCTTTTAAAGTAGATCGCAGAGCGAATAAATTAGAGATCAAAAAAGCAATTGAAGATTTCTATGGTGTGAATGTAACTGATGTTAATACTGCAGTTGCTCCAGGAAAAAACAAAGCTCGTTATACAAAAGCTGGTTTTATTCAAGGAATGAAATCTGCATATAAGAAAGCATTTGTAACAGTTGCTGAAGGAGAAACAATTGATCTTTACGCAAATATTTAATATATAGCCGCGGAGCTGAAAAGTCCGCATTAAACAAAATAAAAATGGCACTAAAAAAGTACAAACCAATTACAGCAGGAACTCGTTGGAGAATTGGTAATGCTTATGCTGAAATCACTACTAATAAGCCGGAGAAGAGTTTATTAGAACCACAAAAGAACACTGCAGGACGTAACTTCCAAGGTCGTCGTGTAATGCGCTATATGGGTGGTGGAAATAAGCAACACTATCGTATTATCGATTTCAAACGTAATAAAAGAGATATCACTGCTACAGTAGTATCTATTGAATACGATCCTAACCGTACATCTTTTATTGCTTTATTGCAATATGCTGATGGCGAAAAAAGATACATCATTGCTCCAAACGGTCTTCAAGTAGGTGCGAATGTTATCGCTGGAGATGAAGTTGCTCCTGAAATTGGAAACGCATTGGTGATGAAGAATATGCCTTTGGGTACTATGATTCACAACATTGAATTACAACCAGGACAAGGTGGTAAAATGGTTAGAAGTGCAGGTACTTCTGCTCAATTAGCCAACAAAGAAGAAAAATACGCAGTATTAAAAATGCCTTCTGGTGAGTTGAGAAAAGTATTGATTAATTGTTATGCAACAGTTGGTGTTGTATCTAACAGCGATCATAACTTGGAAACTGCTGGTAAAGCTGGAAAGAATCGTTGGAAAGGTATTCGCCCTCGTGTTCGTGGTGTTGCCATGAACCCTGTAGATCATCCGATGGGTGGTGGTGAAGGTAAAGCTTCTGGTGGTCATCCTCGTAGCAGAACTGGTAAGTATGCTAAAGGAGAGAAGACAAGAACCAAAGGAAAAGGAAGCGATAAATTGATTATCCAACGCAGAGACGGAAAAAAATTGGCTAAGTAATTAGCAGGTAACTAAATAAATAATAGACCAGTAAACAAAATTAATTATGGGTCGTTCGATTAAAAAAGGTCCTTACGTAGACGCAAACTTAGAAGGTAAGATTGTTGCAATAAACGATGGCAAGGTGAAGAAGAATGTTATCAAAACCTGGAGTCGCCGCAGCACTATTACTCCTGATTTTGTTGGACATACTTTTGCAGTGCACAACGGTAACAAGTTTATCCCTGTTTATGTAACAGAATTCATGGTAGGTCATAAATTAGGTGAATTTTCTCCTACCAGAAATTTCAGAGGACACGCAGGAACTAAAAAATAATATAGTTAGGATTGACTATTGATCTAGAAATTAATTTCTACCAATCAATATCAGTTCGAACTTCAAACAAAAAAAGAAATGGAAGCAGTAGCTAAACTGAACAATTATCCGACAGGGCCGCGTAAGATGCGCCTGTTAGCCGATGTGATCCGTGGAATGGAAGTAGAAAAAGCCTTGGCAATTCTAGAATTCCACCCACAGCACAATGCCACTCCATTGGCAAAACTGTTGAAAAGTGCAATCAGCAACTGGGAACAGAAAAACAATGGTGCAAGTGCTGCTGATAGCAGCCTGGTGGTTAAAACCGTATTTGTAGATGGTGGCAGAGTGTTAAAGCGCATGCGCCCAGCACCTCAAGGCCGTGGTTACAGAGTACGTAAGCGCAGCAACCATGTAACATTAATCGTAGATTCTAAAACTAATTAGTAAAACCATTATATGGGTCAGAAAGCAAATCCAATTGGTAACAGGTTAGGCATCATCCGCGGATGGGACAGTAACTGGTATGGTAGTAAGAAAGACTACGCATCCAAACTGATCGAAGATCATAAGATCCGTACCTACTTGAGTGCCCGTATCAACAAAGGTGGTATCGCAAAGATTGTAATCGAGCGTACACTAGGTAAATTGATTGTAACTATTCATACTTCTAAACCAGGTATCATCATCGGAAAAGGTGGTAACGAGGTTGATCGTATCAAAGAAGAGTTGAAGAAGTTAACCGGTAAGGAAGATGTTCAGATTAATATTCTGGAGATCCGCAGACCTGAACTTGATGCAACAATTGTAGGTGATACAATTGCTCGTCAAATTGAGAACCGTATCAACTTCAAACGTGCTACTAAAATGGCGATCGCTTCTACACTTCGTATGGGTGCAGAAGGTATCAAAGTAAAATTAAGTGGTCGTTTAGGTGGATCTGAAATTGCTCGTAGCGAAGAGTTTAAACAAGGACGTACTCCATTACATACTTTCCGTATGGATATTGATTATGCCAATGTATTTGCTCAAACTGTATACGGTAAAATCGGTATCAAAGTATGGATCTGTAAAGGTGAAGTACTAGGTAAGCGTGAATTGAATCCAAATTTTGTTGGTGGAAAGAACGACATGAGTGATAGAAGAGACAGCAGACCAGGAGGAGATGAAAGAAGACCAGGTGGAGATAGAAGAGATGACAGAAGAGGCGGTGGAAGAGGTGGAGAGCGCAGAAATTAATAATAATAAGTTTCAATTAATCGGAATAAAATTTCCGGTGACAAAAAAACTACAAAATGTTACAGCCGAAAAGAAGTAAACATAGGAAGCAACAAAAAGGACGCATTCGCGAAGTTGCAAAGCGCGGTACAGCAATATCATTCGGATCTTTTGCCTTAAAAGCTTTAGAACCAATTTGGTTAACTAACCGTCAAATCGAGTCTGCTCGTCAGGCGATGACTCGTGCAATGAAGCGTGAAGGAAATGTATGGATCAGAATTTTCCCTGATAAAATCATTACTCGTAAACCTGCAGAAGTGAGGATGGGTAAAGGTAAGGGTAACCCTGAGTTTTGGGCAGCTGTGGTTGAACCAGGACGCATCATTTTCGAATGTGATGGTGTTACAGAAGCTGTAGCAAAAGAAGCGATGGGATTAGCAGCACAAAAACTGCCTATCGCAACAAAATTTGTAATCAGAAGAGATTTGCAAGCATAACCAAAAAAAGAAATTGCAATGGCTAATAAAAAAACATACGAATTCAACAAAAACCTAAAGGATCTTACAGTGGTAGATCTTAAGGCTAAGATCCAAGAAGATCAGTTGAGATTAAAAAAATTGGAGTTTGCTCACGCAATTTCTCCATTGGAAAATCCAATGAATATTCGCGGTCTTCGTAGAGACATCGCCCGTTTAAAAACGGAATTGACCAAAAAAGAAATGGGTGTTTAAACCATAAATTAAAAACAATGGAAGAAAGAAATTTGCGTAAAACAAGAACAGGGATCGTTACCAGCGATAAGATGGATAAAACCATTACTGTTGCGGTTGAAAGAAAAGTAAAACACCCTATCTATGGTAAGTTCGTAAAGAAAACTACCAAGTTCCATGCTCATGATGAAAAAGGAGAGTGTACTATTGGTGATGTAGTAAAGATCATGGAAACTCGTCCGCTTAGTAAAACAAAGCGTTGGAGATTGGTTGAAGTAGTTGAAAAAGCGAAATAAATATATTTCTGATTTGAGGTTTGAGATTTATAAAAAATCAAATCTGAAATTTAAAAATTTTCAAATTAAATAAAATGATTCAGCAAGAGAGCAGATTAAACGTAGCCGACAACAGCGGAGCTAAAGAAGTACTTTGTATTAAAGTACTTGGTAACAGCGGACAGGACTATGCTAAAATTGGCGATAAGATTGTTGTAACCGTGAAAGATGCTATCCCTGCAGGAGGCGTTAAAAAAGGAACAGTTTCTAAAGCAGTTATTGTTCGTACTAAAAACAAGCTTCGCAGAAAAGATGGTTCTTACATTCGTTTCGACGACAACGCTGTAGTGTTATTAAACACTTCAGATGAGCCGCGCGGCACACGTATATTCGGACCAGTAGCAAGAGAATTGCGTGACAAAGGATACATGAAGATTATTTCTCTTGCTCCTGAAGTATTATAAAAAAAGCTAAAAGCTAAATAAAATGAGTACAAGATTTAAAGCCAAATTCAGCATCAAAAAAGGTGATTCCGTAGTGGTAATTACTGGAGATGATAAGGATTTGAAAAAGCCAAGGAAAGTGTTGGAAGTAATTCTAGATAAAGGACGTGTAGTGGTTGAAGGAGTGAACATCGTTACTAAACACACAAAACCGTCAGCTCAAAATACCAAAGGTGGTATCGTTAAAGTTGAAGCGCCAATTAACATTAGTAACGTTATGTTATGGGATGCTAAAACAAGTGAACCAACCAAAGTTAAGCGCACACGTGAAACTGGTAAATTAATACGTATATCTAAAAAATCTGGGGAGGTAATCAAATAATGAGTACTGAAAAATATACACCAAGATTAGCAACTAAGTACAGCAAAGAAGTTGTACCTGCTTTAATGAAGAAGTTTTCTTACAAAACTGTAATGCAAGCTCCTAAATTATCAAAAATCTGTATTAACCGTGGTGTTAACGGAGCGGTAACAGATAAAAAATTAGTAGACATTGCTGTTGATGAGCTAAACACCATCACTGGTCAGAAAGCAGTTCCTACAATGTCTAAGAAAGATATTTCCAACTTTAAATTACGTAAAGGAATGCCAATTGGTGCCCGCGTAACTTTAAGAGGAGAAAAAATGTATGAATTCCTTGACAGATTGGTTTCTGTTGCGTTGCCACGTGTTCGTGACTTCAAAGGAATCAGCGATAAAGCTTTTGACGGAAGAGGTAATTACACTTTAGGTGTTACTGAACAAATCATTTTCCCTGAAATCGATATCGATAAAGTAAATAAGATCACTGGATTAGACATCACATTTGTAACAAGTGCAAATACCAATGAAGAAGCATATGAATTGCTTAAAGAATTGGGAATGCCGTTCAAAGGAACCAAGAAAGATTAATTAAACACCCAATAAAATTATGGCAAAAGAATCAGTAAAAGCCAGACAAAGAAAGCGCGAAAAAATGGTAGCTCAGTATGCTGAAAAGCGTGCAGCTCTTAAAGCAGCAGGAGATTACGCTGGTTTAGATCTACTACCTAAAAACGCTTCACCGGTTCGTTTAAAAAACCGTTGTCAGCTTACAGGAAGACCTAAAGGTTATATGCGTTACTTCGGTTTGTCTAGGATTATGTTCCGCGACATGGCTTTGAACGGTATGATTCCAGGTGTTAAAAAAGCAAGCTGGTAGTATCCAGTTTGGTAAACAAAATTTAGAACTAGTATAATAATAATAATATGGTAACTGATCCTATAGCAGACTTCTTAACTAGAATTCGTAATGCTCAGTTGGCTGGTCATAGACTGGTTGAAATTCCTGCTTCTAATTTGAAGAAGCGTTTAACAGAGATTTTGTATGATCAAGGTTATATCTTGAAATACAAATTTGAAGATGATAACAAGCAAGGTTTGATTAAGATCGCATTGAAATACGATCCTAATACAAAAGTGCCTGCTATACGTTCTTTGGAAAGAGTTAGCCGTCCTGGTTTACGCCAGTATGCTAAGCCTGCAGAAATTAAGCGTGTAATCAACGGATTAGGTGTAGCTATTTTGAGTACTTCAAAAGGAGTGCTTACTGATAAGCAAGCAAAAGCGCAGAATGTGGGTGGTGAAGTGTTGTGTTATATTTCATAAATTAATGGTTCTGACAATTAAGCCTCTTAGTCGTGGCTGAACACAGAACTAAGTTCATCATAAAATAAAAAATCGACTATGTCTCGTATAGGTAAACAACCGGTAGTTATTCCAAATGGAGTTACCCTTTCAATCGGCAACGACAATGTTGTTACGGTTAAAGGACCTAAAGGTGTATTAACAGAAGCAATTGATAGAGATATCAAAGTAGAAATAGCAGATGGTCAAATGACTTTTGTACGTCCAACTGATCAAATTCGTCACCGCGCGATGCATGGTTTATACCGTTCATTGGTGAGCAATATGGTAAAGGGTGTAACTGAAGGTTATACAAAAGAATTAGAATTAGTAGGGGTAGGTTATAAAGCCGCTAATACTGGAAATGTATTGGATCTTTCATTAGGATATTCTCACAATATCATTTTTGAAATTCCTAGTGAATTGAAAGTATCAACTACTACTGAAAAAGGGCAGAACCCTAAAATCTTCTTAGAAGGAATCGACAAGCAATTGATTGGCCAGGTAGCTGCAAAATTACGCAGCTTACGTAAACCTGAACCATACAAAGGAAAAGGTGTTAAATACGCTGGTGAAATCTTAAGAAGAAAAGCAGGTAAAGCAGCAGGTAAATAAACCCCCTAACCCCCTGAAGGGGGAACTGGGTAAGACATAAATAAATTTTATAAAACTTCGACTCCCCTATAGGGGTCGGGGGTAAATAAACAACAATGGGTAAATTAATTCAAAGGCAGAAAATCAGATACCGCATTCGTAAGAAAGTAGCTGGTACAGCTGTAAAGCCTCGCCTAGCGGTATACAGAAGCAATGCAGATATCTATGCTCAATTGATTGATGATGATAATGGAGTTACCTTGGTAGCTGCATCTTCTAGAGATAAAGATATTGCTGCACAAAAAATCACTAAAACAGAGAAATCTAAATTAGTAGGTGCGGCGGTTGCTACAAAAGCACTTGCCCTAGGCTTAAGTGGTTGCGTATTTGATAGAGGTGGAAACTTATATCACGGTCGTGTGAAATCTGTTGCAGATGGTGCAAGAGAAGGTGGATTACAATTTTAATTTGCTAACAACAATTAATCGCTCAATAAATGTCTAAAGTAAGCGTAAATAAAGTAAAAGCGGGTGGCGACATCGAACTTAAAGATAAAGTAGTTGCTATTAACCGTGTGGTTAAAACCACAAAGGGCGGACGTACATTTAGCTTTTCTGCACTTGTAGTTGTAGGAAATGAAAATGGTGTAGTTGGCCAAGGTTTAGGAAAAGCAAAAGAAGTACAAGAAGCAATTGCAAAAGGTATTGAAGATGCTAAGAAAAATCTAGTAAAAGTACCGATCATGCACGGAACTATTCCTCACGAACAGTGGGCAAAAGAAGGTGCTGCAAAAGTATTGATTAAGCCAGCAGCTCATGGAGCGGGTGTGATCGCGGGAGGTAGCATGCGTTCTGTATTAGAAAGCGCTGGTGTTACTGACGTATTAGCAAAAAGTTTAGGTTCTGCTAATCCACACAATGTGGTTAAAGCTACAATCAAAGCTTTGAGTTTGTTAAGAGAGCCTATACAAGTTGCAAAAGGTCGTAGCATTAAGTTGAGCAAAGTATTTAACGGGTAAAAAACCACCCCCTAACCCCCTAAAGGGGGAACTAGGATAATTAATCATAAAAAAAATAGTCCGCGTTTGTCGGATTTGGGTTATGAAAAAAATTAAGATCACACAAATAAAAAGCGGAATCGACAGATCTGAGCGTCAAAAGCAAACATTGATTGCCTTGGGTTTGAAGAAATTAAACGCAACAAAAGAAGTTGAAGCAACTCCTCAAATTTTAGGAATGGTTAATAAAGTAAGCCATTTAGTGAAAGTTGAAGAAGTGGCTTAAGAGAATTAAGAATTAAGAGAGAAGAATTAAGAATTGCGAATGAATAATTGGATAAACTACAATTATTCATTTGTATTTTAAATTCAAAACTCAAAACTTTTAATTCATAACTCATCATTCATAATTTTAATCAGCGAGGGGTGATACCCCGTAAGTTCAAAATCAATATAAAATGAAACTACACAACTTAAAACCTGCAGAAGGTTCAGTAAAAAAAGCAATCAGAATTGGTAGAGGTGAGGCATCTGGTAAAGGTGGTACATCTACAAAAGGTAATAAAGGTGGTCAAAGCCGTGCAGGTTATAAAAGCAAAATGGGTCATGAAGGTGGTCAGATGCCTATACAGCGTCGTATCCCCAAGCGTGGATTTAAAAATATCAATCGCGTAGAATACAAAGTATTTAACCTTGGTCAATTGGATCAATTGGTAGAAAAATACGGATTTACAGAAGTTTCTTTAGAAAACTTATATATCAATGGTTTGATCAACAGAACCGATCGTGTAAAAGTTTTGGCTCATGGTGAATTGAAAGCTAAATTGAGCTTCAAAATCAATGCAATCAGTGATAAAGCAAAAGCAGCTATAGAAGCTGTAGGTGGTTCAGTAGAGATTATCAAATAATTTTACTGTAAATTGCCAGACGCATTTGATATGGGTCTTTTTGGTTTTTAAGTTTTAATGCCATAATTAAGCGAAGTGAAAAAATTAGTTGAAACTTTTAAGAATATTTGGACCATCGAAGAGTTACGTAATAAAATACTCGTAACACTTGCCTTGGTTTTGACTTACAGAGTAGGTACTCATATTGTATTGCCTGGTATTGATCCAAACAAAATTGAAGCAGCAATGGCCGCTTCAAAAAGTAATGGTCTTTTAGGCATTTTTGATATGTTTGCTGGTGGTGCTTTTTCACAAGCATCTATTCTTGCTCTTGGAATCATGCCCTATATTTCTGCTTCTATCTTTATGCAATTGATGACCATCTTGGTTCCTCAATTACAAAAAGTACAAAAAGAAGGAGAAAGTGGTCGTAAGAAAATTAACCAATGGACTCGTTACCTAACTGTTATTGTTACCGCTTTTCAAGCAGGTGCCTATGTAGCTTATTTGAATAGTCCAGGATATGCTGAGGCAATCTTGCCAGCATACAAAGCATATTTCTGGTTTTCTACAGTAATTACTTTAACAGCAGGTACATTATTTGTAATGTGGTTGGGTGAAAGAATTCAGGATAAAGGTTTGGGAAATGGTACTTCTATCATTATCATGGTAGGTATCTTAGCTCGTTTACCACAATCGATTATTCAAGAATTTGGAGCTAAAGGAGTAAGTGGTGGCGGTGGATTATTAATCTTCTTAATTGAAATTGCCATCCTAGTTACCATTATCATGGGTCTGATTATTTTGGTACAAGGAGTTAGAAAGATTCCTGTGAATTATGCCAAACAAATTATTGGAAACAAACAATTTGGTGGTGCAAGACAATTTTTACCTGTTAAAGTAAATAGTGCTGGTGTAATGCCGATCATTTTTGCACAAGCAATTATGTTCTTGCCAACTTTAGCATCATTTACCAATTTAGATTCTGCACAGGGTATTGTAAAAATCTTCAATGATCATAGCAATGTTTGGTACATGGTTATCTATTCAGTGATGGTGATCGGATTTACTTTCTTATACACTGCATTGATTTTTAATCCTAAGCAAATTGCTGAAGACCTTAAACGCAATAACGGATTTATTCCTGGTGTTCGTCCTGGTCAACCAACTGCTGATTATATTGGAGCAATTATGGATAGAATTACATTACCAGGAGCTATATTTTTAGCATTGGTGGGTATTTTACCGGGCTTTGCTCAGCGTTTAGGTGTAACTCAAGGATTCAGTTCTTTCTTTGGTGGAACATCTTTGTTGATCATGGTAGGTGTTGTATTAGATACATTGCAACAAATAGAGACTTATTTATTAATGAGACAATACGATGGTTTAATGAAGAGTGGAAGAGTGCAAGGAAGGCAGACTGTTTCTTCATCTTCTATTTAATGATATTTATTTACGAACTTTGTAAACCTGTTTGGCCTTGCTAAACAGGTTTATTTTTTAACATGACCAGAAGGAATAACATGATTATATACAAAACAGATGCAGAAGTGGCAATGATGAAAGAAGCCGCCTTATTGGTAAGTAAAACTCTTACACAGGTAGCAACTGATTTAAAGCCAGGCATGGATACATTGCAGATTGATGAATTATGTTCAACCTATATCAAAGACCATAAAGCGGTTTCTTCATTTTTAAATTACAGAGGCTATCCATTTACGATTTGTGCTTCGGTAAACGATGTGGTAGTGCATGGCTTCCCCGACAAAACTCCATTAAAAGATGGAGATATTGTTTCCATAGATATGGGCGTTATTCTGAATGGCTGGCATGGAGATCATGCATATACATTTATAATTGGAGAAGCTGCACCAGAAGCGATACAATTGGTGAAAATTACCAAAGAATCTTTATACAAAGGGATTGAAAAAGCAATCATCAATAATCGAATTGGTGATATCTCATATGCTATTCAAGAACATACTGAGATCAAACATGGATATGGTGTGGTGAGAGAATTAGTAGGACATGGTTTAGGAAGAAGCTTACACGAAGATCCACAGATGCCCAATTATGGAAAGCGTGGTTCTGGTCCAAAGCTAAAAGAAAATTTAGTGTTGGCCATTGAGCCGATGATTAACTTAGGTACCAAAGATGTGTATACCGAAGATGATGGTTGGACAGTGAGAACACGTGATGGAAAAGTTTCTGTTCATTTTGAACACGATGTTTGTGTAAAAAGAAATCAAGCGCTAATTTTATCTGATTATAGCATTATTGAAGCTGCAGAAAAAGCGAATTCCAATTTAAATTCCAGTTATTATTCAATCTAAACAAATAGTTTACTGCCATGAAAAAGACAGTCGTATTATTAATGATTTTTAGCTCCTTTATTGTAAAAGCACAGGACAACGAAGCAACCATTCTTAAAAAAGAATTAGAATCAAAAGCAATAGCTAAAGATCCAAAAGACACTGCCAATAAAACTTGGAAAAGAGGAGGGTTGTTCTCATTGAATTTATCACAAAGTTCATTGACCAACTGGGCTGCTGGTGGAGAAGATTATGCTTTCTCAGTTAATACTGCATTTAGTGGCTTTGCTTATTATAAAAAAGGTAAACATAGTTGGGATAATACCATTAACATTAATCTGGGATATATCAACAATACCAGTTTAGGGGCAAGAAAAAATGATGACCGATTTGATATCGTATCTAAATATGGACGTGAAATAAATGCTAAATTAAATTTCAGTACGCTCTTTAATTTAAGATCACAGTTTTTTGATGGGTATAATTTTCCGACTGCAACAACTCAAGTATTAAACTCCGGTTTCATGGCACCGGGATATATTTTGTTAGGTACTGGTTTGGATTATAAACCAGTGAAAAATTTATCTATTTTCTTTTCTCCTTTAACGGCTCGTTGGGTAATTGTTAACAATGATAGTTTGTCTAAGAAAGGAGCATATGGTGTTGTTCCAGGTTCAAAAAGTTTATTTCAAATTGGTGCATTTGCTTCCATCAATTATAAAGCCAATATCAATAAGAATGTTAGTTATATTGGAAGATTGGACATGTATTCCGATTACTTAAAAAATCCACAGAATGTTGCCATCAATATGAACAACTTATTTGCGGTTAAAATATCCAATGTACTTTCTGTAACCTATAGTTTAGATTTAATTTACGATGATAATGTTCGTTTATTTGGACCAACAAAAGATGCGCCTCGTTTACAAACAAAATCAATCATCGGTGCAGGCTTATTGGTTAAATTATAAGTAATTTGATTTGCTTTTGGTACCTTACTACAAAATATCAATATGCATAAAATCGGATATAGTTTATTTTGTTGTCTTTTCTTTTTATTCGCTAATGCTCAATCTTCAGAAACATTAAAGATCAGGTCGGTTAGAGAGCAACAAGAAAGCCTATGGATGAAAGAGTATTTGTCTTTTTTATCTATTCCAAATATTGCAGTTGATACTATAGGATTAAAGCAGAATGCATATTTCATCATGAACATGATGAAACAAAGAAATATTGCTAATGTGCAATTGCTCAACGCCAATTCAAAAAATGTTGCACCAGCTATATATGGCGAAGTGAATACTCCTGGTGCTACTAAAACGCTCATCTTCTATGCACATTATGATGGTCAGCCAGTTGACCCTTCGCAATGGGCAAAAGGTTTAAATCCATTCAAACCAACCATGGTGAATGGCTCTCTAGAAAATGGAGCACAGATAGTTGCTGTTGATGAAAATGCAAAATCATTTAATCCAGATTGGAGAATATACGGAAGAGCAGCTTCCGATGATAAAGCCGGAGTAATGGCCATATTATCTGCTTATGAAGCTTTGGTAAAAGCCGGGTTTACACCACAGTATAATCTTAAGTTTTTTTTTGAAGGAGAAGAAGAAGCAGGTTCAACGCATTTAGCTGAAATATTCCAAATACATCAATCAATGTTACAATCAGATGGCTGGATCATTTGTGATGGACCAGTTCATCAATCAGGAAACAAAGCCGTTATTTTTGGCGTTCGTGGAGATGCCCATGTAGATATTACATTGTATGGTCCAAGCCGCCCTTTACATAGCGGACATTATGGTAACTGGGCACCTAACCCAGGCATGAAGTTGGCTAAATTATTAGCTTCAATGAAAGATGAGAAAGGACGAGTAGCCATCAAAGGGTTTTATGATGATACCAGGCCCCTCACCATTGAAGAGAAAAAAGCATTGGCTGCTATTCCTCCAGTTGGAGCGCAAATGAAAAAAGAATTAAAATTTATCAATGAAGAAATGGAAGGGATGAGTCTGGAGGAAGCCATACTCATACCATCATTGAATATCAATGGAATGCAAAGCGGTAATATAGGTAGCAAAGCAAGCAATGTTATTCCTATCTCGGCTTCAGCAGTGTTAGATTTACGATTGGTTCCAGGTAATGATTTTCGGAAACAGCAACAGAAAGTGATTGATCATATAAAAGGTCAAGGATATTTTATAACTACTATTGAACCTACTGAATTAGAAAGAACACAATATCCAAATATTGCTAAAATAAAATTAAGTGATGGTTATAATGCACAAAGAACTTCATTGAGTTTACCATTTGCTCAAAATGTGGTGAACGCAATAAAAACTACCACAAAAGATCCTGTTGTATTATTACCCTCAATGGGAGGAAGTTTGCCTTTATTTATTTTTGAAAAAGAATTGAAAGCAATTACAATAACAGTTCCAATAGCCAACCACGATAATAATCAACACGCAGAAAATGAAAATATTCGAATCCGTAATTTATGGAACGGTATTGAAACCATGGCTGCCATTATGATGATGAAATAAAATGAATCCCCAAAAATTAATTATTATAGGTGGTGGTGCTGCAGGATTTTTCTGCGCAGTGAATGCTGCAAGGTTAAACCCAGCATTAAAAGTTATTCTAGTAGAAAAATCGAATAAACTATTATCTAAAGTAAAAGTGAGCGGTGGTGGGCGATGTAACACTACTCATGCTTGTTTTGAAATTCCTTTATTAGTTAAAAAATATCCAAGAGGGGAGCAGTTTTTAAAAAAAGCTTTTCATCTATTTGACACCAATAATACCATTGAATGGTTTGCAGAAAGAGGTGTGACACTGCATACTGAATCAGACGGAAGGATGTTTCCTGTAAGTAATAGTTCTCAAACCATTATCGATTGTTTATTGAAAGAGGCCAATAAGTATAAAGTAGAAATACTAGTGCAAACCGAAGTTCAAACAATTGCTAAAAGCAATAATCAGTTTGAATTATTGGTGAGCGGTTCAAAGAAAATGATAGCCGATTATGTTTGCATTGCATGTGGAGGTTATCCTAAATCGGAAATGTTTCAATGGTTAACAAAAACGGGTCATTCAATTAATACACCTGTTCCTTCATTATTTACTTTTAATATTCCTAAACATCCAATTACTGAATTGATGGGGTTGAGTGTTCCCAATGCCAAAGTAAAAGTTACTGGAACAAAATTAATTGAAGAAGGCCCATTATTAATTACACACTGGGGATTGAGTGGTCCTGTAATACTCAAATTATCTGCATGGGGTGCAAGGCAATTGGCTGATATGAATTATCATTTCTCCATTTTAGTGAACTGGTTAGGAACTACCAATGAGGCTGAACTTCGTCAGGATTGGAGTGGGTATAGAGAGCAGTATTCTGCCAATAAAATTGGCAATAAACAACCGTTTGAATTACCCAATCGTTTATGGATATTTTTATTGTCAATGGCTGGAATTAATTCTGATACACGTTGGGGGGAATTAAAATCCGCAGAACAAAACAAATTAATTCAATTACTCACCAATCATTCATTTGAAGTAAAAGGCAAGACAACTTTTAAAGAGGAATTTGTAACTGCGGGCGGCATTCAACTCAATGAGATTAATCCCCAAACGATGGAAAGCAAATTGCTGCCTAATTTATTTTTCGCAGGAGAAATTATGGATGTAGATGGAGTTACAGGCGGATTTAATTTTCAAAATGCATGGACAAGCGGTTGGATCGCAGCCAATACGATTACATTAAGAATTATATAAAATAAAAACCCCACATTGCTGTAGGGTCTTTACACTTTACTATCCTTTCTTCTTTACTTCTTTTTTGGTTTCTGAAGTTTTTGTTTTGGCTTCTTTTTCTTTGTTCTCTTTATAACGCATATCAGGAGTGCCGTCTGCTTTTTTAGGTCCTGCAGCTTTGGCTTTTTCTTGATTTTCTTTATAGCGCATGTCTGGTGTTCCATCCGCTTTTTTCTTTACTTCTTTGCTTTGTTCTTTTGCTTTATCTGCTGTTTTGTTTTGAGCAAATGCAGTGCTAAAAGAACCAGCGAAAATCAATAGCGCAACAATCAATTTTTTCATATACATGTTTTAGACACTTAAATTAATTAAAAAGGATGTTATCCCTAGGGTTTTAACTTTAAATTTTTCTTAAATCTCTCCTCCTTCCACCCAGGCAATAAATAATTTATAACCCAATGCAAAAATTACTGCACCAGTAAACAATCCGATAAATCCCGAATATATAAATCCTCCTAATGAACCAATTAACAATATAGGCATCGGAACAACTGATCCTTTAGAAAGCAACCATGGTTTGATGATATTGTCTGAAATGCCTACTAATAACATCCAAACGGTTAAAGCAATTGCTGTTATTGAACTCAAAGAAGTCCAGGCGTAAATGATAACGCCAAGGGTAACAGGTAACATTCCAATTTGGGTTATTCCAAGAATAAAACAAAAAAGTGTAAGCAATCCAGCAGCTGGAATACCAGCAGCAAAAAAACCAATAGCAGCTAAGCTGGTTTGAATAATCGTTACGCCAAACACGCCTTTAATAACACTCCTTATTGTTGATGCAGCAACACTTGTCATATCCGATTTGATTGGACCCATCAATCGATGAAATAATTTTCTAGAGAAAGAGGAAGCATGTTCAGTGAAAGCCAAAAAAATACCACTGATAATAATAGAGAATAGCAATACAAAAACGCCTTTACCTGAACTTGCAATTACGTCGAGTGAAAAGTTGATTATTTTAGAAGTTATTTCAGGGTTCTTTTGAAAGACCAGTTCAATATTGGAATTGGCATCGCTCCAAACTGTGTGCAATTTTGAACCTATAAATGGCCAGGATTTCACTTTTTCTGGAGCAACCGGAAAATTGAGTTCGTGTTTACTATAGGCCGCAGTTAGCAACTTTACTTCGTCCGCCATTTTTACACTTAAAAAAGCTGCAGGAATAATCACCATCAATAAGAGAATCAAGGAAATAATGATAGCGGCGAGATTTCCTCTTCCCTTCAATATTCTTTTTAGATGATGGTAAGCAGGAAAAATAGCCACTGCTAATATACAGCCCCATAAAAGAGGAGTGATAAATGGCTCTATGATTTTGAAACACCAACCAAACAGAAGAATCAGGGCAATTAATCGGACAACAATTTCAATGATATTTCTTGAGGAAATGGTTGAATTGGAATGATTGGGCTCCATGTAAATTTTTTTAGGTTCAGGAATAAATGTACAGAATTCATATTATTTTGGTAAATTAGGTTTAAAATTTGCTTTATGCGAAAAGTAAGTCATATACTCTCTAGAAAAGGCAATCAGGTAGTAAGTGTAAGCCCAGACACTACTGTAATACAAGCTTTGCAAATAATGTCGGAAAAAAATATAGGGTCTTTAGTGGTCCTAAAAAACGATCAATTTGCCGGAATTCTTACCGAGCGTGATTATTCCCGAAAAGTTATTTTAATGGGAAGGCATTCAAGTGAAACTCCTGTCAGTGAAATCATGACCAGCGATTTTCCGCCAGTAATGTTAACCGATACTGTAGAGAAGTGCATGCAACTGATGTCCTCAAAGCATATTCGTTATCTGCCAGTAATTGATCAGGGAAAATTAGCTGGAATTATTTCCATCAATGATGTGGTAACAGAAACGATTTTAAATCAGCAGGAAACCATTTCTCAGTTACAAAATTATATACAATCATAATACACATAATAAAGCATTAATTATTATATTTGGAGCCAACAAAAGCAATGAATATGAAAATTGGCTTATGGAGCTGTTTAGCTTTAAGTGCTTGTTTTATTTCAGTACAGTCCTGTAAAGAGAAAAAAGCAGATGCAGCCGCATTAGTTCCTGAAGTGAATGTGGTAGAGGTTGGTAAAAAAACAGTTCCTTTTTACACAGAATATGTAGGGGAGACATTTGGTAAAGAAGATATTCAAATTCAATCTCGTATTGAAGGTTGGATTACTTCTATCCATTTCAAAGAAGGTGAATTGGTTCAAAAAGGCCAATTATTATACACCATTGATGATTTACCAATCAAAAATAAGATTGATCAGGCAGAGGCAAATTTAGCCCAAGCCAATACAGGAAAAGTAAGGAACAAAGCTGAATTGGATCGGGTAGAACCACTTACTCAAATGCATGCCCTGAGTCAAAGGGATCTGGATGCAGCTAAGGCCAATTACCAAGCTTCATTAAGCCAGGTAGATGCTGCAGCGGCTGCTTTACGCAATGCTAAAATTGAATTGAGTTACGCCAGTATCACTGCGCCTATCACAGGAATAATTGGAACATCTAAATATTGGGTAGGAGATTTTATTGGAAAAATTAATACTGGGACACCATTAAATGTTATTTCTTCTGTCAATTCAATTAGGGCAAGATTTTCTATAAGTGAAGATGAATACCTCAAATTCGCTAAAATGAAAGGGAATAGCAATGCTAAATTATTTGATGAAAATGTTCCAATAGAAATGATCTTAAGTGATGGAACTAAATACAATCAATTAGGCTATATCAATTTAACCAATCGTCAGATTGATCCTGCTACAGGTTCATTGTTGTTACAGGCAATTTTCGATAATCCTCAAGGTTTAATTAAGCCAGGACAATACGTTAAGTTGAAATTAAAGACAGATGAGTTTAAAGATGCCTTGTTAGTTCCTCAACAGTCAATTATTCAGTTTCAAAATTTGTTCCAGGTATTTGTTTTGAACGATAGCAACAAAGTGAATCCTGTTGTGGTAAAACCTGGTAAAAGAATCGGTAGTAACTGGATTATAAACGAAGGAGTTAAAGTGGGCGACAAATTAGCGATTATAGGTAATGCAGCTGTTAAGCCTTCAATGCCTGTAAAGCCGACCATGATTCCGTGGAATTATGATTCCACATCCCAACAATAATCATCATTTTTTGAACCTCTTTTTATGAGTGAGTTTTTTATACGAAGACCGATAGTTGCAATGGTGATTTCCATTTTCATTGTGATTATGGGTTTATTGACCTTGCAAGAAATTCCTGTTGCCAAATATCCCGATATCACGCCTCCAATGGTGCAAATTTCTGCAACTTATACCGGAGCGAATGCAGTGGATATGGAACAAACAGTTGCAACACCCATTGAACAACAAGTAAATGGTGTGGAGAACATGTTGTACATGAAGTCGGTGAATTACAACGGATCGATGACACTGCAAGTTTCCTTTGAAGTAGGAACCGATCTGGATATAGCCAATATGCTTACACAAAACCGTGTATCAAGAGCTAATCCATTCCTTCCTCCAGAAGTAATTAATTTGGGAGTAAACGTAAAGAAATCATTGACTTTTCCATTGATGATGTTTTCGGTTTATTCTCCTACTAAATCTTATGATGCCAACTTTATAAATAACTATGCATTTATAAATCTGATTGATGAACTAAAAAGGATAAAAGGAATTGGAGATGTATCTGTAATGGGGAGTTCGGAATATGCAATGCGAATTTGGGTGAAACCCGATAGATTAGCAAAATTAAAAATTACTGCATCCGATGTGATGAACGCCATTAAAGCACAGAATAATATTGTTCCTGGTGGTTCTTTTGGGGATGCCCCTGCAAAAATTGGTGTACAAAATACATATACAGCTACTTTACAACAACGCTTGGTTTCAGAAGAAGATTTTGGTAATATTCTTTTAAAGACTTCCGCTAATGGAGCACAAGTAAGACTTAAAGATGTTGCAAGAATAGAATTGGGTTTACAAATGTATTCCCTGAGTTCTAACTTGAATGGAAGCCCTTGTGCCGCGATTGCCATTTATCAAATTCCAGGTTCTAATGGCTTGGATGTTGCTAATAAAGCGAAAGCAAAAATGGAGGAATTGAAAACCAGATTTCCTGTTGGGATAGATTATACAACAAGTTTAGATACTACACAGGCAATCACTGTAGGAATTGAAGAAGTATTGCATACATTATTGGAAGCAGTACTCTTGGTTATTTTAGTAGTATTCCTTTTCTTACAAGATTGGCGCGCAACTTTGATTCCATTATTAACTGTTCCAGTTTCTTTGATAGGAACATTTATTGTGTTCCCCATTTTAGGATTCTCCGTAAATCAATTGTCGCTTTTAGGAATGGTACTCGCCATTGGTTTGGTGGTAGATGATGCCATTGTTGTAGTAGAAGCTGTGATACATGAAATGGAACATGGACTCGATCCAAAAGCAGCAACAAGAAAAGCAATGAAAGAAGTTGGAGGGCCGGTTGTGGCCATTGCAGTTATTCTTTGTGCAGTATTTATTCCTGTAGCATTGTCTGGAGGAATCACCGGAAGATTGTATCAGCAGTTTGCTATTACCATTGCCATCTCTGTTGCTTTATCGGCTTTCAATGCATTAACATTGAGTCCTGCTTTAGCAGCCATTTTACTCAAACCAAAAAAAGAAAGCAATGGTTGGTTGCAAAAGTTCTTTAATGGCTTCAATTATTATTTTGATAAGTTCACTTTAGGGTATGTAAAAGTTGCAGGATTTGCAGCTAGAAAATTATTCATGACAGTAATGATATTGGTAGGTATTGTTGTACTTACTGTTGTACTTGCATTAAAAGTGCCAGGTGGATTTGTGCCAGAAGAAGATGAAGGCTATTTTATGTTGGCTATTCAATTACCGGATGCTGCTTCTAAAGAAAGAACAGAAGCAGTTGCCAAAAAAGTGGAAAGCTATTTTAGTGGCATGGAAGAGATCAATACCTATACTGCTATTAATGGGTTTAATATTTTGTCAGGTACGGCAACTCCCAATTCCGCTATGGCTTTTATTAGTTTAAAACCTTGGGATGAAAGACATAAAACGGTAGCTGATATAATTGCGGAAATGAATGCAGTACTTACCAAAAATATTACGGATGCAACGGTGATTGTATTTGGTCCTCCACCTATTCAAGGTCTTGGATCTGGTGCTGGCTTCACCATGATGTTACAAGATAAAACCGGAAAATCTCCATTATATCTTGCACAACAAACACAACGCTTTATAGCCATTTGTAATAAGCGCCCAGAAATAGGAAAAATATATACACTATTCCGTCCGATAGTTCCTCAGAAATCTATTCAAGTGGATAAGGATAAAGTGCAAAAATTAGGTATTCCGTTACAAGAAGTAAACGGAGCCATTTCTGCCTATTTAGGAGGTGCATTTATAAACAACTTTAATGCATTCGGAAGACAGTATCGTGCATATATGCAAAGTGAAGCTGAGTTTAGAATGAAGCCAGATGATATCAACCAATATTTTGTTAGAGATGCAGCTGGAGATATGGTTTCCTTAGGTACATTGGCTAAAGTAGTGGATACTACTGGCCCGGCATTTACCAATCACTTTAATATTTATCGCTCAGCAGAATTGAATGGTGTGCCAGCACCTGGAGTAAGTTCAGATATGGCACTTCGTGTACTGGAGGGTGTAGCTAAAAAAGTATTGCCACCAGATATTGGTTATTCATGGAGTAATACTTCTTATCAAGAGAAGGAGTCTGCTGGAAAAGGTGCTACCGTATTTGCTATGGCCTTATTATTTGTGTTCTTAATTTTAGCAGCACAGTACGAAAGTTGGAAACTTCCATTCAGCGTTTTGTTAGGTACACCATGGGCTGTAATGGGTGCATTATTAGGATTGTTCATAGGCGGATTATATGCAACTACTTATGTAAACAATGTGTTTGCGCAAATTGGATTAGTGATGTTAATTGGCCTTAATGCAAAGAATGCAATTTTGATTGTTGAGTTTGCTAAAATGAAAATGGACAAAGATGGAATGGCTCCATTAGAAGCAGCGATAGAAGGAGCAAGACTTCGTTTCAGACCAATTCTAATGACCAGCTTTGCATTTATTTTAGGCGTTGTTCCATTGATGACAGCTTCAGGCGCAGGCGCGGAAGCAAGAAAAGTGATGGGTGTAACCGTTTTCAGTGGAATGTTGATAGCAACTATTGTTGGGGTGATTTTAATTCCAGCATTCTTTGTTTTAATTGAAGGGAAAAAGAAAAAAAATAAAGTTGCAGAAACTTCAATTCCTAATTCTACAACTCATTAATGTATGACTAAAAATATTTTTTTACTATTTTTTGCAATGATCCTGATAGTGTCGGGTTGTAAAGTAGGAGGTACTTATCAACAAGCCACTCCTCCTGTTCCAACTGGTTATAACAATGCCAATAATTCAGATACTACTCCATTGCTTAAGTGGTTTGATTTGTTTAAGGACACAGCCTTGCAAACCATTATTACTACTACTTTAAATAACAATAAAAATTTAGTGATTGCTTCAACAAGAGTATTGGAAGCGCAATTGCAATCAGATATTGTTAAAATTAATCAATACCCTGCTTTCGGTTATCAGGCTCAAGCTGGTGGTGGAACAGCTGGTACTGATGCACAAAGGGTTGCTGGAGGATTGAATTCTGCAGTATTCAAAGCTGCTGGAGTATTGAATTGGGAAATTGATTTATGGGGAAAATTAAGAGGAGCTACTGCATCCGCACAAGCTCAGTATTTAGCCAGTGTTGAAACGACCAATGCATTGAAAGTGAGTTTAGTAGCAGAAGCTGCCACTTTGTATTTTATCCTTCGCGATTTAGACAATCGTTTAACTATTGCACAAAGAACCCTTGCTTCAAGAAAAGAAAGTACTAAGATTATTACACAGCGTTATGACAAGGGATATATTTCCGAATTAGATAAATTCCAGGCAATACAACAAGAAGCACAAGCCGCTGCTTTGATACCAAATATTCAAAGACAAATTGTACAAACAGAAAACGCATTAAATGTATTAATGGCAAAAAATGGCGGACCAATTTCCAGAGGACCATCTATTTTTAATCAGTCAATGCAAGCAACTATTCCACAAGGGCTACCATCTCAGTTATTGTTGAGAAGACCAGATATCAGGGCTGCAGAAAAATTATTGAATGCACAGTTCGAGAGAATTGGAGTGGCTAAAGCATCTATGTATCCTTCATTTTCATTAACTGGTCTATTGGGATTTGCAAGCCCACAATTAAGTACTATGGTGAGTAATGGTTTTGTAGCAAATGGGTTTGCTGGATTGGTTGGGCCTATTTTTCAATTCAATCAAAATAGAAAAAGAGTAGAGGTAGAAAAAGTAAGCACTACTCAGGTGCAGTTGCAATATGAACAAACGGTGATTGCTTCTTTTGCGGATGTAAACAATGCATTAATTGCCACAAAAACTTTTGAAGAAGAATACAACCAAAGAAAAATTCAGGCAGATGCTGGTAGAAAAGCCTTGGCACTTTCCAATGCTCGATACAATTATGGTTATACTTCTTATTTAGAAGTGTTAACACAAGAGAATTTTCTTTTTGATGCTGAATTACAAGAATCAGTTTTAATGCAACAGAAATTAAATGCATTGGTAAGTTTATATAGAGCACTTGGTGGAGGCTGGAATTAAATATTTCAATGACCAATTAAATACATTTACAAAAAATCCCGGTTACAATTGGTAACCGGGATTTTTTGTAATCTCTCAACTTATTGTTGGATATAACAGCTGGTTTACTTTAAAGTAAACGAAACCGTATTACTTGGCTTTGAACTTAAGCTAGGAAAAATAGTTGTATTGGTCAAAGGGTCTGTGTATTCATCTGCTAAAAAACTATCTCCATATGCTTTAACATAAATTGTTTGTCCTTTTTTGAATCCCAAAGATTCAAACCAGCTGGTTGTCAGATTAAAATTATTTTGTTGCATTGGAGCTCCATTAGAACGAACTTTTGTTTCAGCAAGAAATGATGAAGCAGAAACGGAGTTATTATCACTAAAGAATAAACGAACATATTTATCTTTTCCGCTTGTGTTGGTGAAAACAGGATCAATATGAAAACCACTTACACCTAATTGTTCAAAACCTGGTTTAAATGGATTCACCATTAGATTGGTTATTTCAATGCTGGAATTAACAGCCATGGATTCACTTTTGCCAATTAATGTTGTTGCATGGTTGGTAGCAGCATGGTAAATTCCCATGATCTTGCCCGTTCCAAATCCTTCTTTTGAATAACTGATGTCATAAGTGCCAAATGGGATAGAATCCAATTGCCATCTTCCATCCGCTTTTGTTGTTGTACTTATTGTTGAATTATCTATACTTATTTTTACTCCGCTATTATCCTGCATTGCAGTACCCTCTTCATCATACAATAAAACCTGACCTGTAATATTGGCTCTTTTGTTTTCAGCTTGTATTAAATTAGGAACCACCATGGAATTTTGCGTACTATTTTTTCCGCATGCTGCTATAAAAAGCAGTAAAACAATTAAATTTCTTTTCATTTGGCTTCAATTTGATATTAATAAAAACATGAATTTAGTAAAAATAAGGGGTTGCTCACCCTGTTTTTGCTCGTTTTTATTGCTTTTTTGGGCAATTTTTAGCGCTTTTTTAGTGTATTTATAGGGTTTTACTTAACTTTGCCGCCCGATTAAAACCATCGGATATTTTTATGAATTTAATTAACAAACAACTAAACGCAGATGCTCAGGAGAACGCGGCAGCAACAGAAGCTGTTGACCTTCCTACTGCGACAACAAAAGCACCTGAAGTTGCGCCAGTTATTGAAACTGCGCATGATGATTTTGATTGGAGTATCGACAAGCGTAATGTAAGCCATTATGCAGAAGCTGAGCGTGTTAAGTACGATAAAGTGTACGACAACACTTTCATTCAAATTGAAGATGCTGAAATCGTAAAAGGATTGGTAGTTGCTTTAACAAAAACAGATGTTGTGATCAATATCGGTTTTAAAAGTGATGGTCTTGTTTCTTTGAACGAATTCCGTGATGTTCAAGGTTTGAAAATTGGAGACGAAGTAGAAGTAATGGTAGTAGAAAAAGAAGACCGTTTAGGTAACCTTCACTTAAGCCGTAAATCTGCAAGAATCTTCCGTGCTTGGGAAAGAATTGTTGAAGTACATAAAACAGGAGAAGTAGTTACAGGTACTGTTACCAGCAAAACCAAAGGTGGTTTGATTGTTGACGTATTTGGAATGGAAACTTTCTTACCTGGTTCTCAGATTGATGTGAAGCCTGTTACTGATTACGATCAGTTTGTAGGTAAAACCATGGAATTTAAAGTGGTTAAGATCAACGAAACAATTAAGAATGCCGTTGTATCACACAAAGCCCTAATTGAAAGCGATATCGAAGCACAACGTGCAGAGATCATGAGCAAATTAGAGAAAGGTCAAGTATTAGAAGGTGTTGTTAAAAACATCACTGATTTTGGAGCTTTCATGGACTTAGGTGGATTAGACGGATTATTATACATTACCGATATTTCATGGGGTAGAATTTCTCACCCAGGTGAAGTGGTGAAAATGGATCAGAAATTACAAGTAGTTGTTTTAGACTTTGATGATGATAAAAAACGTATCAGCTTAGGATTGAAACAATTGACTCCACATCCTTGGGATGTATTGCCAACTGATTTAGCTGAAGGAACAGTGGTAAAAGGTAAAGTAGTAAATATTGAAGATTACGGTGCATTCCTTGAAATTCAACCTGGTGTTGAAGGATTGGTGCACGTATCTGAAATCACTTGGGCAAATACTCCGATCAATGCGAAGGAATTCTTCAAATTAGGAGATGAGCATGAAGCTAAAGTGGTAACCTTAGATAAGGATGCGCGTAAAATGAGCTTGAGCATCAAGCAAATGAGCCAAGATCCTTGGAATACCATCGAAAACAAATTCCCAGAAAACAGTAAGCACAAAGGTTTGGTGAAAAACATTACTCCTTATGGCGTATTTGTTGAAATGGAGCCAGGTATTGGTGGAATGATTCATATCAGCGACTTAAGCTGGTTGAAGCGTTTCAATCACCCAACTGATTATACCAAAGTAGGTGAGTCTATCGATATCATTATCTTAAGCATCGATAAAGAGAATCGTAAATTGCAATTAGGTCATAAGCAATTAGAAGAAGATCCTTGGAATGCTTTGGAAGAAACATTTGCTATTGGTTCGATCCATGAAGGTACTGTTACCCGTAAGGACGACAAAGGTGCTTTGGTTCAATTACAATATGGTTTAGAAGGATTTGCCCCTAACCGTCATCTAAACAAAGAAGATGGTTCTCAGGTTAAATCTGACGAAACTGCACAGTTTGTTGTTATTGAATTTGATCGCAACGAAAAGCGTATTGTATTAAGTCATGCTCGTATTTGGGAGCAGCATATTGCAGAAGAGAAAGAAGTAGCGAAGAAAGAAGCAAAAGCTGAATCTGATAATACCAAGAAAGCAGTTAAAAACATCCAGGCTAAAGTAGAAAAATCTACTTTGGGTGATTTAGGTGCTTTGGCAGAGATTAAAGCAAAATTACAGGAAGGAGAGGGTGATACTAAGTAGTATCACTTAAAGTTGAAATAGAAAAGGCTGTCCCACGATTGAGTGGGATAGCCTTTTTAGCTATAAATTAACGCTGTAAATGGTAAAATAAGGGATAACACTTTATAAATTGCCTTTTTATACTTAATTTCGCCAACTTTATGGGTAGAATTATACTGATTTTTGTATTGTGTTTGGGCTTGATTTCTTGTTCCAGTAAGATGAGTAAGATCATGAAGAGCAAGGATTATGAGTATAAATACAAAATGGCTGAGCAGTATTATGCCAATAAAAAATACCAGGAAGCACAAAAGCTCTTTGAAGACGTTTTTCCATTTTTAAAAGGATCCACAAGATATGAGGATATGTATTTTAAATATGCATACTCTTATTATTATAATAAGGACTATTTAAATGCGGAAAATCTGTTTAAAACATTCGTAGAAAATTTCCCTGCAAGTACAAAAAGTGAAGAGTGCGAATACATGCGTGCATATTGTTATTATAAGCAATCACCCAAAGTGGAATTGGATCAAACCAATACCAATAAAACAATGGGATTAATGCAGGCATTTATTTCAACACATCCAAACTCTTCAAGAGTGAAGGACGCATCTGAATTGATTGACAAGTGCAGAGAGAAATTAGAATTGAAAGATTATAAGAGTGCAGAATTATATTATAATCTTGGATTTTATAAAGCAGCTGCAATCGCCTTTGGAAATGTAGCGGATAATTTCCCCGATTCAAAGAAGTCGGATCAATATAAGTTACAAGTGATCAAAGCATATTATGAATATGCTAAAATGAGTTTAGAAGAAAAGCAAAAAGAGCGTTACGAAAAAGTATTGAGTGAGTGTAGTGATTTTAGTGAACGTTTTAATGAAAGTAAATATTTAGAAGAAGTTAATAAATACAAAACACAAACCCTTAACATACTTAAACCAGGCAAAAAATGAGCAAATTAAGAAGGCAAATGAGTGCCAACACTCCAAGTGTGGTAGAAACCAAAAGCCTAATCTCTATAAAAGAGAAAACAGGTAATTTGTATGAGTCTATTGCTATCATAGCAAGAAGGGCCAACCAGATCAATGTTACATTGCGCGAAGAATTGCACAATAAATTGGAAGAATTTGCTAGCCATACCGATAGCTTGGAAGAAATTCATGAGAATAAAGAGCAAATTGAAATTTCTAAAGCATATGAAAAAATGCCTAATCCAGCTATATTAGCTACTCAGGAATTCATGGAGAATAAAATTTACCATAGAAGAAATAACGATAACGATTTATTCAGATAAGCTAAATCTTTTTAAAAATTACGTAAACGACAGTATTATACTGTCGTTTTTTGTTACTTTGATGGAAGAAATAGTAAATCGATGCTTCAATGCTGAACGGAAAAAAAATATTAATAGGAATTACTGGAAGTATTGCTGCGTATAAAACCATTTTATTGGTTAGATTATTGGTGAAAGCCGGTGCTGATGTAAAAGTTGTTATGACTCCTGCTGCTGCTGAATTTGTTTCGCCATTAGTACTCTCCACCTTATCGAAAAATTCAGTAATAACTGAATTGTCCAACAATCATGAATGGTCAAATCATGTTGATCTAGGTAGATGGGCTGATCTATTTATCATTGCTCCATTGAGTTGCAATACAATGGCAAAAATGGCGAATGGATTTTGCGACAATATCTTATTAGCTGTTTACTTATCAGCAACATGTCAGGTACTAGTTGCTCCAGCAATGGATGAAGACATGTGGAAGCATCCTTCAACCCAACAAAATGTAGAGCGTTTACTTTCTTATGGAAATACCATCATGCCCGTTGGGCATGGGGAATTGGCTAGTGGGCTTTTTGGCGAAGGTAGAATGGCAGAACCCGAAGCTATTTTTCAATTTATAATCAGCCGTTTTTTTCGTGGTAAAGGATTAGCAGGTAAAACGGCATTGGTAACTGCAGGTCCAACCTATGAATCAATTGATCCTGTTCGATTTATAGGTAACCATTCTTCTGGCAAAATGGGCTTTGCAATAGCTGAAGCATTATATATGCAAGGCGCCGAAGTCTTTTTAATTGCAGGCCCATCTAATGAAAAAATTCAATTTGAAGGAATTCATCGTTTAAATGTACAATCTGCCAATGAAATGTTTAATCAGGTAATACCATTGTTTAATCAGGTTGATATTGGTGTATTCAGTGCAGCTGTTGCTGATTATACAGTTGAAAAGCCTTCGAGTGAAAAAATCAAGAAAAATGAAGGATCACTTGATATACAATTAACTAAAACAAATGATATTCTTGCCGAAGCAGGAAAGTTGAAAAGACCAGATCAGTTTATTGTAGGGTTTGCATTAGAAACAGCAAATGAAAAAGCAAATGCACTGGATAAATTAAAACGAAAAAATGCGGATATGATTGTGTTGAATTCGCTGAGAACTGCGGGTGCAGGTTTTGCGGGTGATAATAATGCAGTAACCATTTTTACAAAATTGGGAGATGAAATCTCCATTGGGTTAAAATCTAAAAAACTAATTGCAGAAGATATTGTTTCAATCATTAAAGAAAAGTTTATTGTACAAGCGTAGTGTCATATGTATTATTGCAACATTGCTAATGAGTAATATCATTTCTGCTCAAGACCTAAGAGCAAAAGTGACGGTATTATCTGGAAGGATTAATTCTACCATTGATAAGAAAATTTTTACAACATTACAATCGCAGTTGAATACATTGATGAATAACCGTAAATGGACAAATGATGTTTTTAAAGAAAATGAAAAAATTGAATGTAGTTTCATTTTAAACTTAGAGAGCATTGTAGACCCCAATGTATATAAAGCTTCACTTACAGTGCAGGTAGCAAGGCCTGTATACAATACTTCCTATCAGGCAGCGCTGGTTAATTTTATTGATCCAGAAGTTACCTTTAAATATATAGAGTTTCAACCGGTAGAATTTAATGAAAATAGAATTCAAGGCACAGATGCTGGGGTGGCTAATTTGACTGCAGTATTTGCTTTTTATGCTTATATGTTGGTGGGATTGGATTATGATTCTTTTTCCCCAAAAACAGGAGATGCTTATTTTAGAAAAGCACAAAATATTGTAAACAATGCTCCTGAAGGAAAGGGGATAAGTGGCTGGAGGGTTTTTGATGGTTTGCGAAATAGATATTGGCTCAACGAAAATTTGATCAATACTAAATACAATATTGTTCACGATGTAATTTATAGTTATTACCGATCTGGATTGGATAAAATGGTGGAGAATGAGAATGAAGCAAGGGCCAACATACTTCAATCATTGCAACAATTACATGCATTCAATAAAGAGAACCCCAATACCATGATTTTGCAGTTCTTTATGCAAGGCAAATCATCTGAAATTATTGGAATATTTAAGAAAGGTACCTCAGAGGAGAAAGTAAAAATAGTTGAATTGATGAATACGCTTGATGTGGTCAACTCATCTAAGTATAAACAAGATCTGCAATGAGAAAGATATTTGCTTGCTGTAGTTTAATCTTTTTACTAAGTTGTAATAGTAGTAACAGTAAACAAAATGATCAGCAAATTATTCCTATCAATGAAATGAAAAATATTGTATGGGATATGTTTAAGGCTGATGAATATTATGTAAGAATCAGTACAAAAGATACATTGGATAAATTGCAAACAGGCAACCTGAAATTATACGATCAAGTTTTTACATCATACGGAATTTCTAAGAAAAAATTTTATAATAGTTATCGGTATTATCAATCTCATCCTGATTTATTCAAAACATTGATTGATTCTGTTGATGCTTTATCAAAACGTCAAAGAGAAATTCCTCAAGCAAAATAAGCATCTCATGAATAAAGTATATAAGAATGCAGATGAAGCCATAGCTGATATTCAAGATGGCGCAAACATTATGTTGGGTGGGTTTGGATTAAATGGCATTCCAGAAAACAGTATCACCGCATTGGTAAAAAAAGGGATTACTCAGTTGACCTGTATTTCTAATAATGCAGGAGTGGACGATTTTGGTTTAGGCTTATTGCTTAAAACAAAACAGGTTAAAAAGATGATCAGTAGTTATGTAGGGGAGAATGCAGAATTTGAAAGACAATTATTGAGTGGAGAGTTGGAAGTAGATCTGGTTCCTCAGGGAACTCTGGCTACGAGAATAGAAATGCGAGGAATGGGAATACCTGCTTTTTTTACTCCTGCAGGATTTGGAACTGAAATTGCTATTGGAAAAGAGGTAAGAGAATTTGATGGCAAAATGTATTTAATGGAACATGCATTGAAAGCTGATTTTGCGATTGTAAAAGCCTGGAAAGGTGATCGATTGGGCAATCTTATTTTTAGAAAATCAACCAGAAATTTCTCCACATCGATGGCTAAAGCTGGCGATATAACTATAGCAGAAGTAGAAGAGTTGGTGGAGCCTGGGCAGATCGATCCAGATCAGGTGGATGTTGCTGGTGTATATGTGCACCGAATTTTTCAAGGAAATGATTATGAAAAAAGAATAGAGAAGCGAACAGTTCGATTGGTTTAATTTGATGATTATAAATCAATTTTTCAAAGAGTAATTTAATTTGATAAAATGGCACTTGATAAATACGGCATAGCAAAAAGAATAGCGCAAGAGTTAAAAGATGGCATGTATGTGAATTTAGGCATTGGAATTCCTACATTGGTGTCTAATTATATTCCAGCAGGCATGGAAGTGATTTTTCAAAGTGAAAATGGAATTTTAGGAATGGGTCCATACCCTGAAGAAGCGCTTATTGATGCCGATTTAATTAACGCAGGAAAAGAAACAGTTACAGTGATTGCTGGTGGCGCTTTTTTTGATAGCGCAGAAAGCTTTGGAATGATCAGAGCTGGAAAGATTGACCTTACTGTTCTAGGTGCCATGGAAGTGAGTGAAAACGGAGATATAGCCAATTGGAAAATTCCTGGTAAAATGGTGAAAGGTATGGGCGGTGCAATGGATTTAGTAGCTAGTGCCAAAAATATTATCGTTGCCATGATGCATACTAATCCTAAAGGAGAAAGTAAATTATTACCTGCTTGTAGTTTGCCACTTACTGGTATAGCTTGTGTTAAAAAAATAGTTACTGAATTAGCAGTTCTGGATATTACGTCCAATGGATTTTTATTGGTAGAACGAGCACCTGGAGTTAGCGTTGATGAAATTATTGCTAAAACTGCAGGTAAATTAATGGTACCTGATCATGTGCCTGAAATGAATTTGTAAACAATTCTTTTAATAGTTTGTTATTTTAGGGGCTCAATACATTCAAGATTTATCAATATTTTCGTAATTCATCTTTTAAATAAATAATCTATCAAATGAGTATTCAAAAAGGACAAAAAGCACCTGGTTTTTCATTGTTTAATTCAGAAAAACAAAAAGTCAATCTAGCTGATCAGCAAGGTAAGAATGTGGTATTATTATTCTTCCCTTTGGCTTTCACAGGGGTATGTACAGCAGAATTGTGTAATGTTAGAGATAATATTGCTGTTTATAATTCTACCAATGCCCAGGTATTTGGCATATCTGTAGATTCTTTATTTGTGTTAGACAAATTCAAAACCGAACAGCAACTTAACTTTCCTTTATTAAGTGATTTTAATAAAGAAGCTGCAAAGGCATTTGGTGTTTTATATGAAACCTTCCCAGCTTTTGAAATGGCAGGAGTGAGCAAAAGAGCTGCTTTTGTAATTGATAAAGAAGGCACAGTTCAATATGCTGAAGTTTGTGCAACTCCTGGTGACCTTCCTAGTTTTGATGCAATCAAAATATGTTTGGAAGGGCTTAATTAAGACATTATTTTAATTAATAAGGCATTGATTTCTAATTATTTAGACTTCAATGCCTTTTGTATTTTTGGTTATTTTGCATTTATAGTTTATTTTCAATATTGGAATCCATGATATGAAATATTTCTACACGGGCATTTTATGTATGATTTTGGTGGTTTGTGGTAGTTTTACCGCGGACTTATCATATATGGATAACCTGTTTGGAATTGCCGATGCTCCTCAAAAAGTGCAGAAATTTTATCCCAATCCGGCTTCTCAATTCATCAATTTTGAATTCGATAAAACAGTAGATAAATCTTACCGATTAGAGATTTATAATTTTATAGGCAGAAAGATGGCTTCCACATCAGTAACAGAAAATAAAATGACTGTCTATTTTGATGATGCTTATTATAAAGGATTATATATTTTTCAACTACGCGATAGAAGCGGGAGAATTATTGAGTCCGGTAAATTTCAAGTGATCAGGTAATCTTGGGATGTAGAAAATAAATGATTATTTGGGGCTAATCAATTTTACATGTGCTTTGTTGGCTTTTAGCATTTCCATTCCTTCTTTTGTAGTCATATAATTCAATTGCAACCTTTCTTTATTCATTCTACTGATCTTGAATAAAATATTCAAGTGCTTGATGATTTCTTTCCAAGCAAAAAAGATGGAATGTTTTGGATCATAAATATGTGTAGGATCGCTGCCTGCTCCATTTAATTCGATGATTGAAAAATGCTTGCCTTCTTTTAGTTCATTCCAATCATTGTATTTTATATCCATTCTGCCGAAATAAAATTGGGGGATTTTATTGCAAATACTGTTGATGGTATTATTTAATTGGGCATCTGCCATATGCGTAAGATCAATGAATTTAGCACCTCTTGCATGATTGCCATAAGGAACCAAAGTAAGCAAATCATTTTTTGGTAAAACATTTTCCAGTGTTTTGCCATAATTATTCCTGAGCTGATCTAGTTGAAGAAAGTATCGATCATTTTGTATAATCAGTTCTTCAATGGTTGATTGGCCATCGCCAATAACAGTTAAAAATTCTTTACCAACTATTCCAGAAATTGTTCCTTGTAGATCTCCTGGCATTTTATAAAAGAAAATACCCACTTCATTTGGGTAGTTAATATATTCCTGTAATAAATACGCAACTTTTGAATGGGAATGGTATTCAAGTAAATCATCAATATTGTTTAATTTCTTTACCTGTAAGCCCCTCAAACCAATGTCGGGTTTAGCAATTATTGGGAAAACAATTTCATTACTTTGAATTTTTTGTATGCAGCCGTTGAATGATGTAAGATCGTTTATCAGTGTAGTTTTTGGATAAGTCCCTAACTCCATTTGATCATAGATCTTTTTTTTGCTTTCCATTAGAAAACCACCATTCTCAATGGTGGGGTTGGCTGTATTGAAGAAAAAAAAGGATCTTGCTTTTAATGCGAGCCATGCCCAATAACAATAAATAGGTAAATAAACCACGTCAAATGGCCAGTATTCCCAATTGGTTATTTTTATGATTCTTTTTCTTAGCTTTTGCATCAATTGAATGAAGATATAATCGGCGAATTTTTTTTATTCAATAAAATTCGCTGCTTTGTGGTTTGATTGTTACTTAAATCCATATATACAAAATCATTGAACTCATTTCCAATAAAGATAGAGCTAATGCTTACTGTAAACAATTCATTATTTCTGTTCATCTTCACATTTACTTCGGTGTTGCCCTCTCCAGCATTTAAATGAAAATCAATTGCATCTTCTTGATTGGGGGAAGGGTTTTTTAAAGACAATTGTTCGAACCATTCTTTTCTTTTACTCGTCATTTCTGCATCATACAAAGTTGCAGAAGACCATATATGTGATTCATGCACGTTGAGTTCTTTCAAGTATTTGTTGAAGCCATCCCATCTAAATTCATATAAATGATTGTCTGATAAATACACAATGGTGAATGGTTCTATATTGGCTAAGCTAAAATCTTGTATAGAATGGCTAAAATTGATCAAGTCGAAAATCTCTAGTAAAATCAATCCTCTGCTTTTAGCATAAGGTGGTTTGACGATATGTTTTTCGAATGCCCCATTTAATAGAACAATCGCATCCCCATTATTTTTGGTTGCAATCCAAGTACCACCTGCATCCGGATCTTTTGGATATACTATTTCCAAATCATTGGATCTGATCTTAATCGGGGCAATGGCTTTTCCGCGATTAACATGCTCGTCTCTATTTGAAGTAATTACAATGCCTGATTTAGTAGGAATAAATGTTACTGTGCACATGCTACTGTTTCCTTATGTTTTAATGTAGATACTGCCACCCCAAATGAAGCATCCAAATCAATATTAGTATATTCATTAATCGCTACTCTCATCAATGCCATATGATGCACTGTATGTTCTAAATTATATATTAACTCCCTGTAATAATTTGTTTGAACTGTAATTGTATCAGTATCTGTTTTAGAATAATCAGTAGCTAATATTAATGGTTTATCTGGTTTATTTATCTTTTGGAGTATTGCATTGATTTGTTCACATGCAAAATGAGTATCCGTTTCAATTTGATAACTCCTTTTTCTTAATTCATAATTAACAGTTCCATTTTCATAGCCATTATTTAATTCAATAAATAATTCAATGATATGTCGAACGTGCTGACCAATGGATGCATTGTATAATAATTTACTTGGTTTGGTATAGACTTCATTATTCAATAAAGTCAATGTATAAGCAATTTGTCCGAATAATTCTTGAATAGGGGCAAATAGTTGCATTACTTATTTTTTATTTTTTGAATAATTTTGATCAATTGTTCTTTGTATAATATTACTAAAATTGCACTAGAAATAAAAACCAGTAATGCATAAATAAATAACTGTCCACCATCATTTTTAACCTCAATACCCAATATTGTCAAATGAGACATAATAGCCCCACTCATCACTCCAACAGCCAATAATGCCCCAATAGCTGTTGTAGATGGAATAAGTATCAAGATTGAAGCGATTAATTCCCCAATACCGGAACCAATTCGGCCATAAGGTTCAATGCCAAGGGTTGAAAAAATATAGACAGATTCTTCCGCACCTGTAAATTTGAAATACAGGGTTTGTAACATTATAATAGCTGCAATTAAGCGAAGTACCCAGGCTAAACGGGTTTGATTTTTAGTAAGCATCATCTTTTTTTTAATATATACGTATTGGTAGAAAACGCCTTACAAAAATGGAATGAATTTTTTTACATATTCTCTTCTAAAACGGTAATGATTGATTGCTTCTCTTCCGGATTTAAATGTTCATTTATATAATTGGAAGATGAATGGCTCTTTATACTATCAATGATTATTTTATTCTGTTTTTCAAACCTTTTACAGAGATAACAAATAGCCAAATGTCGCCAGAGTTGAAACTGTTGAACCAAAGAAAGCTTTCCTTCCTCTTTTTTTGAAATATAATCTACTGCTGTTTTACAACTGATTCCCATGACTGGTTATTTTAACATCCAATTAGACTCTAGGCAAGATCTTAATTGAATTTTGGCACGATGTATAAGCACCCAATAGTTAGACGCTGTAATATTTAATTCCTTACAAATTTCTTCGCTTGTTAAGTCCTCTATATACTTCAAATTAAAAACAGCAGCCTGAATTTCTTTCAATTTGCTCTTGCATTTTGCCAGTATTGAATAAAATTCTTTCGATTCTAAATTGCCTGCTGGTTTTGTTCCCCAGTCCATTGGATAAGCATTTTTATCCCAATGATCTGATTGGTCAAAAAAAACGGATTGATCAGCTTCTGTTTCAGCCATCTCATCTGTCAATCGAGTGGAGGCTTTTCGGTAATGATCGATTATCTTATTCTTTAAAATGGTAAATAGCCAGGTCTTTACAGACGCTTCTCCGTTGTATTTATCTATATTCCTCCAAGCTGCTAAAAAAGTTTCCTGCACAAGGTCTTTTGCAATATGAGTGTCTTTCACTCTTTGAACTACATAGCTATACAGAATATCTGAATAGTCATTAACCCATGCCGTTGCTTTTTGTTCGTTTCTGCCTATTTCCATTCGAACTATTTTGGGCTTAAATTAAAACTATTTTAGCGTAGGCCAATAAAAATTTGCCCTTTCAATTAATGAATCCTGCTTTTTATTCCAATACTCTTTCACTTTTGTATTGTAATTGAAATACAATTTATCATTAAGTATAGTCCAGGTGTCAATTTGAGTGGGTGCTTTATGATTACCTGCGGTTCCATAAGCGCAGTACCCACCATATTGTGGAGCATATTTCTCTGGATTTTTAATAAAAAGGGCTTTGTTTTCTTTGGAAGCAAAAAACCAATTGGCATCGTTCCATTGATAGTTGATACTGTCAATTCCCATGACTGGTTGGTGATTGGTAAAAAAAGCAACCACATCATAACCACGAATGGCTTTTCCATCTACCGAAAAAATGGATGCTTTTTGAGCGAAACTAGCAATTTGCATGAATACTAATGCAAGTGCGATTATTAAATTCTTTTTCACGTTTATTTTTTTATGAATTAATGATAAATTTTTGTCCAGTTATTATCGGCTTTCGCTTTTAATGTTGCTTCTTCTTTATTCCATTTAGTTAAAGTATTGTTCACCCAGGTATGATAAAATAAATAAAGCTTTCCATTTAAAATTTTGAAGGTAGCTGGGTCTATTTCAACTTTTTCGTTGGTAGCACCCATGGCATATGCACACCATCCACCATACTGAGGCTCATACTTTGAAGGATTAGCTCTAAATAATTCTTTATTCTGAGCAGAAGAGAAATAGTAGGTAATGCCATCCACTAATAGGTTAAAGGATTGTTTGCCTTCAATTGCTTTATTGCTTTCAAAGTAGGCAACTGGATCATAACCCTGAATGGCTAATCCTGCTTTATTGGTGTTGAAATGCTTTTTTCTTAAATCTGTTTGTGCATCTACTTGGATGGTAGAAAACCCTAGCATTAATACTAGTACTGATGTGATTATCTTTTTCATTTTTTAGATTGTATAATAGCTTGTACGTGTATTGAAATAAATACTTACAAAAAAAGCCTACAATTCTAAAAAACTATTTTTAACGATCACTTACTTCAACAATCAGAAATTTCAGGTAATTGGTATTGTCAATTCCTCTGATGATCGGGTGGTCGGCAGATTGTGCATTAAATACCACTTGCCTGATTCTTTTTCTGGCATCTTTAGCTGCCATATCAATTGTTTCTAAGAAAAGAGATGGACTTACTAAATTGGTGCAACTAGAACTAACCAGAAAGCCGCCGTTTCTTAAGAGTTTCATGCCCCTTAAATTAATCTCTTTATAACCAGTAACTGCTTTATCAATATTTTCTCTACTCTTTGTGAATGCTGGTGGATCAAGCATCACCACGTCGAATTTTGGCCCATCTTTAGACCAATCCTTTAAAACATCAAATGCATTCTTCGTTTCGAATTTGCATTTATCCGCTAATCCATTTAGTTCGGCATTTTTGTTGGCTTGCGTTACCGCTTGTTCGGAAATGTCAATTCCTAAAACAGATTTCGCGCCATAGTGTGCTGCATGAATTTCAAAAGTACCGGTATAGGTAAATGCTCCCAATACCTCAGCATCTTTTACAATATGTTGAATCGCTCTTCTGTTATCTTGCTGATCGAGAAAATAACCCGTTTTTTGTCCGTTTTCTATATCCACCAAAAACTGCAAGCCATTCTCATTAATAGTAATATTAGTGTTAAATGGATCTGATAAAAATCCTTTTTGTTGCTCTAATCCTTCAAGCGTTCTTACAGGAACATCATTACGTTCATAAATACCCTTTGGAGAAAATATCGTATTTAAAGCTTGAACAATGGCTGGTTTCCATTTTTCAATGCCTAAAGCCAGAGTTTGTATGACAAAATAGTCATTGAATTTATCAATAATCAAAGCAGGTAAAAGATCAGCTTCCCCAAAAATTAATCTGCAGTTTTCGGTATAGCCTGTTTTTTGTCGATAACTCCAGGCAGTTTGTATTCTATTTAAAAAGAATTGTTCATTAATTAATTCCTGTTTTCTAGTGAGTAATCGAATTAAAATTTGAGATTTCGGATTGATAAACCCGATCCCTGCTAATTTTCCATCTGAAAACCGAACTTCAACCAAATCTCCTGGTTGGGTGGTACCGGCAATTCGGTCTACCTCATTTCCATAGATCCAAGGGTGGCCATTGGCAATTCTGGGGGCAATCTTTTGTTTGAGGTAAACTTTAATCATCCCACAAATATAGGGGCTGGCTATCTGTCATTTTTTCCCTTTTCTTTGCGTGGCAAAATATTTGCCTAATAAGAGATTCAAGATAATAGTATGATGGAAGATCAAGAAATGACCAATAATAGTGAAACAGCTGAAAAAATGGAAGGAATGGCCATGAATGCTGACGAAAATGCAGCCGGAACTACTTTGTTGAACGAAGAGGTAGCCGAAGAGTCAGCAATGGACAAATTAACTGCTGAATTGCAGGAGCAAAAGGACAAATACCTCCGTTTAATGGCTGAATTCGACAATTTCAGGAGAAGAACTGCCAAAGAACGACTGGATTTGATTCAAACTGCAGGAAAAGACGTAATTGTTTCTTTTTTAGACGTGTTAGATGATTGTGATCGTGCAGAAAAGCAATTGCAAACGTCTGATGATATATCGGTTCAAAAAGAAGGCATTCAGTTGGTTTTTAATAAATTGAGATCTGCCATGCAGCAAAAAGGAGTGAAAACCATGGAAAGTATTGGGGCCGATTTTGACGTAGAAAAGCATGAAGCAATCACTGAAATTCCAGCACCAACCGATCAGCAGAAAGGAAAAGTAATTGACGAAGTAATGAAGGGGTATTATTTGAACGACAAGATCATTCGATTTGCAAAAGTAGTAGTGGGAAAATAATTGAACTATGGCTAAAAGAGATTTTTACGAAATATTAGGTGTTAGCAAATCTGCTACTGCTGAGGAAATTAAGAAAGCATATCGTAAAGTGGCAATGCAGTTTCACCCTGATAGAAATCCTGGTGATGCATCTGCAGAAGAAAAATTTAAAGAAGCTGCTGAAGCGTATGAAATTTTAAGTGATGCCGACAAAAAAGCAAAGTATGATCGTTATGGTCACTCAGCTTTTGGACCTGGCACTGGTGGAGGAGGACATCCTGGTGGCATGGATATGAATGATATTTTCAGTCAGTTCGGAGATATTTTTGGTGATGATGTATTCGGAAGTTTTTTTGGAGGCGGAGGAAGAAGAGGAGGAGGAACTTCGAGAGCACGTGGACAAAGAGGAAGCAATTTGCGAATCAAATTAAAATTGACTTACGAAGAAATTGCAAAAGGTGTTACCAAGAATGTAAAAGTAAAAAAACATGTTGCTTGTACAACTTGTGCAGGTAGTGGTGCTAAAGATAAAAATAGTGTTCAAAATTGTGGCACTTGTGGTGGAAGTGGTCAGGTTAGAAAAGTAACCAGTACTTTTTTAGGACAAATGCAAACTGTAACTACCTGTCCTACATGTAATGGCGAAGGAAGTACGATCACTTCGAAATGTACAGCTTGTAAAGGCGATGGTAGAGTCTATGGAGAAGAAACGATCAGTATTGAAATTCCCGCAGGTGTTCAGGAAGGAATGCAGCTAAGCATGGGAGGAAAAGGCAATGCTGGTGCAAGGGGTGGAGCTCCGGGTGATTTGATCATTCAAATTGAAGAGGAAGCACATGATGAATTACATAGAGATGGTTTGAATGTTGCTTATGATTTACATATTTCATTTCCGGATGCTGTATTTGGAACAAGTGTAGAAGTTCCTACTATCGACGGCAGAGCAAAAATAAAAATCCCAGCGGGTACCCAAAGCGGAAAAATATTCAGACTAAAAGGAAAAGGTTTTCCTGAAGTACAAGGATATCATCGTGGAGATCAATTGATCAATGTAAATATTTGGACTCCTCAATCAGTTAGTTCCGAAGAAAAAGAAGCGCTTGAAAAAATGACCAGCAGCAGTAATTTTAAACCCAATCCTGCAAAAGGAGAGAAGAGCTTTTTTGATCGAGTGAAGGAAGCATTTAGTTAATTGCTTTTCCTTTTATCTGGTTGATATACTTTAATGGCTTTTTGAATAAGCGTTAACATTTCTTTTTTTGTGAGATCATCATCGGTGATAGACGAAGCTGCTAATTGATATACATCATCAAAACTAAAACTGCCTAGGTGTTTAGACTTTTTTAATAAAGTTCCAAATGCCGCAACCGAAGCTGCAAAGCGATAAGTAGGATCTGCTGTTTCGATAGGGGTTACATTATTCATTACGTTGAAATATTGCTGCCATATATTGGTATCATCTGGTTTTTTGTATTGAATAGCAATTGAACCAATTGATTCTTCTTTTAGAAGACTATCATTGCTTTTTGCAATTTCAAAAATAGCCATTGAAGAATGACCACTACCAACTTCCCCACCTTCTAATTGACTGCTTGTATCTGTGATGCTATTTTTTTTATTATCATACCCGATTAATCGATATTGATTGACAACTTTTTTATTGAATTTAATTTTTACAAAGGCATCATTGGCCACTGCAAACATTGTTTGAGTAAATTCTTTGACCATTATTTTTTCCGCCTCTCTGATTTGATCTATGTAGGCAAAATTTCCATTGCCTTTTTTGGATAATGATTCTAGTTTACTGTCCTTATAATTTCCCATTCCCACGCCCAAACAGGTTAAGTAAATGCCTGTTTGCCGATAGCTGCTGATCAAATCTTCTAATTCTTTTTCTGAAGTTTGTCCTACATTAAAATCTCCATCAGTGGCCAGTATCACGCGGTTGTTGCCTTTAGCAATGAATTTACTTTTTGCAATGGAATAGGCTACTCTAATGGCATCTTCTCCTGGTGTATCGCCAAAAGCACTTAGTGAATCGATGGCATTGATTATTTTTTGTTTATCTGCTCCCGATGTTGCTGCTAATGCAATTGCTACATTTCCTCCATAAGTTACAATACTCAATGTGTCTTTTTCTCTTAAGTTGTTTATTAGAAATTTAAATGAGGATTGTAATAGCGGAAGTCGATTTGGTTTATCCATTGAACCTGACACATCAATTAAAAAAACCAGGTTAGATGGAGGAATACTATCCAAGTTGATTTTAGGTGCAACAATATTCACAAACAATAATTGATGATTTGTATTCCAGGGACAGGATGTTATTTGAGTGTTGAATGTAAAGGATTCATTTGATTCATCCTTTTTATTGGCAGGACTAAAATTGAAATAGTTGAGCATTTCTTCCACCCGTATAGCATCTGCAGGAATAAACATTTCATTGGTTAAAAAACGTCGAATATTACTGTATGCAGCTTTGTCAATATTCAAGGCGAATCCGGTTTCTGGGTATTGCTTTGTATTGACAAAATTATTTTCTATGATATTCGTATAACTTTCTCCCAGTACAGAATTATTTAATTGCTCTTTTGCAGTAAGATCTGTTATAGATGAAACTAATTTTTTATTGTACAATTGAGCGGTAGAATGGAGCATTTTAAGTATGATGCTCTGAAATTTTCTGCTATCAATAAATGCTTTAAAAATTTCATACCCATTAAAACTACAAATAATGCTGTCTTCAATAGAGTTAGTTGATATACCAAAAGTTCCAGTATTGCCACTGAAGTAGGGAATAGTTCCTTTCGATTTAAGATTGATTTTTACACCCTCTAATTTTTGTCTTAGCTCATTTTTTATTTCTCCCCGAAGATAATATTGGCTGTATATCGAAGAATGTGCAGATACAAGTATGATCAGCCAAATGAAAACTCTCATTAGGTAAGCAATATTGAAAAAACAAGTTACAGAAAATAATGAAATATTATTCCGAACCTTTTAATTGATATATTTCTTTCAAATTTCTGCCGTATCCATCATAGTCTAACCCATATCCTAAAACAAATCTATTCGGGATAGAAAAACAACAGTAATCTATTTTGATTGGATATACAGTAGCATCTGGTTTGTGCAAGAGCACAGCTATTTTAAGCGAAGAGGGATTTTGGTTGGCTAATTGGGGTAAAAATTCGTGTAATGTTTTCCCTGTATCGATAATGTCTTCCAAAACGATAACATGACGTTGATTTAGATCAGCATCGAGCCCTATTGAAGTAACAACATTCCCAGTAGATTTAGAACCTTTGTAAGATGCCAGTTTAATAAAACAAATCTCTGCTTCTAAATCAATCGATTTAAAGAGATCGGCAGCAAACATAAAAGAGCCATTCAATATGGCAATAAAAAGGGGTTTCTTGCCTGCATAATCTTTATTAATTAGCTGGGCTAATTCTTTAATTTTTTCTTGAATTAAAGACTCAGGTAAATAGGGTTCAAATGTTTTATCAAATAAGGTTACTTCAGACATTGTATACTTGATTGGTTTTTTAGTGTGTTCCTTCTGGTTTGGTATCGGTATCGACCACTTTTTTCAAAGCTATTTTGGTATACTCATTTAAATTATAGTCCTTAATTATTTTAATGAGTTTTTGAGGATAAGTAGAAAGCGTAGCATAGCCTGCTTTTTTTAAACCATTGGCCCAAGCCTCATAGTTTAAAGGGTCAATTTTAAACAAAAAATTGTAATGAGATCTTGTTTTTAAAAAATCAGAATGATCTTTGTATGAATCTTCCGGTGTTGGATAAACCCTAAAACATTCTCCTTTTTCATCATCATCATGATAGGTTTTTGGTCCTGTCCATTCTGGTTTGCATTTTATGCCAAAATGGTTATTCGATCTTTTCACTAAATCGCTCTCACCAGATTGCGATTCTAAAATACCTTGAGCAAGAGTGATTGAAGCTGGAACGCCTGTTCTGATCATCTCATTAATGGCAATCTCATTGAATTGCGCAATATAAGATTCGACCTTTTCTTTTTGAGCAAATGCTGCTGTAAAAGAAAATAGTAAAATCGAACATGTTAAAAAATACTTCATTATTTTTTCAATTTAATCAAACTAATGCCATCTCTGATAGTAATGATTACCTGTTCTGTTCTTGGGTCATTTTGAACATGCTCATTAAAAGCATGTATTGCCTTTGCATTTTTACCTGTTATATGCTGTTCCAAAACCTCCCCATGGAATAATACATTATCTGCCAGTATAAAGCCTTTTTCAGATAACCTTGGTACCAGTAATTCATAGTAATTTATATAAGCTGTTTTATCTGCATCTATAAATACTAAATCCCATTGATAGGGAAGTTTTTCAATGATATCCAAGGCATTTCCGCGATGCAAAGTTACCTGCTTATTTGCATTGTATTTCATAAAATTTGCTTCAGCAGTATTGGCATCTTCCTCTCTGATTTCTATCGTATGTAAATGACCATCCTTTTGTAGCCCCTTCAAAAGACAAATAGCACTATAACCCGTAAAGCTGCCAATTTCCAAAATATATTTTGGTTGCAGCATACTACAAATAAAACTTAAAAACTGGCCCTGTATTTTACCAGAAAGCATATGTGCTTTAGGATGGGTTTCCATTGTTTCCTGATTGATGGCAGCCAATTCAGGAGATTCTGGCGAAGAAAATAAATCGGCATAGGATTCTGCTAATTGGTTAATTATTTCCATGTTGCCTATTTTATGCCGAAGCAGATACATTGCCTTTTTTAGAGATCAATAATAAGCCTATAAAAGTAATACTCCCATTAATAATCAATAGTTCTAATCCAAGTTCAAAAGAACCGAAAATTAGTTTTTGGTATTTATCTAAAAAGAAACAAATGAGTGGAGAAGCAATACATATATAGGGCACCAGCCGATCATTTACCATTTTTTTAGTGATGATTCCAAATGTAAACAGACCTAGTAAAGGGCCATAGGTATAAGCAGCAATCTTTAACAATAATCCAATCATACTTGGATCGTTCACCCATTTAAAAATCATAACAAATAATAAAAAAATTGCTGCAAAACTTAAATGTACTCTTTGTCTGATTTTTTTCTGTTGTGCTTCACTTAAATCAGCTCTTCTTTGAATGCCTAATATGTCTATACAGAATGAAGATGTTAATGCAGTGATGGCGCCATCTGCACTAGGAAATAATGCTGAAATCAACGCAATAATAAAAATAATAGAAACAAATGGTGGCATATGTTGTAGCGCAATAGTCGGGAAAATTTTATCACCAATTGCAATTACCTGTAAAGTGTCGGCATACATATATAATAATCCTCCTAGGAATAAGAAAATTAAAATAACGGTCATTAAAACAATTGCCATTGTAATAACATTTTTTTGAGAATCTTTCAATGTTTTTACAGAAATATTTTTTTGCATCATTTCCTGATCCATGCCAGTCATGGTTACAGTAATAAAAGCCCCTGCCAAAATTTGTTTGAGAAAAAAGAATTTACTGTTGGGGTCTGTAACAAATATTTTAGAATATCCTTTATCGCTCATTGCTTGTAAGCTCTCTCCAAATCCCATATGCAATTGATTCAAAATGTAAAAAACGCAAATCACTAAACCCAGTAACATACAAGTGGTTTGAAGCGTATCTGTATATACAATTGTTTTTACACCACCTTCGTAGGTATACAATAATATCATTGCCAGAATAATTAAAGTGGTTGCCCAAAATGGGATATGAAAACTATTCAAAATTGCTTCTTGCAAAATATTTACCACTAAGTATAATCTTGCGGTTGCTCCCAAAACTCTAGAGAGAATAAAAAAAGAAGACCCGGTTTTATAAGAATTATATCCTAAACGCGAACTCAAGAAATTATAGATTGATGTAAGATTTAATCGATAGTATAAGGGTAGTAGAACATAAGCAATCATTAAATAGCCAAATAGATATCCTATGGTTATTTGAAAATAAGCAAATGATTCTTTGGCTACTGCTCCAGGAACACTTACAAATGTTACTCCACTTAAAGAAGTACCCACCATTCCAAATGCAACCAACATCCAGTTACTGTTTTTATTGCCTATAAAGAAAGAATGATTGTCGCTGTTTTTTCCGGTATACCAAGCTACAGCAAGCAGAATCAGAAAATAGGCAACAACAAATGAAAACAGTAATAATGGCGACATGGGTCTTATTTAATCGTTAAATAAACAATTTTCTAAAGTAGTAAAAAAAATTCAGGTATTTTGCTCCTTGTAAAACAGTTTTATGCAACTACGTAGTTTGGCGGTTTTTTGTGGCTCTAAACCTGGAAATAATCCCTTGTTTTCTACAGAAACCTTGACTTTAGGAAAAATGATGGCTGCTCGTGGAATTTCTTTGATTTATGGAGGAGGTAATAAAGGATTGATGGGTGATATTGCCAATGCAGTAATGGAAGGCGGTGGTAATGTAATTGGTATTATTCCTGAAATACTATTAGAATGGGAGCAACATCATCAAGGAATTACCGATTTGAGAGTGGTTTCAGATATGCATACCAGAAAAAAATTGATGTATGAATTATGTGATGCTGCAATTGTTTTGCCGGGAGGTAATGGAACCCTCGATGAATTATTCGAAATGCTTACTTGGAATACCTTAAAGATTCACAATAAGAAAATCATTTTATTGAATTGTGCCAATTACTATGATCATTTGTTGGCACATATCAACACCATGCAAGCGCAGGGATTTTTATATGAAGATTGGAAAGAACGATTATTTGTTTGTACTACTGCAGCAGAAGCAATTAACGTTTTGAGTTGAGATAAACACCGAACCCTGCTCTAAATACTGGTTGAGGATCACCATATTGATCTCGATAGGGTGAATTCATTTGTTGCAAAACATCAATCATGATGGTAAAGTGCGAAAACCTGCTTCCGACTTGTCTGGATCCATATCCAATACCAGCCAATAAACTTCCTGCATTATAATTAAATTTAGCTGATTGGGTTGCATTGTTATAAGTTCTGGTGGAACTGATCCAATTGTATTCAGGTTGAATTTGTAAGTGTAAAAAATTAATTGGCCAAACCCTTAAAAATCCGCCACCACCGTAGTTAAAATTTTTATCTTTTGTTACTGAACTAGATTGAGTATAATAATTAAGGTTAACAACAACTCCAGCATCTAACCATTCTGTTATACTATAACCTAGTTGTGGATTGAGACCTATATTGAAAAAATTATTCGATAATCCAAGATTAATACTCGTTCCAATAAATACTTTATTCTTATCAAATCCTTTAGGAGCAGCATTTTCATTTTGCGCATTTAAAGTATTGAAGCCAAATAATAAAATAACTAGCAGTAAAAAAGTGTTTTTCATCATTAGATTTTTGTAAAAATATTGAAATGAATTAATCAAAAATTTTACCGGCATTTAAAATATTGTTAGGATCGAAAGTTTTTTTAATACCTCGCATCAATTGCAATGATGCATCATCAAAAACAGTATGCATATAGGGTTTTTGAATCAATCCAATACCATGCTCACCACTGATGGTACCACCTAAACTTTTCACCAGTTCAAATAATGCTTTTAAGATGTTAGTCATTTCTGCATTACCATGACTATTCTTAATTGTTGGATGATTGATTCTGATGTGTAAATTTCCATCTCCTGCATGACCATAACAAACTGCTTTAAAACCATGTTGAAGACCCAATGCTTTTACTCCTTTGATGAGTGCAGGGAGTTCTGCTCTAGGAACAACGGTATCTTCTTCAATGGTATAGCCATTCAATTTTACGGCTTCTGCAGCCCTTCTTCTTAGCTTCCATAATTCAGCTTTTTGTTGTGCATCATCTGCAAAAAATATTTCACCCGCATCAAATTGTGTAAGTAAATCAGCGATCGCTTCCATTTCACTCATCAATACTTCTTGATTATTGCCATCTACTTCAATGATCAAATGGCCAGCAATAGATTCATTCACAGGTACAGCAGTACTATCTACCATTTTGCTGACTATCATCAATGCATCTATTTCAATTAATTCCAATGCACTGGGAACAAAACCGGCTCTAAAAATGGCACTCACAGCAGCACTGGCATTTTCCAAAGAAGAGAATGGAACCAGCATTAATAAATCGTGTTTCGGAAAAGGGATAAGCTTTAAAACAATTTTAGTAACTATGCCCAGTGTTCCTTCACTACCTACTATTAATTGAGTAAGATTATATCCAGTAGAATTTTTTAACACATTCGCGCCAGTCCAAATAATTTCACCAGATGGTAAAACCAATTCTAAGTTTAATACATAATCTTTTACAACTCCATATTTTACCGCTTTCGGTCCACCACTATTTTCTGCAATATTTCCACCGATAAAACAACTTCCTTTGCTACTAGGATCAGGAGGGTAGAATAATCCTTTTTCTTTCACTGCATTTTGTAATACTTCTGTAATTACCCCTGGCTCTGTAGTGACTTGTAAGTTGCGTTCATCAATTGTGAGAATTTTATTGAGTCTTTCTGTTGTTAAAAGTACTCCTCCTAAATGGGGCAATGCTCCACCACTCAAACCTGTACCCGCTCCACGGGGGGTAACCGGAATTTTATGTTCATTACAAAGACGCAAAATATCTGCCACTTCCTGGGTTGAACCAGGCTTAATGACGATTTCTGGATAGTATTGCAATTTTTCTGTTTCGTCGTGTCCATAATGCAATAATGTTTCTTCATCTACCAATACATTTGCTTCACCTACAATCGATGTTAAAACATTCAAATTCTCCATTGATATCATTCCTTTTGCTTGATCTACTAGCATTTCATACGTATTTGAACAAAAATACTTGCTAATAATTGACTTTTGCAAAAAATCAAATTCAAAGCCTAATTTTTTTATGATTCCTTCAACAGTTTCTATAGAATTTTCAAGATTTTATAGAATACGACTTGATAATTTGATTTTTTCAAAAAAAATGGGCAAAACATTGGTAAAATATAACGTGTAAGCTGTACACATATTTCGATGGGTAATCGTTAAACATCCTACTTTTGTGCCCTAACTAACGATAGTTCGTATATGATATCACCCACCATTCAATTGGATACAAAAAAATTATTGCAATTAGGATTATCCTCTAATATTGGAATACATTATCAACTTACACCAGAGGAATTAGTTGAACAGGCTGTGCTAAGAGGCCAAGGCGTTTTAAATAATACCGGAGCCCTATGTATCAAAACAGGCAAATTTACAGGAAGAAGTCCTCAGGATAAATTCATTGTAAAAGATGAAATTACTCAAGACACAGTTCATTGGAATAATTTCAATATTGCCATTGAAGAGCATTATTTTTTAGCATTGAAATCTAAAGTTTTAAACTACTTAGGACAAAAGGAAGAAGTTTGGGTTAGAGATGCATATGCTTGTGCAGATCAACAATATCGTTTAAACATTCGGGTGATCAATGAGAACCCTTGGAGCAATTTATTCGCTTATAATATGTTTTTGCGACCTTCAGAAAATGAATTAGCAGGGTTTCAACCAGATTGGCATATTATCCAGGCACCAGGTTTTAAAGCAGACCCTGCTGTAGACGGAACACGTCAAGAAAATTTTGCCATCGTTTCTTTTAAGCATAAAACTATTTTAATAGGAGGCACTGGATATACAGGCGAAATGAAAAAAGGAATTTTTTCGGTGCTAAATTATATTTTACCTCAGGAGAAAAATGTATTGAGCATGCATTGTAGTGCCAATATGGGGAATGATGGAGATGTAGCGATTTTCTTTGGATTGAGTGGAACAGGAAAAACTACACTAAGTGCAGATCCTGAAAGAAAATTAATTGGTGATGATGAACATGGTTGGACCAATCAATCTGTTTTTAATTTCGAAGGTGGTTGTTATGCAAAAACAATCGATTTAAGTGAAGACAAAGAGCCTGAAATTTTTAGAGCAATTAAGCCAGGTGCATTAGTAGAAAATATTGGGTTCATTAATGGAACCAATGAAATCGATTTTAGTTTTAAAGGCATTACAGAAAATACAAGAGTAAGTTATCCATTACATTTTATTTCGAATGCTTTAGAACCAAGTATTGGAGGTCTACCAAAAAACTTATTCTTCTTAACCTGCGATGCATATGGAGTTTTGCCTCCAATCAGTAAATTGAGTCCAGGCCAGGCCATGTACCAGTTCATCAGCGGTTATACTGCCAGAGTAGCTGGAACAGAAGCTGGTGTAACTGAGCCTAAATCTACTTTTAGTGCATGTTTCGGAGCACCATTTCTGCCTTTACATCCAGGCAAGTACGCGGCTATGTTAGGAGAAAAAATGAAAGCGCATAATGTGAATGTTTGGATGATTAATACAGGTTGGAGTGGAGGAAGTTATGGAACAGGTAATCGCATGAAATTGGCATACACAAGAGCAATGATTTCTGCGGCATTAAATGGCGAGTTAGACAAGGTTGAAATGACCGAACACCCTATTTTTGGAATGCTTATGCCTACCAATTGCCCGAATGTACCATCGGAAATTTTGAATCCACGCAGCACTTGGAAGGATTCAGTTGCCTATGATACCACAGCCAATAAATTAGCGAAAGAATTCATCAACAACTTTGAAAAATATGCTGCAGGGGTTACACCTGAAATTCTAGCAGCTGCACCAAAAGCTTAAATCAAAGCTTAAATTAAACAAGAGAAACCAGATTTTTTTTTCGATTGCTTGCTAATTGCCTCCAAGAAATTGGGGGCATTTTTCTATAAATTAGGAAGTTGATCAATGTTGATTTCAGAAAAACGCAATCCAAAACGTTGAACCATTATTTTGAATTGGTCCAATTTAAACGGGAGTATTTTAATTTGATTAATTTTTACCATGCAAACTGAACCCTCATTAAAATTAGGGCTTCCTGGTAAATACACTACAGCAATATCATTCTCTTTGGAAAATTCTGTTAATACGCCTGCTACCCAGTTATCATCGAAGAAAACAAATACCGGAAATTGCTTATTTCCCTCGGCTTGGTAATTTAATTTTTCTCCAACAATTTCTTTGATAAAAAGATAACCGGGAGTGAACCTTAAAACGTTTTCTTCTATCCATGTTTTCCATCTGCCTACTGAAGACAATCGCATCAACAATCCACCAAAAAAACATAAGACAAGAAATCCGAGTATTGTTAGAATAGTCAATAAAGATCTACCAATAAAATGTTCGATATCTAAGCTTTGGGATGCCTTTTGAATAATCGATTGTATAGGTAAAAAAACCTTTTCAATTAAATAAGCAAAGACCAATACAGGCAATATAAAAAAGAGCCCTTTAATAATAGTGCCCTGAATGTATTGCAGCATTTTCTTCATGGAAAATTATTTTGATAAAAAGTTTCCTGCTATGCGCATTCCTTTTTCATCTTCAACTACTTTCTTCATCAACTTCTTGAGGCCTTCGGGTAATTGATCTATTTCAGCCTGATTTAATTCATGAATCAATTCATGAAATTCATCTTCATCATCATAATAGCCCAGATATAGATCAAATTTTTGATTCGGATGCAAACGCAAAGAAATTTCTAAATCTTCTTCGTACTGGTGCATAGATATAATGGCCCATTGATCATCATCTTCAAAATTGAATAAAATTTCAACCGGGTCTTTACTAATTACAAATGACACTAGCTTTTCAATCAATTCTCCTGAATGATGCTGAATCAACTCCTCGTATTTCATGTAAACCTATATTAAGAAAAAGATTAAAATAATCCAAACAACATGCCATCTACTTTGGTGATGATTTCTCCAAATTGTTCTTCGTTTTCGGCAAATTTATTTTTATCGCAATCGATGACCAGTAACTGGCCTTCTTTGTAACCATCAATCCATTTATTATAATATTCGTTGAGCTTTTTTAAATAATCCAAACGAATATTTTCTTCGTATTCTCTTCCTCTTTTTTGAATTTGCGCAACCAAAGTAGGTACGGATGCTTTTAAATAGATCAGCAGATCCGGAGGTTGTACCATTGTTTTCAAGGTTTGAAAGAATTGATAATAATTATCAAAATCTCTCTTGCTCATTAAACCCATTTCATGCAAATTGGGCGCGAATATATTTGCATCTTCATAGATGGTACGGTCCTGAATGACTGTTTCAGTGCCATGTTGAATATCCAATAATTGATTCAATCTACTGTTCAGAAAATAGATCTGTAAATTAAAACTCCAGCGAGGCATGTCTTCATAAAAATCCATTAAATATGGATTGGTATCTACATTTTCAAACTGTGGAATCCAGCGATAATGCTTACTTAACATTTCAGTTAGAGTAGTTTTACCTGCGCCAATATTACCGGCTATCGCTACGTGTTTTGGTTTTTTGGGTTTTGCCATTTCTATTTTGCTGTTTTAAAGCTTTGCAACTTAAGGAATCTAATCTGATTTTGGTTTAAATATGCTTAATTATTCAAACCTATTGCTTCTCTTACTATTTTAAGTGTTTCCGAAGCTCTTTCTCTGGCTTTCTCTGCGCCTTGTTTCATCAATTTTTGCAATAAAACTTCGTCGTTTTGAATGGCGGCGGCTTTTTCTCTAATGGGATGAATAAAACTGGCCATATCTTCCGCCAATTGCTTTTTCATATCACCATAACGAATAATGCAATTGCCCTCACTGCTTGCATTGAAGTCATCTTCAAATTTTTTATGTGTATCCGGACTGCTCACCTGACTCATTAGGGTAAACAGGTTTTGTATATAATCTGGCTTAATTGAATTTGGTGTAGCAGGTCCTTGATCTGTTTTGGCTTTCATGATTTTTTTGCGAATATGATCATCACTATCAGCCAGGTAAATGGTAGCCATCTGGTTTTCACTCTTGCTCATTTTGCCAATTCCATCCAGACTTAAAATTTTTATTAGCTCATCTCCAAAGTTAAATGCATAGGGAAGAGGAAGTACTTCGCCATATCGGTGATTAAATCTTTCCGCAAAATTTCTGGCCATTTCTAAATGTTGTTCCTGGTCTTTTCCAACAGGCACTTTGACTGCTCTTTGAATGAGTACATCTGCAGCCATTAAAACAGGATAAGTTAATAATCCTGCATTTACATTTTCCGGTTGAAGACGAACCTTATCTTTAAAAGTAGCTGTTTTTTCAAGCTCACCTTTATATGCCAGCATGTTTAAATAAAGGTATAATTCCGCAATTTCAGGAACATCGCTCTGAACATATAGCGCCACTTTTTCTGGATCTAATCCACAAGCAATATTTTCAGCAATAACCCTGTTTACACTGATTTTTAGTTCCCTGGTATCAGGGTGTGTGGTTAAACTATGCCAATTGGCAACAAAAAAATAGCAATTAAATTGATCTTGCATGCGAACATAATTACGCATGGCTCCAAAATAATTTCCCAGGTGCAAAAACCCTGTTGGGCGAATTCCACTAACAACAACCTCTTTAAGCATAGTCAACGAAGATAGTAATCCTAGACAGTATGTGGCTCATGGTTGTTGTTTTTTTTATAGTTAGATTTGTAGTCAATTCAAATTGTAAAAATTTAGACTATAAGCATCAATAGCCATATACTCGCTTCCCCTATTGAATACCTAAAAGGGGTTGGCCCTTTGAGGGCAGATATGCTCAAGAAGGAGTTGGAAATTTTTACATTCAATGATTTATTGCATCATTTCCCTTTAAGACATATCGATAAAACCAAGATCAATGCAATTGCCGATATCAATGCATTTACCGATTATATGCAAGTAGTAGGGAGATTGGTGCATTATGAAGTAATTGGGGCAGGAAGAGGAAAGCGTTTAATTGCACAAATTAAAGATGCGAGCGGACAATTGGAGCTTACATGGTTTCAAGGTATCAATTGGGTAGAAAAAAATTTACATATCGGGTCCGATTATCTTGTTTTTGGAAAAACAGGATTCTTCAATAGTAAGGCACAAATGGTGCATCCAGAAATTGAAGTATTTGTTCCAGCAAAAGTTGGAGCAAAAGCATTTTTAGAGCCGGTATATCCATCTACAGAAAAATTAAAAGCTCGTGGGTTGAATGGACGTCAATTAGCGAAACTTACCCAAACACTTTTTGGAATACTTCAACCAAAAGATATTGAAGAGAATTTGCCCAGCTATTTGATACAAGAATTAAAATTACTTTCTAGATATGAAGCTTTTGCAATGATTCATTTTCCGACCAATGAATTATTGTATGGAAAGGCTTTGGAACGGTTGAAACTGGAAGAATTATTCATCGCACAGGTAAGATTGCAACTGGTAAGGCTTCAAAGAAATAATACAAGTAAGGGAGTGGTATTTGAAAAAGTAGGCACTTATTTCAATGATTTTTATAATCATTATTTACCCTTTACTTTAACAGGCGCACAAAAAAGAGTCTTAAAAGAAATCAGAACTGATACCGGACGCGGAAGGCAGATGAATAGGCTGTTGCAAGGCGATGTAGGTAGTGGAAAAACAATGGTGGCATTATTGAGTATGTTGCTAGCAGCTGATAATGGATACCAGAGTTGCTTAATGGCTCCAACCGAAATTTTAGCTCAGCAGCACTATGCAGGATTAAAAGAGCTACTCAAAGAAATGCCTGTAGAATTAGCATTATTAACGGGCAGCACAAAAACTGCAGAGAGAAGAAGAATATTAAAGGGATTGATTGAAGACAGTATTCATTTTGTTGTGGGAACCCATGCAGTTATAGAAGATGTAGTTCAATTCAAAAATCTTGGCCTAGTAATTGTAGATGAACAACATCGATTTGGGGTAGCACAAAGAGCCAAATTGTGGGAGAAAGCAGTAATACCTCCACATGTTTTAGTAATGACCGCTACTCCAATACCAAGAACATTGGCAATGACTGCCTATGGCGATCTGGAATACAGTGTAATGGATGAATTGCCTCCGGGCAGAATTCCCATTACAACTGTTCAAAGAAATGAAATGGCGAGGGCAAATGTAATGGGCTTTGTAAAGGAAGAAGTAACAAAAGGTAGACAGGCTTATTTCATTTATCCTTTGATTGAGGAAAGTGAAAAACTGAGTTATGAAGATCTGATGCAGGGATATGAGCAGGTAAAAAGCTTTTTCCCTGAGCCGACCTATAAAATTGGGATGGTTCATGGAAGGCAGCCAGCAGATCAGAAAGAAACCAATATGCGGCGTTTTGTAAGTGGTGAAAGTCAAATATTGGTCAGTACCACCGTTATTGAAGTAGGGGTAAATGTACCAAATGCCTCAGTAATGGTGATTGAAAGTGCCGAAAAATTTGGATTATCTCAATTACACCAGCTCAGAGGAAGGGTAGGAAGGGGTAGTGAAAAAAGTTTTTGCATTTTATTAACGGGTAGCAAAGCCAGCAAAGAGGCCAAAGAACGTATCAATATAATGTGCGCTACCAATGATGGCTTTAAAATTGCAGAGAAAGACTTAGAAATGAGGGGCCCGGGGGATATTGAAGGTACCAGACAGAGTGGGGCATTGAACTTTAAATTAGCCAGTATTGTTAACGATAAAGCATTGTTGGAATTGGCTAAAACAAAGGCAGAAATATTGGTTGAAAAGGATTTATTTTTAGAAGACCCAAGGCACCAATCATTGCGTAATTTTATGCAATCGCAGAAAACGAAACATGGTTGGGGCAAAATAGCTTAATATTTAAATAAAAAGAAGTGCTAAAAAAAGTAAATTTTGTCATTTGGCTGTTGATGCTTGGAGCAGGATTGAACGCACAGAGCTATCTCAATTTTGTAGAAAACAAAGGACAGTGGGATCAATCGATACGATTTAAATCTGAAATGCCAGGTGGGGCCATTGTATTAAAAAATACTGGTTATAGAGTTTTACAGTACAATCAGAATGATTATGCTCAATTAGCTGAAACCTTTCATTCTGTAAAAGGAATAGACAATCACGAACATCAAAATAAATTGAACGAATCTGGTAAACCTTTTCCAGTTGGGGATGCTGGAACTGAAATGAAATTGCGTTCGCATACTTATGAAGTAAAATTCCTGAACGGAAATCCAAATCCGAAAATCGTTCCAGATAAAGTTCAAACCAGTTATAACAATTATATAATAGGCAATGATCCCAGTAAATGGGCAAGCAATTGTAAAATTTATCAGGCTGTTACCTATCAAAACGTTTACCCGAATATTGATATTCGTTTTTATACATCTAATGCAACTTTAAAATATGATGTAATAGTTCATCCTGGTGGAGATCCTTCGAAAGTGATTTTATATTTTGATGGGGTGGATGGATTAAAAATAAAAGACGAATCATTACAGATCAATACATCCGTTGGAACCATTCAGGAGATGGCTCCTTATACTTATTCTTTAAGCAATAATCAACAAACAGATGTTTCCTGTAATTATGAACTAAAAGGAAATTTTGTACAATTTAAATTGAATGCTGCTTATGATAAAGCGGCAACATTGGTGATTGATCCGAGTATTATTTTCATCAGTTATACAGGCAGTAGTGCAGATAACTGGGGGTTTACTGCAACCTATGATGGGGCAGGAAATTTTTATGCTGGTGGAATTGTTTTTGGAGATGGTTTTCCAGTTTCTAATGGAGCCTTACAAAGTAATTTTATTCCAGGTGGTTCTTTAAAAATTGATATGGGAATCATTAAGTTCGATGCTACAGGAATTAATCGATTATACGGAACTTATATAGGTGGTAATGGAGATGACCAACCACATAGTTTGGTGGTAGATAGAAATGGGAATTTAGTAATTGCCGGAAGAACTTCTTCAACTGATTATCCAACAAAGGGTGTGACTAAATTATACGGAAGTGGTGGAGGTTTTGATATTGTAGTAACCAAGTTAAATGTAAATGGATCTGCTTTAGTTGGTTCGATGGTCATTGGGGGAAGCGCCAATGATGGCGTAAATGTTGAGCCCAATTATCCTCAGTTAAATGGTAGTACTTCTACCAGAAGAAATTATGGAGATGATTCAAGAAGTGAAGTAATTATTGATAACAACAATAATATTTTATTGGCTTCTGTAACACAATCATCTAATTTTAAAACTACTGCTGGTGCATTTCAAACGGCCCCTGGTAATAGTGTTAGTAATGGACGATACCAGGATGGTGTGGTGATGAAATTTGACCCCAATCTAGACAATGTTATTTTCAGTTCTTTTTTGGGGGGAAACAACGATGATGCGGCATTTGTATTAAGCATTAATCCAAGCAATGGAGATATATATGTGGCAGGTGCAACTTTGAGCACTGATTTACAAGGGGATAAATCTGGGGTATTATTTCCAACCAACCAAGGAGTTGCTGATGGTTTTATCATGAATATTAAAAGTGATGGATCGGCAATTAATAAAACAACTTATATTGGAACAGTTGGTCAGGATGTGTTGTTTGGAATTCAATTTGATAAACTAGGGTTTCCTTATATCACAGGCACAACAACAGGCGTTTTCCCAGTAAAAAATTCCAATTTCAATACCAAGAACCTGGGTCAATCAACTGGCAAACAATTTATTGCGAAACTCACACCAGATTTATCTTCTTTTATTTTCTTCACTAATTTCGGAAGCCCTACTGCATCAATACCAAGTTTATCGATCACTGCATTTTTAGTGGACAGATGCCAGAATATGTATGTGTCTGGATGGGGTGGAAGCAGCATAGGTAACAATTATCCCAGTGGAACTTTGGATGGTATGGTGGTTTCTCCGGATGCGTATAAAAAAGTATCGGATGGTGCAGATTTTTATTTTTTCATTTTAAGTAAAAATGCAGACAGCTTAATTTATGCTACTTTTTTTGGACAAGATGCGGGATTCGCAGACCATGTAGATGGAGGTACATCGCGCTTTGATCCGAATGGTACTATTTATCAGTCTATTTGTTCTTGTGGTGGAAGCAGAGGCAGTAATCCAAGAAACTCCATTGTTGGAACACCAGGATCATGGTCTCCATCTAGAGGCAATAATTCCTGTAATTTATTGGCTGTTAAATTGGCTTTCTATTCAGCTGGAGTTTCAGCTGGTGTTCAATCTTCTATTGGCGGAAGATTAAGGGATTCTACAGGTTGTGTTCCATTAACAGTAGATTTTATTGATACTGTAGCAGCTGCAAAAACATATTATTGGGATTTTAATGGAGATGGTACCAATGATTTAACTACCACTACTGCAAAAGCTAGTTATGAATATAAAGTAGTAGGTACTTATAGAGTACGATTAATTGCAGAGGATTTGAATTCATGCAATGAAAGAGACACTTCTTATATGCGTATAAGTGTTAGAAGCGACGCTGTTACCAATTTGAATTTTACTTATGCAGTAGTGCCTCCATGTGCAAACCGGACATATCAGTTTACTAATTTGGCCGTAGCTCCTCCTGGTAAAACATTTGGCCCCAATTCTTTTCAATGGGATTTTGGAGATGGCACACCAGTAGTGAATTCTAATGGCATTCCAGTAAATCATCCATTTCCTTCTGATGGTTCTTATATTGTTCGATTAACGTTAAAAGATCCATTATTTTGCAATGAAGATGATTATATAGAACAAACTGTGAGGGTATCTAATTCATTTGTTCCCAATTTTACTGCTGACACTGCATGTATTGGAACTGCTACTAAATTTACTTATACTGGAACAGGAGGAGCTACTTTTCTGTGGAGTTTTGGTGATGGCAAAACAAGTACTTCAGCAAATCCTACTAATATATATCCATCTGCAATACCATACATGGTTACACTTAACGTGACTGATAATAACACTTGCGACGTTATTAAAACAAAATCTATTACAAAACAAATTTTAGTGAGTCCGAACCCTACTTCATTATTTGATTATACTCCAAGAACAGCTGGTTCAAATTTGATTTATTCATTTACGAATTTATCCACAGGTGGTGCTTCTTATTATTGGGATTTTGCCGATAGTAAAGTCATTAGTACCAATAGGATAGATACTACTATTAAATATTCTTTTAGTGCATCAGGTACTTATAATGTTTGTTTATCCACCACCAATACAGTTGGTTGTACCGTTAAATATTGTGAGCCAATTGTTGCAGAAGTAAATCCTTTATTTGATGTTCCCAATGCATTTTCACCCAATGGGGATGGAGTGAATGAAAGAATCTATGTTCGCGGATTTGGTATTGCAAAAATGACCTGGAGAATTTACAATCGATGGGGTGTAGTAGTTTATGTAGGAACAAATATCAATGAGGGTTGGGATGGAAAATACAATGGAAAAATTCAACCACAGGAAGTATACAATTATACATTGGAAATTGAATTTTCTGATAAAGTCAAGGCATTTAAAAAAGGAGATATTACATTGTTAAGGTAAAAGCATAGTATAAGAAGAATGAAGATGTTTAAACGGATATTATTTGTTTTTTTGTTCCCTATTTCATTTGCACAAGTAAATGGACAGTCGCTTAATTTTTCTCAGTATTTCAATAACCCATTATTTGTAAATCCTGCAAATACAGGTTTTAATCCTGATATGGATTACAGAATAGGAGGCAATTACCGAAACCAATGGGCTTCTACTTCAAGTCCATATAAAACAATGGGCATTTGGGCTGATTCTAAATTATTCGCTAATCGATTTGAGAATGGTTGGATGGGAATTGGCGCAGGTGTAATGAAAGATGTTGCCGGGTCAGGAAGTTTATCTTCTACCAGCGCTAATTTATCTTTAGCCTATCACCAGATGTTGGGATATAAAAGTTTGTTAAGCGCAGGATTTTCAGCGGGCATTGTTTCAAAAAGAATTGATTTTTCAAAACTAACATTCGACAACCAATGGAATGGACAGTTTTTTGAAACGACCATTCCAAGTAATGAACCTTTTGCCTATAGTCAGGCAGCTTATTTAGATCTTTCTATGGGAGTGAATTATGCTTTGTTTGCTTCCGAAAATGCTTATTTCAACGCAGGTATTTCTATCGATCATATCAACCGGCCTAAAGAAAGTTTTTTTGAAAATTCTGTTACAGATAGCAAAATTGATATGCGCTATACTTTCTTTGCAAATGCAAGTATTAAAGTGCAAGATATTTGGATAATCAACCCCAATATTTATTATACTAGTATGGGAACCTCCAATGAAATTGTTTTAGGTATGAATGCCAATAGAGATCTCACTGGCGATGGAGCCAAGCAATTAATTCTTGGATTATACTATCGTAAAAATGATGCCATTATTCCTGTGGTAGGTTATCAAATCAATGATATAAAAATTACCGTTAATTATGATGCTTCTACATCATCTTTAAATAATAGCAATGCCGTTAGAGGTGCCTATGAGCTTTCCATTGTTAAGCACGGCCTATTTCCTTCTTCAGCAGGCAAATCCGTAAAATGTCCTACGGTGAGGTTCTAAGATATTAGTTATTAGTTATTGGATTATTCTTAACTCATAATTCTTAATTCATAATTCATAATTCTTAATTCAGTATTGTATCTTGTGCATACATTACATGCATATGAAATACCTACCCCTCGATCCAACAATTTTCATCAATAATAGAAAAAGGTTTGCAAAAAAAATGCTGCCTAACAGCATTGCTGTTTTTGTAAGCAATGATGAATGGCCAGGCAATGGTGATGCTTTGCATTCATTCAAACAAAATAGCGATCTGTATTGGCTAACCGGTATCGAACAAGAAGATACTATGTTCATCTTATTTCCAGATTGTCCTGATCCTAAATACCGAGAAGTATTAGTTTTAGTTAGACCCAATGCATTAAAAGAAAAATGGGATGGTAAAAGATTAAGAGCTACAGAAGCAAGCACTATATCAGGAATTCAATCAATTGTTTGGTTAGATAGTTTGGATGCAATGTTGCAAGGATGGATTCATTTAGCAGATACGATTTATTTAGATACCAATGAGAATGATCGAAAAGCTTCATCCGTTAGAACCCGTGAGTATCGTTTTGTGGATGAAATGAAATCTAAATATCCTTTGCACCAATTTCAACGGGCTGCAAAAATAATGAAAGAACTTCGTGCTATTAAAACAAAAGAAGAAGTTGTAGTAGTGCAAAAAGCAATTGACATCACGGAAAAAACTTTCAGAAGGTTATTGAAATTTATTCAGCCAGGTGTAAATGAATATGAAATTGAAGCAGAAATATTTCACAGTTTTTTAAGTCAACGTGCAACTGGTCCGGCATATGGAAGTATTATTGCCAGTGGTGATAATGCTAGAACATTACATTATGTTTCTAATAATGCGGAATGTAAATCTGGCGATTTAATTCTAATGGACTTTGGTGCAGAATATGGTGGATACAATGCCGACCTAACAAGAACGATACCTGTAAACGGAAAATTCTCGCCTCGTCAAAAAGAAGTGTACAATGCATGTTTGCATTTGCACAACTATGCAAAATCAATTTTAAAACCAGGTATTAGTATTGTTGATTACACCGAAAAAGTAGGGGAAGAAGCTACCAAACAATTTGTAAAAATCGGTTTATTGAATAAAGCCGATATCAAAAATGAAGACCCAGAAAATCGTGCATATAGAAAATATTTATATCACGGAATTTCTCATCATTTAGGAATTGATGTGCATGATCTAGGCACCAGAACGGCACCTGTTCAAGCAGGCATGTTATTTACCATTGAGCCGGGTATTTATATTGAAGAAGAAAAAATGGGCATTCGCATTGAAAATAATTTTTGGATCACCAAGTCAGGTAGTATCGATCTAATGAAAAATATTCCCATCACCGTAGACGAGATTGAAACTTTGATGAAAAAGAAATAATCATGAAGCAACAGATTCCTAATTTATTTACACTCAGCAATTTGTTTCTTGGATGTATTGCTATCATTTATATTTTGCAACCGGGTTTAACCCTTACCGTAAACAGCAAAGGCGAAAATTTAGTATCTATTCCCGAAAAAATGATGTGGGCTGGTTGGTTTATTATTGGTGCTGCAATCGTTGATTTTTTTGACGGTTTTGTTGCTCGCTTGTTAAAAGTGCCATCGGAAATGGGCAAGCAATTAGATTCTTTAGCCGATGTAGTAAGTTTTGGAGTAGCCCCTGGCTTGATTGCTTTTCAATTCCTTAGATTAAGTTTTTCTCAGGATCCAGGTGGACTGGATATTGCTTTTGTTTACTTATTACCTGCACTACTCATTCCCTGTGCTGGTGCATTTCGTTTAGCTCGTTTTAATATTGATACCACTCAACAGTATGGATTTAAAGGAGTGCCAATACCTGCCATCGGCATGTTGTTTGCGTCTTTCCCTATTTTGTATTGGTACAATGCTACGGAGTGGATCAATCAACTCATTTTGAATAAATGGGTTTGGTATGGATTGATCGGGTTGAGCAGTTATTTAATGATTTCTACATTGCCGATGCTGGCGTTGAAATTCAAGGGCTTTACATTAAGAAAAGGACTTCCTTTCATACTAATTGTATTGGTGGCAGGGGTATCGGCCTTGCTTTTTGGCTGGTTAGCAGTTTCCATTGGATTTTTTGCCTATGTAATTCTATCTTTGCTCTTCAAACAAGTTGAATCATGATATATACAGTTCAGGTTACCGTGATGCCTTTAAAAGATTTATTGGATCCGCAAGGAAAAGCCGTTTTAGGGGGATTGCAAAATTTGGGTCTTGATTCTATTCAAGATGTTCGTGTTGGAAAGCATATTACACTATCCATCGAAGCGGGATCTGCAGATGAAGCCAAAACCATTGCTGAAAATGCCAGTAAGCAATTATTGGCCAATCAAGTAATGGAGTTTTTTGAGATTGAATTAATTTAATCAATTGTTATACTTAGTTCCTACTCCACTTGGAAATTTAAAAGACATCACTTTACGTGCCTTAGAGATATTGCAAGAGGTGGATTTGATTTTATGTGAGGATACGAGAACCTCCTCTAAATTATTGAATCATTATAAAATTGAAAAACCACTTACTCCTTACCATCAACACAATGAGCATAAAGTGGTGGCTCATTTAGCCGATCAATTATTAGCAGGCAAAAAAATGGCCTTGATCACCGATGCAGGAACTCCTGGAATATCCGATCCTGCTTTTTTGTTGGTTAGAGAATGTATTCAAAAAAATATTAAGGTAGAATGTTTGCCCGGAGCAGTTGCATTTGTTCCTGCTTTGGTGAATAGTGGCATTCCAACCAATCGATTTGTGTTTGAAGGATTCTTGCCTTTAAAAAAAGGAAGACAAACTTTATTGAAAAAATTAGTGGAGGAAGAACGCACCATGATTTTTTATGAAAGTCCAATGCGCTTGGTTAAAACCTTGGAAGAGTTGGCTACTTATTTTGGCGCAGATAGGAATTGTTCGGTGAGCAGAGAACTCACTAAAATGTTTGAAGAAAATAAAAGAGGCAGCTTACAGGAAGTAGCTGATTATTTTAAAACCAAAACAGTTAAAGGAGAAATTGTTTTAGTTGTTCAGGGAAAGCAATAACGAATTATCATTTTTAATAAATATAGCTCATGTCTAAACTCAAACTACTCGTATTTTTTCTGATCACCGCTGTATGTGTTGTTGCTCAACCGGAAAGATGGCAACAGAAAATCAAGTACAATATCAATGTAAAAATGGATGTTGTTACTAATCGTTTTTCTGGTACTGAAAAAATTGAGTATTCGAATAATTCAACGGATACTTTAATCAGGGTATTCTTTCATTTGTATTGGAATGCCTTTCAGCCGAACAGCAGTATGGATATGCGTAGCAGAGAATTAGGAAAGGTCAGACTCAGCGACCCGAATCCAAGAAGACAATCTGATGGTTTGGATTGGGATGCACGTGTGAAAGATAGAATCAGCAAATTAACTCCTGAAGAAATTGGATATCAAAATGTACAATCCGTAATGATTAACGGGGTTGCACAGCAACTTAAAGTTCATGAAACTATTTTAGAAGTGGTTCTTGCAAAACCAATCTTACCAAAGACAAAAGTATTGATGGATGTTGCTTTTGAAGCCCAGGTTCCTTTGCAAGTAAGAAGAAGCGGAAGAGACAATAAAGAAGGAATACGTTACAGCATGAGTCAATGGTATCCTAAAATGGTAGAATACGATTACCAGGGTTGGAATGCAAACCCATATATCGCAAGAGAATTTTATGGTGTATGGGGAGACTATGATGTTTCTATTACAATCGATAAAAATTATATGGTTACTGCTGGTGGAGATTTATTAAATGCCAATGAAGTGGGCTTTGGGTATGAAGCACCTGGTACTAAATTAAGCAACACAACTGCAGCTACAAAAACCTGGAAATGGCAGACTTACAATGTGCATGATTTTATGTGGGCAGCCGATCCCAATTATAAATTGATTACTCGAAAACTAACCAATGGTCCTTTAATTCGGGTAGTATATAAAGCGGTTGACTCATTGGAAAACAGATGGCAGAAATTAGCCGACACAGTTGCATTGGCTTATCCAATTATGGCCAAAACCTTTGGTGCATATCCTTACAAGACTTACACATTTATTCAAGGAGGAGATGGGGGAATGGAATATCCAATGGCAACATTGATCAATACAGCCAGTGTTGGAACTGCTATTCATGAATGGATGCATAGCTGGTATCAGATGATGATGGGAAGCAATGAGTCATTGTATGCATGGATGGACGAAGGATTTACTGATTATGCTACCAATCGTGTACAGTCTACTTTAAGAGGACGTACAGGTTTCTTTTACGATGGTTCCTATAGATCTTACTTTAATTTAGCTAAGAGTGGGCTGGAAGAACCAGCAAGTACCCATGCCGATCATTTTAATACCAATTATGCATCCTCTAGTGCAGCATATAGTAAGGGTGCAGTGTTCATGGAACAATTGGGTTATATAGTAGGAGATACTGTTAGAGATAAAATATTATTAGCTTACTATAACACTTGGAGATTTAAACATCCCAATCCAAATGATTTTATCAGGGTTGCAGAAAAAATAAGTGGAATGGAATTAGACTGGTATAAAGAATATTGGATCTATAGTACAAAAACCATCGACTATGCAGTGGGTGATATTGCTGTTGTAAACGACAAAACATCCATCACTGTAAAGCGTGTAGGAAAAATGCCTATGCCAATTGATGTGCTGATTACATTTAAAGACGGAACACAGGAATTACATGTAATACCATTGGATTTAATGTACGGGCAAAAACCAGCGGAGAATGCTATTCCTAGAACTGTTCATTCCGAATGGCGTTGGACGCATCCAGATTTTAGTTTCACCAGCAATCGTCCAATTAAAGACATTAAGCAAATTGAAATTGACCCTAGTATGCGATTGGCAGATATCAATCGAACCAATAATAAACTGGTTATACCGGAATAAGTTATTGGTTATTGGTTATTGGGTTATTGGTTGTTCGGTTATTATCAAGAATTCGTATCAATCGCTAAATAATTAAACAACCAAATTATTTAGCAACGTGAATGATAAATTTTTCTTCGAAATAAGGTTCAGGAAATATTTTAAAGATGGGCATCATTTTGGGTCTTGCGCCACTTTCAAATATTTCCTGGGCCAAATCTCCACCCTTTAAACAGATCAATCCGTTTCTAATAAAATCCGGACCTGTGGCAGCACCTGGTTGTTTTTTCAACAAGGGCATACTCCATTGTAATAAATCTTTTAATGGTGCCACAGCACGGGAGATAGCAAAATCAAATTTTCTATTTTTAATATCTTCTGCTCTTGTATGTTGTGTAGTAATATTCTTAATTCCTGCTGCTTCGCAAACTGCTTCTACTACTTTTAATTTTTTAGCGATACTATCCACCAAATGGAATTTTACTTCAGGAAAGAAAATGGCCAATGGGATACCCGGAAACCCTCCACCACAGCCTATATCGATAATACTAGACCCAGGAGTAAATTCAACAATTGCTGCAATACTTAATGAATGTAATACATGGTGTAAATAAATACTGTCTATGTCTTTTCTGGAGACTACATTTATTTTTGCGTTCCACTCTTTATATAATTCATCTAATAATCCAAATTGGTGAATTTGACTTTGGCTGAAGTCATCGAAGTAATGGGTAATTAATTCCAATTTTTCCGGGGTGCTTTCCATATGGCTGGTGCTGTAAAGATGAAGTAAAAAAACATCCAAATATCCAATAATAAAAACCAAGGAAATAAATCAAACTCATTCAATTTTTTCATGGTTTTAAAATAAACAATTGATTGTACAATAAACCGAATTCCAAAAACGGCCAATGCTAATTCCCAGCTAAAAAATACCGCGCTTGCAATTAGAAATGGGTATAACAAAAACAAAGTCAAAGAATAAAGACCAAGCAAAAATTTGTGTTTGGGACGATAATATTTACTGGTAGTATAGTGTCTGTATTTTTGAGAAAGCCACTCATTCCAGGTGTTTTTAGAATCGCTTAGTGTAAACGTATCTGGATCGATTGAAATGGCTGTATTAGTTGAATTGGCAACCTGATTGATGAATAAATCATCGTCTCCACTAGGTATCTGATTGATCGAAGAAAATCCTTTGTTTCTGAGGAAGACATTTTTCTTGTAACTCAAATTTCTACCCACTCCCATATACGGTGTTCCTGCAATTGCATAGGATAAATATTGAATGGCAGTATGGAAGGTTTCAAAACGAATTAATTTATTGAGTAAGCCTGGTTGTTTGTGATAGGCACCATATCCTAACACAATTTCAATATCATCGGAATAAGTATCCTGCATTTTTTGTATCCAAAATTCAGATGCCGGAACACAATCTGCATCTGTTAATAATACGATCTCATATTTAGCACTTTTAATGCCCATGGAAAGTGGAAATTTTTTCCCTGTGATCATGATGGCTTCCTGTGTTAATTCCACCATGTTTAAATTTTTGAAAGAGCGCTTGAACTCATCAATAACGTATTTACTTTCATCCGAAGAGTTGTCATTCACCAACACTACTTCATGGGTAGTTTTATAATTCTGAACCAATACACCTGGAAGGTTTTTTACTAAATTATGGGCTTCATCTCTTGCGCAAATTACCACAGATACAGGGTGTTCAACTGTATTTTCTTTGGCTACTTGTTGAAAATTAGCCAATCGAAGAAAAAAGTAGCCATAATAGAAAAGTTGGATAAAGATGATTGCGCAGAATAGTCCAAAACAAATGGTCCAGACAATAGAGGGTATGATCATGCTGCAAAAATAAGGTTTTTGATGCAAGACAAGAAGCATGTGTATGATACAATAACTACCCTTATTTTTGCCAAATGGCTGCACTTCAGTTTTCATTGGAAAAAACAAGTACCGATACCTCTGCAAGAGCTGGTATTATTACAACAGATCATGGCGTGATAGAAACGCCCATATTTATGCCTGTTGGTACTGTAGGATCTGTTAAAGCAGTTACACAACAGCAATTGAAATTGGATATTCAGGCGCAAATCATTTTGGGGAATACCTATCACTTGTATTTGAGGCCAGGAACAGAAGTATTAGAAGCTGCAGGTGGATTACATCGCTTCATGGGCTGGGATCGACCTATCTTAACAGACAGTGGTGGCTATCAGGTATTTTCTTTAGCGGAGAATAGAAAAATTAAAGAAGAGGGGGTTGTTTTTCAATCGCATATTGATGGGAGTAAACATTTGTTTTCACCAGAATCGGTAATGGATATACAGAGAAGTATTGGTGCAGATATTATCATGGCATTTGATGAGTGTCCGCCTTATCCTAGTGATTATCAGTATGCTAAAAAAAGTATGCACTTAACGCATCGTTGGTTGGATAGATGTTTTGCTCGACTGGCTGAAACGCCTGATAAATATGGATACACACAGAATTTATTTCCTATTGTTCAAGGAAGCACTTTCAAAGATTTACGAAAAGAATCCTGTGATTTTATTGCTTCAAAAAATGCAGCAGGAAATGCAATCGGAGGCTTGAGTGTTGGAGAGCCGCCTGAAATGATGTATGAGTTTACGGCGTTATGTGCCGAAAATCTGCCAATCAATAAACCACGGTATTTAATGGGTGTTGGAACACCTTGGGATTTATTGGAATGCATCGATTTAGGAATTGATATGTTTGATTGCGTGATGCCAACAAGAAATGGAAGAAATGGTATGCTGTTTACTACTCAGGGGGTGATCAATATTCGCAATAAAAAATGGGCAACTGATTTCTCCTGTATAGATCCTGGTTTGCCTTCAGAAATTAGTCAGTATTATAGTAAAGCCTATATGCGACACCTTTTTGTTGCCGGAGAAATACTCGGTTTGCAGTTAGCGAGTATTCAAAACCTTTCTTTCTATTTATGGTTGGTTAAAGAAGCAAGGAACAATATTTTATCTGGTGATTTCGTTAATTGGAATCGACAGATGATTGAAATTGTCAAGCGCCGTTTATAAAATCCATCCTTTATTAAATCAGCATATTCTGTGGGGATAACTCTCAGGGGTACCTATATTTATGCACTTTTGCAATATTTGTTAAATAGTTTAACGACTTGTGGGTATTTTAGCAATGCTTACTAATCCGTTATCTATTGAAGTCCTAAAATTATACATCCATTTCCATGGATGTATTTTTTTTACGCATCTTTGTACCAGCCATGAAAAAACTGGATTGGTACATACTCCGCAAATTCCTCACTACTTTCTTCTTCGCAATATTTTTATTTGCGGTGATTGCTATTGTTGTTGATGTAAGTGAAAAAACCGATGACTTTGTAAAATCTCAATTAGGAGTACAAAAAATTATTACTCAATATTATTTTGGATTTATCCCTCATATTATTGCGTTGCTTTTTCCTTTGTTCGTTTTTATCGCCGTAATATTCTTCACTTCAAAAATGGCTGGCAATAGCGAAATTGTTGCAATACTGGCTAGTGGAACCAGTTATTCAAGATGGTTAAGGCCTTATTGGATTGGCGGAATTATTTTATCGGTCATGTTGTGGTTTGCCAATCAATATATTGTTCCTAAAGCCAATCAGATCAGGGGAAGTTTCGAAGCCAGATACATTGATGCCAATTCCAGTTATACGGCGCTTCTTGGGAAAACTTCTAATATCTATTTAAGAATAGATTCATTTACCTATGCAGGTATATATTCTTATGATACTGCAACAAAAAGGGGCGGTCCTCTTTTTTTGTATACCATAAGAGATAATAAAGTAACAGCCAATTTGAGAGCCGATTATGTTAGTTGGGACACAGCCTCAAAAAAATGGAAAGTAGAGTCCATTCTTTCAAGGAAATTATATCCAATGAAAGAGCAAGTAGACCAAGAATTAGTTCGCTTAATGACTTATACTTTTAAGCCTGTTGATTTAAGTAGGGATAAATATACCAAAGACAAATTAACTTCCCCCGAGCTCGATCGATTTATTCAATTGGAAGAATTAAGAGGTTCAGAAGGGCTCAATGGGTTGAAAGTAGAGCGTTACCGAAGGGATGCCACCTGTATTACTGTATTGCTACTAACGTTAATTGGGGCGATCGTTGCGGGAAGAAAAGTAAGGGGAGGAAGTGGGGTACATCTGGCATTGGGCTTTGTTATGGCTGCATTATTCATTATTACTGACCGTTTTTCTACCATTTTTTCCACCAAAGGTAATTTACCCCCTTTGATAGCCGCCTGGATACCCAATATGATATTTGTTTTTGTAGTGGTTTACCTGTACAGAAAAGCCCCGAAATAATTATTTATTAAATACTCAACTTGGTTGGCATCAATTTTGTTATAGAGCTAAGTTCAATTACCTTTGAACGGTAATACCATAAAATATACTACACGCCATGGGAATCATTAAAGACAAATTCAAAGCAAAAGCCGACGCTTCCAGTATCGAAATAAAAGATATTATTAAAGAACATGGCAATAAAAAAATTGGGGAAGTAACCCTTGCTCAGGTTTATCAAGGTATGCGTGGTATTACAGGTTTGGTTACAGAAACCAGCTTATTGGATGCACAAGAAGGAATTCGTTTTCGTGGTTATACAATACCTGAATTACAGCAAAAATTACCAGCAGCGATCAAAGGTGGTGAACCATTGCCTGAGGGTTTATTCTATTTGATGTTAGTTGGGGAACTTCCAACAGAAGAAGATGCAAACCATATCACGAGTGTATGGCAAAGAAGAAGTCACGTTCCTAATCATGTTTTTGCAACAATCGACGCACTTCCTTTGAATACACATCCTATGACCATGTTCGTAGTTGGTGTAATGGCCTTACAAACAGAAAGTAATTTTGCTAAAGAATATTCTAAAGGAATTAATAAGAAAGATTATTGGGATCCTATTTATGACGATTCAATGGATTTGATCGCAAGACTACCAAGAATTGCGGCATATATATACAGAAGAAAATACAAGAATAACGAACATATTCAACCGAATGGATTATTGGATTGGGCTGGAAATTTTGCCCATATGATGGGTTATGAAGATGAGAGTTTTAAAGAATTGATGCGTTTGTATATGACCATTCATGCCGATCATGAAGGAGGAAATGTTTCTGCACATACAACCCATTTAGTAGGGTCTGCTTTGAGTGATCCATTTTTGAGTTATGCTGCTGGAATGAATGGATTGGCAGGACCATTACATGGCTTGGCCAATCAAGAAGTAATTAAATGGATCTATGAAATGCAGGAGAAATTGGGAACGGATGATCCATCTAAAGAACAAATTGCTCAATATGTACAAGATACACTTACTGCTGGAAAAGTAGTGCCGGGCTATGGCCATGCAGTATTGCGTAAAACCGATCCACGTTTTGAAGCACAAATGGAATTTGGTAAGAAACATATGGCGGATGATAAATTGGTGAATACAGTTTGGAAAATTTATGAAACTGTTCCACCTATTTTGCAATCTTTAGGGAAAATCAAAAACCCATGGCCAAATGTAGATGCACATAGTGGTGCTTTATTGGTACACTACGGATTTGTAGAATATGAATTCTATACAGTTTTATTTGCTGTAAGCAGGGCTTTAGGTGTGTTGGCTAGCTTGTGTTGGGATCGTGCTTTGGCATTCCCATTAGAGCGTCCAAAATCGGTTACTACTGCATCAGTAAAATTATGGATCGAAGGGAAAGATGAGATCTGGGAGTGATCACCGAATTGATTAATATTTAGTGCCCAAACAATCGCCAACTGAAAGATTGTTTGGGCATTTTAGTTCTTACGCTAAAAGAACTCGGTTTTTCCAATTTCAAAATGCTTCGTTACTTAAGCTTATAATTTAGGAACAGTAATCATCTTACTCGTAGTATCCGCACAACCATTTCCTGTAACTATTAATTGAACTTTGTACTGTGTACTTGTTGCGGCTTTATTAAAAGTAGTTTCGATGAAACTAAAAAATTCATTGTTTTTTATACCATTGCCAAAATCCCATTGATAACTATCAATGGTACTTGTAGGAATTGTGGACCTGCTATTAAAAGACCATCTTTGAGTAGTGGCATTTTGTGATACTAAAGTTTCTTCGAAGACAGCTTTTGGTTTAGGGTTTTCTCCTTTTGAGTTGACCATCTTATTGGTTTTGTACAATAATCTACCATTTAGTTTGATGGAAAGTATTACATCATAATCATTTGGGAATTTGTATTTGTAAGTGATTGGGTTTCCCGTTTTTACAGGTAGACCATCAGAAAAATCCCACTCATATACCGAACCAGCAGGAACATTTTCGGCTTCTGAACTAAATCGAATCGTTTCATTTGTACATGCATCAAAAGCTTCTGTTTTAAAAGACCCTTTTATGTTATATAATCCTGGAATCAATACTCTAATTGTAGTATCCGCTTTGCAGCCTGAATTAGTTGTTACAGTCAGCTTTACAGGATAAGTAATATCATTGATTTTCTTGGGGAATTCATAACGCACTAATCCGAATGAAGAAATCAATTGATTGCCATCCCCCCATTCGTATAAATATTGTACAAAGTCTCCTTGATTAACAGAAGAAGTACTATTGAAAGTAACATAATTCTGGTTGGAAGGAAAATCATATTTCACCGTAAAACTTGCTTCTGGTTTAGTTATTTGTCCTAATGCTTTTGTAGGAAATATTACTTTTGCCAAAACGGTATTCGCATCTGCCATCACATATAATGCAACTACAAAGGATCCTGCTGCCTGATAAGCATAAGTAACCGTTTTTCCTTTGGATCTATTGCCATCTCCAAATTCCCACTCATAATATCCTTCATTTGGTAATGTAGTACCATTGGTTGTAAAAGTGAAAATTTCTTTGGAAGGAAAACAGGTAGAAGTTTGGCTAAAAGTGATGACAATATTTCCATAAGTTACTGTGGTAGTATCTTTTGAAACAGCAATGGTTGCACCTTTAGTGATAGATGCTGAATCGATTTTTACAATTTGATCTAAAGCAATACCAGTATCATCTTTTTTACAAGATTGCATCATGATCAATGCACAAAATATACTGTATAGTAATATGCTCTTTTTCATAAGGGTGCTCATTATCGAGCGGGTACAGTAATATTAGCTACAGCGGTATCTTTACAACCAGTATTGCTTGTTACAATAAATCGAATAGAATAATTGGTTGGAGTTGCTGCTTTGGTATATTCCTGTTCTACAATGGTATTAAAATTATCATTCACCACATTAAAAGGCATTTCCCATCTATAACCTGTTAAGAATCCATGAGGAATATTAGATTGACTATAAAATGCCCATTTTTCTGTTGTAGTGGTTGAACTCACTACATTTTTTAACATCAGGGCTTTTGGTTTAATATTTTGACCAAATGCTTTTACGGCTTTATGTGTTTGATAAATGATTTTTCCTTTTAAAGTGATGGTCATTTTCACATCATAATCATTCTGGTAGGTAAATGCTTTTCGAACTGGGTTGCCAGACACAAAACCAGTTGCATCTGCAAAATCCCAGGTATATACTGCACCTGCAGGAACTCCAGTTGCGTTTGGAGTAAAGATGAAATATTCATTGGTGCATCCTTCAAATTGTACAGCATCAAAATTTCCAGTGATACTGTATGTAGCAGGAACGAATACATTCACAGTAGCAGTGTCTTTACAACCTGAGTTAGCGGTAACTACTAGTTTAACTGGATAGGTTTTATCCTGAGCCACTAAAGGAAAATTTTTTGGAATAAAACTATTTGAACTATTGCTGGTAGTACCATCAGCCCAATCCCATAAATGATCTACAATTACTCCCGTTGGTACAGATGATCTACTAGTAAATGTCATATTATTTAACACATTCACATCTGCCAATGCACTGGAGAAAACGGCTGTAGGAGTTACTTGTTGACCAACCGCTTTCACTGCTAAAGACACTTTTTGAATCAATTGATCAGTACTTGATTTTACTTGTAGAATAACAGTATATGTTGCTGGGTTTCTATAAATATTTCTAACTGTTTGCCCCACTAGCGATTGACCATCGCCAAATTCCCAAACATATTTAGTGGTTGCTGGTGTGTTTTTGGCAACAGCGGTAAATGCAAATACTTCGTTACTTGGGTAACAAGCTAGAGTTTTGCTATATGTAATGGTAACATCACCATCTGTTACAGTAGCAGTATCTCTAAATGAAGATAGTGTTCCAGTTACATTGGTAAGGGAGTTTTCAATGGTTGGGGTTGCAGGTTTATCTGCCTCTTTTTTACAGGCTGTAAAAATGGAAATGGTAAAAACGCCCAATAATATCGTAAAACCTAGTGTTTTCATATAGTGTACTCGTTGTTGGTACATAGCTACAACGTAAAATGGGTCATTTTATTGCAATAAATCCAGGGCAATTATTGCTTTTAAAACATTGGTTTATCAGTTTCAGCGTATATTTAAAATTTGTTTAAATAGTATATTTAAAAATGGATACTTCCGCTCTACTTAGCACTTTTCATCAGGTATTTCAGAAAAATGCAACATTGATCGTAGCATCCCCGGGTAGAATTAACTTAATAGGAGAACATTTAGACTATAATGGTGGACTGGTTTTACCTGCAGCAATTGATAAACATCTATTTGTAAGTGTTGCACAAAGAATTGATAAAAGCATACATTTATTTTCAATCGATAAAAATCAGCCGTATCATATTGAAAGAAAAAATATAGATGAACCGTTAGTTTCATCAAATATGGGTTGGCCTGATTTTGTAATTGGAGTAGTTGATCAACTCTTAAAAGCAGGAAAAGAAGTTGGGGGCTTTGATATGGCCATCACGGGCAATATACCTTTAGGGGCGGGTGTTTCATCTTCAGCTGCTTTTGAATGTGCGGTAATTTTTGCGTTTAATGAATTGTTTCAATTGAGTTTGAGTAAAATAGACATGGTTTTATTGGCTCAAAAAGCAGAGAATGAATTTGTAGGTGTCCAATGTGGAATTATGGATCAGTTTGCCAGTATGTTTGGGAAAAAAGAACAGGTAATCAAGTTGAACTGTACTTCATTGGAATATGAGTATGTTCCATTCAAAATGTCAAATACAAAATTGGTTTTATTCGATACACATGTAAAGCATTCTTTAGCATCTTCAGCCTATAATCAAAGAAGAAAAGAATGTGAAACTGGCTTATCGCTTATCAAAGCAAACAATCCATCGGTAGAATGTTTAGCGGATGCATCCATTCAGATGGTCAATGATTGTATTCCTGCAAAATTTGTTGAAGTAAAACAGCGATGTACTTATGTAGTTGAAGAATCAAAAAGAATAAACAAAGCTTCTACTGATCTTTCAAACAATGATTTAATAGCGTTTGGTATAAAAATGTTTGCAACTCATGAAGGATTAAAAAAGCAATATGAAGTAAGTTGTGATGAGCTAGACTTTATTGTTGATGAATGTACACGCTATCCTGAAGTACTTGGAGCGAGAATGATGGGCGGAGGATTTGGAGGTTGTGTATTAGCCTTAATTCAAACAGATTCAATTGAGTCTATATCGTTGAATATAGGTGTTGCTTACCAAGAAAAATTTAATATTGAAATGGGTATGTTTGATGTGTTGATAGAGGATGGTACAAAAATTATTTACCAGCATTAATATGTGCGTGCTATAAACTATATGATATGAACCAATTGCAATTCCTTGATTATGCGGTGTTCTTTTTTTATTTCCTAATTGTTGCCGGATATGGCATTTGGATTTATCGTAAAAAGAATAAAAATACAATTTCAAAATCACATGATTACTTTTTAGCTGAAGGCTCCCTAACATGGTGGGCCATTGGAGCATCTTTGATCGCTTCGAATATATCTGCAGAACAATTTATAGGAATGAGTGGGTCCGGATTTAAGATGGGCTTGGCCATTGCTTCTTACGAATGGATGTCTGCATTTTCATTATTAATTGTGGCTATATTTTTTATACCAGTTTATTTAAAGAATAAAATTTATACAATGCCGCAGTTTTTAAACCAGCGGTACAATGGAACAGTGAGTATGATTATGGCTGTGTTTTGGTTGTTGTTGTATGTGTTGGTAAATCTCACATCCATTTTATATTTAGGTGCTTTGGCCATTAGTAGTGTTTCAGGAATCGATTTGACAATCTGTATTTATGGATTATCCATTTTCGCTATAGTCATTACACTGGGTGGAATGAAAGTGATCGGATATACCGATGTGATTCAAGTATTTTTCCTGGTATTAGGAGGGTTGGTTACCACTTATTTAGCAGTAAATATGGTTGCACATTTTTATGGTGGAGAAGGAGTATTTAGTGGACTTAAAATTATGGGAGAAAAAGCCAATGATCATTTTCATATGATTCTAAAAGCCGATAATGAAAGTTTTGTAGATCTACCTGGCATTACTGTTTTGGTAGGAGGAATGTGGATTGCCAATTTAAATTATTGGGGTTGCAATCAATACATCACACAACGTGCTTTAGGTGCCGATTTAAAAACAGCAAGGAATGGGTTATTATTTGCAAGTTTCTTAAAGTTACTGATGCCAGTAATTGTTGTATTGCCTGGAATTGCAGCCTATGTATTGTATAAGGATGGAAATTTTCAAACGGAGATGTTGCAAAACGGCGAATTAAATCCTGACAGGGCTTATCCTGTTTTATTAAACTTATTGCCTGTAGGTTTAAAGGGGCTTTCATTTGCAGCGCTCACTGCAGCAGTGGTAGCATCTTTGGCCGGAAAAGCAAATAGCATAGCTACCATTTTTGCACTGGATATTTATAAAAAGAAAATCAATCCAAATGCTTCAGAGCAGCAACAAGTGAATATTGGAAAAATTACTGTTGTAATTGCTATGTTATTGGCCGTGATCATTGCCCCATTATTAGGGATAGATAAAAAGGGTGGATTCCAATATATTCAGGAGTATACAGGTTTTGTTTCGCCAGGTATTTTTGCCATGTTTATCATGGGTTTCTTCTGGAAAAAAACTTCATCCAATGCGGCGTTGTTTGCAACTGTGGGTGGATTTGCATTGTCTATCTTATTTAAGTTTATGCCAGGAATGATCGACCTGTCATTTCTAGCGAATTGGGGTTTTGCAAAAGCTAATTCAAATGGAATTTATGAAATTCCTTTTTTAGACAGGATGGGTTTTGTTTTTCTAATTTGTATAATAAGTATGTATGTAATTAGTATGATTGATTATAAAAAAGGAAAGACATCCAAAGGGCTTGAGATTGATGCCAGTATGTTTAAATTACATCCAGGGTTTTTAGCAGGAGCTATTATTATAGGTGGAATAATTACAGCGCTTTATACTATTTTTTGGTAATTGAAATATAATTAATTGCAGATTATTTTTCAAAAGGTTTATCAAAATCTGGCATGAGTTTGATTTCGTTTCTGTACAAAATAATTTTTTTATTATTTTCCAATTGTTTCAATAATCGAGATATCACTACTCTGGAAGTTGCCAGCTCATCTGCAATGATATTGTGTGAAGCTTTAATTACACTGGATCCACTAAGCCGTTTCTTTTCTTTTAAATAAGCAATTAAGCGCTCGTCTAGTTTATGAAATGCAATACTTTCTATGGATTTGAGTAATTCAATAAATCTTTCATTAAAACTTCTCATTACATAGTTTTTCCAACTTGGGTACTTGCAAAGCCATTCGTCTAATTTAGTATGCGGTATGCCAATTAATTCAACATCGTCTTCTGCCATAGCTTTTACTTCGCTTTTTTTGGCTTCTACACAACAACTATATGCCATTGAACAGCTTTCGCTACTTGATAGATAGTATAAAAGAATTTCATTATTGTCTTCATCCAGCCGGAGTACTTTCACTGTTCCCTTCAATACAATAGGCATCATACGGATGTATTTTCCGTAATCCATGATGAGTTCGCCTTCACTAAAAGTTTGTAAAATGCCAAAGTCTTGTATTTCTTGAATCAATTCGGGTTCAAAAAAGGAGGTAAGATTATCGAGATTCATCATAGCTCATTCATCATTTGTGTAAAATTAGGTAAAGCCAACTCAATTGTGACTTATGTTACAATATAAGCATTATTGTAAAGATAGTTTTGTGCTCTTAAATTTTGAATATGGCGCATTTAAAGTATTTCTTTTTTATACCCTTCCTTTTTGTTGCTTTAGTTGCAAAAACACAGGATAATGTAAAACAACTGGCTCTTGAGGAAGCAATACGCATGGCAGTAGAGCAGAATCGTCAAATATCTTTAGCAAGAAAAGACGAAAAAATTGCCAATGCTCAGTACAAGCAGACTGAAGCTTTTTGGTTACCTCAGTTAAATTTATCTTATTCAGGGTTTAGTACTAATCAGCCATTAAATGCTTTTGGCTTCAAACTTCAACAAGCACAGGTTCAACAAGCAGATTTTAATCCAGCTGTATTGAATAACCCTGGTGCAACTTCTAATGTTATGACACAGTTAAGTTTTCAACAGCCGCTGTTCAATTCGGATCTAGCATATCAACGCAAAGCAGCATTGAAACAATCAGAAGTATATACCTATCAAACCCAGCGAACTACTGAGGCGGTTGTTATGCAGGTAACTAATACCTATCTGCAACTAGAATTTAGTTACGAACTGGTAAAAGTATTTGAAGAAGCTTTGAAAACTGTTCGTGAAATTAATCGGTTTACAAGTGATAGATTTCAACAAGGACTATTGCAGAAATCAGATTTACTTAATGTAGAAGTACAAGTAAAAACAGCTGAAACAAATCTTGCAGAAGCAAGGTCGCAAATCGCAAATATTTCAGATCAACTGAATTTGTTGATGAGTAGGCCTTATGGTACAATATATACAACAGTTCCTGTTCTTATGCAATTATCACCAACTATTTCCGATTCTGTTTCAACTAACAGAGCCGATATAAAAGCAATGATTACGGCTGTTGATGCATATGACCTATCTATTAAAAGCACTAAGATGCAAATAATGCCAAAGTTGAATGGATATGCTAACTATCAACTCAATGATAAAAAGCTCTTTGGATTCGGGGCAAATGCTTATATGGCTGGTTTCCAATTGTCATGGGATATTTTTAAAGGCAATCAGGTAAAAAACAAAACTGCTACACAAGTTCTTGAAAAAAATAAGTTGCAAGAACAAATGCAAGAGCAGATCGAAAAGAGTACTGTAGAGATTAGGAAAACAAGAACACAGCTAGCAGATAGTCAATATCGGATAGAACAACAAACCAAAGCAGTTGAACAAGCCGCTGAATCACTTCGTATTCTGCAAAATAGGTACAGTCAGGGATTGGTAAATACTACTGATCTATTAATGGCGCAAACCCAATTGGCTCAACAAAAAATGGGTAAGATTCAGGCACTCTTTATGCAAAAAAGTACATTAACTTATTTACAGTTTTTAACAACATCCAAATAAAATAATAATAAAATTAGCTAGTATGTTAAATAGAAAAATTTCAATTGGGCTGGTCATTATCATGGCAACTTCAATAATCAGTTCTTGCTCTAGTGGAGGCAACAAATCAGTTGCTAAAATAGAATCACCTATTACGGTAACAGTAGCGACACCTGATGGCGGAACAAGCAGCGGTATGATAGAAGCAAGTGGAAAAGTAGAAGCCATCCATTCTATTAATATTAGTACTCGTGCAATGGGTTATATAACTAAAATGCCAATCAAGGTTGGAGAAAATGTGAAGGAAGGCCAGTTGCTTTTTACAGTTAATAGTGCTGATATAAATGCTAAAAAAGCACAGACTGATGCAATGATTGCTCAAGCAGATGCTGCTCTCCAAAGTGCCCGAAAGGATTTTGAAAGATATTCAGTGCTTTATAAACAACAAAGTGCCACCGCAAAGGAACTTGACCAAGTAACATTACAATTTCAAAGTGCAAAAGCGAATGCGGATGCTGCTAGAGAAATGCGGAATGAAGTGTCTGCAAATTTGGCTTATACCAATGTAAAAGCTCCCTTCGCTGGAGTAGTAACTCAAAAATTTGCTGATGCGGGAAGCATGGCAACTCCTGGTATGCCTGTATTAACAATTGAACAATCAGGTAATTTGCAAGTTGCTGCTGCTGTTTCTGAAAATCAGATCGCTGCTATAAAAATAGGCGACTTAGCAATGTTGACCATTGGGTCTTATGAAAATAAATTGAATGGAAAAGTAATAGAAATTAATCCTTCCTCACAGTTTTCTGGCGGCCAATACATCGTAAAAATTTCTTTGCCTGAAATTAATAAACAGCTTTATTCGGGAATGTTTGTTCATGTTCAGTTTGCAAGTAAAGTAATTCATGTAAAACAGCAAACTGAATCATTACAGATACCTCTTAATGCGGTTGTTCAGAAAGATCAACTAACAGGTATATATACTATCAGTGCACAAAATACTGCATTACTTCGCTGGCTTCGATTGGGTAAAGTAAATGGCAATCAGGTGGAAGTATTATCCGGATTGGCAAAAAATGAACAATATATTCTTTCAGCAGACAGCAGATTGTATAACGGAGCTCCGATCAAAATAAAATAATTACAAATGGAAAAAGGTTTATCAGGTAATATAGCAAAAGCATTTCTTCAATCTAAGCTCACCATTTTATTGATGGTTGCCTTTCTATTGATCGGCGGGTACAGTACAATGTTGATACCTCGTGAAGAAGAGCCACAGATCACTGTTCCAATGGCGGATATATTTATTGGATATCCTGGAGCAACGCCGAAAGAAGTAGAAACCAAAGTGGCTGCACCAATGGAAAAATTTATCTCCAATATCAAAGGTGTGGAATATGTTTATTCAACTTCTATGAAAGGGCAGGTAATGCTAATTGTGCAGTTTTATGTGGGTGAAGATGTAGAACGCTCACTCGTTAAATTGTACAGTGAGATCATGAAACATATGGATATAATGCCCCAGGGTGTTACAATGCCATTGGTTAAGCCAAGGGCAATTGATGATGTGCCAGTATTTGGGCTTACTTTATGGGGAACAGAATACGATGATTATAGACTGAAATTATTAGGCCAGCAACTAGCAAATGAAATGAAAAAAGTTCCAGATGTTGCTGAGGTTACTATTTCTGGAGGAAGAAATAGAGAAGTAAGTGTTGTGCTGGATAAATCATTAATGGCTTTGAACGGAGTAGATATGATTGGAATCAGTCAATCTATTCAAGGTGGTAATGTGCAATATGATGCAGGTACTTTGATCCGTAACGATTCTGCATTCACTGTTCAGACAGGTGATTTTTTAAATTCAGCAGACGATGTAGCAAAACTTGTTATTGGCTCTAAAGCCGGACAACCTGTTTATCTCAATCAGGTTTCTAAAATAGAAGAAGCTCCATCCACTTCCTCTCAATATGTTTTCTTTGGATATGGAAAAGCAGATACTACAGGATTTAAAAAATACAAGGCAACCTATCCTGCAATAACACTTGCTGTTGCAAAAAAATCTGGAGCTGATGCAATGAAGCTTTCAGAAGAAATCAAGCAAAAAATTGAACATCTAAAAAAGGATCTGATTCCGAATGATGTTCAGGTATCTGAAACAAGAAATTATGGTGACTCTGCTTCTCACAAAGTAAGTGAGTTGTTGTTTCACTTGTTTATATCAATTGTTGTAGTGACCTTATTTGTAATGCTAGCAATGGGATGGAGGGGTGGATTGGTTGTTTTTCTTTCTGTGCCAGTAACTTTTGCACTGACCTTATTCAGCTACTACATGATGGATTATACTTTGAATAGAATTACATTATTCGCTTTGGTATTCATAACAGGAATTGTAGTGGATGATTCTATTATCATTGCAGAGAATATGCACAGGCATTTCAAAATGCGAAAACTTCCACCATTACAGGCGGCTATCTTTGCAATAAACGAGGTTGGTAACCCTACTATACTTGCAACTTTTACAGTAGTAGCAGCTGTATTACCTATGGCATTTGTTTCTGGTATGATGGGGCCTTATATGAGCCCAATGCCTATCGGAGCAGCTATTGCAATGATGCTTTCATTAGTTGTTGCTTTAACATTAACACCCTATCTCGGATACATTTTCTTGCGTGAAAAAGAACATAAAGGAATTGAACATCATGAGCAAAAAGGAACTGTATTAGAGCAAACTGGTGTCTATAAAATCTATTTCCGCTTTATTCAGCCTATGCTCGAAACAAGATGGAAACGATGGGCTTTTATTGTGAGTACTGTGGTGATATTACTTGGATCAATGATATTGTATTATACAAAATCAGTAGCAGTTAAAATGCTTCCTTTTGATAATAAGAATGAATTTCAAGTGGTGATTGATATGCCTGAAGGAACCACATTGGAAAAAACACAGGCAGTAGCTTCTGATATTGCTAGTTATGTTTCAGAACAACCAATGGTAATGAATGTACAAGGTTATGTTGGTACTTCTGCTCCGATCAGTTTTAACGGATTGGTAAGGCATTATGATCTTAGAAGAGGTGAGAATGTTGCGGATATTCAGGTAAATCTTATCGACAAAACTGAACGCAGTATTCAAAGCCATGATATCGCAAAAGAAATGAGAGCTTCTTTACAAAAAATTGGAGCAAAATACAACGCCAATATTAAAGTGGTAGAAGTGCCACCAGGCCCGCCTGTTCTTTCAACCATTGTTGCTGAGATATATGGTCCGGACTATCAAGGCCAAATTGCAATTGCAAAACAGGTAAAACAATTGATGAATACTACCAATGATGTAGTGGATGTAGATTGGATGGTTGAAGATGATCAGAATGAATACCAGATTTCTGTTAACAAAGAAAAAGCTATGTTAAATGGAGTGTCTACTGCACAGGTATCTTCTACAGTACAAGCAGCATTATCGGGTATGGTAGTTGGCAAACTAAATCAACCAGTTTCATTTAGTCAGATTCCTATTCTTTTGAAATTAAAAGACTCAGAAAAGGGGAGTATTGAAAGATTGTTAAATATGCAGGTATTAAGCAACAGAGGTAATATGGTACCGCTGATTGATATTGTAAGTGTTCAATCGGTATTGAAAAATAAAAGTATCTATAGGAAAAATCAAAAAGAAGTGGTGTATGTGCTTGCAGATATGGCTGGAAAATTGGAGAGTCCATCTTATGCAATGTCAGCCATGTCAGACAGTTTAAAAAAAATAAAGATGCCTGAAGGATATGCTTCAATTAAAGAAGAGTATACTTCACAACCTAAAAATCAGGATGAATATTCATTAAAATGGGATGGTGAGTGGCAAATTACTTTTGAAGTATTCCGTGATTTGGGTATAGCTTTTGGAGCAGTATTATTGATTATTTATATGTTGATTGTTGGATGGTTCCAGGACTTCAAAGTTCCTTTGGTAATGCTTGCTGCTATTCCACTTTCATTAATAGGAATTCTGTTAGGACATTGGATGATGGGAGCCTATTTTACTGCAACATCTATGATTGGTTTTATTGCACTTGCAGGTGTTATGGTGCGAAACTCGATTTTGCTGATTGACTTTATCAATATCCGTTTAGAGGAAGGGATACCATTAAAACAATCTATCATTGAAGCCGGTGCCGTTAGAACTACGCCAATTCTTTTAACTGCAGGTGCAGTAGTATTAGGTGCAGTAATTATATTATTTGATCCTGTATTTCAAGGTCTTGCAATTTCCTTAATGGGAGGTACTATCACTTCTACATTCTTAACACTTTTGGTTGTTCCGTTGCTCTATTATAAAATGATGCGCGGGAAAGTCAAATAATTAAAATTTAAAATCATGAAATTATTATTTGTAACAGCATTGAAAGAGTACAGTAAACAGGTTGGAGATATTTTTAAAAAAGCGGGAATACATGTTTATAGTGCAACAGATACCATTGGGTTCAAAGATGGCGAACCTTCTAATCTATTGGATAGTTGGTTTAGTGTAGGCGAAGCAAAATTTGATTCAGTATTTCTTTTCTCTTTTACTGATGAGCAAAATGTAGAGAAAGCATTACTAATGATTCATGAACACAATCAGGAATTTCCAAGCGATTTTCCAATCAGGGCTTTTGTTTTACCAGTAGAAAAATCAATCATTTAAATTAAAAATATGAAAGAAAGAATCGTACGTGCCGTTGCAGGAAGTTTTATGTTAATTAGTGTATTACTTACTTATTTTGTAAGTGTCAATTGGTTATGGTTAGGTGTATTTGTTGGGTTGAATTTATTGCAATCCTCATTTACTCGGTTTTGTCCACTTGAACTTATTTTAGTCAAAGCAGGTGTTAAAGATACTCCAGCAACTAAGGCTTGTTGTTAAGGAAAAATTTAGTTTGTTAATAATTCTATTTTGTAACCTTTGTTACAGAGGAAAGGAGAAATCAATGCTAGATTTGTACTCAAATTGATTAATATGAGAGAAGCAATGCTTCAAAATTGGAGTTTATTTAGAGGGGTAAGATTAATTTTGGGTATTATCATTATTGTTCAAGCAGTGATGAGTAAGGATTGGATATTTGGAATGATGGGATTGTTCTTTACTGGAATGGCTTTGTTTAATCAAGGCTGTTGCGGTACAGGTACATGTTATACCCCAATAAAAAAGAAAATTGATCCAACTAAAGCAATTACTTATGAAGAACTGGATTAATGAGAATAAACTCTATATTATTGGCGCATTATTAGGAGCCATTGGTGGGTTTTTTTACTGGAAATTTGTTGGATGTAGTGCTGGAACCTGTGCTATTACTTCTAAGCCATTGAATAGCACCCTTTATGGTGCGTTAATGGGTTCATTATTACTCAGTCTGTTGAAGAAAGAAGCAAGTAGCGTTAAAGAATAAAAATTGTTGTTATGACTTTTAATTAAATGGTATTTGTACCTTTGCTTTCTAATAAAATATAGTATGAACAAGAATCTTCTTTTTGTGATAGTATTAAGTATTGGGATGTTTTCTTGCAATGAAAGTGTAAAAAAAGAACCAGTAGCTGAAAAGGCCAATACAATGGTTGATTCAACAGTTGCAAAAGTGGATGATGCGTTTAAAAATGTCGCTTTCGATTCTAAAAGAGATCTTACTTGTGGTATGCCAATAACTGCTGGCATAACTGATACTGCACATTTCAATAACAAGGTTTATGGATTTTGTTCTAAAGAATGCAAAGAGGAATTCATGAAGAACCCCGCAACTTATGTTGCAGCTGCAGCCAAATAATTATTTTAAGTAATCAATTTTTATACATTCAGTTTTGTTGAGGAGCAAACAAAATTAGTTCTTGGTATATTGGTATTGCTTATCTCTTTAAAGCCACCAGAAATTTCAGAAAAGTTATTGAAACCTCTTGCTTGTAAGATGGATGCTGCAATCATACTCCTATAGCCTCCTGCACAATGCAAGTAGAAATGCTTATTTGGATTGATGTCTTTGATCCATTCATTGATATAGGAGAGTGGTTTATTTTGTGCGTTTTCAATATGTTCAGCCTCATACTCCGATTCTTTTCTAATATCTATAATATCATTTTTAGTGAGATCATAATCTTGCTCAAATTGTTTTGCACTGATCCGATCGATAGTTTCAACTGCCTTACCTGAAAAAAGCCATGTGTCAAATCCTCCGTCCAGATGTCCTAAAATATTGTCGAAGCCTACTCTGCTCAATCTTGTAATGGATTCCTCCTCTTTATCTTTTTCAGTAACTAAAATGATGGGTTGTTTTACATCTACAATTAATGCGCCTACCCATGGCGCAAAATCTCCATTCAATCCAATATTAATTGATTGAGGAATAAATCCCTTGTAAAAAACACCACTGTCTCTCGTATCAAGAATCAATGCATCTTCATGCTCAGCAAGTAATACTAATTCATCTGCTGATAAAGGTTTCAATCCATTTTTCAAAACAGATTCAAATTCATCATAGCCTGATTTATTCATTGCTACATTCATGCCAAAATAACCTGGTGGGGGAAGTAGTCCATCAGTTACTGCTTTGATGAATGCTGCTTTATTTGGTTGATTGAGCGCATAATTCAACTTTTTCTGATTGCCAAGCGTGTCCACTGTTTCCTTCATCATATTCTTACCACAGGCACTGCCGGCACCATGAGCGGGATAAACAATTACATCATCTGCTAATGGCATAATTTTATTCATTAAGCTTTCATACAATAAACCAGCTAATTCTTCTTGGGTCATATTTGCAGCTTTTTGAGCTAAATCTGGCCTTCCTACATCACCTAAAAACAAAGTATCTCCACTAAAAATGCAGTAGTCTTTGCCATGTTCATCTTTCAATAAAAAAGTACTGCTCTCCATAGTATGGCCAGGTGTATGCAATACTTTGATTGCAATATCTCCAATAATAAATAGTTCATCATCTTTTGCAGTGATGCATTTGAATCCAGCTTTAGCTGTTGGGCCGTAAACAATTTCGGCACCCGTTTTATTACTAAGGTCTACATGGCCACTTACAAAATCTGCATGAAAATGTGTTTCAAATATGTATTTGAGTTTTACATTGTCTTTTGCTAGCCTTTCTAAGTATGGTTTAATTTCTCTTAATGGATCGATGATGGCAGCTTCACCGTTGCTCGTAATATAGTAAGCGCCTTGTGCAAGGCAACCTGTATAGATCTGTTCGATTTTCATATACACAATTTTAGGAGATACAAAGCTGTGTAATAAAAAGCGCTTATTTCCTGACGAAAATCATAAATAGTTCTGATTCTTGCCGTTTTACAAAAGAATTATAACAAGAATCAAATGTTTTAAAATCGAAGTCAGATTCAAATAAATTGATATACGCTGTTTTGCTACCACCAAACGGAGGGCCGCCTTCAAAATCCCGATCAAATAGTAAGCCGACTAGTTTGCCATTTGGCACTAATAGCGTTTTCATTTGATTGACATAATTCAGACGAAGGGAAGGAGAGAGGGCGCAAAAAAATGTTTGTTCAATAATTAGATCGAAAGATTGTTTCAATTCAAAAAAATCGCCAAGAATAATTTGAATATGATTATTCCCTTTAAATTTTCTTTTCAAATTATCTACTAATGCTGGAGCAATATCAATAAGAGTGATATTGGTAAATCCTTTTTCTAATAAATATTCAGCTTCATAGGAATTGCCGCATCCTGGAATTAAAATGCGGCAATTTTTATTGGTTATTTGATCGATATAGTTTTTGATAGGAGGAGACACCTGGCCCAAATCCCATTGGGCAGTATTTGATTCGTACCTACCTGACCAATATTCAGCGTCTAATGAATTATTTTTGTCCATTTTTATTATCTACCCATCCAACCTCCATCAACAGTAAGAATGGTTCCATTTACATAATCGGATGCAGGTGAAGATAAGAAAACAAATGCACCAGTTAAGTCTGCTGTAGTACCCCATCTATTAGCAGGTATTCTAGAAAGAATGGCCGCACTTCTATCCGGATCTGCTCTTAATTGCGTTGTATTATCAGTTTCAATATAACCCGGTGCAACACCATTAACGGTTATGCCATGCTGCGCCCATTCGTTTGCAAATGATTTCAATAAAGAAGCAACAGCACCTTTACTAGCTGCATAACCTGGTACATTAATTCCTCCTTGAAAACTTAGCAATGAACAAGTGAATACAATCTTCCCAGCTTTTTGAGCTAACATCAATTTTCCAATTTCTCGTGTAATAATGAATTGAGCGTTTAAATTAATATTGATGATGGCGTCCCAATATTCATCAGGATGTTCTGCAACTGGTTTGCGCATAATATGCCCAGCATTATTAATCAGTATGTCAATTCGAGGATGGTCTTTTTTTACTTTATTTAAAAAAGCATATAAAGAATCTCTGTTAGAAAAGTCAGCCTCATATGCATAAAATCTTTTGCCTGCCGCATTCACAGCTTTCTCAACATCACTACCTGAAGCAGGTAAAGTATTGCTAACGCCAATAATATCTGCACCACTATTGGCTAATTCAACAGCAATAGCCATTCCAATGCCCCTGCTACAACCAGTTACTAAGGCAATTTTATTATCTACTCTAAAGTTTAACATGAATTTGAATTTATAATAATGATTTGATGTTTACCGGATCCATATCTGTAAAAGACATATTTTCTCCAGCCATTGCCCATATAAAAGAATAAGCTGCAGTAGCTACTCCACTATGAATACTCCATGATGGGGAAACAATTCCTTCTTCATTATTTAAAAATAAGTGCCTGGTTTCATGTGGCTCGCCCATAAAATGAATGACTCTTTGTGTTTCCGGTAAATCAAAATAAAAATAAGCTTCCATTCTTCTGTCATGCAAGTGTGGTGGCATGGTATTCCAGATACTACCTTGTTTAAAGTTGGTTACTCCTAGCACCAATTGACAACTCTTTAAACCATCCAAGTGAATGTATTTGTTGATGGTTCTATGATTAGCAGTTTCCGCAGAACCCATTTCGGCAGGAGTTGCAGCAGATGCTTTCATTAATTGTACTGGATATTCGGCGTGCGCAGTGCATGAGAAAAAAATAAATTTTGCTGGCGTCTCACCAACATCAGTTCCAGAAAAGATAATTTCCTTTTTTCCTTTACCAACATATAAACAATCCAATTTTTCCAGATCATATTTTTCTCCATCAACAGTTACTGAACCAGTTGATCCAATATTTACAATTCCCATTTCTCTACGATCTAAGAAATTGTCTGATTTCAATGCATCATATGTGCCTAGTGTTAAAGCAGCCATTGCTGGGGTTGCAGCTCCAATGATCATTCTATCATAATGAGTGTACACACAATTAATGGTATTTGGGGCTACCAATTTATCTAATAAAAAGCGTTCTCTGATTTGCAGTGTATTGTACTGTACAAAATCTTCTGGATGTGTTTGATGGATGATTTTCATGTTGCTTTATTTAAGATTGGTTACAAATTTATTTTCATTGATTGAACCGGAGTTCAGAAAACTGTTCTTTTGTTGTTCGTGTTTTGCCCTGAGGTTATCGTAGTATTGAATCGCAATTTTATTGGAATTGGCATTATTAAATTGATTATCCGCAATCATAGAATATTGTACTCCCCACAAATGAATCAAAGCCTGATCATTATTGCAATTTTGTATAGTGTTTTTAGTAAAAAATAATTTAGGTCCCATGGTACTTTCGTCATTTCCTGTTCTAAACAATCCAAGAATTTGGCCATTATTATTTGTGAAATTGCAATGGTCAATGATCATTTTTTCTACATTATAATAACCCTTATTTTCTTTTTCATCGCTGAGCGTAAAAAGGTTACCACAATTGTTAAATGAACTATTCTTGATTGAAATAAGATCGGCATATGCTGACCTAAAAATTGTTAAGAAGCTCTTTCCTTTAAAATTATTGAATTGACAATTATTGATATTGATCGCAAAATGCATTACAGTTCCAGAACTATCCCCTTCAATAAATTGATTGGCCAATAATTGATTGGCATCTATGTTCATATTTGTTAAATGTAATTGCGTATTTGCGCTTAAAGTAAATAATGAATTTGTTTGCTTAGATGAAAAGCGAATTGATTTTTGAGTAGCGCTAAAATACGCAGTTTGATTAATTGATAGAGGACGGTCAAAAGCATATTCATTCCCAGTTAAAATAATTTCTACAGATTTTCCTTTACTACTTAAAGCAGCATATACTTCATTGGCATCTTTACAGGAGATGGGCAATTTAGCTTCCAAAGTTTGTATTCCTTCTAACATTTTCCATTGAATACCTAATTGATGAGATTGTTTTTCCAATGCAATAAAATAAGCAGCATTGGAACATCCGATACGATCTGAGAAGCCTGTTTGTAATCTCTTGGAAGCTTCTTGTGCGATTGAATATGGTAATACAATTTTAGATTTACTAGCAGAATAAGTAGGGAAAGCATTATCGAATACTTTAGCAACTGTAATCGCTTTTTGTTCAAACCCATTCTCAATGGTTTTGCTTATTTTGCTATTGATGATATTGCTTCTAAAAAAGATACTATCGATTTTATCATTGTATTGAAATGCAACAACTGATTTGTCGGAGTAAAATAAATTATTTTGAATAAAAACATTTTTAGGGGCAACAGTTCTTTCTGCATCACTTCCTTCGCAAACGCTAAATGGAGTGCAATTAGAGAAAGTATTATTTATAATTACTGCATCTCTAACTGGCAAATAACGGTTGGCGGGAGAATTAAATACTCCATTCATTACAGCTAATGGAGATCTGAAACTTTCTCCAACACAATGAGAGAAATAATTATTTACAATCCAGTTGCCTTCATTGATTATTCTTACTCCTCCGGTTCCTTCTTTTCCATTTCCTAAAAATAAATTAGATTCAATGGTGTTGTTGTTTCCATGTCGAAGGACAACAGCGCCCTGGCATTCTTTAAAAACATTATTCCTTACCAAATTACCGCAAGATTTTATGGAAATGATCTCCGTTTCTCCATCGCAACGATCAAATAAATTGTTTACAATTTGAGTATTAGAATAAAAAGTACAATGTTCTGAAACACCTACACGTATGATCTCTCCCGCATTACTGCCAAGTGGTTTTCTCATGCCAAAATAATTGCTATCAATGCTATGGTAATTGATCCTGCTTCTATCATCTTCCAAAATAACGGCCATCAAAACACCTAAATTGGTTTTATCAATAAAATTGCAATGGTCTATTCGATTATTTTTTCCATACAAAGCCACCCAGTAACTGTCTTTCATTCTATTGGGTATATTGAAAGACTTGATCATGCAATTGGTTATCCTACAATTATTGGCTACTTGATTTCCTGCTCTAAACTCCCATGCATTACCAGAAGGAGTGTACCCATCCGTAAAAACCAGGCCATCTAAAATGATCCAATTGCCACCAATACGTAAACTACTATTCCCTTTAATAATTACATTCCCTCTTGTTGCGGCTTTTATCAAGATAGGATGCTGAGCAGTTCCATTGCAAGTGAATTGTAGGTTGATATTATTCCAATCTCCGTTTTGTAAAACAATGATATCGCCTGCAATTGCTTTTGCATTTGCTTCTTTTAATTCAGATTCATTTTTAACAGCATAAGTTGCTGCATTGATGTCTGTAAAAACGAGGGTAACTAAAAAAAGCAACAAGCATACTATTCTTTTCATATTATTTTTTTATGGGTGTTCTTAAAGATGATTCTCTGATGAATAATTTTGGTTTAATAACAATTTCTCTGTCCGACATATCTTCTTCGCTGTGTAACATTTCTATAAATAATTTGGCTGTAGCTTTTCCAATTTCAAATGCATACATTTCTACACTCGATATAGATGGGGTTACTAAGCTGGTGATGGGCTCATTATTAAAACCAACCAAACCAATATCTTTAGGCATTTGTAAACCCTTTTCTTTGATGGCTAACATAGCGCCAATAGCCATTCTATCACTAATAGTGAAAATAGCATCTGGCCGCTGTTTCATGGCTATCAACTCTTTAGTAGCTTCATATGCATACTGTTGATTAAAATCGCAATGAATGGCTAGGTGCTTATCAAATTTTAAATTATTGGCTTTTAAAGTTTGTAAATAGCCCTCCATTCTTTTATTACTGATGTTTAAATTTTCAGGGCCAGCAAGTATGGCAATTTTTTTAAAACCCTGATCAATTAAATGTTGAGTTGCTTGTACCCCTCCATCTACATTGTCTAAACGAATTTTTGGAGCCTGCATGCTATTGATCACTCTATCGAATAATACAATTGGAATTTTTTTATTTTGAATTTTTTTAATGTGCTCATACACTTTTGTTTCACTGGAAACTGAAACAATAAATCCATCCACTAAACTTTCTAATAAACGATTGGTGTTTACAATCTCTCTCCCAAAACTCTCATCACTTTGACAAACCATTACTGTGTAACCAGCTTCTAAAGCAACTTCATCAATTCCTTTCACCATGGTAGCCAATACATAGTCTAAGTTGGGAATGATAACGCCGATACTATTGGTTTTTCTATTGAGTAAACTTAAAGCCAATTTATTGGGCTGATAATCCAATTGTTCTGCCAATGCTTGTACAGCTTTTTTGGTTTCTGGCTTTACATCAGTGGCATCCCTCAATGCTCTACTTACTGTTGAAGTGGAAATATTTAATGAGCGAGCAATGTCTTTTATAGTGGTTTGTTTTTCCATTTGGCTGTTTAAAAGTAAGTGCAGTTTAGCATATTTTTCGGGAATTTACCGGTTTCGTTGCCGGCAAGGTTATCGGATTTATGATTGAGTAATATTCTAATGAAATGGATAAATCTTTGAAAAATATTCATTAATACTGTTAAAAAAATAGATAAAATACATCAAGTCTAAAAAGGCATTACTGATAAATCGGTATAATATTAACTTTCGATTAGCTAAAAAAGCCATTTATGCCTATATTAGACAACAAAGTTGCCATCATTACCGGTGGCTCAAGAGACATTGGAGAACAAGTATCCTTAAAGTTAGCGTTGGCTGGAGCCAAAGTTTGTATCAACTATTTAAACGACGAGAAAAAAGCACTCGACACTTTAGAAAAAATCAGGAGCAAGGGTGGGCAAGCTATCATTGCAAAGGGTGATATGACTATTGCATCCGATGTTGCTAAAGTAGTTAACTCATGTGTAGAAGCATATGGCCAAACCATTGACATTCTAGTAAATGTTACAGGTGGTTTAATTGCCAGAAAATTATTGGGAGACATGGACGAGCAATTTTGGGATGCTGTTATGGATGTAAATGTGAAATCAGCTTTTTTAGTCACTAAAGAAGTAGTACCTCATATGACCAATGGTGGAGCGATTGTTAATTTTAGTAGCCAAGCTGCAAGAGATGGAGGAGGTTTTGGTGCTTTAGCCTATGCATCAGCAAAGGGGGCCATTCTTACAATGACCAAAGGTTTAGCAAAAGAATTAGGTCCGAAAGGGATAAGGGTGAATTGTGTAAGCCCTGGAATGATCAACACTCATTTTCACAATACATTCACCAAAGATGAAGTAAGAAAAAATGTTGCTGCCGCAACCCCTTTACGCAGAGAAGGAGAAGCTTCTGAAGTAGGAGATTTAGTGCTATATCTAGCAAGTTCATCATCTTCTTTTGTAACCGGTGCAAGTATAGAAATAAACGGTGGAACTTATTTTGTATAGACTTTCTGTTATGAGAAAACTATCTTTACTTATTTTTATCATTTTATCGTTAGCCGATTTTTCTTTGGCGCAGCAGCATCCTATTGCTTTTGCAACAAAGAAAGATTTGTTACTGGTAAAAAATAATTTAGCCACAAATCTGATTTTAAATAAATCTTATTCTGAAATAAAAAAATCAGTTGATCAATGGGTAGGTAAAGAAATAGATGTGCCTGCGCCAAAGGACCCAGCAGGTGGATATACACACGAAAAGCATAAAGACAATTATAATATAATGTTCAATGCTGGTGTATTGTATCAAATTACCGGTGATACTAAGTATGCATTGTTAGTGAAAAATATTTTTCTTAAATATGCTGCACTAAATCCAACATTAAAAAATCATCCTGAAGCAACAAGTTCGTCTCCTGGAAGAATTTTCTGGCAAGCATTAAACGATGCCAATTGGCTGGTATATGCAGGAATGGCTTTTGATTGCATTCACGACTATTTAACAGCAGCAGAAAGGAAACAAATTTCTGATGGTGCATTTAAGCCAATTGTTGATTATTTCACAAGGGACATCAAGCCATGGTTTAATTTAATTCATAATCATGCTGTTTGGGCTTGCGCTGGCGTTGGAATAGTAGGCGTTGCAACTGATAATGAAGAATACGTAAAAATGGCTTTGTATGGTACAGAAAAAGATGGAACCGCTGGTTTTATTGCTCATTTAAATGGATTGTTCTCGCCAGACGGTTACTATAATGAAGGACCTTATTATACCAGGTATGCGATTTTACCATTTTATTATTTTGCAAATGCCATCAATAATACTAAACCTGAATTGGGTATTTTTAAATTAAGAAATAATATTCTTCAAAAAGCTTTGAACGGAGCTTTGCAACAAACCAATCTCAATGGTCGATTTTTTTCCTATAATGACGCTTTAAAAGAAAAAACATATACATCTAGTGAGTTAGTAGTAGCGATTGATATGGCTTGGCAAGTATATGGATCTGATCCTTCATATTTAGCTGTTGCTAAAGCTCAAGGAAAAGTAATTTTAAGTGCAGGTGGTGTTGGGGTAGGAGCTGCTTTAGAAAAAGAAAAAAATAGTACATCTCTATATCCATACCGATCTATCGAATTTACTGATGGTGCAAATGGTAATAAAGGCGGTGTATCCATCCTGAGGTCAGGAAATGGAGTTGATCTAACTTCTGTAATATTCAAATACAGTTCTCATGGAATGTCTCATGGGCATTTTGATAAATTGAACATTAATGTGTATGATAATGGCAACGAAATATTGCAGGATTATGGAGCTGCCCGTTTTATTGGCATTGAGCAAAAATGGGGTGGCAGGTATTTACCCGAATCAAAATCTTATGCTCAACAAACCATTGCTCACAATACCATAACCGTTGATGAAACCAGTCATTACGATGGTAAGGAAGCAGTAAGCGAATTAAATTGGCCTCTAAAATTGTTTGGATCAACAACTAATAAAAATTTGCAAGTAGTTGCCTCGTTAGATAAAACGGCTTATAAAGATGTGCAATTGCAAAGAACTATATTTATGGTGCAAATTCCTGATCAACAAAAACCTCTGATCATTGATTTGTTTAAAACAGCATCTACCACTTCGCATCAATTCGATTTGCCATTTAATTATTCAGGTACTGTTATCAGCACTAATTTTACATATACACCTGCAATTAATTCAATGAAAACATTGGGTAATAAAAACGGGTATCAGTTTTTATGGAAAGAAGCAGAAGCTACAGTAAAAAGTCCTTTGGCTCAATTTACTTTTTTAAATGAACAGTCCTTTTATACCATTTCTTCTTTTATAAAAGATTCAGCCCAGGCATTTTTTACTAGAATTGGGGCCAACGATCCAAATTTTAATTTGAGAAGAGATCCTTCCTATATCATTCGAGCTAGATCTATTAGCCCGACTTTTTTAAATGTGATAGAATTGCACGGTAACTATAATACAGCTGCTGAATTAGCCAATGGGGCATATTCTGCATTAAGCTCTATTGAATTATTGCAAGATGATTCCAATTATACAGTTGGAAAAATAATGTATAAAAGCAAAATGCTTTTAGTGTTACAATCAAATAACAATTTCGACCTAGCTAAAAAACATCAATTTCAAAATAATGGTCAAAACATTGAATGGATTGGACCTTATGCGGTTTTTTATAATAATCAATCAATCAAATAATTTGTAAAACGAATACAATGTCAACAACAGAAAGTACAATCAATCCCTCCCATTTTATCGATGCAAATTCGGTTGAATGGCAAGAAATGGCTCCAGGAGTTAGAAGAAAAATCATGACATATGACGAAAAAATCATGATTGTACGTGTAGAGTTTGAAAAAGGGGGAGTTGGGGCATTACATCAACATTATCATGTACAAGTTAGCAGTGTGGAGAGCGGGGTATTTGAAGTTGAAATTGATGGCATTAAAAAAAGGCTAAAAGCAGGTGATGTTTTTCATGTACCATCCAATCTAATGCACGGTGCTGTTTGTATAGAAACTGGTGTATTGATAGATGTATTTACTCCAATGAGAGAAGATTTTATTCAAATAAATTAAACGATTTTTTAAAAACCAACGCTTAAACGACAAAAATTGCTGCTATGAATCAATTAAAACAATTATTACTCATGCTTTTTCTCCTCTTAATTGCAGGAACAAGTATGGCACAGAAAAAAGTGATCACTGGAAAAATTATTGACCAGTCCAATGGAGAAGCATTGTCAGGTGCTTCTATCACTTATGACAAATCTACAACTGGTCAAACTTCGAAAGCTGATGGAACTTTTGCTATTTCTGTTCCAGATAGTGCAAAGAAATTAAATATTTCATTCATAGGATTTGCCAATCAGTCGATTACTATAGGAAATAAAACGGTGATTAATGTTTCCATGATTGGAGCTGCAGGTTCAGAGAATGAAGTTGTAGTGATAGGGTATGGAACACAGAAAAAATCAAGCTTAACTGGTGCAGTTGCAAAATTTAAAAATGAAAATTTAGATGAAGCGCCCGTTTCTAGATTGGATCAGGCACTTCAAGGAAAAATTGCAGGAGTATCAATTCAGAATACTTCTTCTGAAGCAGGTTCAGCAGCAAAGATTCGTGTTAGGGGAACTAGCTCTATTAATGCTGGAGCAAATCCATTGGTTGTTGTAGATGGAACACCGGCTGCAGATGGTTTGTCTTTTGTTAACCCAGGAGATGTTGAGTCGATTGAAGTTTTGAAAGATGCTGCATCTGCAGCTATCTATGGATCCAGAGGAGCAAGTGGTGTCATTTTAATAACTACAAAATCTGGAAAAACAACAAAGCCCATTTACAATTTCAAATCTTCTATAGGTACTAAGTCTGCATATAAGACATATTCTATTATGACATCTTCAGAATGGTTAAGATTGCTATTTGCAGAAGCACAATTAAAAAAAGCAGACCCTAGCGTACCAGCGGTTCAATTAACAGATGTAGGAATAGCTCTAAATGAAGATAGAGCAGGATATATATTGGAAAACGAAATAGTTGGCGGACCAACAGACTGGCAAAAAGTAGGACTAAGAGATGCAAGCTTAAAAAATATTCAGTTAAGTGTGTCTGGAGGGAGTAAAGATGTGAAATATTTTATTTCAGGAGCATACCAAAATGACCAGGGTATGATGATTCATAGTGAATATGAAAGATTCAGTCTCAGAAGTAAAATTGAAGCCCAGTTAAGTAAAAAAGTAAAATTTACTTTTAATTTAAATCCTTCTTATGCAAAAAGAGAAGCACCAGGTGAACGTTATCAGGATTTTGTAAGATGGAGATCTTGGATGCCTACAACCATGAATGCTAAAACTGCTGCATTTGTAAATCAAAATCCTTTGTATGCAGGAGTGAATGATGGTGATTTTTCTCAGGCAAGATATTTTAGTGGAAGAACCTACACAGGTACAATGCCTGATGGAACTATTTGGACAAGTGGTGCAACAATTGTTAATCCATTTAATACTTCTAATCAAACTCCTTTTTCTTCTATGGAGAATGAAAATTTGTATACCAATGAGTATCGAATTTTGACTTCTGCAGATTTACAAATTAATATTTTGCCAGGGTTAGATTTTAAATCAATGGCTAGTGCTTATATGTTTTACACTAAAGGAACAGCATTTTATAAGAGAGATGTAGCAAGAGCAGGGGATGTAAACAGAGGTGTATATACTGATAATTTGAATATGGATCTATTAAATGAAAATACGTTAACTTATTCTAAGAAAATTAAAGACCATAGCTTTAATGTTTTGGCTGGTTTTACCATTCAAAAAACAAGGAATCAAGCACAGCAAGTAACTGGCTTGGATTACCCAAGTGATAATATCACTACATTAAACAATGCATTAACAATAGACAGATCAAATTCAACCAATACAATTAATCAAATTGGATTGGTTTCGTATCTAGGTCGTTTAACCTACAGCTATAAAGATAAATACCTATTTGCTGCTAGTTTCAGAACTGATGGAAGTTCTTACTTTGCCAATGGAAATAAATGGGGTTCCTTTCCTTCAGTGTCAGTAGGTTGGTTAGCTAGCAAGGAAAAATTCTTGGATAAGGTAGATTGGATAAGTAATCTAAAACTAAGAGCCAGTTATGGAGTTTCAGGTAATAATAGAATTGCAGATTATGCTTTTTTAGATTTACTGAGTTCAGCTAATTATGTGAATGGAGCTGGAAACGGTACTACTACAGTAGGTCAAGTGCCTTCATCAACCGTTTTGTCCAATCAAAATATTACATGGGAGAGAACGCACCAATATAATTTTGGTCTAGACTTATCCATTTTAAAGAATGCATTAAATTTTTCTCTTGATATTTATCAGTCAAAAACAGAAAAATTATTGTTAAGACAATCAGCTCAGGCATTCACAGGAGTTCCACAAGCTTGGAATAATATTGGAAGTTTACAGAATAATGGTTTTGAATTCGAAATCACTTCTAACAACTATAAAACAAAAAATTTTACTTGGACAACATCCGCTAATATCGCTCAAACAAGAAATAAGATAATTGAATTGGGTAAAGAATCCTTGATTTTAAACCAGGGAGAAAGAACAGAATTATACCTTAATAGAGTGGGTGATCCATTGGTTCAGTTTTATGGCTATAAAACAGATGGAGTATGGCTGTCTCAAGCCGATATAGATAAAGCAATTGCTGCTGGATTAAAAACTACGCTAACTCCTTATTTTGTTCCTGGAGGTCTTAAATTAAAAGATTTGAACGGAGACAATATAATTGATGGTAATGATAGGACTGTGATAGGTAGCCCTTATCCAGATTTCACTTGGGGTATCAATAATAATTTCAAGTATAAGTCATTTGATTTTGGTTTCTTGATACAAGGAGTTCAAGGTGGATCTGTAGTTACAGGAGATGCCAATTATTTAGAAATAAAAAGAACTACAAGAGCTTATAGCGATAATAGATGGGTAAGTGCATTGAATCCTGGGGATGGTAAAACGCCTATTGCAAACGTAGGTTTTCAAAACTGGCTATTAACTGATTATACCGTTGAAGATGCATCTTATTGGGCGGTAAGGGAAGTGATTTTTGGGTATACTTTACCTAAATCTTGGACAAATCGAGCCAAATTAAGTAAAATGCGACTTTATTTCACTGCTTCCAACTTATTCTTTAAAACAGCAGCTTCATTTAGAGGAATTAATCCTGAAGCAAGAACAAGTTCTGGGCCATATAATACTCCATTGATTGATGGATACCAACGAGGAGCATTCCCAATCAACAGAAGCTTCTTATTTGGAATCGATATCAACTTTTAATTGTTTAAAAAAAAGTATATGAAATTTATCAACTATTTTATCATCATTTTACTAATTGCTTCTTCTTCATGTAAGAAGGCAATTGATCTATATCCAATCTCTAACTTAAATTCTGAAACTTATTATAAAACAGAAAGTGAAATCCGTGCTGGATTAGCGGGATGTTATAATGGGTTACAAAAACCAATGAACTTAGAATGGTCACTAACAGAATTAAGATCGGATGTTTCTAAAGTGGGTGCAACAGGTAGTCAAAGTTCCATCAATTTGGATTATAGTAGTTTGGATATGTATTATCCTGCACCAAGTAATAGTGGAATTTATAATTATTGGTTGAATACTTATAATAATATTCGTAATTGCAATCTAATTTTGCAAAAATTAGGAGTGAATTACGATCCAAATGCTGGTTCAATTTCTCTCGGAACAACTGATATAGTTATGACGGATTCTGTTCGTAAATCAATTGCTGGTCAGGCATTGTTCATTCGTGGGTATCACTATTTTAATCTTGCTCGTTTATTTGGTGGGGTATTTTTAATTCATACACCTATATCTGCAGAAACAGCAAAAACCATCAATCGATCTACAGTTGCAGATATTTATAAAATTATTTTAGCAGATCTTCAAACTGCTTCTGGATATTTAAGCAATAAACGTTTCAGTGCAATAGCAGCATTGAATATAGGAGATGCAAATCAGTGGGCAGCAAAAGCACTATTAGGAAAAGTATTCCTTACTTTAAATAGAAAAGCAGAAGCAATCACTCAATTTAATGATGTTATAACAAACAGCGGCTATTCACTACAAGCATCTTATGCCAATGTTTTTTCTACCACAACTGAAATGAATAGTGAAATTCTATTCACTGTAAGATATAAAGCAGGCGGTGTTGGTTTAGGCTCTTCATTCGGAAATGACTTTGCAGCGTTAAGTAGTGGTTCTGCCATTATTAATGGATCTGGTCAGGGTCTCAACTTTCCAACCAATGATGTGGATAGTAACTTTATGCTTACAACCACGCCAGCAGTTACTTTTGATTCTCGAAGAGCAACTAATATTGCAGTATTTGGAACAGGAACTGCTGCTCAATTGTATGCAAGAAAGTATTTGTCTCCAGTTGTGTTAACCAATGATGGGGAAAGTGATTGGCCAGTTATTCGTTATGCCGATGTTTTGTTAATGCTAGCTGAAGCACAAGGTTTTTCACCTTCTAGCATTTCATTGATTAATCAAATTAGAACCAGATCAGGATTAGCAGTTTTGCCCGCTACTGTAAATTCAGTTGCCACTTTCGAGGCAGCATTGAACAAAGAAAGAATGCTTGAATTTGCTTTTGAAAATTTGAGGTTCTTTGATATATTAAGGTTCGGAACAACTTTAACAACAATTTCTGCAACATCGATTATGAGGGCACATTTTGCACGAGAGTATAATAGTCATTATATCAATTATCCTTTACCAAGATTAACATTAGCAGAACTTCAAGCAAATGTGAATGCAAATAAATTATTGTTACCAATTCCACAATATGAAATTGATACCAATACACAACTGGTAATTCCTCAGAATCCTGGGTATTGATAATGGATAAAAAGTTGAACTTATATAAGATCATTTATTTCGGACTGTTTTTGGTATTGCCTGTGTTACTTCAATCACAGGTAATATCAAAAACAGATACTGTATATAAACCTGTTGATTATCCAAAAGGATTTTCAGCTGCATTGGATGTTGTTTATACAAGGGTAAATGGTTGGGAAGGAAAGTTGGATTATTATATTAATCCAATCAGTAAGCAACCAACACCATTGGTTATTAATATTCATGGCGGAGGATGGAATCATGGTGTAAAAGAGGGGCAAGGGGGATTCAGTCCTTTTTTTAAAGCCGGAATGGCAGTCGCAAATATTGAATATCGTATGACTCCTCAAGCAATTGCTCCAGCTGCCATTGAGGATACAAGATGCGCATTGATTTATTTAATCAGTCATGCAAAAGAATTGAATATTGATCCTAATAAGATCATCATTATGGGAGGCTCAGCTGGAGGACATTTAGCACTAATGGCTGGTTTACTCGAGAACAACCATTTATTTGATGACAATTGTAAGGGAGTAAAAAAAATAAAAGTAGCCGCAATCATTGATAAGTATGGAATCAATGATGTTTGGGATTGGGCATATGGGCCCTATATCACTAGTAAATCTGCCACGAATTGGTTAGGATCAAAAGCAAAAGACGATGCTTTTATAAAATCAGTTTCACCAATACATTATATAACCAAGAATAGTCCTCCAATTTTTATCGTTCATGGGAATGCTGATCCTACTGTATCCTATCAACAATCAGTGGTTTTACATAAAAAATTAGTGGAACTCGGAGTTAAAACAAAATTCATTACAGTAGAAGGCGGGTTACATGGAAAATTTGATAAAGAAAAAAATACAGAGATCAATAATGCAATTATGCAATTTTTAAAAGAAATATTATAGCATGAAAAAGTTTTTCCTTTTTGCCTGTTTTTTTTCATTCATTACTTGTCAAAAAGGTTTTTGTACAAATTCAAAGGAAGATGAAATTATAAAAGTACTAAAGCAACAAATTATACAAAAAGCAAATTTAGCTTTGCAATTGAAACCATTAACTGTTGCAGCTTCTCACTCAACAAGATCTGCAGGTGGGCTGCATGATTTTTACTCAGAAGGAGATTATTGGTGGCCTGATACTTCAAACCCTAATGGGCCTTATATTCAAAAAGATGGAATGACCAATCCAGATAATTTTACAGACCATCGTAAAGCAATGATTCGTTTTAGCCAGATCATCGGTTCATTGGCTTCAGCATATAAAATTACGCATCTAGAAAAATATGTAGTACATGCACAAATGCATTTGAATGCATGGTTTGTAGATGAATCCACATTAATGAACCCAAGCCTTTTGTATGCTCAGGCAATCAAAGGGAAAGTTACAGGAAGAGGGATAGGAATTATCGATATGATTCAAATGATAGAAGTGGCGCAAGGTGTTTTAGTAATGCAAGATTCAAAATCTTTTAACAAATCTGCATTATTCACTATAAAAAAATGGTTTGCTGATTATTTGAAATGGGTAACTACACACCCTTATGGAATCGAAGAAAGGGATGCTAAAAACAATCATGGAACTTGTTGGGTAATGCAGGTAGCTGTTTTTGCTAAATTGGTGAATGACCAACAACTATTAGACTATTGCACTGATCGGTATAAAAAAGTATTACTGCCTAATCAAATGGATGTAAATGGCGGCTTCCCTTTGGAATTGAAACGCACAAAACCTTATGGGTACTCACTTTTCAACCTAGATGCAATGGCAACCATCTGTCAAACACTTTCTTCAAAAACAAATCCACTTTGGGACTTTACTTTAACTGATAATCGCAGTCTAAAAAAAGGCATCGAGTTTATGTTCCCATATGTAGAAAACAAAAGTAGTTGGGCATATCCCAAAGATGTTATGTATTGGAACGATTGGCCCATTGCACATCCTTTTTTGGTGTTTGGATATATTCAAAATAACAATACAACATGGTTAAAAACTTGGATCAACTTAAATCACGATCCTCAAACAGATGAAGTGATTCGAAATCTACCTGTTAGGAACCCAATAATTTGGATTGAATAATTAATGTATAAATTAAGCAAATGAAAAAATCAATTTTATCTCTTGTATTGCTCTTGTTAACAACAGTATTTGCAATAGCACAGCAATCCTCAAAGCCAAACATTCTTTTTATTGCTATAGACGATTTAAAACCTGAACTGGGTTGTTATGGCAATAACATCGTGAAAACACCAAACATAGATCGATTGGCTAAAATGGGAACTGTGTTTATGAGTAATTATTGTCAGCAAGCTGTTTGTGGACCTACGAGGGCCAGCTTAATGACTGGTATGAGACCAGATGTTACTAAAATTTGGGATCTTAAAACACAGATGAGGGACATGAATCCTGATATTCTAACGCTGCCTCAATATTTAATTACACAAGGATACACAACTATGGGAGGGGGTAAAATTTACCATCCTAGTAGTTCAATCAATAAGATCGATCCAGTTTCCTGGAATAGTCCATATATAGAAATTGAAGCAAAAGACTATGCCAATAATTTAGGTAAGCCATCAAATGGCCAATATCAAAAAGCAGAAACCAAATTATTATTTTCTAAAGATGTCCCTGCAAAAGCCCCAACGGATGACGATGACTTGAATCCAGTTAGCAGAAAAGGCCCTTCTTCAGAATCAATTGATGTTCCAGACAATGCCTATGAAGATGGAGTACTTGCTTTAAAAGCTAGGGATCAGATCATTGCACTTACAAAAGCCAATAAGCCTTTTTTTATGGCAGTTGGATTTCATAAACCACATTTACCTTTTGTTGCACCAAAAAAATATTGGGATTTATACAATCGTGCAGATATGCCTTTAGCTCCATTTCAAGAGCATGCAAAAAATGATGTAGAGATTGCCTATCATAGATCTGGTGAGTTAAGAAATTATACAGATATACCAGCTTATGCTACTTATAACGAAGATGGTAATTACGTTAAAATCAAAGAAGAAAAGCAGAAGGAACTAGTACATGGTTATTATGCTGCAGTATCATATACCGATGCGCAGGTAGGTATTTTATTAAATACCCTTGAATCATTAGGTACATTGAATAATACGATCATTGTTCTGTGGGGTGATCATGGATGGCATTTAGGAGACCATGACTTATGGGAGAAGCATACCAATTTCGAACAAGCCACTAGGTCACCATTGATTATTGCAGCACCTGGTATGAAACCTGGTAAATCATCATCTCAAACTGAACATGTAGATATATTTCCTACAATCTGCAATTTGGCAAATGTTGCAGTACCTTCTCAGCTGCAAGGGAAAAGTTTGAAACCGATTATGCAAGACAAAAAAGCATCAGTTAAAGAATTTTCTGTTAGTCAATATCCGCGTAAATTAAAAAAAGAAGAAATGAAAGCTAAAGGGTATGACAATAACAAAATAATGGGTTATAGTATTAGAACAGATAAGTACAGGTATACCATTTGGATGCATGATTTCACTTCAGACAAATCTTTTAATGCAGATAAAATCTATGGAAAAGAAATGTTTGATTATGTAAAGGATCCATTAGAGAAATCAAATGTTGTTGATGATGCAAACTATGCTGCTGTTTCAAAAGAACTCTATAACAAAATGGTAGCTTTCTTCAAATCTCAAGAAAAAAAGTAATATTATGCGCAAATCATTATTGTTAGTTTCTTCTTTACTATTTTTTTCTGTCGGACTAATTACTGCTCAACAAAAAGCAAAGCCAAATGTACTTTTTATAGCTATTGATGATTTGAAACCCATTTTAGGATGTTATGGTAATACGCTTATTAAAACACCTAATATAGATCGTCTTGCAAAAATGGGAACCATGTTTATGAGTAACTATGTTCAGCAAGCCGTTTGTGGGCCTACAAGAGCAAGTTTAATGACGGGGAAAAGACCTGATTATACAAAAGTGTGGGATCTTAAAACAAGAATGAGAGATGTAAATCCAGATATTTTAAGTTTGCCTCAATATTTTGCTTCTCAGGGTTATTCAACTCAAGGAATAGGAAAAGTTTATGATGTACGTTGTGTAGATAAGGATATTGATAAACCATCTTGGTCTGTTCCATATTACAAGACCGATAAAAAATATTATCCAGCCGAACTTGGTGAGCCTGCATTAGAAAGATACCAAATGGCAGCAACCAAAGCATTGGTAGCTAAATATTATAAAGAAGCAATAGACAATGGAAAAACAAAAGCAGAAGCGAATGATTATGTAGGTACAAAAATTAAACCTTCTATAGAGAATACAAATGTTCCTGATAATGCATATACTGATGGAGCAAATGTTTTGCAAGCAAAGGACATTTTGATCCAATTGAGTAAAAGCAATCAACCTTTCTTTTTTGCTGTTGGTATTGCAAAGCCACATTTGCCATTTGTTGCACCTAAGAAGTATTGGGACATGTATAAAAGAGAAGACATGCCATTGGCTAAATTTCAAGAGCAATCTAAAAATCCTGTAAAAGTGGCTTATCATAATTCTGGTGAATTGAGAGGATATACCGATATACCTCCATTAACAGAATTTACAGATCAAAAGCCTTACGGAATTACTTTGCCTGCTAATAAGCAAAGAGAATTGATACATGGATATTATGCTGCCATTTCCTATATGGATGCATTAGTTGGAAAATTATTAAACCAATTAGATTCTTTAGGTTTAACTAAAAATACGATCATCGTTTTATGGGGTGATCATGGTTGGCATTTAGGCGATCATAACTTATGGTGCAAGCATACCAATTTTGAAGATGCTACTAGAGCTCCTTTGATTATTGCAGCTCCAGGAATGGCTCCTTCAATAACCAATTCTCAAACAGAACATATTGATATTTTCCCAACACTTTGCGAATTATCCAGATTATCTATTCCTGCTGTTTTAGATGGAAAAAGTTTGGTTACATTAATGAAGAATCCTTCATCAAAAGGGAAAGAATATTCTGTAAGTCAATATCCAAGAAGTTCTGATGGTGTAGAAACAGATCGACAGGGTTATGCCGAAGCCAAAGTAATGGGCTATTCTATTCGAAATAAAGACTATCGATACACAGTTTGGATGAATAATGGTTACAGAAGTACTCAACCCTATGATGAAAAATTGTTGATCGGTGCGGAGTTGTACGATTATAAGAAGGATCCGCTGGAAACAATCAATGTGGCAAATGAAAAAGAGTATAAAGCAGTTTCAGCAGAAATGAAAGCGCAAATGCTTCAATTTTTTAAATCACAACTTAAATAGTTTTTGAAATAATCTATAACAGCAATATTAGTACATAAAATAACATGAAGATAAAAGGCTTACGCTGGTGGATCATAGGATTAATTGGTATTTCTACTATCATTAATTATATAGATAGGAGTGCCATCAATATCATGTGGCCCTATATCTACAAAGATTTTGGAATTGCAGATACAGACAGCAAGCAAGTACTGGCTTATATCACTAGTTTTTTCATGATCGCATATGCCTTAGGACAAACGCTTACAGGAAAAATGATGGACCAAATAGGTACAAGGTTGGGGATGGCTGTATCAATTATTGGTTGGAGTATTTCAATTGCATTGCATGCGTTGGCGAGAGGAGTAATGTCCTTTAGTATTTTTAGATTTTTTCTTGGTTTAAGTGAAGCTGGCAACTGGCCAGGTGCAACCAAAAGCAATGCAGAATGGTTTCCAGCAAGGCAACGTGGAATAGCTCAAGGAATCTTTGGTGCCAGTGCATCTCTGGGTTCTGTTGTAGCTGCACCCTTTATTGCAGGTTTGTATTTAGCATTTGGATGGAGAGCAACTTTTGTAGGGATTGCTGCTTTAGGAATTTTGTGGTTAATTCCCTGGTTGATCATTAATAAAGCTACACCTGATAAACATCCATGGATTACTCCAGAAGAAAAATCTTTGATCGATGATAAGAAAGTTGGTGAAGAAAATACAACTGAAATAATTTATACATGGCGTCAATTACTTCAATTTAAAAATACTTGGGGTATTCTTACAGCCAGATTATTTATTGATCCGGTGTGGTGGTTATTTGTTACATGGTTGCCCACTTTCTTAAAAGAGCAATTTGGATTTGATATTAAACAAGTGGGCGCATTTGCATGGGTTCCTTATTTATTTGCCGCAATTGGTGGTTTATTAGGAGGATATTATGCTTCCTATAAAATCAATCAAGGAATGGATTCTGCAAAAGCAAGAAAACAAGCGATTACCATTGGTTGTATGATCATGTTATTGTCTTTAGGGCTATTTACTTATTATATTGAAGAATTAAAACAACATATTAATTTATCTATAGGATTGATTAGCGCTACTTTATTTGGTTTTCAATTTTTGATTGGAAATATTCAGACTTTGCCATCTGATTATTTTTCAGGAAAAAATATTGGAACTATTTCTGGAATGAGTGGAACTGCAGCTGTAGTTGGAACTTTAATCACTACTTTATTGGTTCCAATCATTACTCAAACAGGGTATCTGTCATTCTTTATTTTAGCTAGTATAATGGTGCCATTGGCTTGGGTAAGTATCATTTTTATTGCTTCTAAAAAACAGATCAATTAATTTATAAACCTTAATTAAAATGATGTTGACCTTTAAAATGAATTTCAGAAGCGTTGCATTATTTGCATTATTCATTATTTGTCAATTATTTTTTCTTTGTTCAGTGAATGCACAAAAGCAAAAAAGTAAAAAGCCCAATGTAATGGTCATTCTTACCGATGATATGGGCTATTCTGATATTGGATGTTTTGGTTCTGAAATAAGAACACCCAATATTAATCGCTTAGCTGCAAATGGGTTGAGTTTTACTCGGTTTTACAATACAGGTAGATGCAGTCCTACAAGGGCTTCTTTATTAACTGGTCTATATCCCCATCAGGCAAGCATGGGGCATTTGTCAACTGAAAATTACAATGAACCTGGTTATGTAGATGACCTTAGTAAAAATGCCATCACTTTAGCGGAATTATTTTCTCAAGCTGGTTATGCCACCTATATGACTGGAAAGTGGCATGTTGCAAAAAATATGGGCGCTGCCACAGATAAGAGCAATTGGCCATTGCAACGTGGGTTTAAAAGATATTTCGGCACATTGAATGGCTCAGGAAGTTATTACGATCCTGGAACATTAATTAGTAATAATACTTTCATAGCGCCAAGTAAAAACTTTTATTATACCAATGCTATTAGTGATACTGCTGTAAAGTTTATCAATGAAAACCCTAAAAATCAACCCTTCTTTTTTTATGTAGCATATACTGCAGCTCACTGGCCTTTACATGCACCAGAATCCGAAGTAAAAAAGTACAAAGGTGTCTACGACAAAGGTTGGGATTTTATCAGGCAACAACGTTTTGAAAAATTAAAGAAACTAGGAATCATCGATCAGAATTGCGTATTAACTGAAAGGGGAGTTAATGTGCCAGAATGGAATAAAGAACCTATGAAAGAATGGCAATTGAAGCGAATGGAAGTTTATGCAGCTATGATTGATATAATGGATCAGGGTATTGGAAGAATAATAGGAGCATTAGAAAAAAACGGGGAGTTGGAAAACACAATTATTTTTTACATGCATGATAATGGAGGATGCGCAGAACCGGTAGAAACCGATCAGCCAGAAAAAATATTGACAGAAGAGCAAAAGAAATTGAAACCATATTCATACGACTCCATTTTCTTAGATAAAAAACCGCTTTACACCAGAGAAGGAGAATTTGTTAAAAGTGGAAGAGGAGTAATGCCAGGAAATGCGAATAGTTGGTCAACATATGGAGAAGAATGGGCCAACGTAAGCAATACTCCATTTAGGGAATACAAACAATTTACACATGAAGGTGGAATAGCCACTCCAATGATTGTTAGCTGGCCAAAAGGATTGAAATTAAAGGGGAAACTGAATAATCAGCCTTCTCATTTGATTGATATAATGGCTACATGTATAGAAATAGTTGGTTTAAAATATCCAACTGAATTCAATGGGCATTCCATACAAGCCTATGAAGGAAAAAGCTTGGTGCCTGCATTTTACAATAAACCAATCGATAGAGAATTGCTGTTTTGGGAACATGCTGCTAATAGAGCTTTACGTGTAGGTCAATGGAAATTGGTTTCAAAAACAAAAAAGAATAAAACCTTTTCTCCTTCCGACGAATATGCTTGGGAACTATATGATATTGATAAGGACCCTTCGGAAACAAAAAATTTAGCCAAACAATTACCTGAAAAAGTAAAAGAACTTTCTGCTAAATGGGAAGCCGAAGCAATCAGAACAAAAGCCAAGCCATGGCCATGGCTACCAATAAAATAAAATTAATCTATTATGAAAAAAAACAGTTTCATTCTATTCTGTATTGCTACAATAATTGTAGTAATTGTTTCTGCATTCTTACCAGCTAAAAAAGTTGTGAAAGATGAAAAAAAGCCAGATATCTTGTTTTTTATTGCAGATGACATGACATCAATAGATTGCGAGCCTTACGGCAACCCCGATGTTAAAACGCCTAATTTATCTGCATTGGCCAAAGAGGGTTTATGCTTTGATAATATGAATAATGCCACTGCAATGTGTGGCCCAACAAGGCAAAGTTTATATACAGGAATCTTTCCTGTTAAGAATGGCAGTTATCCGAATCATTCAAAAGTGTACGATAATATCATCAGTGTATTTCATCATTTCAAAAAAATTGGATACAGAGTTGCACTTATTGGGAAAAGGCATACAGCTCCTGCTGAATCCTTTCCTTACGAATACCTTGGTGGAAGAGATAGTGATAATGGAGAAGGAATTGATATCAATTTGGCAGATGCAGAAGCTTGGATCAATAAGGATAAAACAAAGCCATATTTATTGATTGTAGCAACCAATCAACCACATGGTCCTTGGACTCGTGGTAATCAAGCTCAATACAAGGCAGAAGAACTGCATATTGCACCTTATATGGTAGATACAAAAGAAACACGAGAGAACTTAGTGAAATATTATGCTGAAATTACTTACGCTGACAGTCTTGTAGGAAAGTGCTTAAACATTGTTGACAATACCAAAAACAAAGACAATACATTATTCATGTTTGCAAGTGAACATGGTACTTCTTTACCATTTGGTAAATGGACTTGCTATAATATGGGGCTAAAAGCTGCTTTCATTGCGCGTTGGCCTAAAACTATAAAGCCATCTACCAGAACAGATATTTTAGCTCAGTATATTGATGTTGTTCCAACTTTATTTCAAGCGGCTGGAGGTGATCCAACAACTTTAAGAGGAAATAAAGAGCAAACAATGCGCTTAGATGGAAAAAGTTTTTTTGCAACCTTAAAAGGAACTAATACCGAAGTTCGCAATTATGTTTATGGAGTTCATACTACAAGGGGAATTAAGAATGGGTCTGATAATTATCCAGTTCGTTCTATTCAGGACCATGATTATAAATTATTATGGAATTTAAATTTTACTGAACCATTTTATTGTTCTGCTTCGAGAGAGGGAAATAAGTTATATGAAGGTTGGTTAAAGCAATCGAAGAAAGACCCTCAGCAATATGCACATGCATTGATTTATAGAAACCGACCTGAGTTTGAATTGTATAATATCAAAAATGATCGTTACGAATTGAAAAATTTAGCTAATGATGCTTCTCTACAGAAAATTAAATCGAAATTATTTGCTGAGTTACAATTATGGATGAATGACCAAGGCGATAAAGGGATTGAAACAGAATGGAAAGCACTTACTCGATTTAAAGGGGATACTACTCATTGGAAAACATCAGCAGATTAATTCATTATTTTAATACTATTTGAATTGAGAAAAATCGATATTACTTTTTTTTTATTAATTGTTTTAAGTGCTATTAATTTTAATGCATCTGCAAAACATTTCGATGTAAATGATGTCAATCAATTTAATAGTATACTAAAAGAAGTGATGCCAGGTGATACCATCGTTTGGAAAGATGGGAGTTATTCAGATATTCAACTTAATTTTTCTCCAAATAATAATGGCTTTGAAAAAAAATTAATTGTATTAAAAGCTTCAACACCAGGGAAAGTCATTTTTTCTGGTAAATCTCAAATTTTAATTGGAGGAGCTTATTTGCAGGTGGAAGGCTTTTTGTTTCAGGGGAATTGTACACTTGAAAATGAACAGCACGTAATTGACTTTAGATCATTGTCTAAGAAATATGCTGCTTATTCTAGAGTAACTAACTGTGCAATTATTGATTATTCAAGAACTGAAGAAAGCGGAGTAAACAACTATTTTGTTAATCTGGTAGGAAATAATAACGAGGTGGATCATTGTTATTTTAAAGGCAAAATCAATAAAGGACCAACATTGGTAATTGAATATAAGCAAGAGCCTGGTTATGTTCCGGGATCAGATGTTGCCCCTTCATCTTACCACCGTATACACCATAATTATTTTGGCTATAGAACATATTCAGTTAATGGAGGAGAGCAAATGCGTGTTGGAACAAGTTTTACTTCTTTCTCTCATGGATTCAATATTATTGAATACAATTATTTTGAAGATGAAAGAATTGAAGCCGAAGTGATCAGTAACAAAAGCTGGGATAATATTTATCGGTTTAACAGTTTTATTGGAAATGATGGTGGAATGGTTATTAGGCACGGGCAAAAATGTTTTGTCTATGGAAATTATATAAATGGTAAATCAGGTAGAAATTTGAGTGCTGGTTTAAGAGTAATTAATCCGAACAATACTGTATTCAATAATTATGTGGAGAATATTGAAGGAGGTGATAAATCATTGAAGGCTGCAATCGATATTATGGCTGGTTTAGATGGGTCAGCCTTAAATGAATATTATCCTGCCGATAATGCAATTGTAGCTTATAATACTGTAGTAAATTCAGTTGGGCCTGCTATTAAACTGGGGATTGGCAATGCCAGTAAAGGCAAGCCATTTATAGCTCCAAAGAATGTTTTAGTTGCAGGCAATTCAATTATTAATACGTTAGGAAAAAATACAGATCCAATAGTTATTTCAAATGCTGATGCTAGCTATTCTTTATTGAGTAATCAATATACCAATGGCAGTATAAAAGAAACAGGATTTGAGAAAGTTGCTATAAATCAATTTAAAAAATCTGGCCAATTTTTCATTACTAATTCAAAGGTTGACCAGTCAATTGTGGATCGAATAAACGAAAGGCTTTCTGTACATCAGATCAAACTATCTGTTAATGAAATTACACGATTTGATCCTGCTTGGATTATTAATAAATCTCAAGTAGGAGTGAGTTGGATGAATAATAAATAATTTGAGACTATGAAATATCTTTTAACTGCATTATTGATTGGTTCTTTTTTAGCATCAACTGCACAAGACAAAAAGCTACCAGCTAAACCTAATATCATTTACATTTTAGCGGATGATCTTGGTATTGGAGATGTTAGTTGTTATGGTTCTGATAGCAATCGAACACCTATTATAGATCAATTGGCAAAAAATGGCATGAGATTCACCAATGGGTATACTGCCCCATTGTGCGGACCATCAAGAGCAATGATACTTACGGGGCGTTATGCTTTTAGGACAGGGGGTGTTAATCAGGATATGGTAGGAGAAATTAAGCCCGAAAACGAAGTATTGATTCCAGCTGTTTTAAAAACCAAAGGGTATACCAGTTCATTGATTGGGAAATGGAGTCAGTTTTCATTAACGCCAAAGGACTTTGGGTTTGATGATTATATAACATTTAAAGGAAGTGGTGTTTATTGGAGTAAAGAAAAAAAGAAAGCAGAAGCCTATACTGAAAATGGTGAAGAAAAGAAATTGATACCGGATGTTTATATGCCGGATTTGATGCACAAACACTTAGTTGATTTTCTTTCTAAAAATGCTAAAAAGCCATTCTTTCTCTATTATTCAATGGTTCATGTTCATGCACTCATTCAGCCAACTCCAGATAGTAAGCCAGGAAGCGATATATATGCAGATAACACAGCTTATATGGATAAGCTGGTTGGAAAGTTATTGGCAACATTAGACAGTTTGAAGTTGCGAGAAAATACTTTGATTGTTTTTATGGGGGATAATGGCACTGCAAGTCAATATGCGGGACGTTCTTCCATTAATGGAAAACAACTTTCAGGAAAGAAGGGAACCATGTTAGAGTGTGGTAGTCTAGTGCCGTTGATTGCTAATTGGCCGGGTTATATTGAGAAAGGAAAAGTTACTAATACGCTGGTAGATGCATCTGATTTACTGCCAACATTTGCCGATCTAAGTGGAGCTGCTTTGCCAACCAAGAATATTCTTGATGGACAAAGTTTTTTGCCTCAATTATTGGGCAAAAAAGGAAAACCAAGAGAATGGATATTTATAGAACTTGGTAATAAATGGTATGCAAGAGATGCTAAATGGAAACTAACCAGAGAGGATGAATTGTTTGATATGTCTGAAGCGCCTTTTAAAGAAAACTTAGTGCTCAATTATTCAAATAACAAAGAAGCTACTGATGCGCAAAAGCGACTGAAAGCCGTTTTAGATAAATTGAACCCTGCTGGTGGAATTATTGATAATGCAGGAGGAAGTGGAAGACATGCAAGTAATGTAGAAAAACAAGAAAAAAAAGGAAAGAAAACAAATGATGATCAAGATTTATAAATTTATGATGAAAGAAGTATCCATATTTATTTTGTGCTTAATCTCAATAGGGTTGACTGCCCAGTCAAATCTTTCAAAATCTGATATTGTAAAAATTGATTTTAATATTCTTTCTGTAAAGAAAAGTCAATTAAAATCAAATGATGCTTCACTGATTCCAACATATAATCAATTACTAAATGATGCAGAAACGCTTTTAAAATACAAGCCTGTAAGCGTAATGGACAAAACCGATATGCCTCCTAGCGGAAATAAGCATGATTATATGAGTATTGGCCCATATTGGTGGCCAGACCCAACTAAAGCCAATGGTACTCCATATATCAGAAAAGATGGTGAAGTAAATCCTGAAGTAAAAAACTATCCTGACAAAGACAACTTTCCTAAACTTTGCGAAAATATTTATTTATTGTCGCTGGCTTATTATTTTTCTGATGATGAGAAATATGCAAAACATGCCAGTAAGTTAATTAAAGTTTGGTTTTTAGATTCCGCAACTAGAATGAACCCTAATCTCAATTATGGGCAAGCAATAAAAGGTATAACGGAAGGTAGAGCAGAGGGCATCATTGAAGTAAGACATTTGATTTTCTTAATCGATGCAGTCAATTTGATAAAAAATTCCGAAAGCTTTGGTGAATCAAAACAAATCAAGTTAAAAGCATGGCTTCAGTCTTTTTCTGATTGGCTTCAAAATAATCCAATAGGATTAGATGAACAAAATGCTAAAAACAATCATGGAGTTTGGTACGATGCAACCACTTTAGCCATTGCTAAATATTTAAATAATGAATCGTTAATTCAAACAACCATAAAGAGAGCAACAGAAAGACTCGATATGCAAATGGATAATAATGGAAATTTTCCATTGGAGTTAGCCAGAACAACTTCACTTCATTATACAGCATTTGTATTGGATGCTTTTACGATTATAGCTCAACTATCAGAAAATACAGGAATTGATTTTTGGAAAATGGAAACAAAATCAAAAAAATCTCTGCAAAAAGGAATCGAAACTGTATTGCCTTATTTTGAAAATAATAGTTCATGGACTTATCCTCAGATTAAACCATTTACAATGTCAAATTCATTTCAAATATTATTGCGAAGTGCTTCTAAATATGATTGCAAAAAATGTATTGAAATAATTAAGAAAAGCTCAATCAATTACAATTTGTCTCTTTTAAATTTATTATAGTTCAATAATTTTTATCTTATGAATAAGTTATTATTAATTACATTTTTATTTTTAGGCTATAATGCTATTAGCCAACCCTTGCAAATTCCATCTATTTTTAAATATGCCGAACAGCAAGCACGATTAACAATTAATGACCAAGCTCCAAAAGGAGTAATGCCTGTGGTGATCGATAAGGGCAATACCCAATGGACCAATAATAATGTATATAACTGGAGAAGTGGATTTTGGCCTGGTATTGAATGGTATTTATTTGAAGCAACAAAAGATAACTACTGGAAAGAGCAAGCCCAGCAATCTACAGCTCAGTTAACTGCCATTCTCGAAAGACCAGTGCTGCAACATGATTTGGGTTTTCAATTTTTTTGTAGTGCAGGGAATGCATACCGATTAACCGGAGATGAATCATATAAAAAAACACTTTTAAGAGCAGCTGATTCTTTGGCCACTTTGTTTAGACCGAAAGTAGGTACCATTTTATCTTGGCCATCTCGTGTAAAAGAAAATGGATGGCCACATAATACCATCATCGATAATATGATGAATTTGGAATTATTATTCTGGGCTTCGAAGAATGGAGGAAATAAGCAATTGTATGATTTAGCCGTACAACATGCAACTGTTACTATGAACAATCATTTTAGACCTGATTATAGCGCTTACCATGTTGCTGTGTATGATGATCAAACAGGAAAATTCATTAAGGGTGTAACACATCAGGGTTATGCCGATAATAGCATGTGGGCTAGGGGACAAGCCTGGGCCATTTATGGTTATACGATGGCTTACCGCGAAACAAAAAATCCGGCATTTTTACAAACTGCCATCAATGCAACCAATATTTATTTAAAAAGATTGCCTGCTGATAAAATTCCTTATTGGGATTTTGATGATCCTGCAATACCAAATGCACCACGTGATGCATCTGCCGCAACTATTGTGGCTTCAGCATTGCTGGAACTTTCTACATTTTGTAAGGATGCAAAATTGAAAACTGAATATAAAAACGCGGCCATCAAAATGTTGGAGGAATTATCGAGTAAAAGATATTTGAGTGAGCAAGCCAATCATTCTATTTTACTGCATTCTACAGGAAATAAGCCTCAAAATAAAGATATTGATGTGCCGATCATCTATGCAGACTATTATTTCTTGGAGGCCTTGTTGAGATTGGGGAAAATTAAATAATGAGAGCTTAAATTATTAAGCAAATTTTTTATCTTTATTTTATTAATAACTTAAATGCTGAGTTCAACTGATAAGTGCAATTTTTAAACAAAAGGCAAAAAAGCT
>JBBAJS010000003.1:0-304882 GCA_040403975.1 Sediminibacterium sp.
TAACCAATGGTCTTCCTACCCCATCTGATAAATCAGTTAATGCTATTGCATTATTAACGCATCCATTGGTAGATATAGCAAAGTCTGCTTTTGGAGGTGCATTTACAAAGATGTTATCGGTAATTTCTTGGTCGTTTGTATTGCTACAACCATCAGATTGAGGAGATGTTGTTGTGGTAGTTATTTTTACTGGGTATGTGCCGCCTGCTGAAAAAATGTAGGACTTTGGAATTCGATACAAATAATAGGTTTTACCATTTGAAATATAAGTAGAATCATATTTATTTGGTTTCGCACCAGTCACAATTGGAGTATAAGGAAATGGTTGTGGGTCATTTATTCCAGCAACTCCATTAAAATCTACTACGAATTTTTCAGGCTGGTAAGTCAATGATAAGGTGATTTTAAAAGGAGAATTAGTGCAAGTTGCCGAATACGATACATTGGTTGCAGAATAATCATTTTGAACAGTTACAGGAGGATTGAGATCTATAACATTGGTACCTGCAGAATAACCATAGGATTCAAAGTCACCAAATCCATAGCAAATTGCATTAAACCCACTATCTGATGTTAATCGTATACTTGATGAACTTGTTGATCCAACAATAAACTGTTTTTGTAAATATGAAAACCCAGAATTACCAATTGCAATAAATGATGTAGATGGTTCAATAACACCGTCTATTTTAAATGAAGTAATTGAGGTACCAGCATTTTTAATAAATACATTAATATTTTGATCAGTGATAGCTTGTTTAGGTGATAGAAAAACTGTTATATCTCTAATACTTTGTTCAACGGGATTTAACAAAATCATATCAGGATCACCTTGCCCAATATCTTGGGTTTGGGTTAGGCTAAATTGCGAAACTGAAATCGGTTTATCTGCTTCAATGATTAATGGCGCTTTGAAAGTATTGTTTATATTTTGGTCTGAAAACTGTGTATAAACTGAGCCCTTATTGAGAACAAATGGATTACCTCCATTAGTTAAAATTGTAGTATTATCTTCACTAGCAATAATTCGATAGTTTAGCCTATTTTTTCCTCTAAATGGAGTAATTCCGTATTTTCTTCCCCAAGAATTAATTGGATAGCATTCTTGGTATAATGGATCTATTGAATTGCCAGCACCCGTTAATGTATTTGCTATCCCCAATGAAGAGCTTCCAGAAAATACGGCTATTTTTTTACATAAGTTTGTTCCAACACCAACAGATTCAATTAATGTACCTGAAATATCTTGTGCATCTTGAAATTGATAAACATCACCAACTTTAGGTAGATCAACTAATATAGGTGAAGCTGTAGCTACCCCATTTCGTTTTAAATTAATTCGTAAACTAGTATTATCTTCTGTAGCGATTACACTAAATTGAGATAGGGCATTTTCACCTGAAGCAATTCCAGAAGAAGTTTGAGTCCAAGAAATTGCATAATAAGTTTTTCCAAGAACAGGTGTAGGTAAAATTAAACTTGCAGCTGACCTTGCCCCCGCAAACATATGTGCATAAACAACTACAGCTGGCTGACCTGCATCAACAGTTACCTTGATTCCTCTGTTACTTACAATTTTTGACTGATTTGTAATAGTGGCAGCTTCTGATCCACTTATATAAGAAGTAGTTCTATTTAAAATAACTTCAGTTGTTTGATTTGCAGTTACAACGAAAGTTTGAACTGTTCCATTATATTCAATTTTACCTGTGGAATTTTTATCAGAAGTAATATATACAGACAAACTTGCTAATCGATTTTGGCTAGGTTGATGTGGAGGGAAAACCAACCAAAAATCCTTCCCTTTATTAGAAAAGTCCTGTGCAGCAATTTGCCCCACAAGCAAACTCATACAAATAATCACAATCAGTCTACAAATCTTCATTACTACCGGGGGGTTACACAATAAATAAGCCTATAAAAATAACACAAACCATTCTATTAACACATAAAAGAGGCATTAAAATCGGTTATTGTTGCTTTTAACCTGCTAAATATACATACAAAATTATTTCAATATTGTTACAGAACCGCTAACAGACGGTTTCCCGTTTTTAGGGTTGATAACATAATAATAGGTACCTATCGGCAAAGGCTTCCCTTTATAACTACCATTCCAAGGACTTGTATAATTAATCGCTTGATATACCAATTGCCCATACCGATCAAAAACATCCACTGTTGCATCGGGGTATCTTTCTAAATATTGAATCTTCCATGTGTCATTAATACCATCCCCATTGGGAGAAAATGCATTGGGTGCTTTAGGAGGTTTTAACACTAAAATGAAAATATCTTTTGAAGTAGTACAACCTCCATCTCCCGTTATTTGCAAAGTATACGTAATATCGTCTGGTGCCGAACAGATTGGATTGGCTAAAGTTGGGTCATTCAAATAAGTAGGTGGTGTCCATAAATAGGTCAAGTTATTCCCAAACAAAGAATCCGGAATAAGAGGTATTGATTCTCCAAAAAATAAATTCTGCCTGCTTCGTAAAAATAATTTGGGATTGGGAAAAACAGTTAATGTAGAAGTTGCTGTATCACTCCTACAACCATCAGCATTATTAAAAAACATGCTGATATTCACTATTCCAGAATCAGGAAATTGTTGTCTAGGGTTTTGAATTAAAGACCTATTTGTATTCCCTAAATTCCAATTCCAGGTATTAGCTGCACTTGAAACTCCATTACTTAAATCTTTGAAATCAACTGATTGATTGACGCAAATCTGTAAAGCGGATTGTGCAAATTTTGCTTTGGGTTGAGGAAAAATGGAAACTGTTTTTTCTATAAAATTAACGCAAGAACCGCCCCCAGTATATGCCACGAAACGGATGGTATATTTTTGCGCATTTGATAATTGAAGGTCTGGATATTTGTGTTCATAGATTTTATCTGCTAATGGATTATCGTCCGTTTCTTTTTGGGTAGGATTATTCAAATAATCCCAATATATTTCAACCTTTGCAATTGCTCCAATATCTACAAAAGATTTATTCTTAATTTGAATGGGAGCAGGTTGACAAAAAGGATTTGATCCAACGAATTCAAAATCGGCCTTGGGGTTTGCTCCATTTACAAAAAATGTTTTATCTACTTTTATTGCACAACCAGATGTTGCGGTTACTTCTAAGCTAGCAATATAGGAACCAGGTGCCGGATATTTAACTTGTATAGATTTTGCTGTACTCGTTGCAGGAAGCCCCCCAACAAATGTCCATTTTCTGGTGAGCAAAGCACCTGTTCCATCAGTAATGGTACTCTCGTCTAGAAATTGCGCAAACGGATCATCCAAGCATATTTTTGGAGTTTTAAAACTCACCACAGGTGTTGGTTTGATTGAGAATAGTGGCTTGAATGGATCACTCGGGCAACCAGTATTAGACCGAACAATCAAACTGATATTTTTTACCCCCTCTGTAGTATATTGTTTGGTTTGGTCTAGACCTGTATTCAGTGTATCAATTTTTAATCCATTATCAAAATTCCAAATCCAGGATTGAATGGTATTGTTATTGGGGCCTGGCACCAAGCTGGAAGTGCTTTTAAAAACGATATCTGTACTTAAACAATTGAGGCCGGAAATTGAAAAGCCAGCAACGGGCTTATTCGATAATTCGAGTGTTTTTGTTTTTGTTGCTACACAGCCAAAATCTGTTATGGAAGTGAGTTTTACGGTGGTGGTATATGCACCTATATTACGTGCAACATTTTGTGTAGTAACTTGAGCACCTGAACCGAAATCCCAAAACCATTTATACACTTGTCTTCCAAAACCATTAGAAGAATCACTGAATAAAACACTTGTATTGATGCATCCATTGGTAGAAATAGAAAAATCGGCAGTTGGCGGATCATTTACCACAACATTGTCATTTATTTCTTCATCGTTATTATTACTACATCCATCTGATTGAGGCACAATAGAAGTGGCAATAATTTTTATTGGGAAGGTTCCTGTTTTATTAAACTTATATGTATTGGGAATTTCATATACATTAAATGTTTTTCCATTTGAGGTATAACTGGAGTCAGGAACTATTGTTGGTGTGCGAGTAGGTGTATATATATACGGATTGGTTCCTGTAAGATTTGAACTGGTCCCAAAATCTACATTCAGTTTAGTTACCAAATATGGAACAGTAACTTTTACCCTGAATGGCGAATTGGTGCATGTTGCAGAATAACTAATTCCGCTACTTGCAAATTCATTCTTTATGGCTATTGGTGGGTTTAGATCTACTATATTGGTTCCTGCATTGTATCCATAACTTTCTGCATCACCAAATCCATACGCAATGGCATTGAAACCAATATCTGAATACAAAGCATGTGATGTACCAGAGCTAACAGGTATGATTGCGTATGAATAATTAGGATCTCCAGGATGTGGTTGAAAGGAAATACCACTTGAGCCATCTAATGTAAAGCTGGCTACTCCTGCATTTTTAATGATTACATTAATATAGCTTTGATTAATCTGAAATTTATTAGCTGAAAAAACTGTAATCTTATTAATGGTTTGTTCTACCGGACTTAAGTAAATCATTTCAGGATCCCCATCTCCTGTATTCCCTTCTGCATTTTGGGTAGTACAAAATTGAGCTACTAAGATGGGTTTATCGGATTCTATACTATTTGGAATTGGAGCGTTAGCTCCTGACTGATTGCCATTTTTAAACTCGTAATAAAATCCATTTTGTAACAACGATAATGGCAATGGAACACCATTCAACTTAACAACAGTTGTTGGATCTTTTACACAAACCCTGAAAAAATTATTGGGTTGTGAACCTGTTGGAGCAGTAAGGTACTTATTGCCCCATGCATTAGAGGGAAATGCCTGTGCTATAAAGTTGTCTGAAGATCTATTTGGCAAAGGAGAAGGAGGGCGTGGCGTTCCAATGCCAATATTCATCTTTCCAGTTCCCGAAAAAACAGCAATAGGCTTACATCCAGTATTATTAGAGCTAATAGATCGAATTTTGGAGCCAGTTAAATCTGAACCAACATAATTTGGACCAACACCTCCATTAGAGGTTCCCATCACATGATATATCTGCCCTTTATTTAATTTAAATGGCAATACGTTTGCTGCACCTACACGTAAACCATTTAGATTGGACGCGCTTGGTGTAATTTCTACAGTAGTGCTATCATCTGTTGCAATAATGAAAAAGTAAGCATTGGAATTATTTTCATTTGAATTTTGTGTGTAGCCAACTGAATAGTATTCTTTTCCCAAAGTATTGGTAGGAAATAAAACAGAAGCTCCTGATACATTTTCATTATAAATATGTGCATATGCTACTATAGAACGATCACTGGTTATATGAATTCCTTTATCTGATAAACCTGGGCTTGTTAACCTCACATCCTGCGAACCAGTTTTAGGAATTGCTTCACTAATAGTAACTTGATTGGCAACAACCTGATAGGTTTTGGAATATCCTACACCTGGAATTTCTACCAATACATTGGCATTTTGATCAGAAGTAAAATATAAAATCAAGTTTTGGGCATTTATATTTGCAGGAGCTTGGGCAGGGTCCATTCGAACATGATAGCCATAACCCAACCAAAAGTCCTTGCCTTTATTGGAAAACTCCTGGGCATAAGAACACAAATAGGTCAATCCCATCAAAGAACACAACAACAGTTTTATCCACTTCATTAATGGTAGCCTGATTTTAATAGCAGGGTTTTCGATCTTGTAAAACTACATGTAGAACCCAATGTTCAATTAATAGACCCATTATTTTAACGAATCGTTGCTTTTTAAATAGCTTATTGCAGCGGGTCCCGTACAGCATAAAAGATCTAAAACGCTCAAATTTGGTTTAAACCCGATTCGATCTTCGAAAACCTGGGTGTACTTAATGGGCAAGGTTGATTGGTCATAGTTCTTAGGCAACTGGCTATGTCTCCTATCCTCTATTAAAATACTGGGAGTATTTTCTTCTAATTGGGAAAAACCGATTTCGATAGGTTCTTTTAGCTTTTTCAACACCCATTGAAGAATGGCCCAATTTAGGTCGAATAAAAAAACAGGCCGACTCTCCAGCAAGCCAAAAAGCTCCTCTTTGTAAAATTCAAAAAAAGGCGCACGGTTAAAACAGGCTTCCATCGACCTGCAATGTTGTAGAACCCAATTTTCTTTATAAGCAATTTTCACCTCTCTAATAGGAGTGTTTTGATTCCTCCCTTTTTCAACAGGTACCGTTAATTGAATCAACCCATTTGATCCTGGAATGATGCATCTATTCCTGAAACTCATTTTTTGGAAGCTTTCATATTGGTCAATTTGAATATATGAATTTTCAAATAACATTTTATAGTAATTAACTGTTCCAAAGTATTGATTTTCAATTAATAATGTGCTCATTTTAAATTCTGTTTAAGGCATGCCCTTTTAGATGCAAATAATTCAATTTAACCAATTAAATATATTAACTAATTAATTAAATATAATATCTTAAAATACTTTAAATCAATTGATTAAACATAATTTTTTATACTAAAAATAATAGCAAGCATTTTTGCTTGTAAAATATCATAAAAAACTAAGATTATTAGTACTGATTGAAAGGCAATTTAATCTTAATTTGCAACAAAATCATCACTACATTAAAATCATCAATTTGAAGACTCCCCTACTTTTAGTTTTTTGCTGCCTGATTTTTATGGCTTGTTCTAAGCCAAAAGAATTTGAATATCGAGATGTTCGGAAAGTCAAATTGAATTCTTTGGGATTTAATCAAAGTACCCTAAGCTTTGAAATTGTCTATTATAACCCCAATCAATTTGGGCTAGATTTAAGAAAAGTTGACAGTGATGTTTTTATAGATAGTCTCTTTTTGGGCAAATTTCAATTAGATACCATCATGCATATAGAGAGAATGAGTGAGTTTGCCCTTCCGGCAACTATTCAATTAGATATGAAGAATCTGCTCAAACATTCGGCAAGTATGTTATTCCATAAAGAAGTGCTGATAGAAGCCAGAGGTACTGTAAAAGTGGGAAAAGGAGGTCTTTTTAAGACTGTACCGTTCAATTATCAGTCGAAACAAGCGTTGAATCTGTTTTAAATCAAGGGTCAATCGACTAAATAAAGTGGTGATTCCTTAATTATAGGGTTGAATATGGCAAGGCTTTTTAGGTTGAGGACCGCCCCCATCTTCGGAACGCTTACAAATGGGTGGCAGTTTTTTATATGCTTCTGGCTCTGCTTTTTCTTCATCTGCGTCAAAGCCTGCATTGTTTAAAGCTGTTCTAATGGCGCTTTCGTCTGTTCGGTCTGGCCAGAACTGGACTTTAATCTCCCCTTGCAACAGATTGATTTTCCATTGAATCATACCTGATTCCATGTTGGCTTTATTCTCTACAACCAGGTATTTTTCTAAACGCTCCTTGCATTCCCAGCATTTAAGATTTACAGATTTAATGGTTACCCATTGCTGCTTGGGCATCTGAGCGCTGGACTTCAATCCAATGAACATTATAAAAAAGGTAATGACTATTCGCATAGTGGAAAGATAAAAGATGAAAGATAAAAGAAGAAATATGAAAGATAAAAGCTCAATTACCTGATAGATCTATCTCTTCTCTCATATCTCTTCTTTCTTATTTCTGCTTTTTTATTTCTTATTTGCCCCACAGCGATGGGGCCATGCTCCAATCCATCAACAACGCTTTATTTTCCTTGCTCACAATTCCCTTTTCTACTGCCAAATCAATCATTGTTGCATAATCAGTTAAAGACCTGGTAACAACACCTGCTTCTTGAAAAGCTTTAATGGCATGGTCAAACCCATATGTGAATATGGACACCATTCCGACTATTTCTACTTCGGCTTTTTTTAAAACCTCTATTACCTGCAAACTACTCTTACCAGTTGAAATAAGATCCTCAATTACCAATACACGCTGCCCCTTTGAATAAGCACCTTCAATTTGGTTGCCTAAACCATGTTCTTTAGGTTTCGGACGAACATACATGAAAGGCAACTTCAATTGATCGGCAGCCATTGCTCCCCAAGGTATGCCAGCAGTGGCAACACCTGCTAATGCCTCAGCTTCTGGAAAATGTTCGAAAATAACATTGCAGAGCTCACTTTTTATAAAATCTCTTACATAAGGAAAGGACAACACTTTTCTATTATCACAATAAATAGGACTTTTCCAACCACTGGCCCATGTAAAAGGTGCGTTGGGGCTTAGTTTTACCGCTTCTACCTGTAACAATTTTTCTGCTACTGCTTTTTCATTTGTCATGCAACGAAAGTAAAACCATTTTTGAATTGGAAAATGACAAAAATTAATTGAGTTTTGATAATATGGATAAAAAGCGAATAATTGCAGCTGGGGGTTTGGTATTTAATGAACAAAATGAATTACTCATGATCTTCAGGCGAGGTTTTTGGGACCTGCCTAAAGGAAAACTAGACCCAGGTGAAACCATTGAAGCTTGCGCTGTTAGAGAAGTACAGGAAGAAACCGGTTTAACAAAAATTGAATTGGGGAAATTTATCACGATTACTCTTCATGAATATTTTGATCCTTTCTTGAAAGAAGAGGTAATCAAAGAAAGTCACTGGTATCACATGAAAGTAAAAGGCAATCCACCATTAACACCTCAAACAGAAGAAGATATTACTTTAATCAAGTGGGTTGGAGGGGATTTACTACCGGCTTATTTAACCAATACTTATGCAAATATTATTGAGGTCATTTCGCTTTTTTCTTCATCACAGCAACCGTAATTCTGCTCACACAAATTATTCTTTCATGATCATCATAAATTTTGATATCCCAAACCTGAGAACTCGAGCCGATATGTATCGGCCTGGAAATTCCTGTTACATATCCGCTTCTTACACTTCTTAAATGATTGGCATTGATCTCTTGCCCTACACAAATAAATTCATTTAAATCGATCACCATTGCTGCACCAAAACTACCCAGTGTTTCTGCCAACACAAGTGATGCTCCCCCATGCAATAAACCATAGGGCTGCTTGGTACGATCGTCTACTGGCATTCGGGCTTTTAAAAAATCAGGACCAATTTCTGTTAGTTCGATTCCTAAATGATTGTCTAAAGTATTTCTCTGCATGCCTTCAAAATCGGCTAATGAGAGATCTTTTTTGAACCAAATATTCATATAGTTGCAATAAATTAAAGCGAATTGATTACTGCCTGTGGCAAGAAAGGAGAAGCGTTTCCGCCATTTCTAATAATATCTCTTACGATGGTAGATGCCACTGAAGTGTATTTCGGTTCTCCAGTTAAAAAAATGGTTTCGATATTGCTATCCATTGTTCGATTGGCATCTGCAATTGTTTTTTCATATTCAAAATCACTGACGTAACGGATCCCTCTTAAAATAAAACGAGCCCCAATCTTTTCGCAAAAATGCACGGTCAATCCATCATAGATAACACTCTCTACTTTAGGCTCATCCTTGTATATTTGGTTAAACCATTCCATTCTTTGTTCTGCACTAAACATTGGATTCTTAGAAGAATTGATACCAATTCCAATATAAATTTTATCAAACAAAGGCAGCGCTCTGTTGATAATGTCCGTATGACCTAGTGTTACTGGGTCGAAGGTTCCGGGAAATAAACAGATGCGCATTTTAGTTATTGGTTATTGGTTATTAGTTATTGGGGTAATGGTTATTGGTTGTCATCTCTTCCTGCTAATAAATACAATACCGCCATCCTAACTGCTACCCCGTTTTCTACTTGATTTAAAATAATGGAACACTTTCCATCAGCCACATCACTGTCTAATTCAACTCCTCTGTTAATTGGTCCTGGGTGCATGATCACAATATCTTTTCCTAAAGCATCTAAATTACTTCGTTTTATACCATAAGCCAGATTATATTCTCTTAGAGAGGAAAACAGAGGCTGGTTTTGTCGTTCTAATTGAATTCTTAAAACATTGGCAACATCACACCATTTCAATGCCTCTTGGAGGTTGTATGTAACACGAACACCTAAAGCCTCTCCGATATAAGTAGGTATTAAAGTGGGTGGACCAACTACCATTACTTCTGCCCCCATCTTTTTCAATAAGTATAAGTTGCTCAGCGCAACCCTACTGTGCATGATATCTCCAATGATAGCCACTTTAAGTCCTTCGATCCGCCCCAATTTTTCTTTCATGGAAAATGCATCGAGCAACGCTTGCGTAGGATGTTCGTTAATACCATCACCTGCGTTTACAATTGCTGCGGGAATATGTTTGGCCAGAAAATGGGGGGCTCCAGAAGCACTATGCCGCATCACCACCATATCCACTTTCATGCTCAAGATATTGTTAACTGTATCAAGCAATGTTTCTCCTTTTGCAGCAGATGAACTACTTGCGGTAAAATTGAGTACATCAGCTGAGAGTCGTTTTTCGGCCAATTCAAATGACATACGGGTTCTGGTAGAATTCTCATAGAACAAATTCACAATAGTAATATCCCTAAGTGAGGGTACTTTTTTTACAGGTCTTTGTAATACTTCTTTGAATTGTTCGGCAGTGGATAAAATGAGATTAATGTCCTCCTTAGAGAGATCTTTAATACCAAGTAAGTGTTTGGTAGATAGTTTCATTAAAAATCAAAGCTAATTAATAATTTTTATACAATTACCACTTCATCTTTTTCAGCCGTTTCTGCCCAGTTTACTTTTACCTTATCAGAAACTATTGTGTCTATTGCTTTTCCAGAATAATCGGGCTGAATGGGCAATTCTCTACTGAACCTTCTGTCTATTAAAACACAAAGTGAAACTTTTGATGGTCTCCCGAAATCCAATAAAGCATCCAATGCTGCCCTGATTGTTCTACCGGTATACAACACATCATCTATCAGTACTACTTTTTTTCCTTCAATACTAAAAGGAATTTCGGTAGCATTGGCTATATGGAGTGCTTTTCGAACATCATCTCTGTAAAAAGTAATATCCAATTTTCCGTATTTAATGGGTAATGCAGGGATGATCTGTTTCAACTCTTCTACAATTCGGTCACTTAAAAGGACGCCCCTAGGTTGTAATCCAATTATTACCGTGTCTATTAATCCTTTATTATTCTCCACAATCTGGTGAGCAAGCCGCTTAACGGTAAGTGCTATTTGCTGTTCAGATAGAATGGTCTTCACTCGATAAATTTTATTAAAAATAATGGCTTTCTTTCAAATCAGCCAATTTATTCACGTGGTTCTTTATTACTTTGCGAACCATGCTCCAAATTAAAGAACTTGAACTGATACAATTCAGGAATTACCATCATCAAAAATGGGCATTCAATGAAAGAATTATTTGTATTGGAGGATTGAATGGTGTTGGGAAAACCAATCTATTGGATGCTATTTATTATTTAGGATTTTCCAAAAGCTATTTTTCGAGAACCGATGCCCAAAATGTTCAACATGGGCAACAAGGCATGCGATTGTCGGGTAATTATTTATTGCAAAAAGAAGCGATCAACATCACTTGTATTTTAAGGGAGAATAACCGAAAAGAATTAACAGTAAATAACGAGTTAATAAAAAAAATGTCTGACCATGTGGGAAAATTTCCCTGTGTGATGATCGCTCCTGATGACGTAGAATTAATTAGTGGAAGTGGCGAAGGAAGAAGAAAAATGATCGATACTATTTTGTCTCAAACTGATCGAGAATATTTGTATCAATTAATGGATTACACAAAAGTATTGCAGCAAAGAAATAGTTTATTCAAACGAGCAGAAACGAATACCATTGATCCGGCTTTATTAGAAGTATTAAACAATCAGTTGATCAAAGCAGGTAATTATATTTTTAATTGCAGAACTATTTTTTTGAAAGAATTTATTCCTTCGGTCGTTAGTTTATACACAGCCATAGCTGGTAAAACAGACGAACTTAGTTTAGAATATCAAAGTGAATTGACTGAAAATTCTTTTGAAACATTACTTAAAAATAGTTATCATAAAGATTTAATTCTTCAGAGAACTACAAAAGGAATTCATAAGGACGAACTGTCTATTCAGCTCAACAAATATGCATTTAAATCGGAAGCATCCCAAGGCCAACGCAAGAGTTTATTATTCGCTTTAAAATTGGCTGAATGGGATTTTCTTTGTCAAAAAATTGGCTACGCTCCTATTTTATTACTCGATGATGTATTTGAAAAATTAGATGAAAAAAGGATGTACCAGTTATTGGAACGAGTATGCAGCGACCATTATGGTCAGGTATTTATTACAGACACCCATGTAGATAGGCTTCAAAAGCAATTAAAGCAAACCGGAAAATCATTTCAACTGATTGAATTATAAAATAGCCCTAACTTTACATTATGGCTGAAATGCATATTGGAGACGCATTAAAAGGATTTATTCGAAAGAGTAATTTAAAGAACGGAATAAGAGCTGTTCAGATTGAAGAAGTATGGGGCAAATTAATGGGTAAGACCATTGCTAAATACACAGAGAAAGTACAGATCATCAATAAGAAATTATTCATCCATACCAATATTGGTCCTTTGAAAAATGAACTGCAATTTCAGAAGCCACAGATCATCGCCAGAGTGAATGAACTTTTTGGAGAAGAAGTGATCACCGAAGTGATTATACAATAACGCCATTAGTTTTTTTCATCTTTCTTCTTTCTTCTTTCTTAATTGAACATAAGTTCTGCATCTAGATAACTTCGCTTATCAAGTATTGTAGCTCCTTTCATTAGATAGAATGTAGGCTTTACCCTGGCAGCAGTTTTAATAACAGTTGCATCGCAGCCCAACACTGTATAGGCAGGAAAAGCTTCTTTGATTTTTGAGGCTTCAGCAGAAACGATATAGATTGGTATTGATTTTTTTTCAACTCCAGTCAATATTTTCATCATTTTATTATGCCATTTATTTATATCAACTGCATCTTGAACAAATACCAACAGGAATTCTCCTGGTTGTTTAAAAATGGCTTCTGTGGTATCCGTTTGATTTAAAGTCAATAAAGAAAAATCTACAATAGCAGGCTTCAATCCATTGCCAGGCTTTACTAATTGATCTTTTCGATCAATGTATAAATAAGTAGAATCAAAGTCTGCAGGAAAATGCTCCTGATCAAACTGCAATTGCTTACCATTTTTTTGATAAATAAATTGAATGGAGAAACTATCCAACGTTGCTCCTTCTGGCATTTTCATTTGTGCAACAATATTTTTTCCTTTTTTAAAGGGCAAGCAATCCACAAAAGGCAGATGCTGCAAAACGTACCATTGTAAAAAACAAGTTAATCCGACTGTGATCACTAAAATGGAAATGGAAAAAAAAGGCTTTAATGAAGGAGTTATTTTTTTGTGCGCAATTACCAAAATAAAAATGAGCAAAAACAATATCAGGTCTTTGCCAAATGATTGTGCTGCGGTTAAAGGAATACAATCTCCAAAGCATCCACATGTTTTAATTTTTCCTGAAAACAATGCAAAGCCTGTAAGAAATGTAAAGAATACAATCAGCAAAAGCAATAACCAGCTGAATAATTTCATCCTCCATCCAATGATTACCGCAACACCAGCCAACACTTCAAAAACATTCATTCCGAGAGAAAAAGCCAATGCATAATTGTTTAAAAAATGCAAATTGAGCACTTCAAAAAATTCTTGCATTTTATAGCTCAATCCCATTGGATCATTCACTTTTATCAATCCTGAAAAAATGAATAATAACCCAACTATCCAACGAATGATCCAGAGTGCAGTTTTCATGAAATATGTTTTCCTTCATCAATTAAAATCAACGCAAATGCTGCATAGTTGATAATGTCTACATAATTAGCGTCTATCCCTTCACTGATCAATGTTTTTCCATCATTATGCAAGATCTGTTTGATACGCAACAATTTCACCAGAATTAAATCTGCAAAACTCTCCTGACTCATTTCCCTCCAAGCTTCTCCATAATCATGGTTCTTAGAAAGCATAGTGTCTTTTGCCAGTTTTGCGCTTTGAGCATATTTTGATGCGGTTTCTTCTACTCCCAAATCTTCTACAGTCGCATTATTCATCTCCAATTGTATCAAACCAATGACTGCATAATTCAAAATTCCTTTAAATTCTGAAGCAATATCATCTCCTACTTTTTGGGTTTTTAAATCTTGAATGGTTCTGATACGCAATGCTTTGATAAAAATTTGATCCACCACTGAAATAGTTCTTAAAACTCTCCAAGCTGTTCCATAATCCTTTGTTTTCTTGATAAAAATATCATAAGAATTGGCTACTACCTGATCATACTGCTTATTGGTATCCGACATTATTAATAATGGTTTTATTGGCTTTTGACAATATCTTTGAATCAGGTGCAATTTAACTGAATCGAGCAAATGTTTACACTTAACTGCAAAGGAAGTTTATGGATAATTGATGAACCACAAGTAATGGGTATCATTAATTCTACCCCAGACTCTTTTTACGAAAAAAGCAGAACGGCTAATACGCATGCTGCTGTTGAATTGGCGGCCAAAATGATCAATGATGGCGCAACTATTCTAGACATTGGTGGTCAAAGCACCAGACCTGGGGCAGATCTAATCGATCCATCCGAAGAAATTGATCGGGTCTTACCTGTGATTGAAGCAATTCACCAGCAATTTCCAACCGTATTGATTTCGATAGATAGTTTTCATCCTGAAGTGGCGAAAGCAGCAGTAAATGCAGGCGCTTCTATAGTGAACGATATCAGCGGTGGCCAATTCTTTGAAGAAATGCTCCCAACAGTTGCATCATTGAATGTACCTTATATCTGCATGCATTCTTCGAGTGAGATCAAAAAAATGCACGAAAAAACACCCTATAACAATATTACAGAAACCATCATTCAATATTTTATAGAAAGATTAAATGCTTGCAAAAAAGCAGGAATTGTAGATGTTTTGATCGATCCAGGATTTGGATTTGGGAAAACAATGGAAGATAATTTTAAACTCATGAATGAATTAGAATGTCTGTCCATTTTTGATGCACCCTTATTAGTAGGTGTATCAAGAAAATCGATGATCTATAAAACCTTAGCAATTGAAGCCGATCAATCATTAAATGGAACGACTGTAATGAATACTGTAGGGCTTATAAAGGGAGCGAATATACTGAGGGTGCACGATGTAAAAGAAGCCGCGCAAGCCATTCAATTAACCCAGTTATTAGGCCCAAAAAGAAATTGAGTTATCAGGTATCAAAACCGAATAACTCAATCCTCTGTATCTCTTAACTCTTATCTTTTCTTTCTTCTTTCTTCTTTCTTAATTCCTTTGAGGCATCGCAGGTTGAGCAGCTGGAGCAGCTGGAGGAGCTGGAACAGTTACATCCAATACTTCGATGTCAAAAATCAATGTTGCATAAGCAGGAATTACCGGAGCACTACCATTTGGTCCAAAACCTAATAATGCAGGGATGTACATTCTACCTGTACCACCTTTTCCGAAAAAGCGAATCGCTTCATCCATACCCTTCACAACACCAGCAGCACCCACAACAAAAGTCAATGGTTGCTTATTTTGTGAATCTTGATCCATATTTCCGTCAAACTTTTTACCATTGGTAAAAGTCCCTCTATACATTACTGATACTTGTTTTCCAGAATCAGCCATTGCATTTACATCGCCTTGTTTGATCACTTCAGCAAATGCTCCAGAAGGTGTTTCAGTAACTTTAGCGCCTTTCTTAGCAATAAAGTCTTTCACCTCTTTGTTTTCTCTGATTTTTTCCTGATCCATTTCTTTCTGGTAATCAGCCATCATCAATTCCTGAGTAGTAAAGGTTTTTATTACTTCTACTTTACCATTGATCAAATCTTTCTGATGAAAAATATTGTTGTACTCCAACATGCCTAATTTTTTCAGGCTATCTACATTCATTACAAAATCTACTTTATCACCAGGAGCTATTTTGGTAATAATTTCAATGAAACTATGTTTAGACATTCTTGAAGTGTCTACCATGAAATACACTGGAATTCTTCCGAAAGTACTGCTCAATACAGAATCTTTTGCAGGAAGTTTATACTCCACATTCATTTTAACGAACTGACCTTGTTTTAGTAAATCTTTACTGTTGCCTTTGCTGATTTTATAAGCAAGACCTGTTGGTGTTTTTTCATATTGATTACAACTTGCAAGCAATACAAGCGCTGCCAAGAGCGTGAAAGTGATTCTCCTCATTTTTTATTTATTGTAGTTGATTTTTATACGATTTAATAACTTCTTTGAAATGTGCAACAGTTTCTTCAACTGATCCACTGCTTCTTCCTCCCGATGCATTTGCATGTCCTCCTCCTTCAAAATGATTTCTGGCAAATTGATTTACATCAAATCCACCCTTACTTCTAAAACTCCATTTTCTTTCTTCGTCTCTATCAATTACAATAGCTCCGAATTTTATGCCTTTTATGGTCAATAAATAATTCACTAATCCTTCTGAATCACCTGTTTTAATGCCATATTTATGCAAATCTTGCCGTGTAATATACATCAAAGCTGTATTATACTCATACAATACTTCCATTCTATTCATTAGGGCAAAACCAATGAATCGTAGTCGGTTCTCTAAAAAATTGTCATAAATATGATTATGTACTTCTGCATGATCCAATCCAGCTTCTTTTAACCGAGCCACCATTCTATGCACTGAAGCCGTTGTAGAAGGAAACCTGAATGAACCAGTATCAGTCATTACTCCTGTATATAAACAGGTTGCAATTACTTGATTCAGGGCATTTTCATTGCCGGATCCAACAATAAAATCATAGATCATTTCGCAGGTAGAACTTTTTGAAGTATCACTCACTCCATAATCGAAAGATGGACTATCTGGTTGCTGGTGATGATCCACTAGTACTTTAATTGCTTTTGCATTGGCCAAATAAGGTGCTAAATGTTTGGTTCGATGAAAAATATTGAAATCCAAACAAAACAAAACTGTGGCATCTTCCAAAATTTTCAATGCCTTCTCTTTATGCATTTCAAAATTGATCACCCCCTCTGTACCTGGCATCCAATTTAAAAAATCAGCCCAGTTTGTTGGAGAAATAACCGTTACGTCATGATTCAATCCTTTCAAAAAATGAAAAAGACCCAAAGAAGAGCCCATAGCATCCCCATCAGGTTTTTGATGTGTTGTGATGACTACACGTTGTGGGGAAGACAATAATGGATAAAAAGCCTCAATATTTTGCATACAATGGCGGCAAAATTGCAGTATCTAAACTAGTAAATCAAAACATTTTACTATTAAATGTTAAAATTAGTCAGCTATAGGTATATCAAACCCTTGCTATTCCTTACTTTTGCCGCGAAATTTAATAATATGAGCAAGCAAACATTCACCATGATTAAGCCTGATGCTACTGGAAAAGGGCATACTGGAGCTATTTTAGACCAGATTGTAAAAGCTGGATTTTCCATTAAAGCAATGAAATGGATAAAATTAACAGAAGAACAAGCTGGATTATTTTATGATATTCATAGAGCTAGACCATTTTTCCAGGAATTAGTGGATTTTATGATCAGCGGACCAATAGTAGCAGCAGTTTTAGAAAAAGACAATGCTGTAGCCGATTTCAGAACCTTAATTGGAGCTACAAACCCAGCTCAAGCGGCTGATGGCACTATTCGTAAAATTTTTGCAGCATCTATCGGCGAAAATGCCATTCATGGTAGTGATAGCGATGAGAATGCAATTATCGAAGCAGACTTTTTCTTTTCAAAATTAGAAAGATTCTAAATTTCAAGACCGAATAGTCTTAATTGATATAAACGATCATTTTGCCCGGTTACTTTTGTAGCTGGGCTTTTTTATGTTTAAAACACTCTACCTGGGTCTCTTAAACGAGAACTCCTTGAACCAATTTTCCCAATTCTTTTACTGCTACCATCCCCGCCGCCTATTTGAATATTATTCAATCGAAAGATCAATCCAAGAGAAGTGGTATAATAGAAATCTTTTGTATAACCCCCTCGCTGAATTTTCACCCCCGGGTATGGCTGTGTAGATACTTCATCGCCTCTATAAGTAAGGCCAATTGTTGTTGTTGGGTCTTTAGCCTCATTTAAGATGATGTCTTTATCGGGATAAGTATTTCCGACATCATCTATATAATCTGTAAACGCGTTTCTAAAATTAATTTCAAGAAAAAACTTCACATTATCGTTAATCGCAACTTTGATTCCATAGTTTATCGGTATCGACAAAGCAAACAAATTATATACTTTTCTTTCTGGGTATGAAGGCAGGCCTTGCCCCTCAGTTCCAAATTCTCTTAAATACCTTTTCACCCCATTTCTATCATAGGTCCATGGATTATAATGAAGTAGCCCTACCCCTATACCTAAATAAGGAGTAAAAATAAAATCTTTGCTTGTCATATTCAGGAATTCATATTCAACCCCCAGTTGCAAATCCCATAAAGTAGTGGTGAAATTTAAATTCCGGGTAATAAAGTCTTGTCTTGTATTAAATCGATCGTCTGATTTCAATTTCATTAATGAAAAATCGAGTCTGCCCTTTAGCTGTTCTGTGATATCATAATTGAGTCCTAATGAAATGCTTGGAGAAGACTGGTTAAACAATTTGGGCTTTTCCGTTAGATCTCCAAAATATGTAGCTAAACCAAACGCTGCTCTAAAAGCAAGTGGTGTATTTTGGGCATATGATTGCCCAAAACAGCATATTAAAATGAATAAAAATGAGCAGCTAATTCTTTTCATTATAAGTATATATTGTAAAGATAGATAATTTGTAAGTGTATTTTGTTGCCTAGTTGCTTACTACGTATTTATAAACAGTTGAATTTCTAGTATTAACATTTCATTGAAAGACAAAAAGTGAAAAATGATTAACAAAAAACCCTTCGCAAATTGCGAAGGGTCCTGTCGGGACGACAAGATTTGAACTTGCGACCCCACGCCCCCCAGACGTGTGCGCTACCGGGCTGCGCTACGTCCCGATCTATCTGCTTGAGTCCATTTTTCTAAATGGGCAGCAAATATAGGGCGAAAAGAAATTTTCAGGCTATATTGCAACAAATTTTCAACCACTGCATGAACATTCTATTGAAGCAGGTAAAAATTACCGACAGCAATTCCCCTTTTAACGGTAAAATATTTGATCTACTAATAGAAAACAATATCATCACTAAAATTGGAGCTGATTTAACTGATAAAGCAGCAACAGTTATTGAAGGAGACCATTTATGTGTTTCTCCAGGCTGGGTGGATACTTTTGCTCATTTTTGTGATCCAGGGTATGAATTTAAAGAAACGATTCAAACGGGTTCGGCAGCAGCTGCTGCTGGTGGATTTACAAGAGTATTTACATTACCCAATACAACCCCAGTTATTGATAACAAATCAACTGTTGAATACAGTGCTAAACAAGCAAACGATCTTCCAATATTTGTACACCCCATTGGGGCAATCACTAAAAAGACCGAAGGAAAAGAATTGGCTGAAATGTATGATATGCGTAACAGCGGTGCGATTGCTTTTTCAGACGGTATAAACCCGGTTCAATCAGCAGGACTATTTATCAAAGCACTCCAATATGTGAAAGCATTCAATGGTGTACTCATACAAGTACCTATCGACAAAAGTATTGGAGCGGCAGGTTTGATGAACGAAGGAATCATTTCAACTCGTTTAGGTTTGCCAGGCATTCCTGCGATTTCTGAAGAGAGTATCCTCAAAAGAGATATCGATCTGGTTAGATATACAGGTTCTAAAATTCATTTTACCGGCATTTCTACTGCTAACTCTTTGAATTTAATTAGATCTGCAAAAAAAGAGGGCCTTTCGGTAACTTGCAGTGTTACTCCATATCATTTATTTTTCTGTGACGAAGACCTTCAATCTTACGATACCTTCTTAAAAGTAAATCCTCCTCTAAGAACCAAATCAGATATGTTTGCTTTGAGAGATGGCATTGTAGATGGCACGATCGATTGTATTGCTTCACATCATTTACCACAAGATTGGGATCATAAAACCTGTGAGTTTGATGCGGCGGCTTTTGGAATGACAGGTCTTGAAACTTCTTTTTTAGTAGTGAACCATTTACTAGAAGAATTATCCAATGACAGGATCATTGAATTATTCTCCCTCAATGCGCGTAATATTTTTCAACTTCCTGCTACTCATATAGAAGAAGGTGCAGTTGCCGAACTAACTATTTATAATAGAAATGAAAATAACAGTTTAGGCAAAAGCAATTTCAAGAGTAAGTCTTTAAATAGTGCCTTTATAGACCGAACACTAAAAGGTAAAATAGTGGGCACTATAAATAAAGGAAAATATTATTCAAATTAACAATCAATCATGAAAATCAACATCATTAACGAGGGTACAAAGTATGGTTTAATTTGTGGACTTACGGCAGTTTTAATTATGTTCGGAAGTTGGGCTGCAGGTTTAACCATATTCACTTCTGTTCAGTTCTATTCTACATTTATTCCTTACATGATTATTATTATTTTGTTGGGAGGATTTCAATTAAGAAAACAAAACGAAGGATTCTTAAGCTTTGCTGAATCTTTAAAATTCAATTTCATGGCATATGTAGTTGCTGCAATAATCATTGCAGTGGCCACTTATCTTTTATACAATATTATCGATAAAGAATTGACCGTTAAATCTGGTCAAATCGCTTTAGAGAAAACAAGGGCTTTCATGGAAAAAATGGGCTCCAAAGAAGAAGACATTGAAAAAGCATTGGCCAGTTCTGCAGAAAGCATGAAAGAAACAGGTATTAAGAAAATCCTATTAGGAACCGGAATTGGATTAATATGGGATTTTTGTAAAGCCATGTTAATGGCCTTGGTTATTAAAAAAGAAAGAAAATTTGAAGATTAATTCCAATTCATGAATTTATCCATCGTCATACCATTGTTAAATGAAGAAGAATCTTTGCCAGAGCTATGTGCATGGATCAAATCTGTTATAGAAAAGCAAGGTTTTACTTACGAAGTAATTTTAATCGATGATGGTAGTACCGATAATAGCTGGGATGTTATTCAAAAAATAGCTACTGAAAACAATTCCATTAAAGGAATAAAGTTCCAACGGAATTACGGTAAATCAGCTGCTTTAAATGAAGGTTTTAGAGCAGCTCAGGGTGATGTAATTATCACAATGGACGCCGATATGCAGGACTCCCCGGACGAAATCCCTTCATTGTACAATATGATTGTACTGGATGGCTACGATATGGTGAGTGGATGGAAGAAAAAAAGATTCGACAATACGCTGACTAAAAATATTCCTTCTAAGTTATTTAACGCAGTTGCCAGAATGAGCTCAGGCATACAATTAAATGATTTTAATTGTGGATTGAAAGCTTATCGAAAAAAAGTAGTTAAAAGCATTGAAGTATTTGGAGAAATGCATCGCTATATACCCATTTTGGCAAAATGGAGTGGCTTTAGAAAAATAGGAGAAAAAGTGGTTGAGCATCGTCCTAGAAAATATGGCACCACCAAATTTGGGCTGTCTCGTTTTGTAAATGGTTTCCTCGATTTAGGCACCATTATGTTTCTCGGCAAATTTGGAAAAAAGCCAATGCAGTTTTTTGGTCTTTACGGAACATTGTTTTTTTTAGTTGGTCTTGGTTCTAGTTTATATTTGATCATTGCCAAAGTATTTGACCCAGAAGTAGCTTTAACCAATAAGCCTTTCTTTTTCATTGCTTTAGCAACCATGGTGATCGGAATGCAATTATTCCTAACAGGTTTTATAGCAGAATTGATTGCAAGAAATGCATCAGAAAGAAATGTTTACCTAATTGAAGATAAATTAGGCATCTCCTAGCCGCTTAATTCAACTCATGCAAAAAGAGTTAATTCTAATAGGAACTACCTGGCCATTTAGAGGTGGCGGAATTGCTTCTTTCAATGAAAGACTGGCAAAAGCATTTCAAGAAGACGGATTTAAAGTAACTATCTATACTTTTTCTTTACAATATCCTTCTTTTTTGTTCCCAGGCAAATCACAATATTCAGAACTGCCAGCTCCCAGCGATTTAAATATCCATGTAAGTATTAACTCAATCAATCCTCTTAACTGGATTAAAATGGGTAGGATCATCCGTGCAAAAAAAGCGCCGATAGTACTTGTAAGATACTGGTTGCCATTTATGGGTGCTTGTTTAGGAACAATTTTAAGAATTGTCAAAAAAAATAAGGTTTCCAAAATCATTTGCATTGCAGACAATATTTTACCCCATGAAAAAAGATTGGGGGATGAAAGGCTTACTAAATATTTTGTTAAGCCTATTGATGCATTTATCACTTTAAGCAAAAAAGTAGCCCTTGATCTTAAATTGTTCAGCAATAAAAAGGTCATCACTGTTCAACATCCATTGTATGATCATTTTGGCGAAATAATGGATAAAAAAATAGCTCGGCAAAAGCTGGGATTGCCAGTAGATGAACCCATCATATTGTTTTTTGGATTTATCAGAAAATATAAGGGGTTGGATTTATTATTACAAGCCATGGCCATTCTTCAATTTGAGCATGAGCTTAATCCACAAAAAATAATGCCCAAATTGATCATTGCTGGTGAATATTATGAAGATCCATCCTACTACAATAATTTAATTAAGTCTTTAGGAATTAAAAACAATATTTATTCCTTTACCAACTTCATCCCAGACAATGAAGTTCAATGGTATTTGAATGCATGCGACTTTGTAATTCAACCTTATCGACATGCTACTCAAAGCGGTGTTACACCTCTTGCTTATCACTTTGAAAAACCAATTTTAGTTACCGATGTTGGAGCATTACCAGAAATGGTTTTTGAAGACAAATCTGGTATTGTAACTGAGGCAAATGCAGATAGTATTGCTCAAGGAATTGATCGATTATACGAATTAGGTGAAGCGCATTTTTTGAATCATCTTCGTAAAAGCAAAGAAAAATACAGTTGGGAAGTTTTAACCAATACCATTATAGCACTTGCAAAACAACCTTAAATTGACCATGAATACTTCTATCCCTGCAATCATAAAAGCCTCCATTGATGTAAAGCAATCTATATTGAATAACGAAGCTTTATTGCAAACAGTTGACCATATTGTTGCTGCTGTAAGTCACTCATTTAAATCTGGACATAAAGTGCTGTTTTGTGGAAATGGCGGCAGCGCTGCAGATGCACAACATCTATCTGCTGAATTTTCTGGAAGGTTCTATAAAAACAGAAAAGCATTGCCATCAGACGCACTCCATTGCAACAGTTCTTACTTAACAGCGGTTGCCAATGATTATAGTTATGATGAAATTTATGCTCGCTTAGTAGAAGGTACCATGGATAAAGGTGATGTGTTAATAGGACTATCTACATCTGGCAATTCTCCCAATATTGTAAAAGCTTTTGAAGTAGCAAAATCCAAAGGTATCATTACTGTTGGCTTTACTGGAAGCACCGGAGGAAAATTAGCACCCCTCTCCGATTATTTATTGAATGTACCTTCCGATATCACTCCAAGAATTCAGGAAAGTCATATTCTTTTAGGACATATTATTTGTGAATTGGTGGAAGCCGATATTTTTAACTAGTATGCTTAACTTAAATACTATCGATCAAAGCTGGACATTATTTTTAGATCGTGATGGTGTGTTGAATTATGAGAAAAAGGAAGACTATATTCTCAATTGGAATGAATTTCAATTTTACGAAAACACCATCGCAGCCATTCCATTACTCAATCAATGTTTTTCAACCATTGTAATAGTAACCAATCAAAAAGGCATTGGCAAAGGGCTAATGACAATGGCCCATCTAAATGATATTCATCATCATATGTTGTCCGCTATTGAAACTGGGGACGGAAAAATTGATCGAATTTATTTTTGTACTGATCTGGCCGACGACTCCCCTAATCGCAAACCTCAACCTGGCATGGCTTTTCAGGCACAAGCAGATTTTCCACAAATTGATTTATCAAAAAGCATTATGGTCGGAAACAGAATGAGTGATATGAAGTTTGGGAGAAATGCGGGTATAAAAACCGTTTTTGTTGCAACTACACACCCAGAAGTGGCTTTTCCTGACCCAATGATTGATTGCAGATTCACCGACTTATTTGCATTTGCTGAAGCCTGCTATAGTTTAAGAAAAAGATAAAATTGTAGCGTTTTTAGTAATTCCTCCAATTAGCTTGTAAATTGCTAGTATATCATTTGCTATAAAAGATGAAGCGTATACCTTTTACCCTTTTTTTATTGTTGTTCATTTACAGCATAGGCAATGCCCAAACAGTTGCCAATAAAAAAATATTACAAACAGCCGAACAGTCATTAAGTAAATATGCTTTCGATATTGTCAATGCAGAAGAAATTACTGATCGATTAAGGGCCGATAGTTTTTTTACAAAAAACTTAGTTCAAGCATTAAAAACTCCCTATTCTTTTAATTATGCTTTCGATTCCTTGAAAACCATTTCCCGCTTATATGCTCCAGACAGTAGTTTTAGAATCATTACCTGGCAGCTGATGAAGGATTTTACTTATTACAGATACAAGGGAGCAATCCAATTAAAAACACCAGATGGATCTTTAAAACTCATTCCACTCTATGATGGAGCTGACTTTACGGAACGACCAGTAGACTCTGTTAGAACCAATGAAAACTGGATTGGTGCATTGTATTATAATATAGTGCTTAAAAAATTCAACAATAAAAATTATTATACCTTAATTGGCTATGATGAGAATGATGCAAGAAGTACTAAAAAATGGCTGGAAGTATTGACCTTCGACAATAATAATAAACCGCTTTTTGGAGGCCGGTTCTTTAGTTATCCAAACGACCCTGTTAAACCGCCTCAACCTGCTTATCGGTTTTGTTTAGAATTCAAAAAAGAAGCCAATGCAAAACTCAATTATGATGCTGAAATAGATCGGATCGTATTTGCTAAACTAGTCAGTGAAACAGGAGAGATCAGCAAAAAACACACGCTGGTTCCTTATGGCACTATTGAAGGATTTAGATGGGAATTGGGTAAATGGATCTATATTCCGAATATAGAAAATTAGTCCAGTTTCAACACCGCTAAAAATGCTTCTTGTGGAATTTCTACATTTCCAATTTGACGCATTCTTTTCTTTCCTTCTTTTTGCTTTTCCAATAATTTACGCTTTCTACTAATATCGCCACCATAACATTTTGCAGTTACATCTTTTCGCATAGCGCTGATATTTTCGCGCGCAATTACTTTTGCACCAATGGCTGCTTGAATGGATATTTGAAACTGTTGCTTTGGTAAGAGTTCTTTTAATTTTTCGCATAACCTTCTTCCAAAATCCTGGGCCCTGCTTCTATGAATTAAAGCACTTAATGCATCTACTTTTTCTGCATTCAATAAAATATCCATCTTCACAATATCCGCATCTCTGTTGTCGATAGGCGAATAATCAAATGAAGCATATCCTCTGGTAGAGCTTTTTAGTTTATCGTAGAAATCAAATACAATCTCCGTAAGCGGCATTTCAAAAATCAATTCAACCCTTGTTTGGGTTAAATAACTTTGATTGATCAAAATACCTCGCTTGCCCAAACAAAGGGTCATGATATTTCCGATATAATCAGGCAAAGTAATGATCTGTGCTTTAATGAATGGCTCTTCAATACGATCGATTTTTACAGGATCAGGCATTTCCACTGGATTATTTACCTGTATCTTTTCTCCTCGAGTTGTATATGCGTTGAAACTTACATTCGGTACCGTTGTGATAACGGTCTGATTGAATTCCCGCTCTAATCTTTCTTGAATGATTTCCATGTGCAACAAGCCTAAGAATCCGCAACGGAATCCAAAGCCCAATGCCTGAGAGGTCTCCAATTCAAAGGTGAGTGATGCATCATTCAATTGTAATTTATCCATACAATCGCGCAATTCCTCAAACTGATCAGTTTCCACAGGAAATATTCCTGCAAATACCATTGGCTTGACTTCTTCAAATCCATGGATCATTTCACCTGGATTGTTCGCTAAAGTGATGGTATCTCCTACTTTTACTTCTTTTGCATTTTTTATACCTGTGATGATATAACCCACATCACCCGCTTTTACTTCAGTCTTAGGCGTCATATTTAATTTCAATACGCCTACTTCATCGGCAATATAATCCTGACCAGAAGCAACAAAACGAATTTTGTCGCCTTTTTTCAATGTGCCATTTAGAATTCTATAATAAATGATGATTCCTCTGAAACTATTGAATACACTGTCGAAAATCAATGCCTGTAAAGGGGCATCAATGCTTCCTTCCGGGGCTGGTATCCTTTCAACAATCGCTTGCAAAATTTCTTCAATTCCTATTCCGGATTTACCACTTGCCAATAATATATCTTCTTGCTTACAGCCAATTAAATCAATAATCTGGTCGGTAACTTCAGGAATTTTTGCTCCATCCATATCAATCTTATTGATCACGGGAATAATTTCTAAATCATTCTCCATTGCCAAATACAAATTGCTAATTGTTTGGGCCTGTATTCCTTGAGAAGCATCCACCAACAATAAAGCTCCTTCACAAGCCGCAAGCGCCCGGCTTACTTCATAGCTAAAATCCACATGCCCAGGAGTGTCAATGAGGTTTAAAACATATACAATCCCCTTATGGGTATAGTTGATTTGAATTGCATGACTTTTGATGGTAATTCCCTTTTCCCGCTCCAGATCCATATCATCCAATACCTGATTCATCATATCCCTTTCCCCAATAGTTTTGGTATGTTCCAATAATCTATCAGCTAACGTACTTTTGCCATGATCGATATGAGCTATAATACAAAAATTCCTAATCTGTTTCATAAGGCCGCAAAGATAGGCTTGTATGAGTTATCTTCAACCAAGAATAGTATAAGATGTTAACGAGAAAATTAAATAGAAAAGCCAAGATCAACGAGGAAACCGGCCTTGGTACCAATACGGCCTTAAATGGGGGTCGTTTTTTCAATAATAATGGGGTCCCGAATATTGAAGCAAAAGGGCTTCCCTTGTGGAGAAGTCTCAATATTTACCATACCCTACTTTCTATGCCGATCTGGAAGTTTTTGGGTTCTATTATCTTATTCTTTTTTACAGTTAACTTAATATTTGCCAGTTTGTATATGTATATCGGTGTTAATCATTTAGGCGGAATGGTTGCTGAGAGCAAAGCCGATCAATGGGGTGAGGCGTTTTTCTTTAGCGCTCAAACTTTTACAACTGTTGGATATGGAAGAATTAATCCTATTGGCTTTGCAGCCAGTTTAACCGCTTCTTTAGAGGCATTGGTCGGGTTGATGAGCTTTGCTCTGGCAACTGGTTTGTTATATGGAAGATTTGCTCGTCCAAGGGCTTTTATTCGTTATAGTAAAAATGCCTTGTTTGTTCCATTCAAAGAAGGTGTTGCTTTGATGTTTAGAATGGTACCTTATACCAAAAATTATTTAGTGAACGTAGAAGTGAAGATCACTTTGGCTTTAAGAATTGAAGAAGAGGGACAAATGAAAAATAAATTTTATGACCTCTCATTAGAAATAGCCAAAGCCAACACGTTAACTGCTAACTGGACACTGGTTCATATGATCAATGAGAATAGTCCTTTGTACAATTTCACCAAAGAAGATATTGAATCGGCCCAGGCAGAATTGTTGATTTTTGTTCAGGGCTTTGATGAAAGTTTTTCAAATACCGTAATATCTAGAGCATCCTATAGTTTTGCAGAATTTGTTTATGGTGCTAAATTTGCACCCATGTTTCATCCGAACGAAAACAATACCAGCACTATTTTGCATATAGACAAATTAGATGATTATGTTGAAGCAGCATTGCCTATAAAAATGTAAGAATGATCACAACTATTGGAACCGATTTACAAGAGGCAGTAAGATTATTATCAGCTAATGAATTAGTGGCAATCCCTACTGAAACCGTTTATGGGCTTGCTGGAAATGCATTGAGTGAAGTAGCGGTGTCGAAAATTTATATAGCAAAAAACAGACCCACATTTAATCCGTTAATTTTACATGTAAAAAATATTGATGAGATCAATCGATATGCTGAAGCAGATATTCATAGTTTAATTATTGCCAAAGTATTAATGCCGGGGCCAATAACATTATTACTTCCCAAAAAAAATACTGTCCCAGATATTACTACTGCAGGAAGTAATAAAGTGGCTATTCGGATTCCCAATCACCCATTAACATTATCCCTTTTAGAACAAATTGAATTTCCACTTGCAGCTCCAAGTGCAAACCCATCTGGATACATAAGCCCTACATCAGCAAAACATGTTTATGATGGATTACAAGGAAAAATCAGCTATGTGTTAGATGGTGGACCAACTAGTGTTGGTTTAGAATCTACCATTTGTGAAGTAATGGGAGATCATATTATTGTACACAGAGTTGGCGGAATTTCTGCGGCACAGTTAACTGATTTAACTGGATTAGCTATAAAACATGCAGCTCTTCCATCTACACCTCAAACACCTGGTCAATTAAAAAGCCACTACGCTCCTAACACCCCTTTATTCAGGGGAAATATGGAGCAATTAATGGAGGAACATAAAGGAAAGAAAATAGCCATCATCAGTCTTTCTAAAGATTTTACTGGAGATAATATCCATTGTTTTTGCCTTTCCCCTAAAGGAGATTTGAGCGAAGCTGCTAATCAACTATTTGCAACTCTTAGAAGAATTGATTCAGGGAATTATGAGGTGATCTTAGCGGAAGTATTTCCCGAATCTGGTATAGGTATTGCTATAAACGACCGTATTGAAAGAGCACAGTATATTTTCAAATAGTCATGTCAGAAAATATATTAAATAGCCATTTCAGATGTAGACTAGATGATTATTCTTCTCTAAGTCTCCAATCATTACTGAGCCAATCTTTGGCCCTCGCTTTAATAGTAGTGTTGGAAGATTTTATTAGTTTCTCTACCAGAGGTCGTATCTCCCATACATAAACATCTTTAGTTAATTCATCACACTCGCCCCTTCTCAAAAAATCACATGCCATAATTATTCTATACTCATCATTTGATTGTAAAGCTTCTTTCAAAGCTTCTATACGGTTCCAATTAGCTCCATTCAAAGTCCACCATTTTGTTACCTTATCTGCTAAAATGGGCCGATTCTTTATTACTTGATCTTTGGTTTGTTTATTTTCCCAATTAAGTGTTGTAATCCTTTTGGTACTTCGTGGATCATGGTTATTGCTCATAATTTCACCAAAATCATAATTATTTTTTGTACGATAACCAAAATCCAAGAATGTAAGTGCTTCCAATAACCATCCTGCTCTAATGGATAGCCAGTCCATATCATAAGAAATAATATAGCCATGAGACATTTGTACTTCCCTAGAACCTGGGTAAATCAAATACTCTGTATTTACTAATTTGACATAGCTTTTATTATTGAGCATTTTGAGCAACTCAGGCATAATAGGTTTGCCCGTTTTTTCGAGTTCCTTTTTTGCATCGCTAACAGTACTGCTCCAAATGTAAAATTTAAAATTGTCGAATAATGTGTCAATGATTGTTCTTTGTGCAAAACCGAATTGTACAAACAATAAAAAAGTAACAAATAAAATTTTCTTTTGATTCATATATTCTTAAAGGAAGTCAATTTACTAAGAGCGTTAATTCATTTATTTTAATGCATTAATGATTGCAACAAATTCATCTGCAATTAATGATGCTCCTCCAACCAATCCACCATCCACATCTGGTTGAGAAAATATTTCTACAGCATTAGCAGCTTTTACACTTCCACCATATAAGATTGAAATAGCATTGGCAGTTGATGCTCCATACACGAACTCAATATTTTTGCGAATAAATGCATGCATTTCTTGTGCTTGCTCACTGCTTGCAGTTTTACCTGTACCAATTGCCCAGATTGGTTCATAAGCAATAACTATTTTACGAATTTGAGCTTCTGTTAAATGATACAATGATTCTTTGAGTTGCTTGCCTACATAATCGTTTTGTGTATTCGCTTCTCTAATGTCCAACGGCTCTCCACAACAAAAAATGGGAGTTATATTATTTTCTAAACAAATGTTGACTTTTTCTGCTAAGAATGAATTGGACTCATTAAAATATTCTCTTCTTTCAGAGTGACCCAACACTACATACAGAACTCCCAATGAACTCAACATGTCCACAGAAATTTCTCCGGTATATGCTCCAGCTTTTTTACTATAACAATTTTGTGCTGCAACAAAAACATGTTCTTTATTCCTAAGCTTAGATTGCGCCATTGACAAATAAGGCGCTGGGATAGCGAAAATAGCTTCCTGATTATCTTTGAGCGTATGTGGCTTACTCAAAATATCATCCAACAGCTGTTCACCTTGTTGTAATGTCAAATTCATTTTCCAATTAGCTGCTGCAATTTTTTTTCTCATTTGTTGATGATTATTTATTTGATTGAATAATTATGATAATTGAAAAATATGTTTTAGCACATCTATTTCAGCAATAGAAAGCATTTGCTTCTTCATTATTTTCCAGTTATTAATATCGTTAATAGCAGTATCAATATTGTATTTCTTACCTTCTACTCCCCAGCTAAAATTGGTTATTTTTTTCGGCAAAAGCCCTGCCCCAAATACATTGCAACTTACACCAATAACAGAACCTGTATTCACCGATGAGTTAATGGATAAACGCGAATAGTCTCCCATAATCACTCCGCATTTTTGACCCACTACCATCATTTTATCCAGATCCATCGACCAGACTTTAATGTCTCCAGCAGAATTTTTTAAATTACTATTAGAACTACCCGCTCCAAAATTGCACCATTCTCCTATTACCGAATCTCCCATATATCCATCATGGGCTTTATTGGAATTGCCCATCATTACTGAGTTTTTTATTTCTCCTCCACCCATGCAATTAGGCCCTAAACTGGTGGCCCCATACACCCTGCTATTCATTTTAAGTACGGAGTTAAATCCGATAGAGAATGGGCCTCTGATGGCTGTACCTTCCATGATTTCGGCTTGCTTGCCTATATAAATAGGTCCTGTGGTAGAATTAAGGGTACAAAACTCCAGTTTTGCTCCTTCTTCAATAAAAATATCCGCTGATTGAAACACTTGAACAGTTGGAGAAATGGGTTGAGACTTTCTGCCTTTTGTCACCAGTTTAAAATCTTCCCGAATAAATGCATCATTTTGTTGCATGATTTCCCAAGGAAATTCAATACGATGAACTGTTTCAACGGTAATGGTTGAACCAAAAAAAGATGTCCAGGATATTGGAGAAAACTCAGTAAACAGTTTATCAGATTTTCCAGCAACAATGCCTTTTTCATCTTCCAATACCTGCCCTATTTCTAAAGCCAATATTTGTTGAATTAGCTGTTCATTCGGTAAAATTGAAGCATCAATCCATAGATGATTATCGTCCGGAGGCTGTTCGTATAAAACTTGTAAATAGTCAGTAGTATGGATGAATGCGGCTTGCTTTAACCATAATTCCCATCTTTCTTTAATACTCAATAACCCAAAATGGAATGATGCAACTGCTTTTGTTAAAGAAAGCGGCGAAAAAAGATTGCGTTTTGCATTATCAAATAAAATGATGGCCATATACAAATGTATTGCATATTCACAATAATGAATTCTCCTTACCTTGCGCTCTCAAACTTTTAAATAAGTAATTATGCAAATTGGTACTTTTTCCTATCCTCTTCCAGCTAATGATCCGGTAATTGCCTATGCTCCAGGTACTCCCGAAAAAGCTGCATTGAAAAAAGCCCTGGCCGACCTTAAAAAAAAGGAATTAGATATTCCGATGTATATCGGCGGAAAATTAGTGAGAACTGATAAAAAAATGGCAATCCATCCTCCACATGAATTATCCCATACTTTAGGGCATTTCAGTGTTGGTGAAGAAAAACATGTACAAGCCGCTATTGCTGCTGCATTGCAAGCCAAAGAAAAATGGGAAAATATGAGTTGGGAAAATCGCGCGCATATTTTTTTAAAAGCGGCAGATTTGTTGGCAACTAAATATCGTTACCAAATGGTTGCATCAACCATGTTAGGTCAAAGCAAAAACGCCTACCAGGCCGAGATAGATAGTACTTGCGAATTGATCGATTTCTTAAGATTCAATGTTCATTTTTTAAGTGAAATATATAAACAACAACCAGTCTCAGCACCTGGAATGCACAACAGAATGGAGTTTCGTGCTTTAGAAGGATTTGTTCTGGCTGTTACTCCTTTTAATTTTACTGCCATTGGGGGTAACTTACCAACCTCTGCTGCCATGTGCGGAAATGTTGTGGTATGGAAACCAGCCAATACACAGATCTATTCTGCTCAATTGTTCATGCGCATTTTAAGAGAAGCAGGATTGCCGGATGGAGTCATTAATCTGATTTATGTGGATGGTCCAACGATCGGAAAAGTTTGTTTTTCTCACAGAGATTTTGCTGGTGTTCATTTTACTGGATCTACTGGTGTGTTCAATAATATGTGGAAAGTGATCGGAGAAAATATGGGTCTATATAAATCTTACCCTAGAATTGTAGGAGAAACTGGCGGGAAAGACTTTGTAGTTGCTCACAAATCAGCAGATGTTGATACAGTTGTAACAGCATTAGCGAGAGGGGCATTTGAATACCAGGGTCAAAAATGTTCGGCTGCATCAAGGGCATATATTCCAAGCAATATTGCGAATGCAGTATTAAGCAAACTGGTTACTGCTGTTGAATCAATGAAAATGGGCACTGTAGAAGATTTTACCAATTTTGTAAATGCAGTGATCGACGAAAAATCTTATACAAGTATTACCCGTTACATTACCAATGCAAAAAAGAATAAAAAAGTGAAAATAATCACTGGTGGTAATTTTAGCAAAACCAAAGGCTATTTTATAGAGCCAACTGTAATTGTTTCGAAGGATCCAAAATCGGCCACTATGTGCGAAGAAATTTTTGGACCAGTATTAACGATATACGTTTACCCAGCAGAACAATTCGAAAAAACTTTGGCATTGGTAGATAGCACTTCTGCCTATGCTTTAACTGGAGCAATAATTGCTCAAGACCGAGCAGCTGTTGAATTGGCTACAAATAAATTAAGGAATGCTGCAGGTAATTTTTATATCAATGATAAACCAACAGGTGCCGTTGTAGGTCAGCAACCATTTGGAGGAGCTAGAGCATCTGGTACGAATGATAAAGCAGGAAGCGCATTGAATTTATACAGATGGTTGAGTGCAAGAACGATTAAGGAAACTTATAATCCGCCAACGCATTATGGGTATCCTTTCTTATTAGAAGCCTAAAGATGAAAGATAAAAGATTGGTTAATAAAAAATCCGGAAAATGAATAAATCAGATTCCGGATTTTTATTTTATAATCTTCTAACTAATAAATCCTGTCTGTTAATCTTTTGTCTTTTCAAAAAGAAAATTACTTAGGCAATACAACTGTATCAATAACGTGTACAATACCATTTCCAGCTTTGATGTCAGTAGCAACAACAGTTGATACACCACCATTCTCATCAGTCAAGATAACTTTACCATCTTTCATAGATGCAGTTAAAGTACCACCACTTACGGTTTTTACTTCAGCTTTTCCTTTACCAGCTTTGATAGCAGCTACAACAGCAGCAGCATCTAAATTACCAGCAACAACGTGATAAGTCAACACTTTTGTTAAAGTAGCTTTATTCTCTGGCTTCAATAAATTTTCTACAGTTCCAGCAGGTAATTTTGCAAAGGCACTATTTACTGGTGCAAATACAGTGAAAGGACCAGCAGACTGTAAAGTTTCTACTAAACCTGCAGCTTTAACAGCAGCTACTAAAGTAGAATGATCTTTAGAACCAACAGCAATATCAACTACAGTTTTTTGAGCTGACAAACTAGTGAAAGCACTTGCAATTACAATTGCAAGAGAAGCGATGAATTTGATTTTCATTTTGTTTAATTTTTTTATATTACATTTAAAAAATTGCTTTTGTTCTGAAAAAATGATAAAATAGTTTAAATATTTTTACTGTTTAATTTATTGCGAGAAAGGGTGAAAAATAGATCAACAAATTGATGCCTTTATACATTTTAAGAAATCGAGATTCATCTATTCAACTTTTTCCAAAAAAATATTGTTATTCAAATAAATAAAAACATCCATGGCAAAATCTACAATAGAATTAATAGAAGCGTTAAGACAAACAGCCAATAATTTGAAAATGGGTGCTCATTATGCTTGGGGAAACCATGGAGCATGTAATTGTGGAAATCTTGTTCAAACAGTTGCTCAATTGACCAAGGAGGAAATTCTAACCTATGCACATGCTGGAATTGGAGAATGGACAGAATTGGCCGTAGATTTTTGCCCGATAAGTAATGCACCCATCAATTTATTGCTTAAGAAATTACAAGAAATAGGCCTTACACCAACCGATATCCACCATTTGGAATATTTAGATGACAGAACTGTATTAACGCAGCTTCCAGGTGGTTTTAGATGGCTGAAACGCAACCAAAGAGAAGATGTTATTGCTTATTTCGAAACATTTGCTTCTATACTGGAAGAATCTTTCCTGGCCCAAATTCGCATTCCATATCCTCCAGAAGACATATTGGAACCAGTTGAAGCCTAATTTTTGCACCTGAATTATCAATTTTTAACAGGCCTGGGGCATATTGACTATCGACTATATACCCTATATTTGCGACTCAAATTTTTGAACAGTGCCGACAAAATTTTCAAAAGAAACTTACCTGTATTGGTATGAGCTGATGCAGCTCATTCGTCAGTTCGAATTAAAAGCCGAAGAAATGTATAAAATGGCCGGAAAAATCCGCGGATTTTTTCATGCCTATATCGGCCAGGAAGCGATTGCTGCGGGTTGTATGACTGCAACTTCAGCCGACGATCCCTTTATTACTGCCTATAGAGACCATGGTTTAGCCCTTGCAAAAGGTGTAACTGCAAATGCATGTATGGCTGAATTATACGGCAAAGCAACTGGTTGTGCTAAAGGAAAAGGTGGAAGTATGCACTTTTTTAGTGTAGAACATAAATTTTATGGCGGTCATGGTATTGTGGGCGCTCAAATTGGAACAGGAGCTGGTTTGGCATTCGCCGAAAAATACAAAGGAACTCAGAATGTAGTGCTTTGCTATTTTGGAGATGGTGCTGCCAGACAAGGAATGTTGCATGAAACATTTAACCTTGCCATGTTGTGGAAATTACCGGTAATTTTTATTTGCGAGAATAATAATTATGCAATGGGTACTTCTATTTCCAGAACAAGTAACGTGATTGATATTTATAAACTGGCAGATGCATATGATATGCCAGCGGATAAAATTGATGGAATGTCTCCAGAGGCAGTTCATGATAGCGTTGCAAGAGCTGTGAAAAGAGCCAAGGAAGGCGATGGTCCTACCCTTTTAGAAATGAAGACCTACCGTTATAAAGGTCACTCTGTTTCCGATCCTCAAAAATATAGAACTAAGGAAGAAGTGGATGAATACAAAGATCAGGATCCAATAACTAAAGTTGCTAATACTATTTTAGAGAATGGATTTGCAACAAAAGAAGATTTACAATTCATTGATCAAAAAATAAATGCTTTAGTAGACGAGTCTGTACGTTTCGCTGAAGAGAGCCCTTGGCCTGCTGATGATGAATTATTAAAAGATGTTTATATAGACGAACAATATCCATTTATTGTAGATTAACAAATTAGATTAAAAAAATACTATGAGCGAGAAACACGAAAGTGCAGTTGAAATGAATGAAACCTTATTGAAGGCGGAAACAACCTGGAAAAAAATTCAAAAACCGGTATTAGGTGCAGTTACTGCAATTTTAGTGGTTGTTGGTGGATGGTTTGCTTACCAGGAATTCATCATGAAACCAAAAGAGGAAAAAGCTGCAGAAGCATTGTATAAAGCGGAACAATATTTTGGGATAGATTCATCTAACCTAGTGTTAAATGGCGATGGTCAAAGTAAAGGTGTATTAAATGTTATCAGCAATTACAGTGGCACCAAAGCTGCTAACCTAGCGCATTACTACGCTGGTGTTAGTTATTTGAAACTGGGCCAATTTGACAAAGCAGTTACTCATTTAAAGGATTTCTCAACAGATGCGCTACAAATTCAACTATTGGCTACGGGTTGTTTAGGAGACGCTTATGCTGAATTGAATAAAAAAGAAGAGGCTATTGCTGCTTATAAAAAAGCTGCCAATACTTTTGATAAAGATGAAAATAATTCTTCTGAATTTTTATTCAGAGCTGCTTTATTATCTGAAACAACAGGTAAAACAAAAGAAGCTTTAGAAATGTACAAAGAGTTGAAAATGAAATTTCCTAAAACCGACAAAGGGTTTCAGGCAGATAAATATATTTATCGTTTAAGCATAGAAAAAAACGACCTTACTGCACAATAATGGCAACCAAAGGAAATATTGAATTGAATAAAGGCATCCCCGTATTAAAGGATGCCTTTGTTGTAATTGTTAAAACTGAATGGAATAAACATATTATTGCTCAGTTAGAAAAAGGAGCAATTAGCATTTTAAAAGAAAGTGGTATCAAGTATAAAGTAATTACTGTACCAGGTGCTTTTGAAATACCTTTTGCAGTAAAGAATCATTATGCTTACTGTTCAACTGTTCCGGATGCCTATATTACATTAGGCACGATCATTCAAGGGGATACGCCGCATTTTGATTATGTATGCAAGGCAGTAACAGATGGTGTTTTACAACTCAATCTGTCTATTGATGTACCTGTTATCTTTGGCGTATTGACTGTTTTGAACGAACAACAAGCCAAAGAAAGAATTGGTGGAATTCAAGGACACAAAGGCAAGGAAGCTGCAATCACTGCATTAAAAATGATTAAACTCAATCGTTCATTTAAATAAATTTCTCCAATGAATGTTCAGTTATTTGTTCCCTGCTTTATTGATCAATTGTACCCAGATGTTGCATTTAACATGGTAAAAGTTTTGGAGAAAGCCGGATGTACCATTTCATACAATAAAAACCAAACCTGCTGTGGCCAACCTGCATTCAATGCTGGTTTTTGGGGTGAAGCAAAAGAAGTTTGTACAAAATTTTTAACTGATTTTGAAGGCGCTGAATATATTGTTGCTCCAAGTGCCAGTTGTGTGGGTTTTGTAAAAAACTATTACGGAAAATTATTTGAAAACTCTTCCCATAAAAGTCTGGCAGAAAAAACAGCTAACAGGATTTTTGAATTTTCCGATTTTCTAGTCAATGTATTACAGCAAAACGATTTTGGAGCAGTCTTTAATGGCAAAGCCACTTATCATGATAGTTGTGCCGCTTTGAGAGAATGTAAAATAAAGAACGAACCCAGGCAACTACTTCAAAACGTGAAGGGTTTAGAATTGATTGAAATGGATGATGTAGAAACTTGCTGCGGATTTGGTGGCACTTTCGCTGTAAAATTTGAGCCCATCAGCATTGCAATGGCCGATCAGAAAATTACGCACGCCGAAGCTACAACTGCCGATTATATTATCAGTACCGATATGAGTTGCTTGATGCATATTGATGGCTGCGCAAAAAACAAACATAGCCATCTTAAAGTGATGCACTTGGCTGACGTATTAGCTAGTGGATGGTAATGAATGCTATTCTCCAATCACCCATTCAAAATCCAATTGTCGTTTTTCTAAATTGGCTGCTACTACTCTAATAGATAATCTATCGCCCATTTTAAACCTACGGCCGCTTCTTCTTCCCACCAAACTATATTCCGTTTCTATTAATCGGAAATCATCAAAATCACTTAGGCTGACAATGCTAACCAATCCTTCGCATTTATGATCCACCGTTTCAACAAAAAATCCGAAACTAGCTACCCCACTAACCACTCCTTCAAAAACTTCTCCTAAATGTCCTTTTAAAAATTCTACTTGTTTGTATTTATTGGCAGCACGTTCTGTTTCCATGGCAGCTCTTTCTCTTTCACTGCAGTGTTTATTTTTGGCTTCCATTTTTTTATCGACCATGGGTTGACCATCCAACACAGACTCTAAAACACGATGTACTAAAATATCAGGATACCTTCTGATCGGAGAAGTAAAATGACAGTAATGTTCGAAAGCCAAACCATAATGGCCAATATTCTCTGAAGTATAAACGGCTTTAGCCATCGTTCTAATTCCCAGCTGTTCCAATACATGTTGCTCTGGTTTTCCTTTAGCATCTGCCAACATTGTATTAAAGCTTTTGGCAATTGCTTGTGGAGTAGATACATCAAATGAATGTCCATATCTTTTCGCATACTGAATAAAAGGAGTTAATTTTTCTTCATCTGGCTGATCGTGCACTCTGTAAGAAAATGGAATTGGTTTTTTATTGACATTTTGTTTAGCCACATTTTCCGCTACGGTTTTGTTAGCCAATAACATAAACTCTTCAATCAACTGGTGGGCCTCTTTGCTTTCTTTCACTACAATTCCAATGGGAAACCCTTTTTCATCCAATTTAAATCGTACTTCCTGGGAGGAAAAATTGATAGCACCTTTACTAAAACGCTTCTTCCTTAATTTTTGAGCAATATCATTGAGCAACAAAATTTCTTCTTTGTGCTTGCCAAGTTTTGTTTCAACAATTTCCTGAACATCTTCATAGGTATATCGATGATCGGAATGTATCACTGTTCTGCCTAACCAATATTGTTTTACCTCTCCTTTTCCGTTCATTTGAAAAACTGCAGCAAAAGTGAATTTGTCTTCATTTGGCCTGAGTGAACACAATTCATTTGAAATTCTTTCGGGCAACATTGGATTTACACGATCTGGTAAATACACAGAAGTAGCTCTTTTATAGGCTTCCAAATCCAATTCTGTATCAGGATGAACATAATAACTTACATCAGCAATATGCACCCCAATTTCATATTTATCCTCTCCCAATTTTCTAAAAGAAATGGCATCATCAAAATCTTTTGCATCAACAGGATCTATCGTAAAAGTCAAAATATCTCTGCAATCTTTTCTTCGTTTTATTTCTTCGCTATCTAAAATTGATGGAATTCTTGCAGCTTCTTCTAAAACGTTTTCAGGGAAACTCAATGGGAATCCAGCTTCAGCCAATAACTCTTTCATTGCAGCATCGTTTTCGTTTTCTGCCAACAAAACTGAAACGACAGCTCCAACAGGTTTTTTATCTTCCTTATCCCATTTAACCAATTTAACAACCACTCTTTCTTTATGCTTTGCTCCGTTTAAATCAACCATCGGTATGTATAGATCTGGCATAGGCTTATCGGTATCCGGAACAAAAAAAGCATGATGAGCAGACAATTGAATATGGCCAATAAACTCAGTTTGTTTACGGGAAACCACTTCAACAATTTTTCCCTCTTTTTTACCTGTTCTGGCATTCTCTTTAATTAGTTTGACACGAACGGTATCACCATTTAAAGCCGTACTAAAATCATTGGGCCTAACCAAAACATCTCCAGACTGATCTTCAACAATCACATATCCAATTCCAGATCTGGTTACATCCAATTTACCCTTTATGGTTTGCACCATAATCGATTTTGCTTTCAATTTTTGTTTTGATTTCTTTTTAGGTTCGGGGCGTGGTGCTGGTTTATTTTTTTTCATATAGGGCTGGATTAAAATTGAAATGCTGGATAAAGTTGACCACCATTTCATCAAATTGACTCCCTTCATCAAACAAAAAACGATGACGAATAGGAATTACATACAAAGGAATATCGGACAATTGTTCATTGAATTTTGTCAATCGAACAGCGTCTTTTTCAGTTGTTAAAATTAATTTATTGGAAGTTTGAATTGATTCGTATTTGTTGATAATTTCTTTTAAATCATCAATGGAGAAAATATGATGATCTGAAAAATCTTGCTGAAAATAGGCAGCAGTATTATGTAATAAGAAATCTTTCAATGGCTTGGGGTTGGCAATACCACAAACCAATAATACTTCATCATTTTGCGTGATAGTATATTTACTAGAAGGATTTACAATATGATAAGGCGTGTCATACTGAATGGTTGTAAAAAAAACTCTTTGCATGGGCAAGGGTTTTATTTCACGGAGAATTTCCAGTTTTTTTTGCTCTGATAAATCAGAAGGACATTTTGTAACTATAATAATTTGTGCTCTATGAGCAGATGCTTTCTCATCTCTCAAATCTCCTGTAGGCAGAAAAAAATCGCGCGTGTAGATATTGCTAAATTCAGTCAATAAAATATTCAAACCTGCATTTACAGTTCTGTGTTGAAATGCGTCATCCAAAATAATTGTTTGTAAATCCGGCAAATCCTGCAGTAAATGTGGAATGGCCACAATTCGTTCTTCTCCTACTGCAACTGCAATATCAGGGTGCTTTTGATAAAATTGCATTGGCTCATCTCCAATTTCCAAAGCCGTAGAGATTGAATTAGCAAGAGCATAGCCCTTGGTTTTTCTTTTGTATCCTCTGCTAAGCGTGGCAATTTTGTACTTTGGTTTCAATAATTCAATTAGGTATTCTACCATCGGAGACTTGCCCGTTCCTCCAACTGCTAAATTCCCCACACAAATTAAGGGGAAATTAAAATGAGCTGAAGCCAACCAATGTTTGTCAAAACATTTATTTCGAATGAAAATAATGATGCCATAAATGATAGCGAACGGCAATAAAAGTACCCTGAATGATTTTAGAAATATGGAATTAAAATTCATATATGTGTTCCGGTGTTATCCCTATGGTTAAAGGTATATCAAATTCATTGGTGTCATCAATGATTTGAATGGGTTCAAAATAAGAAATCCCTAAAAAAATGGCATCTTCCCTACAATTAGCCAAAAAACGGTCGTAATACCCTTTCCCATATCCTACCCTATAACCATTTTGATCAAATATAAGTAATGGAACTATAATTAAGTCGATAGCATCGGGCGCAATGATATTGCCCATTTTTGGTTCAGTAATGCCCCAATCATTGGTTTCAAAAACGGTATCCTCATTTACTTTTATAGCAGTCATTTGATGATGATCATTTATCACTGGATAAAACAGTTTTAATGAAGGAATCATGTGCATTAAATAACGACTCAATAAATGGGTATTGGGTTCATTCAATTGCTCTATTGGCCAGTAAGTCATACAATTTTGAATAGCAGAAAAAGAGAGCTGTTGAAACTGGATCAATAACAAATCATTCAACTTCAATAAGTCTTTTGAAGAAAGGGATTTTCTTTTCGCTTTAAACTCTTCTCTTAAGGCTGTTTTATGCATGCAGATGATTAAATGTATTTAATTAATTGCCCATGAATGCGTTTAGCTTCATTAGCTATAACAGATGCATTGATAGTAGCTAAAGAAGGAATACTGGCAATTTTAGGATACCCACTCCATTCAACAATTTCATCTTCATAATCTAAATAGGTATCCGTAAAAATCCAACCAACCACATCAATATTATTTGATCTGCAAAATGCAGCAGTTAATAATGAATGATTGATGCTTCCTAAATAATTTCTACTTACTAAAATTACTCTTGCTTGTAATAATTTTATATAATCAACCAACATCACATGCTTATGTAGGGGAACCATCAATCCTCCTGCCCCTTCAATTAATAATTTTTTATCTCCGATCGATTCTTGAATTGATTGAGCAGCTTGAAACAATTTAATCATTTCAATTTCAACACCATCATTCCTTGCGGCTATATGAGGCGAAGCAGGGGTTTTTAACTGATATAAAGATGGGTGAATGACTGATCCCTTATTCGATATTAAATTGCTTATTGTACTTGAATCGGTTGATCCTTCTAAACCAGCCTGTATTGGCTTCCAGTAATCTGCACTTAATGATTCGGTTAATATAGCTGCAACCAAGGTTTTTCCAACATCTGTTCCAATTCCAGTAATAAAAATCGGTTTATTCATAGAGTAAAAATACCAAAACCAAAACCAAATCAATACTTTTAACACTCAAACTTTCCTTGGTTATAAAATATTTGTATGAAACATTTTTTAGTAGGACTATTTATACTTCTTGCAAATGGGCAAATGCAAGCCCAATCAGTTAATGATATTATACCTAAGCCAGTAAGTGTACAAGAGCTGGGAGGAGGAAAAATGATCCTCAAAAAAGCATCTGCTATTTTTTGCCCTGCTGAATATTTACAACAAGCTAACTACCTTTCAGAACAGATTAAAAAGCAAACCCAATTACAATTGACCGTACAAACTAGTCAATCTAATTCTACTGACATCATTATTCAAAAAGACCCAACCTTACAAATACCTGAACAATATCAACTATCCATTTCACCAACTTCTGTTCTAATCAAAGTAAATTCTGCCAGAGGATTAATCAATGCTTGTCAGAGTTTTTTACAATTACTCCCATATGGAGCTCAATCAACAATTGCATTAGCACTTGTCAAAATAAATGATTACCCCAGGTTTAGCTATAGAGGAATGCACTTAGATGTTGTTCGACATATTTTCCCAGTGAGTTATATCAAAAAATACATTGATTATTTGACTTTTCATAAGTTCAACACATTTCATTGGCATTTAACCGATGACCAGGGTTGGCGTATTGAAATGAATCAATACAAAAAATTAAACACTATCGGTTCATGGAGGAAAGAAACATTGATCGGACATTTTAAAGATACTCCAGCTAAATACGACAATACTCGTTATGGAGGTTATTATACCAAAGCTGAAATCAAAGAAATTGTTGAATATGCAAGCATCAGAGCTATTACAGTGATCCCTGAAATTGATATCCCTGGCCATAGCAGAGCAGTTATTGCGGCTTATCCCGAATTGAGTACAAAACCAGATACGAGCTGGAATGTTGCTACTACATGGGGAATGTATAACAGACAAAACAATGTGTTAGCTCCTAAACCTGCAACATTTCAATTCTTAGAAACCGTATTTGACGAATTAATTGATCTGTTCCCATCAAAATACATTCATATTGGTGGCGATGAATGCAGTAAACTTTGGTGGAAACAAGATCCGGCAACTCAAACATTCATGAAAGAAAAAGGCATTAAAAATGAAACTGAATTACAAACTTATTTTATAGAATTTATTGCCCGATATCTTCAATCGAAAGGCAGAAAAGCCATTGGCTGGCATGAGATCAATGAGGGAGAATTAGATACTGCTACAATTGTTATGAATTGGGGAGCAGATAAACAAGCTATCGAAGCTGCCAACAAAGGATTCAATGTGATCATGACACCAGGCAAGCCTTTTTATTTTGATCATTATCAATCCGGAGATCCGTCGGATTCTTTGGCAATACATGGATACAATCCAACAGAAGCTGTCTATTTATATGAACCAATACCTGCAACCATTTCTGCAAAAGGCTTAAGCAATAAAATCATTGGGGGGCAGGCAAATGTTTGGACAGAATATATGGGCAACGAAAAGAAAGTAGATTATATGATTTTTCCTAGGATGACCGCATTAAGTGAAACCCTTTGGACAGCACCAGAACAAAAATCATATGCCGATTTTTTAAACCGTTTAGAAAAAACTGCTATCCCTAGATACCAATATTGGAATAGTTCTTGGTTTAAGGATTATGCTAAATGGGGTATTAACAATGCTACAAAATAATAAAGCCCTTTCGGGCTTTATCAGTCAATTTTAAAAATTACTCTTAAACTTCAAATGCGCCGATTTGTAGTTTCTTTGAATTTTCCATAAGTCGATTGCACAAAACATTTTTTCATCAGACTGTTCATTGGTATTCAACAAATCAGTTGCCAATGTTTCTTTTACTTCGTATATCAATTCTTCTAAGTGTGCCCTATCAATTTTTACGATAGAGGGCATAATTTCGCCTTTCATTTATTTCTATTTTAAATTTACAAAATTGAGAGCCAGCAGGAGTACTAATTCAATCGTTATGAAGTATGGCGTTCCTTTCTACCTGTGAGATGATATCAACTATTTGCTCTTTCGGATGCAAAGGTACATCGAAGACATTTCATAAAAAAATAAACCTCTAAAGAAAATGTTAATTAATCATTTGGCCTTTCACAAAATCTGCTACTAAATAGCTGATAAGTTTGCCTACTCCATTGTCTTTACGCCCATCCGCTAATTGAGCTGCACCCTCTGAAATATGCAAATAAGCTGCTTTGGTATCGGCAGCAGCATAATTAATAAATTGTCTCGCATGAATGGGCGAAACGCCAACAGGAGATTGAGCACTACTTAATGCATTTTCAATACAATCTATATCCAGTTCTATTCCGCATAAAGTATCGCTAGTAAAATCTGTTGCATGGGCTACTGCTTGTAAAAAAGTTCTTTTCTCATGCACAAAAATATCTTCGAATGTTATACAATCTACAAATGGATTATTAACGATGTCCATCCAAACATTTTGTGGCAAATAATTTTCGTGAATTCCAACAACACAATATTTTTCTAAATATCCATCTGCTTCTGCATAGCTAAATCCATTACCGCTATGCCTTCCTTCCATCGGACGAAAATCGGCATGAGCATCCAGATTGATCGCATTGATCTGAGCTATTGGAATTAAACCAGCTTTATAAAATCCTTTTGCTGCACCTTTAATACATGGATATGAATTATTATGCCCACCTCCTATTACAATAGGGATTTTATTGTTTTGAGTAATTAGATTAATAATGTGTTCAACTGATTCGTCGATGGCATTTACAGCATGTCGGTATGCTTCTACCCTTTCTTGTTCATCATGTGCATTTTGTTCTATCATTTTTTCAATCATAGAAAAATCAAAATGGCCCAATAACAACATTTCACTTCCTTCTAAAAAATCATTGCTTTGAATATTGAGGAACGCATGCAAAAAAGCAACCCATGCAGAGTCGGTTCCACCAATGCCTCCATTAGCTTTTACGCCTACATCTTCAGGTATACCTAGAATAACATACTTAGCAGTTGTTTGTTTCAACGAATCGCTTAGTTGATCGGAGGGTTTAATTACTTGTATTCGTTCTCCTAACTTGGTTTCGAAACGACGGATTCTTGTTACAGAAAGAATATCTTCTTTATTATAAAATTTAAAATAGCTCATAGCGCAACTCTTTATATTAACAATCGTTCAATAAATATACTAAATAAAAGCACCATTAATCATTACTTTATCAATCAAATTAGCACCAAATGCATAGGGTAAATAATTGATGGATGGAATTGGTTTTGTAAAAATAAAATTGGCTTTTTTACCAACAGTGATGCTTCCCAATTCGGCTCCAAGTCCCATGGCATAAGCCCCATTGATAGTAGCAGCATTGATGGCTTCAGAAGGCAACATTTTCATTTGAATACAACTGAGGCTTACCACAAAATTCATATTGCCACTGGGGCTGGAACCGGGGTTATAATCTGAAGCAATTGCTAATGCTGCATTGGCCTCCATCAATTGACGAGCCGGTTGAAAAGGCATACGTAAAAAAAACGCGGCTGTGGGCAGCATAGTTCCGATAGTATTTGAGCCGGACAATGCTTGAATGGCAGATTCATTCATGGTTTCCAGATGGTCTACAGACAATGCTCCTAATTTTACTCCCAATTCTACTCCTCCAGAAGCATACAATTGGTTAGCATGAATTTTGGGTATAAGGCCATATTTTTTCCCAGCATTACAAATTTGTTCAGTTTCTTCAATACTAAAGAATCCATCTTCACAAAAGACATCAATATAATCAGCTAATTGCTCTTTGGCAATTGCGGGCAACATTTCTTCGATAATTAATTGAATATACCCCTGATGGTTTTCTTTGAATGCAATTGGATAAGTATGAGCTCCTAAAAAACTGGCTTTTATCGGAATAGGTGAATTTTCTTTCAATCGTTTAATAACACGAAGCATTTTCAATTCATTGGCTGTATCTAAACCATACCCACTTTTGATTTCAATAGCACCTGTACCCAAACGGATGATTTCATTCAACCTAATCAAGGCCAATTCATATAATTCAGATTCAGAAAAAAGTGCTATTTTTTTTGCCGAGTTGAGTATGCCTCCTCCTTTAGCTGCTATTTCAGCATAAGTTAGGCCATTGATTTTGTCTACAAATTCATCTTCTCTGCTCGCAGCAAAAACCAGATGAGTATGGCTATCACACCAGGTTGGAAGAATGGAAGCTCCTTTTGCATCGTAAATACTGGAGTCGGAATTACTGGATAAAGTTTCCTTGCTTAACTCTCCCATATTGCCAAAATGCTGAATGATCCCATTTTCAATTGCTAAAAAGGCATTGTTGATGATTGGCAAATCAGCCATATCTTTTCCTCTCAGAACTTTAGAGGTAGTTCTTGTGTTAACTAGATTTGCTATATTAATAATCAACCATTTCATAATTGAAAATTAGTTGATTTATTCTTTATTTAGTACCTATTTTCGAATATATGACCAGTTTAATAGTAGTAAGGTATCCACGATTTATGGGCTGGGCAGGTGTACTTTCAATGGCCCTATTCCGGCTTCCACTCTGGTTGAATCGCAATATTTCATTCTGGAAACTAATGGGGTCTGGAAAAAATGGCACATTCGACAAAACACCAGATTGGAGACAATGGGCCATTTTAATGGTCAATAAAAAATTGGACAAGCACGAAATCCCTATTTTCTTCAATTATTGGTGGAAATTCTTTCATTGCGAAAAATGGACCATTTTATTAGAACCAATCGAAGGTCATGGTTTATGGGATGGCAAACAGCCTTTTGGACAATTAGCCAAACAGACAGATTACAATGGCCCCATTTGTGTATTAACCAGGGCAACAATAAGAATTCAAAAAATGCATCGATTCTGGAGTCATGTTGATGCTATTGCCGCACAAATGGCTGGCTCAAAAGGATTTATAACGTCTATAGGTATAGGAGAAATTCCTTGGATCAAACAAGCAACATTTAGTATTTGGACAAATAAGGAAGCCATGAAAGCCTTTGCTTATCAAATGAAAGACCATGCTGAAGTAGTAGTTAAAACCAAGAAAGAAAAATGGTATAGTGAAGAACTTTTTGTTCGATTTAAGCCTTTGGCATCCTTTGGATCCTTGAATGGAGATTTGCCATTTGAAATAAAACCTTAATTTGCATCCAGATTTATGAACCATTGTTCTACCATATCTTTTTTAACGGCTCATTTCGCCTGGATGTATCGCGGATTGAATTCTATGCCCGACCATTGAATACTCAATAAATTATTTGCATTCATAATTGCATGATTATTGCATTATGGCATATTTGGTTTTGGATGTTTTAATCTATTTTTTATTGATACAAATGATTTGAATTGGATCTGTTCCGATCATTGCATTGTATACGTTTCAATAACAGTATTAAGAATTACGAACAATTCAACCACCAATAACCAATAACCAATAACTAATAACTAATAAAAATGAAAATATCAGTTACTTCAGAAATAGGAACACTCAAAAGATTACTTGTTCATAGCCCAGATAGTGGTTTAGGAAAAGTGGTACCTTCAAAAGCACAGGATTGGTTGTTTGAAGACATTGTACACTTAGATACTATTCGCAAAAACGAATACGATTTCTACACAAAAATTCTTTTGTATTTTTTAGACCCAGAAAAAATCAGCGGAAAATTAGCCGCAATAGATGAAGCTGCTGCCAACAGAAATTTCTATAAACCAGAAGAAAAAGATTTCTTTCGGTCCGATAAAGTAATAGAATTGCAATGGCTATTGGCTGATATATTAACGGATAGTGACATTAAATCTAAATTAGTTGCTTCTGTTTGTGCAATAGAAGGTTGTTCTTATCAAATGCAGAGCGTATTAATGAGCTACAATGCTACTGATTTAGCAAAAACATTTATAAGCGGCACTTCCAACGAAAAACAACTCTTATTCCCCCCTATCCCCAATTTTATTTTTACAAGGGATATTGGCATAACCATTAAGGATCATATTTTATTAAACAAGCCTGCAAAAAAAGCAAGAACAAGAGAAGCATTATTAGCAAGGTATATATTTTTCAATCACGAATTTTTTGAAAACTATCGTGACAATATCATTGAATTATCTGATACCAGCCATCATTTTTTATTGCCCAAAGAAGATGACGAAAGAAAAATCACTTTAGAAGGTGGCGATATCATGGTAGTAAGCGATAAACATTTATTGGTAGGTGTTAGTGAAAGAACGTCTTCGGAAGCTGCAGTAAAAATTACCAATACCATTTTTCAGATGGGATTGATGGAAAAAGTAACCATTGTAAAAATTCCGAAAAAAAGGGACTACATGCATATTGATACTGTTTTTACGCAAGTAAAAAGAGATGTATGGGTAATGCTTGGAAATTTTTCCAGAAAAGCAGTTAAGCATGAAGACGAAAGTGCAGTAGAAAGAATTTTGGAAATTAAAAAAGAAGAAAAAATAAAAATATTACAGTTTCACCGCAAAAGCCCAGAGAACCCAATCTCATTTGAAAGCTTGGAGGACCTTTTAGTAGACATCAGTAAAAATGATTTGCATTGCGAAGGTGAAGTACGATTTATTTTTTCAGGCAATAACGAATTCCCATACAGTGCAAGAGAACAATGGACAGACTCCTGTAATTTATTGGCACTTAGAGAAGGGGTAGTATTGGGATATGACAGAAACGATAAAACAACAGAGGCTTTTAAACAAGCAGGATTTAATATTATTGATGTAAAAGAATTATTGCAACAATTAGAGGCAGGAACCACAACAGTTGAATCCCTAAAAGACACATTTATTTTAATGCCTTCTGCCGAGCTTTCAAGAGCCAGGGGTGGATTCCATTGCATGAGTATGCCATTGTGGAGAGATCCTATTAATCAATAAAAATAAATTATGCAACATAGTTCACACTTATTAATGATCCGACCAGTTCGATTCGATTTTAATGCTGAAACAGCAGTGAATAATAGCTTTCAGGTGAATGCAAAAGATATCTTAGCACAAGAAAAAGCAGCTGAAGAGTTCAATCGGTTCATCTCAGTTCTTACAGACAACGGAATAGATGTAACTGTAGTAAACGATACACCAGAACCACATACACCCGATTCTATTTTCCCTAATAATTGGATTTCATTTCATTCGGATGGAAGCATTTGCTTGTATCCAATGTATGCACAAAACAGAAGGCTCGAAAGAAAAGAATCTGTTTTACAGGCTATTGACAAAAAATATATTGTTTCTAAAAAAATTGATCTATCAAATTACGAGCAATCAAATATTTTTTTAGAAGGAACTGGCAGTATGGTGCTCGATAGAGATCATCGTATTGCTTATGCTTGTTTATCGCCCAGAACTGATTTGACTATTTTAAAGGATTTTTGTAACCAATTGAATTATACGCCAATCTATTTTTGGGCATTGGATGGAGGCAATCAACCAATTTATCATACCAATGTGATGATGTGTGTTGCTGATGAGTATGTAGTGATTTGTTTAGAATCAATTCCTGACTTGGCAGAACGCCAATTGGTTGTTGATTCAATAACTGAATCAGGAAAAGCAATTATAGCAATCGGCTTCGACCAAATGAACCATTTTGCAGGCAACATGCTTCAGGTACACAATCAAGCAGGAACAAAATTCTTGGTGATGTCTTCGCAAGCATTTCGTTCTTTAAATAAGGTTCAGATAGAACAGATAGAAGGATATAATCAAATCATCCATTCAGATATTACCACCATAGAAACCAATGGTGGCGGAAGTGCCAGGTGTATGATGGCTGAAGTATTTCTACCATTGAAATAAACTAACAAATATTAAAGCTTTTTCGAACCCCTTCTTCAAAAGAAAGGGGTTTGTAATTAAGTTCATTGATGGCTTTATCTATTTTCAATCCTGATCTTTTTGCTCTTTGCACTGGCTCAGGAAAATTAGCACTGGTTACTGCTTCAATTAAGGATTCATCTAAACCCAATAATTCAGCCACTTTTATGGCCATTTGATATGGAGTATAAATTTCATGACCCGCTAAATGAAAATCCCCTGTCTTTTGAAGGTCAATAATTTGTGCTATGCCCTTACAAATGTCTTCTGCGTATGTTGGTGTTCTAAATTGATCATTCACCACTTTAATTCGACTTCCAGCTTTTAATTGCTGGGCAACCCATTGTATAAAACCAGACCTCATCCCTTCCCAAGTAGCACCATAAATAAATACGGGTCTAACAATCGTGTAATTGACAAGATTAGACTTTACTATTTTCTCAGCCATCAATTTACTTGTTCCATAAAAATTAAGCGGATCTGGTTGGTCTAACTCTGAATGGGGTCCATTTTCACCAAAAATAAAATCCGTCGACAGATAAATAAAATGGGCATTTATTTTTAAACAAGCATCAACCAGATACTTTGTTACTTCTACATTATTTTTTATACAAGCTTCTTGATTGATATTGCATTCATCTGGTTTACTCATTGCTGCAGCATGTACAATAATTGCCGGCTCGAGCTTGCTAACTAAGAAGTCAACAGAACTAACATCTGTTAGTTCCAAACAATGATATTTAATTGCACCATGTTCTTGTAAAACAGTTTGATTCCGATATGTACCGTGCACTTCAAACCCTTTATTATTGAAAAAAACGCATAAATGTTGTGCCAAAAATCCATTCGCGCCTGTAATCAAAACTTTCATGTTACAATGCTACAAAAAAAACAAAGCCCATTTCAAATGGTCATTCAATTTCAAATCCTTACATTTGACACTCCGTGTAAGCTTTACACATTAAAATTGATACAAATACATCCTACATTTGAAGTAGAATAGAATATAACAATGGAAACAAAAAAAGTGTCGAAAATAGGCGTATTAACATCTGGTGGAGATGCTCCAGGAATGAATGCTGCCATCAGGGCAGTTATTAGAACTGCTACATACTATGGACTTGAAGCTTATGGGGTAATGAGAGGTTATAATGGTATGATTGATGATGATATCATTAGAATGGAATCGAGATCTGTTGCAAATATTATACAACGTGGCGGTACTATATTAAAAACAGCAAGAAGTAAAGAATTCCTTGAGTATGAAGGTCGCAAAAAAGCTTATAATAATTTAAAGAAGCGCGGCATTGATGGATTGGTGATCATTGGTGGTGATGGTAGTTTTAAAGGGGCTCAAAAATTCAGTAATGAGTTTGACATTCCTTGCATTGGATTACCTGGAACCATCGATAAGGATATTGCAGGTAGTGACTTTACCATTGGTTTTGATACAGCTGTAAACACTGCTGTTGAAGCAATTGATAAAATCAGAGATACTGCTGATGCGCATGACCGATTATTTATTGTTGAAGTGATGGGCAGAGATGCAGGCTATATTGCTTTACATAGTGGTATAGCAACCGGTGCTGAAAATATTCTGATACCAGAAACAAAAACAGATATTGAAGCATTGATAGAATCATTGAATGAAAAAGAGAGAAGGCAAAAATTAGTGAATCTAGTAGTTGTAGCAGAAGGTGATGAATTTGGAGGAGGTAATGAAATAGCTGCGATCATCAAGAGAAGAATTCCAACTGCTGATACAAGAGTATGTATTTTAGGTCATATTCAAAGAGGAGGCTCTCCTTCTTGTTTAGATCGTTTGATTGCAAGTAGAATGGGTTTTCATGCAGTCGAATGCCTTATTCATGGAAAACACAATGTAATGGTAGGTATAGTAAATAATAAAATGCATTATACTCCATTAGATAATGCAGTAAAAGCAAAACAAAAAATTTCGGAAGATTGGTTTAGAATTGTAAAGATTCTTGCCAGCTAAAATGTAAATTAAAAATTAATAAATATTATGTCTAAGAACCTCGACAAATACCTGCACAAGAATATGGATAAAGAAGCAGGTGTGAAACACGTTGCTCACAAAACAAAAATTGTTGCAACCGTAGGACCTGCTTGTGACACTTACGATAAATTATTGGAACTGGTAGTTGCTGGTGTGAATGTATTTAGATTGAATTTTTCTCATGGAACTCATGAAGACAAGTTGGCAATTATAGAACATATTAGAAACATCAATAAAACACAGCCATTTAATATTGCAATTCTAGCAGATTTACAGGGTCCAAAATTACGTGTTGGTGAAATAACGAATAATGCGCTAGAAATTAAAGCAGGAGATATTTTAACTTTTACCAATGAAAAATGTGTAGGAACACTTGAAAAAATTTACGTGTCTTATCCTAATCTAGCTGGTGATGTTACCATGGGAAATATCATTATGATTGACGATGGAAAATTAGAAGTAAAAGTTTGTGGCATTGAAAAAAATGGTGACGTTAAAGTGCAAGTGATTTTAGGAGGCATTCTTTCTTCAAAAAAAGGGATCAACTTACCAGATACAAAAATTTCCTTACCTGCACTAACCGAAAAAGACCTTGCAGATTTAGAGTTTATCATTGAACAAAAATGTGACTGGGTGGCTTTAAGCTTTGTAAGAAGTGTTAAAGACATTGTTATTCTAAGAAGCAAACTGGATGAAAAGAATAGCAAAACAAAAATCATAGCAAAAATTGAAAAGCCAGAAGCATTAGTAAATATTCGTGACATCATTTTAGAAAGTGATGGTATAATGGTAGCAAGAGGTGATCTTGGAGTAGAATTACCAGTAGAACAAATTCCGTTGATACAAAAAGAATTAATTCGAAAATGTATTCATAGAGCCAAACCAGTAATTGTGGCAACACAAATGATGGAAAGTATGATGGAAAGGGTAAAACCCAACAGAAGCGAAATTACCGATGTTGCCAATGCTGTTTTAGAAGGTGCAGATGCAGTAATGTTGAGTGGAGAAACAGCTGCTGGTAACTACCCTACTCTTGTTGTTGAAACAATGAGAAAAATTATTGCAGAAGTAGAAAAGAAAGAATATCGCTATAATCGTTCTGAAGATCTAAAACCACAACCACATTCTCCTTCGTTTCATAGCGATGCGATGTGTTATAATGCTTGTAAAATAGCAGAAGATGTAGAAGCCAGTGCATTGATTGGTATGACTCAAAGTGGTTATACTGCTTTTATGCTAAGTAGTTACAGACCATCTGCTCCTTTATATATTTTTACCAAAGAAAAATCTTTGGTTAATCAATTGAGTTTAAGCTGGGGTGTTAGGGCATTCCATTATTCTGAAGAAGAAAGTTTAGATGATATTGTACAAGATCAAATTGATATTTTAAAAGAAAGAGGATTTGTAAACACAGGAGATGTAGTAGTAAATACCGGAAGTACTCCTGTTTCATTACACTTACCTACCAATTTGATCAAATTGACAAAAGTGAATTAATCAAGATATTCATAGTTATTATTAAAAAAGATTCTTCATTCGAGGAATCTTTTTTAATTTCAGGCATTACATATTTACGAATAATGCCAGCCATGAAAAAAACATTGTTTTTATTGTTACTATTAACTGCAGTTACTGCTATGAATGCCCAGGAAATATCCATTATTCCCCAACCGGCTTCTATGAGTATTGGAAAGGGACAGTTATCCATCACACCTAATAATCAGATACACTTATGGGGTTCTGGTTTGGAAAAAAATGCTGCATTTTTACATGACTATATAAAAAAAATGTATGGTATTTCACTTAAAATAAACAAGGAGAAAAAAACAATTACAAAGGGCGATATTGTTTTGAATTATGATAAAATAGAACATTCAATTGCCGGCGCCTATCATTTAACCGTTACTGACGAGAAGGTTTATATTGGCGGCGATAATTCAACAGGTGTATTTTATGGCATACAGTCTTTGATTCAATTATTACCAACAGCTACAACTGCATCATTAACGATCCCACAATTGACTATTGAAGACAAACCTCGTTTTGCATACAGAGGAATGCACTTAGATGTTGGCAGGCATTTTTTTAGCGTTGAATTTGTAAAAAAATACATCGATTTTATTGCCGCGCACAAAATGAATACTTTTCATTGGCATTTAACAGAAGATCAAGGCTGGCGAATAGAAATTAAAAAGTATCCAAAATTAACAAGCGTTGGTGGTACTAGAAATGGAACAACCATTGGACGTTATCCTGGCACGGGTAATACCAATACAACTTATACCGGCTTTTATACTCAACAAGAAATTAAGGAAGTGGTAAAATATGCTTCAGATCATTTTGTAGAAGTAATTCCTGAAATTGAATTACCTGGCCATTCTTCTGCAGCAATAGCTGCCTATCCTGAGTTGAGTTGCTTTCCGGAAGAATCCACTAAACATCCTGCTAAAACGGCTTGGAATGGCACTACAGAAGGCAAACAAGTTCAACAAACCTGGGGTGTTTTTGAAGATGTGTTTTGCCCAAGTGAAACTACTTTTGAATTTTTAGAAAATGTATTTAACGAAGTGATTCAATTATTCCCTTCTAAATACATTCATATTGGAGGAGATGAATGTCCGAAAGAATCCTGGAAAAGGTCGGCTTTTTGCCAGAAACTCATCAAAGACAAAAACTTAAAAGATGAGCATGGATTGCAAAGTTATTTCATACAAAGAATTGAAAAATACTTAAATAGCAAGGGCAAACAAATTATTGGCTGGGATGAAATTTTGGAAGGCGGATTAGCACCCAATGCAACTGTGATGAGTTGGCGTGGAGAGAAAGGTGGAATAGAAGCTGCTAAACAACAACATAATGTTATAATGACCCCTGGAGACTGGGTCTATTTTGATCATGCACAAAACAAAAAAGAAGACTCCGTAACTATTGGAGGTTTTACTGATTTACAAAAAGTATATTCTTATGAACCAATCCCTAAAGGGCTTAATGCCAGTGAAGAAAAATTTGTTTTAGGTGCACAGGCTAACTTATGGACAGAATACATTACCAATGTTCAAAAAGCAGAATACATGCTATTCCCTAGAATGAGTGCCTTGAGTGAAGTTTTATGGAGTCCAAAAGAAATTAAAAACTTTGATCAATTTCAAAAAAGGATGCAAAAACAATATGAACGATATGTATTTTGGGGTATAAACTACAATAAACCCGCAAAATAATGCGTTTTAATGCGTCTTTATAATTAAATAATGAGGTTATCTGCAATAATGGCCTTAATTTAGCTATATCAAAAATTTATCCAAATGGTAGACTCTTTCGAAAAAATTGATGTAAAAATTTGCGAAACGCCAAAGGATGGTGCAATTTATGTTGCTAAACAAATTGCAGAACTGATCCGATCAAAGCAAGCGAAAGGAGAAAAATGTGTACTTGGTCTAGCTACTGGCTCTACTCCTATTAAAATGTATGCAGAGCTGGTAAAAATGCATAAAGAAGATGGGTTGAGTTTCAACAATGTGATCAGTTTTAATTTAGATGAATATTACCCTATAGATAAAGATGCATACCAGAGTTACTGGAGCTTCATGCATCGTCATTTATTTAACCATGTAGATATTGACCCTGCTAATATTCATCTTCCCAATGGCAACGCCCCGAAAGAAGAAATGAAAAAATATTGCGAGTCTTATGAAAAAGCCATAGAAGCTGCAGGAGGTATTGATTTACAAATTTTGGGAATTGGTCAAAACGGACATATAGGATTCAACGAACCAGGTTCTAGCATCTTATCAAAAACCAGATTGATCAATTTAGAGAACAGCACAAGAATTGCCAATTCATATGAGTTTCAAACAATATCAAAAGTTCCGCGCTTAGCTGTAACAATGGGCATAAGCACCATTTTAAAAGCTAAGAAAATATTGTTAATGGCTTGGGGTAATAAAGCCAATATTGTTGCAAAATCAGTTGAAGGAAATGTTACAGAAACCATTCCTGCAAGTATTCTTCAACAACATTCCGATTGTAGTTTTGTTATAGACGAAATAGCATCTAAACAGCTAACCAGAATTAATTCACCATGGTTAACTGGAGAATGTATCTGGACCAATGCAATGGTTAAAAGAGCGGTAGTTGATCTAGCCCTCAAATTAAAAAAATCAGTATTGAGTTTAACGGCTCATGATTATACCGAAAATGGTTTATCTGATTTATTGGTTGAGAAAGGTGATGCGTACGAAATTAATTTACAAGTATTTTATTTATTGAGAGATACCATTACAGGATGGCCTGGCGGAAAACCCAATTCAGTAATTCCTGCTCACCCTGAAAGAAGTGCTCCTCATCCAAAAAAATGTTTAATCTTTTCCCCTCACCCAGATGATGATATCATCAGTATGGGAGGAACATTCATGCGATTGCATGACCAAGGTCATGAAGTACATGTAGCCTATCAAACCAGCGGTAATATTGCCGTTTCAGATGAGTTTGTTACCCGCTTTATTGACTTTGCAGTAGGTTTTGAAGAAATGTTTGGAATAGATTTTAAAAAAAGCAAAGAACAATTAGATGCTGCAAGGAGATTTATTGCTACAAAAACAAAAGACCAGATGGACACCCCAGAAATTCGTGCCATTAAAGGATTGATCAGAAAAGGCGAAGCAAAAGCTACTTGCAGATATGTGGGGTTAACAGATGATCGATGCCATTTCATGAATATGCCTTTCTATGAAACAGGAGCCATTGAAAAAAAGCCATTGGGTGAAGAAGATATTTTAATAACAATGGAATTATTGCGCAAACTACAACCTCATCAAGTTTATTGTGCAGGTGATTTGGCAGATCCTCATGGAACACATAAAGTATGCTTAGAAGCGGTGTTTGAAGCCCTTAGAAGATTAAAAGCTGCGAATGAACCTTGGGTAAAAGATTGTTGGGTTTGGTTATATAAAGGAGCTTGGCAAGAATGGGATATCGATGAAATTGAAATGGCCATTCCAATGAGCCCTGATCAGGTGAAGAAAAAAAGATTCGGCATTTTTATTCATCAGTCTCAAAAAGATGCAGTGCCTTTTCAGGGATCTGATAGCAGAGAATTCTGGCAAAGAGCAGAAGATAGAAATGCCAATACGGCCAATATCTATGCAGAACTTGGCTTAACTAAATATGCGGCAATGGAAGCATTTGTTAGATGGCATTATTAGTACATTTACAAAATGCAACAAAGGGAGAAGAATCAATTATTGTCAATTGAATGGAAAAATGCCTGGGCCAATCAAGCATTTAAAAGCAAAGCAATCATTGGAAGTATTTGTCTATTATTTGTTTTAGTTTCTTTTCCTCGATTTTTTGCTATCATTGAATTAAGGAATGGTATTGTTTTAAATGATGCTGTTTTAAACAAATTACCATCTGCGGATTTATCCATTCCAATTTTCATTACCATTTGGTCTACCGCATTTTTATTGATTAGAAGAATCATACAAAGCCCTTCCCTATTTCTGCAGTTTCTGTTGAGTTTTTTATTTTTATCGATTGTAAGAATAGGTACAATTTCATTTTTTCCATTAGATGCACCCAATGAATTGATTCCATTGAAAGACCCTATCAGTAGTTTATTTTACGGGGGGAAAGACATTTTTATTACAAAAGATCTGTTTTTTTCTGGGCATACAGCCACACAGTTTCTCATGTTTCTATGCCTTCAAAAAAAAATGGATAAATACCTCACTGGATTAACCAGCATTTTAATTGCAATAATGGTATTAATTCAACATATTCATTATACAATTGATGTATTTGCTGCATTTCCATTAACCTATCTGGTGTATTTACTTGGGAAAAAAGTTTCGACTTATTAAAAAGCTTCCCCAATTTGAAGATAGAACCCTTTGTTAGCTCCCCCAGCAATTCCATAATCTAATCGGATATTTAATCGCTCCGATTTGTTCAACGCAAATCGAATGCCTGCTCCGTAAGAATATTTTAAATTTTCGAAGGAAACATGCGATAAATGATCATTCACATTTCCGAGTCCACCAAAAGCTACAATACCAAAACGCTTTTTAATATCCATTCTATATTCTGCTTGAGTCAATACTTGTTGATGATCGCGGTATCTGCCATCATAATACCCCCTCATTTGTGTAGCACCTCCTAATGAAGCTAAACTCCTAATAGGAATATCGGCACCGCTATTATTAAAACTATATAATTGCAATGCAATAACCTGGCCTTTTTTAATACGAAAGAATTTTCTTATATCCACAACATAATTGGTATACTTGAAATCGGATCCCAATATTGGGTTAAAATGGTTGAAGAATATTTGCGCAAAAGATCCTTGTGAAGGTGCAAATGCGTCATTCCGAGAATCATATGTGATACTTGCTCCCAATCCTGAAACTTTATATCCATTCCTTCCAGGTATATTTTCTTTATCAAATAATCCACCTGGAACATATTCTATATCCCAGACTTTTTGGTATTCATAAATTCCTCCAATAAATAATCGAGGAGCTACTTTTCTCAATAGATGAGCATATGTATAGAACTGTTGAAATTGATAGGGCTCTTCAGCTGCATCCGAAGTATTATTTCCTAAGCCCCAAAATTTATCCGGGAAAGAGCTATAGGAGATCTGTTCCATCAAAATAAATTTCTCTTTATTAAAATATTGAGTGCCATTTATTGCAGAAACAAACTGTTTTTTAGTAGAATATAAAACCAGGGCTTGCAAGCTTGAAGTACGGGAATCTGTATCATTTTTATTCACATGAAAAGTAAATGATCCGGCACCTCCGAATTCCCAACCTGTTTCAATTGACTTAGCAATTACTGGAAAAAGTAATAAATGATGCTTCTTACTACTGTCCCTCTGTGCCGATAAGCGGTTGGTATTTACCGTTAAAAAAAAGGTCATTAGCCCAAAAAAGAGGCTTATTTTTGCTTTCATCTGACTGTAAATTAAGCAGTTATAGATAATTAAGCGAAAAAAAGACCAAATAATTGGCTTTTTAAAGTATTTTGTACCTTTGCAACTTTGGTGAAATAATTAATAATTAGTTAATATCAACTTATTTATAAAACGAGCGTGTCAGGATGAAAAAATGGGAATGCAATTATAGCTTAGGAGACACCATCACGGAAGAACAGATTGATTTTTTTAATGAGCATGGGGTAATCATTTTTAGGAACTTTTTATCGAAAGAACTAGTAGATGAGTATATCAATGAACTTAAAAGAATTGAACGACTTTGGTTAGATGAGAATAGAGATAAAGTAAACGGCATTCCGCTTAAATTCGGAATGGATGAAAAAGGCAATAGAACCATTCAAAGACTTTGCTTCACCTCTCAATTCAGCGATCCTTTGGAAAACCTTTTAAAGGATTCAAGATTAAAAGCCTTGACCAGTTTTTTACAGCCATATGAAGGCCGAATTGGAGAAGACGAAAAAGATGGTTTAGTGATTAATAATTACATTAACACTGCTAATTCTGGATTTACTCAAATGGGATGGCATACAGATAGTCCTAGAGACTTATTCTTGGGTCAAAAGATAATGCCTATGTTGAATGTAGGTATTCATTTAGACACTTGCTTATTCGACAATGGAGGCCTAAGAGTAATACCTGGAACCCATAAGCAAAACGTATTGAAGTTATTGTTTGGGAAAAAATATTTTATAGATAACTCAGACGATAAAAGAGAAGTTGGATTTGATATTCATGCTGGTGATTTAACTGTTCATGATGGAAGAACCTGGCATAGAGTAAAGCAATCTCCCCTTGTTGGTGAAGCAAGTAGAAGAAGGGTGATGTATGTTCCTATCATTACCGGAAAATACAAGCCAAAAAATGAAGATAGCAGAACTCCTTTTTATCACAAACTTTCAAAGAAGGTGCCCAAATAATTGAATCGAAAAAGTCAACTTCAAGTTGACTTTTTTAATTTTTGAATATGAATTACGCATTAATTACTGGAGCAAGCAAAGGAATTGGCAAAGCCATCGCTATTAATTTAGCTCAAAAAGGTCATGCGGTTATATTAGTAGCGCGTAGCGAACAATTGCTAATGGATCTATCATTGGAGATTAATCAACAATACAATGTGCCTGCTGCATATTTAGCCATTGATTTAACTGATCCAATCGCTCCTCAACAAATTTTGGATTGGTGTATTTCGAATAACTATTCAGTAAATATACTCATTAACAATGCGGGTTATGGATTAAACGGGCTCTTAGAAGCTTATCCTTTAGAAACTCATTTAGAAATGATGCAAGTAAATATGAATAGTTTACTTGCGCTTACTTATTTGTTTTTGCCATATTTAAAAAAGTTACCAAAAGCTTTTATTGGAAATATTGCCAGTGGCGCTGCTTATCAAGCAGTTCCTGGATTAAATACTTATGCAGCTACAAAAGCATTTGTTTTAAGCTTTAGCCGAGGGCTGGCTTATGAATTGCGTGACTCAACCGTATCAGTATCCTGTGTTTGCCCAGGGGCAACTGATACTGATTTTGCCAATAGAGCCCATGTAACGAACGCCAAAGCCTTAAAAATGGCCGAGAAATTCAATATGAGTCCTTCAGTGGTTGCTCAGATAGCTGTGGAAGGTATTTTAGCTGGCAAAGTAGAAATTGTACCTGGTTTTATCAATAAAATGGCGAAAGTATTGGCCAATTTATTACCGGATCGTTTGCTAGAAAAATCAGCAGCTGGCATTTATGACATCTAATCTTGATTGATATTTTGCCGATAAAGGGGAATTATTTACATTTGCAGCCCCTTAAAGGGGAAATGGCTGCGTAGCTCAACTGAATAGAGCATCTGACTACGGATCAGAAGGTTTTAGGTTTGAATCCTAACGCGGTCACAAAGCCTCGCACGAAGTGCGGGGTTTTTTTATTTTAGAGCGACCCGAACTTGTTCGAGGGAGCGAAGAAAATAAAAAAAACCGTTCGCGAAGCGAACAGGGGCTTTGGGTAAGCCCAATACGAAATGGATAACGTAGTAATCCAATACGAGTAGGAACGAATGAGCGAAGCGGATGGATAATGAATTAATGCTTCTTCGTAGGAATAATTAACAGCGGAATGGTAGTTCTGTGCAACACAAATTCAGTGATACTTCCCATCAAAATATTTTCCAGCCAACGGCTGCTATGAGAACCCATTACAATTGTATTTGCGTGAATTTCATGTGCTACTTCTAAAATAGATTCAGCAATACTCCCCTCTTTTACAATCGTTTTTATATTATCGTCTTTGAGATGATGGCGGGTTTTTTCAAGAAATTCAAAGGATTGATTTTTTATATCATTCATTATTGCTGGACTGGATATATCCATATTCACATATCCGCTGAATCCCATAACCGGATCGTATACATTAGATACATAATAAGAAGGATCAGCAATTACATGCAATAAAGTAATGGAAGTTTTATTCTTCTCACCAAGAGAAAATCCAATTTCCGCGATTTTTTGAGCGGTTGGTCCATAATCTAATGCAATTAAAATTTTATCAATCATAGTAAAATATATTTATTCCATTGTTTCATCTAAATAATTATGCAAATCTCCCCCAATACTGTAATAGTTATTCTCCTCGTCTTCTTCACCTATTGCTTCATCTGCATCGTCCAATTCAGCACCATGTATATCTAGGTCATTTCCAGAATGATCTTCTTTGAAGCTCATTTCATTTTTTTCACCTTGTCTTTGTTTTTTGATTGGCTTTTTTAATTTTGAAATATCTTCAGGGTCAATATTTTCTTCCACCAAAAATTGATTATAAACATCTTCATTGATTGGATACAATGGATAACCTGTTGAATTCATTTTATTATTTTGCTTAATAGTGTTTTTCATCTTGATGAGTTGAATACTAATTGATTTATTTAATAATTAAAATTGATCAATTAATTCTCTAGAATTGTTACTATTGCAAATAAGATTATTGCAATATTCACGTATTCAATTTTTTGTTATTATAGATTTGAATGCCTTGACAATACAATCAATTACATCTGTTATAAGCATACTTACCTTACTTTGTTCTTTTAATGCAATATCAGCAGCTAGACCATGCATATAAACACCCATTAGGCAGATTCGAATGCAGGATATCCTTGTGCTAAAAATGAAGTAATCATACCAGTAAGCGCATCACCACTCCCACCTTTGGCAAGTCCTGAATTTCCAGTTGTATTTAATAAAGAATGCTTGCCATTGGTAACCAATGTTTGGTGACTTTTTAATACAATTACAAGATTATTTTCTTTAGCCTTATTAATGGCAGTTTGCATTCTTTGTTCAATGGTATCATGAATGCCAAAAAGCCTATCAAATTCAATAGCATGTGGAGTCAGAATAGTATCAGGAGGTATACCATTGAACAGATTTATATTCAATGCTATAATATTTAGTGCGTCTGCATCTAAAACAATTGGATTCTTAAATTCTTTAAGTAGGTAATTTACTATAGCTATTGATTGTTTTGATGTCCCTATTCCTGGGCCAATACCCACTGCGGAAAATAGGCTGAAATTATCTTCGTCATTATCTCTATTGCAGACCATTGCCTCTGGAATGGTGGTTTGCAAAATAGCCGCTTCATCCATTGGCACACTAACAGTTAGTAATCCACATCCAGACCTTAAGCAAGCTTTTGAAGCAATTACAGCTGCTCCCATTTTTCCTTTATTGCCAGCTACAATAAAAGCATGGCCAAAATCTGCCTTATTTGAAGAATCATTTCTCGGATGAATAAGATTAACAATTCTATTTCGCTTTATTTCTTTCATTAATTAAAGTTTAAAAGCATGATCGTAATAAACTAAATCTTCTAATTTTTTTCTTGAGTTAGATAATCAGCTGCTTGTCTGTAAAGATTTAAAATCCATATATAACTAGTGTTACATAGAAATGCTCAAAGCTTGTAATATTCACTTATAATAAGGTCTAATGAAATTATAAGTTTAGATTAGGTTGAAACTATTTGTGGAAGTATCATTAAAGCTAATTGAAGAATGATATTACTAAAATTAATGAGTATAGTATGGCTGTAGATGAAGAAAATATAGTAACCATAATAAAACCGAAATATGTAATCTCAAAAAATATAGATGCATTCTTTATTGATATTTACAATGTTGCCAATTTTATTATTCTATATTTTAAAGTAGTTTTCTCCTACCCTTTTGAAATAAAGGAATTAATCAATCAATGTTACCAGGTTGGATATAAGTCCTTACCATTAATTTCACTAACTGGATTTATTACTGGCTTGGTTTTCACAAAACAATCAAGACCATCATTGTCAGAATTTGGCGCAAGCTCATGGCTACCATCTTTAATATCAATTGCTATTATCAGGGCTTTAGCGCCATTAGTAACTGCTCTGATAGCAGCAGGAAAAGTAGGTTCAAATATGGGGGCGGAATTAGGATCAATGAAAGTAACTGAACAGATTGATGCTATGGAAGTGTCTGGCACAAATCCTTTCAAGTTTTTAGTCGTAACCAGAATTACTGCGATAACATTAATGCTTCCCATATTGGTACTCTATACAGGATTGATTGGAATGTTAGGAGGATATTTAAATATTCACCAAAATGAATTAACCAGTTTTCCTGCATTTATTAATAGTGCACTTAAATCAATATCATTTCTAGACATCAACGCTTCTATTTTTAAAGCGATTTGTTATGGTTTTACAATAGGCGTAGCAGGCTGCTATCAAGGATTCCATGCGCAGAATGGCACTAAGGGCGTTGGAGATGCTGCCAATAAAGCTGTTGTGCTTTCAATGTTTTTGATTTTTGTAGAGGAAATGGTCATTGTTCAAGTGGTTAATATTTTAAGAGTTATTTTATAAAATATAAATGGATGGAGGAAATAAATAAAAATAACGACAATCTGGAAACAGTCATTTCTATCAAAGACCTTACAAAATCTTTTGGAAACAATCTGGTACTTAATGGAATAACCATTGATATTAACAGAGGGGAGACAATTGCAGTTTTAGGAAGGTCCGGAAGTGGCAAATCTGTTCTAATAAAAATTATTTCTGGCTTATTAAAACCTGATACTGGTTCAGTATCAGTACTTGGAAAAGAAGTAGAAAAACTATATGGAAAAGAGCTTCAGGATTTGAGGCAAAAAATCGGATTTTCATTTCAAAGTAGTGCATTGTATGACAGCATGAGTGTTCGGGAAAATCTGGCATTTCCTTTAGTTAGAAACAAACGTAATTTAAACAACAAAGAAGTCAAAGATGCCATTGAAGCTGTTTTACATGATGTAGGATTAGATCAAACTATCAACCAAATGCCTTCTTCACTTTCTGGTGGGCAAAGAAAAAGAATTGGTATAGCCCGAACAATGATCATGAAGCCAGAAATCATGTTGTTTGATGAACCTACTTCAGGACTAGACCCTATCACATGTATAGAAATAAACAACCTGATCAATAAAGTTCAACGACAATACAATACCAGTGCTATAATTATCACTCATGATCTAACATGTGCAAAGAGTACCGCAAATAAAGTAACAATGATAGTAGAAGGCAAATTTATTGCACCAGGTAGTTTTGATGAAATCTTTAATACCAGTAACATTAATACCAGATCTTTTTATAATTATAATTTCATCAATAAAACAGAATAAATTGAAAAATAATCGTCCAGTAATTGTTGGCATATTCATCATTATTGGAATAGCAATCTTAATAGTTACCATTTTTACTTTAGGAGGTCAGAAAAAAACTTTTGTAAAAACTTTTACTATTCATGCAGTTTTTAATGACGTAGGAGGATTAATGAAAGGTGGAAATGTATGGTTTTGTGGTGTGAAAATTGGCACTATAAAAGAAATGAGTTTCTCTAAAAATGACCAAGTTCAGGTTACTATGAGTATTGAAAATAATGTTCAAAGTCATATTCATAAAAATGCATACGCAAAAATAGGTTCTGATGGCCTGATAGGGAACAAAATTGTAATTATATATGGTGGTGATCCCAATTTTGCTCAGATAGAAAAAAATGATCATTTAGCTGTAATAAAATCATTTAGCACTGATGAGATGTTAGAAACTTTACAAGCGAATAACAAAAACTTACTTGAAATAACGCAGCGTTTCAAAAACATCAGTAAAAAGATTGACAGTGGGAATGGCAGTTTAGCTATTTTATTAAATGATGGTTCGATGGCAAAAAAAATAAATAGCACTGTTCAGAATTTATCTACAACAGTATTAAATTTCAAAAATGCTTCTTTAACTAGCAACCATATTTTAAACAACTTTCAGGAATTTACAGAAAAGATCAATAAGCCGGGCAACTCTATAAACGACTTGGTTATAGATACGGTTATATATAGAAAATTAAAAGGCACTGCATTTCAATTAAGAAATGCAGCTGATACCATTGCGGTATTTAGCAATAATCTTAAAAAAGCGAGTGACCGATTAAATCAAAAAAACAACACTGTAGGCGCATTTCTGAATGATTCAATGATGATTGAATCCATAAAGATCACTTTAAAGAATATGGAAACCAGTAGTCAAAAATTAGATGAAGACCTGGAAGCCTTGCAACATAATATATTTTTAAGAGGCTTTTTCAAGAAAAAAGAAAAAGAAAAAGATAAAAAATTACAGGAGTAAGACTAGTTTTCCAGTATTAATAAACCTTAGAATTTGGATCAATTATAAGCAGGTCTTGCTTTTCAACATCCGTTTCTGGATTTAGAATCATTACCTTACCAGGTAAATTCATCAATACAATGGGACGAGAATTTTCACGACCGGTTCTGCAAAGGATAATTCCAAGAGGAGCATTATTGCTTCCGTACATTTGATTTGCTGAAGATACATTCATGTAGTTATTCATGCTGACATTTTTTAATTTAATGATCAGGCACGAATTGGAAGATTAAAAGTAGGTGTCCTATTAGCCATAAAAAATACCAAGTCCTTGGTATTTTATTGAAAAGACCCTATTCAACTACCCATTCTTTATGAATAAGCTTACCATTTTGATGGATTCCTTCCACAATAATCCGGTGTTTTTTACTTCGATCATTGTTATAATAAATAATCGGAATGGAAGGTTGCTGATGGTTTAAATACAAAGTTGGTAACCAATACAAAGATCTTCTCCGATCAATTGATTCAGCATTCAGTAAGACAGCATAATCAGGATATTGATAAGGGATTGTTTTTGTATACCCCTTGATACTAAACCCAGTTAACTTGGAGAATCGATTATTTTCCTCGAATTCATCGCCCTTTTTAGTGTAAACTGCAATGGCACCATTGGGTGCCCCTAAGGCTGCTCCTAAAAATGGGGGTCGAAACACTTTTACATAAGCAATTTCACTCATTGCAATAGACATAATAGTAGCAGCGTCTATTGGAGATTGGTTTAAAAAGAATTTTACTTCGTCAGTTGGTGTTCTCCAATAAAATGTTGGCACCCCAAAAATGGTGTTATTATTTCCAATTTTGGGTATTAATCCACTATCACTTACTGGACCCGAAGCTGTTGCGAAATTAATTTGCAAACCAGGCACTTTGCCTTGCAAATAATGAAACAAAGTTGGATAAGCTTTTGCACTGGTTTTTAAAAGGCTAAAATCAATTGCATCACCTCCTTTGAATAAACCTGAAGTATATTTATCTTCTAATATTTGCGTTTCTGATTTGACAGTAGTTTTTACAATAACTTCTCTAAGCCCAGTAGATGTATCGATGATATTCTGAATGATAGGGCGCTTTCCTGGCCACTGAGGGTTTTTCCATTTCCAGTTTTGAATATAAGCAGGAGCTTCCGAAAACAAGCCTAATTGATTATAAGAAACCGTAAATTTTTTAGTCCCCTTCCCTTTAAAATCTAACTGAAAAGTAAGATATGCAGAATCAATTGCTGTTAAATTCTTAATCCAAAAAAAACCATCGTCAAGAACTGGCACTTGATTAATAATAGGCACTTGTCCTTTTCTAAACAATGAGTATATTAAATTGGTTTCCGCAAAAGTTTCGGATGATTCTCGATTGATTTTTCCTTTTATCTGAAGCATTGCATCGTTGTAGACTGCCGTATTCAATGATTGTTTGTTTAATCTATTTGAAGGAGCCAGATAAGTTAATATATTAAGAGGAGAAGCCTGAAATGATTCTTCTTCTACTACAGAAACCGAGAGGTTCAGAAATTTTAAGCCTTTGTTAGTAATTAGCCATTCATTTTTTCCTTTTGGAGACAATGATTTTTGGATCAATTCAATTTGAATTTGTGCATCTGCAGTATTTTCAGCTAATTCAAACAAAGAGTCTTTAAGATTAGAATTGTCATTTATAGAATTAGTTTTAGATGATTTATTATTGAGAAAAACTACCTGTTCAGCATAAGCATTTCCTGTTCCTTGTTGAATAGAATTCCATGTATACATTCTTACCCTAACAAAATTACCTACATAATTTTCAGGTATTACAAAACTGGCTTCTGCCCCACCCAAAGAAGATAAATAAGCTTGATGGCTAAGCAATAATCCTTCAGCATTGTACCAATCTAGATAAACATTTACAGGATCAACCATTAAAGTGTCTCCAGCAAGAACATATAATTTAGCGTAAACAGTTTCTCCTACCCTATATACATTTTGATTTGTATGGGCATATACGGTTACCCCTTTACGGTATTGCGCATTTAATTGAAGAATGAAGATGCAACAAATAAAAAGCAATACTAAATGCTTATACATGTACTAAATTTAGTTTTTTAAAATATCAAACAAGAACTACCCAAGTTAAGATGTGATAAGCTACGACCATTAAATCTGATTTATCAAAAAAAACTAACTGACTGATTTTGTTCAAATTAATGAAATTCTGTATCTTTCAAGCCACATATTAGCTATAATTTGAACACAATTTATATAAAACAACCCAGCCTCTTAAGTTCCTATATCCGTGTAGGGAGGCTTTTATATTATTCACTTATTCTTTTTATCCTAGAAGCTTGGTTTTATTGGGTTAAGTTAGTCAACTCTTACAACGAGTCTTCTTTTCCATGGATTTTGTTTTGGGCTTGGAGCTTTATGTTCTCTTTTATACATATTTTTTTAGTAATGGCCGATGGATGGTCTAGATTTCAAAATTACAAAAGAGCAAAAGATCAATTCTTTATTCATGGATTCAATAGAAAAATTGCCAATACCTATATAGGTTCAAAATGTCAAAGAATGGCAGCAGAAGTAGCTGCCGAAGAATTGGGAATTGAACAAGAAGTAAAAGCCTATTATGCCCAGATGGGGGTAAAATGGTATCATTATGTTCCTTATTTTATGATCAAAGAACCTTTATTCTTAATTAAGAAGAAATTTTGGTCACGAACTTTCTTAGAAAAACATTACCAGTCTAAATTCGATTACTCCCAATTACAACTAGAATTAAAAGCATGATCATTTCAGGACATGATTTAAGCAAATCATATGGAAACAGAAGAGTGCTGAATCAGGTGAGTATTGATTGTGCTGCTGGTGAAATTTGTGGTTTATTAGGTGCAAATGGCGCAGGCAAGACTACCCTATTTAAAATTTTATTTGGCTTAGTTACTCCCGACACTGGAACAGTATCTATAAATACCAATAGTAATAAAAAGATCGGTGGAATTATTGAAGGGCCGGCTCTGTATGATTATTTAAATGCATATGAAAATCTACGCATATTTGGAAGCATTCAAGGAGTTGATGTATCCAATTCAGCATTGCAAAAATGCTTATCAGATGTAGGCCTACCACTAGATAGAAAAGATCCAGTCCGAAACTTTTCTTTAGGCATGAAACAAAGATTAGGCATTGCCATTGCATTACTAAATAATCCAGCGTGTTTGGTTTTAGATGAGCCATTTTCGGGATTAGATCCATTGGGTGTGTCTGCATTACGCAAGTTGATCGTGGATTTAGCGGAGCAACATCAATTAGCCATTATACTCTCTTCTCATATAATTGAAGAACTCAGTAAAATTTGTCATACCCTCTATGTAATTAAAGATGGTAAAATGGTCAATAAAGGGCCAGCCCAAGAATTGATCACTAAAAACACTACCACTTATTCCATTTGTGCAACTAATATTGAAACGGCTGATTCATTAAAAGAATATGAAGTAGTATTTAAAGGTCAATGTGCCCATGTAAGTATTACAGCAGACAAAGTACCGGAATTGATCCATCAATTACACCAAGAAAAAATTTATATCACTTCCTGTACCCCTGAATTGAGTATGGAAAAATTATTTGAAATCAACGAATAATGAAATCCCTAATAAAAGCTGAAATATATAAATTATTTAGACAGAGCAAAACCTATTATGCTTTGGCTTCATTGTTTATGATTGAAGCAGTCATTCTTTTTAGCGCTTATTTTCAGGGCAAAAATATCCTTGATATTTTATTAGAAAATTTAAAAAAGTCTTTTTATTTCGAGGGAAGTTTATTGAACGGCAACTTATTGGTTTATCTGATTCTGAATACACTTTGGTTCCACCTTCCATTGATATTAATGATCATTGTATCAGGAACATTAACTACCGAATACAAAGACAGAACAATACAGACAACACTATTACAGCCTGTTAGCAAATGGAAATTTATCACCAGTAAATATATCATTGCAATTGGATTTACTTTACTGGTAGTTTTATTTTTAGCATTTACTTCCTTCTTTTTGTCTTATAGCTTATTTGGCAAAGGCGATTTGATTGTTTACTTAAATACATTGAATTTTTTTACAGCGAAAGATGCTTTTTTAAGACTTCAATATGCTTTTGTTGCAGGCGCATTGTCGATGGTATTCTTTTCAGTGGCCAGTCTTACTATTGCCGTCATTTTTAAAGAAGCTACTAAAACATGGATCATTTCAGCATTCTTTCTCATCTTTTCTAATTTGTTATTAAAAATTGATTTCGGTGAAAATATTTTCAACAAAATATTCTTTGCCAAACTCAATGACACCTGGCAAATCTTCTTTAACTATACCATTGATTGGTCATTGGTTTATACAAATGCAAGTTTGTTAATTGGTTATATCCTAGTATTTATGGGATTGGGGATCTATATTTTTCATAAAAAAGACATTGGCTAATGAGGATATTTCTTATAGCATTGATAAGTTTATTTTGCTCGTCTGCATTTACTCAAAATGCAGACCCTGATTTGATCAGTATAAAAAAAAGGATGGATTCTATTCAACAATTTTCTGCAAACCTTAAATTGGCAGTAGATATTAGCTTTATCAATATGCCTACCAAGTATGCTACCATGAATTATACCAAGGGCAAACCTGTTCAATTTGCCTCGGCTGATTTTGTAATGTTACCTAAAAGAGGGCTTGACTTTTCATTGAACCGTCTTTTAGAATACTCCTATATCACCGTTCCAAGAGGAGAAGAAATCAGAAGAGGGAAAAAACACAAAGCCATTAATATTATTCCTACCGATAACAGAGCTGATTTTTCCATTGCACTTGTATTAATTGATGTACTCAATAATCGAGTTGCAGAAACTGAGATCAATACTAAAAAAGACGGAACTTATAATTTGATAATGAATTATGAGAATAACTCCAAAGTACTTCCTTCTTTGGTTGAAGTAAATTTTGAGATAGAAAAAATTAAAATCCCATTGAACTTTATGGGAAAGGATACAGATATTGACAGAAAAAAAATGAAAGCAGAGGGAAAGAAAACCGGGAAGATTTATATAACTGTTAGCAATTATGTAATTAAATATATTTAAACTAAATTGTTACCATAAATTGACAACATGGATAAGCGCAGTTTTATCAAAAGCCTGACTTTGGCTGGCATTAGCACTCCAATGTTTAAAGGCACATTTGAAGAATGGATACAAAGTTTTACAAACAGCTCTGCCATTGAATTAGCATCAGATGAATCTTTTTGGGAAGGAATTCGGTCTTATTATCGATTGAAGCCAGATTATATCAATTTAGAAAATGGTTACTATAATATTCTGCCCAAACCTATTCTGGACAAATACATAGAATGTATTCAGGAGGTAAATTACCAGGGCTCCTATTACATGCGTACTGTTCAGTTTGAAGATAAAAAAAGAGTGACTGAGAAAGTTGCAGCATTAGTTGGCTGTAGTTCCGAAGAATTTATACTTACAAGAAATACCACAGAATCTTTAGACATGATTATCAGTGGTTTTCCTTGGGAAGCTGGCGATGAAGCGGTAATGGCAGAACAAGATTATGGCGCAATGCTTGAAATGTTCAAACAAGTGAGCAAAAGACATGGTATCATTAACAAAATCGTTTCTGTTCCTTTGCATCCTAAAACAGACGAAGAAATTGTTCAGTTGTATGCAAATGCCATTACGCCCAAAACCAAATTGTTAATGATCTCTCATATGATCAATATTAATGGACAAATCCTTCCGGTTCGAAAGATTTGTGATATGGCACATAGTAAGGGAGTTGAAGTAATGGTAGATGGCGCTCATGCTATAGCTCAAATTCAATTTAATTTGCCGGATTTACATTGTGATTATTATGGAGCAAGTTTGCATAAATGGTTAGCAGTTCCTTTAGGTGTTGGTATTCTATACGTAAATAAAAAACACATAACTAAGATCTGGCCATTAATTGCAGAAGGAGAAAATATTGACTCCATCAAAAGGCTGAATCATTTTGGCACTAATCCAGTTCATACATTACTGGCTATTGAGCATTCAATTGATTTTTACACTCAACTTGGACCTGCAAAAAAAGAAGCCAGATTAAGGTACTTACAACAATATTGGACTAATCAGGTTCGTGATTTTGGCAAAATCAAATTGAACACTCCAGCTGCCGACCAGCGTGCATGCGGCATAGCCAATGTTGGAATTGAAGGAATGAAGCCTTCTGTGATGGCTGAACGATTGTTGAAAGAACACAAAATTTATACTGTAGCTATTGATGGCGCTAATGTACATGGTTGTAGAATTACACCGAATGTTTATACTACAACCAAAGAATTAGATGTTTTTGTCAATGCACTCAAGCAAATGGGGAGTTAAAGTATTTAACCCAGTTATTATGTAATTTTTAGCATTTTAATCATAAAAGATTAATCGTAACTTTATAGTGTTCCAATTGTTCAACGAATGAAACAATTAATCGCTATCCCTTTTCTATTTGCCATTTTTTTTGGCTGCAAAAAAAAGGAAGAATCAACCAAACCAACACAGGAAAAAATCATCGAATCGGTCTATGCCTCTGGAATTGTCAAAAGCAAGAATCAATACCAGGTATTTTCCGCTGTCAACGGTATTGTAAAAGAAATTTTTGTTACTGAGGGAGATATTGTTAAAAAAGGAGACCCACTCTATCAGTTGTCCAATGTTGCTGCTACTTTAAATGCGGAAAATGCTCAAATTAATGCAGACTATAATTCAGTTGCCTCAAATACAGATAAACTCAACGAAGCTAGAATAGAAATAGCTAATGCTAAAGCAAAGATGGACAATGATGCATCCTTGGTAGAAAAGCAAAGAAATCTTTGGTCCCTTGGCATTGGCACTAAAAATGAATTGGATCTGCGGGAATTAACTTATACGAATTCAACTAATTTATACAACGCAAGTAAGCTTCGCTTTAAACAAATAGAAAAACAACTTCAATTACAGGAAAAACAAACCCAAAAATTATTAGCCATCACCCAATCCAACAAAACAGACTTTACTGTAAAAAGTGAATTCGACGGTAAAGTCTATTCCGTAATTAAAAAGAAAGGCGAAATGGTGAGTATACAAAATCCGGTTGCACTTATAGGAGACGCAACAGGGTTTTATTTGGAATTGCAAATAGACGAATATGATATTGCACGTGTGAAAAAAGGTCAATCAATTATATTGAGCATGGATAGTTACAAAAACCAGGTTTTTGAAGCTGTACTCGATAAGATCAACCCTGCAATGAATGCTCAATCAAAATCTTTTACAATCGATGCCAATTTTGTAAAACCACCACCTTCACTTTATCCTAATTTAACTACTGAAGCCAATATCATTATTAAGATAAAAGAAAAAGCCATTACCATTCCCAGAAGTTATTTGCTAAATAATGAATTTGTGATTTTAGCCAATAAAGAAAAAAGAAAAGTGATCATTGGTTTAATGGATTATGAAAAAGTAGAGATCATCAGTGGCATCAAATTAACTGATGTTATTTTAAAACCTGCTCAATGAGCCGTCCTTTAATTGTTGATATTGCTCAAGCACTATTATTAGCCAGATGGAAGCAAACTTTAGTTGCCGCCATTGGAGTTACATTCAGCATCACCATGTTCATCACTTTGTTGAGTTTCATGGCTGGCTTAAACGATTTATTGGATGGCTTGATCCTGAACAGAACACCACATATAAGAATATACAATGAAATAAAACCCAGTTCCAGTCAACCCATTCAAATGGATAGCACATATAATAATGCTTACCATTTTATTCATTCTATCAAATCAGGGAATGTAAGACAAGCCATTTATAATAGCGGAGCTATTATGGAGGCTTTAAAAAAAGACGAACGTGTTCTCGGCTTTTCTCCTAAAATCACAGCACCCGTTTTTTTTAATGATGGAAGTATTGATATTACAGGCGTAGTGAGTGGAATTGATGTAGATGCTGAAAACAAACTCTTTCATTTTGGAGATTATGTAGTTGAAGGAAACGGCATAGACATCAATAAAGTGCCTAATAGTATAGTATTAGGAATTGAATTGGCAAAAAAGCTATTGGCAAATATTGGAGATGTAGTTCAAATAACTACTTCTAAAGGAGATCGATTTCCATTGAAAGTAGTAGGCTTTTTTCAATCAGGCATTAAAGATTTTGATAAAGTACAGAGTTATGCATCGGTGAGTACTGTTCAAAAAATCATGGGTAAACCAGGAGATTATATCACCGATATTCAGGTAAAACTGTTTGATATGAAAACAGCTCCTAAAGTTGCACAACAATATATACAAATATTCAAAGCTGATGCCGAAGATATACAAACTGCTAACGCACAATTTGAAACAGGCAGCTCTGTAAGAACCTTGATTTCATATGCAGTAGGTATAACTTTATTAATAGTTGCAGGGTTTGGCATTTACAATATTTTGAATATGATGATCTATGAAAAAATGGACTCTATTGCTATTTTGAAAGCTACGGGGTTCTCTGGTAGAGATGTAAAACGAATATTTTTAGTAATTGCATTAAGTATTGGATTTTTTGGAGGATTACTGGGGCTACTTTGTGGACTGGGTTTATCTGCAACAATTGGAACCATTCCCTTTAATACTGCTTCTTTGCCTACGGTTAAGACCTACCCGATTAATTATAATCCTGTGTTTTACTTAATTGGTATTGTTTTTTCCTTAATCACTACTTATTTAGCCGGTTGGTTTCCTGCAAGAAAAGCCAGTAAGATTGACCCAGTTATCATTATTAGAGGTAAATAAATATGAGCGAAAAAATTTTAGAAGCCATTAATATTAATAAAAGCTTTCACGATCCAGTAACGGTTAAAGTGTTAACTGATATTTCTTTTTCTATTAATAAAGGAGAGTTTGTATCTGTTACTGGTAAATCTGGTTGCGGTAAATCTACACTACTTTATATTTTGTCTACAATGGATACTGACTATGATGGGAAATTATTGATAGACAATATAGAAATGACTGGGAAAAAAGAAGGAGAACTGGCATTGGTAAGAAATGAAAAAATAGGGTTTGTATTTCAGTTTCATTATTTATTAAATGAATTTACTGTTCTAAAAAATGTAATGTTACCTGGGTTAAAACTCAACAAATATGCTGCAGCAGAAGTAGAACAAAGAGCGATGGAGAAATTGAAAATGTTGGGGATTGAACATTTAGCCAAAAAACCTGCCAACATGGTTTCTGGTGGTGAAAAACAAAGAGTTGCAATAGCCAGAGCCCTGATCAATGATCCCCATATTATTATGGGTGATGAACCAACTGGCAACTTAGATAAAAAAAACAGTGATATTGTATTTGATATTTTTAAAAAACTTACCGAAGAATTCAATCAGACTTTATTAATTGTAACACACGACCAATCCTTTGCCGATAGAACCCATCGAATAATAGAAATGGAGGATGGAAGGATAATTAAACAATAATTGCTTATTCAATCATTTTTACCACCCTGATCATTTTGCCATCTCCATTCACTCCTTCTAAAACAATTTGCAATTTTTTAGAGATATCATTATTGTAAAATTCTACTTTAAAACGAGGTGTTTTTTTATTGGTAATGATATAAGGATTCCAATACAATGTGCTTCGAATATCTGGGTCAAAATTCGTTTGAGGACGATCATAAGAAGGAGAATAAAACTCTTTGAATCTGGAGTATCCACCTAAAATAATCATATCCATACCTTTGCTATTAGGATCTGAACGTCTTGAATCATTGCCTTTTTTAGTATAAATAGCAACAGCACCTCCTGCTCCACCACCAGCAGCTCCAAAGAATGGCGGTCGAAATACTTTTATATAAGCAACATCAAAAACATTCATACTCTGAATCATGCTCACATCAGTTCTTACTTCATTCAAAAACAAATCTGGCGTAGCTCCTCTCCAACTTAATGTGGGTTGACCGCCTCCATTGGATATTTGCAAACCAGGAACCTTCCCTTGTAAATAAGTAAATATATCTAATGCTCCAATCATCTTGTCATCTGTTAAATCAAAGCTATAACCATCGCCACCTGAAAATAAACCTGAGGCATATCGCTCATCAACAATTTGTAACGGATTTTTTGTTCTTGCCTTAACAGTCACTTCAGCTAAAGTGGCACTAGCCATTGCCCTTCTTAATTTTTCCTGCTCCGTTAAAAAATAATTCATCCTAAGATTGGCTAAGCTATCGGAAAAAAATGCCCATGGATCATTGGCACTGAGTTTTATAGATGCAGTATTTTCTTTTCTTAATAACCCATTATCTAACTGAAGCTGAGTAGATTCTGCCAATTTAGTTTTTCCATTAAAGCTGTAATAGACTTTTACTGTATCATAAAAGAAAACTCCCTTCTCTTCAAAAGATCCGTCTTTTTCTACTGGAGTGAAGAAAAAATTCTTGCTACTGTCTTTACCAACAGCAATAAAATTCAATTGTATAGGTGCAGCGCTTGAAGCTACTTTATTCCCAAATACTTTACCCTTAAAAGACATAAAACTGGTTTCCGGTAAATATTGCAACTTAGGAGGAATAGTTGCTTTGATTTTTTCCCAATCATATCTTCTCCATCCATTCGTTAACATTACTAAATCTAACTGTGCAGCTATGGTATCTGTATCGCTTTTAAAATAATAGGAAGGATTGTGAACATAGCCTTTAATTTCATTACTCAATAAAAAATCAGAAAAAATTGTTTGTTGATCAGTAGACATAACTGATGCATCAGTTACGGCAACTGACATATTCGTAAATGCAGTATCATTCACTACAATTTCAAATGAGTTCTTAGCTCTTTTATCCAAACCAACTGTAATAGGATTCATTTTAACATTGAATTCATGTAAATGATTATTTACAAAAACAATTCTTTCTGCTATAGGAATTACATTGTTATCAAATAAACTAAATTGCAATATTCCCGTTGGAAGTTCATCAATTGGCAATTCAATCCTTTGCGCCAATCTATCCTTCATTTTAATAGCCACTTTATACACCAGCTCTTGATTCATATGTACAATCAACTGAAGATTATGATATGCTTCTCCTGCATTGGATGTTCTTGAAACAACAACTATGGCTTTTTCGTTATTGGTCTTAACATTAAATACTGCACCAGTATTATTAGCAACTGGAACGTCAGTCATTCCTACTACACCCTTATCATCAACCCATTTCAAATTGTATTTAGCTCCTTCAATTGGCTGAAAGGAAAAGGAGCCCATACCATCATGTTTGACTTTAAGGGTATCGATTGTTTCTTTTTGGTCTTTTTGTAAAATACCTTTGATTAATACCGGTATTCCGTTTTTATTAGTGGCTTTAAAAGCTACCCTGGATGTTAATCCATAAACTAAATTACCTCCCTCAGGAAAAACATTTACAAAAGTTGGATTATTGGTATTCTTTGGCGCAACTGCTTTCCCATTATTGATTACAATATCTTTTTCATACAAGAAAAGACCATCATTTAACATCCAACGTGTATAAGCCTTCAAGTGAACAAAGTTTCCTTTATAATTTGCAGGTATATCAAATGAACCCTTGGCTGTAGCTTGGAATAATGGTGCAACTGTTTGTCTCATTAGTTTGCCGGCATCATCATACCATTCTACATAAACATTTTTACTGAGAGGGCTTAAATCATTACCAGTCATGATATACACTTTATACCATACCGTTTCTTCCGGATTATATTGTTGTTTATCAAAGTGAATATGCATTTTTTCTTTAGGGAAGCCCTGTGCATATACATTCATCATAGAATCGATAATCTGGGCCTTTGAAGCAGCAGAACATATAATCAGACCCATAAAAGCAGCAACCCTTAACAATATAATCTTCATTTCCTTGCTAATTTTCCCCAAGATAATCTCAATCGATCAAATGGTAAAAAATCAGCTATCAAAACTTATTCATCAGCAATTACTTTAACTTTTGGTACTAATAAATGCATAATTAACCAAGCAGTCAAATAGGAAAGTCCACATACTAAAAACATGATATAATAGGCAATCTCAATCTGATTAATTGCTCTATAATGCACAAAAAGGTTTTTCTGAACAAAAAAGGATAACAATATCCCCCCAATTGCCCCAAACATGCCTCCTATTCCTGTAACAGATCCGATTGCCCTTTTTGGGAACATATCACTTACTGTTGTAAAAATATTGGCACTCCAGGCTTGATGTGCAGCAGCAGCCAAGCCGATCACAATTACCGCTAGCCACATATTTACTTGACCTAAAATTTGAGCAAATAAAATAGGTAAAACGAAAAAAGCATAAAATAACATGGATGATTTTCTCGCTTTGAATACTGTCCAATTTTTCTTGATTAAATACAAAGGCAACCAACCTCCACCAACACTTCCAAATGTAGAAATAGTATAAACTAATGCAACTGGTAATGCAATAGCCGTTCCCTTTAAATGATATTCACTCTCTAGAAAGTCTGGTAACCAGAAAAGATAAAACCACCATATTGGATCGGTCAATAATTTACCAATCGAAAAGGCCCATGTTTGTCGATATTTTAATAATCTAACCCATGTAAACGGTTCTTTTGCAGTTTCAACCAAAGCAGGTTGTTCATCAATATCACTATGAATATAATTGTATTCTTCTTTTGAAAGTTTAGGATGATGGGCAGGTTTATGATAGATTCTCAACCAGAAAAACAACCAGATAAATCCTAAAACTCCTGTTAATACAAATGCCCATTGCCATCCAATAGTAACCGCAATTAAGGGCACTGTTAAAGGAGCAATTATTGCCCCAATGTTTGCACCTGAATTAAAAATTCCTGTAGCCAAAGCCCTTTCCTTTTTGGGAAACCATTCTGCTACCGTTTTAATTGCTGCTGGAAAATTTCCTGCTTCGGTTACACCCAATGCAGCCCTTGCAAGTCCAAAACCAAAAACATTTGTTGCAAATGCATGCGCTACAGCAGATACACTCCATAGGCCTGTAGCCCAGGCATATCCTTTTTTTGTTCCAATCGAATCAATGAATTTACCTGCTAATAACAAACCAATTGCATAAGAAATTTTAAATGCAATTTCAATATTCGCATAGTCACCATCATTCCAATGCATTTCTGAAGTGAGGGTAGATTTCAGCAAACTAATCACCGCCCTATCTAAATAATTAATAGTAGTAGCAAAAAAAACTAGGCTACAAATTGTCCAACGATATTTTCCAATGGCAGAGCTCATACTATTATTTTATTATTAATTAGACTGTTTAATTTCGTTCATTATTTTCACAACTGAAGCTGTGTTTATGCTTAGTTGATTATAATCATTGTTTGCTAAAATAGTATTGGTAATTAATTTGCTACCTAATCCCACTCCTACGATTCCACTCTTCATCCATTTTGATAAACTATCTGCTGTAATATCAACTCCTCCTGTAACTACAAATCGCATTCCTGAAAATAGCGGCATGATCGCTTCTACATATCCAGGTCCTAATACATTTCCAGGAAAGAGTTTTACCAATTTACATCCTGATTGTTGAGCAACATGCACTTCAGTTGGAGTCATGCAACCAGGTATCCATGCCATTTTATTCATGTAAGCTATGTCTGCAATTTCATTATCAAAGATGGGGCTTACTAAAAAATCAGCTCCTGCTTCAATAAATGCACTGGCTTGTTCACCTGTTTTAATAGTTCCAATTCCCATTAATAAACCTGGAAACTGGGCTTTGATCTCAATCAATTGCTTGAAATTGGTTAAACTATTTTTTCCACGATTGGTAAATTCAATGCATCGAACCCCACCTTCATATAATGCAGTTACTACTTGTTTACAAATTGCAATATCATCATGATAAAACAATGGCAACAAACCTCCATTGCATATTTGATCAATTATTAATTCTTGATTATCCATTTCAATAAGTTGATTTTATCTTTTCTACAGTTTGAGTTGTTGCGTCACCTAATTCCTGTAATTTACCAAAAGCAGCTGCTGCTGCATAATTGATGATTTCTTGTGATTGATTATTTTTATACAAGCCATAAATAAGCCCTCCCATAAAACAATCTCCACTCCCCACTTTATCTACTACTTGATCTGTTGTAAAACTGGCTGAAATAAAATGTTGTGATGCAGTATGTAAAGTAGCAAAATAATTAACAGTATTTCCTTCCGTAAATCTAAATGTATAAGCAACTACTTTACATTTTGGGTAATGATCCATCAATAATGTAGACTGATGATTGGCATGCGTAGCATAACTAGTTTTTTCTTTATTGTTGTGAATGTCTGCATCCACATGAATACCCAATAGGTCTTGCACACTCCAAACATTTCCCATGATTACATCACAATAAGAAACCAACTCAGGCATTATATCAACGGGCTTTTTGCCATATTGCCAGAGTTTTGCTCTATAATTTAAATCGATAGAAATAGTTAAGCCTTTTTTTGCAGCAGCTTCTAATCCTTCTTTACAAACCAATGCAATTTGTTCATTTAAAGCAGGACTAATGGCGCTAAAATGAAACCAGCTGCAACCTTTTAATACTTCATCCCAATCAATCATACCTGGCTTCAATGAAGCAAAGGCCGAATGGGCTCTATCATAAATTACACCTGCATTTTTTAAATCTGCCCCCTGTGGAAGATAATAAACTCCTATTCTATCTCCTGTATAATAGATCGAAGCAGCATCAATCTTTTTTGATTCAATATTTGCCACAATTTCTTCGGAAAGATAATTGCTGGGTAAGGCCGTCATATATTTTGATGGTAAATTCCAAGAAGCTAATGCAGTAGCTACATTTAATTCTGCTCCTCCTATAAAAACAGGCATTGAATGATCATTGATCCATTGCCTATTTAAAACCGGAGACATTCGCATTAATAACTCTCCAAAACAAAAAACAGTTCCCATATTGCTCAAATTTAGCCAATCGTAAATTGCTTATTCTAACCAAGATAAGACCAAAAGCGTTAAAAGTCAATTTACAATTTCAATATTGCTTTTAATGACCCAATAATTGAGAGCGGGAACGGTTGCAAGCACCTTTATTTATCCCAACCAAAATAGGTATTGGCATTATTATAACAGATATTTTGAATTTGTTGACCTATCCATTTGATATCATTCGGCAACTCCCCTTTCTCTATTTCATCTCCAAATAAATTGCAAAGTATTCTTCTGAAATATTCATGTCTTGGAAAAGACAAAAAACTCCTTGAATCGGTTAACATTCCTACAAACTGGCTGATTAATCCCATATTACTCAAGGCATTCAATTGCCTTATTATCCCATCTTTTTGATCTAAGAACCACCAAGCACTTCCAAATTGAACTTTTCCTGCAACCGATCCATCATTAAAATTTCCCAGCATAGATGCCATCAATTCATTGTCAGCAGGATTTAAATTATAAATGATTGTTTTGGCCAATTTATCCTCTGCATCTAATTTATTTAAAAATTTAGCTAAAGCTGTGGCTTGAGAAAAATCACCAATACTATCCCAACCTGTATCTGGCCCCAACTGGCTCATCATTCTGCTATTGTTATTTCGCAATGCGCCTAAATGATATTGCTGAACCCATCCTTTTTCCCAATCCCATTCTGCAAAATGAAGCAACATGCAACTTTTAAACTTTCGCTGCTCAATATTATTTAAATCTTTTCCATTATGCACTTTATTAAAAATGGATTCAATTTCTGTACCTGTAAAATCTTCTGCATAGATCTCTTCTAAACCATGATCGCTCACTGAGCAACCCATAGAAGCAAAGAAATCATGTCGATTTTGTAATGCATATAAATAATCTTCAAATGAAGAAATAGACATATTGGTGATTGATTCCAATTTTTTGAGATATACATTAAAATTGTTTGCATTACTTACTTCCATCGCTTTATCAGGACGAAAAGCAGGAAATATACTTACTTCAAAACCATCGTCTTTTATCTTTTGATGATGCTCTAAACTATCAATAGGATCATCTGTTGTACAGATTTTTTGGACATTCATTTTTCGAATTAGGTTCCGAATCGAGTAACTATCCTGTTGTAACATTTCACTTGTTTGCTGATAGATTCGACTGGCGGAGGAAGGATTGAGTATCTCATTTATATTGAAATATCGTTGTAATTCTAAATGGGTCCAATGATATAAAGGATTTCGCATCGTATAAGGAACAGTAGCCGCCCATTGATTGAATTTATTGACATCAGATTGATTCCCGGTGCAATAAGATTCATCAACGCCATTGGTTCTCATAGCTCTCCACTTATAATGGTCTCCATATAACCAAGCTTGTGTTATATTTTCAAACCGACTATCGGCAGCTATTTGGTCAGGTGGTAAATGACAATGATAATCGATGATTGGCATTTGCTTTGCAAAATCATAATACAAATGTTGGGCTGTTTCAGAATTCAGTAAAAAATCTTGACCCATGAATGCTTTCATACAATTCTCTTTAAAATTTTATAAGCTCACTCCACGCTTCCATGGAATAAAATCATCTTGGTTTAATAATACTGCCTTTGGTATAACCCTACCACTAGCCGCTTCAATGCAATAATTCAGAATTGCTATACCCATTTCTTCAATAGTTTTTTCTCCACTAATAATGGGCCCTGTATCAATGTCGATGATATCAGCCATGCGTTTAGACAAAGCAGTATTACTAGACACTTTAATGGTTAGACAAACAGGATTGCCTGTTGGAGTACCTAGCCCTGTAGTAAATAGTATCAATGTTGCACCTGAGGCTGCTTTACCTGTGGTAGCTTCTACATCATTTCCTGGAGTACATACCAAATTCAATCCTGGTTTGGTTGCAGGCTCTGTATAATCCAACACATCAACTACAGGCGAAGTACCTCCTTTTTTGGCAGCACCTGCTGATTTTATTGCATCAGTAATTAATCCATCTTTAATATTTCCAGGTGATGGATTCATGTGAAATCCTGAACCTGCTTTTATTGCTGAATCACTATATGATCTCATTAAACGAATAAACTTATGCGCTGCATCTGGGTTAATGGTACGATCAATTAATTCTTGTTCAACTCCACATAATTCAGGAAATTCTGCCAGCAAAATTTTCCCTCCCAAAGCAACCAATAAATCGCTACAATATCCAACAGCAGGATTTGCAGATATCCCACTAAACCCATCACTTCCTCCACACTTTACACCTATAGTAAGTTTACTTAAGGGTGCTGGCTGACGTGTTGTTTTATTAGCTTCTATCAACCCTTTAAAAGTTGCTTGAATAGCATTACTGATTAATTGTTCTTCGCTTAACGATTGTTGTTGTTCAAAAATAATCAGCGGCTTATCGAATTGAGGATTTCTATCTAATATATCTTTTTTAAAATCTGGTAACTGCAAATTTTGACAACCCAAGCTCAACACTGTTATTCCTGCTACATTTGGATGGTCGGCATAGGCAGCCAATAATTTACTCAATACAGCAGAGTCTTCTCTTGTGCCCCCACAACCTCCCTGGTGATTCAAAAATTTGATACCATCAATATTTTTAAAAGGTCTTTTCTCTGAAGATGTATACAAAGCTCCAGATTCTAATTGAATATTCTCAATTGACTCCCCTGCTTCATAAGCAGCTAATAATTGTGATGTATAATTTTTATATTTTGTAGAAACTGCATATCCTAACTCATTCTGTAAAGCTTCTTTTATTACATCCAGATTTCTATTCTCACAAAATACAGTTGGAATAAATAACCAATAGTTAGCTGTTCCTACTTGCCCATCAGAGCGATGATATCCTAAAAAGGTTTTTTTCGCAAAAGCAGTTACATCAGGTGAAGTCCAGTGATAATTATATGATTTGAATGCATACGGCTCTGCAGCATGATGCAAATTTTCTATACTCATTAGAGTACCTGCTTTTACATTGATTTGCAATTTCCCGACCAATACTCCGTACATATAAACGGGGTCGTTAACAAATAAATCATTGCTATAAAACTTATGTTTTGCAGGGATCAATTCTTGCATGATATATTCATGCCCTTCAAACAATACCAGTTCCCCTTTTTGCAGATCAGTTAATGCAACAATAACATTATCGGAATGATGTACTTTTAAAACAATTGGTTTCATGCTATTGCATTATTATAATGGTTGACTAAAAAATTCATTACACCCATTTCAATTATATTATTCATAATTTGTTTGATCCTTATTTCAAATGACGCTAATTGTGTTAAATCTGTGCCCCATAAAGATTGATTGGATAAAACCAAATGAACATACTCATCCATCGATTGATTGGCAGCAATGGAAGCAAATAATTCGGATTTAGGATCATCAATTATATAGTTGCTGTTATTGAAATTTCCTATATATTTTCCACTTGTTAGATGAATGTTGTTCATGTATAATAAATAAGCTGCAAACCCTATACACATTTGCTCTGGCGCTTTATTTTCTCTTTCATAATAATTCAATATCAACGCAATAGTTCGCATGCGTAATTTTTCGGTATAATTCACCGAAATACTGGCCCACTTATGTTCAATAAAAGGATTAGCAAATCGCTCTTTTACACTTTCCGAGAATTCAAATGCAGTTTCGAAATTGATTTGCTCATCAATTAAGCAAGTACTGATTTCAGTTTTCATTAAACCATCAAGATAATCAACAAAAAAATGATTATTCATTGCTTCTTTCACAGTTTCAAATCCTGCAAGTATTGCCAATGCGCAACTAAAGCTATGTGTTCCATTTAATAATCGAAGTTTGAGCTCTCTGAACTGTTGAATGGAGTCTGCTAAAATGATCCCTTTATCAGCTTCGGAAAAAGACAATAATTGCTTCACCCGATGGCTACTCGTTTCTATAGCCCATAAACGAAAAGGCTCACTCATTATCATTAGATCATCTTCATACCCGATTTTTTTAGTAGCTGATTCTGCTAATTGTGCAGGAAGCTTACCAGGCACTATTCTATCAACAAGTGTATTACAAAAATGATTGGCTTTATTTAACCATAGAATGAAATCGCCTTCCAACTGATTGATTTCAGCAAGTTGATTAAGAATACTTAATAATAACTTACCATTATCAGGAATTAATTCAGTAGGGAGAATCACCATACCTGCTTTATCAGCTCCATTGAATACTTGCCAGCGTTTGTATAAAAAAGCCAGCAATTTTCCTGGGAAACTTTTTGGAACACCAGTTCGTATTTGGTCTTCCCTATTTAAAACCAGCCCTGACTCTGTTGTATTAGAAATAATCAGTTGCATCACTTCGCTGGATGCTAAATTGATAATTGCATCCCATTGAGTGGCTGCAGTCAATACCCTGCTAATGCTTGCATTTAAATGATATTCATCAATCAATTGCCCATTTTCAATTCCTCTAACACATTGCGTAAATAGTCCATCTTGCTCGTCAAATGCATTAGCGCCTGGTGTATCTGTGGATTTCACCACTACAATTCTTCCATTAAAAACCTGTTGCTTATTGGCTTTATCAATAAAAGAATCCGGCAACCCTCTCAACAATACTCCTGTACCAAATTGCAAGACTTTTTCTGGCAATTCAAAGTTATCATCAGTAGGTACTGATACTATCCGATGATCGATCTGATGGAGTATTTTTCTGTTTAATTTCATAATACCCATTTTTTTTCAGGTGACCATTTATTGCCGAATACCCATACAGCATTGATGGATAAAGGGTTTGGATTTCCTTCAGCCTTTTCTAAATTATTTACAAATAATAAAGTCGTACTATTTTGCTTTTTGCAATTGTAGTAGTACACCCTTCTCCCCCATTGGATAGTATTGTTGGTAGGAACAATATAAATGTCTTCATCAGACATATTTTCTGCAAACAAACAGTTGATTAAAAAAAATTGAGCATCTCTATGAAAGCGTCCTAATTTAAACCCATCAAAACCTTGAAAACTGCAATTGACTAAAACTGTTTTTGAATCTTTATGCTGTGATCCGTCATGCCAAATAGCAGCAGTTCCGCTTTTGCTAATAAACAAACAGTTTTCTGCATAAGCCCATCCTCTAGGGCAATAAAAATCTACCCCACCCTCCAATATGCAATCTTTAAAATAAAACATCCCATCACTGGTATTCCAAGGACTCATCGTATCTCCACCAAAAGCTGAAAATCGGCAATTGATGAATATTAGTTTTGTTGCATTGAAACTTCTGAATGCCATCTGATGGCCATTTTGTTTGATCGATTTCTTTCCAGTAGAATCGGAAACACAAGGAATAGTTATTTCTATAGGATTTTCAAATCCATAATTATTAATAACTGTCAAATTATTGAAAGAAATATTTTCGCTTGAATCGATATTTACAGTTGCAACACCCCAATCATTTAAATTGGTGCATCGCCATTCATCTCTTGCAATTGATTGAGCAATTACTACCCCTTCTCTACTTTCTCCAACAAATTGAATATAATTGTTCTTAATAAATAGTTTTTCATTGTATTTGCCATTCTTTATATAAATGGTAATTGGATGAATATTATTCTTTGGAATACTATTGATTGCTGCTTGTATAGAATGATAATCTGCCTTGCCAGATAAAGCAACTACTTTTTTTGTTTGAGCAGATAACCCAATGTACAAAAAATAATAAACAAATAGTATGGTTATTTTTTTCAACAATCTATTTAGACGAAGGGGTTAGTAACCATTTAATTAATTCTTTTGCAGCAGTAAAATTTTGAAATTCAGCGGGTAATTTTCTACCATCAACATATTCATTGTATAACCAAGGATCCCCAATCGCAAAAACTTTCCCTTTACCAAAATTGCAGGTAGCAATAACAATATCATTGTCTTTGACTGCCAATGCTTTTGAAGGCGGAGCAACAAGAATTGTACTAATTTCTTTAATATGCAATTTAGGGCCTGATGGAAAAATCGGATTTCCTTTATTGATATAAATGGATCCAGTTTCAAATTCATTCCCTTTTACCATATTGATGCTCTTATTGGTAAATTCCAATCCAAATTGTTTTGCCAAGATATTGAAATGCAATAGATCACAATTATAACTATCATTGGCCATCATCAACAATACGCCCCCATCTTTAACCCAATCAGCAATTGTTTTGGATGATTGCTCATCCATATAATTTGGGCTAGGATTGTCTTTTATATGATCTGGGTCTACAACAATATAAACACCATTTTTAGGAAGATTGATTTTTGTTGGAGCTATATCCAATGACTTCAGCACCGCACCTTGTTGCTCAAACAAAGTTCCTATAAGGGAAAAGCCACTATTGGTAACATCTTCCCAAGTATAATGCCAACGGGATAATTTACCGGTTACATCTTTCTTCCATTCATTATTAAAAAACCGATCTACTACTACTTCTTTACCTTTTGCAATTGGGGTAAGGGAAGCCAATTCCATTTCAACACTTGCCTGAATGAAAGCACCCATTCCTTTTGCATCATTTACAACAACAGGTTCACTCATGTAATAATCAAAACTACCATCTCGATATGGCTTTCCGCCTAAACCAGAAACACTTACTGTTCCATGCAAATTGGTTTGACCATTCTCTACTTTAATAAAATTGCTTAATAATTCAGCATACCCCTTTTTTGCAGGCGCTAAACAAGAAGCTGGTAAATAACCTTTACGTACCCCTTTTAACAAAGTGTAGACAAACATTGAAGAGGCAGATGCTTCGATATAATTCTTTGGAGATTTGGGCATATCCAATATATCATACCAAACAGAACTTGCTTTGTCTTGATTGGCAAGAACTGCAACGGAAAACCTTTTTAAAATATGGATGATTGAATCTCGTCCTGGATGATTTGCCGGAAAATGATCTAGCGCATCAACCATGGCCATTCCATACCAGCCCATTGCCCTTGCCCATACATGTGGAGATTTGCCGGAAATTTTGTCGGCCCATTGTTGTTCTTTGGATGCATCCCATGCATGAAACAACAAACCAGTCTTTTCATCGCGTGCATGTTGTTCCATCAATACGAACTGCCTTGTGATATCTGCAAAAGCAGCATCATCATGAAATGTAGCCGCATATTCTGCATAGAATGGTTCACCCATATATAATCCATCCAACCACATTTGATTGGGATAAATCTTCTTATGCCAGAATCCCCCTTCGGAAGTTCTTGGATGAGCTCTTAATTGAGACCTCAATAGATCAACTGCTTTCTTGTATTTTTCTTTCCCTGTAACTCTATACAAAAGCAATAATAGTTTTCCATTATTGATATGATCAATATTATACTCATCGGGTTTGTAATCATAAATTGTTCCATTTTCCCTAACATAAAAATCCATAGAGTGCTGGATATAATTAAAATACATCCCATTTCCTGTAAGCTTCCAAGCACCTTCCACTCCTTTTAGAATAACACCCTGATCATAACTCCATCTTGCTTTTCCACCAGCTCTTGCACCGAAAGAATCGGGCCATAATTTCATGGAAGTAGCAATTAATTGTTCTGCTTGACTCAATTGAGCATGAACAATTCCGGCATTTAATACAAGGAATAAGATGAATATTTTTTTCATAATTTTTCGGTTCAATTAATTTTTCTCCACCATAGTTTCGGTTGCTCCAAATTCGGCATTTATTGATTTTTTAGCCAATCCTATATTGATTTTGCTCAATTTTATTTTCCCTGATCTACTTCCTTGCAATAACATGAACAAATCAGCCGTCTTTCCAAAATCCATTTGATCAAAATGCACATTTGTGCTATTGAGGATATATGCAAATGGATTAGTGTCTTTTGAAATAATAATGCTATTGCTAATATTTACGCCATCTGCTTCCTGTATATCAATACCCTTATCTGCTTTAATAAACAAATGAGTGAGTTGAATATTCTTTACAGGCATTTCTGGAATTCCTCTCACAAAAACTGCTTTTGAAGCTCCATCACATTTAATATTATCGAAAAAGAAATTTTTAAACTGCGGAGTGGCTTCAGTAACTGGCAAAGTTTCTACTTTAGGAGGTTCGCGCTTTTCTCCAGCAATTGCAATAGGATCTTGTGCTGCATAATACATATCAAACAAAATAGCTTCTCCTGGAATGTCTTTCATATTGATATTTTTCACATAAATATTTTCAACTACACCGCCCCTGCCTCTTGTTGTTTTAAATCGTAAGCCAATATCCGATCCGATAAAAGTACATTCACTCACATAAATATTTTTCACGCCTCCACTCATTTCACTTCCTACTACAAATCCACCATGTGCATGATATATTGTACAATTTTTTACGATTACATTCTGAGTTGGCACGCCACGTTTCCTGCCATCTTCGTCTCTTCCACTTTTGATAGTAATACCATCATCTCCCGTATCAAACACACAATCTTCTAATAATACATTTTTACAACTTTCAATATCAATGGCATCGGTATTAGCTCCATACCAAGGATTTTTTACTTTTAAGCCACTTACAGTAATATCCTCACTCAATAATAAATGGGTGGTCCAAGCGGGAGAATTTTCGAAAGTAATATCTTGAATTAACACTTTAGTACATCCAGCAATTCTGATCATGTTGGGTCTGAGAAAATCTTTGATTGATTCAAAATCAGCTAATTTTTTGCCATTGATCAGCTTTCCAATATCTTTTTTTGTAGAAGCTTCAGCCGCAGCAACAGAAGGATACCAAGTTTTTTTGTCTTCTGTTAAAGCGCCTCCATATTTTAACTGGTGTTTTTTCCATTCTGATTCAGATAATTTTTCTTTTTTCAAAGGACGCCAATAAAATCCGTTACCATCCATAATTCCCATTCCTGTAATGGCAATATTGGTTTCATTTTCTGCAGAAATGGGTGATTGACATCTGGCTGCATCAACTCCCTCGAAAGAAGACTTTACCAATGGATATAAATTAAAATCAGCACTGAAAATTAATAAAGCATTTTTTGCTAAATGAAGATTTACATTGGATTTTAATGTGATTGGCCCAGCAATAAATGTACCTGCCGGAATCAACACTACGCCTCCACCCTTTTTATTCATTGCCAAAATTGCATCATTAATAGCTTTGGAGTTTTCAAAAAATGGATCAGATTTTGCTCCAAATTGAATGATGTTTAAAGTATCCCTTCTAAAAGAAGTCTTTTGTATGCGAATGGATGAAGCATTTTGTGCTTGTACACAAAAACTAGCTACTAATGCAATACAGAAATAAAACAATCGATTCATATGGTTTTGCAATTAAGTTTGCCTTACAAGTCTACTTAGTAATTAGTGAACAACATCATTTATTTGATTCATTATTTACGCAAACGATGTCGGGAATTATCCCATAAAATGGTATCTTGTTAGCACGTTTAGCATTATACCATGAAATTTGAAGCAATAACCATTAAAGATATAGCCAAAACCTTGGGCTTATCTACTTCTACTGTAAGCAGAGCGCTACGTGACAGTTATGAAATAAGCCCTGAAACAAAGGCCAGAGTGATTGAATATGCGCGAGAAATGAATTATCGCCCCAATCCTATCGCTTTGAGCTTAAAAGAAAAAAGAAGCAGTTCTATAGGCGTTCTGGTGAGCGAAATTGCGAATAGTTTTTTCTCACAAGCAATCAATGGCATAGAATCTGTGGCACAACAAAAAGGGTATAATGTAGTGATAGCCCAAAGCAAGGAAGATTTTAACAGAGAAGTTTCGGCACTTCAATACCTGGCTTCGAGAAGCGTAGATGGCATATTACTGTCTGTATCTTCAGAGACAAGCGATTTTAGCACTATTAACGGTTTATACAGTAAAGGAATGCCTGTTGTTTGTTTCGATCGTGTTGTAGAATCAATTGATACACATAAAGTGATTGTAGACAATTTTATGGCTGCCTATAATGCCACCAATCACTTAATAAAAAATGGATACAAACAAATAGCCTGCATTACCAATGCTGCTTTACTCTCCATATCAAGAGAAAGAGTGGAGGGATATAAAAAAGCAATGACCGATAAAAAAATGCCATTTGATGAAAAGTCAATTGGTTATTGCCCACATGGTGGTTTGATTTATGAAGAAGTGGAAGAAGTAATGAACCAGTTGATCAAATCAAAAAATAGACCAGATGCAGTTATAGCCTGCTCAGACAAGATCACCACCAATATAATGAGGTATTGTAAACTGAAAAAAGTACCTATCCCAGATAGTTTAGCTATGATTGGATTTAGCAATTTAGACCTAACAGAATTATTATCCCCTTCATTATCCGTGGTTAGGCAGCCTGCTTATGAAATGGGCAAAAAAGCCGCAGAATTATTAATAACAATGATAGAAAGCAAGCGACCTGTATTGGATTTTGAAACCGTTATTTTGCCAGCCGAATTAATACAAAGAGCTTCTTCTGCAAAAAGGAAAATGGTTAAGTAAGTTTAACCGCCTGTCTTGCTAACATCACCCAGTTTCCTTTTTCTTTTAGAAATACCAGCATTACTTTCAATTTAACAGTACCCGGTTTTCCATTATCGTTGGTAGTTGCATTAAGGGAATGTCTTACAATCGCAGTTTTTCCCACTACCGTGATGCTTTGTTCACTTAATTCTATAGTAACAAAATCGGATTTGCCGCTTACAATTTTGTCAACAAATTCCTTTTTGCCTTCCACATGACCCCCAGAATGTCCATAGCTTAACTGATCTGATGCAATAGCATTAAGGTCATCTATATTACCACTTACCATCGCCATCCTTAGTTGTTCTACTGCAGCAGCGACTGCAATACTATCTTTGCTTTGCGCATTCATTGAAATAGTAAAACAAAAAAAGAGGCAGCTTAAAAAAATATTTTTCATAAAATTATTTTTCGATTGTGAATGAATGAATAATAGCCATCCCATTACTACTACTATTAAAAGGTTTACTGCAATATAAGCCAATTTTGGCCCCCACCCATCTGCCAGGTTTTACAGAAAAGCTTTCTCCAATATTTTGAAAATTTTTTCCATCTTCACTGAAGGAAAAAATTGCTTTTCCTTCTCGGATTACTTTGCAGCGAAATAACACTCGATTAGTTAATAGTGTTTTGATAGGTTGAAAGGATTCTATAGTTTGTTTATCTGCGTTTTTACAAACTCCCATTTGTATAATATACCCTTCTTTTCCTTTTTCAATCAATAGCTCTGCATAATCAGTTCCGAAAACAATCAATCCAGATTTGTCACCAACAGTTGCATTAGCTAATTCAATTTCGGTGGTCGTTATAAATGAATCAGCAGGAAATTTTTGCATGTATAATGAAGGAATGGTATATAGATTTTTGGATGAACCCGGCAAAGCAATTGCATTTAATTGCATCGCCCCTTCTTTGTTTGAAATCCAATTAGGCGATGGATTTGCTTGCCACTGCCAGTTTAGATCATTGGGTTTAATTGATTTACTATGTGTTAAAGCATTCACCACTGATGTTTGAGGCATATTATAATGCAATACAGGCTGCCCCTTTCCATTTTCATTATAATCAATGCCAATTATTGGCCAGTCGTTTTTCCATACCATTGGTTGTAAATGAAGGATTCTTCCAAAAGCATCTTTATCCTGAAAGTGAATAAACCAATCTTCCCCTTTACCAGTATGAACCCATGCCCCCTGATGAGGGCCATTTACCATGGACCCTCCTTGATCCATCACCACTTTTCTTTCATAAGGACCATACACATTTTTAGCTCGTAGTACAGTCTGCCATCCAGTTTTTACGCCTCCTGCTGGTGCGAAAATATAATACCAACCATTTCGCTTATAGAACTTGGGCCCTTCAATCGTAGGATCAAGTTCATGTCCGTCATATACCATTTTTGATTCCCCAATTATTTTTGTACCACTTGAATTCATTTCTTTTACAACAAGTATACTGTTGATTCCTGCCCTACTTTTTGCCAACGCATGAACCATATAAACTTTTCCATTATCATCCCATAAAGGACATGGATCAATTAAGCCTTTTCCAGTATCCACTAAAATTGGATCAGTCCAAGGTCCATTGATTTGCTTTGCCTTCACTAAATAAATACCATAATCCGGATCGGGATAATAAATATAAAATTCATTGTTATGGTATCGAATACTTGGGGCCCAAACTCCTGCCCCATGTTGTACTTTCGAAAAATGATTTTCTGGTACTAATTTTTTCAAAGCATAGCCCACTAAATTCCAATGAACCAGATCAGTTGAATGTAATAATGGCAAGCCTGGAACATGATTAAAGCTGGATGCAGTCATATAATAATCATCGCCAACACGCTCAACATCAGGATCACTATAATCTGCATGCAATATTGGATTCTGGTAAGTACTTATAGGCTCCCAATTGCCCAAGATTTTTTTTATGGTTAATTGCCGAGCTTCTTTTTCAGTTAATTGAGCAGTCCATTTGGCTCTTTCTGATTTATTTGCTCCGGGTCCTGTACTATTGTACTCAGCATACCTGGCAGTCATTTCATTGGAAGGATTTTTCCAGTTATTCCATCCTTCTGGAACAATATGTTTACCGAGCCAACAGCTGATATATGTTACACTGGCAGTTGGGCTCCAGGGTCTGCCAAGCGACACTTTATTGATACTACTATCCGCTGTTAATTTACAATTATAAAATACAAAACCAAATGGAATAATACTGTTGGTGGAAGCAGCTGTAACATGCGAGTTCTTTTTACTGTGTATTGAACAATTATTAAAAACAGCCGTTGAAGCACCAAAAATAAAATCAGTGCTACCTTCTATATAACAGTTTTCGAAATACTGTTTTACACCACTACCACTTAAAAATAACACATCCTGATTGCCGATCATTCTACAGTTATTGAATGAAGCCCTATTGCCTTCAATTCTTAATGCTACAGCCTGACCAGCCGTAAACCCTGCATTATTTTGAAAGGTTATTTGTTCAGCATGAAAATCATTTCCGTAAATAAAAAAAGAAGCACATGTCCAAGTATTTAAAGTATCCCCATTCGGCATTTTTGTGCCCGCATGATTATCAAAACTAAGAATTGTTTTGTCTTTGCTTTCTCCAATAAGGCTAATTCCAGACTTGCTTGCATCAACTGTTATCACTTCTTTATAAAATCCATTTTTAATAAAGATGCGATAGGGCTTATTATTCCCTGAAGGAATTGCATTTAACGCTGCTTGTACCGATTTGAATTGGCTTTTACCAGAAGCATCAACAATAAAATTATAGCTGGCATTCTTTTGACCGAATATTGATCCACTAAAAAATAAGAAAAAAATGATTCGCCTAAAAACAAGTGCGGGCATGATTATTTTTTTACAGGTACAATAATGTTTTGATTCAAATCAGTATTCAAATTACGTAATTCTTGAAGCACCAATTGTGCTATTAATCGAGCGCCTAATTCATTAAAATGGGTATTATCTTCTTTACCTTCAGGATAATTAGGATGCTCCCCAGGCTTCAACTGTAAAAACAATTGTTTAGAAAATTCCTTTCCATATTGTTGATATAGCTGACGGCTTTTAGTATCCAAATCGATGAATAATACTTTTTCAGCTGCTGCTATCTGTTTCATATAAGCAGAATATTCGGCATGTGTTTCCTGCGCTTCTCCAACATCATTAAATTTTCTTCTACTGACTGGTGTAAATAAAATTGGTATTGCTTTTTTATCTCTAGAAGCTCTTATGAATTTTATTAAATTCATTTTAAAAGTATCTTCTGTTGCATATCTTTCTTTTTTGTCTTTCGACTCATCGTTATGCCCAAATTGTATGAATACATAATCACCTTCCTTCAAGCCATCGTCTACTTGTTTCCATAAATTTTCACTGATAAAGGTTTTGGTGCTTCTTCCGTTTTTTGCCAAATTTTTTACCGTAACAGTAGAATCCCAGAAAAAGGCAAAAGGCATACCCCAACCTGTTTCAGGATAAGCTTTGGTTTCTTTGATAGACATGGTGCTATCGCCACACATCCAAATTGTGATTCTTTTTTGATCAGGTCCAAAAGCCATCAGCAATAAAACGAACGGTATTACTTTTTTCATTGAACTAATGAATTAATATAAACTTCTATATTGGTGAAAATAGAATGCAATTTACAGCCAGTGGCATCAGCTGAGTCATTTGGATTTAACCCATTTGCTTTTTCCCAATCATCAGGCATACCATCTCCATCTGTATCTTTCAATGGAGGCAATGATTTTAAAGCAGGCCATGCTTGCACTGTTATTTCATATGCTGTGCCATGAGGGTACCCTCCCTGAACATCAATATACCTGCCTTTATTACTTTGCATGTCATTAATTACCCTTGAATCCAAAGTATCTCTTTTAAACGAAGCTCCTACTGATTTCGTAACTAAATTATAGGCATCAAATGGAGAATCAGTTTTTATATACTCAGCAGGGAATGGTGTTTTTACGATTGCGGCTGATTTATCTGCTTCAGTTCCTCCATTGCCCATATCAATTCCTAGCCAATTATTTTTTGATACATCTTTCGATCCATATACATAATTACCATCCACATAAAATTGACCAAAACCTCGAGTTTCATTTTTAGATGGATTTACAATTCTATATTTTACTTTTTCATTCGTCCCTGGGCCTGATTTGTAAAAATTATTAATCATATTATAAGCACCGCCTTCCCCACCATAAGTGCTATTGTGTTCCCAATTATAAATAACATTGTTTCTAAAATCTACAAATTCCTCGTCCGACCCTAAACGCGCCCCATTGAATCTTGGGTTTCTGCTCAAACAATTTGCAAATAAATTATGATGTGCAGATAAATGTTTACCGCCCCAAATTCCACCATAGCCATGGCGCTCATAATCTTTATCACCCGTTTCAAAATGATACGAATAGTTGAGTGGTTCTGTAATGAGGTTCCATTGAAAAGTGGTACTGTCTCCTCCATATATGGAGAATACTTCATCGGTACTCCAACTCATACTGCAATGATCAATGATAATGTTTTTTCTTTTATTTCCACCAAATGCATCATCTCCTCCATTACCATCAATCATTCCGCCTTTTTGATTTTTGTCACCCATTCTGAATCTTAAAAACCTGATAATAACATTATTTCCAGCTATTAATACAGAATGATCTGCAAAACAAATTCCATCTCCGGGGGCTGTTTGCCCTGCTATGGTTACATCTCCTAAAATATTGAGTTTGCTTTTTAAATGAATGGTTCCAGAAATGGCAAATACTACTATTCTTTTTCCTTTTTGAGATACAGCTTCTCTAAAACTTCCCGGACCATCGTCATTTAAATTATTTACAACAATTACTTTGCCTCCTCTTCCACCAGTTGCATATTTCCCAAATCCTTCAGCACCAGGAAATGCAATGAGAGAAGATTCGTTTTGGGCAAAACTCAAAAAAGGGAAACTAACATAAAGTATAAGCACCCGATAATACTGATTCATTTTATTCATGTAATGCAATATAAAAAAAATGACTGCCGAAGCAGTCATTTAAGCTTAATAACCAGGATTCTGTTTTAAATTAAAATTGGCATCTACTGCTGGTTGAGGTAGCGGTAATAATTCCGATTTACCAGTTGTGAACCCAGTGGCGAATCTAAATAATGCAACAGTGTTAATAGTTGTTCCCATCCAAACTACACGGGTAGTATTAGCAGGTTGAGTAGCTGGTTCTCTAGAATAGAAAGAGTTATTCCACAAACTAACATTATCAGCTGTTGAATTATTATTAAAGTACATAAATTGAGGAAGGTTGGCAAAATTACCTACTCTATTAGCCATATCTAGTAAGGTCTGCTTTGTTTCAGCAATTTTTGAAGCCAATAAATTCCACCTGATTAAATCATATTTTCTGGTTCCTTCTCCGCCTAATTCAAAAGATCTTTCGTTTACAATTGCAGTAAAGAAAGCCGACTTTGATAAACCAGCTGGCAGATCAACTGTTGCATCTGTGGCTGTGAGTGATTTACCAAACCCTCTTCTTCTTACTTGATTAACCGCATTATAAGCTGCAGCCGTTGGCCCACTAATTTCATTTTCTGCTTCAGCCAACATTAATAAAACATCTGAATAACGTATTAACTGCCATTTCAAACTAAAATATTGAACCGCATCTGTTGGAGAAACAACTGGTCCACTGATCCAATCTCTTCTGTACTTTCCATCACAGATTGCAGTAATTGCTTGGCCAACTTTTAAAGAGCCATCGGCAGCAACATTATAAGGACAACAAGTGACGTCTCTTCTTAAATCATTTTGATTAAATGAATAAAAATATGAAGGAAGCACATTAATGCTCTTATTACCAAATGTTCCAACAGTAGGCCCATTATAATACGCCAACTTAGTATCAGCTACGGCTAATCTTCCTATTGCACTTGCCTGAAACATTAATTCTCCATTCGGATCAACAACTGCTCTTGCATTCACCTGATCTTTCCAAAGATTTCTAAAACTAGGATTCAACGTATGTTGGCCAGAAGCGATGATCTCAGTGCATTCATCTTTAGCAATTTGATAATAGTTTAAAAAATTTGACCCTCTTTGCATTGTTCCATTTTGACGTAAGGAAAACCCACCTCTAAACAATGCGATCCTTGCACGTAATGCTTTAACTGCACCTTTTGTAATTCTTTCATCTACTTGATCTCCTATGGCAACCACTTCATTTCTCCAAGGCACTAATGTGGCAGCTAATTTTAAATCTTCTAATAATCGATCATAAATTGAATCCCTATCGGTTTTGTTAGGAAATGGATTGTTATCTGCAATAGAAGATGCTGCATTGAAATGCCAAGGCAAGTCACCCCAATTTCGAATTGCTTCAAAATAGAATTGGGCTCTTAACGTAAGAGCTTCACCATGCAAACGAGCCAATTGTTTTTTCTCTTGATCAGAGCCGTTTTTGTACTTATCCATTGCAGGAATATTGTCGATGCAAATATTCGCAAACTCTATTCCTTGGAACAATTGATTGAAAGGATTCGTGATTTGTGCATTACCAGAAGTAGCAGCATATCGGGCTATATCTCTTCTATCATTATCGGCATTTCCAGTTGGTCCTTGCATTTCATCATTATCTACTGGATAATACAAACTCAATCTTATTCCATAAGCAGCATCACCCACTAATCTGCTATACACTCCCGCTAATGCTTTAGTGGCACTTGGAACATCACTAAATACCATTGCTTCACTTACTTCTGTAATTGGTTGTTGGTCTAAAAACTTCTTGCAGCTTATCAGAGTTAACACACTAAGTGTGATTGTTAAAGCTAAAGTCAGTTTGTTAAAATACTTACTGATCATATATTTAGTTTTAAATAGTATAATTAAAATGATGCATTAATTCCAAAAATAAAAGTCCTGCTTTTAGGATATGCTGAATAGTCTAACCCTGGAGTTAAAGGACTACCTGCAACACTCACTTCAGGATCGTATCCTGTATAGCTAGTTAAAATCGCTAAATTATTCGCAGTAAAGTAAAAACGGAGCTTACTCATTTTTATTCTCTGTAAAGTTTTTGGAGATAAACTATATCCCAGAGTCAGGTTATTCACTCTTAAGAAAGAGCCATCTTCAATTGCCCAAGAACTTGGCGTAAATGCTCCTGCACTTTTTAATGGAGACCAAATGTTTGCATTGGCATTCAACGCCTCTAATTCAGCAGGCGTTGCACCCACTACTTGATTCAATGAATTCACCCACTGCATTGTTGCGCCTGTTGCAGAAATAGTCTTCCATCTGTTTGCCATGATATTTAACATGTTTGAATTGTTAGAATAAGCATTGGTAAACTCAATTTTATTAGCATTGTAAACATCGTTACCATATGAGAAATTGAGGAATAAACTCAAATCCCAATTCTTATAATTGAATTGTTGATTCAAACCTCCAGTGAATTTTGGATTAGGATTTCCAATTATTTGTCGGTCGTTATTTAAATCTACTACCCCATCTCCATTCAAATCTTTAAATCTGATAGAGCCTGGTTGAACTGGTCCGATAATTCCTGCATTGGTCGGAATACCCGATTTAAGAGTATACACTTTACTAGTTGCATTATAATCAAAATCGCTCACTCGGTAAAACCCATCATTTACCAAGCCCCACATAGAACCAACAGGATCACCAATTCTTACAATATAATCAGTTGGCTGTCCGGAAACACCCCAGCTTGGATTAGGGAAAAAGCTTTTTTGATTAACACCTAATGCCACTACTTCATTTCTGTTAGTGGAAATATTGAAATTAGCATTCCAGGTAAAATCTTGTTTTTTAATAATTTGTGCATTCAATTGGATTTCTACACCCTTATTGGAAGTTTGTCCAATATTCTGTAATTGAGTTGAATAACCGAAAGTTGAAGCAATTGGAACGTTTAATAATAAGTTACGTGACTGATTATTGTAAATGTCAATGGATAGGTCAAATCTTTTAAAGAAACTGATATCCATACCTAAGTTTCTGCTTTCAGTAGATTCCCACTGCAAATTCTTATTCACTAAACCTGCTGAAGAAAATGCATTTAAAGCTTGGTTATTTAAGCCATAATAAAATGTTCCATCATTTCTAAAGGTAGTAAGGTATAAATAGTCATTGATTCTATTATTACCTGTTGTTCCAAAACTTGCTCTAAACTTAAGGTCAGAAATTGCATTCACATTTTGCATGAATTTCTCACTCTTTGCTCTCCAGGCAAAAGATCCAGCCGGGAAATATCCCCATTGTTTTCCTGGAGCGAATTTAGATGCACCATCGGCTCTCATATTGAAAGAGAAAAGATATTTGTCCATTAATGTATAGTTTACCCTTCCAAAAAAAGATAGATTGGTATACCTGGTTTGATTCAATTTAGGGAAACCTGCAAATGGTGTAGCTAGATTAGTATTTTTTATTGCATCGTTAGGAGAAATCAAATTTGGATAATTTCTAAAAATATTATTTTTTGTTTCCGTTTTGAAATCATAGGTTTCTTCTCCTATTAAAATACTTAAGTCGTGAATTTTTTTATAATTATTTAAAGTGTATGTGATTACATTAGAATTAGTTATAGTAGTTCTATTCACTGAATCCAATACAACAACTGGCTTCTTACCTCCTTGCAATACTGAATAAGGAGTGATTGAATCATTGAACTGACGATCGATGAATCTATTATCGTCATATCCGAATGTAGATTTAAAAGTTATATTCTTTGCAATCTTATAAGTAAGATTGGCTGTAATATTAAAGACTGTTGTTGTTTTATTCCTAAACTCTGCATTTGCTAATGCAACTGGATTGTATAGAGTTAAGCCATTACCAACGTTTTGATCTGCCAATGGATCACTGTCATCTATATCCTGGGCATTCGACAAAAATGGTCGGTACTTTACGGCATTTCTCAGCCTGTTATAAGAAGAACCTTTGGTATCACTAACACCTGCACCAAATACATCTTGCGATGTATAACGTGTACTTACTCCTACACTTAACTTTTCCGAAAACTTATAATCTCCCCTAAAAATGAGTGCATGTCTTTTATAATTAGAATTGATTACAACCGCTTTATCATCGTTATAGGTATATCCAAAATTATAAGTAAATCTTTTTGAACCTCCATTTGCAGAAATATTATGCGTTTGCATTCTTCCTGGCTGTCCAAAAACTTCACCTTGCCAATCTACCGGATTTGAATTTTTATATACATTCAAAGTATCCCAGGTTGTACCATAGTTTTTTGTAAAAGTGGTGCTATCTACAGCACTGCCTCTAGCTCTTTCAGATTGATAGACTACAAAATCGTAAGGACTCAATACATCTAATTTTTTTGCCAAGGATTTTGTACCAAAAAAACCATTGTAACTTAATTTTAGCTTACCAGCCCTTCCTGACTTAGTTGTAATTACAATTACTCCATTAGCTCCTCTAGCTCCATAAATAGCTGTTGCTGCCGCATCCTTTAATACATCTATTGATTGAATGTCTTGTGGTGCAATTGCATTTAATCCATTTTCAACCTGAACTCCGTCTACAATGTATAAAGGAGAATTGTCTCCGGTAATAGACATTCCACCACGAACTCGAATTCTAATTGCGGCATCTGGAGATCCTTCAGCAGTTGTTGCAGTTACCCCAGCTAATCGGCCGTTTAATATCTCAGCTGCAGAGTTAATAGGAATATCTTTTAAATCTTTAGCGCTTACCGAAGAAACAGAAGCAAGCACATCCCTCCTTTTAACCGTTTGATATCCAATTACCACTACATCGTCTAATTTGTCATCTACTTTCGCCAACTTGATCACCATATTATCAACTGCATCTAATGAAATGGTTTTAAATCCTACATAGCTAAAGCTAAGTTGTAGCTTAGTATTAGATGGTATTGCAATGGTAAAATTCCCAGATTCATCTGTTTGAGTTCCTTTTATTCCTGACTTTCCGGTAATACCAACTCCTAGGAGCGGCAAGCCGTTCTCATCAGTAACTTTCCCTTTTATTTGTTTGGTTTGAGCCCATGCATGGGTAATAATTGTACAAAGAATAAGTACAAGCGTAAATTTTCTCATAATAGCATTAATTTAGACAATCGTTCTGTTAGCTTAATCGGACATACAAGTCTATTCATATTATGCATGGTTTCCCCTCTATTTCATTACTTTTTTTACGCAATCGATGCCGATAACGATACCTTGTTGATATAAATGGAACTTAGTTAGTCTTTTATCTGCCTACTTACATAATTTTGCCTCATGCGAATGGTATTATTATCAGTAGGAAAACCAAATGAAACATACGTAAATGAGGGGATTATTGATTTTACCAATCGGATCAATAAGTACTTTAAAGCAGAATGGCAATTAATAGGTGCTCCCAAAAATGCTGCTAGCATGAGTGAACAGGAGTTAAAGAAAACGGAAGCTGGTTTGATTTTACAAAATATACAAAAAGACGATTTCCTGGTTTTACTTGATGAGCGTGGTAAATCACTCGGCTCACCTGATTTAGCTAATTTTTTGCAACAAAGAGCCAATGAAAGCACAAAACGAATTATTTTCTTGATTGGAGGTGCATTTGGAGTTGATCCTCAAATAACCACGAGAGCAGACTATACTTGGAGTTTATCCAAACTGGTATTTCCTCATATGTTGGTTCGATTGATTTTAACTGAACAAATTTACCGTGCTTGTACTATTTTGAGGAACGAAAAATACCATCATCTATGATTACGATCACTTTAAGCATTGTTTTATTAACTGCTGTCATTTCTTTTACGGCTTTTTCCAATGAAAAAGTGATGGATGATTTAATTTTTTATCCTCCTGCTATTACCAACAGAAACCAATGGTATCGATTTATCACCTGCGGGTTCATACATGCAGACATAATGCACTTGGCATTTAATATGTATTCGTTTTACTTGTTTGGAGACATGGTAGAAAAAGCATTTGGTATTCTTTTTGGCGAATCTGGAAAAATCATCTACGTCCTTTTATACGTTTCTGCTTTAATAGTAAGTGTATTGCCTACTTATATAAATCATCAAAACGATTATCATTATAGAAGCTTAGGAGCTTCGGGTGCTGTTTCTGCTATTATTTTTGCTGGCATTTTTTTATACCCCACTATGGGTATGGGCATTTTTCCAATACCATTTCATATCCCAGGATTTGTTTTTGGCCCTTTATTTTTAGGAATTTCTTATTATTTAGCCAATAAAGGTCAAGGAAATATCAATCATTCAGCACATATCTGGGGAGCCATTTATGGGATTGTTTTTTTAATTATTACTTCTACTTTTTTATCGAAAATCAATTTGATAGAAAACTTTTACAATGAAGTAATCAATTATTTAAGATAACTGATCTGTAATAAGCTGGTAGACTTTTCTGAATATTTGAATCGATTGTCTATTCGATGACCAATCACTGCAATAATAGTTTGATTCATTTCCAGCACCCAAACTGATTCCTTTTGGGTTTTACTGAGTTTAGCATCAATAAAAAATTTAGCCAATTTCTTTTTCTTGGTCATCCCCAGGGGATAGAAATAATCGCCAGTTTTATATTTACGTAATAGTAAAGGAAAACTGATTTTTGATGCGTCTAGAAATTCAATCCCTTCAGCAGATTTAACAGAAGAATTGCTTACTTGCTTTATTTCTATTGACCCATTTGAAAACGAATATTTTCCTGGTTCCTTAATAATAATATGGCTTTCTAATTCAGAAGCAATGGGCGCTATTATCATCCATGCCCTATTTTTGATGATTCGAAAAGCAGCCGATTGAATAGTGCTGGCATTATCAGCATCAAATAATTTAATTACTTCATTGGATTGGGAGGAAGTAAAACCAAATTTTCGAATAATTTCCCAGGTGATGGTTTGCAATGGAATTACTTTCTTCCATTTTAAAATGGGAATATGCCATTCTGCACCTTTTTGCTCCATCAGTTTTTCGATTTGTTGATTAACAGCATTCTGATACAGAATAGCTGCTTCTTCGAATCGAAATAAATTTCTTTGCAAATTTTCCCTTACCTGAGGATATACTTCTTGTAATTGAGGGATAAGCTGATTCCTAAAATAATTTCTTGTATAATCGTCCTTAGAATTAGATGAATCTGTAATAAACTTTATGCCTTTTGATAATGCAAAAGCTTCTAATTCTTTTCTAGTAAATGGCAATAATGGTCTAATGACTTTTTTTTCTCTGTGCCAAGAAGGAATTCCTGTTAACCCTTCGATGCCTGTTCCTCTAAAAAAATGCATTAACATCGTTTCGATACTATCATCAGTATGATGAGCAGTAGCAATACAATTCAATAAAAACTTTTCATGTGGCGTTTTGATCAATTCTGCAAACCAATTATACCGAAGTTCTCTCGCAGCTTCCTGAATAGATATTTTTGCATTCGTAGCAAACTCTTCCGTATTAAATTGTTTTATAAAAACTTCTACGCCTAATTTTTTGCCTAATGCCTGAACAAAGTCTTCGTCTCTGGTACTTTCCGATCCTCTCAACTGAAAATTAGCATGCGCTAAAACAAAAGGTATTTTATTGGCTTTAAATAGATGTGACAACACTGTACTATCCAATCCCCCACTCGAAGCCAATACAATTGTCTCCCCAAGTAAAAGCATTTGGCTAAAGTTTTTTTGCCAATGTTTATTAAAAGTTTCAATTAATTCCATTAACAAAAAATAATGAATGAAAATTTAATTATGCTTTTCTGGTATAACTGGCTGTTAAAGCAGCCAATCCACTTACCAATCCGCCAATGAATCCTGTTAAAAAAATAAGTACAATATAAGACCCTCCCAAAGGAAGGATTTGTGCCACTTTTGTGGAGAGTATATGTTCATTATTAATATCAATGACTGTTGCCAAAATAACCCACAAAAGAAAAACGCCTAAAAACCCCGATAAAAAAGATTTGAATGGACTTTGATGTATAGAAAGCGCAACAACAAAAGTAGAAATGGCAAAACTCCACCAAGGCAGTGTTGTAAATAAACCAAACCCATATGCTAATAATGCGGATAATATAATTGAAGTAAAAAATTTCATATCAATGTTTTTATGCTTGAGTAAATGTCATTAACCATTTCACTTGTTTGTGTTTGGGCGCCTCTTCTCTTTTTAAGAACAGTATTCGATAATATTTCCCAGTTGCCCAGGAGTCGATAAAACTATCATAATATTTACTCCCAGGATTTCCATTTTGTCCACCGGGATAAACACAGTAGGCTTCTACTTCATCTGTTAGATGAACAATCATCCTCCAACTAGGCCCATGCTCTTCGGTAGTAGCATTAATGATATGCCTACCACCTCCAATTGGCAAATGTAACCTGCTCAATGCCGGAATTTTAAGCCAATGCAATACCCTGGTATCTTTAAATTTTCCCCATGCTAATTTATTGTCTTTTTCTAAAGCTGATAATTTGGGCAAAGCTTTTTTCAATCCCTCCAAAACTATTTCTTCAATAGTTTCTTTTTTATTAGGCGTACTAATATTATCGGCGAATGAATAGGCACTGTCTTTCAACAAAGCTTCAAGCATTGTGGGGTCATCAGGCCAACCAATATTTGATTTTGCAGCAGCAAATTCATCTTTATACATGGCAGACTCTGTACTATCCCAAATTGCATTAAACACAGTTGCGCCAGTTTCATTGTAATCACTTTTTAAATTCCAATTAGTTAAAATATCTACATATTTTTTTTCTTCGGTGTTCAAATTTGATTTACTCAAATATTTTAATAAAACAGGTCGAGCCATTTCAGCAAATACATTGTAATTGTTCATTTGCATCAACTGCATATCTTCTGGCGTTATTCCATTCATAGCAGTTAATTGTCGGTTAATAATGATCCCTCTATAAATAGGGAAACTTGAACCAGCCCCCAAATAATAAGGATAAGTCGGGTCAGTAGATTCTTGATTGGCACTGCTTACAAATCCTCGACTAGGATTCTTGATCATTGGATTTTCTTCTGTTGGAATCATCCCTTGCCATGCATAAGAACTGTCCGTTCCTGGCATAATAAAATCTCCTTGCCTATTCCATCTTGCTACGAAAGCTGCTTGTTGTTTAATTGCAATGTCTCCTGATTTAGAAGCAAAAACAAAGTTTTGACCTGTATTGTACCAATTGGAAATAGCCGTTAAATAATCGTTGTAATTATGTGCCCTATTCAATAAATAAAAGGGCAATAAACCTTTTGACGCTTCATGTGCAGTCCAACGAAGTGCCAGGTATTTACCTTCTGTATTATTGTTTTTATACAAATTATCATACATCACCGGACCAAAAACAGTCATAGCAATATCTTCTACTTGGTCAGCAGAATCTTTGACTTTGATGATCTCTTTTCTGGTGGTTGCTTTTTTCCACTCTCCATTATACCAATATTCTTGTTCAGTGGAATCTTTAAATTTCATATCGTAATAATCCAAAACATCTCTACCTGCATTGGTAACACCCCAAGCAATGCTATCATTAAAACCAATGATAACTGCAGGAGATCCAGGAAAACTAGCTCCATAAGTGCTATGGGATGGAGTAGTGATCTGTACTTCATACCACAATGAAGGCATATTTAAACCCAAGTGAGGATCATTGCAAAGAATAGGTCTTCCACTCTTCGTTTTTGAGCCAGCAACAGCCCAGTTATTACTCCCATTATTTTTATTAGGAACAAATGGTGCAACAGCATTGCTAGGTCCGGCTACATTATTCAAATAAGCTGAATCAATATCTTTCGGAGGAATCGGGTTAATAGAAGGCTTTGCATAAACAGTTCCCTTAGGAATGATGGGGTCTAATGAATCCTTAATATTGGTAAAGAGTTTATTAAATTCATTGAAACCAAAATAATTTTTTGCATTGGTCATTTGTAAATCAGTGGTGGAGCCCCTTCCAGTAAGGTCATAAGACATGAACATTTGAAAGAGATATGTTTTTTTAGCTGACCATGCTTCTGGCTGATAATCCAATAATTTATATTCAAATGGTATTTGTTCAGGTTTTAAAGAACTGATATACGCATTCACTCCTTTTGCATAAGCCTCAATGGATGTTTTCATTTCAGGATTATTCTTTTCTACAAAAGCCTGTGTATTTTCTGCTCCATATACCATTCCCAATCTTCTAAAAAAGCGATCAACGTATAATCTTTCTTTACCAAAGATTTCGCTTACTCTACCACCAGCTAAATGGGTTTGAAATTCCATCTGCCATAATCTGAATTTAGCATGTAAATATCCCTGTACATAATAGGCATCATTTTCATGATCGGCATAAATATGAGGTACCAAACGATCGTCAATGTATACTTCTACCTTGCTTTCTAAACCTGTGAGCTTTATATCATTGTTATAATTGGTGTTGACTGATTCAGCATTTTGCCAAAATCCAATTTGAGGAGACAAAAAATAACCCAAACGGGGTGTTTTATTTCCTCCAACCGGCAATTGTCTATTTAAAACAATAATAAGCCCTGCAGTACCTAAAGCGGCAATCAATAAAGGGACAATTCTCATAGCAATCGTTTAAGCATTGAAAATACAAAATTTTGACGATGGTTCAAATAGAAATAAAGTATGCGCTGGATTTAGTTAAGTGGCGCATTTCTATTTGCCAGCAGTTTTAGCTCATCCAAATGGGGGGCGTCTTTAACAATGGACTGATACAACTGATCTGCCTGTGCCTTATCCCCTAATTTATCATACAATTTAACCAACATTACTTTGGCTTCATAATGGTCTTTTTTTAGTTCAATTGCTTTCAATAAATCTGTTTTTGCAAGATCAATATTATTCTCTTGCAAGGCAATTGTACCCCGAATATAATAAGCAGCTGCAAGGTCAGGTTTATAGAAAATAGCTGAATTGGCATCTCTCCAAGCAATACTGCTGTCCAATTTTTTATCCATCATTAAAAAAGCCTTTGCCCGCATCAAAAAGGCATCCGCATTCTTAGGTTCAATCCGTAAAGCAATATTGCCATATTCAACCACCGATAAATAATCTTTTTTTTGTTTTAGTTTCTCTTCCCCTAATGCTAAATATTCCTTTACTTTTCTATATCGTTGTGGCTTTTCAGTTTCATTGGGATAATTTCGATCATAGGGTTGATCGGAAACAGAGATCTGTTTTCGCGTTGCAAGCAGACGATCCATTTTTTGTTGCATCACTTCATCTGCGCCATGCTTTTTAATATAATTCTGATAGAAAACAATGATCTCATCATAATACAATTCAAATTGAGTAAGCATCGCTTCTAGCTGTTTACTCATTAAAGTTTTGCTATCAGGATAACATTTTAAACCTAATTGAGCATCAATAAATGCATCGAAATATTCCTTTTTATCCATCTCTTTATTGATGATGGTTAAAAATTGTTGCTCGGTTTGTTTGCAATTATTTTTATAAATACGATCATAGGTAATATAATACCAATGGTTTTTTAATTGTGGTTTTATACGAACCGCTTCTTTCAAATCGAGCTTAGCTTCTTTCAAAATATCGAGTTCCGAAAAGCAAATGGCTCTATTAAAATAAGCATCTGCCTCATCTCGCCCTTCATTGATCACAAAACTGAGGTCTTCTACACAGGCTTTGTACTCTTTGGCCATTTTTGCGGCTACCCCACTTTCGTAGCGCAATTCTTTTTTAGTAAACTGAGAAGGCTGGCTTTTAAAAAATTCATTGAATGATAAAAAGGATTCTTCCCCCAAACCAGCTTTTATTTCTAATCTGGCTAAAAAATAAAACAATTGAGGATCGGTATACCCAACTCGTTGAGCATTGTCGTAATCAAAAATGGCTCTTTCGTATAACCCAATATTTTCAAAACCACGAGCACGCAAATACAAAGCTTGACCATTATTTGGTTCATATAGTAAAATATGATTTAGACTGATTAAAGCCGCAGCATAATCATTCTTATCCATTGCATTATTTAAAGCCTGCTTATAAGGCAACAAGTATCGCTGTACAAGGGTATTAACGGTTCTAACTTTTTCTACATTGCTCTGTGGGGGGGCTTGAGCATTGTTTTCAACAGCAATACACCATAAACAGACCATCTTAATGAAGATCAATTGTAACTTCATAATTGGTGTAATGTGGGTTCAAATTATCATTTTGCTTCCATAATCAGAAATTTTTTCCCTTTTAATTTCTCTTGATGGATCAATTTTAACAGAAATTGAAGCTTGGATCTTTTCACTGCTACAAAGGAGTTGGTATCTTTTACGACTATCAAACCAAGGTCTTCTTTTGCCAATTTTCCTTTCTGCATAAACAGCCCAACAATATCTACTTTATTGATTTTATCTTTTTTTCCTCCATTAATATAAACCGTTGACCATAAAGAAGTTGGAGGCAATGACGATCTATTAAGTTTAAGTATTGGAGGCTCAGCATCGATGTATCTTGGAAGGCTTTCTTCTTGATGCATGAGTAAGTAAACATGCCCCATTGCATGCATTCTGGCTGTTCTACCATTACGATGGGTAAACTCCGCCATAGTGGCTGGCAAATGATAATGTACTATATGCTCCATGTCCGGAATATCCAAGCCACGTGCTGCCAGATCGGTGGCAATTAGATAATTGGCCGTTCCGTTTCTAAACTTTATCAGCGCCTGTTCTCTTTGCATTTGCTCCATCCCACCATGAAAAATAGTATTCGGTATTCCTTGTTCAGCAAGTAATTCGCCTGTTCTCTCCACAGCTTCGCGATGATTACAAAATATGAGCACTTGTGTGTTACCAAGATGTGATAATAATTGAACCAAAGAATTGACTTTGTCTTTCTCTTCCGATAAAACTTTATAGATACTCAGATCAATTGTACTTTCCTTACTGCTGAGATAATTCAATATTTCGAGTTCCGCAGGTTTTACAAATGATGGAATGTCAATTGCTTCAGTTGCAGACACAAAAACTCGTTGAATTGATTTTTTAAGTCTCTTGACGATATACTCCATATCTTCTTCGAAACCCAAGGCCAAAGATTTATCAAACTCATCAAACACAACCAATCGAATGTAATTGTGATCGAAACTTCTTCTTTTTAAATGATCTGCAATTCTCCCAGGAGTGCCTACTAATAAGGCTGGAGGCTCCACTAAACTTTGAATTTCCGAAAGCATATCATGGCCACCATAAGCACAAATAATTTTAAACCCTGTAGACATTTTTTTCCAAACCTGTTCAATCTGGATAGCCAATTCCCTAGAGGGGGTTAATATCATTACCTGAACCTGATTTCCTTTAGGATTTAACAACTTCAATATTGGTAATAAAAAAGCCAATGTTTTACCAGACCCAGTGGGAGACAATAATAAAATATCCTGATGAGCTTCAATAGCTTCACCAGCAGCAATTTGCATGTCGTTTAATGCGGATATCCCTAATTTTTCTAAGCTAGATTGGCTCATTGATTTGAAATTAATACTTTAAAACCGTGTACCCTTTTGCTGAATAGGTAGTGATAGTAGTGATTGCTGATAAAGCAGGTAATACTTCAGTTACAATGGTAGATGGGTCAACATTTCTTTTGAATAAAGTTTGCCCACAAACATACATAGGAATCCCAGCCTCTTTTAATGCTGCAAAAAGAGCTAAATGTGGGTTATTCACACCAAATTTTTTTTGGTATGCTTCATTGTTCAATAAAGTCATTACTGCAGGGCCATGAAAAACGGCAACCACATGTAATTTCTTAGCAGAAACACCAGCCAATGCATGCAAATTAATAATGCGCGCAATATTTTCTACATTCTCATTGATAATTTCAGGCTTATCCGTAGCAGTAGTTACATCGATCAATACCTTATAATCCAATTTTGGATCAATGGTCATAGTTGCAAACGGTACTTCCAAAGCAGCCCCATAATTTTTAATGATCGGGAAAGTCTTGTTTTGAGCTACTGACAGTTGAGCAACAAAAAGAAATAGTAGAAATGAAACAATTTTCATGTTTAATCTTTTGGTTTGAGTATGGGTTCAAGGTACACTTATTTCCCAAATTTTTTCTTTAAGGCCTGCAATGCATCTGAAACATTCATTGAACTCAGGTCTGCTTCATCTGCTTTTTTAGGAGATATTGTTTTTGTGTTCGAATAACTTGAACCAGCACCTGTACGGTTGTTAGTAGTTTTCGCTGAATTACCCGATGATTCCTGGGTTTGCTTTATAGATAATGCAATTCTTTTTCTAACAATATCCACTTCCACCACTTTTACCAAAACTTTTTGGCCTAGTTTGAGCACTTCGGCAGGATCTGAAATGAACTTATTGGCAATTTCGCTTACATGTACCAGACCATCTTGTTTAACACCAATATCAATAAAAGCACCAAATCGTGTAAGGTTGGTCACTTGCCCTGGTAAAACAAGACCTACTTTCACTTCTTCTAAAGAATATATATTGGCAAATTCAAATTGCTCCAATTCCGACCTTGGATCTAATCCTGGTTTCTTTAATTCTTTTAAAATATCATTCAAAGACAACAATCCTATTTGATCGGTAACATATTTTTTTGAGTCCACTGTTTGAAGCATGGATTCATTCCCTATTAAAGTCTGCACATCTATTCCTAAATCTTTGGCCATTTTCTCAATGATTGAATAGGCTTCGGGATGAACAGCACTTGCATCTAAAGGATTTAGTGCATTTGGAATACGCAAGAACCCAGCACATTGCTCATACGCCTTTGCGCCTAATCGGGGTACTTTTAATAGCTCTTCCCTGCTTTTAAACTGTTGGATATTTTTTCGATGATTGATGATATTTTCAGCAACCGACTCAGTGATTCCACTCACATATTTCAATAACTGTTTACTCGCAGTATTCAGATTTACGCCAACTGTATTTACAGAACTCACTACCGTTTGATCGAGTTTTTCTTTTAATCTGAATTGATTAACATCGTGTTGATACTGGCCCACACCAATGCTTTTAGGATCAATTTTCACCAACTCTGCTAATGGATCCATCAACCTCCTACCGATACTTACAGATCCTCTCACTGTAATGTCAAAATCAGGAAATTCTTCTCTTGCAATTTCAGATGCCGAATAAACCGATGCACCATCTTCATTCACCAAAAAAACTGGTAACCCCAAATTCATTTTTTTAATAAACTGTTCGGTTTCTCTTCCTGCAGTTCCATCTCCAATTGCAAAAACCTGAATATCAAATTGCCTTACCAAATGCTTAATGGTATACTCGCTATCGTATTGCTTATTGGCTTCGTGAACATAAATTAAATCGGTTTTCAATAATTCCCCTTTTTCATCCAGGCAAACAACTTTACAACCAGTTCTGTATCCCGGATCTATAGCCAATATTCTTTTACTACCCAATGGAGCACTCAATAATAACTGACGAAGATTTTCAGCAAAAACATTGATTGCATCTTCATCCGCTTTTTGTTTTAATACAGTTCTGCATTCAGTTTCTAAACTGGGTTGCAATAACCTTCTATATGCATCTTTAATTGCTTTTTTAATATGCTCTGCTGAAGCACTCATTCCTTGTAAATAAGATTGCTCAATTGCATACAAAGCATCTTCTTCTATGGGGGCAATATTCATTCTTAAAAAGCCTTCTAAGAAGCCTCTTAGAATTGCCAGAATCCGATGAGAAGGAACTTTATGAATGGGTTCTGAAAAATCAAAATAGTCTTTGTATTTAATCGCTTCTGTTTCTTTATCACTTAATACTTTGCTTTGAAGTAATGCAGTATCTTCAAATAACTTTCTCAATTTTGCTCTTACAATTGCATTTTCATTTACGTTCTCCGCAATAATATCTCTGGCACCTTGCAAAGCTTCTTCTATTGTAGTAATTTTTTCATTAAAATATTTGGCAGCTTCTAATTCAGGTGAACCACCCTTTTGTTCCAATAAAAAAATAGCCAATGGTTCTAAACCATTTTCTTTTGCTACAACTGCCTTGGTTTTTCTTTTTACTTTAAATGGAAGATAGATATCTTCTAATTCTACAATGGTAGATGCAGCATCTATTTTTGCTTGAATGGAATCCGTCATCTTACCTTGCTCGGTAATTGTTTTTTCTATAAAAGATTTTCTTTCTGCAAATGCCAGCATTAATTTTTGTTCATCCTGAATCTGCTGTATTTGTACTTCGTCTAAATTGCCTGTACTATCTTTTCTATAACGAGCAATAAATGGTATGGTTGAACCTTCTAGCAATAAACCCAATACAGTTTCCACCTGTGTGGCACGAATTCCCAACTTTGAAGCGATCAATGGAGCAAACGACATATACTTTCTTTGTTTTAAGGGCAGCGAAAGTAAGGATAATAGTTATTGGTTATTAGTTATTGGTAAAACCTTTTGAGGATAGCGTTCCACATATTTTCGAATCATCGATTTGAGTACTTCATTTTCTGCATAAGGTGTTATTGCAGATTTGATTTTCTCAAGTACATCAACAGTTAGCGTTTCCAATTTCGAAGAAGCATGATAAGCGCCCATTCCTATAAACTGACCATTCTCCACCAAAACAGTATGCTCTTTTTCCTGAATAATATAGGTTTCTTTTTGAGCAGTTACTCCTGCTAATGCTTGCTTTACGGATAAATTATACCCTTCCATTTCTGGCAAAACTTCAGGCTGATTTTTATCTAAAAAACAAAGTGTTGGATCTAACCCATGCTCTTTTACCATTTTCCATAATGAACGATGTGCATCTACCAATAATGGAAAGCAAATGACTGGTTGTGCATGTTTGTGTTTTTTGTCGATGGCTAAACGTAGATATCCACGATTGTCTTCAAACACATAAATACCCCAGAGTTGTTCATACCTTTTTTGACTTTTATTATAAATGGGCCATAACCGTTTTATTTCAATACTCTCTAAAAGAGATGCGATGAATTCTGTTGGACAATCTACATGCGTAATTTCATAAATTTCTCTCAAAAAATCCTGGCGTTTCTTGCTAATATCTAAGCCAGTAAAATGACTCACCACTCTTTTTTTAATATTCTTTGCTTTGCCAACATAAATTACTTTACCAGCTTTATTATGGAAATAGTAAATTCCTGGTGTATGCGGCAATTGACTCACCATATATTTTTGCAAATTGGGAGGAAGCAAATAATCTTTATTCTCCTTGGCCAACATTTCTTTGATGACTCTTTGCCCATTATTCTGCAAAACCAGATCCAATACTTGAGCAGTTGCAAATGCGTCTCCCCCTGCTCTATGTCTGTTTTCAATTTGAATTCCAAGTTCTCGTGTCAAATGACCGAGGCCGTATTTTTTAAACCCAGGAAATACTTTCCTGCTCAATCGGATAGTACACAATTTGGGAACGTTCAATGTATACCCTGCTTGTTGCAAATGATGTTTTACAAAGGAAAAATCAAAGTTTACGTTATGCGCTACAAAAACCCTGTTTTTTAACAAATTATGCACCTGCTCAGCTACCTCACTAAAGGAAGGAGCAGCTGCTGCCATAGCGTTGGTTATGCCGGTCATACCAATAATAAAAGGAGGTATTGGTTGATGTGGATTAACCAAAGATTCAAATTTACCTTCAATTTCTTTGCCATTATGCAACACTATTGCAATTTCTGTAATGCCGTGTTGTTGGGGAAATCCCCCAGTTGTTTCAATATCAACAATGGCAAATTGCATATTTATCTTATTTGGCTATTGCAGGAACAGATTATTTGATTTACCTTGTTAGGGCAAAGGTCGAAATTAACGATTTGGCCTTACAAACCATTTTTATACGCCAAATCCCCATGGCATGGAAAAAACTAAATCGAGTTTTCAACTAAGTGAAAACGCTAGAAATGCATCTATTGTTGCCCTTTTATTTTCGCTAGTGGCCTTAATTTCCTATTTAGAATGGCTTGGAAGAAAATAATTTTTCAAATGCTGTAATATTTTATAAAAATCTTTACAAATAATAAGACAATTTTGTAACAATAATTTGAATTCTACGTTAAGCATACCGATGAAAATGCATTACCAAAACAAAAAACAGTCATTTACAACAGTTGCTGCTGCCATGCTCTTGTTTGCTGGAATGTTAACATCCTGTAATGCCCATCAAAAAGCCGCAAAATTGATCGGTAATACCGTAAAAGAGCAAATGGGTAAATTTGTTCAAAATGAGGAAATTACCATTCAACAGAAAATCAATCAAATTGAGTGTTTTATTCCTAGCCCCACTGTTTCTGATATCATTTCAGAAAAGACAGAATTGATTGCTACCTACTAATCGCCTCCGATTCCTTAAATTTGCATTTTTATCAACAAAAAGCTACTAATCGGGCTTATAGTACTAATCATGGAATTGAGCAAAAACTACTTACCTACCCCAATTGAATCAAAATGGTATGAATATTGGCTTTCTAAAAATTATTTCGCTAGTACGCCAGATGATCGTGAACCCTACACTGTAGTTATACCACCCCCCAATGTGACTGGTGTGTTGCATATGGGTCACTGCTTAAACAATACCATTCAAGATATATTGATCAGAAGGGCCAGAATGCAGGGTAAAAATGCATGCTGGGTTCCGGGTACCGACCATGCTTCAATTGCAACCGAAGCTAAGGTCGTTGCTATGCTGAGAGAAAGAGGCATTACTAAATCTTCTTTGAGCAGAGAAGAATTCTTAAACTATGCCTGGGAATGGAAAGAAAAATATGGAGGCATTATTTTACAACAGTTGCGTAAAATGGGATGCAGTTTGGATTGGGATAGAACTTCATTTACAATGGACCCTGATTATTATCAATCAGTCATTCAGGTTTTCAATGATTTATATAAGAAAGGACATATTTATCGCGGCAAAAGAATGATCAATTGGGACGTTCGTGCAAAAACTGCATTGAGCGATGAGGAAGTAATTTACAAAGAAGTACAGAGTAAATTATACTATGTAAATTATGTTTTAGAAGACGGTGGCAATATTACGATTGCTACAGTTCGACCTGAAACTATTTTAGGAGATGCAGCCATTTGCGTTAATCCAAACGATGAAAGATATAAGCACCTTCATGGCAAGTTTGCGTTTGTGCCATTGATCAAAAGAAAAATAAAAATCATTCCTGACGAATATGTAACGCTTGATTTTGGAACTGGCGCTTTAAAAGTTACTCCTGCTCATGATATGAATGATTATCAGCTAGGGCAGAAATACCAACTCGAAATCATTGACACAATGAATGACGATGGTACAATGAGTGAAGCGGCTCAATTATATATAGGCGAAGATCGCTTTGAAGTTAGAAAGAAAATTGTTGCAGACTTAACTGCTGCAGGGCATATTCAAAAAATCGAAGAATACACCAATCAGGTTGGATTCAGCGAAAGAACGGATGTTGTTGTAGAGCCGAGATTGAGCTTACAATGGTGGGTGAGTATGAAAGATCTTGCCACACCTGCATTGAGCGCAGTGATGAATGATGAAATACATTTTCATCCAGCTAAATTTAAAAATCTCTACCGTCATTGGATGGAGAATATTAAAGACTGGTGTATCAGCCGTCAACTTTGGTGGGGACATAGAATTCCAGCATGGTACACTCAGGATGGAACATTTGCAGTAGCATCGAATGCAGAGCAAGCATTGGCAGAATTAAAAACCATTACACAAAACGATCAACTAAGCTTAGCAGATATCCGCCAAGATGATGATTGTTTGGATACATGGTTCTCTAGCTGGCTCTGGCCTTTTGAAGTATTCAAGGGACTGTCCGATCCTGGCAACAAAGAAGTAAACTATTACTACCCTACTAATACTTTGGTTACTGCTCCAGAAATTATTTTCTTTTGGGTTGCCAGAATGATCATGGCAGGTTATGAATACAAACAAGAGAAGCCATTTAAGGACGTATATTTTACCGGAATCGTAAGAGACAAACAAGGTAGAAAAATGAGTAAGAGTTTAGGCAATTCGCCTGATTTACTCGGATTAATTGATGTATATGGCGCAGATGCTGTTCGTTTCGGCATCATGATTGCTTCTCCAGCAGGTAATGATATTTTATTTGACGAATCAGCCTTAGAACAAGGAAGAAATTTCAATAATAAATTATGGAATGCCCTGAAGCTTTTAAAAATGTGGGAAGCGAGAGCAATCAGCTCCTCTTCTAGTGAAGTTGAAGCTGCATTAACAACGACGGAAGGATTTGCCATTAATTGGTTTGAAAATAGATTGAATCAAGCAGCCATAGAAGTGGATGAGTTATTGACTCAATTCAAATTAAGCGAAGCACTAAAAACTTTGTATTCCTTAATATGGGATGATTTTTGCAGTTGGTATTTAGAATGGGTTAAGCCAGGTTTCGAACAACCGATTGATGCAGTTGTGTATCATAAAACTGTGAATTATTTTGAAAGACTAATGGAAATGCTCCATCCTTTCATGCCTTTCATCACTGAAGAGATTTACCATTTACTCAAAGTTCAATCCGATGATCTTTGCGTGAAACAATTTCAACAGATAGCCAATCCTGATAATGCTTTACTCCATTCGGGTGAAATTTTAAAACAAGTAATTACTGCGTTGCGAGATGCAAGAAATAAAAATCAAATTAAGCCAAAAGATTTGATTCAATTATATATTCAAACGCAAAACCCTTCAGCGTATCAATCGATTGAGTCGATTTTAATGAAACAAGTAAACGCCGCTTCCATCAATTATACTGACACTGCCATTAGCAATACTATTTTAGTAAACATTGAGAACGACAAGTTTTATATTGAAGCTGAAAGAGAATTGGATACCGCTGCCATTAAAGAAGGTTTGTTGAAAGACTTGGCATATGAACAAAATTTCTTGGCTTCTGTGATGAAAAAATTGGACAATGAAAAATTTGTAGCCAATGCAAAGCCTGAAGTAATTGCATTAGAAAGAAAAAAGCAATCTGATGCCGAAGCAAGAATAAAAACCATTCAAGAAAGCTTACAAGGAATTTAAGAAGAATTATGAATTAAGAGAGAAGAGAGAAGAGAGAAGAGATACATTTCGAGAATTATGAATAACTCAATAACCAATAACTAATAACTAAAAATGCATAAACTCATTCTCCTATTTTTAATTAGTTTATGCATTTTAAAAGTTTCCGCTCAATCTCAGTGGGAAGTTGATGCAGTTAGAAACATCAACCCAACAAATCCGGATAATCAATTTTGGAAAGGCTTGTCTGCTTCGGCAGAACCGATTGCAGTGGCATTGCCATTAGGAATGTTTGCCACTTCATTGATCAACCACAACAAACAATTACAGAAACAATCTTATGAAGTATTAGGAAGTCTGGTGATTGCAACAGCAACTACGCAGCTATTAAAAAGAATTGTGCAAAGACCCAGACCCTACCAAACCTATTCCGATATATATCCAGATCAAATTGACAATGGATATTCATTTCCATCGGGTCATACTACTACTGCTTTTTCTACTGCAGCATCATTAAGCATTATTACCAAAAAATGGTACGTTGCCGTTCCTGCATTTGCCTGGGCAACTGGAGTGGCTTATTCAAGAATGTATTTAGGACAACACTACCCTTCTGATGTTTTTATGGGCGCCTTGGTGGGAACGGCAAGTGGATTTGCTTCTCATTGGTTGATGAAAAAAATATTGCCTGCTAAAAAAGAACCTATCAAACAAATACCTTAGCATATAAACAAACCCTCTATGATTCGTTCTGCAACATTCAACGATATAGCAATTATACAAAGCATCGCCAAAACCACTTGGCCCATTGCCTATGGAGATATCATATCTAAAGATCAGTTGGATTATATGCTCAACTTGATGTATTCCGATGATTCTTTATTGAAGCAAATGGAAAAAGGACATCAATTTTATTTATTTTGTTTAGCAGATACACCCATCGCTTTTGCTTCGGTTTCCAACGAAGGTGAACGCATTTTTAAACTCAATAAATTGTATGTGTTACCTAGTACTCAAAAAACTGGGGCTGGAAAAGCATTGTTACAAAAAGTAATAGAACATGCGAAGTCTGAAAACGGAAAGCAAATCATATTGCAGGTAAACAAACAAAATATTGCCAAAGAATTTTATTTAAAACAAGGCTTTATTGTTTTGAAAGAAGATATACTTGAATTAGAACATGGGTATGTTATGGATGACTATATTATGGGACTCAACTTATAAATCCAACTTTATTTGGTTAATATACTAACTGATGTGTTTGCTTAATTACTCCCATTACAAATACAGATTGAACATGACCAATATTTTCAGCCTGACTTAATTTATTGACATGAAAATCGTAATACGCATCCATGCTTTCTGCTACTACTTTTAGCATAAAATCAAATTCACCGGATATATTATAGCACTCAATTACTTCATTGAGTTGGTGAATTCGATTAATAAATTTTCCGCCAGCTGTTTTATCGTGCTGCTTGAGTGAAACATAGCAAATGACCATCAACCCTTTTTTAACTTTACTATGGTCGAGTAAAGTAGCATATTGTTTAATTACACCAGACTCTTCCATTCTCTTGATACGCTCATGAACTGGAGTTGTACTTAAATGTATTTGCTCTCCAATTTCTTTTACCGTGATGCGAGCATTTATTTGCAATAACTTAAGAATTGCGAGGTCTTTACTATCCAATGAAACTTGAATAGTGGATTCGGCTTTTAAGGGGGCTTTGGGCATATAAAACAGATTATTTATGCTGCCAAAGATAGTTAAAATAGCTATTTATTCTAAATATTTAAATAATTATGTTTATTTATTCTTTAAAACTAGATTTGCACTTCATAAAAAAACTATTATGTCAACACTTACAACATCTATCGATTTCAGCTTAAAATACAAAGTAGCTGATTTCTCCCTAGCAGATTGGGGTCGTAAAGAAATCCGTTTAGCAGAAGCTGAAATGCCAGGATTGATGGCATTGCGTGCTGAATACGGTGCATCTCAACCTTTGAAAAATGCCCGTATCGCAGGTTGTTTACACATGACCATTCAAACCGCTGTTTTAATTGAAACATTGGTTGCTTTGGGTGCAGAAGTAAAATGGAGTTCTTGTAATATTTTCTCTACACAAGATCAAGCTGCTGCTGCAATTGCTGCTGCTGGTATTGGTGTTTTTGCTTGGAAAGGTCAAACTCAAGAAGAAGCTGATTGGTGTATTGAACAAACTTTATTCTTTGGCGGTGCTGATCGTCCATTGAATATGATTTTAGATGATGGTGGAGATTTAACCAATATTGTTTTTGATAAATACCCTGAGTTGATTTCTAATATCAAAGGTTTATCAGAAGAAACTACAACAGGTGTTCACCGTTTATATGAGCGTATGGCAAAAGGTACTTTACCAATTCCTGCGATTAACGTAAACGATTCTGTTACTAAATCTAAATTCGATAACAAATATGGTTGTCAGGAATCATTGGTAGATGCTATTCGTAGAGCTACTGATGTGATGATGGCTGGAAAGATCGCAGTAGTTGGTGGATACGGTGATGTAGGTAAAGGTTCTGCCCTTTCTTTAAAAGGCGCAGGTTGCAGAGTAATTGTTACTGAAATTGATCCTATTTGTGCTTTACAAGCTGCAATGGAAGGATTTGAAGTGAAGCCAATGGCTGAAGCTGTGAAAGAAGCAGACATTATCGTTACAGCTTCTGGTTGTAGAGATTTGATCACTGAAAAGCATTTCCGTTTGATGAAAGACAAAGCGATCGTTTGTAATATCGGTCACTTTGATATTGAAATTGATATGGCATGGTTGAATGCTAGCTATGGTCATACAAAAGACACTATTAAGCCTCAGGTTGATTTATACAATATTGATGGTAAAGATGTTATTGTATTGGCAGAAGGTAGATTGGTTAACCTAGGTTGTGCAACTGGTCACCCATCATTTGTAATGAGTAATTCATTCTCTAATCAAACTTTGGCTCAGATTGAATTGTGGATGAACCATAAAAACTACGAGAACAAAGTATATGTATTACCTAAACATTTAGATGAGAAAGTAGCATTTTTACATCTTGCAAAAGTTGGTGCTGTATTGGATGTATTAAGTACAGAACAAGCTGAATATTTAGGCATTAGCAAGAATGGTCCTTTCAAATCTGAAATGTACCGTTACTAGTAAAATAAAAACCAAGTAATAAAACGAGTCCCTTCCAAGCAATTGGAGGGGATTTTTTTTACAACATTAAATTATCGTTAAGCCCTATTAAAGTTATACTTGATTATACACATACCGTTATTACACGGTACTTTATTCAGTATTAATACTAGTTTGCAGCGTTTAAAACACTCCAAAACCTGTAAATGAAAAAAATAGTAGTTTTTGCCTTCGCAGCATTATTCTTAGTCGCTTGTAAAAAAAATACAGATAACCCTGATGTTATCGTATATAAACATGTTCCTTCTCCTTTTACTATTAAAGAAGATTTTGAGCTGGGCAATAAAGCAGCATATGCAATAGCCGATATAACCATCAAAACTGGGGCCTGGTCTTTTGATGATGCATTATTAGGAAGAACAACTGCAGATATTAAAAATGATCTACAATCAGTTCGATTAAGAACCGGAAAAATTTCTATGAATTATGATATCGATAGTGTGTCGATGATCAAAATCAATCATGCCCAATACGGCACTGATGCAGTTTCAGAATTAAGTGTATGGGTATCTGAAGACAAGGGATTAACCTATACTCAATTAGGAACGAATCTTTCCACCAATAGCAGAACTTTTATCACAGATTCAATTGCAATTCCCTCAATAAAAAAATTGCGTTTCCAAATTAGAAAAACAGGAACCACTCGTGTTAATATAGATGATATCATTTTTATTGGCAAAGGCAATCCAAATATTACTTTCACAGACCCGGCCGACAATGTTGCGGATACTACCGGATTTGTTTCAACTCCTGCACCAGGAAGAGGAACTCCTAATGGAAATGGAATAGATGTTCCACCTGCAGATGGTGATAACAGTAATTTATTATTTGGAAATCCTTCCAATGCTACAACAAGTGTAACCTTGCTAGAAAACTATCTAATAGATGCCAAATTTTTTACTGAATCTTATAGTAATTCAAGAGCAATCCCTAACTGGGTTTGTTGGCATTTAGATGCTAGCAATGTTGGTAGCACAGCAAGATTGGATAATTTTGCTCCATTTTTAGATCTACCAACTGGCTATTATCAAGTTCAAAGCAATAGTTACAGTGGTTCAGGCTTTGATAGAGGTCATAATTGCCCTTCAGCAGATAGAACAAGTTCTACGGAAGCCAATTCAGCTACTTTTTTAATGGTAAACATGATACCACAAGCACCCAATAATAATCAAAAAACATGGGCCAATTTAGAAAGCTATTTGAGAGCAGAAATGCAAAAAGGATATGAAGTGTATACCATCATGGGCAGTTACGGGAAAGGCGGAACAGGCAGTAATGGTTTTGCTGAAACCATCAATGGCGGAAAAGTAATAGTACCAAACAGGGTTTGGAAAGTTGCCATCATACTTCCAATTGGCAATAATGATTTATCCAGAGTAACAGCAGACACAAGGATACTTGCTATTGATACTCCAAACGATAATACAATTAATTCAGATTGGACAAAATATATTACAACTGTTGATGCAATTGAAAAATCAACTAACTATGATTTACTTTCAAAATTACCAACCAACTTGCAAAAAACTTTGCAAGCAAAGATTTATGTTCCATAGTTGAATTTATTCTAAAATCTTATTATTTAAATGACTGAACTTCTTTTTTCATATGGCACTTTACAATTAGAAAAGGTTCAATTAGATACCTTTGGAAGAATCTTGGAAGGATCACCAGATGTATTAAAAGGCTTTGAACTTAAAATGATCGAGATAACTGATTTATCTGTATTGGCTAAGAGTGAACAACGGTTCCATCCGATGGCAATCCCTTCAGAGAATAGTAATCAACAAATTGAAGGAGTAGTATTTGAAATTACTGAAGAAGAACTCTTACAATCCGATTCATACGAAGTTGATGCGTATAAAAGAGTCAATGTTATTCTTGATTCTGGTAAGAATGCCTGGATTTATATCAAGGCTTAACTTGAAAAATAATTTGTAACTTCAAACTTGACAAGTTTTTAAAAATAAACTACCCCAAGCGTGGCTAATTCAAATTCAAGGCTCAACTTTTTAAAAATTATTTCACTATCGATATTGTTTTGTGCTTGCGCTAAACCAACTTTCAAATCGAAATGGTTAAAAGAAGAAGCCCCTGCAACATTTATCACCCGATTTGAAACCACTAAAGGAATATTTGATGTTGAAATTACCAGAGAATGGTCTCCCTTGGCTGCAGATCGTTTTTATCAAACAGTGAAACATCGCTATTATAACAACTCTGTATTTTATAGAGTCGTTCCAAATTTTGTTGCTCAATGGGGAAATAACGATACTGCTGTTTTAAAATACTGGAAGCCCTATAAATTGGCTGACGAACCAGTTATTCAAAGTAATTTAAAGGGATATATGAGTTATGCCAGAAGTGGCAAAGAAACAAGGGGAAGCACTCTATTCATTAATTTAAAAGACAATCAACGTTTAGATACTGGAATACAAAATGGAGTTAAAGGGTACCCGCCTTTTGGTAAAGTAATAAAAGGTATTGAAGTTGTAGATTCTTTGTATGGAGGATATGAAGGCAAAACAATGAGCAAATTAGACACCCTTCAAAAATATCCTGAATTATTTTTTAAGCAATTCCCCAAATTAGATAAAATCAATAGGGCATATATAGTTAAGCGACCTTAGCTTCAACCAGCTTTTCAATAAATGATTTTGACTTTTTGATAAACCGCATACTTAAAAATGTATGCATTTTTATTATTATACAAAATTCCGTTCATCCATATTTTATAAAATATTGTATTGATAATAGTAAATTAGTTCTTTAAACCAATTTTATGAAACAGATAATTGCAGTTGTCATTTTTTCTTTTTTAATTGTTAGTGCTGAAGCTCAGCTTTCAGAATCAATCAAATTACAACTTGTAAAAGATTGGGAAAGAGCAAAAACATATACTAAAGAATATTTGGATGCAATGCCAAAAGAACAATACGGATTTAAAGCTCAAGACAGCATCAGATCCTTTGCACAACAAATGTTGCATATGTCGCAAGGAACTGTAGGATTGATCAATAATGGAGCTGGAAATGAAAGATTGGCTTGGGCTGGAAGAAATTTAGAAAAAGCTCAAGGTGCCCAATCAGCCGACTCAGTTGCCTATTTTGTAATGGCGAGTTATGATTATGCAATTGCTTCAATTAAATCAATTGATCCTTCAAAATTAGAAGAAAAAGTAAAACGTGGAAATTTCGATGAAACCAGATTAGCATGGTTAATGAAAGCATTTGAACATCAGACACATCATCGCGGCCAAGCAACTATTTATATAAGATTGTTAGGTATTAAACCTCCAAACGAAAAACTATTTTAATATTTTTTTAAAACTGAAAATAAATAAAGGAACTACCACTCTCCTGACTCCAGATCAGCAATAATAACATTACGGCCCATATGCTACCAAATGCCCACCAGGAAAGTTTAGGAATAACTTCTAGCACTAACCGGTTACGCATCAACCATTGAGCAATAACCATTCCCACTACAATTACGCCAACTTTCCAAATGGCTAATGTTGTTAATACTGCATTTCCTTTAGGCATCATTCCAAACATTGATTGCAAAATGCTACCTGCTTGTGTAAATGTTCCTGCTCTAAAAAATACCCATGTTACATTGACTAAGAAAAATGTACCCATTGCTAATAAAAACTTGGGAACAAAACTTGGTTTGCTTGTTTCTTTTCTTGCATCCAAAATAGCTTTCTCTACCCAAAGATAAAATCCATGTAAGCCACCCCATGCTACAAAAGTCCAGTTAGCGCCATGCCATAAACCACCCAGCAACATGGTAATCATTAAATTTCGGTATGTTTTAAATTTGCCATTTCTATTTCCACCCAATGGTATATATAAATAATCCCTTAACCATGCCGATAAAGTAATATGCCATCTTCTCCAAAAATCTGAGAAACCGATTGCGGCATATGGATATAAAAAGTTTTGTGGTAACGCAAAACCCAGACAGGCTGCCACTCCTATTGCGCAAGTGGAATATCCTGCAAAGTCAAAAAATATTTGACCAGAAAACGCCAATACTCCCATCCATGCATCTAATGATGCCAATGGTTGATGTGAATTAAACACTGCATTTGCAGCAACAGAAAGCATGCTATCCGCTAAAACCACTTTCATGAACAAACCTAAACTCAACAAAAACAACCCTTGTATAATTTGATCTTGACTGGCTTTTCTTTCCGTTTCAAATTGGGGCACCAATTGAGGTGGACGCACAATTGGCCCTGCAACCAAATGCGGAAAAAATGTAACAAATAAAGAAAAATCCAATAAAGATTTTACTGGAGCACTCTCTTTTTTATACATATCAATGGTATAACACAATGTAGTAAAAGTATAGAAGGATATACCTGCAGGTAAAATAATATTGGGTTTTGCCGGATGAAAATCAACACCAAATGCATTGACTAAAGTCACGAAATTATCCAATAAGAAAGTGCCGTATTTAAAGAAGATCAACATGCATAAATTACCAATTAAACTCACCACCAATAATATGTTTTTCTTTCTTTTATCTTCTTGCACATAAAGCGCCTTACCCACATAAAAATCAATAATGGTAGACAGCCATAATAATAAAATAAAAACAGGATTCCAGGCAGCATAAAAAATATAACTTGCCAGCAATAAATTGATTTTTTTAGTCTTCCAGGAAAAAGGAAGATTGTGCAAAATCATGACGATGATAAAAAATAAAACGAAAGTGTAAGAATTGAATATCATAGAAAAATTTTGTTAATGATTGATTAGAGTTTCCATCCTTTTTCTTCCCTTAAAACCCGTATGAGTTCTTTGGTAAAAATAATTGCCTGGGATTGGTCTAAATGAGACCATTCAGGGCATATCATATTTTTGGTAGGAGCATAATCCTGAAAATGCATTCCCTGGCAACCTGTTGTTGCTAAAACCCTTTCGTAATATTTATCCCTTGGAAAACCCATTTGCTCTCCCATCAAGTAAGGCCCGCTTGATGGTGTTCTTGTAAAAAATACATTTCCACCTCTGGATTTAATTTTATCTACTGAAACCTTCACTACATTTAATAGAGAATCCAATTCTTTCCCATGCATGGGAACATCTTTCTCTCCCATTTTTGCAAACATGGCCCAAATATTTCTAACCCTCACTTGTAAGTTGGTATCAGTTACAAATACAGGATACATGATTGCTTGATTCTCAAAAGAAGCCCCCGAAAACTGCCAAGGCCAAATAGGCATTTCAAAAACTTTGGGTCTGTTTTGCAAGTGCAATTCTGCTAAATAAGCATTCATTGAAAAATTCTCTTTATCTAAAAATGCTATATTTCTCTCCAGCACTTTATTAATTTGAAAACTTGCTTTTTGGGCATAGGTCCTGTCCTTAAAATATTTTAAACCTTTATTGGGCTCTTCCATATTGAAAGGAGAAGTAGAAAAAAACAAACCTTCCGTAATATCAACAATTAAATTCCCCTTGAAATTTGGGTCATCCGCCAAATTGGTGAGAACAGGCATTGGAGAACTTCCATCAATTCCTAATTGCGCCACCTGGCTACCTGTGGCTGCTTGCCAAGTAGGTATATCAAGATCAAAGTGAATTCTGGAAGAACCAATAAAAACAGTCGCTTTATCTTTTGGCTCATATACCATGGCTCTTTTATCGGACCAAAGCACGTCTCCTGCATCATAAGTAGGTTTTACACCGATTTTCCGCAATCGTATTTCCCAACTGACCAATGCAATGGTAACAATCACCAACATTAACAATAAAGCCTTTTTAAGAGAATTTGTATCCATGTAGATAGGTTTTTAGAAATGGTTAAAATGAGTTCCACTAGCCTACCTCACTAATCAGAAAGAATAACAAATACAATATATCTTTAATTTTCAATATACCATAACTTTAGCTACAATTTTAAACAAATTCTAATGTTCGATATTCAACCAACTCATTTAAACAATGAATGGATCTCTTTAATTCCCCTTCAATCAACTGATTTTGACAAATTATATGCTGTTGCTTCTGATCCATTGATATGGGAACAACACCCCAACAAAAACAGGTACAAAAAAGAAGTATTTGAAAATTATTTTCAAGGTGCTATTGAATCGAAGGGTGCATTTTTATTTATTAATACATCAACAGGTAAACCAATTGGAAGTAGCCGTTTCTGTAATTACAACCAAATTGCCAATTCTGTAGAAATTGGCTATACTTTTTTTTCAAGGGATTGCTGGGGGAAACCATTCAATCTTTCAGCAAAACGTTTAATGATTAATTATGCATTTCAATTTGTGGATAGTATCATTTTTCATATTGGAGCAGGAAATATTCGATCTCAAAAAGCCATTGAAAGAATAGGTGCCATAAAAATAGCTGAAGAAGTACATCAATACTACGGCGAAGACAATTCGCTGAATTACGTTTACGAAATAAAAAAACAAGATTGGAAAATCAATAAATAAAATCATGAAGAACAAATTCATCATAGCATCAATTATCATCTTTACTTGTGTTAATTTTAGTTTCGCTCAGACCAATACGAATAATAAAGCAACATATCAATGTATTCCTTGCGGATATGATTGCGATAAAGCAACATATCAACAGTCTGGAGTATGCAAGTCTTGTAATATGGAATTGGTTAAATCAAAATCAATAACATTTAAGACAATTCAGCCAAATGATGTTTGCAGTTATATAAAATTACATCCAAATATTGTATTGCTTGATGTAAGAACCAAAGAAGAGTTTGCGGGTAAAGCAGACCCTAATTTTGGAACTTTAAAAAATGCCATCAATATACCAGTTCAGGAATTAGAAGCAAAAATTGCTTCAATACAGTCAATAAAGAATAAAGCAATCATTGTGTATTGCTCTCACAGCCATAGAAGCCCAAGGGCTAGTTATATATTAACCCAAAATGGGTTTACTAATGTCACCAATATGGCAGGTGGAATGAGTGTATTTACTAGTAAAGAATGTATCAAATAAAGATAAAGATGTAAGCCTAAGATGTTTAACGGCAGTACCTTTATATAGGTTCGAAATAATTCTTTCACTATTAAAACTAAGGTTATGAAAATTAATCATAAACTAGGCATCTTCATGGATCATACAAGTGCACTATTCATCAATTTCCCTATTGATGAAACAACTAATCATACGATGTTTTCTTCTTTTACAAAAACAGCAGAACATGACAGTTTAGAAAAAAGCGAGCAACTTACCCACAATAAGGAACAGCATCAGCAGAATGAGTTTTATCATAAAATCGGAAACGAGATCAGACAATATGATGAGGTGATTTTATTTGGCCCAACCAATGCTAAAACAGAGCTTCTGAATGTTTTGAAAAAAAATCATTTGTTTGCTTCAATAAATATTCAAGTTGAACATACTGATAAGCTAACTGAAAATCAAAAATCAGCTTTTGTAAAAAATTATTTTATAAAGCAATTATAAATTTCCTCTGCTATCCTGCTCTCTTTCAATCGCTTCGAAAAGCGCTTTGAAATTGCCTTTTCCAAAACTTTTGGCTCCTTTGCGTTGAATAATTTCGAAGAAAAGTGTTGGTCTATCTTCAACTGGTTTAGTGAATATTTGCAATAGATACCCTTCTTCATCTCTATCTACTAAAATACCTAAATCTTTGAGTGGTTGAAGGTCCTCATCTATCTTTCCAACTCTTTCCAACAAATCGTCATAATAGGTTGTAGGAACTTTTAAAAATTCAATACCTCTATTCTGTAATTCAGTTACTGTTTTTACGATGTCTAATGTAGCTAAAGCAACATGTTGACAACCTTCTCCATCATAAAATTCTAAATACTCCTCTACCTGAGATTTCTTTTTTCCTTCTGCTGGTTCATTAATAGGAAATTTTACATATCCATTTCCATTACTCATTACTTTACTCATCAATGCAGAATATTCTGTAGAGATGTCATTATCATCAAAGCTGAGAATATTTCTGAAACCCATTACATCTTCATAGAAACTCACCCATTTATTCATTTGATTCCATCCAACATTTCCTACACAATGATCTACATATAATAAACCTGTATCTGCCGGATTGTAAGTAGAATTCCATTTTCTATACCCAGGCATAAATACGCCCTCATATTTTTGACGCTCTATAAATAAATGAACCGTATCACCATAGGTTTTGATACCACTCATTATCAATTCACCATATTCATCTTGCATCTTTAAAGGTTCCATATAAGAAGTTGCTCCTCTTTTAGTGGTTTGCTCCCAAGCATCTGTAGCATCATCTACTTTTAATGCAAGCATTTTTACCCCATCGCCATGTTTGTATATATGATCGGCAATTTCATTTCCGCCCTTAAGTGGTGTTGTAAATACAAATGTGAGTTTGTTCTGACGAACTGCATAACTGGCTCGATCTTTAACTCCAGTTTCAGGACCGGCATATGCCAAGCTCTGGAATCCAAAAGCGGTTTTATAAAAATGAGCTGCTTGTTTTGCATTTCCCACATAAAACTCTACATAATCAGTTCCGTGTAAAGGGAGAAAATCTATTTCTGCTGTTATTTGGGGCTGAATTGCTTCCTTAATCATTTTATTAAATTATTTTAAATGAGATATAAATTTTGAGATATAAGATATAAGATAAGAGATATAAGATACTTATTATTAGAGGCTGGATATTTCACCTGAAAAAAAAAAATTACAAATAAAAAGTAGCTAAATAACTAAACTAATGCGATCGCATAGCAAGAGCCTCCATCAATAAGCAATACCCCATTCTGGTATCGTTGAAAATTTTATGCGGGTAATCTGGGGTCATTCAAACAAAATTAAGGATTTGTTTCGAGTTTTGATTAAACCTGCTTATTGGTGGATTATCTTCGCCAAATAGTTTAAGCATATGAAAGTAGGAATATTAGGGGGTGGCCAATTGGGAAGAATGTTGCTGCAAGCTGCAGCCAACTACACAGTAGAAACCTATGTATTGGAAAATGACCAATATTGCCCTTCGGCTCACTTATGCCACCATTTTACAAAAGGAGATATTACTGATTATGATACAGTATACAATTTTGGAAAACAGCTAGATGCCATTACGATAGAAATTGAATCAGTTAATGTAGATGCATTGGATCAATTGGAAAAAGAAGGTGTCAAAATTTTTCCAACTCCTGCTGCCATAAGAATTATCAAGAATAAAATTGTTCAAAAAAAATTCTACAAAGATCATGGAATCCCAAGCGCTCCATTTTCAATTACAAAAAATAAAAATGAAGTAGCGCTGCATCAGAACCTGTTTCCTGCAGTTCATAAAATTGGAGAAGGAGGATATGATGGCAAAGGTGTTCAAATTATTAATTCTCTCGAAGATGTAGATAAAGCATTTGATGCTCCAAGTGTTCTAGAACAAAAAGTAGCCATCCAAAAAGAAATTGCCCTAATTGTTGCTATGGACTCAAAAGGTGCAACTGCAATTTATCCTGTTTCGGAAATGATGGTCAACCCTTCATTAAACTTGTTAGATTACCAAATTAGCCCGGCATTGATTCCAGAGAAAGTGCTTTGGGTGGTTGAAGCCATTGCCATCAAACTAGTAAAAGCACTAAATAGCCCGGGTTTATTTGCAGTTGAATTATTCATAGATAAGAATAATGAAGTTTGGGTAAACGAAACAGCACCTCGTGTTCACAATAGTGGACATCATACTATCGAAGCCAATCATTCCAGCCAATTTGATATGTTGTGGCGAATTATGCTAGGTTACCCATTAGGCAATACAACCCCTATTCTACCAGCAGCAATTATTAATATAATAGGTGAAGATAATTTCAGTGGTGATGCAGTCTACGAAGGTTTGGAAGAAGTATTAAAGATTGACAATGCATTTGTTCACTTATATGGTAAAAAGCAAACCAAACCTGGTAGAAAGATGGGTCATGTGACAATCTTACACAATAGTTATGAGGATCTTACCCATAAAGCGAACAAGGTTAAGCAACTGTTGAAAGTTAAAGCTTAACTAAGATTTTCTTTTTTTCGATTCAATTTGTTTTAAGAAACCGATACCAATTAAGCTTTTAGATTGCAACCCAGGAGCATCTTTATTAATTCCAAATAAACGGACGTCATCGTCATAAATTAAATCCAAACTATAGGTTGCAGAAAAATATTTATTGATTTTAAATGAAAACAAATTGGTCATAAACAAATCAATATTTTGAGGATCTTTTTTGTAATTCGAAAATAAATCAACCCTCCCTTTATAATTGATATTTTTGGCAATAGTATTATTGTAATTAACTGTGATGAAAGATCCAATTTCATTAAATGATTTAGTTCCTGCAGGCACTCCATAAACCCCCTTATCGGATAATTTTTGATTGAGTACTAAAATCCATCTGGATGTAAGTGGAGATAAGAAAACAGAAAGTTTGGTATCGGGTTTATAATCGAAACCTGCCGATAAAATAAAATAGGCCGGAGACAAAAATGATGAAGTAAAATCAATCACATTATTATTGTAATTATATCCATCAAAAAACTGGGAACGAAAGTTAAATAAACCTGTTAGGTACCATTTACCCACTGAATCCATTTTGTATCCATACTTGCTGATCAAATCATAACGATCATCGTTTTTTCTACTCCCCAAACTAGTAGATTGAACATATCCTAAATTGACATCCACATTATTATCCCAGCTATGTCGATCCTTTCTATAAAATAAAAAATAATTAAAGTACCCATTTACAGTTAAAGAAAAATTATCTCCCCCAGCTGCCCAGTTACTCAATGAACCCTGCGCAAGATTAAAACTCATCATCCCTCCATGTTTCCAGTTCCAGTTAGTGGAAGTATCATTGTCTTTTTTAAAATTTCTATTTTGTTGTCTTTGAAGTGCATTTACCACATTATCCTGTGCTATAGAAAAAGTTCCAATAGTTAACATGATTGCTAAGTATAGAACAATTTTGTACATATCTCCCTATTTTTCGTGCAAATATAGGAATACTGGCAAATTTTTTAGAATGGCTTGCTGACAAACTGACATAAATTGAACATTTTGCGTACCTTTGCAGGGCAAATTTTAAATGGATGGAATTGGTAGCAGAATTGATTAATACACATGATGAAAAACGCCAGGGCGAAGCACTTGAAGGATCATTTCAGGCATTGCCAAATGGTAAAAAATTCTATATAGAAAGCTATGGTTGTGCAATGAATTTTGCCGATAGTGAGGTAGTTGCTTCTATTTTACATGCAGAAGGTTTTGGATCAACTACAATTTTTGAAGAAGCCGATCTGGTTTTAGTGAATACCTGTTCAATCAGAGAAAAAGCTGAGTTAACCATTAGAAAAAGACTTACTGAATTTAGAAAAGTAAAAAGAACCAAACCTGGAATGTTGATTGGCATTTTAGGTTGTATGGCTGAAAGGCTAAAATCTTCTTTGCTGGAACAAGAAAAACTGGTTGATCTAGTGATTGGTCCAGATGCATATAGAACCTTACCCGGATTAATTAAAGAAGCAGAAGGAGGCCAAAAAGGGGTAAACGTATTGTTAAGCAGAGATGAAACCTATGGCGATATTTCTCCTATTCGTTTAAACTCAAATGGAATTACGGCGTTTGTTTCGATTATGCGTGGATGCAATAATATGTGTAGTTTCTGCGTGGTTCCTTTTACCCGAGGAAGAGAAAGAAGCAGAGATAGCAAATCAATTATTGAAGAAGTGAAATCCTTGGTTGATCAGGGTTATAAAGAAATTACTTTACTTGGACAGAATGTAGACAGTTATTATTGGAATGATGAAACCTCAGGATTGAATACAACATTTGCTCAATTGCTTGAGCAAGTAGCTCAAATTAGCAATGATCTATGGGTAAGATTTAGCACTTCACATCCTAAAGACATTACAGATGAAGTACTTTATGTAATGGCCAAATATGAGAACATTTGTAAATGTATTCATCTTCCCGTTCAAAGTGGTAGTACCCGCATATTGCAATTAATGAATAGAACATATACCAGGGAATGGTATATGGCTAAAATAGATCGCATTCGCAGTATCATGCCAGAATGCAGCATTACTTCCGATTTAATTACTGGGTTTTGTTCTGAAACCGATGAAGATCATCAAGACACATTAAGTCTGATGGAATATAGTAAATACGATATGAGCTATATGTATTATTATAGTGAACGTCCGGGAACTTTGGCAGCTAAAAGATATACAGACGACGTTCCGTTGGATGTAAAGAAAAAACGTTTACAGGAAGTAATTGACCAACAAGGAATTTTATCTACAAAAAGCAATCATAGCGATATTGGAAAGACGTTTAAAGTGTTGATTGAAAGCAGTAGCAGAAAAAATGAAAAAGATTGGCAAGGCAGAACCAGTCAAAACAAAATAACGGTATTCCCCAAAATTGCAGGCAAGCATCAACTCGGATCATATGTATGGGTGAAAATTAATAATTGCACCAGAGCAACCTTATTGGGTGAAATTATTGAAGCCTATTAAAAAATTGTAGTATGGATTTACAAAGTATAAAAAACAGATTTGGGATCATAGGCAATTCACCTGCATTGAATCATGCATTGAACACAGCTGTGCAAGTTGCAGGCACCGATTTGACCGTATTGATTGTAGGTGAAAGTGGTGTAGGTAAAGAAGTTTTTTCTCAAATCATCCATTCTTTGTCTTCCAGAAAACACAATCCATTTATTGCAGTAAACTGCGGAGCAATACCAGAAGGCACTATTGATTCTGAATTATTTGGTCATGAAAAAGGTTCATTTACAGGAGCTGTTGATAGCCGTAAAGGGTATTTTGAAACTGTGAATGGTGGTACTATTTTCATGGATGAAATTGGCGAAATGCCACTAGGTACTCAAGCCCGTCTATTGCGCGTTTTGGAAACAGGAGAATTTATTAGAGTTGGATCTTCTAAAGTACAAAAAACAGATGTTCGAGTAATTGCAGCTACTAATAGAGAATTGCTGGAATTTACACAGAAAGGGCGTTTTAGAGAAGACCTATATTATCGATTAAGTACCGTACCTATTAGAGTTCCATCTCTAAGAGACCGTAAAGAAGACATTCTATTATTGTTCAGGAAATTCGTTGTGGACTTCGCAGAAAAATACAAAACAACACCTGTTCAATTAGATGAAGAAGCCAAGCAATTATTATTGAATCATCAATGGCCAGGCAATGTGCGTGAATTGAAAAATATTGCAGAACAAATTTCTGTATTGAGCCCTAATCCGCAGGTTAGTAATAAAGAAATGCGCATCTTTTTACCGGAGAAAAAAGAAAATCGATTCCCAGTACTGGCAGGCCACACCCCTACTGGAGAATTTGCCAATGAAAGAGAGATTTTGTACAAACTTTTTTTTGATATGAAAAAGGATGTTACAGAGTTGAAAAAAATGTTTGTTGAAATATTACAAAACCCTAGTCTGGCAAATACTGCTGCTAATTTCACCAAAGAATCCATCTTGAACGATTATACGAATCAAGACAATGGAGATGCTATTTTAGGAAATAATGCAATAACATCAGTGCATTCAGGTGGACATCCCAATTTATTGCAGGGAAACAATTCGAATGGTCAACCCGTACTTTTAACGAATGATGAAATTCACTTACATGAAGAAATAGAGGAATCTTTAAACATCATGGATAAGGAAAAAGAATTGATCATCAAAGCATTGAAAAAGCACAAGGGAAAAAGAAAAGACGCTTCTACAGATCTAGGAATTAGCGAAAGAACTTTATACAGAAAATTAAAAGAATATGATATCAATGAATAAGCTTTTTGCTAAAATTATTTTTCTAGTTCCCATCATTGCAGTTATGTTGCTTTCTGGATGCAAAGTGTATTCTTTTAAAGACGCTGTGATCCCCAGTGATGTAAAAACAGTGAAAATTGGATTTTTCGAAAACCGGGCAAGGTTTGTAAACCCTCAGTTGGCACCTAAGTTAACGGACAAAATTCAAGTAAAAATAACTTCCAATACCAAACTCACCAGAACCAATAGCGATGATGCCCATTATATTATCAACGGCACCATTACTAACTACGATCCTAGTCAAACTGTAGGTGTTTCCAATCAGCAAGCAAGCACCAACCGTTTAACGGTAACCGTTCATGTGATTTTCAAAAAAACATTGGATAATAAAGTGGAAGAATTTGATGTATCCCGTAGTTTTGATTATTCGGCAAATCTTAGCTTAGAGCAGGCTCAGAGCCAGCTTTTAGACGAAGTGGTCAGAACCTTGACGGATGAAATTTTTAACCGTATTTTCTCTAACTGGTAATTGAGTTGTATATTTAAAAAATATGAAGTTTACGCAAGAAAAAGCTTTATTGCATCTGACCGGCAAATCAACACTAGATGATTTGAAAATGGAGTCCATTGAGAAATTGGTGAGTGAATACCCTTTTTTCTCCCCCGGTCAGTACTTATTTTCAGCAAAGCTCAAAAAAGAAGACCATCCATTGGCAAGTGCCCAAGCAATAAAAACGGCCCTTTTTTTTAGCAACCCTAATTGGCTGCAGTTTCAATTAGATTCAATCAATGAAACACGCATTGATGAAGCTCCAAAACTAGAAATGGATACTGCTTTACTTAGATCTATCCATCAGAAAGATAAAGCATGGGATGAAATGATCAACCCTTCTCCATTAGAAGAAAGTAGTAATGCTTCCAATGAGGTATTCCCGGAAGATCCTTCTGAGCCGCAAGCACAATCATTGGAACAGGAAAAGGAGCCCGTTTCAACGGAAACTTACTGGCAACCAGCTGAAATGTCTCCGGTACCTGATCAGGAGCCTATTCCTACCCCAATCCCTACAAGGGATATAACAATACCAACCATAGAAACTGTTCGTCGCTTAATGAGGGGAATAGACGGCAATAACAATGAAATAGAAAAGAACGAAGAAATAGTAGAACCTATAACTGCTTCAACGCCAATTGAATCTATACACGAAAATGTAGTTGAACCAACTCCCACCAGCGATTCTGTTGAATTTATGCCTGTTTTTAGTGCTATAGCTTCCGCAGAGCTTCAACCTGAACAAGATTTCAGTGAACAACCTGAAAATAACCACCCATTGCCTGATCAGGCTAAAAGTGATGCTAAAATTGCCAGCATATTATCTGCTCAACTGGCCGAATTTAAAAAACCCATAGAACAGGAAACTCAACTCGAAATAGAGACACAACAGGATAAATTACATACCATTGATTATTTTGCTTCTCAAGGCATCCAAATAGACCTAAGTAAGATCCCTCAGGATAAGTTAACTACAAAATTGAGGAAATTTACCGATTGGCTGAAGGATATGAAAAACCATCATCCCAACCCAACCGATTTAGGAACTAGCCCTGAATTAGAGAAAAAAGTAGCCGAAACAGCGCTGGTATCTAATGAATCCAAAGAAATTTTAACCGAAACAATGGCTGAAGTATTGGTTAAACAAGGGCAAATTGACAAAGCAATTCAGCTCTTTATAAAATTAAGTTTCTCAAATCCTGAAAAATCAGCTTATTTTGCTGCCAAAATTCAACAACTAAAAGGTATTTAACATGATCATTCTTTTCTTGGTTCTAATTGTAATTGCAGCTGTAGGGCTCGGTTTTATGGTATTAGTTCAAAACCCAAAAGGTGGCGGCTTAACAGGTAATGTAGGAGGAATTGGCAACCAATTCATGGGTGTCAAGCAAACAACAGATGTTTTAGAAAAAGGAACATGGATGTTTGCCGGAATTATCGCATTATTGGCTTTATTTTCTACTTTCTTCTTAAAAGGAGGAACTGATAGTGTAGACAATTCTTTAATTCAAAAAATCAACACCAACACTAGTGCCCCGGCGCCAGTAAAACAACAACCTGCTAATACAGTGCCTGCTACAACAACGCCGGCTCCAACACAAAAATAATTCCTTATTGATAACACAAAACCCCTGTCTTCCTTTGGCTGACAGGGGTTTTTATTTATTTTACAATGCAATATGAAAAAAGCGAAAAAACAAAAGACTAGTAAGAAACCCACCATCATACTTATTTTTTTGGGAATGTTTATTGCAAGTTCTTTATTAATAGCATGGCTTTTTTTAGGATCGGCCACTACATTTTCAGAGAAATCTAAAATAGTAATGATTCCAGAAACCAATAAATCAACTGTTCTAGAGGCATTTGAAAAGGCAGGCATTCTTCGTTTTACTTCCACATTAGGATTAGCAGGAGCATCTATTAATTTATGGGATAAAATGAAGCCTGGTAAATATGAGATCAAGAAAGGTCAGAGCATTGTAGAAATTATGAGAATGCTCAAAAACGGAAGATTTGCTGAAGTAAAATTGGTGTTGAATAAAGTGAGAACCAATGCAGAACTGGCTCGATTGATCAGCAAAACCTTCCCCTTAGATTCATTGGTTGTATTACAATATATCAATAGCAATGATTCATTGAAAGAATTTCAAACCAACTCAGCACAATTATTTACCCAATTGATCCCAAATACCTATAGCTTTTATTATGATGCCTCTTTGCATAAAATATTTCAAAAGCTAACCAACGAAGGAAATGCATTTTGGCTGAAAAATGATCGCATGCGAAAAGTGCAACAATTAGATATGAGTCCGGAACAAGTATACATACTTGCTTCGATTGTAGAAGAAGAAACCAATTACGATTCCGACAAATACAAAATTGCGAGTGTTTACATTAACCGCTTGAAAAAAGAAATGCCTTTACAAGCCTGCCCAACGATCAAATATGCCATGAATGATTTTACCATTACAAGGATATATGAGAAATATTTAACCAACCCCTCCCCCTATAATACTTACAAGTTCAAAGGTTTACCACCAGGGCCCATTTGTACCCCATCACCTAAAACAATAGATATTGTATTGAATGCCCCTCAAACTGATTATATTTATTTTGTAGCAAAAAGTGATTTTAGTGGTTATCATCATTTTAGCAATAATTATCCTGAGCACAATCAATATGCACGTGAATATCAAAAAGCATTAGATGCATATATGTTGAAAAAGCAAGCATTAAATAAATAACAAATTGACCCGTCTAGAAAAAATAATTATTACACTACCACCGATCGCTTATGTCATTCGGAAAAGCAAGGAAATATATTTACCAGGATTCAGAGGTATCCCTTTATTTGATGTAGTGGTATTTTTTATGGACCAGGTAAAAAAAATTGGGTTGAATGACAGGGCTGCTGCTATTTCATTCAACCTGATCATGGCATTACCGGCCACAATACTTTTCATATTCTCCATACTACCCTATTTTCCGGAATTTTTAGATCTGAGATTTCAAGTACTTAGCTTAATAAAAGAACTTAGCCCAAGTTCTGGAACAAGAAAATTTATTGAAGGTTTATTAGACGATCTAATGGATAGAAATGTGGGGGTCTTTTCATTTGGTTTTATTTTATTGGTATTGTATGCTTCTAACGCAATGATGGCTTTTATTCGGACCTTCGATAAATCAATACAGGAAAATAAAGTCTACTTTTTACATCAAAGATGGAGGGCAATTAAATTAACCACCATTCTCATTGTGTTGATTTTATCTACTACATTAATCATGCTTGGGCAAGAACAATTAACAACGCTCATCAGAAAAATTTTTCACATAAAAAGAAAAACTTTCTTGCCATATTTTAATGCAATCAGATGGTTCATCATTGTGGGGTTATTTTTTTACGGCATTGCATTCATTTACAAATACGCTCCATCAGTAAAAGAAAGGTGGAGATTGATATCTCCAGGTTCTTTGCTAGCCACTGCACTTACATTAGTAACCACCATTATTTTTTCTTATTGGGTAAATAATTTTGCTGCATACAATAAAATTTACGGATCGATCGGCACAGTGCTAATTATCATGTTATTGATTTACATCAATGTATTGATATTGTTAATCGGATTCGAATTGAATGTTAGCATCACTTATCTCACCAAACATGCTGCAGAAAGAAAAGAAAAAGAAAATACAGTAGTAGCAAAACAAAAACTTATTTAGTTTTTTTCTTAGCCCATTGTTCAGCTAGCAAATTATATGCAGGATGCAATGGCAATGTTTGATCATAATGACCTGCTATTTTTTTTTGCCGATACGCTTCATAAATGGTGATTGCACATGCAACAGAAATATTTAAACTTTGTATCATACCTACCTGCGGTATGATAAAACAACCATCTGAAAGTGCAACGGCTTCCTTGGTTACTCCTTCATGTTCATTTCCAAAAACAAGTGCAATGCTTTTACTGAAATCAATATCATAAACGGATTGAGCATTTTCCCCTAAATGAGTTGCATATATATATTCATATCGTTGTCTTAAATGTTGGAAACATTTTATAGTATCATCAAAATGATGAACTGTTAACCATTTAGCTGCGCTACTACTACTTTTTACTCCAAAATATTCGTGCCTGGGAATTTTAGAGTTTAACACATAAATATCTTGTATCCCAACAGCATCGCAGGTTCGCATGACTGCTGAAATATTATGATGGTCATGAACATTCTCCATTACCAATGCTAAATGAGGCTGTCGATTTAGCAAAACTGTTTCGATTTTATTTTTTCTTTCAGGTGTCATAAGCTCTACCAACCAATTTGTATTTTAAAACAATATGAACAAAAATGAGGATTAGTATTGAATTTTTACTATATTTTTGTATTGTACCCGTTAGTCAACCCTATGACAGCAAAATTATCACGTGCAGAGCACATGCTCTGGATTGTGCCTATACTTTATGGAAGTATGGCATACTTTTCATCGTACTCCGAAGTGATTATGATGTATTACAATAATGTATTCTACCTTTTAGGCTTCTTTTCTGCAACAATTATTTTCTTATTGGTCTTAGGTATCCCATTTTATATTCAATCCACATTAAGAAAAATTGAGGAGAGAAACCAAATCATTTCTTATGCGCATATTGCATTATCCCTACTAAATGTTGTTGGTATTTTATTCATTTTTAGTGTGAATTTACCTATTAGAATAGATTGGGTAAATAGTGCTGGCGAACTTTCTACATATACAAGATGGAATTATTATAACGGAATGGCTATTTCATTGTTCCAGTTCTTTATCATTATTCAAGTTGTTTATTGTGTGTATGGAGCAAAAACAATTTTAAGTCATGGAATAATGAAAAGAAAACTAGCCAATGGGGAATATAGCCAGAACAATTATGAAAATGAACTAACCATGCAAATGGTAGGTTAATATCATTATTCATTTACTTTTCCCATCGCAGCCTGCTTCATATTATGTGCAGTTTCTTTTCCTAAATATCGTTCAATCTGTTTTTCCAATAAATATATTAATGGGGTCAAAATGATTGCCATTGTAAACTTGTACAGATAGTTTACCAAACAAATTGCTAGAACCAATTGCCAGGACCATCCATTCCCTATTTTAAATGCAATAAACAGCACCACAAAACTATCTACTAATTGAGACACAACGGTTGATCCTGTTGCCCTCAACCAGATCCATTTTTCACCGGTTACTTGTTTGATTTTATGAAAAACAGTTACGTCTACAATTTGACTCACTAAAAATGCAATTAAACTTCCTGCAATAATCCACATACCCTGTCCGAAAATTCCTCCAAATGCTACCTGCATGTTATCAATACCTAATTCTTTTTTTGATCCAATCCAGAAATCTGCCGGGGGAATAGACATTGCTGCATAAAACATGATAAATGCGTATGATATCAATACAATGGCCGTATAACTAATTCTTCTTACCGCTTTGGGGCCATAATATTCATTGACTATATCGGTGATAATGAATTCTAAGGGCCATAACAACACACCACAGGTTAAATTAAAAGCAAGCCCGCTTTGCCCAAATAGTGTAAAATTGGAAGCATTTAACCCAAGTAATTTTTCCAAAGAAAATATTTTACCACCAATGCATTCGGCTATCAATGCATTGGCAACAAAAAATGCCGTTATCCCTAGAAAAAGCTTGGTGGGTTTATCTTTTAGAATTTGATGGATCATGTAGGTAAAATTAAGTAAATATACATTTGAAGTATTAGGATGATCAGGTTGAGTAATGCCAACCAAAGTGGTATCCTAATGGTTGATCTGATCAATAACAATAGCCCATACCAAATGTTCACCACCAAATTCAAAAATGGGGCAACCATCCAGCCCAGGATAATAACCATATTGCTAATATCCTTTTGATGAATAAAATCATGTGTTCTTTGGATGAGTATACACAGTAAAAACAGGCAATTGCAAATCAATGCCAGCCTAGCTGTAAATTGTATCGATTTCATGCTTCAAAGGTAAATGGTTCAGGCTCAGCTTCCACCTTTTTTCAGTAGGTTTGCTGCTCATAAATAACCATATGAAATCTATTAATTGGAAAGCCCTTTTACCCCATTTGATTGCAGTTGCAATATTTTTAGTTGTAGCCCTGATTTATTCAAAACCTGCTTTGGAAGGCAAAGTATTGCAACAACACGACGTAACCCAATGGAAGGGTATGGCCCAAAACTCTTTTCAATACAAAGATAAAAACGGTCACTTCCCTTTATGGACCAATGGAATTTTCAGTGGCATGCCCGCTTATCAGATTACAGGTATCAGTGATAACCCAATATCCGTCGGATATATTGGCAATATTTTAAATGGCGGACTTCCAAAACCAGCTGGGGTTTTCTTCCTGGCTTGTATTTGTTTTTATTTTTTAACGCAAGTATTACGTATTAATTCTTACATCGGCATTGTTGGTGCAATGGCATACACTTATGCAACATATAACCCCATCATTATTGCAGCAGGGCATGATACTAAAATGAATGCCATTGCCTATTTGCCTGCAGTAATTGCTTCTCTGTTTTTAATTTACGAAAGGAAGTATTTATGGGGGGCTGCATGTACCGCCATATTTACTGCGCTGCTTGTAGGTGCCAATCATTTACAAATAACCTATTACAGCTTAATCATTATTCTTTTCATGAGTGTTGGATTTGCTATTAAATGCATGCAGGAAAAGGACTTCAAGCATTTGATTCAATCTGCTGGAATTGCCATTTTTGCAGCATTCTTAGGTATCATGATCAATGCTACAACCCTATTAACAACTTACGAATATTCAAAAAGAACCATTCGTGGAGGCAGTGTTTTAGCTGATGGTACAACGAACGCCACTAAAACTGGGCTAAGTACCGATTATGCTTTGAGCTATAGTGTTTTCAAAACAGAACCTTTGGTAATGATGTTCCCCAGAATATATGGGGGCAGCAGTTACAATTTAGAAGTAGCTGAAGATAAATCCAAAGCTATAGAAGCATTACAACAAATGCCTCAGGAGTTGGGCCAGCAATTACAAAGATATTTACAATTTTACTGGGGTGGTATAGATGGCGTTGGCACTTCAGGCCCTCCTTATGCAGGGGCGATTATTTGTTTTTTAGCATTGATGGGTTTGGTTTTAGTAGACAAAAAATATACTTATTGGATGGGAGCCGCCATTCTATTTACGCTGATGTTGAGTTGGGGAAAATATTTTGATGGATTCAATCTTGCCATGTTAAAGTTTTTACCGATGTACGATAAATTTCGTGCGCCTAGTATGATTTTAGTTGTTCCTACTTTTTTGTTTTGTGTACTGGCTTCATTAGCCCTTCAAAAAATAATTGCAGAACAAAATAAGGAGTTGTTATTTGCTCAATATAAAAAGGGCTTAATGGTGGTAGCTGGGGTATTTGCGATAGCAGCAGTACTTTATTTAAGCGCTGATTTTTCTGGAGAAGGAGACAAAATGCTGATGAAGCAATTAAATAGCATTCCTGATGCTGCTCAAAAAGAATCAATTACTGCTTCAACAAAACCTTTTATTGATGGTTTAAAAGAAGATAGAAAAAGCCTGTTTTTGGGTGATTTATTACGCAGTTTATTATTTTGTGCAGTTGCTGCTGGTGCAGTGTTTGCTGCTATTAAAACAAAGATCAATTCCTTGTATATCATTGCAGTAATTGGTATTTTTTCTTTAATTGATGTATTTTCTATTAGCAATAAATACCTTAACAGCAATAATTACCAGGATGCTTCAGAATATGAAAATACTTTTACCCCTTCAGCTGCTGATATGCAAATTTTAAAAGACACTGGTTATTACCGTGTGCTTAATTTAAGTGATGGAATTTCAGCTGCATTTAATTCAGGAGCACTCACAGCCTATTACCATAAATCAGTTGGTGGATACCATCCGGCTAAATTGAGTATTTATCAGGATTTGATTGAAAAGCAATTATACAATTTCCCGAATTGTTTGCCAGTATTGAATATGCTCAATACAAAATATTTAATCCTTCCTGATCAACAATCTGGTGCTCCACAGGTTCAACAAAATTCTAATGCTTTAGGCGCTTGTTGGTTTGTAAATGGTATTCGAACTGAGAAAGGACCAGCAGCAATTATGAACGCTTTAACATCATTCAATCCAAAAGATACGGCAGTTATAGACCAAAAAAATATTGCCAATATTCAAATTGATAAAATAAAAGACAGTGTAGCATCCATTGTTTTAATAAACAATAACAATGATGAAATAAACTATCAATCTAATTCTACTACAACCAACTTTGCAGTGTTTAGTGAGATCTATTATGATGCAGGATGGGTTGCAACCATTGATGGCAAAGAATCACCAATTCTTCAAACGAATTATGTTTTAAGAGGATTAGTGGTTCCTTCCGGCAAGCATCAAATTGCATTCAGTTTTAAACCTGCATCTTTTTATACAGGCAATAAAGCTGCGATTGGATCTTCTGTAATTATTTGGCTTTTATTGTTTGCGGCAATTGCCTCGGGCTTTCGCAAAAAAAATAATGCTTAATCATGCAGCAGCCAAATGTTCTGGGAATTGTTGCATTTAAAGTATTTCCGGCACAAATGGGGGGTCAACAATATGTGGTGAACTATTATGATGAATTGGCTAAACATTGTAAAGTAGTATTGTGTGTATCTAAAAACAATAGAGATGCAGTAGATAAGCCCTATGTAGTGATGCCTTTTTTATTTAATCATTGGAACTCCCTGTTTAATTTATTCTACCTTTTTAAGTTGAATAAGATCATTAAAAAAAGGGGGATTGATATCATATTGATAGATCATAGTTATGTTGGTTGGATGGGTGTTATATTAAGGTACTTTACAAAGAAACAATTTGTGATTAAATCAGCCAATATAGAAGCACTAAGATTTAAGGACATGCAAAGAATCGGCTGGCAATTATACGATCGATATGAAGGATGGGTTCACCGCAAAGCCGATTATAGCTTTTTTATTACTGAAGCCGAAAAACATTTGGCTATTCAACGTTGGCATTTAGATGCAAGCAAATGTGGTACTATTGCCTATGGCACCTCAACAGTTAAGCAACCAAATATAGATCAAAAGCAAGAAAGCAGGAAAGCATTATTGCAAGAACACCATTTGCCAACCAATACAAAATTATTTTTTTTCAATGGCACATTGGATTATTTACCAAATACGGATGCACTTTATATAATAGTGCAAGAATTACTCAATAGACTGGATCAATTTAATCAACCCTACCGAATTTTTATTTGTGGTAACCGAATAACACCAGATTGGGAAAAATTGTTATTACAGAAACAGCAAATCATATTCAAAGGATATGTAGAAGACATTAACAAATACTATCAAGGAACAGATTGTTTTATTTGTCCGGTTACACTTGGAACTGGCATTAAAACTAAAATAGTAGAAGCATTGGCAAACGGACAACAAGTTATTTCTTGTAAAAAATCTGGGGTAGGTTTTAACCAAAAACTATTGGGAAATCAATTGCAATTAATTGAAAACTATAACTGGAGTGCTTTCGCAGAAGCCATGATGGCCATTGATATCAATACAGTGTTTCAAACGCCTGACTCATTTTACGCCTATTTTAACTGGAATAATATTGTTAAAGAATCCATTTTATCTTTGCATTAATGAATTCAACAAGCCCGGCCATATCAATTGTTATTTGTACGTATAATCGAGCCGATTATATTGGCGAAGCAATGGATAGTTTGTATCAGCAATCATTACCAAAAGATCAATTTGAAGTGATCATCGTAGACAATAATTCTACAGACCAAACTGAAGCAGTTTGCAATGCATATATTACAACACATCCAGACGGTCATTTTTACTATTTGAAAGAATTAAGACAAGGTGCTTCTTTTGCCAGAAATACGGGTGCAGCAATTGCAAATGCTCCTTTACTCTGTTTTATGGATGACGATGCTGTTGCCAATAAAGATTATCTCGAAAGAATCATTTCTTTTTTTAAGGAATACAAAAATGCAGGTGGATTAGGGGGAAGAATTATACCAAGATATATTCCATCAGAACCTGTTTGGATGAGCCATTTTGTGTCTTCATTGGTAGGCAATTTTGATTACAGTGAGCAGATTACTGTCTTTAGTCCTAATAAATATCCTCTAGAATCTAATATGATCATTCGTAAAACAGATTTTGATGCAGTCAACGGTTTCAATACTTCACTGCCTGGAGTCAAAGGCACTTTGCGTATTGGAGGTGAAGGAAAAGAATTCTTTTTAAAGTTAAAAGCTTTGGGAAGAATTATTTATTATGACCCTTCCGTAATTGTAGAACATATTGTAGAAACACAAAAACTAACTCCAGAATACATGTACAGAGTTGCCAGCGGCATTGGCAGAGGAGAAAGAGTAAGAACAAAAGCAATTAGTGATTGGGCTTTTATCAAAAAATTGATTGAATACTTTTATAAATTTGGAGGTGCTATTGTTTTAGCAATTGGTTACCTATTTCAAGGAAGACCTGCAAAAATGTGGCCTGTCATTCAATTTCGAATTGATGCATTAAAAGGATTATTAAACCAATAATTAAACAACATGCAATTATATCATTATATAGTAGACAGAAAAATAAAAGGGAGTTTAAGTAAGTGGTTTGGCATTAAATTTCAACACCCTTCTGAAACATCCAAAGTAAGAAGATGGGTGCTACCCTATTGCATCGGCAAAGGTTGTGATATTGGTTTTGGGGGAGATAAGGTAGTAAAAAGTAATTGTGATGGAATTGATTTCCCTCAACCTTATGCTTTTGCCGGGAAAGATAAAGTGGATATTGGTTGTGATGTAATCAATGGTGAGATTCCAGTTGAAGACAATACTTATGATTATGTATATACCAGCCATTTAATTGAAGACTTTACAGACACTACTGATGCATTAAAAAAGTTCATCAGAATTCTTAAAAGCAATGGAACTTTAATCTTGGTTTTTCCAGACCAGCCCAAATATGAAGTTTATTGCAAAAAAATTGGCTTAGCCATGAATCCTTATCATGTACATGCCAATATGGGATACGAGTTGATGCTTAACAGATTAAAAGAAGTACCCAATATTCGTTTCACTGAATTATTTATCAGTAATTGCGATATAGATTATAATGTAGTGATGATACTTAAAGTGGAGAAGCTTGCTTCTTAAAAACTTTATTGAAATACAATAATTGAAAATCGATACTATTCCCCCAATAGGCAGCATTATGACTGCCTGGCCTTTCCGTATAATCATGAGGAATTTTCTTATCCAATAATTTTTGATGCATAGCTCTGTTTACATTCAAGAAAAAATCGGATAACCCACAATCAAAAATCAGGTTTAATTTAGAAACATTGATAGAATCAATCAGATTGATAACTGTATACTTCTCCCAATTCTCTGGGAATTCTTGAATCGAACCTATCAATTGATTGATTTGCCAATTATTGGGGAATGGGCGAATATCTAGTCCTCCACAAATACTGCCAGCACTTCCAAAAACAGATTGATTGCGCATGGCGACATAAAAAGCACCATGCCCACCCATACTCAATCCAGTAATAGCTCGAAAATTTCTATCGGCTTTTGTGGAATATGTAGAATCGATATAAGGAACCAACTCTTTTACTATAAATGACTCATAACGTACAGCTGAATTAATTGGACTATCGAAGTACCAGCTATTCAATCCTCCATCAGGTAAAACCAAAATGGAATTCATTTCATTACCTTGTTCAACTAGAGATGGAGCATTATTCAGCCACTGCATATAGTTAGCACCATGTCCATGCAATAGATAAACTACAGGCATTGGATTATTTTTTGAATAGCTGTCTGGCTTTATCACCAACGCTTTAATGCTTTTATTCATTGATCTACTGTATACCAATACAGTATCAATAGAAGCAAATGCATGGAGAGACCCAATGATTATCAAGAAAACCAATACTGTTTTTTTCATCATATGCTAAAATACAAAATGCCACTCGTATTACTACAAGTGGCATTTGTTTAACTTAATAAAAATATTACTTCATTTTTTGCATTGCATTCTGCATTGGATTGGTTCCAGATGACTGGCCACGGCCTCTTGCAGCACCTGCTTTAAACAAACTGAATTTACTTGGCTCCATTGTACCATTTTTTGGCCAGCTATTATTAGCCTCGTTGATATCAGCAGTTTCTCTCATTGGATCTAGTTGAATCTTAACCGCTTTCTTATTCGTCATAAATAACTTGGTTACCTTCAATTCATTCTTTCTCCAAATCTGAGCTGGAATTTTCTCCACTTGCTTGGTTCCATCTTCAAAAGTAAATTCTAGGATAATTGGCATTACTAATCCACCTTTATTAGAGAAACTCACTTCATACATATTTACATCTTTGTATTTTGCTTTTTCTTCTACACTTAATTGCTCTGGTGCAGGGAAACTTGCTGGAGCAACTTTTACTGTTGAATCATATGGTTCAAACCCACGGGTATATCTCCAATAAAAATCACGTAAAGTAGTATCTACATCTACTAAGAACTGTATGTTTTTATCAGATCTGTTTCTAACTTTAGAAATATCGTCGAATGCAGCTGCTCCACTAAACATTGGCTTGGCCAATCCGCCTCCAGCTGGAGCTCCACCAAATTGTCCCCTACCTGCTCCATCGTTAGAAGCAGCAGTTGCAGCAGCCATATCAACCACAGCATATTTCACAGTATCAATGGCAATATCGCAAGGCTCAATTCCATAGAACCATCCTCTCCAAAACCAGTCTAAGTCTTCTGCACTTGCATCTTCCATTGTACGGAATAGATCAGCTGGTGTTGGGTGTTTAAATGCCCATCTTCTTGCATATTCACGAAAAGCATAATCAAATAATTCTCTTCCCATGATGGTTTCGCGCAAAATATTTAACCCTGTTGCAGGCTTGGTATATGCATTAGGACCAAAATTGATAATATTCTCACTATTGGTCATTATTGGCTCTAATTGCTCTTTAGGCAACTTCATGTAATTGGTAATTGTCCAAGCTGGTCCACCACGAGTAGGATATTTGTTATCGAATAATTCTTCAGTTAAATATTGAACAAAACTATTCAAGCCTTCATCCATCCAACTCCATTGACGTTCATCGCTGTTTACAATCATAGGGAAGAAATTATGACCCACTTCATGTATAATTACACCTAACATACTGTATTTGGTGTTCTCACTGTATGAGCCATCTTTATTGGTTCTTCCATTATTGAAACAAATCATTGGATATTCCATTCCATTAGAAGCTTCTATACTTTGAGCAACAGGATAAGGATAAGGAATAGAGAATTTAGAATAAGATTTAATGGTATGGGCTACAGCTTTAGTAGAAAACTTCCGATACAAACCATAAGCTTCTTTTGGATAGCCACTCATACACATGATCTTCTTTCCTTCTACATAAGCAGGCATTGCATCCCAAATATATCTGCGGCTAGAAGTCCATGCAAAGTCACGTACATTTTCTGCTTTGAATACCCATGTTTTCTTTTGTGTGCTTTTGGTTTTTTCTGCTTTATTGGCTTCTTCTAAGGTTGCAATTTCAACAGGTTCTTTTGCTGTTTGCGCTTGATTCCAGCGAGCCATTTGTGCTGGGCTTAATACTTGTGCATAGTTCTGACAAACTCCTGTACCTAATACGATATGATCAGCTGGTAAAGTAATGGTTACATCATAGTTACCAAATGCCAATGCAAATTCTCCTCTACCGGTAAACTGACGATTCTGCCAGCCTTGAAAATCGCTATACACACATAATCTTGGAAACCACTGAGCCATTGTGAAAAGGTTGTTGCCATCTTCTAATGTTTCATAACCACCTCTTCCTCCAACAGTCATACGGTTGGTAATTTTATAACTCCAATCAATGTTGAAAACAAATTTTTGACCTGGTTTTAAAGCAGTCGGCAAATCAATGCGCATCATTGTTTTATTGATGGTGTATTTCAAGGCCTTGCCAGTAGCATCAGTCAATTTGGATATAATATGTCCATTGCCATTATCTACTTTACTATTAGCCATCTGGTCTAATTGAGCACTAGAAAAGCCTCTTCCCATGCCTGAAGCATCCTGATAATTGGCATTGTTGATAGAGCTATGTTCATTTTCATCTAATTGCAACCAGATATAAGTTAATACGTCTGGAGAGTTGTTGAAATAAGTGACTGTTTCAGCTCCTTTTAATTTAAGGTTGGCTTCATCTAATTCACATTTGATCACATAATCTGCACGCTGTTGCCAATATTTTGGGCCTGGCGCACCACTCGCAGTTCTGTACTCATTGGGTGTTGGTAAAATGGTACCCAATTCTTCAAATTTGTTACCATGGTTAGAGGTTGGATTGTTCATGATATTCTGCGCTTGAAGGCCCAGACTAAGACTGAAAAACAAAGCCACCAGTAAAATTTTCTGCATGTTGTTTTGGTTTATATATGTATAGGTAATCTTTCAAATGCCATTTGTAAAGCCAGGGCGAATGTAATTGCTGAAATAAACAACAAATACTCTCTTCTATTCACTTTAAAAAGGTTTACGAATATAAGGGTTATCAATAAAATTATCAATACAATTAAGATTTGTCCGGCTTCGAGCCCTAGATTAAAGGCCAATAATTGCCCAATTACCGACTCCCCTTTTCCTAAAAGGCTTTTGAGGTAATTGCTAAATCCCAATCCATGTATCAGTCCAAATAACAGGGCTAAGAAATAGATTAGGGGAAATTTGGCCTTAAATACAAATTTTTTTACAAATACATTGCTAATTGCAGTTAACACGATTGTAACTGGAATCAAAAATTCTATCCAACGCATTGGATAATCAAGTATATCAAAAACACTCAAGGCAAGCGTAATGGAATGTCCAATGGTAAAAGCAGTCACTAATACCAATAGTTTTCTCCAATCCGAAAACTGGTACCTTATACATAAGGCAGCAATAAAAAGGATATGATCAATCCCCCTTATATCGGCAATATGATGGAAGCCAATTTGAAAATAAAGCCCAAAATCATTCATAATTAAGTAGTTAAATTAAATACGACATTTGTATTCTAACAAATACTTTGTTGAATGGCAAATATCTTGGTTCAATGGTTGATTACTGCAACAATGGCAATATATCACCCTTTTTTTGTTTCTGTTATAGATTTTAATCACAATGCCAAAGACGCTACTGTGGAAATTAGTATTCGGGTGTATACAGACGATTTGGAAAAAACAATTCAAAAAAATACGACTGCAAAAATAGATATCATTCAACCATCAGATAAAACCGTTATTGACAAACTCATTACTGCATATATCGGAAAGACGCTTCATTTAAAAATTAATGGGCAAACAGTAAATGCGAAATATGTTGGCTATGAAATTATTAAAGAAAGCACTTGGGCTTATTTTGAAATAGAAGGAATAAAAGAATTCAAAAAAATAGATATCGATTGTAATTTTTTATACGATTTTGAAAAATCGCAAACCAATATTTTTCATGTCAGGAGCATGGGAAAAGAAAAAAGTTATAAACTAGAGAACCCTGATAGAATAACCAGTTTTCAGTTTTAATCTTCTTCATCGATAATTGGCTCTGATGTAGTTACCAATACTTTATCTACACGATTATTATCCATATCTACAATTTCAAACTGGAATGACTCCCATTTTAAAATGTCGCCAGTTCGTGGAATTCGTTCTAGATGGTGAATGATAAAGCCTGCTAAAGTATTAAAATCTTGTTCCCATTTTTCCATCCATTCTGTTTTATCAAAATGACTGAGGAAATCATAAAAAGGAATTTGAGCATCTACTAAAAAGGATCCGTCTTCTCTTCGAACAATTTCATAATCTTCATCTTCTTCTTGTGGTATATCCCCTACAATGGCTTCTAGAATATCATTGAGTGTCATTAAACCTTGCACTGAGCCATATTCATCTACAATAAAACATTGATGTATTTTGGTTTGCTTGAATTTCTCCAAAACCTGATATGCACTATTGTTCTCAGGCACATACATGGCTTCTTTCATGATTGAGAAAACTGAATCATCTCCATTGGCAGAAAATAAATCTTTAATGGACACTACTCCTTTTATATGATCAATATCTTCTTCACAAACAGGATAAACCGAATGTATTAAATCTTTTAATTCTTCTCTAATAGCATGGATTTTTTTATTCCCGTCAATCCATTCAATATCTGTTCTATGGGTCATTAATGATGTAATATTTCTATCGCTCAAATGAAATACCCTTTCAATAATTTCTTGTTCCGCTTCTTCGATTGTTCCCTGTTCTGTTCCTTCACTAATAATGGCTTTTATTTCTTCTTCGGTTACCTGACTTTCATTGGTCTTGATATTTAATAATCGAACGATCAAGTGGGAAGATTTACTCAATAACCAAATAATCGGAAATGTAAGCCAACTTAAAAACCGCATTGGCCTAGCAACAGATTTTGCAATTCCTTCCGGATCACTTAATCCAATTCTTTTGGGAACTAACTCTCCCAACACCAACGACAAATAAGTAATTACAATTACTATAATAGTGGTGGCAATGGTACTACTGTACTTGGCAGTAAAACTAAATTGATGTAGCCAATCAGTTAAGGGTTGCTTAAAACTATCTCCAGAATAAATACCCGTTAAAATGCCAATTAACGTAATCCCGATTTGAACAGTTGATAAAAATGTATCTGGATGATTGGCCAAGCTCAATGCTTTTGCAGCATCATCATCCCCTTTTGCTGCCTGAGCTTCTAGCCTTGATTTTCTTGCAGACACCAGGGCTATTTCTGCCATGGAGAACAGTCCATTCAATACAACTAGAAATAAAATGATTAAAACCTCTGTCATTCCTGTAAAAATAGGTAAAAATGGGGACTCTATGGTTTGCCGTCCAGATCAATCATCACATATCGTGGCATTTCCTTCATTCTTGTGGATGGATCTAGAAATGAGCCTGTTAAAACAGATACCGGATATTGATTTCCTTCATGAATCACTTTACTTGACGGGAAGATGGTTTTAAAGAATTGAGTGCTGTCTTTTTCAGTAAGAATTATTTGATTCGATTCAAAAGCTTTTGTAGAAGATAAATTAACAAAAATATGTTTTCCATAAAAATGCAGCGCATTACTATTGTTGATGCCATATAAATAAACCAAGTTTTGATCAATGGCATTTTTGTTGATGAATGCATTGGCGTCATTGCCCATTTGAAATTTGAGCAGATTCGGATAAAATGCGGTACTTAAAAAAACATTTACCCCAATAACTGTATAGAGGCCTAATGCAATTATTTTCGGAAAGTTCTTTAATTGATTGAAAATTAAAATGGTAAATAGTAGAAAACCAATGATGCTTAACATTTTTACAAATAAAGGAATTTCTGGAAATGGGATAAACATCAATCCGATTAGTGCAATCCATAATAAGGCAAAAATCACCAAATGAAAAAAATGTAATGGTTTTCTCCATGCCAGTAATCGATCGGTAAAAAATAAACCATATAAAATTCGAGCTGTTGTTATAGCCGCTAATGGAAATACTACAAAAATATAATGAGGTAACTGCGCCTGGCTCTTTGCCAAAATACAATAGGTTAATAAAAAACCTCCAGTAGTGATAAATTCTTGGTCTGATCTAATTACAAATTTTTGAATAATTAATTCTCTTATACTAAAGATTATTCCCAACAGAAAAAATACAATCCAAGGCAAAAAACTCCAGAGCATATTTTCTAAAAGAAAGCTGAAATAACTCATTTCGTGATACACATTCTCTCCTGTATATCTTCCAAAACTTTGTGTCCAATAGTAAAAACGCAAACCAGATTGAATAGGGACATTATTGATTAATTTCCCTGGATGTAAATCGAATTGTTGATACAAACCAATACTCATTGGAATAAGCATAAGGGCTATAACAATCACACCCAGCAAATATTCCCACCTAAACAGTTGCTTCCAATTTCTTTGTACCAAAAAATGACTTAGAAATGCAAAACCCGGTACCATCAGTGCAATTGGGCCTTTGGTCATCATTCCACAACCAATAAAAATAAAAGCTAAAAAAAAATTGGTCCATCTATTCAATTGATACCATTTAGCCAATTGCCAAATGCTTAATATAACCCAACTCATTAACATGGTATCTGTTCTTACATCATGCGACATTAAAAACAATGCTTGTAAACTCGCCAATACCATTGCACTTAATTGTGCCACTGTTTTTTCATAAAACAAAATAGCTAATTGATAAGTTGCATAAATAGCTATTATCATTAACAGAATCGATGGAAGTCTGTATGACCAATCATAAACGCCCAATATTTTCATACTCAATGCAGACAACCAAAACAACATTGGTGGTTTATCTAAATAATCCTTACCAAGGTCGAATAACTGTAAAAAACTATTTCTCGCAAGCATTTCTCTACTAATAGAAGCATATTGTGCAGCATCCACATCCATTAAAGGAATTAAAAACATTCCCAGCAAGTAAGTTGAAATGCATAAAAAAATGACTGAAAAAAATTGCTTACTGGAGATCATATTGAATGACACCTATTTTGCTTTTATAAAATATACTCATTATCCAGCCGATTAAAGCTCCTAATAGCGCACCACCAATAACATCTAATGGGTAATGAACTCCAACATATAATTGGCCATAACAAATACTTGCTGCCCAAACTAATAAAACATATTTCCACTTTCCAATCAAATGACCCAAAGTACAAAACACAAAAACTGCAAAACCAAAATGATTGGTGGCATGAGAAGAAGTGAAACTATATCCTCCTGAACAACCATTGAGCAACATTCTAACCTGACTCATTAAAAAAGGATCTCTACATGGCCTAGGTCTTTCAAAAAAAGGTTTGATCCATGAACTACTCATTTGATCGGTCAAAACCAAGGTTGCCACAACAAACAATATCCAAGAAGAGGCTTTCTGTTTAAAATTGAGCAAACTAAACACGATTAAGAATAAATACAATGGATACCATGTACTTCCTTCTCTATACCATGGATATACTGAATCAAGGAAACTATTGGTCCAAACAGTATTGATTTTCAGCAACAAAGCCTGATCATAATGATTTACCCAATTCCAAATATCTTGAAAAAATGATTGGAGTAAAATAGCCATTGTCATAGGGCAAATTTAACAATATTTATAGCATAGCTATTTGTATAATAATTGGTATTTCTTAAATTTATTCTATGAAACTTTCTAATCTACTGTTTTTAGTATGTTTTATAACGAAACTTAGTGTTGCTCAAACAAGGCCGATTATTATATTGAATCAAGGAAATAAGGATACTTTACAGGAACCAAATATTCCGGATGGCAACATGCCCAATTCTTTAAAAAATAATGAACTACGTTTAAAATTGAAGTTGAAAGGCAATAATCAACTAAGATTCGATATGTATGAATCTTCCCTAGACAAAATGATTGTATTAATTCCTGATTCAGCAAACAGAGCAAGCCTGGGCATGTCATCTTCCAGTTTAAGACAATTAGCTAAAAAGGGATATCCTGCCATTCAACAAAACAAGGATATTCCACTTGTAAGACCATCAGATGATTCTTCTTTCATCTTAAATTTTAATCAGAAGCCTTTCAATCCAAAAAAAGAGCAATCAAAGAAAAAGCTTAATTAATTGCCCTTACTCAATTCAAAGAAATCATCTACATCTTTTTTAAACTTGATTAAAGATGGTTTATGGATATAATACATATGCCCTGATTCATAAAAATAAGAATGCACATTCTTTCTTTGTTCTGGTCTTAAAAACATATGCTCTATATCATATTTCGCAGTAAAATAAGGCGTTGCAAAATCATAATATCCAAATCCTACATACACTTTTAGTGCAGGGTTCTTAGCCATTGCATCTCTTAAACTTTCTGCTACATTTAAAAATTGATTTTGAACATTATTGTAATTCCATGGACCAACGTCGCCAAAAATATTGTAACCCGCTTCTTCTTTAAAATTCAAATCTTTTTGGAAATAATCGTTAATGGTTGCCGTAAATGGACCATCGATATTGGCAAATGAAGGATCAAAGCTATTGCTCTCCCCTGCATCATCTATATCTCTTCCAGTAAAACGGGCATCTAACCTACCAATGGTCAAGCCATCTTTTCTTCTTAATTCTTTGTAGAATTTATTTTCTTCTACCCTTAAATTGCTTTGTAAAATATACTCTTTAGATAGCCCTGTATAGTAACTCATTTTTTCTGCAACCGCTTCTTTTTCTGCAACAGACATCCATCCTCCTTTGAGCAATGCGGTAGCATATGCACCCAATGCAAATTCTTCGGATTCTTTCAACGCTTTTTGTAAATCGGCTTGCAAAGCAGGTGCCAATTTTTTATGATACCAGGCAGCAGCCGTATAAGAAGGAATGTATAAAGCCCTAGGAAGATCATTTCCAACATAATAATCATTGGTTCCAAAATTCAAGACAGCTGAAATAAGAAAGATCCCATTGAGATAAATTCGATAACGATCTTGTAAAAATTTAGATAAACCAGCAGCTCTTGTAGTTCCATAACTTTCACCGGCTAAGAATTTAGGAGAGCCCCATCTTTCATAGCGTGCTAAGAAATGACGAATAAAAGAGCCCATTGAAGAAATGTCTTCAACATAACCATGAAATTGTTTAGGAGATTCACCAGGTGCAGCTCTACTATATCCTGTAGAGACTGGATCTATAAATACCAAATCTGTTTTATCTAACCAGCTATACTCATTATTGATGTATTGATAAGGAGGTCCAACGGAAACACCTTCGTCATTCAAAACAACTCTTTTTGGTCCTAAACCTCCCATATGCAACCAAACAGAAGAAGAACCAGGTCCGCCATTAAAAGTAAAAGTCAATGGCCTTTTTCCAGACTCTTCCCCATCTTTTTTATAATAAGTAAAAAATACTTTGGCAATGGTTTTACCAGTATCATTTTTTAAAAAAAGATACCCTGTATTAGTAGTATAATCTATTTTTTTACCCCCGATGGTAACTGAATTTTTGGTAACTGTAGTTGTTACCCCTGCTGGAACAAGCTCGGGTATTGATGGGCTTGGAGTAGATTGCTTTTGCGCTTGTAGTTGAAGCAATAAAATGGATGAAACTAATAATAACAAGCCTTTTTTCATATTCATTGATTTAAAAATTAAATATACTTAATTACTCTTATTTCTTAACATCCACAAGATCAATATCAAAAACAAGTACACTATTCGGTGGAATCAATTTGCTTCTACATCTAATAGTATATGCCATTGCTGATGGGATCATAATTCTTACGGTTCCTCCAACTTTACACATAGGAACTCCAATTTGCCAACCTTTGATTAACCTGCTTAATGGAAATGTTGCTGGCTTTTCTTTTGTTTGATCAAAAACAGAGCCGTCAGATAATAAACTTCCTTTATAATGAACTGTAACCGTGTCTGTAACTTTTATATTTGCACCAGACCCTTCTTTTAATATTTCATAATAAACACCTTCTTTTGAACCTGTGGGTTTCCAATTCGTTTTTTTAATATAATCTTGAATAAGCTCATTATCCTTAACCGATTGAGTAAGAGAATCTGCATTTTTAAACCAATCAATTACAGGTCTTTGTTTAGTTGCTGTTCTTTCAAACAGATCACCAAATTGCGCATTCGATTCTTTAAATCCTCCATTCCTTAAATAAAATTGACCGTTCTCCACTCCTCCGCCATAATCAATTCTATCTTTTGCTCTTCCTGTTGCATCATAGGAGAAATTGGCTTTTGTGAGTTCCATCCATCTTCCATTATCCTGTTGAATCCATTGATTTCCAAAAAATGCTTTTCTTTCTAACTGTCCATTTAATCCTACAAAATTTTCATTGAATGAATATAGTTTTCGTAATGGCTCCCCATCGTGAGGCGCTTTAAAACTGGCAATCAATTTCCACTTTTGCAATTCAGGCATAAAAAAATAACCTGTATAAATAGTAGAAGATAAAGCACTATCTGGTAATGCAGTAACCATTAATTGATATTTTTCTCCAGCTTTCCAATTGTATACCAAATGACTATGGCCACCAGTACCTTCATTACCAAACCCATCTGCAAATACATTATCGCCTTTTGCTAATAATTGTACTTTGTTAGAATCAGCCACTTTGTTTCTATCAATTGCTTCTTTACCAGCATCCCAAACAGAAAAAATAATTCTTCTTTCCGATTCACTATTTACCTGTATACCAAAATAGCCTCTTGAAAAACCACAGGCCATATAATAACTATGAACAATATCAGCCCCAATGGGTACCGTAATTTCATTGTAGAAAGTAGTGGCTTTAATGCTATCTTCTAAAGGATATTTTAAATGAACAGATGCAGCATTTCTTCTTGGTTTCTGGTTGGCATGAATTCCTTTTGCAGCAGTACCCAACAATTTGATTGATTGAATATCTGCAATGGTATTATTGTTTTGTTTGGTTCCAGAAATACTGATTTGATAAAACCCAGTGTCTTTAATGGAGACTGAGCCTGCATTCAACAATTTATACATGCTTGATTTGGGTATTGCTATTTTAAAATCTTTTCCAATAATTGACAGGTTGACTATTGATCCGGAAAATGCATTCTTGGCATTGATTTTTATATTTAAAACCCCCGGATTACTTATATGAAAAAAATAGTTGACTTGTTGCTTTGTATTGATCCAATTTTGCAAACCATTTTCGCTTGAAAACAAATTATCCTTATAAGCTTCAGCTGGAACAGCATATCCAGTGTTACCAGGAATTAAAATAGTTTGAGATTGAACTAATGAAAACAAGCAAAAAAACATTGAAGCCAAACCTAATTTTCGCATAGCAGTAGTTTATACTCCCAAACTTAACGAAATGATCTCAGGTTTTTAAGAAATCCCTGAACCAATATCCAGAATCTTTAATGGTTCGAGTTTGTGTATCGATATCTACATGGGTAAGACCAAACTTAGCTTCAAACCCTTCAGACCATTCAAAATTATCAGTTAGGGTCCAGGCAAAATAACCACTTAGATTGACCCCCTCTTTTTTTGCCCTCAATGCCGCGGCAATATATTTCTTGAAATAGTCTATGCGTTGATCGTCTGCTACCCTTCCTTTATGTAAAACATCTTTAAATGCGGCTCCGCCCTCTGTTATGATGATTTCTTTGATGCTTCCATAATGCCAAAACCTTTTGATCATCCTGTAAAAGCTATCTGCATTGATTTCCCAACCCATTGCAGTATGAGGAACTTTTCGGGATGCAGCTTTTACTTCAGATGCACTTAAATACGGAATTAAGGGATTGTGTTTTACGGTTAAAGCAAAATAATTTTGTATACCGATAAAATCAAAGTTGAACTGCATGCGCTCTTTGTATTTCCATGCCTTTGTATGTAAATGCAATTTTTCTAAAAATGAAAACTGAGGATCTTCAGGATAGCCTCTTCCTAAAATAGGTTCAACAAATAATCTATTCAATAATATATCAGCTCTCTTAGCTGCAGCAATATCGAGCAGGGTATCTTTATAGGGCATTACTTCACTGCATGAAAAACAAGTACCAATATGAGCATTACTCACTTCTGCCCTAACAATCCTTCCTCCTTCAGCTGTGCAAAGCGCTGCATTATGAATGGCCGACATAAAAAGACTTAAGCTGGTTTTTCCTGGTGCATGTTTCCCCAGCATATAACCTAAAGAAGTGAAGCCCATGGGTTCATTTAAAATAATCCAATTCTTTACTTTCCCTCCATATTCTTCCGCACAAGTTTTGGTGAATCGAGAAAACCATTTGAGCATTTGATGACTTGCCCACCCCCCTTCTTTTTCTAACTCATTGGGTAAGTCCCAATGGTATATGGTGATATAGGGTGTCAGGCCCAACAACAAACATTCATCAATTAATCTATGGTAAAATGCGATACCCTCTTTATTAATTCTACCCGTTCCTTCAGGTAAGATTCTACTCCAAGCAATGGAAAAGCGAAACACTTTAAAGCCTAATGCTTTTACCAACATTAGATCGTCCTTAAATCGATAATAAAAATCGTTGGCAATAGAAGGTTTTGCTCCGCCCTTAATTTTACCCGCTCTTCTAGCAAATACATCCCAATTGGATAATCCTTTGCCATCAGCTAAATACGCACCTTCATTTTGTAATGCAGAAATGGCCACACCCCATTCAAAATGTTTTCCGAATTCGCTTGCTTTAAGTAAATGCTGAAATGACAATACAATATTTTATACAAAGTTGAAGGGTTTAGTTATTAAGTCATTATTAAGCAATTGTTATGTTTTGGCAACCTAGATTAAAATATAATTAAACGATTGTTTAATTTAAACAACTGTTTAAATTTGCAGTTATACATTTTTAGCATGTCTATAGATAAAAGAGACCATATCATTAAAAAAGCAGTAGAACTCATTGCTGAGAAAGGCTTTGAAGGCACTTCGATTAGAGATTTAGCGGCCAAAGCAGATGTGAACGTGGCCATGGTCAATTATTATTTTGGATCAAAAGAGAAATTGTTTGAAGCGTTAGTAGAAAAAAGAGCACTTTTTATGAGCCAGTTCATTGAAAATGTAATTACTAACAAGTCCTTGTTACCAATAGAACAACTAGACAGAATCATAGAAGGATATATCATTCGATTTTTAGCAGACCCTCAATACCATCGAGTTCTACAGCAAGAATTATTGATCACTCAAAGGGAACAAATGCACGAAAAAATAATTGGGCTAATTGCAAAAAATGCTTTCGAAATTATTCAAATCATCAAAAAAGGCATTAAAAGCAAAGTATTTAATAAAGTAGATCCAGAATTGGTTTTTGCAAGCATCTTAGGTACAATCAGTCAGGTTTTAATGTCTAGGGCTTTATGCTTAAAAATAATGAACAAACCGAGAGATTACGACCCCTATTCGGATAAAAAATTTCAAAAAAGACTAACTAATCATATTCAACAAATGGTTCATTCGTACTTAATAAAATAATCTATAATGGAACAAATCAACAACGACTCAAAAAAAAGAGCCGGACTCATACGTACAATTGTAATTATCACTCTCTTAAGTGTTGGTGGGTTTTTCGGTTACAAAAAAGTACATTTTGCGCTTACGCATGAAACTACAGACAATGCTCAAATTGAAACGCAGATTACTCCTGTACTACCCAGAGTTGCAGGTTATGTAAAATCGATTGCCGTAAAAGATTATGACAGTGTTAAAACGGGAGAATTATTAGTTGAATTGGATGATGCAGAACTTCAAGCCCAGCTTGTTGAGATGGAGGCAGATTATCGTCAGGCGGAGGTAGATATTATCAATGCAAAAGCTTCTTTGAATAATGCACTTGTTTCTTTAAGTGTAAATAAAGGAAATATAGACTTAAGCAATTCTAAAAACGCAAAAGCCCTTGCTGATTACAATAGAGATAAAAATTTATTTGCAGCTGAAGCCATTACAAAAAAACAACTAGACGACAGCAAATTCAATTATGAAACGGCTACAAAGATGGTAGATAACTCAAGAAATGATCTTTCATCAGCAGAAAGTAAAATAGCAGTGCTTCAATCTTCGGTTCAAAAAACAGAAGCAGTGATGGCGGTTAAAAGAGCAAGAATAGACCAACAAAAATTAAAAATATCGTACACCAAAATATACGCTCCACAGAATGGTAAAATTGGTAAAAAAACAATTAGCGAAGGGCAGTTTGTGCAAATGGGCACACCACTTTTTTCCATTGTAAATGATAGCACTTATTGGATCGTAGCGAATTTTAAAGAGAGCCAGATCAAGTCCTTAACCCCTGGTAAAAATGTATCGATTGAAATAGACGCATATCCAGATCTGGCTATTACAGGAACTGTTATGAGTTTAAGTGAAGCGACAGGCGCTAAGTTTGCCTTATTACCTCCAGATAATTCAAGTGGAAACTTTGTAAAAGTTACGCAACGTGTGCCAGTGAAAATTTCCATTAATGAAATTGAAACCATTAAGCATTTTTTAAGAGCTGGCTTAAGTGTTTCTATAACTGCCAATAAATAAATCTAAAATCTAGCGATGGCAACCCCTAAAGGTTTTGCAAAAGCCATAATCATCATTACAACTGTTTCTGCTGCAATAATGGAGCTTGTTGACACATCTATTATAAATGTGGCATTAACAGACATGAGCGGAAGCTTAGGAGTGAATATTGAAGATATCAGTTGGGTGATTACTTCTTATGCTATTGCCAATGTAATCATCATTCCTTTAACAGGATTTTTAGCCGAATATTTTGGGAGAAAAAACTATTATTTGGTATCGATGATCATTTTTACGATTGCTTCTTACATGTGCGGCCAATCTTCTAGCCTGATTGAAATTGTTGGATGGAGATTTATTCAAGGAATAGGCGGAGGAGCATTGCTTTCGACTTCGCAATCCATTTTATTTGATGCATTTGAACCAAAAGACAGAGGTAAAGCAGCAGGCTTATTTGGGATGGGAATTATTTTAGGCCCAACACTTGGTCCAACATTGGGTGGTTATATTATGCAACATTTCAGCTGGCCATTGATCTTTATGATAAATATTCCTATAGGAATCATTGCTACAACGCTTGCATTCATTTTTATTGATAAAAAAGAGGGTGAAGGGGAAAATAAAAAGAATATCCATATTGATTTTATTGGAATAGGTTTATTGGCTGCAGGAATCAGTTGTTTGCAATATGTTTTGGAGAGAGGACAAAGTGAAGACTGGTTTAGCAGTGAATCAATTCGTATTTGTTCTGCGGTAGCCGCTATCTCATTAATTGTTTTTGTTTGGCATGAACTCAGGATTAAAAGCCCTGCAGTGAATATTCGATTATTAGGAAATAGGAATTTAGCTTTCACAAGTATCTTTACTTTCATTGCAGGTATTGGATTGTTTACTTCTGTATTCGTTTATCCGATATTAGCACAACGAGTCTTGGGTTTCACTTCTTATGAAACCGGGCTTGCGTTACTTGCCCCTACACTTGCTGGGGTAATAGCAATGCCCATAATGGGTATCTTAATGAGCAAAGGGTATTCGCCAGTTCCTTTTGTTGCTATCGGATTTGTATTATTTACTTGTTATGCATTTATTAATGCAGGAGTAAGTCCGGATATTGGAAGAAGTGATTTGTTTTTTCCGTTTATTCTAAGAGCATTAGGTATTGCCATGTGCCAGTTACCACTAATTAATCAGGCGGTAGCTGGATTACAGCCTAAAGATTATGCTACCGGCATTGGCATCAACAATATGATCAGACAATTAGGAGGGGCATCTGGCATTGCAATTGCCAATAACTATATTTCTCATCAATATGCACAACATAGAATTGACCTGGTTAGTAATATGCAGAATGGACAAATACAGGCTAATAATATTGCTCAAAATATAATGTCTAAAACGGGAGATATTGCCTCTATTGCAAATACCAAAGCATTGACATTGTTGAGTGCTTCGGTAGACAGGCAGGCCAATTACTTATCCTATTTAGACACATTCAGGTTAATTGGACTTTTTTTTATTCTGGCACTACCACTCGTATTTTTTCTTAGAACAAAGAAGAAAACAGCAGCTGAATTGAATGAAGCTTTAAAAGCAGCGAATGAAGCACATTAATATTAACATTATTTATATGAAAAAAATAATTTCCCTATTTGCACTTACATTAATTGTTACTTGTGGATCTGCACAGGTACAATTGAATGATGAATTAAAGCAGTTAATCAATACTTCTTTTGCTTTTTTCCCAAAAGTTAAAGAAGTGGAGAACACTTTATTAACTGCCCAGGAGAAGCTGAATCTAACAAAACTTTCCAATACTATTTCCGTTAATGGAATTGGGAGTTACACTTTTATAGATCCAACTCCAAAAGTCTTTTTTCCAGTAAACGGCGTAGACAAAGCTTTTGAATTTCAGCCTAAACACAGTGTAAATACTGCTGTAATGGGAAATTATGTTGTTGCCGATTTTGGAAGGTTAAAAGCTGCAATTGAAAGATCAAAAGACGAATTACAATTTGCCAACCACAATTTGGAAAACACTCGCTTACAATTAGCAAATCAGGTTGCTATAGTATATTATAATATTTGTTTTTATAAAAAAGCGATCAGTATACAAGATAGTATTCTTTCCTTTTTAAATGAAAACAAAAAAATCATTTCATCTAAAATAAAAGATGGCGATGGATTAAAAATAGACCTTTTGAATATTCAGGCAAATATAGATAACGAAGAAAACAAAAAAATAGATCTACTCAATGTACTTCAGAAACAACAATATTTATTAAAGTATACAACAGGTATTAATGAAGTGAAAGGCCATTTATTTGATTTTGATCTACCCATTCTGGGCATTGAAGAATATGTAAAAAAAGCTTCAGAAAACAATGTAGATCTTCTTATGATCAAAGATAAAATTAAACAAACCGAGCATGATATTGCCATCACTAATCTTCAGGACAAACCACTCATAAACCTCAATGCAGGGGCTGGTTTTAGAAATGGCATACAACCTAATATTACTGATTTCAGGTTCAATTATTTAGCAGGCGTGTCCTTGGTATTTCCGATATATACGGGCGGAAAAACAAAGCAACAGGTAAAACTGCAACAAACTTTTATTAAGCAAAATGAATTGGCAATTACCTCTTTACAAAGTAATTTTCAAAAAGACATTGAACAATCTTATTCCGATATTGCAACACTATCTTCCCGGATTGGCAATACTAAAGGACAAATAGATCAGGCAATTTATGCCCAACAATTAGCATCCATCCGGTACAAGAATGGTGTAGGAACTAACTTAGAACTGATTAATGCAGGTACTAATTTACAAAGAGCAGAATTAACCCGATTACAATACCAATATCAATTATGTTTAGCTAAAGTAGATCTAGCAAAAATCATGGCAATTAAGTATTGGTAAAATCACTTTAGTTCAAACCAAACAGGTGCTTGTTCTTCTCCTACAGGATTATAATTAATAAAGAGTTCTTCTCCAAGCATAATTGCTCTGACGGTTTTAATTGAAATGGTCAAAGCATCATAATCCATTTCGTAAATACAATTATAATCAATCGCATGATTGTAAATTGAAACATAACCCAAAGCAACTATAGCCTCCTTTCCACTATTGCCCCATTCAAAAATGTAATTGTACAACATTGTTTGTTCAACCAATAACCGATCGGCTTCATTTAATACCAAAACAGGAGCAATTTCGATTGTGGTATTTGCGGGGATTTCAGCAGCAGTAAAAACGCCACGACCTTTGGTTGAAGTTTGATCAATATATAATATAGAAAGCAACATTATTCTCCTTCTACATTGTGCTTCATGTCATAAATCTGGTTCTTATTACCTAAAACAATCACTTTCATTCCTTCTTTAATGATGATAGAACCAGGTGGATTAATTATAAACTTACCATCCTCATCTTTAACACCAATACAATTAACACCCGTCTTTTTCCAATCCATAATTACAGATAAACTTTTATTTCTTATTTCTGGAGGTAATTTTTCATATCCTACTGATTCAATATTAATACTTTCCCCCTCTTCTCCACTCAGGTAGTCGATAAATTCTACAACATCTGGCTTACTCACCAAAGTTGCCATATGTGTACCTCCAATTCTATCAGGCATAATCACATTGTCTGCACCGGCTTTCTTCAGTTTGATAACAGAGTTGCTAAATGAAGCCCGACTAATGATATGTAATTTTGGATTTAAATACTTGGCTGAGAGTACAATAAAAACATTATCAGCATCGGTTGGCAAGGCTGAAATTAAACAACGTGCCTTACTAATACCTGCCTTTAGCAATACTGTGTCATCAGTTGCATCTCCCTTAATATATAATAGTGAAGGATCTTCATGTAAAAAACTGTCGATATGCTCATCCGATTGATCAATCACTACAAATTTTTCTTTATGTCCTTTTAATGTTTTAGCAGCTTGTTGACCATTCCTACCAAATCCACAAATAATCACATGCTGATCCATTAATTTAATTTGTTGCATAAGTTTTTTGGTTTTAAAATATCGATTCAGCTCTCCACTGGCTATTAACTGAGTTAGTTTGGCCAACGCATAAGTAAAGGTTGAAAATGAAAAAATAATGAGAACAATATTGAATATTCTCCCTGCAAATGAAAGTGGATGAATCTCACCGTAACCAATGGTTGAAATGGTGGTTATAGTCATGTAAAACGCATCAAAAAATGGATAGTCTTCTATAACTACAAAACCAGTTGTACCAATGGCTAGAATAATGATAATAAGTCCAACCCAAATCAATATAGGGTTAATTCTATTTTGTATGTTCATCTTACTAAAGTTAAAAAAAATAACCAAATACTTGCTAAAAATCTACAAAGCAGGCAGGTATCAAGGAACCGATAAGGGCATTATTAGCTATGGTTTTCTTTAAAAAAATGTAGTTAATTTTGTTACTATGTCACTAGAATTAGAACAACCCAACTTATTTGAACAATTTGATTTACTCATTACTCAGGATGACAAACTAGCTATCAGGGAATTTCTGAATGACCAGAACATTAGTGATGTAGCCGACTTGATCAATGAATATCCTGAATACGAAGCCAGGATAATTGCTAATATGGCAATTCATAGGGCTGCAAGTGTATTTAAGATTCTGGATATATCACAACAAAAAGACATTGTAAAAGAATTGCCCTCTTCAAAAACAGCTGAATTATTAAATGAATTACCCGCAGATGACCGAACAGACTTTTTAGAAGAACTGCCTAAAGCTGCTATTAGAGATTTAATTAAATTGTTAGATCCAGATGAAAGAAAAATAACCCTTTCTTTGTTGGGATATCCCGAGGATAGTGTTGGTAGGTTAATGACTCCTGATTATGTGTATGTATACGCGCACAACACTGTTGAAGAAGTATTTGCTACTTTAAGAAGATATGCAAGAAATAGTGAAACAATTGATGTTATATATGTAATTGATGATACAGGATTATTGATAGACGACCTGAGAATCAGGGATGTAATATTGGCAACTCCAGACAAGAGAGTAGATGAAATCATAGACGGAAGAGTTGTATCGCTCAATGTAAACGATGATCAGGAAAATGCTCAGCAAGTTTTCAAAATGAATAACAGAGTTGCATTGCCTGTAGTTGATGAGAACAATATTTTATTAGGTATTGTTACCATCGATGATATGTTATGGGTAGCCAATGAAGAGTTCAGTGAGGATATGCAAAAAATGGGGGGAACAGAAGCATTGAATGAACCTTATCTAGACATCCCCATCTTTAAGTTGTTTAAAAAAAGAGTAAGCTGGTTAGTGGTATTGTTTTTAGGAGAAATGCTTACTGCCACTGCAATGGGTTATTTTGAAGATGAAATTGCTAAAGCAGTTGTTTTAGCGCTTTTTGTACCATTGATCATTTCAAGTGGAGGTAATAGCGGTTCTCAAGCTTCTACCCTAATCATTCAAGCAATGGCTGTTGGAGAAATTACTATCAGCGACTGGTGGCGCGTATTTAGAAGAGAACTAATTAGTGGATTATTATTGGGCACTGTTTTGGGAATTATCGGATTTATTCGTGTTGCTGTTTGGCATTCGATTGTTCCTCAAATTTATGGCCCGCACTGGATGATGATCGCTTCAACAGTAGGCTTTTCATTAATTGGAGTAGTGTTATGGGGGACCCTTAGTGGTTCCATGCTTCCCATTTTTCTCAAAAAATTAGGTGCAGACCCTGCAGTCTCCTCTGCCCCATTTGTTGCAACACTCGTTGATGTAACCGGGTTGATTATTTATTTCAGTTTTGCTTATTTATTCTTGCAAGGACTACTATTATAGTTATTGACTATTAGTTATTAGTTATTGGTTATTGGTTATTGGGGAGTCAAGTATTTGATACAAATTTGAGCCTTTGCTAATTGCCGTGAAGCAATTTTTGAGTGAGGCGTAAGCAATGAAAACTGTTTGAGCCCCGACAATTCGGGGCGAGTTTTTTCATTGTAGCCGAACGAAAAAATTGTAGGCAAGAAGCTGTAGCGAAAAATTTGAATCAAGTAATTGACACCCGACAAGTCGGGGCTCAATTACTTGCCTCTTTCTCCATCATCAAATAAGCCTTAATAAATCCATCAATATCTCCATCCATAACAGGACCTACATTTCCAACTTCGTAATCAGTTCGATGATCTTTGATCATTTTATAGGGATGAAAAACATAACTCCTAATCTGACTACCCCATTCGATTTTTTTCTTGCCAGCATTAGTTGCATTCAAGGCTTCCTGTCTTTTGCGCAATTCTTCTTCATACAACCTACTCTTCAACATTTTCATCGCCAACTCACGGTTTTCTCCTTGAGTTCTTGCTTGTTGGCATTCTACAATAAACCCGCTGGGTATATGTTTTAATCGTACTGCTGTTTCTACTTTATTTACGTTTTGACCACCACTTCCCCCACTTCTATAAAAAGCCCATTCGACATCAGCAGGATTAACATTGATTTCTATACTATCATCAATCAAGGGATAAACAAATACTGAAGCAAAAGAAGTATGTCTTCTTGCATTACTATCAAATGGAGAAATTCTTACTAAACGATGTACCCCACTTTCAGCTTTTAAAAATCCATAAGCAAAATCACCATCAAATTGTATGGTTGCGGATTTAATGCCAGCGCCATCACCATCTTGTAAATCAATTTCTGTTAGCTTCCAACCTTGTTTCTCGCCATACATTCGATACATTCTCAATAACATTTCCGCCCAGTCCTGGCTTTCAGTACCACCTGCTCCTGCATTTATTTGAAGTACAGCAGGCAACTCATCTTCTGGCTTATTTAAAGTGCTTTTGAATTCTGCTTCTTCAATGAGTTGAATAGCCAAATCATGCGATTCACGCGTTTCTTCCTCCGTGGCATCTCCGGATTTCCAAAAATCAAATAATAAGGCAAAGTCTTCAACAGCATTATCTACTTGTTTGAATAGCTTAAGCCAGTATTCATTTACTTTGATTTCTTTCATCACTAATGTGGCTCGGGCATTATCATCCCAGAAACCGGCTGATAGTGAGAGTTGGCGGTCTGTTTCTACTTTATATATGCGGTTATCAACGTCAAAGAAACCTCCTCAGGACCATAGTACGGTCCCTCATACGCTTAATTTGTTCTTGTGTCATAGCGGTAAAAATACGAAACCTTCCTGAAATGAAGCAAAGTGTATTTGATGCAGAAATCCTTCTACTTATTAGCAGCAAATATTACAGTCTGATAACTCTTTTTGTTTCTATTACTTTACCAGTTCCAGTAATTAATTGTACGTCATAGGTCCCAGGAATAAGGTTAGACATATCTAAATCATACACTGTATTACCTACGTTTGATGTAGGAATTTTTTGATTACTGATTACTATGCCATTTGAAGAAATTATTTTTAAATAAGTGACACTATTGGGAACAGCTGCAAAAATAATTCTTGTAAGATCTTTAACTGGATTGGGGAAAACAAACATTGTTTCCTGTTTGGCAAGTTCCCCTTTAACTTGAACTGAATTAGAAGTTGACCTACAAAAATTTGAGTCATTTACCTGAACAAAAAATGTTCCGACATTATTATAAAATACTTTTAATGTTTTTGTAGTGTCAGGTATTGCAGTTTGGAGATTTCCATTTCTGTACCAAAGCGTTTTATTGATCGTTTTCAATGTATCTGCTTTTACTTGCAGAAATGCAGTATCACCTGGCAATAAACTAGATTTAGCTAAAATGCGCAAATTAGCGCCAGGTAAGGGATTCACATTCACCGTTATTTTTTGCCTTTTGCTTTCACATGTTTTTAGTGAATTAATTCTCGCAACCCAATAATCTGTACTGCCAACTATATTTGTTCTAGGTAATGGCGCAATTGTAGAACCGGTTCCACCATTTCCAACAGTATACCACATTAAACTATCGCTTGGTGGACCAGCAGTTAACGGTGTACTAGGATCATTTAAACAATATTTTTTATCTGCTACAATTGGGGCAGTTGGAACAAATCCACTATCCATTTTTTGAGTTGCAAAATTAGATGCACATCCATCAAAACTAAAACCACGAACACTATAGGTATCTTTCTGGTTTGCTGGAAAAGCAAAGCTAGTATCAGTTAATGAATATCGCTGCACTCTATAATTGTTCATATCTGAAACAAACAAAGAACCATTAACATCTATCATGGCATTTCCTGGCGCATTTAATTGGTCTCCCAAACTGCCTATGGTACTACTGCCAACAATTACTTCCCCAACTGCATCACCAATATTCCAGGTTTTAATTCTATTAGCAGTTCCGCCCTCCGTAATAAATAATTTTGTGTTAGCTACATAAATATTCAAAGGCAAAGATGTTTGATTGGTATTATTCCCTCGTCCTTTACCACCAGCTACAGTAATTGCTTTCAATGATTCAGGAGCAAACTGTTGAATACGATCATTCTGCGTATCTGCAACATAAATATTTCCAAGGCCATCTACAAAAACTCCTAAAGGAGTATTCAATTGCGTGGAATCAGATCCAGTGGATTTACCACCTGCAACTGTTTGTCCAACAGCAGCACCTGGAGCCCATTTTTGTATTCTAGAATTAAGTGCATCCGCAATATAAATATTATCGTATCCATCCAAATAAACACTAGCTGGATAAGACAATTGACCTGGTCCAGATCCTTTTCCATTTCCACCTGCAACAACAGTACCAGTTGAATCGCCTTCTACCCATTTAATTACTCTATCATTATCTGTATCAGCAATATACATGATGCCTTTACTATCAACATAGATTCCATTCGGATTATTTAGTTGAGTCAACTTAGTACCTGACCCTTTACCTCCAGCCACAACAACTCCTGCTTTATCTCCCTGTATCCATTTTACGACACGATGATTCCATTGATCTACTACATATAAAGCACCTTTCGAATCAACAAAAACAAAATTGGGTCTTCCTAGTTTACTTGAATCTACACCTCCAACACTTGTTGTTCCAGCAACTGTAGTGCCAGATCTTCTCCATCCTGTATTAAGAGTAGTATTCGTTGGATTATTTACACTATTCCAGATTGCAAAATTCAATTTAGTTGATGAATTCACTTTTAAATCTCCAGCCCCAATACAATTAGCCCCATCAATGACCAGCTTAGGAGTAGGATTAACTTTAAGTGTGACAAATCCATTTGCTCTGCATCCATTAGTATCTAAATAAGACACTGTATACTTGGTAGTAACAATTGGATTAGCAACAACACTGTCTTTATTAGTAGCATTCAAACCTGTTGATGGGCTCCATGTAAACAATGCCGCAGAGTCTGCTTTAGCAATCATTGAAATTGATTCACCTTCGCATATTGCTTGCTTTGCTGCTTTAATTTTTATCGGAGTATTTATTTTCACCACCTGACTGGCCGATCCACTTGCACAACCACTAAACGCATATGCAACTGCGGTATATGTTCCAGATTTTCGCGGACTAAAATTGGTATCTACACTATTCTTATTTACTAGAAATTGTTGTACACGATTATTTCTCGAGTCTACTACCAATAAACTTCCGTCATTATTAAATGCAATGCCCGATGGCAAATTCAATTGAGTGGTAGAAGAACCACCACCACCAGCTTGACTTCCAGCAATGGTATATCCTATTGTATCGTAGGCAACCCATCGTTGAATTCGGTTATTTCCTCTGTCTGCAATATATAAGTTACCTACTGCATCGGCAATAACAGCTGAAGGATTGTTCAATTGTCGCAAATCAAATCCTACGCCTCTATTACCTGCTAATGGAGTTCCAAAAATATTATTAGGGTAATATTGCATCACCCGATGATTGCCCGCATCAGCAACATATAAATATCCATTTCTATCAATAAATAATCCTTGAGGATTATTTAAATTATAACTCGAATCTCCCACCTGACCATTCCCCGCAACAGTACTCACTGTTTTACCATTGGCCGACCATTTCTGTACACGATGATTACCAGCATCACTTACAAAAATATTTCCTGATCCATCTACAATTACACTTGATGGAAAATTCAATTGAAAATCAGAAGAGCCAGCTCCATTTCCTCCAGCAACTGTTTTTCCAACGGTTGAGCCAGATTCAAAATACTGAACCCTTTGGTTATTCTGGTCTACTACATAAATATTATTGAATGGATCTACATAAACACCTGTTGGATAATTCAATTGATTAGGATTTGCTCCTGCTCCATTACCTCCAACAATTGTTGTACCTACCAACTCTCCTGGCTTCCATAATTGCACTCGATTGTTTACAGGATCTGCTACATACATATTTCCTTTTGAATCAATCGCTATGGCTGATGGCAAATTCAATTGTGCATTGGAGTTACCTGTACCATTGCCCCCTGCAACTGAAGTTCCAGTATTCTCCCATGATGGAAAAGACATTCCTTCAATAGTATTCTTATTACTCCAAGTTAAAAGACTTGGAGTACCTCCAGTTAATTTTACGCTTAATTTAGCAGCATCAGGCGCTACACATTCGGCACTACCTTTTATAGTGGGCGTTATCTTGTCTCCAATGGTAACAATAACATTGGTGGTTGCTACACAACCATTGGAATTATTAGAACTGATTGCATAATTAGTTGTTACATCAGGAGTAAATCGATAAATACTATCGTTCAGTTTTGTGACTGATGCCGATGGTGTAAAAGTATAATTTCCTCCACCAGTAATTTTTACAAATGTAGGATCACCTTTACATGAATTGGTACTACCAAAAACTTGTATTGGGAGATTGGCCAAAATAGAAAGACCGTTGGATATTTGTTTACATCCTGTAAATGAATAGGCTGTTGCAGTATATGTTCCCTGAAAGGTTGGTGCAAATGTAGTCGAGATAGGAATGATTGAATATTGTTGAACACGACCATTCTGTTCATCCAAAATAAATAAATTACCTGATGGGTCAAATCCTATTGCCGATGGTGATTGTAATTGATCATTTAATGATCCACCAAAACCATCTTTATTTCCTGCTAGTGTAGATTGAGCTCCACTATTTGCAGTCCATCTTTGTACTCTGTGATTTCCTGCATCTAATACATAAATATTTCCTTGTGCATCTACAATCACATCTACGGGTTGATTCAATTGTTGTGGTGCAGACCCTCTCCCATTTCCTCCTGCAACAGTAACTCCTTTGGGATTGCCCAAGTTAAATTTTTGAATTCGATGATTGGCAGAATCCGCTACATACACATTAAAATTTTGATCTACACAAACGCCAACAGGACTATTCAATCTGGTTGAATCTGAACCTGCGCCATTGCCACCTGCAACAGTAGTTCCAGCCGTTCCGCCTTGTGCCCATCTTTGAATTCTATGATTTCCTGCATCAGCAATATAAACCCCGCCTGATGCGTCTACAAAAACATCTTTGGGATTATTCAATTGTCCTGGACCAGCTCCTGGACCATTACCACCAGCAACAACAAATCCAGTATTGGAGCCTGGTGCAAATCTTAATACACGATGATTATTTTGATCTGTAACAAATAAATTACCAAATCCATCAATAAAAATTCCAGCAGGTTTATTTAATTGATTGGATCCCGAGCCTTGTCCATTTCCTCCAGCAACAGACACCCCATCAACGTTCGTTTTACTAAAACTATTGATTCGGTTATTTAATGTATCTGAAATCAAAATAGCCCCATTTGCATCGATGGCAATTCCACCTGTACCATTGACTCTTTTGAGCGTTGAAGACCCAGTGATGTTACCACTTATGGGAGTTGTTGCCAATGTTGTCCAAATGGCTGTGTTGGTTTTCACCACATTCCCTTCATAATTCCATTCTATCTGAAATGGATTTCTACTAAAACTACCAATGATATTTCCATCACTAGTACATTTTGGGCCACTTATAGAAACAAATACACATTGCGCAATCAATTGCTGACATGCAAAAGAAAGCACCAATATGGTGCACCATAAAAAACGAAATATGTTTTTATTTCTTCTATACATATTCATTACTAAAATGACAATAGTTTTCAGGCTATGCTGCAGGTATGTTGCATAGTTTCGGGTGCGGAAAAAAAAATACAAACCTCGTAAGCCGGATTCTGTTTCAACTCCATCATTTATCTAGTCAGATCATTACTGAACTGATCTTGCTGCCTACCCTGGAATGTGTTTGCTTTCGCAAAGCTCGGGCGAGCAGCCCTCAACATTCCTTTACATGGCATTACAGTACCCAAGGTTTACCCCCTACCAATGTTACCATTTGTAGCCGTGAGCTTTTACCTCACGTTTTCACCTTTTCCACGCCGAAGCGGGTAGTTATTTTCTGTGGCACTTTCTCTTTCCCTTTTTAGGGGGAAGCCGGCGCTTAACCGGTGGGTCGCTCTTTACTGTCCGGACTTTCCTCCCCAATAAAATTGAGGCGATGGCTCGGGTTTGTAAGCAATAAAGATACAGTAAGAGAAGGCGATGTAACGCAGAAATGCCTGGTTTCTGATGCAGGGGTAGCAAAATACCATGCAGTTGGTAGCTATAAATTAGGAATACTGAAAATAAACCTGGGTAGCACCATATCCAAACCGGGAATCATATTGATTGATAAAGTGTTTTACCGCTCTTCTGGTCTTCAATATTTCATGAATTTCTTCCCTTAATTTACCTGACCCTACTCCATGAATTACTGTTAATTCATGTTGATGATGAGCTACAGCAATGTCGAGCCATTTTTCCAATTCATTCAGTTGCAAAGTGAGCATTTCAAAATTGCTCATGGAACTATAGTTATTGGTCAGTTTTTCAATATGCAAATCGATGACAGATCTGGATGGTGGCAAATGTTCTCGGGCTTTACCTGCATCATAAATTTTATACCCTTTAGCTGCTAAACTATCCAGTGGAAAATAATCTGCTTCCTTATCGGGATAATGTTCAAACAATAAATAAGAAAATACATGTTCATTATTTTCTTTTAATAATTCTATTTTTTGGAAAACTTGTTTGGCTTTTAATTTCAGGTTTGTCTCAAAATGAGTCGCTTTATTCTTGAGTGGCTGCTGGAGACTAAAATCAAATGCAAAATTGGGGCTATCGTTTACTGATGCAAAATCAATATCATGTAAATAAAAATCATGAAAGGCTTGAATTTCATTTACCAACGAAAAATTTTCTTCCCCATTGAATTGTTGCGTATAAATAAATTTTAACGCATTGGATGTTTTGTTAACGAGATGAATTTTTAAAACATCCACTACTTCATCATTAAAATCGTCCAATTCAAATTTGGGAATAAAACTTAGCCACACTCCTGTTGCTACTTTGATTTGATTGGGCTGAGGCTTTTCTTTTGGAATTTGATCGATGTATAATTTGGGTTCTAGTTTTTTAGAGGGTATTAATTTTTTCTCGGTAAATCTTTTGAAATAAGGAAAATCAATCTGATCCATATAAGCCGGGAATCTAACTCCCCTCACTTCAATGAGTACCATTTTATCATTGATAATTTCTATTACTTTTCCTTCTTCATTGCTGAGCAATACGAGAATATCGTCACCTACCTGGTACTTCATCTTTCTATTTGTGCAAAAGTAAGGCTATAAAATAAAACTGGGGGAATTTGGTTAAACACATTCTACTAATATATTATTTAGAACCTCCGCCAATTATACCTGCATATTCATACCTAAAATAAATATGTCATTATTGAAAAATTTATATATATCAATGTATATTGTAAAATTAAAGTTCAGTAACAACATTTTCGATATGACTAAGTCCTTAAAAGGCCGTTTGCCTGTAAAAAAAGATCCTCGCTCCTTAAAATTAAGTAGCTATTTAAAGCAAGAACAAATTAACCTACCTAAACAATGGAATTGGGATGAAGCAATAGGAAAGGATGAATGGGGAGTAATGTACAATAACCAAGCTGCCAACTGCACAATTGCTACTGCTGGGCACTTTATAATGGCTTGGACGGCCAGTAATGGTAAATTATTTAAACCAAGTGACGAAGCCATCATTCATACCTATATGGCCATGACAGGATATGATCCTAAAACAGGGAAAAACGATACGGGGTTAAATTCTTTAGACGTACTAAAGTATTGGCGCAAGTATTTTATTCATGGGCACAAGATTTTTGCTTTTGCCGATATTGATTGGAAAAAACACGAGGAAGTAAAACAAGCTATTTATTTATTTGGAGGATGTTTTGCGGGGCTCAATCTACCCAAAAATTGTGAGGATCAACATCGCTGGGAGTTACCAGCCACAGGTGCAAAAGGTGATTTTAAAGTTGGGTCTTGGGGTGGGCATGCCATGTATATAAGTGGGTATAATGAAAATGGATTAAAAGCAGTTACTTGGGGCAAAGAGAAATGGATGAGTTGGGAATACTGGAATACATATTGTGATGAATCTTATGCTGTATTAAGTGATTCTTTCATTAATGACAATAGAAATCCCGCAGGCATTGATATCAAAGCGCTGCGGGATGCTATTACTTCATTGAAGAATACTTAACCTATCCTCCAGCTTTTCCGCTTTTTCCTTTAGTAGAAGGCTTTACTTTTTTAGCGGCCTTTTTTGGAGTTACTTTCTTAGTTGCCTTTTTTGCTACAGGCTTCTTAGCAGTTGCTTTTTTAGCTGCTTTTTTTACTGCTTTTTTAGGAGCTGCTTTCTTTGTTGTTTTTTTAGCTGTTGCCATTGTATTGGTTTTTGGGTTAGTATGTAATTATTAAAAAAAAATTATCCACCTATTTTTCCGCTTTTCCCTTTTGTAGAAGGCTTTACTTTTTTAGCGGTTGCTTTCTTCGCTACTTTTTTAACTCCCACTTTCTTTGTTGTTTTTTTAGCTGTTGCCATTGTATTATTCGCTGGTTTAGTATTATCAGTTTCATCGGTATCCTCTATCCAATAGTCTTTTCCGTAAAAGCAGAGTAGTTCTGTATTTGCTTTTATATTTTTCAATGCAGTAATATATACCCTTAGCCCATCTCTCTCATAATAGCAATTGTTCCGAAGGTATTTTACACGGCCAGTTCCTTTAGCGTCATTAGCAAATTGTGCAATCCCCTTTTTATAATTCATTGCATCTATTACATAACCAGGCTTTACAACAAATGCATATCGGAGATCTGTGTTATTGGAATTTGCATTTAGCTTTATTTTTCCTAAGTATTCAACTATTCTTTGTCCTTTACCAATTGGAATAGTGGTAAAAAGTCCTTTGCCAGAACCAGGAAGTGTGGACTTTTTTATTTTTAGATATTGCGTGAGCAGCACGGGAGTAATAACGCAAACGTAACGGCGCTTATTGCTTAAATATTTATCCAATAGTAAATACAGACTAATGATTGATTAAAAAAATCATCCAACAGCATCTATAATAAGTTATTAGTATTGGGCAAAATGGTCAAAGCAATACAAAATACTCAATAAAAATTCCCTACCCCCTCAACTTACTTTTCTTACTTCCGTATAAAAAATAAATCACCAACCCAATTCCCATCCATACAAAAAACCATAACCAGCTAATTGCAGGAATTTCTATCATTAAATAAAGACAACATAAAGCGCCCGCAACAGGAATAAAAGAATATGATCGAATAAAACTTAATAATGCAGTAATAAATGCAATTAGCATAAAAATGAGGAATAGAAATTCTTGATATCCTTCTGATCCAATATTGGTAAACGCATCGGTAATTCTTTGGCGGAATAAAAATGCAATAAGCAATACAATAGCAGGTATCAATAATTTTCCATTAATATAAGGCAATTGAAATTTTCCCGTTCCAGACTTTGAAGTCAATCTGGGTAAAGCCAATACACCAAAACAAACCAATACGAATGCGAACAAAGTTCCAATGCTTGTTAAGTCCGTCATCATACTACTTCCAACAAACAAGGAAGGAATACCCACCATCAATCCAGTTATGATGGTTGCAAAAGAGGGTGTTTGAAATTTGGGATGCACTTTTGCAAATTGTTTGGGCAATAATCCATCCCTACTCATACTCATCCAAATTCTTGGTTGCCCTAATTGAAATACCAGCAACACACTGGTTGTTGCTACTACTGCACTAATCGAAATAAAATAGCCGATTTTATTTAAATGTAATTTATCGAACACATAGGCCAATGGGTCATCTACTTTTAATTCACTATAATTAACCATACCAGTTAAAACCAATGCAACTAAAATGTATAAAATGGTACAAATAATTAAAGAGTAAATCATGCCTCTGGGCAAATCTCTTTGCGGATCCTTACATTCTTCAGCAGTTGTAGAAATAGCATCAAACCCAATATAGGCATAAAACACTGCCGATACCCCTGCCAATACACCACCAAAACCATTTGGCAAGAAAGGGGTCCAATTACTGGTATCTACATAAAAAAATCCAACAATGATAACACCAACTATCACTAAAATTTTAAAGATCACCATGGCATTGGTGGTTTTCTTGCTTTCTTTAATTCCTATGTAGGCAAGAATGGTAATGAGTAACACAATCATAAAAGCAGGAATATTCAAAATAATTTTCCAACTTCCAATTACCGGTGCATTTGTTATGGCGTCATAGCCCATTCTAGCATGCTTGGTCATTGTTTCCAATGTTTGCCCAGATGCTAGTGCTTTCATTGCTTCTTGATACCCTAATTCTGCATTGGATGAATTAGTTGCTAACCAACCCGGCAAATGAATATGAAAGCCTTCTAATAAATTATTAAAATATCCACTCCAGCTAATGGCAACCACAATATTTCCAATAGCATATTCTAAGATCAGTGCCCATCCAATAATCCATGCAACTACTTCTCCAAAAGAAACATACGCATAAGTATAAGCACTACCAGAAATAGGAATTCTACTGGCGAATTCGGCATAACAAAGTGCACTAAATCCACAGGTAATTGCTGTAATGATAAATAAAATGGCAATGCCAGGACCTCCATTGAATGCAGCTGTTCCGATGGTAGAAAATATTCCAGCACCAATAACAGCTGCAATACCCATAAAAGTTAAATCGCGCACACCTAATACTTTATTGAGGCCTGCACCATGGCCATCCGAATGGCCAGCTGCTGCATCTGCTACAATTTTATCTAAAGATTTCTTTCTGAAAAGAGAAGACATGAGTATAATTTATTGTTGAAAGATAAGGAAAGATTAGAATTTATAACTGTATCCCAATCTAAATACCTGTGTTTCATAATAGTCATTGCTGAAATAGTAAAATCCTTGCCCAGTAATTTCTTTTCTAATGATCATAGTATTGAGTAAATCGGTTGCGTTAAAAAAAAGTTCACCTTTTCCTTGTTGAATTGGTTTTTTAAGTCCTAAGTCGATGGAGAACCGAGATTTAATTTTTCCTTGCGGTATAATGTCGGGAGCTAAATAGATAGCCGTTAACTGAGCGTCGATTTTTTTAGCAAAATGAAAAGTATTGTTTAATTTAATGTTACCAGATAGTAAGGTTTGTGTAGGTGCTGAAAAAGTATGGGTGATTGGATACTTATTTACCACAGTAAATGCATTGATTTGATTGCGATAAACATTTAAGTTGATATTGAAAGCATACTTTTTAGATATCTCTTCAGCTAAAACAAATTCAAATCCTGTGTTATAACTTTTATTTACGTTTTGAAATGTTGCATAAATTAAATTACTCCCTGGAACCGTGCTTGAAATTCGGGTAATTGTTGCATCTGCAAAACGATGATAAAATGCAGAATAAAAATTACCATTCTCCCAGTTGGTTTTATAGCCCATTTCTATAGAGTTGGTAAATTGTGGGCGTAAAGCAGGGTTACCTACTTTAATGATTTCCGCATCGTCATATTTTGGGAAAATTCGAATATCTACTTCATTTGGCCTGTCCACTCTCCGATTAAAAAACAGGGTTAATTTATTGAAGTCATTTATTTTATAGGCGAATCTGAAATTTGGAAATGGTTGAGTATAATTATACCCATCGCTTTTATAAACAACATGATTGGGATTTACATCATATTGAATCTTTACGTATTCTAGTCTTAATCCTAATTCAGCTTCCCATTTTTTATTTTCGAAAATATAATTACTATAAATAGCTGGTATCCATTCTTTATAAGTGGCCCATCCTCCAGCGCTTGAATCCAATACCGAATTATTGCCTGGAATAAATTGCATGTTGGTCGGTATACTTCTGTTTCTAAGCTTTATTCCTGTTTCAATTCTTCCATAACGTAACGGCTGAATATAATCGAAATTGAAGTCGAACACCTGTTCATCAGATAATAACTTAAACGCATCAGTGCCTTTGGAGCTAGGTAAATAATTATCATAAAAATATTTTTCATCTTCTCTATGAAAAGTATAATTAAAACCAAAATTGAGTAACCGACCTGCTTCTTTAAATTTATGCTGATAACTGGCAGTTGCCATATATGTAGTTTTTAATTCATCTTCTAAAAACTGCCATAAACGCTTTTGTTGAGTAAGGTCTGCATTATAAAAAGGTTGGTCACCCCGATCAATAATTTTTTCGCTACCGAAAAGACCAGAAATATTGAATGTATTCTGCTCATCAATGTATAATCAATACCCGACTTAATGGTTGTAAAATGCGTATTACGATTTCTTTTTAATTGAGAATTGATTATTTCACCATTATTGTAATATCTAGTTACAAATTCATTTTTATTCAATGTTTCGGTATACAAATAATCACCTTGGAAAAAGACATTCACTTTTTTTTGTCGATAGTTGAGCGATACATTAGGATTTACTTTGGGAGTAAGTGTATATTGTGGTCTGATATTGGGTAGATTTTCTTTTCTAACCCAAAGTGACCCAAGCCCTGCAGTTAAACCCAGTTTTCCATTGAACCCTTCTTGCTTATTTTTCTTGTAAATAATATTAATGATACCAGCATTGCCATTCGCATCATATTTTGCAGAAGGGTTATTGATGATTTCTATCTTTTCTATTGCGGAAGCAGGAATATTGTCTAGTCCTGTTTGACTTCCAAAACCTGTTAATGCAGTTTGTTTTCCATCTATCAAGACCGTTACCTTATCGTTTCCTCGCAATTGAACTTTCCCATCTTGAACTGTAACACTTGGCAAGTTTTGCATTGCTTGTAATACAGAGCCACCAGTTTGACTAATATTGTCCTTTAAAGAAAAGGTTTTTTTATCCATTTTCTCATTGATTATACTCGTATTATTCGTTACTGTTACATTGCTTAGTGATGTAGGGTTGTCTTCTAATTCAATTGTTTTGAGATCTAGAAATTCAGTTAGATTACCGACAAATAAATTTTGTTCTTTTGTAGTATAACCTAAATAATTAATTTCTACAAAGTAATTTCCTGACTTAACTTTTGAAATCAAGAATCTGCCCTCTTCGTTGGTAACAGTTCCACTTATAAAAGCACTGTCTTTTGCAGACTTTAAAAACACATTTACAAAAGGCAATACTGATTTAGTTTTTTTATCTTTAACTATTCCAGAAATTGAAGTTTGTGCATGTAAATAATAGAAACCAAGTATTAAAATTGTAAGAAATGATTTTTTTTGCATTATTAAAAAGTAAACTGCATTTTGTTTTCACAATGTAGATTCGATTATTTTATACTTCTCTTTGAATCAAGAAATCTGCCAACTCCATAAGCGGTGCTTTTCGTTTAGTTAAAACAGCAATATCATCTAAATGCTTCAAGGCTATATTTAAATATTGATTCTTCAATGTATTGGCCCACTCATCTACTCCACAGTCTTTATAAATTGCTAACACTTGAGCAACTTTATCAGCAGGATTTGTTGCTATTAAATTCCTTAATTGTTGCTTTTGAACTGCATTAGCAACTTCCAATGCATGCAAGAGTAAAAATGTTTTTTTATTTTGCTTGATATCTCCTCCTACTTCTTTGCCAAATTTTTCAGGGTCTCCAAATGCATCTAAATAATCATCTTGAATTTGAAATGCAATGCCTAAGTTTTTGCCGAACTCATATAAATGATTGCAATTTCCTTCACCGGCACCCCCTAAAATGGCACCCATTTTTAAACTTCCTGCTAATAATACAGAAGTTTTTAAAGTAATCATGTGTATATATTCATTCAAGCTTACGTCATCTCTTTGCTCAAAATCCATATCCAATTGCTGGCCTTCACAAACTTCTTTTGCGGTAGTACTGAACAATTGCAAAATAGGATGAAGATGATTTAAGTTGATGGTATTGAGGTATTCATACGCTTTAATCATCATCACATCACCTCCTAACAAAGCAGTGCTGGGATTGTATTTTACGTGCACTGTTTCCATACCCCTTCTCAAAGAGGCATTGTCCATAATGTCATCATGTATAAGGGTAAAATTATGAAAGAGTTCGACGGCTGTTGCCACTTCATAAGCATCATCATGAATATTGTCAAATAACTCATTGCCCATTAAACATAAAATAGGTCGAATACGCTTACCTCCAATACCCAAAAAATATTGACAAGGATCATATAAACTAGCGGGGAATTCAGGAAAATGTCTTCGAGCAAATCGACTGTTAAAATCGGTCACTAAATGATTGAATGATTGCATGCTACAAACCTACTTATAAAAACAAGTTATACCATAACTCGTAGTCAACAATTAATAAAAAAAGGAGCACCACTCAATCTAAGTTTCGATTGGCAGCCCTCCTTTAATTTGATTGATTATAATTTTATGAAAGTGGCTGGGGTGGCTTAGCCATCCGTTACACTTTTTTAATTATTAATAGAATAAAGCAGACAAAGGATCAGATTTTGTTGCTGTTGCAGGCTTCAAAGCATTGAATTTTGACATTTGGTCTTTTGATAAAGTTCCACCCAATTTTGATTGTAAGCCACTGAATAATCCTGATTGCTTCTTAGCATATTCTGTAGGATTGCTTCCTGCTAATGGAACAATATCTGATTTCTTTGTTAAGAAACCGCTTACTATGTCGGTAACTTGGGTTTGTTGTGGTGCAGTTAGTTTAAGACTTGGACCCAACTTTCCCATGATGCTACCTGTCAATTTATTAACGTCAAAACCAGCTGCAGTAGCTGTTTTTGTTGCTTTGTCCACTAGGCCACCTAATTGAGCTTGAGAACTTGCAGCAAACAATAGAATAGTTGCTGATAAGATGATTTTTTTCATTTCTAAAAATTTTTAGAAAGATAAAAATTAATTTGATAACTCAAATAAAGTTTTTACAAACTCATTTTTATCAAATACCAATAGATCTTCTACTTTTTCTCCAACACCTATGTACTTGACCGGTATCTTAAATTGATGGGAAATAGCTAAAACTACACCTCCTTTTGCAGTACCATCTAATTTAGTAATGGCTAAAGCCGAAACTTCGGTAGTGGCTGTAAATTGCCTGGCTTGTTCTATTGCATTTTGCCCAGTTGACCCATCTAATACCAATAATACTTCATGAGGCCCATCGGGAATGATTTTCTGAATGACTCTTTTAATTTTATTCAGTTCATCCATTAAATGTGCTTTATTGTGTAACCTGCCAGCTGTATCTATGATCACTATATCGGCATTTTTGGCAACTGCACTTGCTACCGTATCGTAAGCAACTGCACTTGGGTCTGAACCCATGACTTGTTTTACAATGGGAACACCCACTCTTTCACTCCAGATCGTCAACTGATCCACAGCAGCTGCTCTGAAAGTGTCCGCAGCACCTAAAATAACCTGATTACCTGCCGCTTTAAATCTAGCTGCTAACTTGCCAATAGTCGTTGTTTTTCCAACACCATTTACGCCTACCACTAAAATAACATAAGGTTTTTTACCCTCAGGAACGGCAAATCCATTGAGGGATTGATGTGGGGCATCGACTAAAATTGATGCAATTTCTTGTTGAAGTAAACTATTTAATTCACTAGTATTCAGATACTTATTCTCTTTTACTCTTTTTTCTATTTGTTCAATAATTTGCAAAGTTGTTGTAACGCCAACATCTGCACCTATCAAGGCTTCCTCCAAATTGTCTAATACTTCTTCATCAATGGAAGATTTACCTGCAATAGCTTTGGTAATTTTAGAAAGAAACCCCTCTTTTGTTTTTTGCAAACCCTGATCGAGACTTTCTTTGTCTTTTTTCCCAAATAATTTATCGAAGAAACCCATGGTAAAAGATTGAATAATAAAATAGAAAAAGCCTCCTACTGTTGAGAAGGAAGCTTTTCTGTACGTTGATACAAAGAACTATTTACTAGACAAAAAGTCCTTTATTTTATCCTTGTGTATGATTGCTTCTTTAAAAGTATACGCACCTGATTTAGGACTACGTACGGCTTTAATTACTTTAGTCCAGTTTTTAGCCTCGGCTGCTGCTTTCTGGTCTTTGGTTTTAATCGCGGTTTTAGCTGCTTTTGCCATGACTATTTGATTTCTTTATGAACGGTTACTTTTTTCATTAACGGGTTGAATTTCTTCAACTCAATACGCTCAGGCGTATTTTTCTTATTCTTGGTGGTGATATAGCGGCTCGTACCTGCTAAACCACTGGTTTTGTGCTCTGTGCACTCAAGTATTACTTGAACCCTGTTACCTTTCTTTGCCATTTTATTAGCTAATTTTCTTGTGTTTAATTAGATCTTCACTCCTTCAGCTCTCAATTGCTTGATTACTGTGCTCAAACCATTTTTATTAATTGTTCTGAGAGCATCAGTAGATACTTTCAATGAAACCCAACGATCTTCTTCCGCAAAAAAGAAACGCTTCTTCTGTAAATTGGGTAAAAAACGACGTTTAGTTTTAATGTTTGAATGAGAAACACTGTTACCAACCATTGGTTTTTTGCCTGTTACCTGACATACTCTTGCCATGACTATTGATTTTTTCCGATTTTTTCGGACGGCAAAGGTAAGTAAATGAAGCAAACTAACAAGACCAAATCTTATTTTTTTTCGATTTTTTTACACATTTTATAATAAATAGTGCTTGGCTAGTCAAAATTGATTGTTTTTTCCACATCTCCCAATTAATCATCCATTTACCTTTTGCTAGAATTACCTTTGAAAAAAACACTAATGCATCAAAATTTGACTAAAAACAACGGTTTTCTGATTTTATCCTGCTTAATTATGGGTATTTCAGCTTGTAATGGCGGAAAAGATAGTAAAACCAGTGCTGATTCTACTACAACTCCTGTTGTTTCTAAAATGGTTCCGGGCACTCCAATGAAATATGACAGCTCTAAAAGATATATCTATTTAACCTGGGATGACTCTCCTCAACCTCCAGGAACTACCATTTGTAAACGAGTTTTTGAAGAAGAAGGTGTTAAAGCTACTTTTTTTGCTGTTGGAATGCACCACGATATTGAACCAAGAAGAAAAAGAACCATTGATTCAATTAGAAACGCCTATCCTCAATTCTTATTAGCCAACCATAGCTATTCTCATGCTTTTAAGGATAATTATAATTATTTCTATACCCATATAGATACTGCAGTGGGCGATTTTTTAAGGGCAGAAAAAACAATGAATATTCCAGTTAAAATCATCCGCATGCCAGGAAGAAATACCTGGGCAGCAAATGGTGAAGTACATGGGCCAAAATCTTCTGAAATGGTAGCTAAGCGATTGGATTCATTGGGATATAAAATCATCGGATGGGATATTGAATGGCAGTTTGTGAAAGGCAGTACCCCAAAACAAAGCCCAACCGAATTGGTAAAACTAATCAATGATAAATTTGAGTCTGGTTATACCGAAAGAGAGAACTCAATTGTCATTCTAGCACATGATAGAATGTTTCAAAAAGGAGCTCATATCGATTCTTTAAAGAGATTCATAGAATTATTGAAAGCAGACAAACGCAATGCTTTTGAAACCATTGACCATTATCCCAGTGTTCAAAACAAGTAATTAATACCCTTCGGCTAATTTTTTAAAAGACATTGCTATAAACAATGTCTTTTTTTTGCCTGTACGTTGCCATTGGTCAATCGTTAATGTGGCTTTAACAATTTTCATCCTAACAAGAAGAGGGCTGCCATTTTAAAGAAAAATTCAACAAAATCCTTTACTGTATTGGATTTCCCATGAAATCATTCACCGAAGCTTTATCATGTGTTTGCCGCTCATCTACAAAGGGAAATACTTCATGTAACCTATCACAATGTTCTGCGTCTGATATATACAACATCTACTTTTGACAAGTAAATGAAACAATAACTAATTAAAAAATAAATAAAATGAAAAAAGTTATCATCGCAGCAGCAGCATTAATTTTATCTTTCAACAGCTTTGCAAATGCATCAATCAAGCGTGAAGAAAAAAACAGTGAAAAGGTATATTACAAGCAAGGAGAAATTATTGGCACATCTACCAATTTCGACTTCGACAAATTGCCTAAAGATGCTATTTATGTAATTACAAGTAAATTTACTTTTCCTACATATTCATTGAAAGAGTGCATTGAGTTTACTGATGCTTATGGAGATAAGAAATATTTTGTATCCATGAACAGTGCTAAAGATCAATTGGTCTTAAATATTAGTAATGATGGAGAAGTTAGCATTGCATCAAGAATAAAAAAATAACATTGCTATTGTCATTTATCCTGGGAAACTAATTTTTCCCATGGATACAGCAGGAATATCTTTGTTACCACCGCCTATTGGGGTATTACCACCAGCTATGCATTCATTGGCTAAAATGGCAAATAAGACCGCTTCTTTTGCGTCGGGGCTAATATGCAGGTCCTTTGTAGTAAAAAAGCTGCAAGCAGGCAGTTGTGATTGAATGGTTTCCATTAATATGGGATTGTGCATTCCACCTCCACTGCTGTACACAACATATTGGCTTCCGACTTTTAAAGACGTTTTGATGGCCGTTACAATGGTATCGGCACTGAATTGATTTAAGGTTGCCATTATATCAAAATGACTAAGCGAACTTGTTCCAGATTTTTCTAAAGCCATTTGTAAGTAACTAAGATTAAACAATTCTGGACCTGTTGTTTTTGGAAATGATTGATCAAAAAAGGAATCCGATTTTAAAGCTGCCAATAAATTGGCATTCGCCGTTCCTTGCTTTGCGATGGCCGCATTTTCATCATAGGCTTTATTGAAATGTTTTTGCGAATAAGCATCCATCATTGTATTTCCTGGGCCAGTATCTGTACTGAATATTTTTGCGACATCTAAATCGGCGGACAAATAAGTAAAATTAGCAATCCCGCCAATATTCAACATGATTCTGTTTTCTCCCAACTTACTAAAAATAAAATAATCTCCATATACAGCTAGAGGCGCTCCTTCCCCACCAGCGGCAATATGCTTTTGCCTAAAATCGCTGAGTGTAATGATGCCTGTTTTAACTGCCAAATGATCTCCATCTCCTAATTGAAGCGTTGCATTACCATATTCGGATTGATGGTGTAAAATTTTAGGGGCATGATAAATGGTTTGTCCATGACTGGCAATAATATCTATTTCTTTGTTGGCAATGCCCCATTGTTGAAGTGCAGTATTAATCATTAAAGCATGTTGTTCTGCAATCCATGGATTTAATAAACAAACCAATTCTAAATCAACATTTCTTTTCGAAAAAACGCTTTTTACTTTTTCTTTAAAAGCTTGATCAAATGGAATAGTGGTAAATTCAATCAACCTTATCACCGTATCCCTTCCACTACCTTTGATCCCGCATAAAGCAATATCTAAACCATCCAGGGAAGTTCCACTCATTAATCCAATAATTTTTCTTTCTTCTTTAGAAGCTATCTGATATAATTGTTGTACAAATTGATTCATTGATTCCTTTTTTTCGCATTAAGCTATAGAGTGTAAGCTGCCTCCTTTCTCAAAAAGTCGATTGATTTTTTTCTCAATTGCCGGATCTTTCTCTACCGGTGGCGCATGATGCGGTTTTATTCTAGCATCAATTACTATAGGACCATTGCATCCCCAATGTTTATTATCTACATGTACATCTATGCCATATATGTCATGAGAAGGGTTACATCTGGTATATGTTACCCATAAATAGTTATTCATTGTAGCAGCCGCAAAATCACTATCATCACAAATAATGATCATTGCAATTCCTTTCATCATTTCCAGCTTTTCAATTAACTGAAAATTCAACAATTTCATTTCTTCTCTTGCAGTGAAATAATCCGAGAATGATTTTGCTTTTAAACAAATGACTCCTGGCATTGCCATTTGCGGATTTTCAAATCCATTCAATTCATTGAACAAAGAGGGCACTTCAATATCCAATACTCTTTTTTGTTCGCCATACGCAGCTAGTACTACTTTGCTGCCGCTGTTTAAGCCAGTACCAGAATAATCCAATGTATCAATTGTTGTATTGGTATAAAAATGAACATCTCTGTTCCAATTAATTCTTTCCAACAAATAGATCATAAACGCTTTTACATCACTGGCATGTAATTGATTGGTATCATCCGCAGTAATAAATAAAAATTTAGCTAAACTCAATTGCCCAGTTCCTAAAATATGATTCGCAATCGTTAAAATTTCTGCAGGCTGTTTGGTTGGTGTATAAGGCGTATATCTTTCTGAGCCAACTGCCAGTAATAAAGGATGTACGCCTGCAGCATCTACTGCATGTACTTCTTTTAATCCTGGAATTTCTTGAGGAATTGCTGCACCGGTAATTTCATGAATCAATTCGCCGAAACTGGTATCTTCCTGAGGGGGCCTTCCCACTACAGTGAATGGCCAAATAGCATTCTTTCTTGCATAAACTTTGTGCACCCTCATTAATGGGAACGAATGCTGTAAACTATAATATCCCAAATGATCACCAAAAGGTCCTTCGGGTTTGTTTTCACCAGGATATACTTCCCCTGTAATTACAAAATCGGCATCGGTACTAATGGCAAAACCATCTTCGTAAGTATATCGAAATCTTCTCCCCCCTAATACGCCAGCAAAAGTCATTTCACTGATCCCTTCCGGTAAAGGCATTACTGCAGACAATGTATGCGCTGGGGGCCCTCCTACAAAACAACTTACTTTCAATGGTTGGCCCAGTGCATTGGCTTTGGTTTGGTGAACTCCAATGCCTCTGTGTAATTGATAATGCAAACCAATTTCTTTATTGAGCTGATAATCATTCCCAGTTAATTGTATTCGATACATTCCTAAATTAGACTTCATAATTCCAGGATGATCGATGTCTTCGGTATAGACTTGTGGCAGTGTAATAAATGCACCACCATCATTTGGCCAATGTTGAATCAATGGCAGGCTAGATATATTTATTTCCTGATAAAGTACGGGTTTATTAAATGGATTTTTAAATGGCAATGCATTTAATGCAGCTAATCCAACCTTGAGATTTTTAAATGGAGATTTAATCGCTTTTAATGGATCTCCTTTCAATTCGATGAGTTCTTGAACCAGTTCAATGGTATCTCTAAAAATAAATTTGCTTCTTTCTAGCGTTCCAAAAATATTGGAAGCTGCTCTAAATTTTGACCCTTTTACATTTTCAAACAACAATGCTGGACCTTTCGCCTCGTAAACACGCAAATGTATTACAGCCATTTCCAGATAAGGATCTACTTCTTCCTTGATTCTGATCAAATGACCATTTTTTTCTAAATCAATCAAACAGGCTTCTAAAGATGAATAGGACATAATGGTTTAACAAATTTAGGCTGCTAATGTTGATTGTAGATTAGCTTCATTAAAATTATTGCTTTATTTATTATCCAACTAACTTTGCTTTATGACAAAATTGAGTGTGAATATCAATAAAATTGCTACGCTCCGAAATAGCAGAGGTGGCAATAATCCCAATTTGATAAAAGTGGCATTGGATGCAGAGCAATTTGGAGCAGATGGAATTACCGTACATCCTCGCCCAGATGAACGTCATATTCGCTATGCTGATGTGCATGATTTAAAAAAGGTATTGACAACAGAATTAAATATCGAAGGAAATCCAACTGAAGAAAAGTTTGTTGAGTTGGTATTGGCAACAAAACCCGCTCAGGTAACTTTGGTTCCTGATGCATTGGGGCAATTAACCAGCAATCATGGATGGAATACTATAGAACACCAGGATTATTTAAAAACAATCATTGGTGTTTTTAAAAATGCTGGAATTAGGGTTTCCATATTTGTAGATCCAGTGATTGAAATGGTTGAATATGCTGCGAAAACCGGCACTGATAGAATAGAATTGTATACAGAAAACTATGCAAAAGAATTTGTAAATAATAATCAATCAAATAGTATAAATATTTATAAATCAAGTGCTTACGTAGCTAAAAATTTAGGTCTTGGCATCAATGCAGGGCATGATTTAGATTTGCAAAACCTTGGGTTCTTTGTTCAACAAATACCTATAATTGATGAAGTGAGCATTGGGCATGCACTTATTTGCGATTCACTTTATTTAGGTTTACACAATACGATTCAGCTCTACCAAAGACAGCTTAGTTATTAGTTATTGATTAATTGGATTAGTTGAGGGTTAAGAGTTATAAATGATGAATTAGGATTAAATTGCTTTCAATATGAGTAAAGAACTACAAGTAGGAATAATCATGGGCAGCGATAGTGATTTGCCCGTAATGGAAGCAGCTGCTGCTATTTTAACAGAACTCGGTGTACATTATGAACTAACTGTTGTTTCAGCCCATAGAACGCCCGAGAGGATGATGGAATATGCACAATCAGCTAAGTCCAGAGGATTGAAAGTAATCATAGCAGGCGCCGGTGGTGCCGCTCACCTACCAGGAATGGTTGCATCAATTACTACTTTACCTGTAATTGGAGTTCCTATAAAATCTTCCAATTCTATTGATGGCTGGGATTCTATTCTATCCATATTACAAATGCCCAATGGCGTTCCTGTTGCAACAGTTGCACTCAATGCCGCAAAAAATGCAGGCATATTGGCCGCGCAAATTATCGGTACTTCAAATGAAGGGGTTGCTCAAAAATTGGCTACTTATAAATTATCAATGAAGAATGAAGTGTTGAAGAAAGCCGAGGGATTACAAACCAATTGGCCGAATCAGTTTGATTAATGTTTAATCAAAGAATTAAGGGTTAAAACAGTCCCATACGGCGAAAAAATAAAATATTTGCCGCATAATTGCGGCGAATAAGCCATATATTTACTGCAAACTGGCTTAAAATAATGGCTAAATACATCTACAAACATAAAAACTGGACAAAATTCTCTTGGCAAGAGGATAGGATAAATTTGATCTTTGGAGAGGTTCGATTAATGCAAGGAAAAATCATTGGACAAATGAACAGTTTAGGCTTTTCTGCAAAAGAAGAAGCCACACTTATAGCATTAACTTTAGATGTAGTCAAATCATCGGAAATAGAAGGAGAATCTCTTAGCTACAACCAAGTGCGTTCATCCATAGCAAGGCGATTAGGTATCAATACTGCAGGGCTTGTAGCTAGCACTCGCAATATTGAAGGAGTGGTAGAAATGATGCTCGATGCAACACAAAGACATGATCTTCAATTAACTGAAAATCGTTTGTTTGGTTGGCATGCAGCGCTCTTTCCAACAGGCTATAGTGGAACTTTTAAAATAGAAGTAGGACGATACAGAACAGGTGAAATGCAAGTGGTTTCAGGTGCTATGGGTAAAGAAAAACTTCATTATGAAGCTGTAAAATCCAAATTTGTAAAAGCTGAAATGGATAAGTTTTTGGATTGGTTTAATAACAACAAAAGTCTTGATCTCGTATTAAAAGCTGCTATAGCACACTTTTGGTTTATCATTATTCATCCTTTTGATGACGGAAACGGCAGAATTGGAAGAGCAATTACAGATATGTTGCTTGCCCGTGCCGAAAATAGTGGTGAACGTTTTTATAGTATGTCTAGCCAAATTTTAATTGAACGAAAACAATATTATGAAGTATTACAAAAAGTTCAACATAGCACAGGCGATATTACTTTATGGTTAGAATGGTTTTTACTTTGTTTGAAAAAAGCAATGCTTGCTACAGAAAATACAACACAAAAAATTGTACATAAAGCTAAATTTTGGAAACAGTATGAACGAACTCCCATTAACGAAAGGCAAAGACTGGTGCTCAACAAACTTTTTGAGGATTTTGAAGGTAAACTACAAACATCAAAATGGGCTAAAATTACCAAAACCTCAACCGACACTGCTTTAAGAGATATAAAAGACTTAGTTGAGAAGGGAATTTTACAGCAAACAAATGATGGTGGACGAAATGTAAATTATGAATTAACTGACTTTAAAATAGAATAACTAAAGGTTATTTTATTTGGAGCGCTTTGGCAAACGAGTTTAATGTGATTTTCCGGAACGGATTAGCTCGCTTCGCTCGCTGATTCCCAAATATTGGTCTTACTCAAAGCCTCTACATCGCCTTTGGCGATGCAGCCTTTTTTATTTGGAGCGCTTTGGCAAACGAGTTTGCCTCGCTACCAAATAAAAAAGCCCCTCCAACTTCGTTGGAGAGGCTTTGTGCCCCGGAACGGAATTGAACCGTTACTCGCGTTGCGGCGAACAGGATTTTAAGTCCTGCGTGTCTACCAATTCCACCACCGGGGCTGCCATAAAAAATCCCGTCCTCGTGGAGCGGGATTCTCAGAGCGAAAGACCAGGCTCGAACTGGCCACCCCGACCTTGGCAAGGTCGTGCTCTACCAAATGAGCTACTTTCGCGGTTTGTAAGAACTAATTTCGGAGTGCAAAAATAGCCATCCATAGTTCCTGACAAAATTTTTTTGTAACTATTTGTATTCTGGCTTGAATTTAGAACTGCTTTGCACTTCAACTGCAGGCGTTCCTTTGTATCGCTGGTTGTACAAACGGTAACATCCGCCTAATACAAAAGCTAGAATACAAAATACTTGTAAATAGAACAAAAAACGGGAAGAATTTACCCAATTATTTGTAAAGTCTTTTTCTTCGTGTTTGGTGATTTCCTGTGACATAGTGGGTTATTGCAGTGCAAAAATAAGGGTTGAGCGTAAATTTATAATGGCTTCTTAGGAATAATTTCAAGAAATCGTTTTTTTTGATCAATAAAATAATTCCAAACAACTGATCGATTGTATACTCCGCCTAATGATACCATGGATACTCTCGTATTTTGTGAAGGTCTAAATCGGCTGAACAGCCAATAATAAAATCCAAAATGCGCCTTAATAATTGCGGTAAAAAACCAAATATCACCAGTTAATAACCCTTTCCATGCAGAAATACTGTCTAATATTATCCTAAAGGGCAGTTTCCAAATCAATTCCTTCAAAGGCAGATTCTTACAAATCATGATCAGATTGTTCCTGAAATTCAGGTAAACTTTTTTACCACCCCTTGGTAAAGTACCAGCGCCTACATGAAACACGAAAGATGCCGGACAAACCATTATTTTATACCCTTTCAGTTGCATTCTCCAACATAAATCAATTTCTTCCTGATGAGCAAAGAAATAAGGATCAAACCCATTCATTTCATGAAAAACAGCTGACCGAATAAATAATGCAGCTCCTGAAGCCCAGAAAATGGGGGAAATATCATCATATTGACCATTATCGGGTTCACATACATCAAAAACCCTTCCTCTGGAAAATGGATAGCCTAAAAAATCGATCCAGCCTCCAGAAGCTCCGGCATACTCAAACAAATGCTTCTGCTGATAAGAACAAATTTTAGGTTGACAAGCTACAATAGTTTGATCCGATTCCATCAATTGGATGATTGGATTTACCCAATTAGGGGATACTTCTACATCTGAATTCAACAACACATAATATGATGCCTCTACCCTTTTCAATGCCCAGTTATATCCACCTGCAAAACCTTCATTGGTAGGGCTTTGAAGCAAAGTAATAGATGGATAATTCTTTTGTAAAAAAAGGATAGATTGATCCGTTGAGCCATTATCAGCTACAATAATTTCCAAATTCGGATAATCAGTTGCTACAACAGATGGCAGAAACTGTTCCAAATATTTTTGGCCATTATAATTCAGAATAACAATTGCAACCGATGGATTCAACTATGATAATTTTGGCGAAAGTACAATCAATTGGCCAATCCCCAGTTAATGAGATACCTAACTTCTGTTGGAACTGTATGTACTCTTTTCGAATCGGTTTTATGGGCTAATCTTACAATAATTGTTTTCTTTGAAGGAATTACAATGATATACTGCCCTAAAATACCTCTTGCATAAAAGACTTCCTGATGTTCTGGATCAATCCACCATTGGTATCCATAATAATCACATTTTAATCCTTTTGAATCTGTAATTCCACAAGGAGTGATTGACTGTTTAAAATAATTACTATCAATCACAGGAATGCCATCAATTTTTCCACTGTCTAACATTAATTTTCCGATTCTGGCAAAGTCTCTCGTATTCGAATTAAAACAACAATAGGCTTTTTCTTTTCCGTTTGGTTGATCCGTACTCCAAAGTGCGGTATGTGTAGCTCCTAGTGGCTGCCATAATTTTTCAGTAGCATATTCACTCAAAGATTTTCCTGTGGCTTTAAGCAGAATCAATCCCAACAATTGGGTGTCGCCGCTTTTATAGGAATGCAATGTTCCTGGCTGATGAATCATTTTTACACTATTGGCTGTTTTGTTTACATCAGTTCCAAAATACAATTCAGCTGTTACAGATAGCGGGTTCCAATACGATTCATCCCAATCAGTTCCACTACTCATTGTTAATACATCGACTATTCTCACTTTTGCTTTCTCACCTTCTTTAAATTCAGGAATAAAATCTGCAATGGGTTGTTCTACCGATTTGATCTTGCCTTCTTTAATTGCAACCCCGATTAATAAACTGGTAATACTTTTTGCCATTGAAAAAGATCCAGACAATGAACTATCTGAATAACCATCCCAATATTTTTCTGAAACAATTGAATCATTTTTTATCATCAATAGCCCAACTGTTTTTAATTTTTCCATTAATTGATTCAAGGAATCCGGATAAGCCACTTGATTATAATTATGTGCAACCGCCCATGGTCTTTCTTTGCTTACAGTTACTTTATTGTTATCAAAAAAATGATAATCATCAATCTTGGCAAAATTGTGATAGGCTGCTTTAAACAAATAGGTTTTACCTGTAATTAAAGCAAAAGCTGAAAACAGTATAATAATAATAATTAGCGTAAATAATACCTTTTTAAGCAATTTCATTTGGCTTTTTTTTAATTCATGAAAATAACATTTTCCCTCAATTCAGCATAATAATACTTATCTTTGAAGCCTGATGAACTCCTTGCATTTTCTACATATTAACCTAGATTTCCTAGATCATCCTTTTGGGGTAAACTAATTACCCACTCATTCTCGAGACAATTAAGCATTAAGCATTTACTTTTTTTATCATTACCGTTATCGTTATTTGTTTATTCCCAATAACCTAATAACCAGTAACTAATAACTATCATCATGAATACGAAATTCGTTTCTCCTAATACAGCAAAATATTTATCATTAGAAGACCAGTATGGTGCACATAATTATCATCCAATCCCTGTTGTATTAAATAAAGGAGAAGGTGTTTATTTATGGGATGTGGACGGGAAAAAATACATTGATTTTTTAAGCGGTTATTCTGCTGTGAATCAAGGCCATTGCCACCCTACTATTATTAATAGTCTTATTGAGCAAGCTCAAAAACTCACATTAACCTCAAGAGCATTTCACAATAATTTATTAGGCGAATACGAACAATTCATTACTAGATATTTTGGGTATGATAAAGTGTTGCCAATGAATACTGGTGTTGAAGGCGGAGAAACCGCTATCAAATTAGCAAGAAGATGGGCTTATGATAAAAAAGGAATTGAAGAAAATAAAGCAAAAGTGGTTTTTGCAGAAGGCAATTTCTGGGGAAGAACTTTAGCAGCTATTTCATCATCTACTGACCCTAGCAGTTATCATCATTTTGGTCCATTTATGCCTGGCTTTGAATTAGTACCTTATAACGATACCATTGCATTAGAAAAAGCATTTCAAGATAAAAATGTTTGCGCATTCATGGTTGAACCTATTCAGGGAGAAGCTGGTGTGGTAATTCCGGATGAAGGGTATTTACAAAAAGTAAGAGCACTCTGTACCGAATACAATGTATTGTTTATTGCCGATGAAATTCAAACAGGCTTAGCTAGAACTGGCAAAATGCTGGCATGCGATCATGAAAATGTTCGCCCGGATATTTTGATTCTTGGGAAAGCTTTAAGTGGTGGTGTCTTACCTATATCAGCCGTTTTAGCGGATGACTTCATCATGATGAATATCAAACCAGGAGAACATGGATCTACATATGGCGGCAATCCTTTGGCTTGTACTGTAGCGATCAGTGCATTAACTGTATTAAAAGAAGAGCATATGACCGAAAATGCCAACTTAATGGGGCAATTGCTCAGAGATGAATTGGCAAAGATTCAATCTCCGTTTATTAAAACAATCCGTGGGAAGGGTCTTTTAAATGCAATAGTGATCAATCATCCCAATCCAGAAGCTGCATGGGACTTATGTTTAATATTGAAAGAGAAAGGACTTTTAGCAAAGCCTACTCATGGAGACAAAATAAGATTTGCACCACCATTAATAATCACCAAAGAACAAGTTTTAGATAGTGTAAAAATTATTCAAGAAGCATTAAACGAGCTTTCAACTATTGCTTAAATAATCAACAAGCAATTTTATTTTTGGTTGATATTGATTTTGGGCAGAAAGCTCATGAGCATCATAATAGCTGAAGCAAATACCAAAATAAATAAAGCAATTTGCTTTTGTGGGCACTCCCCTGCGTAACATGCAGATAGCATTAAATATTTACTAATAGACCATGCAAAGCAAAAAGTAGTAATAAATACATTGAGCCGTTTAGCCCAAATTTTATTTAATAAAAAAAGGAATGCACTTAAGCCCCCTGTAAAAAAAATAAAGATTGCTGGTCTGCCAAAATTGGTTCCTGTTGTTTGAAAACCAGTAATGGTTAATTGCTTGCTTTCTATAAATACCCATGGAAAGAAACATGAGCCAAGAACAATCAAAGCAAGACAACATCCAATTATTTGAGAATATTTCATAACTTATAATTAATCAAAAGCCTCCCCTTTTGGGGAGGCTTTGAGGTCCCGAGCGGATTCGAACCGCTGTGGAAGCTTTTGCAGAGCTCTGCCTAACCACTCGGCCACAGGACCGTTATTCGGACGGCAAAAATAGCGTAAACAAATTAATTTTAAAATTCTAAATAGTATTTAACGAAATTTGTACCCTAATAAGCCAAATATGAAACAAATTGCTGAAAGTGAATTGATCATTAATAGCCGCGGAGCCGTATACCATCTTAATCTTAGGCCCGATGAATTGGCTGATACCATTATTACTGTAGGCGACCCCGATAGAGTGGCCAATGTTAGCAAACATTTTGATCATATTGAATGCAAATTTGAACATAGGGAATTTATTACCCATACAGGTACAATTGCCAATAAAAGACTCTCTGTGGTCTCTACTGGCATAGGAACAGACAATATTGATATTGTATTAAATGAACTGGATGCTTTGGCCAATATCAATTTTGAAACAAGAACCGAAAACCTCCAATTAAAACGTTTAAAAATTGTTCGAATAGGAACTTCAGGATCTTTACAAAAACATATACCAGTTGACAGTTTCGTAGCCAGTACACATGGAATTGGTATAGATAATCTGCTGAATTTTTATAAACAAGATAATAATGATGAAGAGCATGCAATACTTCAATCATTTATCAATCATACCAAAATTGGCAAACATGTTTCAACTCCTTATATCGCATCCGCTGCGCCATCGTTACAGAAATATTTTGTAGATGGTTTTCATCAAGGAATGACCGTTACATGTCCAGGTTTCTATGGCCCGCAAGGAAGGGTGTTAAGATTGGCTTTACAATATCCAGACCTCGTAAATGACCTACCAACTTTCAGGTATGGCAATCATTTAATAACCAACTTTGAAATGGAGACAAGCGCTATCTACGGATTAGGGAAATTATTAAACCATTATTGCTTGAGCCTCAATGCAATAGTAGCAAATAGAGTGGTTCAAAGTTTCAGTAAAGACGGAGCAAAAGCAGTAGAAAATTTGATCGTAAAATCACTCGAAATATTGTGTAAAGTGCAATAATTATTTTTTTATTTTACCGTAGGTTACTACATTGTATTCATGTCCGTAACCCTACTCAAAGATATATCCGTGTATCAGCAAGCTATACAAGTAGCAGCTGAGGCATTTAGGCTTACAGCTAAATTGCCACTTCAACAACGTTTTGTATTGACTGCACAATTAAGACGCTCGATTATCTTGGTTTGCAACCAACTGGCAGCGGTTTCCCTTAGCAATAGCAAGCAATCACTTAAAAGAAATAGTGAACTATTCATTAAGGTATATGCAGAGACCAAAACTCAAATTAAAATGTCTCAATTATTAGGTCATTTTAAAAAAGACGATCTCGGAGCTCTTGAAATTCAATTGGACCAGATTTTACAATGCTGCAAATCCAATCTGAATCAATTTGATCATTAATTCATCCGCTGAATTCCCTTTTTCGCTTTAATTTGCAAGATGCAAATCCAATTTGTTAAATACCAAGGTGCTGGAAATGACTTTATTATCATTGACAACCGGAATAGCCAGGTTCAATTAAACAATGAGCAAGTTCACAGTTTATGTGAAAGACGCTTTGGAATTGGAGCGGACGGTCTAATGCTGCTCAACAAATTAGACAATTATGATTTCGAGATGATTTATTATAATGCAGATGGTGCAGTAGGTAGTATGTGCGGAAATGGAGGCAGGTGTATTACTCAATTTGCCTATGATCTAGGAATCCACAAAGACAATTATCATTTTTTAGCTTCTGATGGACCTCATGAAGCATTCTTTGGAAAAAATAATTGGATTCATTTGAAAATGAAAAATGTAAACGAAATAGCCATTATTGATGATGGTTATGTTTTAGATACAGGCTCCCCTCATTATATTAAGGAAGTAGAAGATGTTGCAAAAATTGATGTGGTACATAAAGGACGAGCCATTAGGTATAATGATGAATTTAAAGAAAAAGGCATTAACGTAAATTTTGTTCAAGTAGAACATAATAAAATCATCGTCAGAACCTATGAAAGAGGGGTTGAAGATGAAACATTGAGTTGCGGAACCGGAGTAACAGCTTCAGCATTGGTTTTTGCTCATAATGAGAATGGATTTAATAGAGTTGAAGTAGGTACAAAGGGTGGTCACTTAGCTGTAGAGTTCGACAAAATTGGCGAATTTGAGTTTAACAATATTTGGCTCTGTGGGCCTGCCAGCTTTGTTTACAAAGGGTCGATTGAATTATAGTTTCACCAGTTCTAACCAATCATTTCATGATACAGTATTTTAAAAATATCGAAGGACATACCATAGAAATAGAAAAGGCCGACCAAGGGGTATGGGTAAACTTAGTGCCGCCTTTTAAAGAAGAAGAATTTATTGAGCTTAGCAAAGACTTAAATATTCCCATTGAGTTTTTAAGAGATTCATTGGATATAGATGAAAGACCAAGGTATGAAACAGAAGACAATGTAAAATTTCTAATCATTAAAACTCCTACTGAGAATAACTCTTTTAATGATAGTGATGCTTTTTATATTACCATCCCCATTTGTATTATCTTAACACATAATCAAATCATAACAGTTAATTCATTTGATAACGGCGCTATCAAAAAATTCTTAAATACTTTTCAAAAAAGTCATCCCGATAAAAGAAACATGATGGTCTTAAAAGTATTTGAAAAAGTGGTGCAAACTTTTTTGGATTACTTGAAAGAAATCAACCACAATAGAAATCAATACGAACAAAGCTTATACGATAGCAATAGTAATGTAGACTTACTTAAACTCATGCGTGTCCAAAAAAGCCTTGTTTATTTTGTTACAGCTTTGAGAAGTAATGAAATGTTGATGATGAAGATGGAAAGAACCAATTTTTTAGGGTTGAATGAAGATGAAAGAGAATTTTTACAGGATCTGATCGTAGACACCAGTCAGGCATTGGAAATGGCCAATATTTATACCAATATCTTGAGTAGCACTTTAGATGCTTTTGCAAGCATCATTAGCAATAACTTAAATAATGTGATGAAAAGGTTGACTTCAATTACCATTATTCTTTCTTTGCCTATTTTGGTTACCAGCATATACGGAATGAATGTAGACCTACCCTACCAGCATTCTAATCATGCATTTTATATTCCAGTAATATTGTCGTTATTAGTATCGGTAGTTATTGGCGGATACTTCTATAAAAAGAAATGGTTTTAGCTATGGCGCTTTTTAATGTTCGAGTTTACGGTTTATTATTTGATGCCCATCAAAGACTATTAGTAAGTGATGAATTTATCAAAGGGAACTTTTTCACCAAACTACCTGGAGGTGGCTTAGAAATTGGAGAAGGAACAAGAGAATGCTTACAAAGAGAATTCAAAGAAGAAACCGGATTGAATGTTGAAATAGGCGAGCATATTTATACAACTGATTTTTTTCAAATCTCTGCTTTCAATAATACCGATCAAATCATTTCAATTTATTATTGGGTACACGCAAAAGATATTTCTAGCTTGATAACAAAAAACAAGCCTTTCGATTTTGAGCCACATCAGATTGACAACCCAAACATTGAAGCGGAAGTTTTTAGATGGGTGGAATGGAATGATTTATCTCCAGATACTATGTCATTGCCTATAGACAAAGTAGTCGTTCAATTATTGAAGCAAAACGCCTAAGCCCGACCTATTGGAAAGAATTACTTTTCCAAAATCAAAATTCAGCCCGGTTGCATTATCAGCTGATAGCAATAAAGGCCCATCCAAATCGGCATAATCCAATTGCGGCAAAAAATGAGCAATTGCGGCCGAGCCAATCGTACCCTCATTCATACTACCCATCATCACTTTCATATTCAAGGATCTGGCTTCTTTGATCATGCGTAATGCAGGAGTAATGCCACTGCATTTGGTGAGCTTTATATTGATCCCATGAAAATGCTGAAAACATTTTTTTACGTCTTGCTCAAACACACAGCTTTCATCTGCAATTAATGGCAAAACAGATTGCTCAAATAAAACTTTCATCCCTTCCCAATTCTCTTTTGCTAAAGGCTGTTCAATAAACTCCACCCCTAAGCTGGCTAATTGAGGAATTTTATGTAGCGCTTCCTCTAAAGTCCATCCTGCATTTGCATCTATTCTGAATACAGCATCTGTATGCTCTCTCAATGCTTTAATGATCTCAATATCCTCATCTGTGCCCAATTTGATTTTATAAACTGGCCATGGCTTTGATTTCATTTTAGCCACCATTCTATCAATACTATCTATTCCGATGGTATAATCTGTTACCGGCAAATCAGCACCCCATTTTGTTCCCCATAAATCGAAAAGTGGTTTTGCCTTCATTTGACCAAACAAGTCCCATGCTGCCATGTCTAAAGCACAAACCAAAAAAGGATTATTAGGAAATAAATGGTGTAGGTAATGCCAATAGCGTTCAGGGTCTGTTAATGCAAATTTTTCAACCATTTTTTTCTTGGATGCCAAATCTTCCATCATTTGCTCCACAGAAATATTGTAATACACAATCGAAGGCGCTTCTCCATAACCAGTAAATGGTCCTAAAGACAATTGCACCATCAATGCAGGCTGATGGGTTTTGGTTCTTCCATTCGAAATGGTGAATGGATATTCAAATGGCAAATTGGAAGATGAATATGATAGAATCACTTATAATAATTTATCTGCCAGAAGCTTTAATAAAATCAGCTAATTCATCATTAAATGAACTGGCTTTTTGCAAATCTTCAATGCTCATATGCATTCTATATTGCCAATAATGATTTGGATCAGCTGGAACATTGATTTGTTCTTCTTTTGGATTGTCCCTTCGTACTAATTCATTGATGCCCATTAAATCTTGCAATTGAAAAATACTCCACATAGCTGGTGAATACAAATGTTGCACAACAATTGCCTTGTTGATCCATGCTTCACAATAAAACGGTGCATCCCCCCATTGTCCTAACTCATGATTATAAAATTGCTGAATGCCGGATTTGTCTTCTTCCCACCATCCTCTTATTGTACTCATGTCATGAGTAGAAGGAGTTACTACACTCAAATAAGGAGCGTCATTTGGATGAAAAAATTGTTTAGAAGAATCTTTTGGCATTCTTTGAATCTCTAAACTCAGCAGCCCTAATTGTTGCATCACATCTGGCACACATGCTGGAACTAAACCTAGATCTTCGCCACAAACAATCATATTAGTAACTCGCTTAAGCGCAGGCAATTTTTGCAAAGCTTCCTGTTTCCAGAAATTGTCTTGTCTTTTAAAGAAATAGTTTACATAACTATTTTTTAATTGTTGTTTAGTATCATCAGACAAAAACTTATATGAAGTGGTTGATTCCATTCCGAATCTGAAATGAAAATATTGTCCATCTCCATTTGCATCAAATAAAATGATATTGCTTATAAGATTGTACAAGCCTTGTTTTATTTTTTGATGCTGTTCGTCCGACTCAAGGGTTGCAAAATGTGCTTCTACTAAACGTTGAGTTGCAAAAGCTGGTTTTAAACGATAGGTTCCATCGTCGTTTTTCAAAAGGAATAAGCTTTTAACCAATTCATTGTCGTATCCGAAAAATTCCCAAAGTACCGATTCGTTAATAAATGGTTGTGTGTATCGATGATAATCGAACCAAATGCCCTGTTGGTTGAATTCATGAATATGAATAGCTAATGCAGGAACAAAATGACCCATAATACCTTCTACTGCATGAATTGGGATGCTCCATATTCTAAAAAAGCCAAGAATATGATCAATCCTAAATGCATCAAAATAATGGCTCATTTGTTCAAATCTTTGCTTCCACCATGCAAAGCCATCTTCTTGCATTTTTTGCCAGTTATATGTTGGGAATCCCCAGTTCTGGCCCTTTATGGCAAAATCATCTGGAGGTGCACCAGCTTGATATTCCATATGAAATAATTCAGGATTTTGCCAAGTGTCTGCGCTATGCCGATACACTCCAATAGCTATATCACCTTTCAGAATAATTCCTTTGCTATGAGCATAAGCAGCTGCATCTTTCAATTGAATATGCAAATGATATTGAATAAAATAATGCAACGCAATATCATGATAAGCTGCTGATGAAGGATCTACTAATGATTCAATATCTGCAGCATTAAAATGTTTATAGGCAGGCCATTTGTTGAAATCTACCACACCATATTCGTCACGCAAATAACAAAATACAGCATAAGCAGTAAGCCAATCTTTATTTTGATTGAAAAAATTGTTGAACGCTGGGGAAGCAATAGCTTCTTCCCCTTCATTTTTATAGATCTCTTTAATGATTTGAATTTTTAATTTAACCACTGCATCATAATCAACTACTGGGAGTGCATTCAATTTTGCTCCCTCTCCTTCCCATTTTTTTAATTGCTTTTTGTATTTAGTACCAGCTAAGTTCGGAATGTTTAAATACATTGGATGCAATGCGAAAGCAGATATAGAGGCATAAGGATACGAATCTTTAAAAGTATTGGTTGCTATCGTATCATTAATGGGGAGCACCTGTATCATTTTTAATCCTACCTGAGAAGCCCAGTCTGCCAGGTTCTTCAAATCAGCAAAATCTCCTACTCCAAAACTAGCTTCAGATCTTAGGCTAAAAACTGGAATTGCTACTCCTGCTCCTTTCCAAGTATTATTCGGCAAATAGGTATAGCCATCGTTGATAATTGTTTGTCTGTTCTTTGAAACAACATCAAATAAAACCCTGTTATTGCCATTTTCGAATCCAATCATTTTTTTATTCTCAATATCATATACTCCATATTTATATGAAATTGGAAATGATGCTTTTGATAAATTTATTGAAACTTCAAATTGCTCAGCACCTGCGGGTCTGCTTAATAATATTGGCGACGCCGTATCCCATTGATTTAGCAATTTGTCTGACCCAAGCAAACAAATGACTTGCCCCTTGGCTAATAAAGGGCTTTTTACTTTAAATGTATGTGTAACAATTTTAGGTGCTTTAATGTCAAATTCAGTGAAATTATTTTTTAATAATACCTCCTGAAACGCATCTGCATAAAAACTATTCTCATAGTAACCCGCATGGTTCCATGTATCGATCAATACAATCTCTGATGGATTTTTTGAACCAATTGACAAAGTTTTATCTTTTCCCCAATCAACTACAATTGAACCATCTTCATTTTTTAGTACATAATTATATTGAAACGGTAATTCGTTTTTTGAATCAATTGGAAAATCAATTTCAACATACCAAAAATCTTCATTGAAGTATTGCATAGGTACTGCTTGTAACAAATCATTATTCCCAAGTAATGAATGTGACCCGGTTACAAATAGATTTTGACCATTTACCGTTTTAAACCGTACCTGAAAATTTACTTTAACTGTTTCAGTTAATTGAACAACGGTATCGGTAGTTTTAGCTTTTTTTGATGGTGTTTTTTTGGCAGCTGCTTTTTTGGCAGCAGCTTTTTTGGGAACAGCTTTTTTAGTAGCTGCTTTTTTTAATGGCTTTTCAGTCTCCGATTTCTCTTTTTTGGGTTTAGCTTTTGTTGCAACCTTCACTTCTTCAATATTCTCCATTTTTTTCACAATCGTTTGTTGTTTTGTAGCCATAGTTCAGCATTTACGGCTCTAAATTAGGCAACAATGTGTAAATATCACACTACAACTCCAAATTGATGTATGGTTTTGACCGATTAAATAGTACTCTTTATCATATCGGCGGCTTTTTCTGCAATCATAATTACAGCAGCATTGGTATTACCAGAAACAATGGTTGGCATAATGGATGCATCTATTACCCTCAACCCTTTTATTTTATGCACCCTTAACTGATCGTCTGTTACAGCCATTGCATCATTACCCATTTTGCATGTTCCAATTGGGTGATATAAGGTTTCTAGGCTTTTTCTGATATGAACCATTAAGGCTTCGTCTGTATCTTTCTCAACAGGAAAATCAATACCCCCAGTTGTATATGCTTTTAAAGATGGGGCAGTAAGTATTTCCATCGACTTTTTTAATGCATATAACAAAGTATTCTGGTCATGCTGGGTCGACAAAACATTGTGATTGATTATAGGAGCATCTTTTGGATTAGCAGATTTTAAACCAACAGTTCCTTTGCTTTCTGGGCGGAGCAAAATGGCCAGTATTCCTAAGCCATCAGTTTTTGAAAAGGTTTCCATATTGTATATATCAGTAGAATAATCTTTTGATATACCCAATGGTACAAAGTGAAATTGAATATCTGGCCTGGTTAAAGCTTCATTAGATTTAATAAACGCATTTGCTTCCAATGGACTATTTGCTAATGGCCCTTTATTAAAAAAAAGATATTGCAATAATGATTTGGCCATATTCCATGGCTTTAGCAAAGAATTGCCAGTAGGCATTGTAGCTTCTGCACTTACACCAGACCATACATGGTCTTGTAAATTTTTGCCTACCCCTGGCAAAGCCATTAATACATCAATCCCTACTCTTTTTAATTCTGTTGGATCACCTATTCCAGAGAGCATGAGAATTTGTGGAGATTGAATGGCACCAGCTGATAAAATCACTTCCCCGCTGCAATTAATTCTTTCCGCATTAGATTGAGCAGTTTGAGCTTCTACACCAGTAGCCCTTCCATTTTCAATAATAATTCGCTTGACAAAAGTGTTGGTTTTTACCGTAAGATTGGGCCTTCTCAAAGCAGGCTTTAGAAAAGCAGCTGCGGTACTATGTCTTTTATTGTTTTTGATGGTAAACTGTAAAAGATGGGCTCCTTCTTGAACAGCCCCATTGTAATCTGGGTTTTTAGGGATCCCTGATTCAGCGCAAGCCTCAATAAAAGCCTCCGCAAATGGACTGGGTTGTTCTGAAAGCGTAACTGAAAGAGGGCCATCTTGTCCGTGATAGGGAGAGTCAAAATTTTTATTGTTTTCGGACTTGATAAAATAAGGAAGCAGTTCTTCGTAAGACCAGCCTTTATTTCCCAAACTTGCCCATTCATCAAAATCTGCTTTATTGCCTCTTACATAGGCCATTGCATTGGTGGAGCTACTTCCTCCAAGGGTTTTTCCTCTAGGAATATACAGTGGTCGATTATCTATAGCTTTTTGTGGAACCGTCCAAAATTGCCAGTCTACTTCCGTTCTATTTAATTTTGTATACGCTCCTGGTATTGCTATTTCTTTCTTTTTATCTGGTCCACCAGCTTCTATTAACAAAACTTTTTTTGATGCATCTTCAGACAAACGATTCGCTAAAACACATCCTGCAGATCCAGCTCCAATAATAATGTAGTCATACGCCATACAATAAATATAGTAGAAAATGGCGAATGGATGGTTGTTGATTTGAACTTCCTATATTTGTAAACTAACAACCGTTCGCAAATGAACTTAGAAAAAAACCGCAATGAAGATTGGATGAAATTGATGCTCAGTGAAGTGAAGCGTCAGATGGAAATAGTAAAATTAGGGGGCGGGAAAAAATCAATCGAAAAACAAAAAGAACGCAACAAACTAACTGCCAGAGAGCGCATTCAGTATTTAAATGATGCTGATAAACCATTTATAGAAATTGGTGCTTTTGCAGCTCATGGAATGTATGAAGAAGAAGGAGGATGTGCTTCTGGAGGAACTGTTGCAGGAATTGGTTATATCAGTGGAAGACAATGTGTAATTGTTGCAAATGACCAAACAGTAAAAGCAGGTGCCTGGTTTCCTATAACAGGAAAGAAGAATTTAAGAATGCAAGAGATTGCAATGGAAAACAGATTGCCTATTGTTTATTTAGTAGATAGTGCTGGTGTTTTTTTACCCATGCAAGATGAAATATTTCCAGACAAAGAACATTTTGGAAGAATTTTTAGAAACAATGCCCGAATGAGTGCAATGGGTATTACACAGATTGCAGCAGTGATGGGCGCTTGCGTTGCAGGTGGAGCATACTTACCCATTATGAGCGATGAAACATTGATGGTGGAAGGAAATGGCAGTATTTTTTTAGCTGGTTCTTACTTGGTAAAAGCAGCCATTGGAGAAGATATTGATAATGAAACTTTAGGAGGAGCAGATACCCATACTTCCATCAGCGGCATTGCTGATTATAAATTCAAGACCGAAGAAGAATGTCTAGATCATGTGAAAAAGATCATGAACAAGCTAGCCACTCCAGCCAATGCAGGATTTAATAAAATAGCTGCCACCAAACCTTTAAAAGATATTGAATCCATTTATTCAATTATTCCTGAAGGAAATTTGAAGCCTTATGATATGCTAGAAATTATTGAATTGCTGGTAGATAATAGCGAGTTTGATCAATTCAAAAAAGACTATGGAAAAACAATCCTATGCGGATATGCAAGAATAGATGGCTGGGCTGTTGGTATTGTTGCTAATCAGCGTCTGGTATCTAAAAGCAAAAAAGGTGAAATGCAAATTGGAGGAGTGATTTACAATGATAGCGCCGATAAAGCAGCACGTTTTATTATGAATTGCAATCAGAAAAAAATACCATTGGTTTTTCTCCAAGATGTTACAGGATTTATGGTTGGAAGCAGAAGTGAGCATAGTGGTATTATTAAAGATGGCGCAAAAATGGTAAACGCAGTAGCCAATTCTGTTGTGCCTAAGTTTACTATTGTTATTGGAAATAGTTATGGTGCGGGCAATTATGCCATGTGCGGAAAAGCCTATGATCCAAGACTTATTTTTGCATGGCCTTCTGCAAAAATTGCTGTGATGGGTGGAGATCAAGCCGCTAAAACCCTTGCACAGATTCAGGTTGCTACAATGAAATCAAAAGGGAAAGAAGTGAGTGCAGAAGAAGAAAAATTATTATTGGATACCATCAAAGATCGATACTATCAACAAACAACCCCCTATTATGCAGCTTCAAGATTATGGGTTGATGGTATTATTGACCCAGCACAAACCAGGCAAGTAATTTCTGAAGGAATCAATGCGGCGAATCAAAACCCGCATATCGAATCATTCAATACTGGAGTTTTTCAAGTGTAATAAATGCCTGTAGGAAGGAATGATTGATTTCTTTTATATTGCACTCAAAACAAATCATCTTTCATCTTTCATCTTTCATCTCATATCTCTTAATTCTTATCTCTTAATTCATAATTCGCCTTGTCTCATTCATTACAAATTTATACAGATGGCGCAGCCCGGGGAAACCCTGGCCCAGGTGGTTATGGCATTGTACTTTTGTGGGGACAAAAAAGAAAAGAGATTGCAGCTGGCTATCGATTGACAACCAATAATCGAATGGAATTAATGGCTGTTATTGTTGCATTAAATTCTTTAACCAAGCAACATATTCTAGTAACCATTTTTACCGATAGTAAATATATTGTAGACAGTGTGCAAAAGAAATGGTTAGATAATTGGATAAAAACCGATTTTAAAGGAGGAAAGAAAAATCGAGATTTATGGACTCAATATTTTAAATTGTCCAAGCTTTTCAACATTCAATTTGTATGGGTAAAGGGGCATGCAGACAACCCACTCAATAACCGTTGCGATGAGTTAGCTACTACAGCTGCAGACGGAACTCATCTATTGATAGATCAAGAATACGAATCAGGTATCAATGACTAATTAGGCTACTACTTTATTTGAAGCAGCACTGGTAAATAATGAAAAAGTGCCAAAGAAAATTGCAGCAAAAATTCCTGTAGCCATTAAACTTCCCTGATAAAATGGAATACCATCAGCAAAACATTGCATTAAACCTTCCATTGTTTTAGGGCGATGTAATCCACCACCACCAACCCAAACCATGAAATTTGACACTATAAAAAATGCTGTAGGTGCTGCTAAAGAACCAGCAGCTATAGAGATAATATTGTTGGTTTTAACAAAAAAACCAAAACAAGTTAAACTGATAAATAGTAAATAATTGATCCACTGTCCATGGTAAAAACCAGGAATTGTAGATAGGCCATTTAAATAAAGCAATTGGTATAAACCATCAGAAATCAACATTGAAATCAATGGTAACAGAAAAGCAATTTTTTTATTATTGCTTAATAAAGAACCTGCGAAAATAGCAATGGCCATTTGAGGAGCAAATCCCAGGGCTCTACCCGGAATGATTCTATATAAAGCCGAGGCCAAGATCATTAATACAAGTGCTACTATTAGGTTCTTATTCATTTTCATCTTTCAATATTTCATCGCAAAAATAGGCGTAAATTGGAATAAGTCCGCTTCAATTTTACCCAAATTGTGAATAACCTTATGGAACAGGAACAAATGCCTTAAACAAAGTACAATTTCCGGATGCATATACTTGATATTCTGCGCCTGGGAGCAATGCAACCACTTCACCCCTTTTTAAAACAATACTATTGTTGACCAAGGCCCCTCCTTCTGTAACGAGCATAATTTCAAGAGATTCTGCCACTGCTTCGTATTCTGACCCCGCAGTCAAATCGATTTTGCTGATTCCAAAGTCAGGAACTGGACAAGGATAGATTTTTTCTCCAAAACGGGCAGGATTGCCTTTCATGATCTCAGGAATCACTTCTTCAAATAAAGTATGTTTCATTAATTCGGGAACGTCTACATATTTGGGCGTTAACCCTCCTCTTAAAACATTATCACTATTCGCCATTAACTCAATATTCTGCCCTTCTAAATAAGCATGTGGAACACCTGCTTTCTGAAAAATAGCTTCTCCTGGATTGATTTGAACGATATTGAAAAAATAGATAGAAAAAATACCCCTATCCATATCAGCCGGGAATTCCTTTCCTTCATACAATTTTGCCGCCCACCAACCTGGGTCTTGCTTGGTTAATTTTCCATCATGCTTATGCCTGATCTCTCTTTGAACCAGGGGAACCAATAATGAATTTACATCTGACTGGTCCATTTCCATAATAAACTGATACAAAGCGCGTATTCCTTCTTTCTTAAAAAGAAGTAAAAACACATTTAATTCATGGACATCTTCCAATGTTTTCTCAATTGCCGCTTTTTGTTTAAACCCATGCAGTAACCAGAAATCACTTAATGCTACCATTACTTCTGGCTTATGGTTTCTGTCTTTATAATTACGATTGGGTGCATTGATTGAAATTCCTTCCGCCTCTTCTCTATCAAACCCTTTTTCCGCCTCTTCTTTTGTTGGATGCACCTGAATGGATAACATTTCATGCACATCTAATACTTTGAATAGATAAGGCAATTCTCCAAAACGGTCTGCAACTGCAGGTGTTAGAGTATCATTCAAATTGGCTTTTACCAATTGGTTTAATGTAATCAACTCCCCATTTACATGAAAATTAGATGGAGCGGAAGGATGAGCACCCATCCAATATTCAGCACAAGGCTTATTCGTATCATTGTGATCACCTATTAAATTAGGAATATATGATTTCCCTCCCCAAGCATAATGCTGGACAACTCCTTTGATTTTAAAAATCCGTTCATTCATGGTCATATTCAAGTATTTATTCCCAAGAATAACGTTGAATCAGCTAATATCTTGTATAAAACAATGATTTATGAATGCAAATAATCAACAAACTGGCAAATTAGGGGAAGATATAGCCGCCAGCTATTTAAATACCCATGAATACAACATCTTGGAGAGGAATTGGAGGCATAAGCACTATGAAATAGATATCATTGCTTGTAAGCATAACCTTCTTCATATTATAGAGGTAAAAACCAGGAGTTCGCTGGATTTTGGCTACCCAGAAGAAAGTATCGACAAATCCAAAATGCAATTCCTTAAAAATGCTGCTTCGGCTTATCAATACAAACATCCGCAATGGAAATACTTGCAATTCGATATTATATCTATTACATTAGACAATGATTCAATCAAAGAAATATTCTTTATCGAAGATGTATATTTCTAATTAAACCTTTTCATATAAGCAGCGTCTTAATTATGAAAAAACAATAAAATGAAAAGAATCCTTTATTTATGCTTAGCCCTTTTTTGTTTTAACGCATCCAGTTTAATTGCCCAGGAATCTGGAACTATAGTAAAATCAGATTCTGCTAAAACGGTAAAACAATCAGAAAAAAACCGCCACAAAAAGCATGGTAGCAAATTGACCGAAGAAGAAAAAGCAACGGTAAAACAATTAATGCAGGAGAAAGCTTCTACAACGAGCCCTGAAGAAAAAAAAGCATTAAGGGATAAAATGAAAAAAAGAGTCGAAGAAATGACCCCAGAAGAAAGGCAGGAAATGAGGGCTGCTTTAAAAAAGAAATTTGATCAACTCAGCCCAGAAGAAAAAAAAGAAATGATGGAAAAAATGAAAAATTGGAAAGATAGCAGTGGTAATTCAACCCCACCTAGAAGAAGAAGAAACTAAAGCCTTTTAACATCGAAGGGGATGCGGGGTTGCTTAGAGATAGGCGCCCCGTTATTTTTTATTAGATTCGGCATGAATATAATAGATAATGGGAGCAGCGAAATAGTTTTTATCCTACTCTTGAATAAATAGCGTCAATTTTCGTAAATTAATCCGACAAAAGGGCAAAGGATTGACAGTTTGCCATTTTTTGAGCATCAGCATGAATCTTGACTATTATTCATCCGTAAATAATAAAGAATGAAAAAGTTCCAAGCTATTATCAAATTCACTATGGATGAATCATTTATGTCTTTAGTTCCAGCACACAGAACTTATATCAATTATTTAATGAATAAAGGAATAATTGACAGTTATGCAGTAAGTATGGAAAGCCAAACTTGCTGGATTACCGTTAATGCAGAAGATAAAGAAAAAACCGATCAGCATATCGCAAAATCTCCCTTATACAAATATTGGACTTATGAAATAGAAGAACTCTTTGTATACGACAGTCAACATTATCGTTTGCCTGCTTTACAGTTCAATTAAAACGCTTTCCATAGTTTAGCAGTATGAAGAAGAAACTATTTCCAAAAAAATGGGTCATTGTATTTTATTTTATTGCTAGTTGTTTAAATGGATTTGCGCAAAAACAGCTGGAATTGCTCGGGCAATGGAGAGGCAGTTTCCCATTAAATGGCGGAAATGAAATTCCATTTAATATTGAAATTGTTGTATCGGGCAAAAAAGATACAAGCTTGTATTTCATTAATGGAACAGACAAATACAATGGTGGCAAATTATTTACGAAAAAAGATTCCATATACATTTCATTAGATCAGTTTGATACCGAAATAGTTTTAGCGATAATTAATGATCAAACCCTTTCCGGCTTTTGGAGAAAACAAAATGGCGCAGGAAACTCCTTCCCTATTCATGCAGAAAAAAACAAGCCCAGGTTTTCTACTTTTAATAATCTTTCCAATAGCACCATTGGTAATTCCTATTCAGTTGAGTTCACCAACGATGCAGGTAAAAAAATACCATCAGTTGGATTATTTAAACAAGAAGGAAATCGTTTGTTCGCTACATTTTTAAGGATCTCCGGTGATACCAGGTATACAGAAGGAATCATTGAAGGAAATGAATTCAAACTATCCATGTTTATTGGTGGAGGACCACTTTTATTTGTTGGCAAGATCAACAAGGATGGTTCTATCAATGGTGAACAAATTGGATTAAAATCTATTCAAACATTTACAGCAATTAAAAATGATACAGCTCATTTACCTGCTACCAATAACTTAACCATCGTAAACAATGACAAGCCATTTAATTTTTTATTACAAAATGCATTAGGCAAAAAAATTAGTTTAGATGATGATCGTTATAAAAACAAGCCGGTCATTGTAACCATTGGAGGAACGTGGTGCCTTAATTGTGCTGACGAAGCCATGTTCCTAGCCCCATGGTATAGAAAAAATCAATCAAGAGGAATCGAAATTATTACTGTACAATTTGAAGTAGTAGATGATTTTGTATATGCACAAAAAACCATGAACCGATTCAAACAGAAATTCAATATTCCTTATGAAATGGTTTTTGGCGGTACTACAGATAACGCAAAAGTTTTAGCAGCATTACCTGCTTTAGAAAAGTTCTATAGTTTTCCAACCACTTTATTTATCGATAAAAATAGAAAAGTGTTTAAAATCCATACTGGCTTTTCAGGTCCGGCAACGGGAAAATTTTACACTGAATTCATCAGAGAGTTTAACCAAACTGTTGATGAATTATTAAAACAATAGTTTATTTTTTTATAGTTGGATAAGTAATACCTAATTGCTCTAAATAAGTACCATACTTTGATGGGTCATAATAATACTTTTTCATCTCAGGTCGATATTTATCCATTATTTCTTTATTTAAATAAATAGGTGCAGGATCTTTATCAGTTATAAAAGGAATATACTTAGTGTCTTTTGTTTGTACATTGGTAAAATATGCTTTTGCATCTTCCAATACTTTCGGCTTTGTAAATAAATCAATTAATGTAAGTGCGGTTGCTTTTGCTCCAGCTACGCAGCCCTTATGAGCAATTGGAGTTGCCATCGCAATTGCATCACCCCAATGATGACCTTTTAATCCTGGAATATTTGCTGGATATCTCAAAACAATTGTAGGTAAATTCCAAGAGATATCTGCAATGTCATCTGAACCACCACCCCAAGAAAAAGGCACTGATCCACTTATTGGCTTTATTACGCTTCTTAATCCATCCAAGGGATCACCTCTTTGGTCTTTCTTTGGAGCTTCCATTAATTGTTGTGTAGCTTTTGCCAATTCTTGATCGGCACTACTCCAAACAGGCATTCCAACTCTTTTTATATTTTCAAACATGGCTTCTCCCATTGGCTTATTAAAATGTCCTGGCCAGGCTGTTCCTAATATTTGATACGAAACTGAAGTACCCGTCATCATTGCTGCGCCCTTAGCAATTTGTATACCTGATTCATACATGCTTTTTATGTCTTCGTAAGTTCTTTCTCTGAAATAATACCATACACTTGCTTTGGATGGAACTACATTTGGTTGATCTCCCCCATCGGTAATTACATAATGACTTCGTTGAGTTGGCTTTAAATGTTCCCTTTTAAAATTCCATCCAATATCTAATAACTCAACAGCATCCAATGCACTCTTTGCTCGCCAAGGAGATCCAGCAGCGTGTGCAGCGTCTCCATCAAATGAAAATTTTACTGAAACCAATCCATTCCCTCCATTGTCTCCATAATCACTGGCAAAATCTCCACTAACATGCGTAAAAATACAGGCATCAATTTTTTTGAAATAACCATCTCGAATATACCAGGCTTTACTAGCTACTAATTCTTCAGCAACGCCAGGCCAAATGACCAATGTTCCTGGAATATTATTTTTCTGCATTAGTTCCTTCACTGCGATTGCTGCAAAAATGATTACTGATTGACCTGAATTATGTCCTTCACCATGACCTGGTGCACCTTCAATGATAGGATCTTTAAATGCAACGCCCGGCTTTTGTGAAGCTTTAGGAATACAATCCAGATCGCTCCCTAATGCAATAACAGGACTTCCACTACCCCATGTTGCCATCCAGGCAGTAGGTATTTTTGAAATGCCTTTCTCGATTTTAAACCCATTTTTCTCGAGTATGCTCGTTAGATAGTTGGAGGTTTCTATTTCTTGAAAACCCAATTCTCCAAAACTAAAAACCATATCCACCATTTCCTGAATTGATTTTTGTTTCCCATCTACAGAAGCCAGTGCTTGTGTTTTTAATTTCTCTATAAATAAAGAATCGTATTTAGTTGATTGTTGAGTTTTCCCTGAATTCATTGTTAGGCAACTCAAAACAAAGCCAATCATGAGGGATGAAAGTAGAGGATGTTTCATTAATTGTAATTATGATAAATGAACTAATACCACAATTTAAGTAATCAACGCCTTCTTTCAAAATGAAATTAATGCTCGTTAAAAGTCTTTTCTCCTGCTTTAACGGCCAAACTAAGCATGTTTTGTTTGGGAGGTAAAGGACATGTTGCATAAGGAGTAAAAGCACAAGGAGGATTAAATGCCTTATTAAAATCTACTATAGTTTTACCTGATGCATCTGGTTTGGAAACATATAAAAACCTTCCTGCGCCATAGGTTTCTTTCTTATTGGTCAGATCACCAAAAATCACAAATAACTGTGCTTCTTCTTCAACCGCATCTAAACTAACTGTTTGCCCATTTATTGTAAAAATCAATTTACCCAAAAACTTCATTTGGATGGTTTGACCTAAAACATTGGTAATGGGAATCGTTGAAGGAGTTGTTGGTTCTTGCAAAACAGCATCGAACTTCCAATTTGAATCTGTAGGAAAACGATCAGTGCCTGTAAATGTCTTTACCAATGGGCTACTAAAATCTCTCAACCGTATTCCTATTTTGTCTTCGCGCTTAATAATTGTCCAATGCATGGATCCATAAGACATTGAAGCTGGTTTAGCCAATTCTTTTGAAAAAACAATTTCATTTGGCTGGGCCAACAGATCATTCACTTTTACTTGCACTCCATTAGCAGCATTGATGGTAACTACTTGATTCGTTAGATTAAAATACCCTGCATTGGCAGGTATAGCTCCTTTGGGAAAAACAATATTATTAGAGCTTGCTGATCCGAAACTATTCTTTCCTTCTTCCAACCAAAACAATCCAGCTAAGTTCAGCCATCCATTTTCACTTTTCAAACTAGTTACCCTCTTGATTTTCCATTCTTCAATTTCAGTATTATAAGTAGACTGTCCGACTACAGTGAATAAAATAAATAGGACGCAAAATAAACTATAGATCTTTAGCATAATTCGATTTAAAATATTGAAGAAAATGATACAAATAACATCCCGCACAAAAACCAAAAGCAAATTCTAAAAATGCGAAACTGATGAAAACGAAAGAAATAGAATTTATAAAAATATTTGAATTCAGTAGAACGGTTATAACCAATAATAAAGACATGAAAAATCCAATCATGGCCGCAAATCTTTTAGGGGCCCTATCAACATTTTTAATCCCGATCCAATCGTATTTCTCCAACTTTCCTGCAATGCTGGAAAGAACACTAAACTTACCTTCTAAAAAAGCCCTACAATAAAAATCCACTGTTATAAATAGTGAAAGAAAAATATTGGGCTGCATAAAATTAAATAGTACCAATAAAAAAACGAAAAAAGCAACCAGTCTGATTTTTTGCTCATTCACTACTACCCTATCTATAGGACAATTCACCCATTTTTCCATATTACCAAAGTATTCGAATGCAAATATATACTCTAGTAATTAAATAGACTAATAATTTTATTAGATTATGTAGGTTTTATGATATCATTATCAGGCAAAGACTTGATATATATATCTTGTTGAGGAAATGGAATCTGAATTCCATTTTCAGCAAATGTTTGATATATATCTTTGAGTACATCACTTTTGAGTTTGATCCAATTATCAAAATCATTGGTCCAGAATAATATCCTGAAATTCACAGAACTATCCGCAAATCCCTGAACGATTACATTGTGAGAGGGATACTTCATCACATCTTTTCGTTCAGATAATAAATGATTGATCAACATAGTCACTTTATCCAAAGAAGTACCATAAGCAACCCCAACAATCAATTCTATGCGTCTATATGAATTTGAATGCGTCCAGTTGGTTAATTTCTGTGTAATAAAATCTCCATTAGGCACAATAATATCTGCTCCATCATAAGTGGTTATTTTGCTGCTTCTGATTCCTATTTGTTTAACTGTACCAGTTTGTGTTCCTATTTCAACAACATCGCCCACTTGCATGGGTTTTTCAAAAGCCAAAATAACTCCAGAAATGAGATTAGCTACAATGTTTTGTAAGCCAAACCCAATACCCACACTCAAAGCTCCAAATACAATCGCCAATTTATCAATTGGTATACCTGCGGCACCAACAGCTATGAAAAAACCAATTGAAATAATGCCAACTCTAATCAGCATCATCCAGCTTCCAACCTTAGATTTCTTGGTACTGGCAAACTGCTGCTCAGTAGTTCCGAATATAACAGACAAAAAATTGGAAATAAGTACCGATACCCATAAAGTGATTGCAAAAATTAATGCTGAATTTAGGGTGAATGACAAACTTCCAATAGAAATTGGATAATCAAATAAGTCCACAAAGAATTGTATGGCAATATCATGAAAACTAAGGCTCCAGATAAAACCTAAAAACCATAAAGCAACTGCTCCAACATTTAAATACCATTTAAATTTATCCCTGATGTTTTCATACTCTTCAATTGCGGAGGCTTGCATACTTTTCATTCTTTCTAATTGCAAGTAAATAACTTCTGTAAAAATTTCAGACATATAGGTTAATACTACAGCCAATATAAATTGTTTGACTGAACTATTAGAGACCAATTTAGCTAAAGCAAAATACCCAAATAGATTTAATAATACTGCAATGATATTACTCACTAAAATTATTCCTAATGAAAACTGAAGGACTTTCAAATATTTGCCTTTTGAAATAAGCTTTTTCTGAAAAGACATTACTGCAAGCAACACTGCTAAAAAATTACAAATCAATAATCCCCATCGCTCTCCAATCGAATAATCATACAACAAATTATCAATTCCTAAAAGAAGCCCCAGGCATAAAATACATATCCAAAGCAAGCGGAGATGCGATTTTTCTTTAGCCCAGAAAATAAAAGTGGTGGCAATGGCTGAGATCATCCACATCAACTCTACAAATATGGCTGGAGGGCTAATAAAAATATAAGGGCTTAAAAAAGAGATTACAATAATTGTACAAATAATGGGGAAACGCACAATGTATTTTATTGGCAATAGCATTTCCTTCAAATTATTTTTTTGTAAATAGTGTTTATTGGAATATTGCCAATAAAAAAACCCTATAAAAAAAAGCAATAAAAGTAATACTGACTTTAAATTATTTTTTAAATAGTATAAAAAAATATTTTGCGCTCGTTCAGAAGTAACCTTTAAATCATATCCAAGTGGGGTTGCAAAATTATTCCTAGAATCTTTCCATAGCGGTGGGTGAGATTGAAGAAAAACAGTAGTTGAATATTTAGAAATCCTATATTGAACATCTTCTAATAAACTTGCATTTTTTACATAGGCCCTAACAACTCTTTTTTCCAACAATAATAAATTGTCGAAAATGCTGTCCTTTTTATCTTTAAGCTGTAGTCTATAATTAGCAATTGCTTCTAATTGTTGCTTGAAATTTACTTTTTGTAAAGAATCTTCTTCATTATGAAAACTGGTTAGGTCATTAACTGCTGACTTTATGTCTTGATATCCAGCACTCAAAGAAGCATTAAAGCTTTCTAAATCATTGTTCCAACCTTTTAACTGTTTATCAAACTGAACCATGACCACTTTAAAACTACTTACATTACGCAGATTAATTTGTGAAATGCTTTGCCCAACAATTAAATTAGAATCAATCACCCGAATGGTGTTTTCGATTTTTAATAAACTGTTTTCTATCTCACTTGAATCAAAACCTCTTTTCAACAAATGATCATATTTATTCATCCGAATAAACAATTCTTCCATTTGATTGAGCACTGATACAGGCCTATCATTATTGTATTTCGTTAGCAGTGTATCATCAGCAGATCCTTTTTTCAAGAGATCATCTTTCTTACTAATTGCTGATTGAGCTGTATTTTTATTGGCTATTTTTTTTTGGGCATTTATTCCAACTCCAAAAAACAATATCAATATAAAAGTAAACCCAAGAATTTTTTGCAGCATAAGCATTGTTTAAAACATAAATATAATCATTCTTCATTAAGGGTTTTTGCCTAAATTTAAATATATAAATACAAATCTAATGACCATTTATCGCTTACTGCCATCATTAAAAATAGGACTTGTTTTTGTCGGTTGCTTTTTCGGATTTTCTGCTTCCGGACAAAGCCCAGAATCTATTTTAATGAAAGAAGGAATCGTTTTACCCCAACTCTCCTCACCTGTTGCCAATTACGTTAATGTTACTAGAGTAGGCAACCTGCTTTTTCTTTCTGGCAAAGGCCCTTTAAAACCAGATGGCACATATATCACAGGTAAGTTAGGGCAAGAACTCAATATAGAAAATGGATATGCGGCTGCGAAGCTGGTAGCCATCAATCAGTTGGCAGTATTAAAAAACGAACTAGGTGAATTAAGCAAAATCAAACGCATCGTAAAAGTATTGGGATTGGTAAATAGTGCTGCTACATTTTATGATCAACCCAAAGTAATGAATGGTTTTTCCGATTTCATGGTGCTTATATTAGGAGAAAAAGGAAAACATGCAAGGTCAGCCATAGGCACCAATACCCTTCCCTTTAATATGGCAGTTGAAGTTGAAATGATTGTAGAAGTGGAAAATTAAATAAACAACTGTACCAAAAAATACAAGATTGATGGGCAAAGCAAACAACCCATTGCAGTGTGAAAAGTTGCAGTAAGTGCTCCATATGGCACTAGTTTGGGATCGGTTGCAGCTAAACCAGCAGATACGCCACTAGTAGACCCAACCAATCCTCCAAATATCATTGCAGTCTGAGGATTATCAAGACCCAGTTTTTTAGCAAAAAATGGAGTTGATATAGAAACAACAATCGATTTTATCACTCCAATTGCAATACTAATTGCGATAACATCTGAACTAGCTCCTACTGCCCCTCCAGTTACTGGACCAACAATAAAAGTGCAAGCACCTCCGCCAATTGTTGCAAAACTTTTTGCATCGGTATAACCCAAAGCGTAACCTATAGAGCCACCCACAAAAAATGCGACTATAGTTCCTATCAAAAGACAAAGCAATCCAATAAATCCTGTTTTTTTTATTTCAGCTAATTTGGCTCCCATTGCTGTAGAAACAATTGCAAAATCTCGCATCATAGTACCTCCTAAAAATGCCAACCCTGAAAAACCAGGCACAGAAGCAAAACCTTTTTCTCCACCAAAATAAGCAAGTACCAGTCCAAAACTAATTGCAATAGCAGCTCCTGGAATATGGTTATTAGTAAACTTTTTTGAAATAAAATAGGATACATAAATGATACAACCTACCAATAGCAAGGCAAAAACAAATCCATTTTTTTCAAGTATCGAAATAATTTCTTTCATTGAATTCATTTATTGTTTGCTTTTTTGGCCATTCGATCAATTACGGGAATAAAAGCAAAACAAGCAACAGTAGCAAATACACCTGCAAGCATAGCTACCCAACCTCCAGATAAAGCAGCTTTTACATTTTGAGATGCCGACATGGCAACTACAACAGGAATATACATGGTGCTCCAGAATAAAATACCATTTTCGGTTTCTGCTTGATGCCAATTTTTTTTATCGAAATAATCATGTAATAAAATCAATAATAGCATTGCAAATCCAACACCACCAAGATTTCCGTTCATATGCAAAAGCCTTCCTAGTAAATCACCTAAAATATGACCTACTAAAAAACAACCAGCTAAAATGGCTACTCCGTAAATTTTCATAAGCTATTTATTGGCAATTTCTTTTACTTTCATTTTGATATTATTTCCCCAAACTTTATACCCTTCAATATTATAATGCAATTTATCATCTCGGTAATATTTAGTAATGGGCTTTTCATCTGCGCCTAAAAATTGATCAGATGAAGCTATATAATAAAGTTGAGGTTGAGAAGCAATATAATTTTTTACCAATTCATTTGTTTGAACAATTCGATCCCAAGCTGCCCATCTCTTTTCACTTGGAGAAATTTCTAAGAACGTAATTGGTATAGTTGGGAATTTTTCTCTTAATCTTTTTACGATGTACTTATATAATTCTACAACCTGGTCGGGAGACTTATCCTTTTCAGTAGCTACTATATCATTACCAACATAAATAAAAATAGCTTTGGGTTGATGAGGATACGCAATTCTTTGAATATAATAAGCCACATCTCTAAAATTACATCCCCCAAATCCTCTATGTATGATGTCTTTGTAATCCAGATCCTGGCGAATATTTTCCCAAAAACGGATATAAGAACTACCAATGAACAACAAAGCATCTTTCGTATGCTTTTCTACTTTATTCAAACTATCGAATTTAGTAATATCTTTTTCCCACCTGAAAACCCCTTCTTCATTGCTGCCTTTCACCAATTTCAATTGCGTATACAGCCATGCAGCCATGGATTGCATGCAACTATCTTGTTTAATTTTATTGTTATCCAATGTATGACCAGCACCAATAAAAGGTCTGAGCCCAGTTGGAACGCCAACAGATAAACATCTTTCATACAAAATGAGAGAACCATATTTCATTCCATGATAATCGAATGAACTATCGTAGGGCACTGTTTTGTCTGCTGTTCCAGATGCATTAAACAGTGGGGCATCGCCACGATTAATCCATTTATAGTCTATTACACATCCCCATTGATTGATCACTCCTTGCACTTTAGATGAGTATCCCTCATTTCCACTTGTTCCTTCTAATGAGCCCCATTTTTGTTGATCAATTTCTTTTGGAATTTCTTGTTCATCCATATAGGCCATTGCTAAACAAATTTTTGAGCCTGCAGATGTACCTGTGACAAATATTTGTGCAGTATCAATCCCATATTTATCTGCATTCTTTCTAAAGAATCTAACCGCCGCTTTACCATCTTGTTGACCTCTATATAGCGCTTCCGCATAATCAGTATTGGAATTACTCTTATCTACGCCTAATCTATAATCGATTGTTGCAGCAACATATCCACGCTTAGCAAAACTGTTGCAGATCATCGCACTGTAAGCCCCGGTTTTTGAATTATTCTTAAACCCACCGCCATGAATAAAAATCAAGAGCGGTCTTTTTTTCATGGTATCGTTTTGAGGGCTAATAATATCTAATAACAAGTCTTCTTTTTGCCCTTTTAAATTAACAGCTTGACCATATTGAATATTCTTAACAGAATCAATCTGAGAAAAAACTTCCTGCTTGAATCTTTTTTGGGCAAACGATTTGCTATACCAGCAAGTGAGCATTAATAATAAGGCTATTCCTTTTTTCATATTATAATAGTTTTTTTACATCTCCCTTAACCACTTTCCCCATAGCATTCCGTGGCAATTCCTGAAGAATAATATATTTTTTAGGTGTTTTATATGCTGCGATTTGAGTTCTCAACCATTGATTTACTTGAACTGTATCTAGCTGATTATTGGATGAGACAAGCGCAGCAACAATTAATTCACCCCATTCGTCATCAGGTATTCCCACCACTGCACAGTCATCTATCCATTCATGTGTTCTTAATACTTCTTCAATTTCTAATGCAGAGATTTTATACCCACCTGATTTAATAATGTCCACTGAGTTGCGGCCCATGATTCGATAATACCCATTTTCAATCACGGCTATATCTCCTGTTTTAAACCAACCATTTTGAGTAAATGCTTCTTCAGTTGCTTTTGGATTGTTCCAATATTCAATAAAGACAGTTTCCCCTTTTATTAAAATTTCTCCAGGTTCATCTAAACCTGCAGCTTCATATTGTTCATTGGCAAGCATCACATCAACACCTGGTAAAGGCAAACCAACATAGCCAGCTTTGCGTTCACCCTTATAAGGATTGCTCAACCCCATTCCAATTTCAGTCATTCCATACCTTTCTAACAAGCGATGTCCGCTGATCAATTCCCATTTTTCCATTACGGTTACTGGCAAAGCAGCAGATCCACAAACCATCAATCGAAAAGCTTGCATAGCAGCTTTTAAGTTTATTTGTTCAGCTATAGATAGTTTTTCGAAATAGGCAATTAGTTTAAAATAAATGGTTGGAACTGCCATGAATACATTGATGGCCCCTTTGGCAAATTGATTAAACAATGCCGCTTCAGAAAAAGATGGCAAAAATTCACAAATTGCGCCTGACCATAATGAACATCCTATAACATTGATAATACCATGCACATGATGAAGCGGTAATACACAAATGATATGATCTGAGGGATCCCATTGCCAAGCTTCCACTAAAGATTTTATTTGTGCCTCAATATTAGCATGAGTTGTAACAACCCCCTTAGGTTTATTGGTTGTGCCACTTGTATACAAAATCATTGCCCGCCGATCACGGTCAATAATGGGCAATTTCCCATCTATCAACAATCGTTCATCTTCGATAATAATCAATTGAATATTATTTTCTTTGCAATAGGCAGCAAACAAAGACTCATATACTTTATTGACAATAATAATTTTTGCACTAGTATCTTCTATATAATATTGAAGAGAAGGAAACGGATGTGTAAGGCATAGTGGAACAGCTACTCCGCCAGCTAGCCATATTGCCCATTGCACTTTTACATAATCGAAACCTGGTTGAATCATGAAGGCAACCCTGGCTTCAAGCAAATCATCATTTCCTGCTAATAATTGTTTTGACAATGCTTGAGATTGACTAATTAGATCGGAGTAAAAGTATTGTTGATCATTACTAAGAATGGCTATTCGATTGGTATTTTGTTTTGCTTTTTCTAGTATAGCTATCATTGAATAAAATTATAAACCGAAATATTTTTTGGCATTATTAAAACAAATGTCTTGAACAATGGAACCTATCCAATTTTCATCTTGAGGCAATCTACCCTTATTCATTTCAGTGCCTAAATAATTACATAAAATTCTTCTGAAATATTCATGCCTTGGAAAAGATAAAAAACTTCTTGAATCGGTAAGCATTCCAACAAAACGACTCAATAAACCCATATTTCCTACTGACTTCATATGTTGAATCATTCCATCCATTTGGTCGTTGAACCACCAGGCTGCACCTAATTGAATTTTACCAGGATAAGCACCATCATTGAAATTACCTACCATCGTAGCCAAAGCATCATTATCATTGGGGTTAATACTATATAAAATAGTTTTGGCTAATTTCCCTTTTACGTCTAGTCGGTCTAGAAATAATGCAACAGAATGTAGATCCACCGAATTGCCCATAGAATCCCAACCTGTATCTGCCCCCAGCAGATTGAACATTCTGGTATTATTGTTGCGTATAGGCCCCATATGGTATTGTTGAACCCAGCTTTTTTCGAAACCCCACTCTGCTAATTGTATGAGCATTGCAGATTTAAATTTAGCAACAGCTAATGGATCAGGCTGAACACCTCTTTGAGCTTCTTCAAAAATCTGTTCTATTTCTTTACTAGTATAATTTTCGGCATACAATTGTTCTACCCCATGATCTGAAACTGTGCAACCATTCGCAGCAAAATAATCGTGTCTGGTTTTCAATGCATCTATGTAGCTATTGAAATTCTTGATTTCAATATTGGATACTGTTGCTAATTTAGAAAGGTAGCTATTAAAATCATGTACATTATTGATAGCAATGGCTTTGTCTGGCCTAAATGAAGGATGAACTTTTATTGAATACCCGCTTGCTTTTATCTGTTGATGATATGCTAAATCATCCAATGGATCATCTGTTGTACCAACATATTGCACATTCATTTTCTGCAATAATTTTTGGACAGAGAACTCATTGTTTTTTAGTTGCTCATTGCACTGATCAAATATTTTTCTAGCGCTTTGAGGATTCAATAGTTCATTTACACCAAAATATCTTTGTAATTCTAAATGAGTCCAATGAAATAATGGATTTTGAATGGTATAAGGAACTGTTGCAGACCATTGTTCAAATTTTTCCCAATCGGTTGCATCTCCAGTACAAAAACGTTCTACTATTCCATTGGTTCGCATTGCACGCCATTTATAGTGATCCCCAGATAGCCATGCCTCAGTAATGTTTGCAAACGAATAATTTGCTGCAATCATTTTGGGAGAGAGATGATTGTGGTAATCGATAATGGGCATTTGCTTGGCAAAACCATGATACAATTTTTGAGCTTCCGCATTCTCTAATAAAAAATTCTCTGTTATAAAAGCACTCATGATAATTAAAATAATGATTTTGCAATACCCATTTCTAATCCTCTCAATTCTGCTAATCCGCGCAATCTTCCAATAGCACTATAGCCAGGATTGGTTTTCTTTTTTAAGTCATCTAACATTTGATGGCCATGATCTGGTCGAACAGGAATGGCTATTTTTCTTTCCTGCATGATGGCAACAACAGCTTTCACTACAGCATACATGTTTACATCGCCTTCTAAATGATTGTCTTCATAAAAATCACCATACTCATTGCGCTTGGTACTTCTTAAATGAAGAAAATTAATTCGATCAGCAAATTGGTGAACCATGGCTGGCAAATCGTTGTCTGCTCTTACACCAAATGAACCAGTACAAAAACACAATCCATTATTGGTGGATGGAACTGCTTTGATAAGCGCTTCAATATCTGCGGCGGTACTTACTACTCTTGGCAAACCTAATAAAGGATATGGAGGATCATCTGGATGAATTACCATTTTAACATTAGCTGCATCTGCAACGGGAATAATTTGTTCTAAAAAATAAATTAAATTTTTTCTTAGTTGATTTGCATCAATACCATCATATTTATCCAATGCAGCTTGAAACTGCTGAATGGTAAAACTCTCTTCGCTGCCCGGCAAGCCCTTGATCATATTTTGTTGCAATAATAATTTCTCCTCATCATTCATTGCAGTAAATCGAGATCTTGCTCTTTCAATTTCTTCTACTGTATAATCATTTGCTGCATTTTTTCTTTTTAAAATAAAAAGATCGAATGCTATAAAAGCCGCTCTTTCAAATAATAATGCCAATGAGCCATCTTTCATAGGATAGGCTAAATTGGTTCTCGTCCAATCCATTACTGGCATAAAATTATAAGTGATGGTATGAATACCACAGGCACTTAAATTTTTAATCGATTCCTGATAATTGACAATATATTGTTCAAATCCGGTTGATTGGGTTTTAATGGATTCATGAACGGGAACACTCTCTACAACATCCCATGATAATCCAGCAGCTTCAATTATTTTTTTTCGTTCTTGAATTTGGTCGATCGTCCATACTTCACCATTGGGAATATGATGCAAAGCCGAAACTACACCAGTGCAACCTGCTTGTAAAATATCACTTAAACTTACCGGATCATTCGGCCCATACCAACGCATGGTTTGTATCATTTTAAATAATTCCATATTCTTTATTTTAAACTCCTGTAAATGCCATAAAGCCTCCATCTACTCCAACTATTGTGCCTGTTACAAATTGAGATGAATCGCTTAATAACCAAATCAAAGCACCATTCAACTCTGATGGCTTACCCATTCTTTTATATGGGGTGTTTTGAATGATAAGTCCACCCCTTTCTGTATAAGATCCATCAGTATTCGTAAGCAAGGTTCTGTTTTGTTCTGTTAAGAAAAAGCCTGGCATAATTGCATTCATTCTTAATCGGTCACCATAACGATTTGCCAATTCAACGGCCATCCAACGTGTATAAGCATCAATAGATGATTTACCTAAACTATAACCAAGTACTCTGGTTAGTGCTCTTGTTGCACTGACAGAAGAAATATTTACGATACTTCCAGTGTTTTGTGCTGCAATGCTAGGACCGAATATTTGAGTTGGTATTACTGTGCCCATTAAGTTTAGATCAAGTGCTTTTCTTATAGCATCGATATTTAAGGAAAAAATATCTTCCCCAGGTTTAACTACAGACTCAGGAATATTTCCCCCTGCAGCATTTACCAATCCATCTATCTTTCCAAAATGATTGATCACTTGATCTTTGGCCAATTTTAATGCAGTTTCATCTAATACATCTGCAATCAATGGCATTGCATTTGCACCTGATTGAGTTAACTCATGTGCTCTTTCATCTGCAACTATTTTATTTCTTCCAAGTATTACTACATTACCTCCTTCGGCTGCAATAGCTTTAATAAATGCATGTCCTAAAATACCAGTTCCACCGGTAACTATGATTGTTTTATCTTTTAAAGAGAAGATATTTGCCATACTAGTTTTTACTATTTGAATTAATATTTAAACACTTTTCCATTGACCATCACTTCCTGTGTTTTTGTATCGAAAGTGGCTTTACCACCAGTTCTCACAGCAGCATTGGTCATTATGGTTGCAATAGAATGATTATAGCCTGCTTCAACTGGAGCATTGGGTTGTTTCCTTGAACGCATACATTCCATCCAATTGCGCACATGTAATGAGGTAAGCAAATCTTCACCAGTATTGGCACCAGCTTCTACGGTAATTGATTTACTTACTAAATTCATTTCAGGTAAAAGATTCGCTTTCATTTGCATGGCAGCAGCCATATTTTCTTTTAATCCTCCTTTTGGAGAAACCTTATTGGTAATTAAATTCAATTCTCCGCCATTGGAGTAATAAATTTCACCGGGCTTATCATCGCCATTATGCATACGAGACATGAATACTACCTGAAATCCGCTACTTGGATCATTCATTGGGCCGTAATCAAAAACTGCAGTAGTTGTATCCCAATTTTTTCTTCCATCTTTCCACCAGTATACTCCACCATTTGCGGTAACCGATCTTGGATGATCCAATTTACTGAACCAATGAACTGTGTCAATCTGATGACTCATCCATTGACCAGGCATACCAGAAGAATAGGGCCAAAACAAACGGTATTCTAAATATTTTCTTGGATCGAAAAGAACAGCTGGTCGATTGAGTAAAAATCTTTTCCAATCAAGGTCTTCTTCTTTACAAGCAGCAACCAGATCTGGTCTTCTCCAACGGCCTGGCTGATTTACATTCCATGTTAATTCCACCATTGTAATTGGACCAAACTTATCTGCTTGAATAAAATCAGCAGCTGCTTGATAATTCGGCCCACTTCTTCTTTGAGAACCTATTTGTACAATTCGGTCTGAAGCTTTAATTACTTTTAATGCAGCTCTGTTGTCCTCCATGGTTTCTGCAAATGGTTTTTCACAATAAACATCGCAATTGGCTTTAACCCCTTCTATGGCATGTAATGCATGTTGAAAGTCGGCCGTACTTACAAATACACCATCAATATCTTTTAAAGCATATAAAGCTTCATTGTTTTTGCAAGCAGTAATATTATGATCTAATTTGCTTTTTAAAAAAGCTTCTCCCTCTTCCCTTCTTCTTTTCCAAATATCAGATACAGCTACAATATCAAAATTCAATTCTTTATTATGATGCAAGAAAGAAGGAAAATGAGAATTTTTAAATCGATCCGAAAATCCAATCACTCCCAATCTAACACGATCATTGGCGCCGATTATATTGGCATAGCTCTTAGCACTGAAACCAAGAGAAGCAATATAAATACCAGCAGATGACTTGGCAGTCTTCTTTAAAAAATCTCTTCTTGAATTTTTCATAATAAAGTTTTAGAGTTCTTTGATTTTAATACTTCTGAAAGCAACATGTGTTCCATGCTCCTGTAATAAAATATGCCCTTTTTCTGCCATACCAAAATTAGTCCAGTTGGCATATTTACTTTTGGCCACTAGTGCTAAATAGTATTGGGTTCCACGCTGGTATTCCACTACTTTCCATCCATTGATCCAATGTTCAACTCTACCATCTGGAAAAACCACCAGCCTTCCCCGATTCCAAGCTCCAATGGGTAATTTTTCCCGTCGATCGTTATTACCGCCATATATTTTCTTAGAAGGAATCAAATCATACAATGATGCCATCGTTCTGTTTCCAATAGACCCTAGTTTTCCGTCGGGATGCTTGTCATCATCTAGAATTTGATATTCCAATCCTATAGCAGAACCTCCATTATTTTCTTTTTCTGTAACAAAATATTTCACTCCACTATTTGCGGTATCAGACAATTGAAATTCGAATTGAAGATCGAATGCATGGTATTCGTCTATAGTAACAATATCACCGCCATTAGCAGATTCTGCTCCATTACTGGCTTTTACATTTAAAGTTCCATCCTTTACATACCATATATTATTTGGGAAAGTAGTTTTATATGCTCCTCGCCAACCATTGGTAGTTACCCCATCCCATAATAATCTTACGCCATTTCTTTTTTCTTCCGGTGAAATTGTATTAGGAATTGTGTTGATCACAAAAAGGTTATCTGCAGGTGATGGTTTTAAATTTTTGGTTTGAATTCGCACATTTTTCCAACGTATTTCCTGACCTAATTCTTTTTCATCATGAATTTGATGCACTTGCAAAGCAATAAATCCTTTTGCTGTTTGATCATCAATTAAATGTGCACAAGCAATCCCATTCACCCAAGTGCGAATGCTATTACCAATACACTCAATTCTATAATGGTTCCATTGATCATTTTTAAAAGCTGTTTTTGCGGCAGGGTTATATTCCATAGGATATAACCAGCCTTTTCTTGCTTCATCATAAATGCCACCACTCCATGCCCGTGAAGAAGGATCAATTTCCATTTGATAGCCATGAACCCTTTCAGGTGTTTTTTTATCAGTCACATCACAACGATCATTGGCATCTTTAATCTCACTTCTGAACTGAACTCCAGAATTCATGTTTTTATCCACCTTAAAATCCATCTCGAAAATAAAATCTCCATATACTTTTTCAGTGGCCAAAAATGTATTCGGACTATTAAGCACTGTAGTTCCGATCAATTCCCCATTTTTTACAGTATAATTAGCTGTACCATTCAATTTTTTCCAGCCTTTTAAATCTTTACCATTAAACAAGTACTCCCATTGTTCAGTTGATTTTTGGGCAAATGAAAAACTGATTAATAAAATTAATAATGTAGCAAAAGTTGTTTTTTTCATTTCAATTATGCTTTTAAAGTTTTCATATCAATTACAAAACGATATTTCACGTCTGATTTTACTATTCGATCATATGCAGTATTGATATAGTCCATAGGTATCACTTCAACATCTGAATAGATTTCATTGGCCGCACAATAGTCTAACATTTCTTGTGTTTCTTTTATTCCACCAATCATAGAACCCACAATGCTTCTTCTTTTCGAAATAATAGAAGCAGCATTAAATCGATTATCTTCAGGAGGAATTCCTACCACCAACATTTTACCATCTACTTTTAATAAGTCGAGGTATTGATTCATGTCATGAACAGCTGCAACGGTATTTAAAATAAAATCAAATTTCAGTTTGAGATCTTTCAACTGTTTTTTATCGGTGGTTAACACAAAATGGTGTGCTCCCAATCTTTTTGCATCGGCTTCTTTTGAAGGAGACGTACTCAACATGGTCACTTCTGCACCAAATGAAGCAGCAAATTTTACTGCCATATGGCCTAAGCCACCTAAACCTAAAACAGCTACTTTATGGCCTTTGGTAACACCGGCATACTTCAAAGGAGAATATGTAGTTATCCCTGCACATAAAAGTGGAGCAACTCCTTCTAAATTTTTGGTGAATGGAATATGTAGCGTATACTGTTCATCTATTACATAGCTGGATGAATATCCACCAAATGTTGGAGTAACTCCATCTCTATAATAGCCATTATAAGAAGGAACCATTCCTTCATCACAGTATTGTTCCAAACCAGATTTACAACAGCTACATTTTCTGCAAGAATCTACAAAAACACCCACACCTGCCAGATCACCCACTTTAAATTTTGTAACAGCAGTTCCTACTTCGGTAACTCTGCCAACAATTTCATGACCAGGTACAATTGGGTAAATAGATGGACCCCATTCACTTCTGGCCATATGAATATCCGAATGACAAACACCACAATACAAAATATCCATCTTTACATCTGCTGGACCTATCTCCCTTCTTTCAAAATCCAATGCATGAATTTGATCATCTTTACTATTTGCTCCGTATCCATTTACTTTGATCATACAATTTATTTTAAATTTTATTTTTAAATTTTTATTCAATGACAAATTTTTTCTTCACTCTTATATCTTCGCTTGAACTTCCCACTAAAATTTCAAATACCCCAGGCTCCACCACCGACTTCATATTTTTATCCAACAATGAAATGTCTTTAGGGCTTAAAGTGAAACGAACTGTTTTGGTTTCACCTACATTTAAACTGATTCTTTCAAAACCTCTCAATTGAGTTTCATACACAGTAACGCTACTCACTTCATCTTTAAAATACAATTGAACCACTTCATCTCCTTTGTATTTTCCAGTATTAGTTATATCAACCGTAATGTCTATTTTTTGAGTACCGTTTTGTTTTTCTGGACTAATGGTTAAATTACTGTATTGAAAATTGGTATAGCTTAAGCCAAACCCAAATGGATAGAGTGCACCATATACATTTGTTTTACCAAAACCATTAGGACCATCACCCGGTTGTCCCGCATGCGAGCCAGGTTTAAAAGGAAAATTTAATTCAATTTGCCCAACTGATTTTGGAAAAGTTACAGATAATTTTCCGCCAGGATTATAGTCACCAAAAATAGTTTCAGCAATAGCAGATCCGCCATCTACTCCAGGACACCATGCTTCAATAATGGCAGGTAAAAATTTAGCTGGCCAGTTAATAGTGAGCGGCTGCCCATTGATTAAAACCATTACAACCGGTTTTCCTGTTGCATATAATGCTTGTAATAAAAGTAATTGACGGCCTGTTAAATCCAAATTGGTTCTGCTTCTGCTTTCTCCAAATTGATTCTCCGTTTCGCCCATTACAGCAATAATCACATCTACATTTTGAGCCAATTGAACAGCAGAGTCTATTGATGCTTGTTCTTTTGCAGAAATAGCAGTCGGGAATATTTCACTTTCTGGCCAATTATCATCTGTGGATTCACAACCTTTTGCATATTGCAAACTCACTGAACTTCCTAAATAGGATTTTAATCCTTCTAAAACTGAAATCACTTTTACATTAGAAGGGCCATACCTACTCATAGAAGTGAGTGTATCATTGGCCAATGGACCTGTTACCAAAATTTTGGCAAGCTTATTCTTGTTTAGCGGTAATAGTTGTTGGTCATTTTTCAATAAGACCAATGCTTCCTTAGAAATTTGTTTACTGAATGCCTTTGCTTCTGCATTGTTCACTATTTCATCGGCTTTTTTGGTATCAAGCACAAATGGATGATCAAACAAACCCATTTTAAATTTATAGCTCAACACTTCTCCAACTCTTGCATCCAAAGTTTTTATGGAGAGCAAACCATCTTTCACCAGTTTACGCGCGGGCAATAAAAATGTTTCTGGATTTTGAAAATTAGTTCGCACATTCATACCCGCTTCTAATGCCATTTTTACAGCATCGGCAGAATCTTTTGCCACATGGTGTTTAGAATTGATGAATTCTAATGCATCACTATCACTTACAATATATCCATCAAACCCAAATTTTTTACGCAATAATTCTGTAAGAAAATAATAACTGCCTGTTACTGGCATACCATCCCAATCATTGTAACTACTCATTACACCCATTGGGTTGGCCTCCTTAATGATTCTTTCATAAGGATAGAGATACATATTAAATAATTCTCTAGGTGCGATGTGCGGATCAGTTCTTGCATTGCCATCTCTACCACCTTTAGGTACACTATAACCCATATAATGTTTGAGCGTAGATGCAACACCTTCTGCTTGAACACCTAATACCATTTGCTTCCCTAATTCGGTTACTAAAAACGGATCTTCTCCATAGCATTCAACCACTCTACCCCATCTTGGATCTCTTGCTAAATCGAGAATTGGAACATATACGTTGGTATAGCCTAATGCTTTGGCCTCTCGTCCAACTATATGGCCTGCCTGATTGATCAACGCTTTATTCCAAGTGCTCCCTATAGCAATTGGAGCAGGCAAAGCAGTTGCTTTTTCATTAGCCAAACCATGGATTCCTTCATTGGTAAAATCAACCGGTATACCCAATCTGGTTTCTTCAATAAACCATTGTTGAACAGTATTGATCGCTTCGGCATGTCGGCTATATGGAAAAGAATATTTTGTAAAAGTGGATGGTCGGAAAGTTGTAGAGTTTAAGTGCTCATCTATATTCGCAATTCCATCTTTCCATATTTTATTTTTCCAAGCTGGTGTAGGTAATTCATCTTTTAATACCCTACCATATCCATACAGTGTAACTAATTGAGCAGTTTTCTCGTTTACGTTCATTTGAGAAAGCAAATTAATTACCCGCTTTTCAACAGGTTGCTTAGGATCTTCAAAAACATCCTTCATCCCATTTTTATTAAAATCAATCCAACCTTCTTTTTGCAATTTACTGATTGTAGATTGAGCTTTTGAATCAGCCGCTATGAACATTAAACAACTGCCAATTAGGGAAACAATAAACCAATGCTTTAGCATATAGTGTATTTTATTTTTTATCAATGTACTTGATTAATTGATATACATTTTCGTTAAGTGTTTTCATTCTATTCAATAAAGGCATGTATACTTCATATTGAGTATTAACAATGCCCTTATTGGCATCTTTGTTAGAAGGGTCTGCACTAGGATCATTGGGGTCATTATCCTGGTATCTGAACCAATGCCAACCGACACAATTAGCATTTTGCAATAGGTTTAAACAAAAATTTTGATAGTGAATGCCTCTTTCGTCCTGCGTTTTAACCAACCATCCTGCACCAGTTATATTATCCATTTTAGAATCTACTCCTTTTGTATAAAACTCAGTGATAATAAAAGGCTTCTTAAGTGCTGCCCATTGTTCATTGTGTTTGCTGCTCAATTCCCAATTGCCATAATAATTGATCGAAATAATGTCGCAATACATTTCAGCTGCATTCAATAAAAAGGGATTATTCTTTGCAGAAGAATGTAATCTGCTTCCAATAAATAAATGATTGGGGTCGTATTTTTTAATTGATGAAGATACTGTTTGATAGTACACTTGAGAAACATAGCCACTAAAAGCTTCCTTCTGTTCTTTAGAGATTTTTGTAGTATCAATTTTATTTTCAGCAATCCATTTAACAACTGTTGAATAAGCTGGATTTTGAGGATTATTGATTGCTAAGAAGTCTAGTATTAAATTGTCTTGAAAAGGCAATTCATTATCAGAAAAATGTCCGAATAAATTGGGATCATTACTGCTTTTTTGTAAAACTTCATTTTTTGTATCGCACCACAATTTAAAACCAGGATCGAATACATAGGCTAATACCGAAGACTCCTTTACACTATTTTTCTTTTTCTGATTTTGAACATAAGTACCCAATAAACTCAACTGAGTACAATATACGATTGGTTGAACGTTCAGTTTATTGTATTGAACTATTGTTTCTACATCAGACCAGGAGCCTGTTGTATTAAAACCTACACGATCGAATATTTTTTTTGATTCAGCTATCCACAGTTGATTGTTACCAAACTTAGTTGAAAATGCCTTTTCATTATCAGGAGATTTGCCTAATCGAACTCCATTAATTGCTACATTATAAAAGTAGTTTCCTAAAGGATCAATTACCCAGGAGCGGCCATTGACCTTTTCGGTTTTAAAGTAGCCGGATGCTTTTGTATTTTTGGTTAAGTCACCACCATATTGATCAATTTTTATTTCCTTTACTGGTTGAAAGCCTTTGATTGATTCAACTGTATGTGAAGGAAATTTTTTCCAATCGGAATACTGGATATTTCTGTTGCTGTCTCTGCTCCAAATTTTTGATTCTACAATTATTGAATCTGAAAACAACAATTTCTGTGCTTCAATCAAATTAGATTGACAAAAAAATAAAAAACAAATAGCAATTCTCTTTTTCATTTATTCTTTAATCTTTTCCTTGATAAAAATAAAGGGGCAGCAAAGCCACCCCTTTAATGCTTGCTTATAACCATTCAAAAAAATTAATATCCTGCATTCTGAGGCATTGTCTTAGTCAAGTTAGCATCAATTACACTTTGTGGAATTGGCAAAATAGAATCTCTTAAAACAATTCTTGTACCAGCATATTTATTGTTTACTTGTGTTCTTGTAAACCAAGTACCAGTTCTTAACAAAGTATACCTCCTATGTTCTTCAGAAATTAGCTCTCTAGATCTTTCATCCAAAATAAAATTCAAAGTTACTTGAGCTGCTGTAATTGGTGTTGCATTGGCTCTGTTACGAATGATATTGATCGTAGCTGCTGCACCTGTTAAATCATTTAACCTGAATTGTGCTTCAGCTAATAATAAATAAGTATCCGCTAATCTTAGATATATCTGATCATTGTAGTTCGATGAGTTTTGTACATCAGCAGTATCACCTGGAGCCCAATCCCATTTACGAATACTAGGCCAGTTGGGAGCTGCTGTTGCATTAGGAGCAGGTTCATCGCAGTTAATACTTAAACGAACGGTGTCTATACCCAGCCTTCCTCCTAGAGGGCCTGAAGTATATCCTGGAGTTGCACAGGTGGCTGCTGCATTAATATTTGCATTTGTTGGTAATGATGCTGCACTATTCATTAAATAGAAAAAACGATAAGCAAACGCACCACCTCGATGATCGGTTGGGCCGTATAGACTTAAAGCAAATTTAGTAACTGCAAAACGACCTAGGCCTCTTCCACCATATTCTTGAGAAAAAGTCAAAGGATTTCTTAATGGATTACCTACTCTTATATCATTGTAACGATTCACCCACCATCTACGCATAATATTTGCGTCACCGCCTGTAGATAAATATTCATTTTGAATTACCCAGAGTGCTTCTCTATTACCTTGACTTCTGTTTGAATTTCTGTCCAAAAACATATCGGTAAATGGTGTGCCTGGCAAAGCTGCTTGTGTGCCATATCTCGCAGTAATTAAGCTATAATTGGTATTCTGAGTAACTGCTAAAGCTTTATCTCTTGCTTTTACAAAATCACCTGTTGTTAAATACAATTCAGCTAAATAGTGTTGCGCAACCACTTTGCTCGCTCTTCCTTCCACTATTGGCAAATCACTCATATTTGCTTCAGCGTACAACAAATCAGCTTCCATTGCTTTTCTAACATCAGCAACTGGAGTTCTGTCCCAATCAGTTTTGATTGAACTTCCTTTTGATTCAGTTAAATTCAAAGGTACATTTCCATATAAGAAAGTTAAATGCCTATAAGCCCAAGCCCTGATTAATCTGGCTTCTCCTATAATTTGTTTTTTGTCTTTATCTGACCAGTTAATGGAAGGATTTTCTGCCCGATCAATAATGGTATTGGCACCATTTACAATTCTATACAACCAGTCCCATAATCTTCTAACATAAGCATCAGCAGAATTCAATCGAACACCAAAGTCGTTAAACACTTGTTCTGGTGCATTACCTGCTGGTCTTAAACTGTAAGCATTATCAACTCCAATCATGGCAGCAGTAATGGCCATATCATTGGAAGCACCATTAATACCTTTTCGCTCTTCACGCCACTGACTATATAATCCATAAAGACCGGATTCAAAACCTGCTTTATTAACGTACAAGTTATCAGGTGCAATTAGTGCAAGTGGGTTCTCTTCTAGAAAAGATTTATTACAAGACAATGTTGCAATAAGTAAAAAGAAGAATGCGGATATTTTTATTATTTTGTTCATACAATTAATTTTTACAAATGCTTTATAAAGTGATTGTTAAACCAAATACAATTTCTTTTTGCAGAGGCAATCCATATTGATTGGTCAATTCTGGATCTAATGCAGTGAATTTGGTCATTGTTGCCAGGTTTCTTCCAGAAACATATACTTTACAAGAATTGATTTTTAATTTTTTCAATGCATCTACAGGAATTTCATAAGCAAGTGAAATATCTTTTAATCTCACAAAAGATGCATTTTCATAAAAATTCACACCGAAAGGATTGGCATTTGCATCATTTGCAAAATGATTTCCGTTCGTATTGGTTGTTGACCATCTGTCTAAACGTACTGCATTTCTTCTGGTATCTGTAAACACATTATCATCTTCAAATGGATTTCTTCTAGTTACACCAGCAACACCATGAACAAAAATCATTAAGGAGAAACGCTTGTATTTAAAGGTATTGGTCATACCCCAAATAAAATTAGGATCTTCTCTTCCAATGATGGTTCTGTCATTGGCATTGATCAGTGTATCGCCATTTACATTGGCTACTCTCACCCATCCTGGCTTAGCTGTTTTTTGCACAGACTCATCTACTTCTTTTTGAGATTTAAAAACTCCACCATTTTGTAATCCAAAAATTACATTGATTGGTTGGCCAATAAACCAGCTGTTAGCAATATCATCTTTTCCATCACCATAGAGGTCAACAATTTTATTAATATTGGATGATAGGTTTAAATTAGTAGACCATGTAAAATCTTTCTTCTGAATATTGATTGTTGTTAAACCCAACTCAAGGCCTGAGTTAGCCGTTTTCCCTAAATTTTGTAAAATTCTGGTAAAGCCCTGAACTGAAGGTATTGCTCTATTCAACAATAAATCGCTGGTATTAGAGGAATAGTAATCCAATGATCCCTGGATTCTATTTTTTAGGAAGCCAAAATCCAAACCAATTGAAAAGGTTTTTGTTGATTCCCATCCTAATTGCTCATTAGCTAAACTACTAGGTACATATCCTGGCAAAACTGTATTTCCAGTTACATAAGGAAAACTCGATAATCTTGCCAATGAACTGTATGATGAAACTGCCTGGTTACCATTCAATCCATAAGATACCCTCAACTTAAGATTATTAATAAATGAAGCATCTTTTAAGAATGATTCTTTATGCATATTCCAGGCAATAGCTGCTGAAGGAAATACACCATATTTTTTGGTAGCTCCAAAACCAGAGAATCCATCTCTTCTGGCAGTCAATGTAAGTAAGTATTTTCCATCGTATCCGTAATTCACTCTACCCATTTGAGACAATAGGTTTTGCTTGAAATAAACTGCTGAAGGAGTAAGCAATGTAGCAGATGCCATTTGATAATTAGTCAACACATCATTAGGGAATCCTTGTCCATCTAATTGATCTCTATCAAATTCATTGCTCTGGCTACTGTATAAAGCAGTTGCATTTATTGAATGTTTGCCAAACTCTCTAGAATAATTCAATATATTTTCTACTGTGAAATTTTTTGTAATTGCAGTATAATTTGTTGCCAATCCATTTGCTTCAAAACCTGCAGCTACATTTCTGCCTGAATATGTTTTACGAACCGTATTTTCATATTCAATACCTGTATTTAATTTATAAGAAAGCCCTTTGATGAAAGGCAAATCAACTCTCACACTATTGGTGGTAAACACTCTATATGAATTATCACTGTTATTAACCAGTAATGATGAAAGTGGGTTTCTTGCTGGAGGATAATCTGCATATGCATAAAGTGCAATTGACCCATCTGCATTATAAGGAGTAGTTAATGGATTGAAGAAGTTGGCTCCACCACCCGTATTTCTGGTATCCTGAAATTCAACTGGCACACCATCTCGGTTTTGCAATGAAAACTGAGTACTTGATGCAATTGTTAACCAAGGAGTTACTTTGATATCTAAATTAGGACGAAGTGAATACCGTTTAAAACGGTCATTGATTGCAACACCATCCACATTTAGGAAAGTACCTCCTAAATAAAAAGACACTTTATCTGAACCACCTGCAACTGAGATGGAATGCTGGGACCTGGTTCCTGTTTGAGTAGCTAAACTATACCAATCAACAAATTTTCCTGCATCATATACAGCTTGTTCTGCAGGTGAAATAACATTTGGAGCATTTAAACGATTCTTTTTGAAATCATAAAATTCTGCACCAGTCAATAATGCTGGTTTATTGGTAATGGTTTGTGTGCCATAGAATCCATCATAAGTAATATTTAATTTACCCTTTTTTCCTTGTTTACTGGTAACAATGATTACTCCATTAGAACCTCTAGCACCATATATAGCTGCAGCAGATGCATCTTTCAAAATTTCAATTGACTCCACATCATTTGGGTTCAATTCTGAAATACCACCATCATATGGAATACCATCCCAAACAATTAGTGGACCATTGGCAGCACTGATTGATTTTCTACCTCTGATAACAATGGAAACATCATTACCTTCTGCCCCACCACCATTGGTATTTATTTGAATACCAGGTACCGCACCTTGTAAAGCCTGAGCAATATTGGTATTGGGTAATTGGGTTAATCGTTCTTTAGGTAAAGATGCCACTGCACCAGTTACATCACGCTTCTTTTGTGTTCCATAACCAACCACTACAACGTCCGATAAACTGTTATCGTCTTTTTGTAATACAATGGTATACTCCGATTGATTGGTAAGACTTACTTCGGTATTGGTATACCCTATATAACTCACCACTAATATGGCATTGGTGCCGCTTGGAGCATCCATAGTAAATACTCCAGCTTCATTACTGACCTGCGTTTTTTGTTGCCCTTTGATAGATACAGTTGCACCACTCAAGACAGTACCGTCTGAGGAAACAATTTTACCTGAAATTTTGCGGGACTGAGCAATGCTGGATAATCCAAGCACGCAGAAAAAAAGCAGAAAAAGGGATTTTCTGAATAGCATAGCAATCGTTTTGTTAAAGAATTGAATAAATTCCAGACAGTAAATTGTGTCAAATTGTTTAATTAAGTAATTAAAAGAGTTTATTTATTTACGAAAACGTTGTAGTATTTTTTCGTAAAAACACGCTTTTTATGAACACAAAAAGGTAGTTTCACTTTTCATTGAATGTGTCAATATGGATTCAACCAATCTTAAAATGCTCGCCAAGGAATTGAATCTGTCTATTTCAACAGTATCTAAAGCATTGAGAGACAGCCATGAAATTGGGGAATCCACCAAAAAAAGGGTTATTGCATTAGCTAAAAAATTGAATTACCAACCCAACCCCCATGCAAGTAGTTTACGAAAACAGAAAAGCAAAACGATTGCCATTATCATACCTGAAATAGCCAATAACTTTTTCTCTTTGGCTATTAATGGCATCGAATCAATTGCACAGGAAAAGGACTACCATGTATTGATTTATTTAACACATGAAGATTATAATAAGGAAGTAAATATAATCAAGCATTTGCAAGGTGGAAGAGTAGGAGGAGTAATCATGTCGCTATCATCAGACACTAAAAAATTCGATCATTTGCATGAACTAACTGCACATAATATTCCAATTGTGTTTTTTGACCGGATCTGTCATGAAATTGAAACGGCAAAAGTAACAACAGACGATTTTCAAGGTGGACTTGCTGCTACTGAACATTTGATCATCAATCACTGTAAAAATATTGGCTTCGCTTCTATCTCTGATACACTTTCTATTGATAATAAAAGAATGCAGGGATATTTAGAAGCATTGAATAAACACAATATAAAACCAAATAAATCAAGTGTTGTAAAGTGCACCAATAGTGATACCAATAATTATAATAAGATAAAAAAAATCTTATCTGGCAAGAACCCTCCAGATGCTATTTTTGCATCTATAGAAAAACTGGCTATTACTATCTACGAGGTTTGCGAAGAATTAAAAATAAAAATACCCGAGCAACTCAAAGTAATTTGCTTTTCTAATTTATCTACTGCTCATTTAATGAAGCCTTCATTGAGCGCTATCAAACAACCTGCATTTGAAATGGGAAAAGAAGCGGCAAGTATTTTATTTAAACATTTAGATAAAAACAGAACCTTTATTCCGAATGAGCACATCATATTAAAATCTACATTGGTCGCCAGAGGCTCAACATTAATAAAGTAATTATTGAATTATTTTGTAGAAGCAATGATGTCTTTAATGATGGCCAGATGATGGTCTGTGTGTAAAGCGATCATTTTTTTTGTGTTCTTTACATTTAAATGCCCAAAGTAAGGATGAATAAAAAAATGATTGGCTGGCAGCTCATTCAACATGGCTAATTTTTGATTTGCTTTTTCCATCTTTTCGCGAACATCATTTTCATCAAATGCATTTTCTGGGATTACCGATTTGGGTGCCTTTGCTTTTCCTCTTGGAATTTTACCAGTTGTAAATACCACTAATCGCTTCATATTGAAACTCCATTGATACGCTGCTGGATCTGAAGCTTTCACTGCACCAGCAATTTGATTAATGACCATTAAGCTATGATCAATATGCCACCCTACTGAAGATGCTGAAATTGATGGATCGATTTTATTAGCAAATGGGATATTCGATGCTAATTCATTTATTAGTTGGGAAGTAGATTTCATAATACTTACAAAATACAAATAATTCATGTTTGAAAGTATAGGGCATAAAAAAACCCCGAATTTTCGGGGTTAATCTGTGGGAGCACACGGGTTCGAACCGCGGACCCTCTGCTTGTAAGGCAGATGCTCTAAACCAACTGAGCTATGCTCCCTTTGTTGTTTGGGAGTGCAAAAATAGGGTTCGTATATTAATAGCCAAAAAAAATTACTCTTTTTTAGTGTATTCTTTAAAAAGATTGGTTTTATTGGCTCAAAACCTACCTTTGCCCAATGTCAATTAAATTATCCACCTCGCCAAAGACTTGGGAGGTATTCGAATCGGACATAGATACTGCATTAGCCAGTTCATACAGCCTAATTGTGTGGAATGATGAAGTGAATACTTTCGAATGGGTAATTGAATCACTCATTGAAGTTTGTGGTCATACACATGAGCAAGCAGAACAATGTGCGACGTTTATCCATCATAAAGGCAAATATGCTGTTAAAAGCGGTGATTATGATACATTAAAGCCCATGTGCAACTCCATCACCGAAAGAGGAATTGGTGCTACTGTTGAGATCATTGATTAATCTTTCAACAAACCAGATTTTTTCCTGTGTGTATTGTTGACCCTTAAACGATTACCCCTGCATATTCTTACAGATACATTGTGGTTTCCCCCAGTTGAAAAAGCACTAGATGACGGATTATTGGCAATGGGTGGGGATTTATCACCAGAAAGAATTTTATTGGCATATGAATCAGGGATTTTTCCCTGGTATGAAGGAAGCCTTCCACTTTGGTGGAGCCCAGATCCAAGATTCGTTTTGTTTCCTAAAGATTTGAAAGTGACTAAATCAATGCAACAAGTCATTCGAAACAAACAGTTTAGTTTTACCATCAACAAAAGTTTCGCTCAAGTAATTCATTTATGCAAAACAACCACCAGAGCCGACCAATTGGGCACCTGGATAACCGATGAAGTAGAATCAGCCTATACGCAATTACATCATATGGGATACGCTTATAGTGCAGAAGCATGGCACCAAGGAGAACTGGTTGGTGGATTATATGGAATTAAATTAGGTAAAGTTTTTTTTGGAGAAAGTATGTTTAGCACAAAATCAAATGCCAGTAAATATGCATTCATTCAATTTGTGGAACATTTAAAAAAGGAAGGGATTCAATTGATCGATTGCCAGGTGTATACCAATCATTTAGAAAGTTTAGGAGCGAATATGATTACAAGAAAAAAGTTTATTGAATTGTTGAAACGTTATGAAGCGGTTCGATAGCCATACATCACTTCAACATCTTTTACAATTTTTTCCATATCCATATCTTTTCCATTAGGCTCGTAGGATTGCTTTAGATTACTTCCAAAGAAAATGGCGATGGTTTGCCAAAAAGCAGCGCTCACAAATCCTTTGTATTCATCGATAATTTCATAACAGTTATTCCCTGTTTCGCGATTGATCAATTTCATTAAGACCTTCCCCTGGTAAACAGAAAGTTGGGTCAGTTTATCGGTGAACTCTTTTTTTAATTCTTTTTCGTGTTGCTTGATAATGGCCCTGCGTTGGCTTCTATCTGAAACATTAACCAGTTTAGCGTTGATCTGGTTCATGATTCTTCCAGCTGCTTTTGCATATGGATAGGTAACATATACGGCATTGCGAAGACGAGTCCAGTCGGCCGAGTAATTACGCCAATGTTTGGTCATTCTTCCATACACTAAAACTGGAGGCAAATAGGATTGTCCGATGGTATCTCCTTCCGGAGTAATGTAAGCACCAACTTTCAAAGTATCATATACTCCTTGTTGAGCAAATGATTGATTGCTCAATGTAGTACAGAGTACAAATACAAGTAAAACGATATGGTATTTAAAGCCTTTCAAGTGGTTTAAAATTAATCAAATTGGCTGATATTAATACCAAGACACTTAAAAAGTAACCTACGCTGCTAGGAACCAGCTGCCGTTTTTGATAATAATTTAACTCTTTGAATAATGGATAACACAAATCCTACTACCATTACTAAAATTCCCAGCCAGAGCATGTTGATCATTGGAAATTCGTAGACTTTCAGCGTAAGTAAATCGGTAATATTCCCGGTTTCTTTGATGCCTATTTCTAATTTTCCTTCTTTCTGGTCGATTACTTTATTGAATTTTACGATCAAGCTTTGAGACATTACTGTGTCGGTGATGGAACGCAATTCATCGCCTTTTAAAGCAACACCCGGGCTTGCTTTATATCTTTTTCCTTCTTTTGTAATAACCGTCATATCTAAGAAAACAGCGGTTTCATCGGAAGTAAACAAATCTTTTTGTTCTGCTGGATTTACTGATACACTATTTAAGACCATCAGTCCATTGCTATAAAAAATAGTGTCTTTTACTTTTACAGCAAGGTTTTTAAAACTCACTGTGTCCGCATTTTTATTCTCCTGAAATGAAGTGATGTAAACAAAAATATCTTTGTGCCAATAATGTTTAGCTGCAGGATTAGCTGCGAAACCTTCCATTCCCTTATTGTTCTTAATTACATCGGGGTAAAGGGTAAAATTATCATCGCCTTTTTTTGCTTTAAATTCAATTTCAAAATAGCGCTTACGGTCTCTGGGATTGGTAGTATCCATGGTATAGGTAACCATATACCTTCCCATATCGGTTGCTACGCCTTTGAATAAAGTAAGATTTTCAGCAGGATCGCCAGCAGGATTATTCTTTGCCTTAGGATCTACCTGCAAAGGAGACACTCCAGTAGTATTCCAGCTCAATACTGTTTTTTTACTCGATGAAATGAGTATTGCTAAAAGAACCATTCCAAAACCAATATGCGCTACTGATGCGCCAGCGGCCTTGACTTTTCCTTTAACGCCTAACCATATATAACTTGTATTGGCAACAATTGCATAAACAGCGCAAAAAATAGCTACATGAATAGCTCCTAAAAAGCCTGGGCCTTTTTTATAAAAGTCAATATTGCCTAAAAAACTAATGAGTAAAGAAATGACCAAGCTTATTAAAGTAGGAACAGCTAGTTTTTGATAAAAAATATTTTTAGGTGTGTCTTTGTATTTTAAATACTGTGTAACTGCAGTAAGCATTCCTATCAATATGGCAACAAAAATTTGAATTTGATTATAAGAGAATTCTACATCTTCGGGAGGTGCAATATTGGAACCGAATAATTTATTCCAAACAGGTGTTGATGTTTTGGCAATAATTACGGCAGCAGATAAAAACAAAACAAGCGATCCGATAAACATCCAAAACTCTCTACTATAAGTACTCTCCTCTTTTTGAATAGATGGTATAGATTTATATCTGAAAAAATATAAGCACATTGCTGGTAGAAAAAATACCAACACAAATAATAACAATTGGGTATTCATTCCCAAATCGGTAAATGCATGAACCGATGTATCGCCTAAGATTCCACTTCTTGTTAAAAAAGTTGAATATAATACCAGCGTAAAACTGATGATATAAAAGAAATAAGTAGGACGCAAAGAGTACCCACTGCTTTTGTATATTAAATTAGTATGAAGCCCCGCCACCAATGTTAACCATGGAACAAGTGATGCATTTTCAACAGGGTCCCAGGCCCAGTATCCACCAAAGGATAAACTTTCATAAGCCCATGCGGCGCCCATCATAATTCCTGTACCCAAAACAGCAGCTGAAAAAGAAGCCCATGGAATGGCTTGTTTGGTCCAATCATGATCGTTCTTCATCAACCCAGCAAAAGCAAAAGCAAAAGGAACAATGGTTGACGCGAACCCTAAAAACAAAATTGGTGGATGAATGACCATCCAATAGTTCTGCAACAAAGTATTTAAACCAGTACCATCTTTAATAAAACTTAAATATTCTGGTCTGCTGAAAATAGGCGCATCCATTTCATTTCGCAATAATACAAATGGGCTACTCCCTACTTTAACATTAAAAAAGTAAATTCCAATTAACATGGAGGCAATCGCGAACTGTATAAAACTCATTACAGTCATGGTGCCAGCCTCCCATTTTTTGGCTTTCCAAATAAGCAACCATCCTAAGAAACAATTCCAAAAACTCCATAACATGAAACTGCCTTCCTGCCCTTCCCAAAAACAACTCAGTAAATATTCCACTTGCAAGCTTCTATCGCTGTGCGTATAGGCATATTTGTATTCAAATAAATGATTGGAAATAATGTAATAAAGTATTCCAAATAAGGCCAACACACTAAAGGTTACCACACCAAAAGCAATACGACCTAATTTCTGCCAATTACTTGTATCGTCTAACAAATTGGTTTGGCTGGCTTTAAAAAAAGCAATGGTTGCCAACAGAGAAGCAACCAAACTCAATACTGCAAAAAAATGTCCGATCTGACCTGGCAATAAATGTTCACCTATATAATTCATGAAAACTCAATTCGATTAAAAAACTAATTTGCTGTTTGCAATTGTTGCATTGCTTTAGGATCGTCTTTGTACTTAGAAGGGCATTTTAATAAAATACTGGTACAATTAAATACCCCCTCTTTTACTGCACCTTTTAAAACAATTCTTTCACTCTTTTCCATATCGGTAGGCTTGGCATCGTGGTATACCACTTTGATGGTATTTCCTAAAGTATCCACGGCAGTAAAACTCAAATAATTGGGGTTTTTTACAGCATCGTATTCAATGGGTTGTTGCTTGTCTATTTTAGCAATCAAATTCACAAATTTCCCTTCTCTTTCTTTCGCAGAAGCAATGGTTTCGTAAGTGGATAAATCGCCTGAATATTGCACCAATACTGCAATTGCAGCAGCTATAAAAACAAGAATAATGATATGGGTAGTTTTCATCTATTTGAATTGAGATGCAAAGTTAATCCATTAACAGTAATCAAACGATAATTCATCGCTTTGGGGCATATTTGATCCCTATTTTAACTTTTAGGGTCATTTTTGAATCAATATACTAACAGATATACCTTCTAATTGAGAAATTGCTGCTAACTTGCAACCCGTTTTCAATACAATCAACATGACAGATTTATCTAGGTTCAATCCTAACAAGGTATCTAACCCGAATAACAACATTTTCGGGCTTCCGTTTACGGAGGAAGATGCAAAATTGGTTATTATTCCGGTGCCTTGGGAAGTAACCGTTAGTCATCTTGCCGGAACAGCAAGAGCAGCAGATCATGTATACAGATCCAGTTTGTTTGTAGATATTTTTGATGTGGATGGAGATGCAGGTTGGAAGAAAGGATTTTACATGCAGGAAATCGACAAAAAATTATTGTTCAAAAACGATTATTTGCGCAAAGAGGCTGAACTCTATATTGATTATATTTCTCAGGGTGCTCCTATCGAAGAGAATAAATTCATGTGCAAGAGCTTGAAAGAAATTAATGAAGGAAGTGCTTTCATGAATAAATGGGTTTATGAGAATAGCAAAAGCCTTTTAGATAAAGATAAACTGGTGGCTGTTCTGGGTGGAGATCATAGCACTTCATTGGGGTTGATGAAAGCCTTGTCAGAAAAACATGGAGATTTTGGTGTTTTACAAATAGATGCACATTGCGATTTACGCAATAAGTATGAAGACTTTAATTATTCACATGCATCTATCATGTACAATGCATTAACCGAATTGCCTGCCATTACTAAATTAGTACAGTTAGGCATTAGAGATTATTGCGAAGAGGAATGGAACTATATATGCAATAGCAATTTCAGGGTGGTTACCTATTTTGACAAACAAGTTAAAAATAGATTATTCGAAGGACAAACCTGGAAGACTATTGCCAATGAAATCATTCAAAACCTACCTCAAAAAGTTTATATCAGTTTTGATATAGATGGATTAGATAGAAAGCTTTGCCCTAATACCGGCACTCCAGTTATTGGTGGATTTGAAAGTGAGGAAATGATTTATTTGATTCAAAAAATAAAAGATAGTGGCAGAGAATTGATTGGATTTGATCTAGTAGAAATTGGTGTAGGACAAACAGATTGGGACAGCAATGTAGGTGCGAGCATCTTATGGCGTCTTTGTAATATAATGGTATCATAATGGCAAAAACCTACGAATACATCATTGTTTTAAAAAAGAATAGCAATAACAGAGTGGATATGATTAGTCAGCTCATGTTGTTATTGTCTTTGATTGGATTTATTGGAACAGCAGTTGCCAATCCGAGCAACGGTGTTCGACCAATCTTAATTTCTTTATTAATCATTGGCTGGTGGATATTCTGTTATCTCCAACAAAAAAGAAATATTGCTCCTTCTTATCGATTGGCTTTATTGTTTGCCTCGATAGGATGGTATTTTCAAAAAGATGGCCTGTGGATCGCTTTCATTTATTTGATGGCAGCACTACTGGAAAAACAAGTGAAATTTCCACAAGAGATCGCTTTTGATGAAGAAGAGATTGTGTTTAACAGCTTCCCTAAAAAAAGACACCAATGGAGTGAATTAAGTAATGCCATTTTAAAAGATGGGATTCTTACTTTAGACTTTAAAAATAATCGTATTTTTCAGAAAGAAGTAAACGCGGAAGTGTCAGCCGATATTGAAAAAGAGTTTACTCAATTTGCTCAAAAGCTCATCACACCAGCTTAAATAATTTAATTCAACATGACCAATCGTTTACGTCCATTTTTATTATACTCCGATGGCGAGGGCAATATCTTCGAAGACGAGACTTTGTATGCTGTTGGAAGAGCAGGATGGGATGCTTTTGAAGTACCCAATGATCAATGGATTGAATTACCTGAGGGTGGAAATTTATATGAATTACCAGGAAGAAGAGGAATAGGCATTGATGTTGCTTCAGGAGATATGCGATTATGCGAGAAAGGCTGGGCGGTTGCTGCATTTATTCCACCTGCACATACAGGATTATTTATTGCTGCTTATGAAACCATGGAAGGTGCTCCAACACTCCCTTTGTTTTGTTATACTGCAGTGGGTTGGCAGAACGATCAATATTATGTAACAGCTGTTAGAATTGAAAAAGATATCAGACAAGAATCTGTAGGATACGACGAAACTAAAATTGAAACAGGCACAGCACATTTATTAAAAGCCTATCCCGAAAATAGATTGGTTAAACATTTGATGGAAAAATGTTGCATGACTTATCATTGTCCTGCAGCGCGTAATTTTTCATTAGGAAGATGGGAATGCCCAATACCTACCTCCCCTGCTTGCAATGCCAATTGTATTGGTTGTATTTCATTTCAACCAGAAGAAGAAACGATTGTATCTACACAGGACCGATTAACTTTTAAACCTACCGCAGAAGAAATTGTAGAATTTACTGTTCCGCATTTAATGAATGCCCCATTTCCGATTGTAAGTTTTGGGCAAGGATGCGAAGGCGAGCCATTACTCATGTGGGAAACCATTGCAGAGTCGATCAAAGAAATGCGCAAGCATACCGATAAAGGAAGTATAAATATCAATACCAACGGATCTAAACCAGATGCTGTTCAAGTGCTCTGCGATGCTGGCTTAAACAGCATCCGCGTTAGTACCAATTCTGCACAAAAACATATTTACGAAGCTTATTACCGCCCCAACAATTATCAGTTTGAAGATATTGTTGATAGTTTAAAAGTGATGCGTAAGCATGGTGGATGGACGAGCATCAATTATTTTGTATTTCCAGGCATTACCGATAGCGAAGCTGAGTATGAAGCATTGCGCAAACTCATTCAAGAAACTGGTTTGAATATGATCCAATGGAGAAATTTCAATATCGATCCGGATTGGTATATGGGCAAAATAGGATTTCATGAGTCTGGCGAAATGATCGGTGTAAAACAAATGATGGAATTATTGAGAGAAGAATTTCCTGATTTAAAATTCGGTTATTTTAATCCCCCAATAGAAAGAATCAAAGGAGACTTTAACAGCAGCTATGCAGGCGCTGCGCAATAATCATATAGCTCAAGGAGTGCTGCTTGCAATAGCAGCTACTTTGTTATGGTCGGGCAACTTTATTATTTCGCGCGCAGTCAGCCATGATATTGGCCCAGTAAGTTTGGCATTTTATCGTTGGTTAACTGCAACCCTTATTATTGCTCCCTTTGCTTGGAAAAAAATCATTCCTGAAAAATCATTTGTACTAGCCAATAAGCGCTACTTATTTTTTGTTTCTTTAACAGGCATTGCACTCTTCAATACTTTTGTATATGTAGCGGGCCATTATACTTCAGCTATAAATATGGCATTGATAGGAACCACGTCGTCTCCTATTTTTGCTACTATCCTTGCATTTATTTTTCTGAAAGAAGCGGTGGGCAAATTCAGAATTATTGGCATGTTGATTTGTATATCTGGAATTCTATTGTTGATATCAAATGGTTCATGGGCAAAGCTGGCAGCTTTTCATTTTTCTAAAGGCGATCTATGGATTTTAGCAGGCGCTTTTGCTTTTGCTATTTACAATGTATTGGTAAGAAAAAAACCAACTACTATCAGCGCTATCCATTTTTTATTCGTGATTTTTGGAATAGGAACTGCATTGTTATTTCCTTTTTATATCGGAGAACTAATTGTATCTCCTTCTCCCAATTGGAACCCCACTTTAATTGGTTCGATCATTTACTTAGGCGCAGGAACATCTGCCATTGCATTTTTATGTTGGAACCTGGCCATTCAAAAATTAGGCGCTGGAAGAACTGTTTTGTTCGGCAATTTGATTCCTGTGTTTAGCATTATAGAAGCAGTATTAATTTTAGGAGAAAAAATGAGTACTGCACATTTAATTAGTGGCACTATTGTAATACTAGGATTAACCATCGCTAATCTCAAATCAAAATGATCAGCACAACCACTATTATACTACTTTGTTTATTTGCATTTCTTGCAGGGTTTGTGGATGCTATTGTTGGAGGAGGCGGATTAATTCAAACTCCAGCAGGCCTGATTTTACTGCCTCAATTTCCGGTAGCAACCGTTATTGGTTCATTAAAAGTTCCCGCATTTACTGGTACTGCTTTTGCTGCAAGGCAATATCTAAAAAAAGTGCAAGTCAATTGGAAACAAGTTTCACTGATGGGATTAATTGCATTTCTAGCCGCCTTTGCTGGCTCGGAATTATTATCGCAGGTAAGCAATCGATTTATGAAGCCGATTATTTTTGTAGTACTGATCGGAGTTGCATTATATACCTATACAAAAAAAAGTTTCGGACAACATACACATAAAGACATACATCCTAAACACCAGTTTTTATATTCTTTATTGATCAGTTTAGTGATTGGTTTTTACGATGGTTTTATAGGACCAGGTGCTGGAAGTTTTTTAGTAATGGCATTCATTGGCATTTTGGGATATGATTTTTTAAAAGCAGGTACCCATGCTAAACTGATCAATTTATCTACCAATTTAGGGTCGATCAGTTTATTCATGCTCAAAGGCTCAATACTTTGGTCAGTGGCCATTCCAATGGCTGTAAGCAATGGCATTGGCGGAATCCTTGGCGCTAAATTGGCCATCTATAAAGGCAATCAATTCATTCGCATTTTTTTCTTACTCATTGTTACTGCTACCCTGCTAAGGTTTGGGTATGATATATTTTTTAAGTAATTAGCATATAATTTACTTTTCATGATTACAATTATTCGAACCCAATCCGACAATACCGATTTTCAAAAGCTGGTAAAAGAATTAGACAAAGACCTTGCTATCAGAGATGGAGATGAACATGCGTTTTATGCGCAGTTTAATAAATCAGATAAGATCAAACATGCTATTGTTGCTTATGATGGGGAATTAGCGGTTGGTTGCGGTGCTATCAGAGCTTATGATGAAAACAGTATGGAAGTAAAACGCATGTGGGTAGAACCTTCGCATAGAGGAAAAGGCATTGCATCTATGATGCTCAAAGAACTTGAATCATGGACCAGGGAATTGGGATTTCCTAAATGCATTTTAGAAACTGGTAACAAACAATTTGAAGCCATTGAACTCTATAAAAAAAACAAGTATACTATCATCGAAAATTACGGGCCTTACAAAGAAGCTGAGAATAGTATCTGTTTTGAAAAATCGCTGGTATAATGAAAACCTATATCTGCTTATTAAGAGGCATTAATGTGGGTGGAAACCGAATCATTAAAATGGATCATTTAAAAGCATGGTTCAACCAACTTGGTGCTGTAAATACTAGTTCTTTCATTCAAAGTGGCAATATTATCTATCAAGCCAAAAAAGCAATTCCAATAAAAGCAATTGTGGACTATATAGAAAAAGAAACGGGGTTTCTGGTACCTATTATCCACTTGACATTTGAAGAATTTGAATCAATCATTCAAAGCAACCCCTATTTAAAACAAAAAAAGGATCCGGCTTTTTTTCATGTTTTCTTTTTGTCTGCTATACCCGATCCTAATAAAATGGATATAGTAAAAAAGAAAATTGAAACAACAGATGTTTTTGAAATCAAGGATAATGCGCTTTATCAATTTTGCCCCAATGGCTATAGCCAATCAAAACTGACCAATAGTTTAATTGATAAAAGTTTAGGACTGGTTTCCACTACCAGGAATTGGAAAACTTGTTTATCCATTCTGGGAATAGCAAAATCATTAAAGTCATAGTAGCATCGAGTGGTTATTTAACGTTTTTTTCGATGGTTCAGCCAACAATAGCCTTAATTTTACGCTAGATGAATTCTATGGACTTGAGTTTTGAAAAAGAAAAAAATATTAAAGCAATCACTATCACCAGTGCAATCACGATTGTATTGTTTTTGATATTCTTTTATGTACATTATGAGAAGCCCGTTCCTCCAGATCCAATTGAAGGCGAAGGCATTGAAGTAAATTTAGGAAATAGCGAAACTGGATATGGAACTATTGCACCTCAGGCGCCAAGAGAACCCGCTGAAAAAGCAGCAACCAAATCTGCACCAGTTAACCAGCCAATAGCGCAACCCATTCAACCAATCGAAAATCCTTCTGAAGAAGATGTTGATGTAAATAATAGGAAGCCAACAAAAGTCAATAACAAGCCAATCGTTGAATCAAAACCTATCCCCGCACCTACCCCAAAAGCTATTTTCAAAGCAAGTAATACCAAAGGGCCTGGCGGCAATAATGCAGACTCTTATAATGGCGTTCGTAATCAAGGCATTGCCGGCGGAAAAGGAGATCAAGGAAATCCTAACGGCAACCCTAATTCGGATAGTTATAATGGAAATGCTGCCAGTGGAAAAGCAGGTACAGGAGGCGTAGCCATTAGAAGCGGTTTAGATGGAAGAAGAATCACCCAATTGCCAGCTTTTGAAGATGATTTTAATGAAAATGCCAAAGTAGCGGTGGATATTACCGTTGATCAGGCAGGAAATGTTATAGCAGCGATGGTGAATCCTAAAGGAACAACTACTACCAATACCAATATTCGCAATATTGCACTGCGCAAAGCCAGAACACTTAAACTCAATAGTGGTGATACAGAGGAACAAACTGGCACATTGGTTTTCAATTTTAAACTGCGTAATTAATTTAATTGCATCTTTGTACTGCAATGAATTACCAAGAAACGGTTGAATATCTTTTTAATAAACTTCCCATGTTTAGCAGACTAGGTGCAGCTGCCTATAAAAAAGACTTGACCAATACCATTTTGCTTTGCGAAGCCATTGGCAATCCGCAGAAAAAATTCAAGACCATTCATGTAGCTGGTACCAACGGAAAAGGTTCTACTAGTCATATGCTGGCTGCCATTTTACAAAGCGCAGGATATAAAACAGGATTATATACATCCCCTCATTTACATGATTTTAGAGAAAGAATCAAAATCAATGGTGCATTGTGTACAGAAGATTTTGTAATCAACTTTACTCAAAAAATTCAACCACAGATAGAATCATTAGAACCCTCTTTTTTTGAGATCACGGTTGCTATGGCATTTGATTATTTTGCGCAGGAAGAAGTGGATATTGCTGTAATAGAAGTTGGATTAGGTGGACGTTTAGACAGCACCAATATTATCAGCCCCGAAATAAGCGTGATCACGAATATTGGCTGGGATCATATGAATTTATTGGGTAATTCTTTAGAAGCCATCGCAGGAGAAAAAGCAGGAATCATCAAAGCACATATACCCGTTGTTATAGGAGAGTTTATAACAGAAACAAAACCAGTATTTGATGCAGCTGCTATCAATAGCCCCATCATTTACGCTCAGGAAAAAAGATATGTAAGTGATTGGGTAACTGAAGACAATCATTTAAGAATTACGGTAGTAGAAAAAGAAAAGAATGAATACGAGTCTTATTTACTGGACCTCACCGGGTTATATCAGGCCAAAAATTTGATCACCGTTTTAGAAGCCTGTTCCGAATTGATCAGATTAGGATGGAATATTACTACATCCCATATTCATACAGCTTTGCAATCGGTAAAAAAAATAACTGGCTTACATGGCAGATGGGAAATCATTCATCATCAGCCAACAGTGGTGATGGATGTGGGGCATAATGTAGATGGCATTCGAGCAATCAATCAACAATTGGAATTGAGCAATTATAGGCACTTGCATATTGTAATTGGCATGGTTAAAGACAAAGACATTACAGCAGTTTTACAATTACTACCAACGCATGCAAGCTATTATTTTACCAAAGCACAAATTCCAAGGGCAATGGATGAAATTGCTTTGCAAGAAGCTGCATTTGCATATGGATTGAACGGCCATTCTTTTATAGAAGTGAATGAAGCCATCAAAGAAGCTTTGAATCATGCAGCACCCAATGATTTAATATTGATTTGTGGAAGTGTATTTTTAGTAGGCGAAGTGAATACTAAACTATGGAGTAACTAACCAACCCAATTTTACTGCTGCAGCAAACATAGCTCCCAATTGTGTTCCATGCGTAAACTTATTATTTAATAAGCGTTGCATAAATTCCGTTTTTGAATATTTGATCAACTCTATATCTTCAAACTGGTCTAGTTCTACTTGCCGATTTTGCACTGCATTTTTGGCAATAAAAAACCAGGCTCGATTGTTTTCTAATGGAGGATTGGGGCTAATGGTGAACAAGCATTCCATTTGATCCGAAGTATACCCAGTTTCTTCTTGTAATTCTCTTGCAGCAGCAACCATAGGATCTTCCCCTTTATCAATCATACCTCCGGGCATTTCAATGGAGATAATTCCAGCACCGTGTCGGTATTGTTTCACCATGATCACTTCATCTGCTGCTGTAACAAGAAATACATTGCAAAAATTGGGAACATCTACAATAATATAAGGGTCGATAATTTGCCCATCAGGAAGTTTACATGCTTCTTCTTTTATTTTCAACCATTTTTTCTGATAGACAATTTCAGAAGACAGGATTTCCCATTTTTGAATCATAGAAGCACTTTAAAAAATCACTAATTTTTCCATTTTCATCAACGCATACATAATGGTACTGGCTTGCATCGATTGAACAAAAGCCTGTTTTTTAAATAGATCAATGAATTCGTCCCATTCCAGTAATTGAACTTCTACTTCTTCATCGGCATCAATCACTGCTGAAGGATCATAGATACCTCCTGTTGCCAAAAACATGCGCATTACATTGGTATTGGTGGTTGGATTGGGAGAAATAAAACCCAGGTATTCTATATTGTCAAATCGATAACCTGTTTCTTCCAGTAATTCTCTGGACATTGCGGATTCTAAACTTGGATCGGAAGCATCAACACAACCTCCGGGCAATTCCAGTGCAATCACATCTAAGCCAGGGCGATATACTTTTTCTACAATTACTTTACCATCTCTGGTAATTGCCAATGCAGTTGCATAATCCGGGAAACCATAAATATAAAATGGCTCAATGGTGCTTCCATCTGCTTTTTCGTAAGCATTTTTTCTTACGTCGGCCCATTTATCTTTCACCAATTGCTCCGATTCAATTAAACGCCATTTTTTTGATTGCATTACCAGTTTTTTTGTTCACGAAGTGAAGTAATATGTGCAGTATGATGTTTGCCATGCCATGCATACATACCTAATAAAAACCAAAGACTCATGTCTCTTTTACTTTCAGGATGATGCACTTCTCGCATCCATTGCTCATCTGAAATATCTTTAATGGCTATATACCAGCGTTGGTGTAATGCATGCAATAAAGTAAGCGAAACATTAATTGGCAATTGTTTTACATCTTCTAATAATGTCCAAGCATTTTCTAAATAGGGTTTTATAGTCGGCTTGTCTTCGGTTAATCCTAATTTAAATCGGCAATAGGCATTCATATGACTATCCGCTAAGTGATGCACCACTTCATGCAAAGTCCAGCCGCCATCTCTATAAGGAGTATGCAATTGTGCTTCATCTAAATTATTGACTGCACGTTCTAATTCTTCCGGTAGAAAATGAATATCCAATAACCATTTTTCTTTTTGCTCTTGAGAAAATGGTTGAGGTTGGAATTTGCCTATTGGGTATCGAGGATCGGACATTTTAGTTATTGGTTATTGGTTATTGGTTATTGGTTATTGGTTATTGGTTATTGGTTATTAGATTAACTCCTTATTGTATCTCTTATCTTTTATCTCTTATCTTTTATCTTTTATCTTTTATCTCTTATCTTTTATCTTTTTATCCAGCCCTAAGTTCATGTCCAGTTAATTGAATAAATACGTCTTCTAAATTAGCTTTCTTTACTTCTTTAGGTCGTTCAAATCCGGTGGCCACTAATTCGTCTATCATTTTATCCGGGCTATTGAGGGCAATGATCTTTCCGCTATCAATAATTGCTACTCTATCGCACAAGACTTCTGCTTCATCCATATAATGTGTAGTAATAATTATCGTAGTTCCCTTCGAGCGAATGTCTCTGATCAAATCCCATAAATTTCTTCTCGCTTGAGGATCTAAGCCTGTTGTGGGTTCATCCAAAAAAATAATTTTCGGATGATTGATCAAAGTGGTTGCAATAGAGAAACGTTGTTTTTGCCCACCACTCATTTCTTTGTATTTGGACTTGGCTTTATCCCTCAAATTCACCATATCTAATAAGGCCATCGGGTCTACTTCTTCGTTGTAGAGCCCAGCAAATAAATGCAACAATTCGGTAAGTGTTAAGCTGGGATAAAACCCTGAAGTTTGTAATTGAACACCAATTATTTTTTTTATTTCATTGGGAGACTGATCTAAATTCAATCCATCTACAATTATTTCACCACTTGTTTTTTGTCGAAGGGTTTCAATGATCTCTAATGTGGTAGACTTGCCAGCCCCGTTCGGACCTAGCAGACCAAAGATCTCTCCTTCCATCACTTCAAAACTAATTCCTTTCACTGCATGGAATTCACCGTACTTTTTATGAAGATCTTTTACGCTTATGATTACTTTACTCATTGATTTAAAATTTATAGACCAAGCCTGCAGATTGATTTCCGATTCCTATTCCAAGAGCAGCAGTATTGTATTGTTTATTAAAAATGGCAATGGCCATTTGTAAATTTCGTTGACTCGATAAAGTAAAATATCCTCCTGCAATAGAAGTAAGTAAGCCTCCGCCAATCATTCCCCATCCTAAACTTTTTGTGTCTCCAGATAAATTATTTACTCCTACCAATATACTGATGACTCCTACAACACCCAAGGTTTGTCCAACAATTTTATTGGTCTGGTGCTTACTGTATAATTTTAATAATTCAGCATCTCCTGTTCTATAAAATAAATGTTTAAACTCATTACTTCCTCTAAATACACTATCATGATAAATGATATTATTTACCTTTGGCCCAATTAAGTAATTCATTCCTTTTGGATTGAATTTTTGTTGCGCATTTAAGAGAATTCCTATAAATGCAAAGCCAGTGATCATCAAAAATTGCTTCATACTTAAATTTTTATTCCTGATACTTCTTCTAGTTCGTTCATCATTTCTTTACTTCCTATAAACAATGGAGTCCGTTGGTGCAAACTGGTCGGTTGGATATCTAAGATCCTTTGTGTTCCACTCGTTGCAGCTCCACCAGCCACTTCTAATATAAATGCAAAAGGATTGGCTTCGTACAATAATCGTAGTTTGCCATTTGGCTTATCCGTTGTTCCAGGATACATAAAAATTCCACCTTTTATTAAATTACGGTGCACATCGGCCACCATACTGCCAATATATCTTTGCGTATAAGGACCGCCTGTTTCTTTGGTTTTTTTCTGACAACCATCAATGTATTTTCTTACTCCTTCGTTGTACTGAAAAAAGTTACCATGATTCACAGAATAAAATTTACCTGATGGAGGACATTGAATATCGGGATGACTTAAAGTGAATTCTCCAATTGAAGGATCTAAAGTAAACCCATTCACCCCCCTTCTGGTTGCATACACAAACATGGTACTCGATCCATAGATCACATAGCCTGCAGCTACTTGATTTTTCCCTGCTTGCAAGAAATCTTCCTGGGTACAAGGCTTTCCTAATTCACTCACTCTGCGGTATACACCAAAAATGGTTCCGATGGATACGTTCACATCAATATTTCCGCTCCCATCCAAGGGATCCATATGAACAATGTATTTACTGTTGTTACTGAGCTCATCATCAAAAACCACATAATCATCTAATTCTTCACTTCCAACCCCTGCACAACTGATTCCATGTTGCAAAACCCCTAAAAATTGATTATTAGCAAAAATGTCCAGCTTTTTTACATCTTCTCCTTGAACATTTACACTTCCGATATCTCCTAAAATATCCACTAAACCGGCTTTATTCACTTCAACATTTACTCTTTTTGCTGCTAAAGCCAGGTCTCTCAACAAGCGGCTTAGTTCTCCTGTGGCGGTTGGAAACTGTCTTAACTGTTGAAGGGTGAATTCATCTAAAGTGAGTACTTTTCTATTAACATTCATATTTAAGCTCGTTTACATAAAGATAAGATGCAAGTCTGAAATGAAGGCGATTTTTTGGGCAGTTTACGCTCCGTATATTTGCAAACGCCGGAAAATTATTCAACCGGTAAAAAAGTATGCAAATTTTTAAGTTTGGGGGTGCCAGCGTCAATAGTATTGACAGGATCAAACAGGTGAGTGAGATCGTTAAAGCCAATAGCCAAGAACCATTGGTGATCATCATTTCTGCAATGGGCAAAACCACCAATGGTTTAGAAAAAGTAGTGAATGCTTTTTTTGATGGACAAAAAGAAAATGCGTTGCAATTATTTGAAATTGTAAAACAACAGCATCTCAGTACTGCTAAATATTTATTGGTTACGCATTACAATCAATGTTATTTACAATTGAATGATTTTTTTACTGAAGTAGAATGGTTATTACACGACAAACCAGTGAGGTCATATGATTATTATTACGATCAAATTGTTTGTTCAGGAGAATTAATGAGCACATCCATCATCAGTCATTTTTTTACAGAAATCGGCATCAGCAACAACTGGTTAGATGTAAGAGATCTGATCAGAACCGATAATAATTTTAGAGATGCAGCCATTGATTGGGAGTTCAGTTCGGAAAAAATAAAAACAGCTATTCAAGATCCAATAACCATTACTCAAGGATTTATTGGTGCGACATATGATAATGAAAGTACTACATTAGGTAGAGAAGGAAGTGATTATTCAGCAGCAGTTTTTGCGAATATATTAGCAGCCAAAAATGTGACCATCTGGAAAGATGTAGAAGGTGTTATGAGTGCCGACCCAAAAGCATTTCCCGAAGCAAGCTTAATGAGTGAATTGAGTTATAACGAAGTGATTGAAATGGCGTTTTATGGAGCACAAGTAATTCATCCGAAAACCATCAAGCCACTTCAAAATAAACATATCCCCTTATTGGTAAAATGTTTTTTAGACCCAAGTTTGCCTGGCACCATAATACATAGCAAAAGTAAAAAAGACTTACCTCCGATTATTGTGGTGAAAGCACAACAAGTGTTAATGCATTTATCAACGCAGGATTTTTCTTTTATGGGAGAAGAACCAATGAGTGCACTTTATCAGCTTTTTGGCAAGCTAAAAATCAAACCCAATCTCATTCAAACTGGTGCTGTTAGTTTACAGGTTTGTTTAGATGATCATTCAACAAAAATTGATTTATTGGCTCAGGAGGCAAGTGTGTTTTTTGATGTGCAAGTAGAAAAAAATTGTCAATTATTAACCATCCGACATTACACTCCAGTTATTGTTGAAAGGTTCATCGAAAACAAAAACGTTATACTGAGGCAACAAACAAGCGAAACCATTCAATTATTGTATAGCTAAATTATTGATTGGCACATCATTGGTTGTTTAATGGGAACATTGCATAGTCGCCCTTATTGTTTACCGTAATGAACGGGAGCTTTTTATTTGCATCGAAATAATCGAACACTGTTTGTAACTGAAGGGTCAATTCTTTATACTGCTCGTCTTCGTCTGTAATTTTTTGTAGTACTGATTTACTTTTAGCATTGTTAAATCTGATGGGGAAAATATGTACAGGAATAAATGATTGTCCGGCTTCATTGGCTAAAGCGGCCAATATATACAGTTCTTCCATTTGTTGATTTTGTATGGGTATACACCCAACAGTAGTGCATGTTCCATGAATATAAATTTCATTCCCCGGGTTTTGAAAACCACTTTTAATTTTGTCTGAAGCGTTCGGATAATTGATACCCAATGATAAATGAAATTGACTTTTAGGATTGAATTCATTGATATAATAAATTCCTTCCGGTACCTGATAATCTCCTTCCACCCTTTTAGGACCCAAGGAACCTGAGAGCGCACATACTTTATAGGTTTTGAATAAAACAAATGGTTCATTGCTATTATTCCTTGCCCAAACTTCTAATTGGCTATCGTATTTAAAACTACGCAGATACAATTGTTGTATGGGCCATTGAATGCCCAATGCCAGACACTGTTGTTTTAATTGATTTTTTTTTGATTTGTACGCAGTTGCCACACGCGGATAACTCATCTGCTTCTTGATGAAAGAAGATTGCGCCATACTTGTTGTTGCAAAACAAATAAGGAAACAGATCAGTTTCATTTGAAACATAGCGACAATCAATTGAGACAGAAAGTTACTACAAAAACCTTAACTGTACATTTCAGCGCGCAACTCTTTTACTCTAGGATCTTCCATGTATTCATCGAATGTCATCAATCGATCAATAATTCCTTTAGGAGTTATTTCAATGATTCTATTGGCCACTGTTTGCATAAATGTGTGGTCATGAGATGTAATGAATACGATTCCAGGAAAAGTTTGACAACCTTCATTGAAACTTTGAATACTTTCCAGATCTAAGTGATTGGTAGGTTGATCTAAGATCACCACATTCGGATTTTGTAACATCATACGGCTTACCATACAACGCACTTTTTCTCCTCCGCTGAGTACATTGGTCTTCTTCAAAATATCATCTCCACTAAATAACATTTTACCTAAGAACCCTCTTAAGAAAGGTTCATCTGCATCAGTAACATGTGGCGGAACGAATTGTCTTAACCATTCCATCAGGGTAAGACCTTCGGTAAAAAATTCATTGTTTTCCTGTGGCAAATAGGCTTTGGTAATAGTAGTTCCCCACTCGAATTTACCGCTATCTGCTTTTGCATTTTCAGCTATAATTTCAAAGAAAGTAGTTACTGCCAATGGATCCTTGCTTAAGAAAGCAATCTTCTCTCCTTTGTTGGCGCTAAAAGAAACCTGATCAAATAATTTTCTGCCATCAACCGATTTAGATAATTTTTCTACATTCAAGATCTGGTTGCCTACTTCACGCAATGGTTGAAAAATAATGCCTGGATATTTTCTGTTGGAAGGTTCAATTTCTTCAATCGTTAATTTCTCCAAAGCTTTCTTACGAGAAGTAGCTTGCTTGCTCTTAGAGGCATTAGCTGAGAAACGAGCGATGAAATCCAATAAGGCCTGACGCTTATCTTCATTCTTTTTGTTTTTGTCATTGATCTGGCGACTCATCAATTGACTACTCTCATACCAGAAAGTATAGTTACCTGTAAATACTTTTATTTTAGAACGATCAACGTCTGCAACATGCGTACATACAGTATCTAAGAAGTGACGATCATGGCTTACAACTAATACAGTGTTCTCGTAATCTGCTAAAAAGTTTTCTAACCAGCCGATGGTTTCAATGTCCAGACCGTTGGTAGGTTCATCCAATAAAAGGATATCGGGGTTTCCAAATAATGCCTGAGCCAATAAAACCCTTACTTTGAAATTACTCGGAATTTCACTCATCAGGCTTTGGTGCATTTCGTCGTGTACACCCAAACTATTTAAAAAACTGGCCGCATTACTTTCTGCTTCATAGCCTCCCATTTCTCCAAATTCAGCTTCTAATTCACCAGCTTTCATTCCATCTTCTTCCGAAAAATCTTCTTTTGCATAAAGGGCATCTTTTTCATGCATCACATCCCATAAGCGCTTATGCCCCATCAACACGGTGTTTAAAACAGTGCATTCATCAAATTCAAACTGATTTTGTTTCAAAAAAGACAAGCGCTCACCCTTGGAAATTTCTACCATTCCTTTATTAGGTTCAATTTCACCGCTTAGGATCTTTAAAAAAGTAGATTTTCCTGCCCCGTTCGCTCCAATTACCCCATAACAGTTGCCCTTGATAAAATTGATGTTTACTTCGTCGAACAACACCCTTTTTCCGTAGGCGAGGGTAATATTTCTTGCACTGATCATAGAATACGCTGTTTTTAAGGGCGCAAAAGTACAAAAAACGGGGCTGCGCTCCAAATCAACCAATAACTATCAACTCCACTCCGCCCTAGCGGAAGGATTGATATCTAATTCTGCAAAATCGGAAGCCAGGTATTTATAATGAGCAGTAATCGCAATCATGGCGGCATTATCGGTGCAGTATTCAAAAGCTGGAATAAATGTTTTCCAACCATGCTTCTCCCCTAAATCGGCAAGTCCTTTACGCAATCCACTATTGGCACTCACTCCTCCAGCAATACAAACTTGTTTTACTCCAGTTTCTTGCACTGCTTTTTTTAATTTTTTCAATAAGATTTGAACAATGGTATATTGAACAGATGCGCACAAATCATTCAAATTTTCTTCAATAAATGAAGGACTTTGTTTTTGTAAAAAATAGAGCACAGAAGTTTTTAAACCGCTGAAAGAAAAATTAAGGGCTGGTATCTGAGGTTCTGCAAATTTGAATTTCAACGGATCCCCTAAAGCGGCGTATTTATCTATTAAAGGGCCACCAGGATATGGAAGTCCTAAAAGCTTGGCAGTTTTATCGAAAGCTTCTCCAGCTGCATCATCGATGGATTGACCAAGCACTTTCAGATCGAGTGAAGATCTAGCCAACACAATTTGCGTATGACCACCACTCACTGTTAAACATAAAAAAGGAAAGGATGGACGATTTTCAGGAATTAAATTGGCCAACACATGGGCTTGCATATGGTGTACTGCAATCAGGGGTTTGTTCAAAGCAACAGATAATGATTTTGCAAATTGTGCACCAACCAGTAAACAACCAATTAATCCCGGGGCTTGTGTAAATGCAATGGCATCTATTTTTTCGAGAATGGAACTTGGAATCTTTTCTTCCTTCACTCCAAAAGCTTCTTTGATGGCTTGGTCTACAACAGGAACAATGTTCTGCATATGCCCCCTGCTGGCTAATTCTGGAACTACACCCCCATATTTTTCATGAACGGCCTGACCAGCAATGATATTACTCATCATTTTTCCATCCACTGAAATAGCACAGGCTGTTTCGTCGCAAGAAGATTCGATTGCCAGTATAGTAATGCCCATAGCGCAAAAATAGTCAATTGAAGGTCTATTTTGTTCTGATGGCTACTACTGGATCCATTTTAGCAGCAATTGATGCGGGAATAATTCCGGCAAGAATGCCTAAAACAATACAAATACTCAATGCCAGACCAACAATATTGGGTGCAATAAAAATAGGGAAAGGCAATGCCGCACTTAGTGCTACAGATAAAATCCATACCAATGCCAGTCCGATCAATCCACCGATGATACATAAGAATGCACTCTCCAATAAAAACTCTGTAAGTATCGTGCTACGCTTGGCTCCGATGGCTTTTTTCAATCCTATTTGACTGGTTCTTTCTCTCACGGTTACAAACATGATATTGGCAACACCAAATGCACCCACAATCAAACTCAATCCTGCAATGGCCCATCCACCTGCACTTACTTGTCCAAAGAATCCATTAATCTGCTCACTAAACTGAGCCACATCATTACAAGAGAAATTGTCTTCCTGTGTTGGGCTTAATTTTCTAAGCTGTCTCATCACACCATTTAATTCCTGGGCTAATGCAGCTGATGCAATTTTGGGTTTGCCCTGTACCATTATATATGGATTGCTATTGTCTGGGTTAAATACACCAGCAAAATATCTATAAGGAACAATAATGCAATGATCATAATCAAATCCGCCAACAAAACTTTGCCCCTGTTTTTTAATAATACCTGCTACAAATAATTTTCTACCACCATAAGCCACTTCTTTACCCACCGCTCTTTCAGCTACTCCAAATAAATCTTCTGCCAAAGAGGTTCCAATAACACCTACTGTAGCACCTCTGGTAAAATCTGACTCATTCAAATAACGGCCAGATCCTACTTCAATAGATTGAATATTACTGAATTCGTTAGATACCCCATACATGGGTGTATTATTAATGATATTGTCGGAATAGTTTAAATTTACTCTTGCACTTGTGAAAAAAGCGGCATAGGCTGCAAGATCGCATTTCGCTTTAATGATCTTCATCTCTTCATACTTCATAGCCGGACGCTTCACATATTTCCACCAAGGGTAATCCTGACCACCACCATAGTTCCATTTATCAATATAAATAGTATTAGATCCCAAAGATTTTAAATCGGTTTGTACTTTTCGCTCTAAACTATCAACTGTTGCTAATACACCGATGATACAGAATATACCAATGGTAATTCCAAATAAAGAAAGAAAGGTTCGTAGTTTATTTACTTTCAGTTCCTGCAACGCCATTCGGAAACTATTCCATAAAATACTGAGCAATTTAACCATAACCCAAATGTAGCACGCAACTATGAACTCCCACGTTTAAATTATGTAAGCGGTTAAAAGCCATGTTCAACCCATATCAATAAAGGATAGCAAGAAATTGAACAGGTAACCAAAAATCGGACAGTTTCCCAACAAATTCAACATTAATTGGTTAGAAACTTGCTGAAATTTAAAATTTTACTAAATAGCATCTATTCTAGTAGTATTTTTGCGCAGATTTAACTAAACAATCTTGCTTTATGACCTGGAAACAAGTCTTTACATCATCGGTTGGAAAAAAGCTAGTAATGGGCTTAACCGGTATTTCACTCGTTTTATTTTTAATTGTTCATGCAGGAATCAATGCATGCATTTTTGCCGATCTGGTAAATCCTGATGAAAATGGAGAAATGTTTAACAAAGCAGCCCATTTTATGGGCTCTACTGTATTGATCAGAATCATGGAAATTGGATTATTTGCAGGAATCATTCTGCATATTGCCCAAGGTTACTTGCTTACGTTTGAAAACCAAAAAAAGCGATCAGTAGGTTATGCGGTAACGTATAAAGATGGTAGCAAATGGTATAGTAGAAGCATGGGGCTTTTAGGAACGCTTATTTTGATTTTCCTGATTTTGCATTTGTATCATTTTTGGACATCTGCTCGCTTCACCGGCAGAGGATTAGAACCTATTGTATACAATGGTGTTGAAATGCACAATATGTTTGGTTTGATGAAAGCAACTTTTACAGAGTGGTGGATAGTGGTGGTGTATGCATTGGGATGTATTTCATTGGCCTATCATTTGGCGCATGGATTTCAAAGTGCTTTCAAAACATTGGGTGTTCATAATAAGCGTTACAATCTCATGCTCATTAGTATTGGATATGGTTACGCCATCATTATTGCTGCCTTATTTATTTTAATGCCTGTAAGTTTCATTATGGGTTGGATCTGTTAATTATTCAAGTATATTCTAATCATCATAAATCACTGGATCTATGTTAGATGCTAAAATTCCTTCAGGGCCATTAGACAATAAATGGACCGACTATAAGGGACACTGCAAATTGGTTAACCCGGCAAATAAAAGAAAGCTGGAAGTAATTGTAGTGGGAACTGGTTTGGCTGGTGCTTCTGCAGCAGCATCATTGGGCGAATTGGGTTATAAAGTAAAAGCATTTTGCTTTCAGGATTCTCCACGCAGAGCGCATTCAATTGCAGCACAAGGTGGAATCAATGCAGCAAAAAATTACCAGAATGATGGTGATAGTGTTTTCCGTTTATTTTATGATACCATCAAGGGTGGAGACTATCGTGCACGCGAAGCCAATGTACATCGCTTAGCAGAAGTGAGTGGAAATATCATTGACCAGTGTGTTGCACAAGGAGTTCCTTTTGCACGCGAATATGGTGGATTATTGAGCAACCGTTCATTTGGTGGAACCCAGGTACAAAGAACATTTTATGCTGCCGGTCAAACGGGTCAGCAATTATTGATAGGTGCATATCAGGCTTTAGAACGTCAAGTGGCATTGGGTAATGTAACCATGTATACCCGTCATGAAATGTTAGAAGTAGTAAAGATCGATGGAAAAGCAAGAGGCATTATTGCACGTGATCTAGTAAAAGGAAATCTAGAAAGACATTTCGGACATGCAGTATTATTGTGTACTGGTGGATACGGAAATGTGTTTTATTTATCTACCAATGCAATGGGTAGTAATGTAACAGCTGCCTGGAAAGCACATAAGCAAGGAGCCACATTTGCCAATCCATGTTTCACACAGATTCATCCTACCTGTATTCCAGTGAGCGGAGATCATCAAAGTAAATTAACCTTGATGTCGGAGTCGTTGAGAAATGATGGAAGAATTTGGGTTCCTGCCAAATTAAATGAAACAAGAAAAGCAGTTGATATTCCAGAAGAAGAAAGAGATTATTTTTTAGAGAGAAGATACCCTGCATTTGGTAACCTCGTACCACGTGATGTTGCTTCGAGAGCTGCTAAAGAAAGATGTGATGCAGGATTTGGTGTAGGAACCAGTAAGCAAGCGGTGTATTTAGATTATGCTGATGCGATTGTTCGGTATGGCAAGATCGAAGCCGGTAAAGCAGGAAGAACCGATGTAGCAATGGATGAAATTATTTCAATGGGTAAGCAAGTGGTGAAAGAGAAATACGGTAATCTTTTTGATATGTACAATAAGATCACTGGTGAGAATCCATATGAAGTGCCTATGCGCATCTACCCTGCTGTTCACTATACCATGGGTGGATTATGGGTGGATTACGAATTACAAACCACCGTTCCAGGATTGTATGCATTGGGTGAAGCTAATTTTAGCGATCATGGTGCAAACCGTTTAGGCGCATCTGCATTGATGCAAGGATTGGCGGATGGCTATTTTGTAATTCCTTACACTTTAGGTAATTCTTTAGCAGATGAAATATATAGCAAAGCAGTAGAAACAACTCATCCAGCATTTGAAGCAGCTGAAAAAGCAGTGACAGATCGCATCAATTTATTGATGAATATTAAAGGAACACAAACGGTTGAAAGTTTTCATAAGCGTTTAGGAAAAATTATTTGGGACAAATGTGGAATGGCGCGTAACAAAGAAGGTCTGGAACAAGCCATTAGAGAAGTACAAGCTTTGAAAAAAGAGTTCTGGTCTGATGTAAGAATTCCTGGTTCTATCAATGAAATGAATCCTGAATTAGACAAAGCCAATCGTGTAGCTGATTTTATTGAGCTGGGAGAATTGATGTGTGTTGATGCATTGAACAGAAATGAAAGTTGCGGTGGGCATTTCAGAGAAGAGTATCAAACACCAGATGGAGAAGCGTTGCGTGATGATGCCAATTATATGTATGTAGCTGCCTGGGAATACAAAGCAGAACATGAATGGAACTTACACAAAGAACCATTGGTATATGATGTGGTAAAACCTTCACAGCGTTCATACAAATAAATCAATAGCAAATTCTAACTGACAAATTTTAAATAATGGAACACAACAATTTGAATCTCACTGTTAAAGTTTGGAGACAAAAAAATAGCCAAGCAAAAGGTCAATTCGAATCATATCCTGTAAAAGATATTTCAACTGAAATGTCTTTCTTAGAAATGATAGATGTGTTAAATGAAGACTTGATTGTAGAAGGTAAAGAGCCTATTGCTTTTGACCATGATTGCAGAGAAGGAATTTGTGGAATGTGCTCTATGTACATTAATGGAAAACCACATGGACCATGGCAGGCAAATACAACTTGTCAATTACATATGCGTGCTTTTAATGATGGCGACACGGTTGTAGTAGAACCATGGAGAGCAGCTGCTTTTCCGGTAATTAAAGATTTGATGGTAGACCGTTCTGCATTCGACAGAATTGTTCAGGCTGGTGGATATGTGAGTGTAAACACTGGTAATGCAGTTGATGGAAATTCATTGCCAATCAATAAAGACAAAGCAGATGCATCATTTGCTGCGGCTATGTGTATTGGTTGTGGCGCATGTGTGGCAGCTTGTAAAAACAGTTCTGCTATGTTGTTCTTAAGTGCCAAGGTTTCTCATCTGGCTTTATTACCACAGGGAGAACCAGAACGTCATTCTCGCGTATTAAACATGGTGGCGCAAATGGATAAGGAAGGATTTGGAGCTTGTACAAATACAGGTGCTTGTGAAGCAACCTGCCCTAAAGAAATTTCTATCAGCAATATTGCCCGATTGAATCAGGAATATTTAGTAGCTAGTTTGGTAGCTGAAAAATAATTAGCGCATTTTATAAAATAAAAAACCTTGAAACGAAAGATTCAAGGTTTTTTTATTTACTATAATTAAGGTTAATGACGGATTAACCGAACTTATTATGCTGCGGTTTTTCTTTTTAATATGAGCGCACAAATTAAACTTACTAATAATCCTACCGGAAGAATTTCCATATAAGTCATTCCAGCATTTACAAAAGGGTTTTTGTACATAAGCGAAAAATCAGCCATCTCTTTTGTATGTTTCAATATTTCTGCTGTAGATGCACCAGCTGCTTTTAATTTATTGATTTCATAATCAGCATATTTTTCCATGAAATCGGGCATGAAATTATAATAGACTACCAACCAGGTAAGCACATAAATAGTAGATGCAATTAATGTGATCAATAAGCCCATTTTAAAAGCAGTACCAAAACCGACAACTCCCTGGTTGTGATTGTCCCGATAATTTTTTATGCCTACAAAAATCATGGAGAATGCCAATAGCATCATTGAATAACCAACATAAGCCCCTTTGTCGAAACCAATCTGGTCATGAAATACGGTTGCGATAGTAATGCTAACCATGGTAACTGCTCCTGCAATTAAGCCATAGGTCCAGATAATTTTTTTCATCATGGTGTTTATTTTTATTTTAATCAAAATTGCATGAATAACATAAAAATCCATTCATACTAAAGTATGAATTTAATGAACGGATCTGTAAATCATACCAAAGTAGTAAGGATTATGGTATCAGTTGCAACCTTTTTGCTTTTTCAATTGCCTGGGTCCTTCTCTTCACCTCTAATTTAAAAAACAAATTAGCAATATGGGTTTTAATGGTTGGAATGGATAAAAACAAAATCCCTGCAATTTCAGCATTGCTCATTCCCTTCGCCATTAAGTTAAGCACTTCCATTTCTCTGGTACTGATTCCCAGGTTTACTATAGCAGTTTCATTGATTAACCCATTTTCAACCGGTATTGGGTTTAACCATTTTTCCACTATGATGGTATTGGTTTTCGGTTTCGTTAGTTGTTTAGCCAACCAGATTCCGAGAAATGTAAATAAGATGGAGATTGCACCTATATAAATATCCATAGAATGACTATACACCATCCATTTCAATTCCATCCATTTTAATAGGAAAAGTAAGCAGGCCAATGCAATTCCATACATTACCGTTGTCTTATTTTTCTTCCAAAAAACCAGCATCCGTCTTTTAGTTTATTTTCTTCTTAAATCAATATAAAAACCCCGTTTTTGTAATACCTTGACCATTAAATTAAACAAAATGCGCAAACTTTCAATACTTCTACTTGTAATGACAAGCTTAATCGCATGTAATAACGCTAAAAAAATGAAAAACGAAGCCTATCAGTGGCCTGATTTAAAATCACCCATCGCAACGATCAAACCGCATACAAGAACTATACATGGCGATACTGTAATCGACAATTATTATTGGATGATCGATTTCTTTAAAAAAGGGCCAGACAGTACCAAAGTAGTAGACTATTTAACTGCCGAAAATAAGTACACCGATTCAATGCTCAGTGGTACTAAAGATTTTCAAGCCAAGTTGTTTACCGAAATGAAGGCAAGGATCAAAGAGAAGGACGAGAGTGTGCCTGTTTTTAAAAATGGATATTATTATTATTCCAGAACCGATGAAGGAAAACAATATTATAAATATTGCAGAAAAAAAGGAAGTTTAACCGCACCCGAAGAAATCTTGCTGGATGTAGATGAAATGGCGAAGGGAAAAGCCTATTATAGTGTTTCAGGATTTTCCATCAGCGAAAACAATCAATTGTTGGCATATGGAGTGGATGAGGTTTCCAGAAGACAATACACCATCCATATCAAGAATTTAACAACAGGAGAAATTTATAAAGATGCTATTGCTGGAACAGGCGGAGACCCTACCTGGGCTAATGATAATCAAACCATTTTTTATACTTCCAATAATCCGGTGTCTTTATTATCAGAAAAAATAAAGAAACATACCATTGGTGCAAGTACTGATATTACAGTGTATGAAGAAACAGATAAGAGCAATTATATCGGTGTAAGTAAAACCAAAAACGGAAAATATATTTATATCGTTTCACAAGCAACCCTTTCTTCTGAATGGAGAATGATTGATGCCAATACACCCAGTGCATCTTTCAAAGTATTTCAACCAAGAATTAAAAATGTGTTGTACGATGTAGTGGCGTTGGAAGATAAATTTTTAATACGTACCAATTTAGATGCATTGAATTTCAGGTTGATGGAATGCCCGCTGGATAATACTTCTATGAGTAGCTGGAAGGAATTAATTCCACATCGAAAAGATGTTTTAATACAAGGTGTAGAAGAATTCAATCAGTTTATTGTAGTGAATGAAAGAAAAGATGGTTTGGTTAAATTGAGGGTTCGCAAACTCAATAGTAATGAAGAACATTATATCGATTTTGGCGAAGCGGCTTATACTGCTTCATTTAATTCAAACCCGGAATATAATAGCAGCACCCTTCGATATAGTTATACTTCCCTTACAACACCCGCTTCGGTCTATGATTATAATTTAGTGAGCAAAGACAAAAAACTCATGAAGCAGCAGGAAGTATTGGGAGGTTATGATGCTAAACAATATGTTACTGAACGATTGAATGCAACAGCAATTGATGGAACTAAAATTCCTATCTCCATTGTTTATAAAAAAGGATTTGAAAAAAATGGAACTGCTCCCCTACTCTTATATGCATATGGATCTTATGGCATTAGCATGGATGCGAGCTTTAGTGGTACCAGATTGAGTTTGCTCGATCGTGGTTTTGCATTTGCGATTGCACATATCAGAGGCGGTGAAGATCTTGGTCGCCAGTGGTACGAGGATGGTAAACTGATGAAAAAGAAAAATACGTTTACCGACTTTATAGATTGTGGTAAATATTTAGTCAGCCAGGGTTATACTTCATCAGAACATTTGTATGCACAAGGTGGAAGTGCCGGAGGATTACTCATGGGAGCTGTTGTAAATATGGCGCCGAATTTATGGCATGGTGCAATTGCGCAAGTGCCATTTGTTGATGTGGTGAATACCATGCTCGATGAAAGTATTCCATTAACTACCAATGAATACGATGAGTGGGGTAACCCAAATAATAAAGAAGCTTATGCATACATGAAGAGTTATTCTCCTTATGAAAATGTAGAAGCAAAAAATTATCCGAATTTATTGGTAACAACTGGATTGCATGATAGTCAGGTACAATATTTTGAACCAGCAAAATGGGTTGCCCGATTAAGGGCCACCAAAAAAGACAAGAATATTTTATTGTTGCATACCAATATGGATTTCGGGCATGGAGGCGCTTCCGGCAGATTTGATTATTTGAAAGACATTGCAATGAATTATGCATTCTTATTTGCTTTAGAAGGCATTAATCAATAATGAATGCCGAACCATTATTTTGAATTCAAAGAGTTTAGAGTGGAGCAGAATCAGTGCGCCATGAAAGTGTGTACAGATGCCTGTTTGTTTGGAGCTTGGACAGCTTCAATTATCAATGCATTTGAAATTGCTCCTACAAGCATATTGGATATTGGTGCAGGAACAGGGCTCTTGAGTTTAATGTTGGCCCAGGCTTGTTCGGCGCAAATTGATGCAATTGAAATGGAGACTGGTGCTGCAACACAAGCTGCAGCTAATTGCAAAGCATCCCCATGGAAAGATCGAATCAATGTTGTACCTCTTGCCCTTCAAGCCTTCAAAAAAAATAAACCCTTGTATGATTTTATCATTAGCAACCCTCCATTCTATGAACAGGATTTAAAAAGCCCCAATAGCAATAAAAATCTGGCGCATCATAGCGAAGCACTTACATTAAAAGAACTGATTGCTTCAGTCAAACAATTACTAACCCCAAAAGGATATTTTGCCGTTTTACTGCCCTTTGAAAGAAAAGCCTCCTTTGTTGCAATGGCCGAAAAGGAAGGTTTTTATGTACAAGAATCTACTGATGTTCATCAAACAGAAAAACATCCGCCATTCAGAACAATGTTATTGCTAAGCAGAGCACAGGCAACAATAAAAACGAATTCGATTACGATCAAAATCAACAAGGAATACAGTCCCGAATTTCGCGCATTACTCACCCCCTATTACTTACCATTCTAAATGATTAACTTAGCATGATGAATCGAAAGCATTTTGTTTTTTTTGGATTGATAGTATTTTTATTTGCCTGTAATAGCAAGCAACAATCTTTATTACCTGCAGAAAACGGATTGGATGCAGGGAGAGAATTTATAGATGGTTGTTTAAAAGGTGATTTTATCAAAGCCCATTTTTATTTATTGGCTGATGCCACTAATGAGCAATTATTAAAAACAACAGAAGCCAGTTATAGAGAAAAAGACAAAGAAGGAAGGCAGGAACTAAGAAGCTCTTCCATTAATATTCGATCTGTTCAAGAACCAAATGATTCAACGGTAACATTAAACTATAGCCTTAGCTCAGATACTGCCAGCAAACAATTATACATCATCAAAAGAGAAGCCAATTGGTTGGTTGATTACAAAAAAACCTTTAACCAATAATGGTATGAAACAAATTGCATTAGTGGGTTTGGGAGGAATGATTGGATCTATATTGAGATATCTAGCAGCCATTGGAATTAAACCTACCCAATTTCCTTATGCTACTTTGCTGGTGAATATGATGGGTTCGCTATTGATTGGCATCATCATGGGATGGTCTGCCAAACAAGTGAATGCAGATCATTGGAGATTGTTTTTAGCAACAGGCATCTGCGGCGGATTTACTACATTTTCTGCTTTTGCCTGGGAGAATTTGCAATTACTAAATCAAGAACGATATACACATTTTTGCGTTTATGCCGGAGGTACACTAATTTTAAGTCTTATCGCTGTAGCCATTGGCTATTGGCTTACCAAATAAAATCACTCATATGGAACCACAAACAGTTGTTCATCCCTGGCATGGTGTATCTTACGGAGATCATGCACCAAGAGTAGTTAATGCTATTATTGAAATTCCGCAGGGCTCTCGTTGTAAATACGAAATTGATAAACCAACAGGTCTATTAAAATTAGACCGAGTGATTTTCTCTTCATTCTACTACCCTATTAATTATGGGTTTATTCCTCGCACTTATGGAGGCGATAAAGATCCTTTAGATATATTGGTAATTACTTCTTTACCAGTTCAACCATTAACCATTATGGATGCCAAAGTAATTGGGGTAATGCAAATGGTAGATCAGGGAGATCCGGATGATAAAATCATTGCAGTGGCGGCTAACGATCCAGGTGTAAACCATTATAATAATATTGAAGAATTACCCAAACATTTTTTTGATGAATTGAGGCATTTCTTTGAAGAGTATAAAAAGTTAGAAAATAAAACAGTGGTAGTAGAAGATTTTGGTGATAAAGCAAAAGCTTTAGCCATTATTGAAGAAGCGATTGAATTTTACAAAACTACTTTCCTAAAATAATAGCATGACATTTACTACGATTGTTTTACTTATTGCAGTTGGGCTGATTGCAGGATTTTTGAGTGGGCTGATTGGTATTGGCGGCGGGGTGATTATAGTTCCAGCACTGGTATTGTTTTTAGGTTTTACTCAAAAAGCAGCCCAGGGAACTTCACTGGGAATTTTATTGTTGCCTGTGGGTATACTAGCCGTTTTACAATATTATAAACAAGGATATATCAATATCAATTATATACTAATTGTAGCTGTAGCGTTTGTAGCTGGCGGCTTTTTTGGAAGCAAGCTGGCACTTACCTTAAGTGACGAAAAAATGAAAAAGGTATTTGCGGTGATTTTGATGCTTATTGCTATTAAAATGCTGTTTTTCGAAAAGACGGGGGCCTCCAAACCCACTGAATCCACAAAAATTCAACAAACCAAGGCTCAATCAATGGTAGATTGATGTAGCCACCTTATATTTGCAAAAAATAAATTCATGGAAGCAAAACAATCGTCAGCAAAATATTGGGCTTTGTGCTTTTTCTGGTTAGCTATTATGATCACTTTATTGGTGGTTTATCGCGAATTTTTCTGGTTGGCATTGCCTGGTACAGTTACCTATTTTGCCAAAGCCATGGACATCATGTAATTCAATTTTCTACAACTTTATATAAAAAATCCCTCTTGCTCGCAAGGGGGATTTTTGTTTAATATGCTTTTACCTGAACTAGTAACGTTTAACGATGCGCAGTTGATGGGTACGCTCTCCGGTATCTGAACTAATAATACCTACATTATCTATTGCGTCAATTCTTACTCTGCCTGATGCATGAATAATGGTTTGCGAATCGAGCATGATCCCTACATGGGTAATTCGGCCTTCGGCATTGTCAAAAAAAGCCAAATCGCCACATTGGGCTTCTTGTAAAAATCCAACCACTTCCCCTAACACCGCTTGTTGGTAGGCATCTCTGGGTAAAGTTTTAGCAAAGAAGCGAAATACCTGTTGCGCAAAGCCACTGCAATCAATTCCAAAAACAGAACGACCACCCCATAAATAAGGCGCATGTAAATACATCATGGCAATATGCTTGATATAATCTGCAGTAAATAGTGTTGGATTGGGTTTTGCAATTGCACCTTTATAGGTAAAATTAAATTTTCCGATGGTCAATTTTTTATCCTGAAATAAACCCAGGGATGCGCCAATCGGAATTTGCATATCTGTTCCATTCACGTCAAGTAAATTGGAAAATTCGGCAGCTATGTCTTTGGATTGATTAACAACTATGTCATTGCTTATTGCCCATAATTGCGTTTTTTGGCACCATCCCTCATATTGATCGTACATGCATCTGATCTGATAAAAGTCACCCGATTGATCAATCACTTCCACCACTTCACCAAATAATAATGAACTCACCATTTCAGACCTGTGTGCAGATTCAGCCCTTAAAGGGGCAACTGCAACCAATACCATCATATATGCCATTCAAAAAATTTACTGTAAGTTATGGAAATTTACCTGCTTTGCATCTAAGACAAAATGCTTATTTTAACTTGTGAGCAGGAACCAATTTCAACATATTACCGACAACCAATTAATTGAACGTTATCAAAACGATCAAAATAAAGAGTGGTTGGGTATTTTATTGGAGCGATATACTTTGTTATTACTTGGGGTTTGCATGAAGTATTTAAAGCAGGAAGAAGCAGCAAAAGATGCAGTACAACAAGTATTCTTAAAAGCCTTGAATGAAATGGGTAAATACCCAATTCAATACCCAAAAAGCTGGTTGTACAAAGTGGCCTGTAACCATTGCCTGATGCAATTGAGGGACCAAAAGACAAGTCTTCCTTTAGCAGATAATGCACCTTTAGTAGAGGAAGCTAGTGATTGGCAAGATCATCAATTGAAGGAAGTTAATTTAACCCTATTAGAAACTTGTATTACCGAATTAAACAAAGAACAACAAACTTGTATAACTTTATTCTACTTACAGAAACAAAGCTATCAAGCCATTAGCGATGTAACTGGTATGAGTATTTTACAAGTGAAGAGTCATATCCAAAACGGAAAAAGAAATTTAAAACTATTGATGGTTAAAAAGCAACCATTGCAATGAGCGATTTAAAAAATATATTATCTAATAGCGAAGAGATGAATGAGCATGACCTTTTAAAATATTTAGAAGGAAAAGCTACTGATTCCGAAATGCATGCCATCGAAGCACATATGGCTGACTCCGCTTTTGTAGATGATGCCATTGAAGGATTGCAAGCGATTGGAGAAAATAAAAAAATATTACAATTAAAAGAGCAATTGAATCAACAACTCAAAAAAGCCACTAATAAAAAAGAAAAAATAAAAAAGCGTCGAGGCATTAAAGACCAGCAATGGTTAATCATTGCAGTGCTTGCCATCGTTTTGTTATCAGTTATTGGTTATTTATTGATTCATTATTATTCGAAATAATTATCTGCTTAATCTTTCAATCAAAGCATGATGTTTCGGGTAAAGATTCAACAACACATTTTTATCTGCCAATTCAAAATCTGAAAAATCAAAACCAGGCGCAACTGTACAACCTACAAACGAATAAGCTCCAAGTGATTCAGATGCAAACCATGCACCAGCAGGAACAATTGCCTGATATACTTCGCCATCAGATGCATTCGATCCTAATTTAAGCAATTCATAATTTCCATCTGTTTTAATCACATGCACCAACAAAGAATCACCTTCATAAAAATGCCAGCACTCATCGCTTTTAATTCTGTGAAAAGCCGAAAAATTTCCTTGCGTTAATAAAAAATAAATAGCCGTTGAAAAGCTTCGATCTCCAGTAAAGTGTGAAGGCAAAGCAGCATGTGGAATTAGCTCTGCAGCTACATAATTCTCTTTATAAAATCCACCCTCGGGATGAGGCAATAAACCATAGATTTCAACTAATTTTTCAACCATTTATTTCAAATTTTATTGCACTAAATTAATTAGTTAATGTTAAATTATTATTATTTATATATGAAATTCGATGATTTATAACATTATGCAAAAATTAAGCATATCAAAACTTAACATTAAGGTAATATTGAAAGGTCTAGCTTTATACAAAACAAGAACATGCTCAACCATATTACCCTATCGGAAGAAGTATTGATCGATCAATTGCGCCACGCAAAAACAGAAAAAGAAATCAACAAAATCATCGAATCGAGTATTTATCAGCTAGAACAAACGGTAGTTGAGCCGGCATATGTTGTGAGCTTCACCCAAAAAATGAGGCAAAAACTTTCATCCATTAATCCTTTTTATATAGAAGATCCTACTGAATGGAATAATATTCAAATTTCAAAAGTGTTGTTTTATAGAATTGCATGTAGGTTTACTACAATGGCATAGTTTATTTTTTGTAAATCGTTTTCCCGTCTTTGATGGTTTCGGAAACTTGAATGTCTTTAATAGTTAAAGGATCTACTTTTAAAGGATTCTTAGAAAGAATCACTAAATCGGCACGCTTGCCTGTTTTGATACTTCCTTTGGAATCTACTTCATCGTATTGAGCAGCCACATTGATGGTCATTGCCTGTAGTGCTTCGTAAGGTTTGATACGTTGATCGGCACCTGCTACAACCCCACCTCTAGAAATTCTGTTGACTGCACTGCTTAACATCATGAGTTGATCTAATGGAGCCACCACAAAATCAGTGTGGTTAGAAGGTTTCATGCCAGCATCTATTGCATCACGCATAGGACTGATATAATTGGCTTCTTTAGGGCCTCTGTTTTTCAGATGCGCTTCATAAAAATAATAGGTGTGCAAAGTGTAGAATGATGGTCGAACTTTATATTCAATAAATTTGGCCATTTGATCTTTTCGCATGAACTGACTGTGAATGGTAGTTACATTCCAATATTTGCTATAATCTCCACCACGGGCAAACTCATAGGCTTTTAAGAATGCATCGATAGATGCGTCTCCATTGCAATGCAAATTCAAAGGAACATTCATGTCATAGACTTTCTTCACCATTTGATTGACCATTTCTTGAGGAAAAGTAAGTTCACCTTTCCAATTCTTTTCACCTCCAGGGCCACCAGTTAAATAAGGGGTTGAGAAAAATGCCGTTCTACCTTGAGGAGATCCATCGATAGTAATTTTAACTCCTCCAATTTTAAAGCCTTTATTGTATTTGCCCCAATTTTCTTTAGGGAATGATTTTAAAATAGTGTCTAAATCGGTGATAAAAGGAAAAGCAACAACATCAATTATATTTGCACCCGCTTCAGTAGCTCTCTGTATTGTTTCAATATTCGCAAGATGAGATGCACCTTCGTGTGCGGTAGTGATTCCAGCTTCTGCATACAATAATTGACCTGCTTTAGTAGCAGCAATTTCTTGCTCTGGGGTCATTTTTTCTGTTTGAGCAACCACTTGTAAAAAAGCCGTTTCCATGATCAATCCATAGGGTTCATTGGTGCCAGGCTTACGAACAATCACCCCACCAGGAGGTGTTTTGGTTTCGGCACTATATCCATATTTTTTGAGGGCTAAACTATTTAATACAGCACCATGCATTGAAACATGTTCTATTCTTACAGGGTTGTCAGGAAAAGCCTGATCTAAATCATCACGGTTTAATAAGCGACCATTGGGCATTACATTATCGTCGTACCCGTATCCCATAATTAATTCACCTTTGGGAATATTGCGCTGTTTTGCAAATTCTTTTAAAGCTGCAATAATGCTCTCTACATCTTTAGCAGGACCAGAAGGTGGTGCATATAATTTACATTGACTGGCAACCGACAAAGAATTAATATAATGGCTATGCGCGTCTAAGAAACCAGGTAATAATGTTTTGCCTTCCAAATCGATCATCTGATGATCATCGCCTGCAGCTTTCATAGCTTCATCCTTGCTTCCAACAAAAGCAATTTTACCATTCTTTACTACAACTGCTTCCGCATAAACGGCAGAATCTCCTTCCATGGTAATGATGTCTCCACCATAGTACATGGTTGCTTTTGAGCTATCGGTTGATGATTGTTGTTGAGAAGAATTTGAACATGCAGCAAAATGTACAATGGCAACAAGAAGAATAGCGAGTTTTTTCATGCAATATGATTTTATATTGTAATATAAAAAATCCGACTGATCAATGCAAATTATTACTCAGTCGGATTTATGCATTTATACAATTTCTTCAGCCAAAGGAAAATCAATTTCAAAACCTGTAAGATTATGGATATAGTTGCTAATGATTTTGTCTCCAATAACAATTACCACATCTACAAGATTGGCTTCGGTATAACCAGCTGCAAAAAAAGCTTCTTTAGCATCGATTGTTGCATTTCCTTTGTTTTCGGTAACTGATGCAGTAAATTTTGCCAATGCATCTAATTTTGAATCGAAAGAAGCAGCACCATTTCTTAATTCAATGATTTGCTCATCGGTGAATCCATTCATTTTGCCTAAAACGGTATGTGCACTTTGGCAATATCTGCAGCCATTGATCTGGCTGACTACTAAGTTAATTACTTCTCTTTCTTTGGCTCTTAAAGTAGACTTGCGATTTTGCAAAGTCAAATAATCGCCTAATGCAGTTTCGCTTTTAGAAAAATAAGCATAAAGGTTTGGAACAAAGCCTAAGCCTTTTTGTAAGCTGTCAAAAATGCCTTGATTGTTAGCACTTACTTCATCTCTTGTTGGAACTGTAAAAGTTCTGTTGTTTGTAGTTGTCATTGTAGTTTTATTTTATTGTTTTTATTGTCGTTATTGACAATACAAAGATGGCCACATTGGAAAGACTTTTCCAATCAACTAGGTGAGGAAATTAGGTGTAACTAAATGAAGAAAGAAAGTGAAACTAGATTAACTTTTTTTGTGAGTCCTTGTATTTCTTAGCTTTGAGAGGTATTGTGTTGTCATTCCAATATACGATGCAATCACAAATTGCGGAAATCGATTGATGATGAGCGGGTATTTTTTTTCAAATTCTATAAAACGTTCCTCAGCAGTTTTGGTTAGATCGGTAATGATCCTGCGTTGCATATATGCAGCAGAACTTTCTGCAGAAATTCTAAAAAAAGTTTCAAATTTAGGATTGGCTTTTTTTAATTTTTGTTCACTCTCAAAGTCTATCTGCAAAATATTGCTGTCTTCAATAGCAATAACAAACATAGTAGCCGGTGTTTGAAAGATATAACTATTGTAATCGGAAATCCACCAATCTTCAATGGCCAATTGAATAGTATGGTCTTCGCCTCCATCTGTTACAACATAGCCTCTAAAACAACCATTTAAAACATAATTACGATAACGGGCAACAAATTCAGGTTGTACAATAAATTGTCTTTTTTTTACTTTAGTCAATTTAAAGTAAGACAAGAACTCCTGCATTTCATCATTTGAAAGGGCTATCTTTTTATTGACATGATCTATAAAAGGTTGAACTTGACTCATTGATCGTTTGCTATTGCTTGGTCAAATATACCAAAGAATTGTGCTTTTAAACTAAGGCTTTGGTATCATCGGAAAAAATGCGCTGGTTCTTTTCTTGTATGCTTGAAAAGCCTCGTTGTTCTTGTACTTCGCTTCGAGCATGGGTATGCCAGAAACGTAGAGCAATAAATAACTGATGGTGATTGGGCTGATGATGGTCCAGATTCCATACTGCAGCGGCAACACAATGATGAAAATTCCCCACCAGAGAAGCACTTCACCAAAATAATTAGGATGCCTTGTATATTTCCATAAACCCGTTTGCATGATATCGGATTTATTTTTCTTAGTCTTTACAAAAACCATTAACTGATAATCGCCGATCGATTCAAAAGCAAAACCAATCAACCAAATTATCAATCCAGCCAATATGAATGGGCTTGTTGCTTGAGCTGGCGCAATTGATACTACTATAATGGGTATGCTAATGATCAACATAAAAAATCCTTGCAGCAAATACACTTGCAAATAAGAACGAAGTACAAAAGACTTCCCCCACTCTTCTCTCCATTTTTTATACCTAAAATCTTCGGGTTTGCCATTGCTTCTTAAACCAATATGAAGGGCCAAACGTATTCCCCAAATAGCAATAAGTATATAAAGCATTACTGATTGCGGTGATGGTGTTTTGGTTAGAAAAAGAAAAAAAGCAATTCCTACAAAGCCCAGCCCCCATGCAATATCGGCCACATCATTTCTTTTTTTAATTAAAGAAATAATAAACCAGCTAGTCACATAGCAGAAAATGAATAGTGCAGTTTGAAGAATGGTGGCCAGCATTTTATTGAAAATATTTTACAATGTAAAAACCTGCAGTGCTCACTAAAGTAGTTAGTACAGTTCCCCAAATAATATCAATAAATACAATATTCAAAGGCCATCCTTTTAAGGTTGCTAGATTGGTAAGATCATAAGTGGCATAAGTAAAAAATCCAAATAATGCACCGAGTGTTATGGCTGATGACAATGAATTTTTTTCTACGGCGGGCATGATGGTAAAAATAAAAATACCCACAATAAAGAGCAGGTAAAAAATAATGGCGGCTGTCCAGTTGACTTGATTCGATAAAAATCCACCCAGGTATTTTCTGTAAAGGTCTTTAGCAATAAAGCCCAGCCAGGTCATATCGATGATAAAGAAAACTACAAAAGTGAGTATATAACTAAGGAGTAATTTAGGGAATGGCATGCTGAAAGATTTATCCTACAATTTAATCAATTTTACACAAATAGCTGCATTCGATGTGGTTGACCTATTCTTCATTTTTTGATAAATGAACAGATTATTAAACTAGGCTTTCATTAAAAAGCGCTTATTTTACAATAATATTCAAACCTGAAATCGCCAATGGGTGATGTAAAATATAGTGAAGAGGAACTTGTACGGTTACTTAATAATAAGGACCAACAAGCGTTTTCGTATCTATATGACAATTATTCGGCCATTTTAAACGGTACTATTTTTAAAATGGTGGAAGATGCCGCCCTTACTGAAGACATACTTCAAGAAGCATTCATTAAAATTTGGAACAATTTCGCTTCTTACGACCCTAAGAAAGGAAGGCTATTTACCTGGATGCTGAATTTAACAAGAAATTTAACCATTGACATACTTAGGAGTAAAGGCTATAGAAAACAACAATTGATCTCATCTGACGAAAATTCCGTAAGTAATTTTGTCGATCATAATAGTATATCATCAAAGTATGATGTGGTAGGATTAAAAAAACAGGTTCAACAATTAAAACCAGAATTAAAAAATATTATTGAATTGGCCTATTTTTATGGTTATACCCAGGATGAAATTTCAAAAGAAGCTCAAATTCCGCTTGGAACGGTAAAATCGAGAATGCGAGCTGCTATTATAGAATTAAGAAAATTGGTAGAATAAAACATTGGATACAAAAGAAATCATATTATCAGGTATTTTAGAACAATATGTTCTAGGCGCAACTTCAGCATCTGAAAATGCTCAAGTACTTGCTTGGGCTGTTGAGTTTCCGGAAATAGCACAAGAAATTGCATCTATCCAAAATGCTTTAGAAAGCTTTGCAATAGCTAATGCTATTGAACCAAAGGCTTCTACAAAAGCTGCCATTTTTGCAAAAATTAACGAAGAAGCATCAGCAAAACAGACTCCTGTAATTAGCTTATCTGAAAGCAATACACCTGTGTATGCTATGTCAAATAAATGGAAAATGGTCGCAGCGGTTTCCATAGGAATTTTGGTGATCAGTGCTGCATTGAATGTGTTCTATTTCAACAAGTATACCACTATCAACGAAAACCTTGCTGAAACAAAACAAGCTTTGGCCAATGAACAAGCAATGGCTAAAGAATTTAAAAACAATTGGGATATTGCTAGAAATCCGAATAATACGTTAGTATCATTAAAAGGACTGGAAACCAACCCAGATGCAACTGCTAAAATATTTTGGTTCCAACAAACGGGCGAAGTATTGATAGATGCCAGCAATTTGCCCAATACACCTTCAGGAATGCAATATCAATTTTGGGCAATAGTAGATGGTAAGCCAGTTGATGGCGGTCTTATTATTACCAATGATGCTGGAAAAAAATACCGCATTCAAAAAATGAAATCTTTCGGCAAGGCCCAAGCATTTGCTATATCGCTTGAAAAAACTGGCGGAAGTACATCTCCTACTACTGTAGTAAGCCTTGGAAAAATAATTTAATTTATTTAATCCAAGCATCTTCGTTCTTCGTACATAAGTTATCGTAAACAAAATATTTACTAAAACTTATTACCATGAAACGAAAAAAAATCTTGCTCAGCACAATCGTTGCTGCTGCATTTATTACAGGTGGAATTATTTATGCGGCAGATCATATTGATACGCCAGCAGTAACCAACCAATCTACTGACATCACTGATCTCTATGTTTTTAGAGCTTCAGATCCAGCGAATTTAGTGTTTGTAGCTAATTCACAAGGATTAACCAGTCCGTCTAATTCAGCCAATTTGAAATTTGATGAAAACACAGTGTTGGAATTCAATATCGACAAGAATGGCGATAATATTGAGGATTTAGTGATTCAATGTAAATATGATGCAACTAGTAATAAGATGCAAATTTATGGACCTATTCTACCAACAACTACTGGCACAAGGAGTAAGCTAGAAGGCGCTGTGAGTGCAGAAGTAGCAGTTACAGCCTACGGGTCTTCAGCAGTTTCTGCAACAGGAACAACAGGTATTAAAGTATTTGCAGGACCAAGAGATGATCCATTCTTTTTTGATCTAAATAGATACAAAGCAATTCTTGCAGGAACAGCACCAGGTTTTTCTACTCCAGGCACAGATACGTTTGCAGGCACCAATGTGCTGAGTGTTGTTGTTGAAGTACCTAAAACATTGATAGGCGCAACAGGCAATATCAATGTATGGTTAGAAACTAAAAAGAAAATTTAATTCATTATCACTAAAACAATTATAATATGAAATCTTCATTAAAATTATTTGCATACTTTATATCAAGCAGCATGCTCGTGATATCTTGTAAAAAGAACGATACTCCTCCTCCTACTGTATTTTATGAGCAACAAGATCAAATGGCGAGACCTGCCATTAACACTGTTTTTGTAACAGCAGCAGCAGATAAGGATGCATTTAACACTACTATTCCAAGTGCAATGGGCGCAGCATTTCAGAGCAAATTTCAAGCGAGGTTATTGGGTTTAAACCCAGCATATACAACCAATGCATTGGGTCAAAATGCAGCTACATTTACTGGTTTATTGGCTACAGATGTAATGGGTGTTTCAACTACGGGGGTTACTACATTCTTTGATGGCACCAATGTATTAACAGGCCGCGCTTTAGGTGACGATGTTATAGATGTAGAGTTGTTGTTGATTTTTGGTGGACCTGCAGGAACTAGCAATCCAGGTTTAACCAAAGACAATGTAAATAGCAATGACAAAGTATTTTCTACTACATTTCCATACTTAGCAACACCTTGGTAAAAATATAATTGAATTATTTTAAACAATAAAGCCAGGGAAGATTCTCTGGCTTTTTAATAAAGTATCATGAAATATTATATCCTTTTTATTTTACTCATTTTGAATAATCATTTATTTTCTCAAGCTATCATTAAAGGGAAAGTAGTAGATGCTAAAAGTAGAGAACCAATAGAATATGCAATGGCAACTTCGTATAGCACGAATGGTGTTACTCATACAACTACAGATATTAATGGAAATTTTATCATTCGATCTGGCAAACAAATAGTCATTTCTTTTTTGGGGTATCAATCAACCAATATAGATGTTCAACAAAACCAAACACTCATTATTGCATTAGAACCGGCTGCGATCAATTTAAAAGATTTTGTCATTCAAAATAATACGGTAGCGAAATTTAGTATTATTAGTAAAATAGATCTTTCCTTGAAACCTGTTAGTAATTCACAGGAACTATTGAGAGTGGTACCCGGATTGTTCATTGCACAACATGCAGGTGGAGGAAAAGCCGAACAGATTTTTTTGCGTGGTTTCGATTGCGATCATGGAACCGATATTCAAGTGAGTGTAGATGGTATGCCAGTGAATATGGTGAGTCATGCGCATGGTCAGGGTTATGCAGATGCACATTTTATTATTCCAGAAACGGTGAATAATATTGATTTTGGTGCAGGACCTTATTATACAGAACATGGAAATTTAAATACTGCTGGTTATGTTGGTTTTGGCACTCATAAAAACATTGCTAAAAGTACTATTCAAGTTGAAAAAGGCCAATATAATAGCTCTAGAGGTTTGGCCATGATCGATTTGCTCAAAAAAAATAAAGATCAACAAAGTGCTTATATAGCCGCCGAATACAATTATACTGATGGGCCAACTATCCACCCACAAAATTTTAATCGCTATAATATTTTCGGGAAATACAATTTAAGTATTACTGAAAATACCCAATTGAGTTTGAGTGTATCTACTTTTAAAAGTAAATGGAATGCAAGCGGACAAATTCCTACAAGGGCTGTAGAAAATGGCACGATCGATCGATTCGGAAGTATTGATCCTTCCGAAGGAGGCAATACCCAACGACAAAATGCCAATCTGATCATCAAACATCGATTTAATGATGGTAGTAATTTTACCAATCAATTCTACTATACCAAATACGATTTTAATCTCTACTCCAATTTTAGTTTCTTCTTAAAAGACTCTGTAAATGGAGATGAAATTCAACAATCCGAATTGAGAAATATAATTGGCTATACTGGCAATTATTCAAAGCAACAATATTGGGGCAATACAAAAATTGAATCGACTTACGGATTCGGATTTAGGCATGATGCTATTTCCAATAGTCAATTAGCCGATACGGTGAAAAGAGTTTTCTTAAGCAATGTACAATTAGGGGATATTCAAGAAACGAATGCATTTGGTTTTATGCAGCAAGAAATAAGCAGTGGTAAATGGTTGATCAATGCCGGACTTAGATTGGATCATTTTCGTTTCAATTATCAAGATCATTTAAGTATTGCACAAAACCCATCTCAACAAAAAACCATTCTTAGCCCTAAACTAAATATTCAATATACTATTAACCCACAAGTACAGGTATTTATAAAAAATGGAAAAGGATTTCATAGTAACGATACAAGGGCTGTTGTTGCCAATGAAGGAAAAGAAATATTGCCAGCAGCTTATGGGAGCGATTTGGGCATTGTATTTAAACCTACTAGTAAAACCATTATTACCATTGCAGCATGGCAATTATTATTGGATCAGGAATTTGTGTACGTAGGCGATGATGGTATTATTGAGCCAAGCGGCAAAAGTATCAGACAAGGCGTAGACATTACTACCAGGCACCAGTTTAGTAAACATATTTTTGCTAATGCCAATATCAATTTTACAAAACCTAGAACACAGGGAGAAGCAAAGGGCATGGATTATATTCCCTTAGCACCAACGCTTACCAGTACTGGAGGTATATTCTATAAAACACAAAGGGGTTTTAATGGCGCCATTAATTACCGTTATATTCAAAACAGGCCCGCCAATGAAGACAATTCTATCATTGCTAAAGGATATTTTTTATTAGATGCGAGCCTTAATTATACTCAATCAAGATTTGAAATTGGTTTATCTGCAGAAAATATATTCAATATTAAATGGAATGAAGCGCAGTTTGCTACTACATCTAGGTTACAAAACGAACCAGCAGCAATCATTGAATTGAATTTTACGCCAGGTAATCCATTTTTCGCGAAGCTAAAAATGGCTGTTTTCTTTTAATCAATCATTACAATCTACTATGAAATATATAAACAATCGGTATAGCAAAATATTGGTACTTGTACTTTTCTTTATTTTCGCTTCAACATCGGTATGGGCACATGCCAGTATTGTTGATCTGGAAAAAATGAGTAGAACAGATGCGGCCATCTTGTATATTCAATTAGGTTTTGAACATATACTTCCACTTGGCTTAGATCATATTTTATTTGTGTTGAGTTTATTTTTATTGAACCCAAAATTAAAATCGATTTTATGGCAGGCTACTGCATTTACTGTTGCGCATACAGTAACCCTGGGTTTATCAATGTATAAAATTATAGAACCACCAACCAATATTGTAGAACCATTGATTGCTATCTCTATATTGTATGTAGCATTAGAGAATATTTTTTCTACCAAATTAAAAGCATCCAGAATTGGTGTGGTATTTATTTTTGGATTGGTTCACGGAATGGGCTTTGCAAGTGCGCTTGGTCAGTTGGGTCTTCCTCCTAGCTCCTACTTTAGTTCATTATTAATGTTTAATGTAGGCGTAGAATTTGGGCAAATAACGGTCATATTGAGTGCATGGTTTTTACTCGCTAAATGGTTTGGTAATAAACCCTATTATCGCCAGCGAATTGTAATACCTATTTCTATGATGATCTGTATAGTTGCAGCTTATTGGTCGGTAGAACGATTATTCTTTTAACAATACCGCCAGATCATTTACCAATGAAGGGTTCAATTCGAAATTATTTTTATTGGCTTCTTTAAAAAATTGATTGGCATTATATCCTTTATTTAAAGATCGCATCATTTTACCCATCCAATACAATTCCAAACTTTCTAATGGTTTTCCCGCAACATTTTTTTCGTATACCTTGAATGCTTCTTCTTGTTGATGATCGTTTATTAATGCCCATACATACCAAGCATAGGTTTGAGGAGTGGCTCTGTTCAATAACTCTGATTTAGCAATAGTAACTGCTTTTGAAGGATCATTTAAAATGCCCGTATATAATTGAATTAGGTATTTATTATACATATTTCCATATAAAGGATTGACCACTTTCTGTTCAAATGCTTTGGCATATTTTAATTGAGCCAAACTATCTTTATTATACTCTGCAACTGCCATTAATTTAAACAAAGGATCAGGAGAAGCCGTTTTAGTTGCTACAAATTGAAATATTTTATTGGCAAGTACTGGATTATTGTCTTTTATCAATGCAATCCAACCAATACCCATAATGCTATGCATATCTGCAGGGTTTTCATTAATGCATGTAACAAAACTGTTGTACGCTTCATTCATCCTGCCAGCATGTAAGTATAGATCGCCTAAATTAGACAGGGCGGATAATGCTAAACCTTTATCTTCTCCGGCATTATCAACCGCTTTTTGCATGGCAGCCAGAGATGAATCCAACTCTCCCATGTAGTGCATCATTTTACTATTTCTAAATTGATACCCAAAATCAGTTGGCTGGTTGATTTTAGCAAGTTCAATTTTAGCTTGACCAATCTTACCTAATTCAAAATCTACATCAAAAGAGCTGGCAGCAGATTCATATTTTTTTAAGCCCATAGATTTTGCAATATCCAATAAAGAATCTGCTTGTTTAAATCGATGTTGCAATATCGCATGGCTTACTAAAGTGAAAATGGGGCCCACTTCTTTATTATTAAAGTTCGCACTCGTGGCAAGTAGCACACTGTCTGAACTTTTCAAATCGTTGATATTGCCTAATAAATGAAATCGGGCAACCAATGCAGCAGCATATTTAAAGCTATTACTGTAATCTGGTGTGTTGGGAGTAATTCTACTAAGCCAGAAATCTACTTCGATTTGATTTTTTTGAATCGCTTCGGGTAGGGAATAATGCTTTATCAGACTATCCGCATAAACCTCGCTAACAAGTGGTTTGATATAGCTTTTGCAAGCACTAAAACTAATTATGCAGATTAAAACAGGAATGGCGAATTTCATTTAGACTCAATTTGCCAGCATATACGAGAAAATAGAAAGAAAGGTTGATTAACCAATACTAAGCGCCATATATTTCATCAATTTTTTTGGCGAGTGCCCTATCTTTTTCTGTTACAGTATTATTGGCATCATGTGTAGTGAGTATGATCTCTACTTGATTGTACACATTGCTCCAATTAGGATGATGGTTGAGCTTCTCCGCTGCGAATGCCACTTTGGTCATGAATGCAAAAGCATCTATGAAATTCTTGAACTTAAAACTGCGTTTGAGCTGGTTGTTGGATTCGGTCCACATAATTGACTATTTATCTATAACCTCGATTGTACCTGGTTCTATTGGTTGAAGTAAACCCACCCTTCACTCCTTCTCTGGTTGTTTCTACAATTAAGGTTGGTTCCCATGGGGCAAATGTGGGTGCTTCTAACCAAAGGGTTTGAATCATTTTAGATTCCATTAATTTACCCGTTTCAATATCATTATTTTGAAAGATGGTGGTTATAACTAACCTATTGCCATCCCATTTTGTAGTTGAATTGTTATGGTTATTGCTTCTTCCATAATTGATATTATTGGTTGAAACAGTTCCATCTAAAGCAAAGCGATAAGTAATCAAAGGCTGTAACTCTCTTGGTGTATAAAACACTCTTTCTACTTCTAAAAAATCTGCACGATGTTGAATAGAAATTTTATCGCCCCAACCAGATCCAAGCGTAGCTATTTTTGGTTTATCTACACTATTAATAACAGATACAGTATTTAATTCGGTAGTAGACAAAGTGCCAGAAAAATTGGGATTAGGTAATGCAGCTGAACGAGCGGCTAATTGTACTCTATCTGTTCTTGTAAAAATTGGTTTTAAAATTTCAGTACCTACAGGTGTAGGTAAATATGGATCAGCTTTATTGGCGCTTATAGGTACTCGCGGATATTTAATTAATGATTTTTCATACTCGTATACTATAGAATCCATAATTCCAATTACCCATGGATAATAATCTTTCACATCTATTTCTTCTTGAGGGTCTACACTCAAATCAAATAATCGGACCAGGTTATCTGGTTCTGCATCAGGTAATTCAGTTTTATAGTTGTACCATAATTTCCAGTTACGCCATTTTACAGCCATCACATTTCCACTTCGATTCATAAAAATGGCTGATTCCCTATTCGATTTATTTACTTTCCCTTCTAAAAAAGGCAATTGATTAATACCATCAATCATTCGATCGAATTGGTTGTTTTCAGACAACCCAGCAGCGCTAAGAATGGTGGTAAATAAATCTACTTCGTGCACTATTTCGTTGGATACTTGCCCAGGCTTAATACGACCTGGCCAACGCATTACAAAAGGACTTCTAATACCACCTTCCATTGCAGAATTATAATAGCCCCGCCATGGGCCAGCAGAACCTCTCCATGGGCGTCTTAGCTCGGCGCCATTATCTCCACACCAAATTACAATGGTATTTTTTTCGATGCCTAGTTTTGCTAATTCTTTTAAAATCAATCCAACATTATAATCCATATCGGCCATTGCATCTCCCATATCACCAGCGCCGGTTGTTCCTGCTTTATCTGGATGTGGCAGTGCAGGAAAATGCAATTGTGTAATTGGATAATACAAAAAGAATGGTTTTTTATTGGCTACATTCTTTCGAATAAAATTCACTGATTTTTCCGCGGATTCTCTATCGATTGTTCTCCTAGATTCTAAATTAAATTCCTTTACTTTTTTACTTAGTTGACCAGCCACTCCTTCCCATATATAAGGTGGTTCTTGATCTTTTGGAAAACCTTTCATTGAAGTGAACTGCGATAAATGACTGGTGCCAGGTATTCCATACCATTCATCGAAACCCTGATCGGTTGGTGCTCTTTTACCCAACCAATTTTCTCCTCCTAAATCCCACTTGCCAAAAAGAGCTGTAGCATAGCCAGCCATTTTAAGTTGTTCTGCTAAAGTATTTTCCCATAAAGTAGTTCCTAAATTATAATCTTCCCCAGCTCGAGTGGCATATCTTCCAGTAAGCAATGCAATACGTGATGGCGTACATGAATACTCTACATTAAAATTGGTTAAGCGTATTCCATCAATACCGATTTTATCGATATTGGGTGTTGCAACACCTCTAACACCACCATAAGAACTTAATTCTCCAATGCCGATATTATCAGGAAAAATTAAAACAATATTGGGTTTGGTTTGGGAAAAAGTTAACGATTTGAAAGTCAGCAATAAAATTATGATTAATATAATATGCTGTTTTTTCTTTTGAATCATTTTTCTTTATTAAAATTCATTAATGATTGAATCTCAATTTTCAATATTGGTAGATATTTAATAACAATACTCCAAATAATTTCATCAGACACATTATCATAGCCATGAATAATTCTATTTCTAGTATCAACTATTTTACGTGAATTAGATATTTGAATATCCGGCTGCTTTGATAATGTTCGATTCAGTGCCTCACCTATTATTTCTAAATTTCTTTCTATTGCACGTCTGGTTTTTACATCATTTTGAAATGTGATAAATGATTTTGGAGTATCTAAAAAGAAAGAGTCAATTTCGTCAATCGATTTTATAATATCATAAAGCCAAGTACTAATTTCAATTTCCATAAACTACTTTTTTGTTGCTGTTGATGGATTGCAGTAAATAAGGATTTTTTATTGCTTTTTCTTCGAGCAAATCAATATCCCTTTTAAAAATTTCTTCGAGTGAATATTTGAAATTATAATAATTATCAGCATAATCTGCTGAATTAAGCGGTAGAAAATCTACTAAGAAATCTATATCACTTTGAGCATTGAATTTATTTGTTAATACTGACCCAAAGGCATACAAATACTTCACGCCATAAAGCGAACAAAGCCTATTAATATCATTTATATGTGGAGCTAATTCGAACACATTGCGAATTTACAACATTGTTTCGAAATAGTTTAGATATGGATTTGTACAAAATACATCAAACTACCCTTTTCCATTTTTTCATCCCCCAATATATAACAGATAATAACAATAACGCAAGCGCCATCCCTATCATTTCTTCTTTGGATAAATTAGACAACATCCAAATAATTACAGCAGTTGCAAGAATAGGAACAGTAAGCCCTCCTGGTATTTTAAAAGCATCTGTGCTTGCAGTTGTTTTTATGAAGCACATTTTGATGGTTGCCAGCACTACTCCTAAATAAATCAATAAAGTAGCCGCACTCGATAAAATAACCAATTGCTTCATTTCTCCCATCACCGACAATAGATAACCCAAAGATGCATAAAGGATGATGGCATTTCTTGGGGTAATAAATTTTGGATCTACTTTGCCCAGAAATGCAGGATAGATCCCTTTTCTTGCACCCGCAAAAAACAGTCTTGGAAAAGCAAATATTTCTCCGCTCAATGTTCCGATCATTGCAATGATCATTCCGCCGATAATGATTGAAATACCAACGGGGCCAAACAATCGATTTCCCAATTCATTGATCGGAGCATTTTTATACAAATTCAATTGATTGCCCAATATTCCTTGTGTAACCAATTGCACTCCTAAATAGACCAACAATACTATCAACAGACCTAATAAAATACCCAATGGCATTGTTTTTTTGGGGTTGATTATTTCTCCGCTATTGGTCACCGCTGTTTCTATTCCTACAAATGCAAAAAACAAGATCAATGAAGTGGTTCCAACTTCATTCAAAGAAATGGTATTGGTAAAGGCTAAATTGCCTGGTACAATCTGACCAATCCCAAAAATAATAATTAATACAAGTGGTAATAATTTAGCAATGGTAGTTGCAACAACTACCATCATTCCTTCCTTGGTGCCGCGTATATTGATCCATGCCAATACACCAAATAAGAGCAAAAAGAAAATGGGTTTGAAAAACCATGCTGTTGCAAAAGGAATAAATGGACTAATGATTTGTAAGAGCCCATTGGCCACAGCAGCATCGGATAAAAGTGCAGAACCAAAGATCAAAATATTGCTTGCTACAAAACCTGCGAATGGGCCAAATGCTGCTTCTATATAAGCATAGGTTCCTCCATCTACGGTAATTTTTGTACCTATCTCTATAAAACAAAGTGCAATCAAAAAAATCAATCCCCCACAAATACCATAACAGATGATGGCCGCTGCTCCTAAATGTTCAGCTACTAATGCAGGCAAAACAAAAATGCCCGAACCGATCATGATATTGATCACTGCACAGGCTAATCCGAATACACCGATGGTTCTTTTTAATTGGGTGGGAGAAGTCAATTTGCTAATTTGGATAATAAATTTTTATCCTCAGATAATATTTTGTTTAACAAAAACTTATTATCAAATTCTAAATCTTTTTTTAGATCAATTTCCTGTAAAAAAAGTAAAAGCTCAGAAAGCGCATCATCAGAAAAGTGATCAAGCACTTTTCCGATTTCAAGTTTTAATTCTTCTTTTGACATAAAATGTGTTTTCAAACTAAAATTACTACTTTATCTTACTCCATACTTCATAAATTTTATCTCCTTTAGAACTAAGCCCACTGTGGTGCCATTCTCCGTTTTCTATCTTACCATCAAAACTTAATGAAGCGCCTACCCTGCTGCTATCGCGTGAAAAGAATTTGATATGCTCGGTATATTTTCCGTCTTTAAAATCATAAGTACCCCCACCCGTTCCAGAAAATGATTGCTGGCCTGGATCGATTGCCGCCCATTGAAAACGAGTACCCGTTAATATCTTCAATGTTTTGCGTGTACCTGTTCTTTGTATCTGTACAATTTTTCCCTCCTGCATTCTCCCAGTAATAGCCCATACTCCAGACAAAGGAGCTTTTGCATCATCCAGTTTTTTATAGACAGATTTAATACCATTATCATTAATGGTTAATTCATTTTTCTTCATTGAATAATTGCAGCTGATTGATTTGCCTATCTGCTCTTTACTCTTTGTATCAAATTCTACCAGAATAGAAAATGCCTTGTTATCGCTGGTAAAAACACCGCCCCTTGTATCAATAAATTTTTTAGCTTCCTTACTATAATTGGTTTGGGTATAATATCCATTTACGATCAACAATACTTCTTCCTGATTGCCAGCTGTACGCATCCATGAGCCGTTTAATGATTCTGCTTGAACAAATTTTGTATTTGATTGAAGGAGAATGATGCATACTATACTCGATAAAAAGTAAAGGAAGTGTTTCATAGCGTTATTTATAAGTAAAGATCAAAATGACTCCATCTTTAGCAGTAGGACCATATTTTTTTATTGCTTCTGCTGGGTTCAACACTTCCATGTTTTTAATACTTCCTGGATGGATTTTGGCTAACTCTGTTTTATTGATCTGTTTGCCATTAACAATATAAAGTACATTCAGATTCGTTTCAGTTGGCTTACAATAAAGTCTAATGTTATATGCTGTTGGAGCATTTATCTGTTGATTTTGATCAATGGATGCTGGCTTCAGCTGATTAGGCGTCAATTGCTTTAAAGAATCAATTGATTTTGATTCTTGGGCACTTGCTCCTATTGATAAGAGAAGAAAAAATATGATTGTTTTAAAGGCCACTGGATGAGTATGATATGGTACAATTTAGTGAAATATATTCAACTTTAAAAATTGATCTCATTATAAAAGGTTCATTTGATAGTATCATATGATACTATCAAAATAGCTCAATACATTCCACAGAAACTAAGATCCCTGTAGGAAAAGGCATTACTTTCGGTGTGCTGCTTTTGGAAAAAGCTTAACTCAAACGTGGCGCTTTGTTAGTATAGAAGATTTGCATTTCTATAGATGATAATGTTGTTTTCAGAAAAAAGGGTATTTATACCTAATGAAATTCTGAAAGCAACAATAGTATAATGTATCATGCAAGTTTAAATTTGCTCTAAGTGCATTTAAAATAAATGAAATGGAATACTTAACAAAAAAATTGATATTAGAAAATATTCAAAAAAAAGAAATAATATTACTTTCTACTCATACAAAATTATGCCTTCCAATAATCAATAGGATATATAAAAAAATGTCTGCAGGCATCAAGTTCTCAAGCATAAAAGTTTACGGTGATTTAATTTGTGATGGACACCATAGATATATAGCTTCTATTTTAGCCAATTATTCAATAGGAATAACTCCAGGAAACATTACAAATGCTACTAAAGTAATTAATTGGGAATCAGTCAGTTTTGAGTTTGAAGATTGGGATACATCTGCAAAAATTAATATGTTAAATGAACAGGATGCCCTGTTTAATGGTATTCCAATAGAGAATATCATTGAATTATTGAAATAAGAAGTAATTTTGTTTGTTATGTTATACTTCTTAGATATAGATGGTGTTGTTGTACCTGCTAAAGCTTGGAAAAATCCTGAGTTCTTAAATGATGGCTTTCCTGATTTTAGTAGTAAAGCTATAAGTATACTTCAGCGATTAATTTCTGAAAAAGATACTATTATGCTTACTACATCACATAAATCTAAGTTTAGTATTAAAGAATGGGAAGCCATTTTTGAAACAAGGGGGTTAAATATTAAAAATATTCAATCTCTGCCTGAGAATATTAAAAGTTTGACAAGGAAGGATGAGATTATTAATTGGTTTAATACCAATATTATTAATGATGATTTTGTAATCATTGATGATGATAAGTCATTAAATGATTTACCTGCATTCTTAAAAGCTAATTTAGTTTTAACTAGTTCTCATATAGGACTAACAGAAGAGCATTTTGAAGTCATAAAATCTCTATCCCAAAATAAGAACCATACTATCTAAAGAGCTTTGGGGGAAGTGTCATTTTTAAACACTTCACTCGATAAAAAAGTGATTTGTCTAATTCCCTTTACTCTTTGTTGATCCAAATAGGACTACTCCAGGCCATTTCTGCGGTAGTGTGTGAATACAAACGTCCTTTGTATTCATCCACTTGCTTCACCCTTAAATAGTACATAGAAGATTTTGTAAACTTTGAATCCGTGAAAGAAAATTCATACGTTTCTGCATTGGGTTTAACAGTATAAATAGAAACAAATTCGCCATCTACCATCTTTACAATTTCTACACTGGCCAATGTATTAGTTCCTGCAATTTTTCCTTTAAATGCTGGTGCAGATTTGGTGGTATATTCTGTACCCATATCATGTTCATCAGCCAAAAAATCCAGATAAATACGAGTGCCTGTTGTAGCATAGGTTCTTCTTTGCTGAAAAGCATCCCATAACGAATCTCTATTATTTTCTCTCGATAAAGCAACTGCTAATCCACCCGTGTGTTGTGTATAAATGGTATAGTTGTTTGCACCAGGTCTGCCGAGATGATTATCTGTAGAGCCTACAACACCAATATGATTTCCTTTACTCCATCCATATTGATAAGACCATTTATTTTCTGCACCTAATTCAAAACGTTGCGGCATATCGTCGGGTTGAACCAAAAAACGATTATTCCATAAAGAATAGATCTCTCCTATTTTATGATAGGTTGCATTGATATCATTCCAAACATCATGGTTTTCAAAAGTCCAGGACATATGAGGAATCGTTATTGCAGGATCCCCTTGATTATCCAGGGCCTTCCATAAAGAAGGAAGATCAGGATATTTGCGATAACCGAAAACCTTCGATTTTTTTGACTTATACAAAATGATGTGATGAGATAAAGCTGGCGTCCATTCGTATGCATAAAAAGTAGTAAACTTTCCAGGCTTATAAAATGAATCGGTAATATCTTGGCATTTTTGCCATACCGTATCATTGAGGTGTTTTGAATCGTGTTCTGAACAAGAACCAAAATCTAATTGAACAATATCAACCGCATATTTATAGGCATCTATTGCATTGGTATAATTACCCCGATGGTCTCCCCCTTCATTCAATTCCTTGAACTTTTCCGTACTTAAAGTATTTACATTGCCTCCATCATCAGAAGCAAAAAGACCAAAATTATCGTTACCCGTTCCTGTATGAAAATGCGTATCACCAAATAGATGTTTGTATTGATTTACTTTATCGTCTACCCATGCATAATGGGTGGACATTTTCACCGTCTTGGTATCGTCGGTTGCAGAAATTTTCTGGAACCCTTTAGATTTAAACTGAACGCCTTTCACTACATGCTTTCCTGCATCTGCTTTGGTAAACTGAATACTTGCAGGAAGGTTGGCGGTAATTCCATTTGATTGCAATTTTAAAGCGCCTGTATACCCAGTTGCCGGATTGCCGAATTTATCGATCGCCACAAATGATACATCAACCAATTCATTCAGGCTAATATCGGAAGGATAGTTAATTAAAATATGAGAGGCTTCAGCGGGTAAAATATTGAAGAATAAATTCGCGTATTGCTTATGCCATTCATCTTTATCAGATTCCCTCATTGCAGCACGAATTTCAACCCTTCCAGAAATACTCTGCACTTTCCCTTTATATTGAATAGTGATTTTATCATTTGCCGAAAGCCCTTTGTCGATTAACAATACATCGATCACACCACCTACCATACCATGATCTACTAATTTCACAGAAGCCTTATTGGATGTACGCGCAATGGTATATCCAAGGTCTCCACTTTGATTTACCTGAGGCTTAGACCAGTACAAAAATTCTGTTTCGGAGTAGGCAATGGGTATTTCTATACGGATGCCTCCGCCTGGCTTGATGCCATTCTTTCCAACAACATAAGTGTAATTGATTTCCTGCAATGAGCCGGCACGCATGGTTAATGGAGCAACCGATAATTTACCCTGATCTTGTGCAAATGCTACATTAGAGAGCATTAGAAAAAATATAATCGCTTTAAACGCCATGGCATTAGAATGAAAAATTGATTGGTAATAGTAAGTATACCAACAATTTAGCAAAAAATAATCAACTTTAAAAATTACTCATCAGAAAAATTCCGCCTATTAATAATGGAAAAGTGATTATTCCAAGAAAGATCAAATAGTCGGTTTTGAATGGTTCTTTATTTGTTATTGAATGGTATGTCTTTTGAAATTCCATTGGAAGAAACCAAATCTACCTTATTATTCAATAGTTTTTCTAAATCTAATTGCATTTGAATGAATTGCAATCCAATTGAATTACTGTAATCTAAATCTACAAGAATATCTATGTCACTTTTTTCATCTGCCAATCCAGTTAGGTATGATCCAAATAAATAAGCCCTCAAAACAGGTTGAGTTTTAAAAAAAGCTTTTAAAGCGTCTATTTTTGAATTATCCAGATTCATAATACAAATATACATGACATATTAAAAGCGGATAAATTAGCAGCCCAATAGACTAGCTAACTATTAAAAGTCGCCTTTCCTAATTCTCCACACCAGCCGAATCAGGAATATTGGAAAGTGACTTCATTTCTTCTTTACTAAGGGTCTGACCTTGCTCGGAAGCGGCGTTTACTGGTTTTAGGATGAAAGTTAGTTTTTCAATTTTTCCTGTAAAAGGAAATGGAACATGATAGGCATATTTCAACATCGATACACCCGAACGTGTATCGTCTCCCACATCAAAACTTTCGTCTATCGGGAAAGTAATCGGGGTAGAATGTTCCATGGTATTTCTGGCTACTTCTTTACCATCAACCGATAAAATACCAAGCCCTCCTTTACCCAAACCCGGACCATCAATTTTAAAATCAAAAACAATGGTATGCTTTCCTGCACTGAGTGAAGATCCTGCCCATGTGGTTCGCTTCAAATTCAATAAATTATAAATGAATACGGGCCTGCCAGCACCTACATTAAATACACTGGTGATAAATACTGAAGCGAGCACGAGTGCAGCAATAGTCAGTATTGTTTTGCTGCAGAACATTCTAAAACGACCCCAGTTATTTTTGTTGCCACGCCAAACCAGGAACAAACCTAATCCCAAAAATATCAATGCAATATTCCTGAACCAGTCTGCATGAGACCACCAGTCGAACCCTTTGCTGATAAACAACGCATAGCCACCAAAACGGCCACCGTTTGTTACAATCATTCCTTCTCCACCGCCTTTTGGAATGTCTACTTCTGCAGTGATGGTGTACGATTTATTCAAGATGTTGGGAGCGCCGGCATTGCTGATATTGGTATGCGTACCAGTATAATTAAATACTGTTCTTCCCTGCGTTAAATTTGGTTTAGGAGCCTGAAAGCGAGTGATCGATGTATTGTCGAAAGGAAGTACATCATATTTTTGCGCTTCGGAGTAGAATAATTTTTTTAATTGCTCGAGCTTTTCCGGCATCTGTGCAGCCAGGTCATTCGATTCTGTAGGATCTTCCATCACATTGTACAATTCCCATTTATATCCGTTGATCACATCTGGAGGTGTTGCTGTACTCGAAGCCCAGGGAAGGTTTGCCGGTGTTGTAGCAGCCACCCAGCCATTATCATAAATAGACTTATTGCCGAGCATTTCGAAGTACTGCGTTTTATGTGTAGTAGGTGCGGTTGAATTTTCCTTCTTCCATGTATAGGCCATGCTGGTTCCTTCGATCGCTCGCTGCTTGATTCCATCAATCATAGTAGGTGCAGGAATACCTGTTGCTTCTAAGATGGTTGGCACAATATCGATCACATGATGAAACTGTCTGCGCATTACACCCTGCTCTTGAATATGTCCGGGCCAAGACATTGCCACACCCTGTGCTGTTCCTCCAAAATGCGAAGCCACTTGCTTTACCCATTTGAAAGGAGTACTCATGGACCATGCCCATTCTGCTGCGTAGTGCGGAAAAGTTTTGCTGGATCCCCAAAAAGGATACCAGGGCATCTGTGCTTTTACAGGAACAGGCACTGCATTAAAGAAAGTGAACTCATTGGGAGTACCATCCAGCATTCCTTCAGAACTTGGTCCGTTGTCTCCACTAATATAAATAACGAGTGTATTGTTGAGTTGCCCAATATCTTCAAGACTCTGTATTACCCTGCCGATCTCATTGTCGGTATAAGCAAGATAAGCTGCATATACATCCATCTGTTTTATAAAGAGCTTCTTCTCTAAATCAGATTTGGTATTCCATTCAGGCAATTCTTTTGGCCATTCAGTTAGTTTGGCATTCTGAGGCATTACGCCCAAACGCTTCTGGTTTTCGAAAATCGTTTCGCGCAATTTATTCCAACCCTTATCAAACAAATGCATATCGCTGATCTTCTTGATCCACTCTGGTGTAGGATGATGCGGTGCATGCGTACCTCCTGGCGCATAGTACACAAAGAATGGTTTTTCAGGAGCTACTTCTTTTAATTCCTTCACATACTTTATGGCTTCATCGGCCATTGCAGTTGTTAGGTTCCATCCTTCTTTTCCATGGAATGGATAGATCGGTGTTGTGTTTTGATAGAGGTTCGGCTCCCATTGACTTGCATCACCCCCCATAAATCCATAAAAATAATCGAAGCCCAAACCCGTTGGCCACTGATGGAATGGGCCCGCTTTGGTAGACATATAAGAAGGCGTGTTATGGTTCTTGCCAAACCAGGAAGTTGCATATCCATGCTCTTTCAAAATTCTACCAATCGTGCCGTTTTCTTTTCTCAATACAGAATTATATCCAGGGTATCCTGTGATGGCTTCACCCACCACTCCGGCTCCTGCAACATGATGGTTTCTACCAGTGATGAGCGCTGCACGTGTAGGTGAACAAAGGGCTGTTGTATGAAAATTGGTATAGCTTACTCCTGACTTAGCAATACGATCCATGGCTGGTGTTGGTACTACCCCTCCAAATGTACTGGGTGCTCCAAAACCGGCATCGTCTAATAATATAAGCAATACATTGGGCGCGCCTTTTGGAGGTACTATACTTGCGGGCCATGCTGGCGTAGATTCAGATGCTTTCTGATTGATCACACCTTCAAAACGGGCATCTGGTGCAGGAAGTACATCTCCTTTTATAGTAGTGGTAGCATTGGGTGAGCCTGGCTTACCATTGATTTGCAACGTTGATTTTGGGGTTTCTGTTTTTTTCTGGGCTACCGCGTTAAGGGTAATTAAGAGCACCAATATGTGCAGTAGTTTTATAATATACTTCATTGTTAATTGTTGTATTTATCTGGATGTTTATTTCGGTACTCAATTTAGGAAAATTAGTTTTTAATGGGGGGTTTTGTTTAAGGGGGATTGATGATAATTCTATTATTGTTGTGACTTATTTTAGTCCACGAATGTTTCTCTAATTATTGACTTAACACTAAGTATTTCTTTTTCGGTTAAAACACCAAGCTGTTTTATTACTCGCTGCCGATCAATTGTTCTAATTTGATCAAGAACAATCCAACCTTTTACTTTAGTATTTTTCAATACTACTCTAGTTGGATAAGATTTAGAACTACTCGTTATTGGTGCAATGATAATCGTTTGGAGATATTTGTTCATTTCATTTGGTGAAATAATTACACATGGCCGTGTCTTCTTCATTTCACTTCCAATTGTTGGATCTAAATTTACAAGTACAACCTGATATTGTGTTACTTCCATTCGCTAAAATTTTCATCTTCAAAAACATCATCTATTAAAAGTTTGTCATCCTGATTTTCATGCATCTTTTTAAAAGATTTCTCCCAGCCTTTACGAGGTGTATTTTTGGGTTTTAGAATAATATAACTTTTCTCAAGAACAAGTTCCATTGTATCCTTTATATCATATTTTTCGATTAAAGTCTTGTTTAAACGTATTCCTTTTGAATTGCCTATAGAAATTACAGATATGTCCATAAATAAAGATTTTCGTGACTACAAAGTAATTACATAATTTTGAATAATCCAAATGGTATTGTTTAAAATGTTGAAATGGATTTTAACAGTACAAAAGAATTCAAAAAATCATCAAGGTGGAAGAAAAGAGTAGAGAAAGTGATTAGGTGTTTATACCTGGTGGATCTAAGAATTAATTAGAGTGAGTGGACTATTGATTAAGCTATTGCTTTTTTACTGCTGGTCAAACGAGTTTTTGCTGTTGATTTTTTCAATGGCATTTTTTTACCTGTTGCTTTGTAATAAGCAATTATCTCACTAATTTTTTTTCTGTCTTCTGCTGTCAACGGAGTTGAGTCAACTACGAAGTCAATGCCTACTGGTTCTTTTATATATCCCATTTTGTTATCATTTAAGTTGGAAAACATTTAATTGTAAACTTCTTTTAAATCTGTAACAGTATATAATTCTTCTTCAGATTCAAGAAAGGCAAATGTATTACCATCAGTTACTATTTGTTGAATAGTATCTGTAAGTTGTTGGTCTTCGTATTTTTTAATTATAGAATCAGCGAAATCAGCAATTTCTTCTGCTTTATTTTCAGGAAGCAGACTGATTGCTTTGAGTGTTTTTTCAATAATTGCTTGCCTAGTCATTGGATAGATTTACAATACAAGAATCATTATCAGATTTTGCTATATCGCTTAGCTTTTCTCTTTGGTACTTCAAATAAGTTTTCGCCCAGTTCAGCAGATAATTTTGCCAATGAACGCAACGTAAAATTGTGTTCGCCGTTTAACCATTTGGAAATTTCAGATGGCTTTTTGTCCATCCTTTCTGCCAATTCTTTCTTGTTGATATTGTTTTCACGCAAAAGCTGATTGATGCGAACCACCAAGTCGGCATACCAATCCACAAAGATTTCTACATCCTTGGGAGTACTTTTCAGTAATCTATCTACGGTTTTGCTTCTCATTTCATTATAATGTTATATCTGTTGTTCCATCAAAGTTTTGCAAATACCTTCATTCACCATATCATATTTCTATCGCAAATTTATTCACTTATAACTGAATTATGCAAATTTATGTTTCACTTTTAAGTTAATTTTTATTAATTAATTTTTACCAGCAGAATAAGGGCATGTCTTACCCAACCTCCCATATCCCATCAGATTCTAGATATTTGGATGATACAAATTCTCTAACTTTGACCTATGAAGCAACGCTTTTATTTTGACACTTCAGTTTTTGGCGGGCTCTTTGATGCCGAATTTGAAGAGGAAACTACTTTGCAGAATTCGTGGCTATAATTCCGTAAATTTACGGCTAGGACACGGTTCATTAGAAATTCATTCACCAAAAGAAATCGTGAATAATGAAAGCGAATAATAAAATTGTAAAAGAGTTTGATACAGTCAAAACTTTTAGAGAAATCAAGAATAAGATTTCTAACGATATTAAGGGTATGTCATTCGAACAATTACAAGCATATCTTGATAAGACAAAATTGAAACCAAAAAACGGTTAGTCTTTAGGCTATATCTTATTCAATACCCCATAATTGAACCCCTTCAAAATACATAGCTCCTTTTTCTATTGCTTCGGGGATAATGGTTGTGGCATATAATTCCTCCTCCGATACATCTTCTTGCCATGTATCATCTATCCCATTATATATATCGAACTTTTTAGTTTTTTCATCGTAATGAATATCTTTTGAAGATCTGCACAATCCTCCTGCAAGTAATATAAAAAACTCTGCTCTCCCATTGATGTTGCAAAGTTCTTTTAAATGTTCGAGGGATGTTACTTGGATCATGGGTGTACTATTTAAAATGATGAATGAATTTTAACAGTACAAAAAAATTTAAAAAATCATTTTGGTGGAAGATTAGAGTGGAGGAAGTGATTAGGTGTTAATACCTGGTGGATCTAGGATTTAATTTCACGAAACCCTCTCGAAATAGTTGTACGTTAATTCTATCGATTCAATGGGCAGGTTATTTTCCTGAGACTTAAGATCAGAAACGGTCAACTTAACTGGCCATGCTCTATGAAATGTCCATTTCATAAGTACTCCCCCACTTGAATCTAACAGAGCTACTGAAACGTCATGGGGCTGAACTGCTGTAGACAGATCTCCTTCGAGCATACCATTACACCATTCAAAAAATTTTGAATTGGAAGGCAGCATACCCCTTTTTAAAGCAAGATTTCCATGTTTTACTTCCGATGATAATTTAAGTTTAAAATGGTCTTCTGTAGGGGTAATTTCTTCTACATTTAGCTCTGCTGAAATGCCTGATACTTCCTGGAAAGCTATCTTTTCATCTTGAAATAGAAGTTCGAAATAAAAGCTGGTTGAAGGAAGATTGGTATCCATAGTATTTTTTTGATTGTTATTTGAGAATAGAAAATAGGATTAAAAAGGGAGAAATTGATTAGGAATCAGTTCATTCAATTTATTCTATCGTAATAATTATCTAAAAAGTTTTACATAATCGTCAAAAGCAAAAATTCTATTGCGTTTGTAGCCCGTCAATTCTACTAGAATTTTCAGTCTTATAAAATCGTCAATTAAACGCAAAGCTGTAGATAGATTTATTTCTAATGCTTCAGCAATATCCCCTGCATCTGCTATGGGTTTGCTGTATAAAAATTCTAAAAACGATTTTGCCAGCGCTTGCTTTTTACCCAAAGAGATAATTTTGTGCTCTGCTTCGCTTCTTAATTTTATAATATTTTTGAATGTTTGTATTGCATTTTCGGAAGTACTGCGAACCCCTTCTAAAAAGTATTTAAGCCATTGCGTTAAGTCATTATGGGTTCTTACTCTAGTAAGGCTATCGTAATACATTGCTTTGTTTTTCTCAAAGAAATCGGATAAGTAAAGCGTAGGCTTGTGCAATAAATCATTACTTACCAAAAACAGCGTTATCAGTAAACGACCAATACGCCCGTTACCATCTAAAAATGGGTGAATGGTTTCGAACTGATAGTGCGCAATGCCTATTTTTATTAAATGTGGAACAGGAACATTTTCGTTGTGCAAAAATTTTTCAAGATCTGCCATTAAATTTATCACACCTTCTTGATGTGGTGGTATAAAAGTAGCATCAATTAAACTGGTACCTCCAATCCAGTTTTGACTTTGTCGGAATTCTCCGGGTAATTTATGTTTGCCTCTTATACCTTTCATTAACGTTTTGTGCGTTTGTTTTAACAATCGGTTACTCAATGGCAATTTTTCTAAACTCTTTATTGCTTGGTTCATTGCTTCCACATAGTTCTGTACTTCTAGCCAATCGTCTATTTTTTCGGGTTGTATGTATTCTTCCTTTTGTATGGCGTCGTCTATATTGGTTTGTGTACCTTCTATTTTACTACTTTTTGTACCTTCTTTCAATACATGCATTTGTATAAAAAAATCTACATTGGGTATGAGTTGTGAAAAAGCATTAAGTTCCCCTAATTTTAGGTTGGCTTGGCTCAACAGCATATTCAAATCGGCATTATCTATTTTCCAGGCGATATCCACCACATTGGGTTCAAAGCTCTTATATTGGTAGCGTTGAATGATTTTCCCCGCTTTAAAATCGCTTAAGTTCATAATTTTGTGTTTACTATAGAAGTGCAATTATAGATATTTATAATTGCACTTAACGCATTTTCTGCAAATATAAGTATTTATAATTGCATTTAAGTCGTTTTCTGCAAATATGATATTTTATACTTGCACTTAATCACAAAACCGGGTTGTTTTAAATGTTCGATGGTTGTTACTTGGATCATTGGTGTACTTTAAATTGATGATTGAATTTTAACAGTACAAAAGAATTCAAAAAATCATCATGGTGGAAGAAAAGAGTGGAGAAAGTGATTAGGTGTTTATACCTGGTTGATCTAGGATTTAATTCGAGAGAGTGGAGTATTGGGAGATGGCGAAGGTGTGTTTGGGGGATGAGGGTTGAGAAGAAGCGCGGAAAGGGACTAGCCTTATTTTAACATACTTCTGAAATAATTGCTGGTTTCCTTATCTACAAAATATACATAACAACCTTTCATTCCTCTTGTCATTAGGGTTCTATAGGTATTCTTGATAACTAAGTCAAGCATTGCTTTAGTTTCTTCAGGCTTTTCTAGAAGTAGCCTTTTATAGCCTTGAACCGATTTGTCGGAACTGGCACGTTTTGAAGCATCTGTAATTACTTGTCCATTTCTTACAATTAAATCTTCCCCAATAATCACTCCAATATAATCAACTTCCAAGCCCTGACATGTATGAATGCAGCCAATTTCATTAACTGATTTAGGGCTAATAATCCAGGCACTTCCATCTTCTGTTAAGTTCCATTTCATTTTAAAATCAAATTCCGGGAACTCAATGTCATATTTAGATGCGTCTTTTTTGCTTGGCCATTTCCAACAATACCCAGCAACTAATCTCGCCCTATTATTTATTTCATTTTTCTCAAAAATGATGTCTCTTAATTCAGATGGACTATCTACTACTTTAAAATCGTATTCAATATCACCTAAGTCTTCATTTGCAGTTTCTCTTATCTGTAAAATATTATCCAACCATGCTAAGTAACCATCGGAACCGTTACACCTAAACTGAGAATTTAATTCCATTTCTGTTACACTGGCCCCTAATTTATGAGCCCATAATTCAATCTCGCTTTTCCGACCAATATCTTTGAGTGTTACGCGTTGATCCTCATCAATAAAAAAGATGCAAAATTTTGAAGCGTATATAATTTCTTTTATTTGATTTTCTCCCAGGTTACCAAAAAGTCCACTATGTTTATTTAAGCGATGAGCTTCATCAATAATTAAGGCATCGTATTCGTTTTCTGGAGTTCCGATAAAAGCACCTGAGCCTTTGAATAAATTCCTGATTATAGTAGGCTTGATACTCCCTGTTAATCTTGATTCATACACTGCTCTGGGAGCTGCGTTTTTAGAAACATAATGCGCCAATAACCCAGTTTTAGTCAGCTCAACTAATAAATTGATTGCAACAACAGACTTGCCAGTACCGGGACCTCCCTGAACAATCAGTACTTGCTTATCTAACTTATTAGACTTTTTAGCCATTGCTAAAGCATTTTCAAACACCACTTTTTGGTCATCAATCATTACAAACTCTTGATTACCCTTGATCATTTTCCCAATACTATCAGCGAGCATTTTGGAAGGTCTTATTTTACCATTTTCTATACGGTATAAAATATTTGACCTATCGCCATACTTAACATGGCTCTTTATGAACTCCC
>JBBAJS010000004.1:0-43461 GCA_040403975.1 Sediminibacterium sp.
GGTATTATCGCCCAACAGAAGTGGATTTATTAATTGGTGATCCTCGCAAGGCCAATACCAAATTAGGATGGAAACCAAAGTACACATTGGAATCGATGATCAAGGAAATGGTTGCTGCAGATATTGTTGTATTTAAGCAAGAACAAATGTTAAAGAACAGTGGGTTTACCATTAATAAAAAACAAGAATAATAAATGAATAAAGCGGCTAAAATATATATAGCAGGCCACCGAGGAATGGTAGGTAGTGCTATTTCCAGAAAATTAATGGCGGAAGGGTTCACCAATATAATTACCCGAACATCTAAAGAATTGGATTTACGCAATCAACAAGCAGTAGCCAATTTTTTTGCTGATGAAAAACCAGACTATGTTTTTTTAGCTGCCGCTAAAGTGGGTGGAATTGTTGCAAACAATACCTATCGTGCAGAATTTATTTACGATAATCTAATGATGGAAAGCAATATCATTCATCACAGTTACTTGAATGGAGTAAAAAAATTATTGTTCTTAGGGTCTTCATGCATCTATCCAAAAATGGCGCCACAGCCATTAAAGGAAGAATATTTACTCAGCGGATATTTAGAAGAAACCAATCAACCTTATGCAATTGCAAAAATTGCCGGCATTGAATTATGTGATGGATACCGCGCACAATTTGGTTGCAATTTTATTTCTGCCATGCCGACCAATTTATATGGCCCTAACGACAATTACGATTTAAATAATAGCCATGTTTTGCCTGCCATGTTGCGCAAATTTATTATGGCAAAAAGAAATAACGAACCGACAGTAACCATATGGGGTACGGGTACTCCCAAAAGAGAATTCTTGCATGTAAATGATTTAGCAGATGCATGTTTGTATTTAATGCAAGAATACAATGAAAAAGGGTTGGTGAATATTGGAACTGGAGTAGATGTTACTATTTTAGAATTAGCCCAATTGGTCCAGGAAATCACTGAATATAAAGGCGAAATTGTTTTAGATACAACTAAGCCAGATGGTACCCCTCGAAAATTAATGGATGTAAGTAAGATGACTTCTGCTGGCTGGAAAGCCAAAATTGACCTTCGTGCAGGCATTGAAATGGTCTATGCGTCCATCAAAGACCAAGATTGGGGTGCTTAAAAGTCTTAAATTTGTATTCTATTTTATAAATCATGAGTAAAAATATAATCATTACCGGAGGAGCTGGATTCATCGGTTCGCATGTAGTTCGTTTATTCGTTAATAAATATCCTGATTATACCATCATTAATCTAGATGCTTTGACCTATGCAGGAAATTTAGAAAATTTAAAAGACATCGATACAAAACCCAATTACAAATTTGTAAAGGCAAATATTCTTGATGTAAAAGAACTCGAACAAGTGTTTGATGAATACAATGTTACAGATGTAATTCATCTAGCAGCTGAATCGCATGTAGATCGATCGATTTTATCACCATTAGATTTTGTATATACCAATGTAATTGGAACAGTTAATTTATTAAATGTGGCAAAAACAAAATGGGCAGCTAATTTGAGTGCACATCGTTTTTACCATATCTCTACAGATGAAGTATACGGAAGTTTAGGTGAAACAGGTTTGTTTACAGAAACAACTCCATACGATCCTAATTCTCCGTATAGTGCCAGTAAAGCAAGCTCCGATCATTTTGTAAGAGCTTACCGTGAAACCTATCATATGCAAACCGTGGTTTCTAATTGCTCCAACAATTATGGGCCATTTCATTTTCCAGAAAAACTAATTCCGCTTTTCATTAATAATATCATTCAGAAAAAACCATTACCTGTTTATGGAGATGGTTTGTACACCCGTGATTGGTTGTATGTTAAAGACCATGCATTGGCGATTGATCTGGTTTTTCATAAGGGCAAAGACGGAGAAACTTATAATATTGGCGGATTCAACGAATGGAAAAATATAGATCTGATTAAATTGCTTTGTAATCAAATGGATGAAAAGCTAGGCAATACAAAAGGAACCAGCGAGCAACTCATCACCTATATTAAAGACAGACCAGGTCACGATAGGCGTTATGCGATTGATGCTACAAAGATCAACAAAGAATTGGGTTGGAAACCAACAGTAACATTCGAGCAGGGCTTGAGTGAAACCATTGATTGGTTTTTAGAAAACAAAACTTGGTTAGACAATGTAACATCTGGAAATTACCAGAACTATTATCTATCAATGTACAATAACAGATAATATGCAAATTGAATTTACTCCACTAGAAGGTTGTTTTATTATTCACGATACTTTTTTTGGTGATAGCAGGGGCTATTTTTTTGAAAGTTTCAATCGAAAAACCTTTTTAGATAAAACGGGTCTCGATGTAAACTTTGTTCAAGACAATCAATCCAATTCTCAGCGTGGAGTGTTGCGAGGTTTGCATTTTCAGCAAGGTGAATTTGCGCAAGCAAAATTGGTGCGTGTATTAAAAGGAACTGTTTTGGATATAGCTGTGGATTTAAGAAAAGACTCTAATACATTTGGTCAACATTATGCGGTTGAATTATCTGAAACCAGTAGAACACAATTTTTTGTTCCTCGTGGTTTTGCCCATGGATTTGTGGTATTGAGTGCAGAAGCCACTTTCTTTTATAAATGCGATAATTATTATAATAAAGCATCTGAAGGTGGTATTATATTTAACGACCCTGATATTGGGATTGATTGGAAATTGGATGCTACTGAATTTATAATGTCCGATAAAGACATTATACTTCCAAGACTAAAGAACATCATTCCCTCGCTTACATTTTAAAAAACTAAAAAGTTTTTATGAAAGGAATCATACTCGCTGGCGGATCTGGTACAAGATTGTATCCTATCACCAAAGGAATCAGTAAACAATTAATGCCAGTTTATGATAAGCCGATGATTTATTATCCTTTATCAGTATTAATGTTGGCGGGAATTAAAGATGTTTTATTTATTACAACACCAGATGATTCTGCACAATTCAAAAGATTATTGGGAGATGGAAAAGATATTGGTTGTAATTTTTCTTATGAAGTGCAACACGAACCTAATGGACTAGCCCAAGCTTTTGTAATAGGAGAAAAGTTTGTAGGCAACGATAAAGTTTGTTTGATACTGGGAGATAATATTTTTTATGGAGCGGGCTTTAGCAAACTGGTTCAATCATTTAATGATGTAAATGGAGCTGCTGTATTTGCATATGAAGTAAATGATCCGGAGCGCTATGGTGTAGTAGAATTCGATGAAAATAGAAAAGCGATATCAATTGAAGAAAAACCAACAACACCTAAATCGAATTATGCGGTACCTGGTTTGTATTTTTATGATAACAGTGTAATTGAGATCGCAAAAAACATCAAACCATCACCTAGAGGTGAATATGAAATCACCGACGTAAACAGAGTGTACCTTGAAAGTGGAAAATTGCATGTTGGTATTATGAATAGAGGAACAGCATGGTTAGATACAGGTACTTTTGAATCCCTTGCCGATGCAAGTGAATTTGTGAGAGTAATAGAAAAGCGCCAGAGTCAAAAAATAGGCTGTATAGAAGAAGTAGCATACAGAATGGGCTTTATAAACCGCGAACAATTGCTGGTTTTGGCCGATAGATACTCCAAAAGTGGGTACGGGGAATACCTCCGCAGGCTTAAATTGGGTTAATTTTTCATTTTGTTGAACTTTTAATAACTAAAGTTGTTCCTAAAAAGAACAACTTTTTTTTATGAATTCATTTACTATCAAGGATTTAGAGAATATCACTGGAATTAAGGCCCATACTATTCGTATTTGGGAACAACGGTATTCATTCTTAAACCCTCAACGTACTGATACCAATATCCGCTATTATTCCAATACGGAATTAAAGACTGTATTGAATATTGCATTGTTGAATAAATACGGATTTAAGATCTCACATATTGATAAGTTGTCTGAGTCTCAAATGCAAGAAAAAATTCTTGAATTGTCTCAGGTTCAGGCACAGCAGGAACGTTTGGTAAATCAAATGATCAACTGTATGGTTGATATGAATATTGATGATTTTGAAGCTTTGCTGGATAATTTTATTACATCGAAGGGTATTGAAAAAGCAATAATTCAAATCATCTTTCCATTTTTAGAAAGGATTGGAATTCTTTGGACAACCAATCATATCAACCCCGGACAAGAACATTTGGTTACCAATATCATCCGTCAGAAATTAATTGTAGGAATAGAAACATGCAGTCCTCATGCATTAAACGGAAAATCAGTTTTGTTGTTTTTACCTGAAGGCGAACACCATGAACTAGGTATTTTGTTTACCTATTTTTTATTAAAGAGCAGGGGAACAAAAGTGATTTATGCAGGATCAAATGTGCCGCTCAAGGATATAGAATTCATTGCTAAGCATAAGCAACCAAGCTTCATTTATACCCATCTAACTTCAGTTGCTAATAATTTTAATTTTGAGAAATTCTTGATCAATGCCCATCACCGAATGCCCGATATGCAGATGGTGGTTTCTGGTGCATTAACCCAGTTTTACAAGAAGAGGGTGCCCCCAAATGTGTCTTTGAAAAAGTCGTTAACTGAGGTAAACGATTATATATCAGCACTTTAGTATTGTTTAATTGTTGATATTTAAATCTTAAACAAAAATTTTGTAGAATGAAATAGTTTTGTTTAACTTTGTGGTATACAGAATTAAACAAAGTATTATGTCTACAGTCGATTTTAACCAAATGTTACTCAGCAACGCTGAATTTTTAAAGCCATTTGCAGTTACCCTAACCCGTGACAATGAGGCTGCTAAAGACTTATATCAGGAAACCTTATTCAGGGCACTTTCCAACAAAGACAAATACAATGCAGGAACCAATATTAAAGCATGGTTGTATACCATCATGCGTAATATTTTTATCAATAATTACAGAAGAAACGCCAAGCAGTCTACCATATTTGATAGTACCCCTAACGAATATTTAATCAATCTCAATCAGGGAGCAGTGGCTAATGAAGCTATTGCAGGAATCAACCTAAAAGAGGTTAAACAGGCGATACATAACCTTCCCGAAATTTTTAAAAATCCCTTTTTACTTTATTTTGATGGATATAAATACCACGAAATTGCTGAAATGCTCGAAGAGCCTTTGGGCACCATTAAAAGTAGGATTCACTTTGCCAGAAAGTTGTTAAAGTCGCATGTTCAACGTTTCTAATTTAATTGTTTACCTTTCTCATACGTGTTAGAAAAAAAGAAAGTTATTATTATAGGTAGTGGATTTGCAGGCATGTCTGCTGCAAGTTTTATGGCCAAAGCCGGTTGGGATGTTGCTGTCTTAGAAAAGCATGCTATTCCTGGAGGAAGGGCACGTCAATATTCCGAGGAAGGATTCACTTTTGATATGGGCCCTAGCTGGTATTGGATGCCCGATGTATTTGAAAGATATTTTGAACAGTTTGGTAAAAAAGTCTCAGACTATTATCAATTAAAAAGACTCGACCCTTCTTACAGAGTCTATTGGCCCGACGGCCCTACAGATATTCCTGCGGATTACGAATCATTCAAAAATTTATTTAATTCAATCGAACCTGGTAGTGGAGAATTGCTCGATCAGTTTATGAAAGAAGCTGCTTTCAAATATGAAGTGGGTGTAAATAAATTGGTATTCAAACCAGGACAATCGTTAACAGAATTTATTGATTGGGATTTAGTAAAAGGAGTATTTAGGCTGGATGTTTTTAATTCTATCAAAAGCCATGTGGCCAAGCATTTCAAGCATCCTAAGTTGAAAGAACTGATGGAATTTCCTGTCTTGTTTTTAGGCGCATTACCCGAAGACACCCCTGCATTGTATAGTTTAATGAATTATGCCGATGTGAAAGGAGGTACCTGGTATCCCGAAGGGGGAATGTACCAGATAGTGAAAGGCATGTATGAAATGGCAGTTTCATTAGGCGTAAAATTTTATTTTAATCAAGATGTCCAACAGATCAATGTGATTGATAATATGGCGAGATCTGTTACAAGTGTACATATCACTGAGAATGGATCGGAAGAAATGATTTTTGATGGGGATGTAGTGATTGGTGGTGCCGACTATCATCATGTAGAAACTAAATTGCTACAGCCTAAATACCAAAGCTATTCAACAGCATATTGGAACAAAAGAGTAATGGCACCAAGCTCCATTTTATATTATGTTGGATTGAATAAAAAATTAGCAGGAATTCAGCATCACTCACTATTTTTTGATACCGATTTTGGCCTTCATGGAAAGGAAATTTATACTACCAAAGAATGGCCAACGGATCCTTTGTTCTATGTGAGTGCCACATCAGTTTCTGATGATGCTGTTGCCCCAGCTGGTTGCGAAAACTTGTTTTTACTCATTCCTGTGGCAGCTGGTTTAGAAAATGATACCGAAGAACTCAGGGATCGGTACTTTAAACAGATTATTTCCAGAATGGAAAAACAGCTTGGTCAGCCCATTTTGGATGCGGTAATCTATAAAAAATCCTTCGCTTATAGCGATTTTGTCAGCCAATACAATTCTTTTAAAGGAAATGCTTATGGTTTAGCGAACACTTTACTGCAAACTGCTGTTTTAAAGCCGTCCTGTAGAAGTAAAAAGGTAAAAAACCTGTTTTATACCGGGCAATTAACGGTTCCAGGCCCAGGAGTACCACCAAGTTTAATCAGTGGAGAAGTAGTAGCAGGAGAAGTTTTGAAATGGTATAAATAGTAATTTGCATTATGTTGAATATTTTTCATGAAGTAAGTCAAGAATGTAGCAGGATCACAACGGAGAAGTATAGCACCAGCTTTTCTTCCTCTATCCGATTGCTCCATAAAGACCTTCGTGTGCCTATTTTTAATATTTATGGTTTCGTTCGATTTGCAGATGAAATTGTAGATACATTTCATGGATTTGATAAAGCTGTTTTATTAAATGAATTTAAAATGGCCACTTACCAAGCGATTGAAAGAAAAATTAGTTTAAATCCGATTCTACATAGTTTTCAGCTTACAGTAAATCAGTACAATATTGATATCAAATTGATTGATGCTTTTTTGTATAGCATGGAATTGGATTTGGAAAAAAGGCAATACGATAGATCTGGTTACGAAGAATATATATATGGAAGTGCCGAAGTGGTAGGTTTAATGTGCCTCTCTGTTTTTTGCGAAGGCAATAAAGAGGAATACGAAAAATTAAAACCTTCCGCTAAAAGTTTAGGAGCTGCTTTTCAGAAAGTAAATTTTTTAAGAGATCTAAAAGCCGATTTTGAAGGGCTTGATAGGGTATATTTTCCGGGTTGTGACTTTAGCAATTTTACCAAGAAGGATAAATTAATGATTGAGGCAGATATTCAAAAAGATTTTGATGATGCCTATGCTGGCATAATTCATTTGCCATTGAAAGCAAGGTTTGGCGTTTATGTTGCTTACAAATATTACTTGACATTATTCAAGAAAATTAAAAAAATTGCCCCTCAACAAATTTTGGAAGAGCGAATCAGAATACCTGATTATGGTAAAGCATATATTTTAGCAAAAGCAGGAATCAGAAGTCAGTTAAATCTCTTGTAAGTGAATTCATAAATGTATGGAACAAGTTATACTTGTAGATGATCAAGACAATCCAATCGGATTGATGGAAAAAATAGAGGTCCACGAAAAAGCAATCTTACACAGGGCATTCAGCGTTTTTATTTTTAATCATCAAGGAGAATTGTTATTGCAACAAAGGGCATTGTCTAAATACCATAGCGCAGGTTTATGGACAAACACTTGTTGCAGTCATCCCAGGCCCAATGAAACTACTCAAGCTGCAGCCAATCGCAGGCTATTAGAAGAAATGGGATTTGAAACTTCATTAGAAAAAGTATTTGACTTTATTTATCTGGCCAATTTCGACAATGGCTTAACCGAACACGAATTCGATCATGTATTTATTGGTTTTTATGAAGGAGAAATTTGTCCGAATAGCGAGGAAGTAAATAGTTTTGTGTATAGCTCTTTAGATCTTATCGATGCTCAATTAATTAGTACGCCGCATATTTATACTGAATGGTTTAAAATTGCATATCCTAAAGTGAAAGCCTGGTGGGATTTGCAGAAAACCGCCAGCTGATGAAACATCCATCCACCCATTCTAAAGCCCTTATTGTTGGTGCAGGCATTGCTGGAATTGCTTCCGCTATCAGATTGCGCCTGCAAGGATTTGATGTAGAAGTGTTTGAACAAAACAATTACCCTGGGGGAAAGTTATCTGATTTTAAATTAGGCGATTTTCAGTTTGATGCAGGCCCTAGTTTATTTACTCAACCACAACTGATCCAAGAAATTTTTGAATTGGCTGGAGAAGAAATCAATGACCATTTTGAATACCATCGCTTGCCGATATCCTGTAATTATTTTTATGAAGATGGAACAAGGGTGAATGCTTATGCAGATAGAGCTGCATTGGCGAATGAATTGCTCAAAAAATTGGATGAACCAATTGAAAACACCAATCGATTTTTAAACCAGTCTGCGAATGTATACAATAGAATAGGCAGTTTTTTTTTACAAAATTCTTTGCATAAAACAGCTACACTATTTAAAAAAGGCGTTTGGCCCGCGCTTAAACAAACACGTTTAAAATATTTGTTTAAATCGATGCATCAATTGCATGAGCAAGAATTTAAATCAGCTAAAACTGTGCAATTGTTTAATCGATATGCTACTTACAACGGCAGCAATCCATATAAAGCACCAGCCATGCTAACCATGATTCCTCATTTGGAACACAATGAAGGAAGTTTTTATCCAAAGGGTGGAATGATCAGCATAACTCAATCTTTGTATGAATTGGCATTGCGTAAAGGTGTGGTATTTCATTTTAATTCAAGAGTAGAAAGTATTATTGCCAGCGAAAATAGGGTACAAGGAATAGTAGTGAATGGCAAAAACCATTTAGCTGATTGTGTGGTTAGTAATATGGATGTTTATTTTACTTATAAGCATTTATTGAAAAATGAAACCCTTGCAACCAAAGTATTAAAACAGGAGAGGAGCAGTAGTGCGTATATTTTTTATTGGGGGGTGAAGCGGGAATTTAGTGAGCTGTCTTTGCATAATATCTTTTTCACAGAAGATTATCGAGCAGAATTTGATCACTTATTTAATCGAAAGACAATTTATTCGGACCCAACAGTATATATACATATCACTTCAAAATGCGAACCTGGGGTACATGCACCCGAAGGAAAAGAAAATTGGTTTGTCATGGTGAATGCACCTGCTAACCGAGGTCAAAATTGGAAAGAAGAAGGTGTTCGGATAAAAGCTACTGTATTGGCGAAATTGAGCAGAATTTTGGGAGTCGAAATTGAACCACTCATTGAAGAAGAGCAAGTACTTACCCCAGAAAGTATTGAATCGAAAACCGCTTCCTATATGGGTTCATTGTATGGAACCAGTTCAAATAGTAAAATGGCTGCTTTTATGCGTCACCCTAATTTCAGTAATCAAATAAAAGGCTTGTATTTTGTTGGTGGCTCAGTTCATCCGGGGGGAGGGATTCCACTTTGTTTGAATAGTGCAAAAATAATGGCGGATATTGTGCAAACTGATTTTTATAAATAACTATGTTCGCAATCAATAAAATCAATACCAGTACTTTTTTAGCCCTACTTTTTCATGTAAGTGGTTTGATCGGAATTTTATTCTCTCCCTACAAAGAATGGTTTATTCAAAACACGCCAGTGAATTTATTGGTAATGGCTGTTTTATTATTTTGGAATCAACAAATAATCAATCGCTTTCTCCTCCTGTTTTTTGCCATTGCTTTTACTGTAGGAATGACTACAGAAATAATCGGCGTTAATACCGGCTTATTATTTGGTGACTATACCTATGGATCGGTGATGGGGTTTAAAATTGGCAGCGTGCCATTATTAATAGGTTTAAACTGGTTTATAGTGATCTATTGTTGTATTGTTATCATGGAGCAAATGCATCATTGGGTAAAAACTAAATACGAAGCAATGGGTCAACCAGCTATGTCGGTGAAACTGGAGCATATATCTATCATTATTGATGGAGCGATGATGGCAGCTTTTTTTGATTGGGTTATGGAACCAGCTGCTGTGAAGTTGGGCTTTTGGCAATGGCATTCCGTAACTATTCCATTATTTAATTATATATGTTGGTTTTTCATTGCAGCTTTGTTGATTGGAATCTCAAGAAAGATATCTATTCCAAAGCGCAACGATTTCGCAGTACATTTGTTAATTATTCAAACACTATTTTTTTTAACACTTCGCATATTTTTATAACATGATTTACGTATTGGTAACATTATTGGTTTTTGCTTTGATGGAAGGGATTACTTGGTTAACCCATCGATATGTGATGCATGGTTTTTTATGGTACCTGCATAAAGACCATCACCAGAAAGGGGAAGGGTTTTTTGAAAAGAACGATGCCTTCTTTGTGATATTTGCAGTGCCCAGTTGGCTTTGCATTATGCTGGGTAGTATGAACCAGAACTATTGGGTAGTGAGTATTGGAGCTGGCATTGCTATGTATGGGTTTGCTTATTTTGTGGTGCATGAAATAATCATTCATCAACGATTTAAATTATTCAGTCGTTCCAATAATCGATATATAAGAGCCATTCGCTGGGCGCATAAAATGCATCATAAGCATTTTGATAAAGAGCATGGAGAGAGTTTTGGTATGTTGATTGTAGCCAAACAATATTGGGATAAGATCAAGCGCGACGAAAAACTAAAAGCAGTTTAATTCATTGAAAAAAAAATACGATTATATCATTGCAGGAGCAGGTTGTGCAGGACTCAGCTTGTTAATGCGAATGATGAATGATCCGTTTTTTGCTTCGAAAAAAATATTGGTGATTGATGCTACAACTAAAAAAGCCAACGATCGTACCTGGTGTTTTTGGGAATCTCAATCTGATATATTTGAATCAATTGTTCATCATCAATGGGAATCGCTCGATTTTTTTGCTAATACATTTTCTGGTTCTCTCTCTATAGACCCTTATACCTATAAAATGATTCAAGGGATTGATTTTTATCAATTCGTGATGAATACAGTTGCTCAACATACTAATGTGGAGTTTTTGCAAGCAAAGGTCAGATTGATTAATAATAATTCAGAGATAAATGGTGCGGATCTGGTGTTGGAAGACGGAACCGTTCTAACTGCTTCGAAAATATTTAATAGCATTCTTTTTTCCCCTATTTATGTGGCCCCACATGAATTCTATTTTCAGCAACATTTTAAAGGCTGGTTAATTAAAACCGAAGAAGCTTGCTTTGATGCTGAAAAAGCAACCTTCATGGACTTTCGAATAAGTCAGGAGCATGGAACTACATTCATGTATATGTTGCCAGTAGACAATAATAAAGCGCTGTTGGAATATACTTTATTTACTGAGGAGTTGATCGATCAATCGGAGTATGATATTGCTTTAAAGAAATATATTAAAGAGTATTTAAAAATTGACCATTATACTATTGAACACGAAGAATTTGGAATTATTCCAATGACCAATGTTCAATTTCCACAAAAAGATGGACATATCGTCTATATAGGAATTGCCGGTGGCCAAGCCAAAGCAAGCAGTGGGTATGCTTTTAAGTTTATTCAAAAACGAACAGCAGCAATAGTAGCAGCGCTTAAACATGGAGGTTCATTGACTGCTTCTTCCTTTAATAGTGCCAAAGGTCACTTATACGATAGTACATTGTTGCGGGTATTGCATGAGCGAAAATTGAATGGCGACGAAATTTTTGCGAGTATTTTTAAAAAGAATAAAGCTGCTGATGTCTTGGCTTTTTTGGATAATGAAAGTTCGTTGCTTACAGATTTGAAGATTATGAATAGTGTACCCATTAACGTATTTCTTCCGGCGGCATTGAAAGAATTATTTACTTATTGGAAACATAGAAATGAAAAGTAAAAAGATCCAATGCCAACTATAGTTACTATTACCCTAAACCCTGCATTAGACAAAAGCATTTCGGTGCCTGAATTGGTCCCAGAAAAAAAATTGAGGGCATTATCAGCAAAAGTTGAACCAGGCGGTGGAGGCATCAATATCTCGCGAGCATTAAAAAAATTAGGTGTTGCATCTGAAGCTATTTTTTTATCTGGCGGCTATACGGGGAAAAATTTAGAAGCATTATTACAAAAAGAACAAGTTGCATTTACTGCTATATCAATACTTGCAGATACCAGAGAGAATTTTGTGGTGTTTGATGAAGATAAACAATTGCAGTATCGATTTGGAATGCAAGGCGAAGCAGTAACAGACAAAGAATTGGAAAGCTTAATGCAAACACTGGCTACATTATCCGACACGAGTTATTTAGTAGTGAGTGGTAGCTTACCTCCAGGAACTTCTATAATCGTATTTCATCAAATTGCTGAAGTAGCCAAAAAGATTAATGCAAAGCTCATTGTTGATAGTTCTGGAGATGGATTGAAAGCTGCGGTAAAAGAAGGATTGTTTTTAATAAAACCCAATTTGGGAGAATTGGCGACACTTGTTGGCAAAGAATGGATCGATTATTCCGAAATAGTTAGTACTGCCCGACAAGTAATTGCAAGTGGTGCTTGTGAAGCAATGGCTGTTTCAATGGGAGCGGATGGAGCAATGCTAATAACTGCAACTGAACAATACCAAGCTGTTGCACCTAAAGCACCTGTGTTAAGTACGGTAGGAGCTGGTGATAGTATGTTGGCAGGAATCTTAGCGGGGATTTCAAAAGGGTGGACTTGGGAAAAAGTACTACAATACGGAGTGGCTGCGGGTTCTGCAGCAACACTTCATAAAGGAACTGAACTGTGTAGAATAGAAGACACTGAGCGTATTTTTGCGCAGATGAACAAGGTTTAGTTTGCTTCACTTAAATTTGCGGTAATGATTGGTCTTGTAGTACAATGGATAGTATAAGAGTTTCCGAAGCTCCAGATCCAGGTTCGATTCTTGGCGAGACCACAAACCCTGCAGCATGAGCTGCAGGGTTTTTTATTTTCGAGCGGGCCGAGTTTACTCGGACAAGCGAGTAAATAAAAAAACCGCATGGCAACCGAAGGTTGGTATGCAGAGGGTTTGAGTAAGTTCAATACGGTAGAAGTTAGCCGTAGGCTAACAGTCTTGGCGAACTTTGAATCAAAGGTTTGAAAATCTTGGCATCATTTTAGTATATTTAAAAATATCACATCACATAATGAAGAGAATACTATTATTATTTGCCGTTATACCAATCATCTTATTCGGGCAAACCAAAAAGCCCAATTCAACAAAACCCCCACTGATTCAAAGTATTACGAGTGACACTGTTAATGGGAAATTCAATCAATTATTTTTTTCTTATGATGAATTGGATAGAGTAACTAGCATTACTAAAAAAGAAATAATCATAACAACTGATTCAAAAAAAATAAATAAACAAGTTGAACAAATTACAGAAAAACAAGATTTTGAATATAAAGGAGATTCTACAAAGCCTTTTGCTAGAAAATTAGTTTCTTATGAATCTTATGATGAAGGAAAAAAGTGGTATTTAGCAAAAGATGAGCTTCATTATTTTTTATTTAAAGATGGTAAGCGAGTTGGTGATAGTATTTTATATGTTGATGATGAAACGAAAGTGTTGAAACTGGATTATGTAGATAAGTTAATACAAACAAATAAGCGCATTTATTGTGAATTAGATCTATCAAGACCATATATTGAACCTGGTGGAGGTATCAATACCTATTTTGATGAATTTAAACTAAGTTCCCAATTTAATATAAGCTTCGAAACTTCTGAGTGGACAATAGGGAGAGATCGGACTGGCTCTTATTATACTTTTACAAAGTATGACAATATGTTGAACCCATTGAAACAACTAAACATTGCCGGTACTTTGATAAATGAAAAATTATCACTTATTTCAAGCGGAAAATACAGTAAAATGGATATTTGCTGGTATTTTTTAAATCAGAACAATTTTTTGAACCTTAATATTACAACGGATGAAAGGAGTTCGGCTTTCAGGGAGATTTACAGCTTCAGCTATTCTTATAATCAATACAAACAACCCATTTACGCAAAAGCACAAGTGAAGGAAGAAAGTAGAGAACAAGGGTTCTTTAATAAAAAATACCAAAAAAGATTCACGTTCAGGTATAAAAAATAACCTAATAGGTCCATGAAAAGAATACTAATAATAATTGCAATTATTCCATTGTTCGCAAATGCTCAATCCCGCAAAACAAATTCTACAACCCCTCCACTAATTGAGAGCATTACAACTGATACTGTAAAAGGGAAATTTTATCAAATAGTTTTTTCATATGATCAAAGCAATAGGGTGATGAGTATTACCAATAAAGTAGTCACCATTTCAACCGGTTCTAATAAAAAGGTAAAGCAAGATGAACAAATAATCAGGCGGCAAAGTTTTGAATATAAAGGCAGTAATTAGCGCCTTTTTCCCGAAAAATTAATTCTTATGAAGTTGAATATTATGGAAAAAATCATGATAAAGAAAAATGGTATTTAGCATCGAATGCAAAACAATATTTTCTATTTAAAAATGGACATAGAGTTGGCGATAGTACTTTGTTATTTGAAAGAAATGGCGATAATGATAAATGGCATGAAAAAGCCAAAAAAAGAATCGCTTTTTTAAAGCAGACAAGGAATAATATTTATCATGAAATGGATTTAATGAAACCAGGTAATGATCCTATGGATGATTACAGAAACATGTATGCTGATAAACTTACTTTAACCGCCCAATCGAATATACGCTATGATTCTTCTGAGCATTTTTATGCGAATCACGGCGGTTGTAGATCTTACTATACTTTTTCAAAATTTGATACAATGTTGAACCCGTTAAAACAGCTAAATATTGCTCAAACTTTGTTGAATGAAAAAATATGTCTTTATGATGGAAAGGATTTTGAAAACCACAATCAATTCTGGGAAATCTTTAGAGGAGGGCACTACGGAAATGTAGATTTTAGTTGGTATTTCGTTAATCAAAATAATCCATTTAATTATTTTGTAACAGTCGATGATCAAAGTTCGCCCTTCAAGCATATTTTCACTTTTAAATGTACTTATAATCAATTCAAACAACCCGTTTATGCGAAAGCGCAAGAGAAACTTGTATTTAATCAAGACGGAAGATTATTTAAAAGTAGTCCTGCTAACATTACATTTAGATATAAAAAATAAGCAAAGCAAAATGAAAAGAATACTAACTATACTTACAATCATACCATTGTTAGCGAGCGCTCAATCTAAAAAAGCAAATGATACAAAGCCTCCATTGATTGAATCTATTACAAGTGACACCGTTAATGGAACGTTTATTCAAGTATTATTTTCCTACGATGAAAGTAGCAGGGTAATTGGAATTGATTATAAGAATGTTAGTATGATCACTGATTCTACTCAATCAGTAAAACAAATGGAGACATTTTCCAAAAAGCAAACATTTAAATATCTGGACATCTCAAATCTGCCATTTGAAAGAACAACTAGCTTTTATGATTATAATAGAAAAAGCCGTGAATGGAATATAGGTTCTATTGAGAAGACTTATTTTTTATATAAGAATGGAAAGAGATACGGAGATAGTTCCTTAGCCATTGATAATAATGATAAAAAGAAAGATTTTAAATGGGATGAGAATAATAAAGGCACATATAAAGTATCAAAACTGGAACAAACAAATAACCGAATTTATCGGGTTAATGATTACACAAATCCCTCAACCAATTATCCAGATGTATATGTTAGTGAATTCAAATTAAATTCCTTTTCAAATGTAAGTCAAGATATATATGAACACCGTTATGGTGGCAGAGGAAGGAGCGGAGACTACTTTACATTTCAAAAGTATGATGCTATGTTGAACCCGCTGAAACAATTAAATATTTCAAGTACATTGTGCGACGAAAAAATATCGGTTGATTTAAGTGATGAAAATGGAAGTATCGATAATCCAGACATCATTTTATCTGTCGACTGGTATTTTATTAATAAAAATAATATGTTGGATTATTTCCAAACATTCAATGAAGAAACTGCACCTTTTAAACGCCGATACAGTTTAAAATATATATACAATCAATACAATCTACCCACTTATGTTCAAATGTTGATTAAAAGAGAAAGGCTTGAAGCCAGACCTATTCCAAACCCTAAAGACGTTTTATTGCTTGACAAGTATCAAAAAAGTTTTACATTTAGGTATAAACAACCTTCATGAGAAAAATATTTTTTTGTATACTAGCAATAGTGTTTGCATCATTTACAGCGCAAGCACAAAAGAATAGCAAAGCCATTGTTTACACAACCGCAAACAATACCATTCTTCGTTTAACCAAACAAGACAGTATTATTTTTTCTCCAATGGAGCAACCTGCTGAATCTCAAATTTGTGTTTTTGTAGACAACAAAAAACATTTTCAAACCTATATGGGAATTGGTGCAGCCCTCACGGATGCTTCTGCTGAAACATTTTATAAACTGCCCACTGTTAAACAAGAAGAACTATTATCAGCCTATTTTGATCCAGTAAAAGGCATTGGATATACGATTGCAAGAACCAATATCAATAGTTGCGACTTCAGCAGTGATATGTACACTTATGTAAAGGAGGGGGACAAGGAATTAACTTCTTTTACAATTGAGCACGATCTTAAATATAAGATTCCATTCATTAAAGCTTCCATGGCCGCTGCAGGAAAAAATCTTACCCTGTATGCAAGTCCTTGGAGTCCTCCGTCTTGGATGAAAGACAATAACAATATGTTGCAGGGTGGAAAATTGAAAAAGGAATTTTACCAGTCTTGGGCAAATTATTATACCAAGTTCATTAAAGCTTATGAAAAAGAAGGAGTACCGGTTTGGGGAATTACCATACAAAATGAACCCATGGCAAAACAAACCTGGGAGTCATGTATTTATACCGGTGTAGAAGAAACCAATTTTTTAAAAAACTATTTGGGTCCAACAATGGATAAAGCAGGGCTTGGATCAAAAAAAATTATTGGATGGGATCATAATAGAGATCTGATCTATCAAAGAGGAAGTACTTTACTCAATGATCCTGCTGCTGCTAAATATTTATGGGGAATTGGTTTTCATTGGTATGAACCATGGAGTGGCGGTAAACCAATGTTTGAGAATCTAAAGAAACTAAAAGAAGCCTACCCCAATACTCATTTAATTTTCACAGAAGGTTGTGCCGAAAGTTTCAATCCAAGCAGAATGAATGCATGGGAACTGGGAGAAAAATACGGCTTAAATATGATCAATGATTTCAATAATGGCATGGAAGCTTTTACCGATTGGAATATAGTATTAGATGAATATGGGGGCCCAAATCATGTAGGTAATTTCTGTTTTGCTCCAGTACATGCCAATGTAAAAACGGGGCAATTAATGTATACCAATGCGTATTACTATATTGGTCATTTTTCTAAGTTTTTACAAAAAGGTGCGAAGAGAATAATTAGCTCTTCAAGTAGATCTGCATTAATCACTACAGCTTTTGAAAATCCTGATGGAACTTTGGTTGTATTGGTAATGAATTCCAGCGACGAAAAAATCCCTTTTTATTTATGGAAAGATGGAAAAAGCGCACCAACTGATGCGCTTCCCAGATCGATGAATACCTATATTTTCCGCTAAGTATTAGCTACTAATTTATCGGAAGGAATGAACCATTGCCATTGATTCTCTGGCCATTTGTTGATTATATTCAAATGTCAATTTCTTGTGATTGATGGTATCCATAATGGTTCCTATCAAACATAAGCCTCCAGTAAATAGGTATAAAATACCCATGCCTGTTTGACCTACCATAAATCTTTGCACGCCACCAACAGCAACAAAGCCTACCAAACAGCCCAATAAAATATGATCGGTTTTTCTTCTTTTGCCATTGTAGACCATTACAAAATTTTGAAGTTGTTGTTGATCTAAATCCTGCGTAAAATTTTGAAGGAATACCAGTTCTTCTCCTTCCATGGCTTCAATAAGATTCATTAGATTAGGTCGCATGATTGTTTTTTTTAGTAGGTATTAATTGTTTTATCCTCATAAATATAATTAAAACTGCCAATATACCCATTGGATGATGGCTCCATGAATCAGAAAATTGAAAATGAAGTGCATCATGAATTGAATGGCCTATTCCACACCCAGGGCAAGAATTAAATCCAACTGCTTTAAAAACACAAAGTGATGGACCAGTGGTCTCTGGCAAAAAAAATAAAACAATAAGGGTTGAAGTCCAAACAATTAACTCTAAATGAGCGAATGCTAATGAGCCATATTTCTGTATAGTTGATTTCACTATGTTATTTTCCAAATGCGGAAATATTGGTACTGAAAATTTTTACAGCTATAGCTAAAAGAATTACACCAAAAAATTTACGAACAGCCAAGAGGCCTGAATCACCTAAAACCCGCTTTATTAATGTTAGCGATTTAAGTGCTACATAAACAATAATGAGATTGATAATTATACCAGCCAAAATATACCATTCATCAAAATTGGCTTTTAAAGACATAATTGTAGTGAGTGTTCCACTTCCTGCAATGATCGGAAACGCAATTGGAACTACTGTTCCAGATTTTGCATTGGCATCTCCTTTAAAAATTTCATGACCTAATACCATTTCTAGGCCCAGTAAAAAAATTACTACCGAACCTCCAACTGCAAAAGAGCGTACATCCAAACCAAGAATACTTAGAAAGGGCTTGCCAGCAAATAAAAACAATATCATTAATCCACCTGAAACCAATGTGGCTTGAGTTGAACGAATGCCTCCCATTTTTTCTTTCAATGAAATTAATAAGGGAATAGATCCAACCACATCAATTACAGCGAATAAAGTAAATGTTACTGTGAGTAGCTGATCTAATTGTAAATTCATTCTAAGGGTTTAATTAAAGGTACAATCTTTGTTGAAATTAATTTTGACTTGGTCGATGCCATTCTTTTCCCTGCCTCGAATAGTTGTACAATAACTCATGTGTTGTACTATCTTCTCTCACATTAATTTTTACTACACAACCATAATGAAGTGTAAATGCATCAAAGGATTCTTTTAAAGGTGTATTGGTGATATGCGATAAAATACTCCTTAGTACACCTCCATGTGCCACTATCACTGCATTTTCTCCATTGCTTTTAATGGATTCGAATGTATCAACCACTCTTTGGTGAAGCATTACATAGCTTTCGCCATTTGGCACCACTACATTTACAAAATCATCCATCCAGGGTTGAATTTCATGTTTGGGTATTTCATCCCATTTTTGCATTTCCCAATCTCCGCAATTTAATTCCATTAAAGTTGCATCACATTGAATAGTGGCGGTAGTAAAAAGTGCATCTGCCAATTTTTTACAACGTTGTAAAGGACTGCAATACACTTTAATATTTGAAGTTGGCAAATGAGGTTGAATCATACTCACTTCTTCTAAAAAAGTATCAGTAATATCCAGGTCTGTTTGACCGTAACAAATGCCCTTTTCAATTAAAGGGGTAGTATGCCTGATTAAATAAATCTCCATAATAATAAACATCCAATATAAAAGGCAATTTCAGTGAGTTGTTGAGTGGTTCCTAAACAATCTCCAGTATAACCGCCGATCCATTTATAAAAAAATTTCCCTGCAAAATAACGCATAATACAGGCAGGTGATATTACGATTAGAATAAATAATGGAAACAAGTAAAGTGCAGATAAATGAAAATTAAATGAATAGCCAGCTGGATTCAACCAGTTCGGTGCAATACCAATATATAATAATAATAAAGGAATTAAAGCGCCAATACTTAATACAATCATTTCTTTGGGGAATAATACCCTGTCTGCTAAAGGTTTAGATTTACTGAGATCTATATCTTGTACATAAGATAATTGTTGCATAATGGTTACAGCAAAAAAACGGCTGATACTATGAGCAGCAATTAAAATTAATCCAACAAAAGGAAAATGAAATGCTGCACATAGTTCCAGTAACAACAAATATTTGATGGATAATGCGCTAATCAGGCCAACTACACCATAAGTTCCTAATCTGCTATCTTTCATGATAGTCAGAATCTTTTCTTTGGTCCATCCTCCTCCGAATGAATCACAACAATCTGCCAGTCCATCTTCATGAAAAGCGCCTGTTAATAAGATAGTCGCCAACATAGAAAATGCAATACTTATAGGGGAAGAAAAATAAAGGTTTACAATGATCAATACTATTGCTCCTATCAATCCAACCAATAAACCTACCCAACTAAAATAACGAGCAGCACTTTGTAAATGTGCAGTCGAATAAGGGAGGTTTTTCCCAACAGGTATTCTTGTTAAAAACATGAGTGCTGTTCTGAACAGAATCAACTGGTATCTTAAAGATGCAATTAAATTCAAAATCAGAATCGGTTTAAGTTATTCTTTAAATTCAACACAGTTATTAGTCAACTGATTTTGAACTTACAGCTGCTTCCTCAAAACTAGCCATTTCATTTAAAAAAGCAACAGCTGATTGAATAATTGGCATTGCTAGTGCTGAACCAGTGCCTTCTCCAAGGCGCATACCTAAATTTAATATGGGTTGTACACCCAAATACTGCAACATTTTTTGATGACCTTGTTCTCCACTTGTATGAGCGAATAAGCAATTTTTTACAATAGATGGTTCTATTAATTGAGCAATCAATAAAGCAGCAGTGGCAATAAATCCATCTACCACTATGACCATTTTATGTTGAAAGGCTTGTAAATATGCGCCGGCCATCATCGCTATTTCAAAACCACCCACTTTGGAGAGTAATTGATAAGGTTGAACACCATAATCACTCAATACATGTTTGCTAAATACTTCTTTTAATGTATTAATCTTGGTTTTTAATTGCTCATCATTTACACCCGTACCCCTTCCTGTGCATTCCTCAATACTCATTTTGGTTATTGCACTCATGATTAAAGCAGCTGATGCACTATTGCCAATACCCATTTCTCCAAAACCTATACAGTTAGTGCCTTTCGCTGCAATATCATCCAATATTTTTTTGCCTGCTTCAATTGCTTGAACAACTTCTGGCTCATTCATTGCATTGGTTTCCAAATAATTTTCGGTGCCCATGTTTTGTTTGGCCCGAATAAATCGAGTGGTATCGATCGATGATTCAATCACAGAATCAAAATCAATATTCACTCCAGCATCAACTACCCATAATTCAATTTGATTCAATCGCGTAAAAACATTAATGGCAGCACCGCCACGCAAAAAATTCAATACCATTTGTGCGGTAACTGATTGCGGGTAAGGGTTTACCAAACCTGTTTTGGCAATACCATGGTCCCCTGCAAACACAATGATTGCAGGGGATAGGATAGAAGGTTTTTGAGATGATTGAATCATCCCTATTTGTAATGCAATGGATTCTAATTGACCCAATGCTCCCAATGGTTTTGTTTTTTGATCAATTTTTTGTTGCAGTTGTATTTGTAGATTATCCATGATTATAAATTAATGCTGATTCCTGAATTAATTAAAAAAGGAATGCTATTAAAGCCTCTCAAATCGAAGAAAGATTTATTGGTTAGATTTTGAGTATCTATAAATATTTTCACTTTGGAATTATATCGAAATTCTCCGTAAGCATTCAGTAAAAAATATTCTGCCAATGCCACATCTGCTCTTTTAAACCCACCAATATCATTTCTGCTGCTCACATACTTTCCACTAAGACTGAATGATAATTTTTGGGTATCATAATTCAAAGAAATATTGGCGTTTATGCCTGGTCTTCTTAAACCATAAACATAACCAGTGTCCTTAAAACTAACCCTGCTTTGAGTAGAATCTGCCATGCTCAAAAAAGAAAAATTGGCCCTTACACTGAGCTGTTTAGTAATGCTAGCAGTGGTTTCATATTCAACACCAAAAGCAGTTTGCTTAATGAAATTGTAATATTTATTTCTTACATAATCATAATCAATGCCATTTTTAGTGGTTCTATAGAATAGAACCAATCTGCTGCTAAAGTTTTTATTTGTATTGGCAATTCCCGCTTCTATATTGGTACTTTTTTCTGGTTGCAGATCTTTTCTTCCGCTGAAAGGATCAAATAATTGATATAGAGAAGGAACCTTAAATGCAGTAGCAATGCTTCCAAAAATTCTTATGTGCTCATCTGCCTGATAAGAAGGATTGAATGTAAAAGTCTGGTTATTGCCATACATGGAATGTTTGTTCAGCCTAAATCCCAGGTCTACTGCAAATCCTTTTTGATTGTTATATAAAAATGAAGTGTACATAGAAGACTGAGTAACACTGGTATCTTTAAAACCACTGTTAAAAGGCCCAAAACTACTCACTGAAAAAAACTGGTTATTCATACTAGCGTATCTGTATTCAAAGCCCTGCAATAAAGACAATTGCTTTGTAATTGGCAGATTGGCATATAATTCTGCGAACTGTGTTTTAGCAAAATAATTATTGCGTTGATAATAACTAAACACTGCTTTATCCAAACTATCTCTTTCAAATCCTCTGTTGGTTTGGCTAAACTGATAATTTCCGGTAATACTTATTTTAGGAGCTTTATAATGAAATCCGCCGCCAGTATTGAGCATATTGTTTTTTAATAGATAATTTTTATCATCATTAAAAACACCTGCATCAATATTTGATCGATATGAATTATACATACCAAACCCTTTAAACGTTAATCGATCATTGAATGCATATTGTACACTTGCGCTTGAACTACTTCCATCATACCCATCTTTATCAAAATTTTTATTTCCACTACTGTCATATGCTGCACTGAATCCATCTGTTTTTAATCTCGCATGTCTGACTGTATAGGTAAGTTTATTCAATTTTCCGAATAACTGCAGATTTGTTCTGATGGTATTTAAATTGCCTGCACTCAAAGTAGCTTTTACATTCAAAGGTTTGGTTACATTGTTTTTAATAGTAATGATATTGATTACACCTGCAACCGCATCGCTTCCATATAAAGTACTTTGTGCGCCTCTGCACACTTCAATTTTTTCAATATCATTGATTGAAAAAAGATTTAAATCAAATTCATTGTTAATTTGAGATGGGTCGTTCACTGGTATGCCATCCAATAGAATCAAGGTTCTTCCACTATTGGCACCACGCATAAAAACTGTTTGATTGGTACCTGCATTGTTTAAAGCACCATTGATGGTTAGCCCGATTGTTTCATTCAATACCTGGCCCAATGTTCGGCCACTGCTTTTTTCCAGCAGTTCTTTCCCAATCACCGTAATTACTTTTCCGGTTGTACTTTGTTTTTGTTCCTGCTTATTGGCAGTAACCACTACTTCGTCTAGTACACGTGCACCAGCACTGTCTTTTTGTGCTAACAGCGCATTGCTTGCAAGCATTGTAAATAGGAGCATTAATGTTTTGCTCATTGTTGTTTTATTTTAATTTGAACAATGAGCTTCCAGGAAATCACAAGAGAAGAAACATAAACTACTGCTGCAGCAGCATTTTAAATTCCATGCCTTTCACCCGAAAGCCGTGAATAATTGTTTGTAACTGGCAGGTCTTCTGGCTTCCCACTTTATTGAACTTCCTTCCCATTCTATTTGAAGTAGAACAGTGGTTGTAGTTGTTCAAAAAATAGCCGCTTATTAAAAGGCGGCGGTGGGTTTACAGCTACGGGGATAGCGCCGGAATTAAACCGAACTTCCCTTTTAATTACCTGACTGAGTCAGGTAAACCAAGTACAATACAAATGTAAGGGCTGATCAATAATAGCAGTATTAATTTTATAAACATGGCTCTGTATAACTCATATTTCCTATTTTCAGTGCATGAAAGGCAACCAAAAATTGAATCGATTTAGTTTTACTATGATTGTGGTGGGGCTAGTCATTGGTATGGGTATTTTTAGATCTGCTGCAACAAGTGCTCAAAACGCAATTGAGCCTTCTGTTTATTTTTCAGCTTGGATCATCGGCGGATTTGTTGCCCTTTGTGGGGCACTTACTTATGCAGAAATTGGAAGTCGATTTCCGGTTACAGGCGGTTACTATAAGGTTTTCTCCTATGCATATCACCCCAGTATTGCATTTGCTATTAACTGCATAATTCTCATCAGTAATGCTGCAAGTTTAAGTGTTGTGGCCATTATTGGTAGTGGCTATATTGCTAAACTATTTCCCGGAACACCTTGGACAGATGTTCATAAAGCGCTGTTGAGTGCAGGTGCGATCATTTTGTTTTATCTCATTAATTTAAGAGGGCTTCGCATGAGTTCACGTGCGCAGAATATACTCATGGTCATCAAAATCGGAATGATTCTGGTATTAATTACTGCTTTGTTTTTTCCTTTTGAACAATCCACAGTGGTAGCATCCACAGTTGTTAAAACTCCCTCTATGAGCTGGTTGCAGAGCCTTGGGTATAGTTTGATCGCAGTCTCATTTACCTATGGTGGGTATCAGCAAACCATTAATTTCGGAAGTGAGGTAGAAAGCCCAGCTAAGAATATTCCCAAAGGAATTTTTATGGGAATAGGTATTATCATTGTACTGTATCTACTGGTTAATTTCAGCTATTTTCAGATCATAGGATTCGATCAAATGAAGGGAGAAAAAGAAATTGCCTATGTGGTAATTGATAAAGTTTTTGGTGCAAAAGGAGCTGCTATTTTTTCCTTTTTCTTATTCTTTGGGGTACTAGCTTATGTAAATGCCTTGTTGATGAGTAACCCAAGGGTAATGTATGCAATGAGCGATGAAGGCACTATTCCCAAAATATTTTCTAAGCAAAATGAAAAAAACGGGGTATTGGTGGTGTCACTTACGGTTTTTGCCCTTACTTGTTTAATTATTCTGTTCTTTGCTCAAACCTTTGACGCCATTCTCAATTTTACCATATTTCTAGACTGTTTTGGTATGGTTGCCTCCAGTGCCACCATTTTTAAGCTCAGAAGGCAAACAAAGCATTTAGAAGGAACGGGTATTTATAAGATGAAACTATTTCCATTACTTCCCCTGATTTTCATGCTTACTTATTGTTTTGTTGGCGTTAGTATAGCCATTCAAACCCCTAAAACAGCGATTATTGGGTTGATCGTCTTAGGGGCTTTTATGATGATTTATTTTGTTTCACAAAGGTTTAAAAGCAGTTCATCAGTTAAATAACCGCCTTTCATAACAGTTTAAAGGCAAAACAAGCGCTTTCCTTTCCGTCTGTCTAATTTTTATTTACACCATTAAGAATGGGAGTATTTTTGTTTTATGAAGCAATTTATTATTTTGGGTATAGGCGTTTTATTGTTTTCTACCCAATTGACAGCACAGGGGGTATCCAATAAATGGGATTTACAACGTTGTATTGAATATGCCACTAAAAATAATATTTCAGTAAAGCAAGCCGATGTTCAAACCCGCTTAGCAGCTTTGGATATAGAGCGAACTAAATTAATTCAATTGCCGAATATTGGTTTCAATACCAACCTAGGTACTCAATTTGGTCGTTCTATTGACCCAACTACCAACCAGTTTACCACTACACAGTTGTTGTTTCAAGGGTTAAACCTTAATGTAAATGTGCCAATCTATAACTGGGGAGCATTACAATCAGATAAGAAGATTGCAGGATTTAACTCACAAGCGGTTTTGACAGATCTAGAGAGAGTGATCAATGATGTATCTCTTAATATTGCTACTTTTTTCTTACAAGTGGTTGCTGCACAACAGCAGATTGAAATAGCACAGGTACAAATATCTCAAACCAAATCTCAATTAGGATTTACCAGAAAAAGAGTAGAAGCAGGCGCATTGCCAGAATTAAATGCAGCAGAGATCGAAGCTCAATTGGCAAGAGATACTTCATCATTAGTAAATGCCCAAGCTAGTTTTACTCAAGCCGTTATTCAATTAAAAGCAGCCATTAATTTAGATATGGCAGCGCCTTTTGAAGTAGATATTCCAGCAGTTGATAAAATTCCTTTAGAACCACTCACTGAATTAGAACCAGCTGCTTTGTATCAAATGGCTTTAAGCAATCAGCCTGCTCAAAAAGCAATTGCCCTTCGTTTAAAGTCAGCTGAAGAATCAGTAAAACGATCAAGAGCAGCGTTTTACCCAACACTCTCTGCGTTTGGAACATTGGGTACCAACTTTGCAAATACCGCTCAATTGGTAACTGGAGCAAATGTGGTAGGAACCAAGCCTACTTCTGGTTTTGTAACAGTAGCCAGTCAAAATTATTTAGTGTACCAGCCAGATGTACAATTGGTTACCAGTAAACGATCTTTCGGTCAATTTTGGAATGGATGGGGAACACAATTAGATCAAAACTTCCGTCAAAGTTTTGGCGTGAATTTGTCTGTTCCAATATTTAATAACGGCTCTGCAAAAATTGGTTTTGAAAGGGCTAAATTAAATCTGCGAACAACTGAAATAACCAAGCAGCAAACAGATCTGACCTTGCAACAAAATATTTATCAGGCACATACAACAGCATTGGCATCTATGTTGAGATTTAATGCTACTCAAAAAACGGTAGAAGCTTCACAAAAAGCCTATGATTTTGCAGCAAAAAGATACGAAGCAGGTTTGTCGAATACACTCGATTTAATCACCAATCAAAATAATTTAGTTAGGGCCAAATTAGATAGGCTTAATACTCAATTTGATTATATATTTCGAATTAAACTACTTGAATTTTATAAAGGTCAGGGAATTAAATTATAACCCCATTAGAAGGAATAAAACTGTAAATAATTGTTATGAGTAAGAAATTGATTTGGATTATTGTTGGTCTGGTTGTTGTAATCGGATTATTAGTTGGGTTAAAGAAAGCCGGAATCATCGGTAAGGAAGAAGGCATCACTGTTTCAGCTGAAAAAGCACAGTTAAGAACCATTACAGAAACAGTAAATGCCAGCGGTAAAGTGTATCCAGAAGTGGAAGTGAAAATCAGCCCCGATGTAAGTGGAGAAATTGTTGAATTAACTGTTGCCGAAGGAGATAGTGTTAGAAAAGGGCAGGTGTTGGCCAGAATTTATGCAGACATTTTAAATTCTCAAAGAGACCAGGTTGTTGCTGGTGTGAATCAACAAAAAGCGCAGGTGAATAATTCAACTGCTCAATTGGGAGCTTTAAAGGCCAATCTTGATCAGGCAGAAACTCAATACAATCGCCAGAAAAAATTATTGGATGAGAAAGTCATCAGCCGTTTAGAATTTGAACAAGCAGAACAAGCATATAGAAGCGCGAAAGCAAATTACACAGCAGCTACACAAGGAATTAAAAGTGCTGAAGCTGGAGTGCAAAGCGTTCAGGCACAATTAAACAGGGCCAATAAAGACATTAGCAGAACTGTTATTACTTCTCCAATGGATGGCGTAATAAGTTTGCTGGCGATCAAAAAAGGAGAGCGCGTTGCAGGTAATAGTTTTAATGTTGGTACAGAAATGATGCGTGTTGCCGATATGCGTAGTATAGAAGTTCGTGTAGATGTTGGTGAAAATGATATTCCTAAAGTAAAATTAGGAGATACTGCAATTGTAGAAGTAGACGCTTATACGGCTAGAAAATTCAAAGGGCTGGTATATAAGATTGCTAATCCAAATACTGGTTCCAACTTAACTGGAGCAGCATCAAGTGCAGAAGTAACTAATTATAAAGTACATATTCGTTTGTTACCTGAAAGCTATACAGACTTAATTGGAAAAGGGAAAAGTTTCCCTTTCCGCCCAGGAATGACTGCTAGCGCCGATATACAAACTAAAAGCAGATTCAATGTTTTATCTGTGCCTTTAAATGCAGTAACAACAAGAGATTCTAAAGATAGCAGCAGTTCTAAATCGAGCGATAAAAAAGAAACTACCGTACAAACTGACCAGCCAAAATCGGTAAACGCGGATGATGATATTCAGGAAGTAGTGTTTGTTTTACAAAAAGACAATACAGTTAAAAAAGTTAGGGTAAGAACTGCCATTCAGGATTTGAATAATATTGAAATTCTTGGTGGGTTGAAAGAAGGCGATATGGTGATTACTGGTCCTTATTCAATAATAAGTAAAACCTTAAAAGAAGGCAATTTGGTAACTGTTGTTGCGAAGGATAAACTATTTGAAGACAAGAAGAAGAACTAATACCTAGTTCCATTTTTAGTATGTTTGCTGTATAAACAGTGCATATGCAATTTGGAATTATAGGGGGAGGAAGTTGGGCTACAGCGATTGCTAAGATTTTAACAGATAATGGCAATTCAATTAATTGGTGGATTCGCAATAATGAAAGTATACAATACATTAAAAAGCGAAAACATAATCCACACTATTTAAGTGGCGCTTATTTTAATCCGGCACAACTTGCTTTGAATGATAATTTACTAGAAGTGGTAGCTGCTTCTGATGTGTTGGTCATTGCTGTTCCATCTGCTTTTGTGGAAGAAACATTAACCAGCATTCCAGCAGAATTATTACTTAATAGAAAGATTGTTTCAGCAGTAAAAGGAATTCTTCCTCAGTCCAATCAATTGCTCAACGAATATTTAGCCAATTCTATTGGTTTTCCTGTTGATCAATATTTTACCCTTTTAGGACCCTGTCATGCAGAAGAAGTAGCTTCAGAAAAATTATCTTATTTAACTTTCTCTGGAAAAAATCAAGATGCTACTGAAGCAATTGCCAGTCATTTTAAGACAGAGTATATCAATACTATTATTAACTCAGATATCATCGGAGTTCAATATGCTGCAGTATTAAAAAACATTTATGCATTAGGAGCTGGTATTGCTCATGGATTGGAATATGGAGATAATTTTCAGAGTGTTTATATAGCGGCAAGTGCCAATGAAATGGTTGGGTTTTTAAAAAAAATAACTGAATCGGAAAACCTTCATTTACACAATAGCCCTAATTATGCAGCTTCTGTTTATTTAGGAGATCTATTGGTAACCTGTTATTCTTTATACAGTCGCAATAGAACTTTTGGGAACATGATCGGTAAAGGGTATTCAGTAAAATCAGCAACATTAGAACTCAATATGGTAGCTGAAGGATACAATGCCAGTAAATGTATTTTCAAAACCAATCAATTGGTAAATGCAGCAATGCCAATTGCTTCCCTTATTTATAATATTCTTTGGGAACAGCTGCCAGCTGAAGAAGGATTTATTTCCATTGAATCTTTTTTAGCGTAACAAAATTATTTTATATATTTAGTACATATTCATTTTAAATTATCAAACGTGCCAGGAAGCATCATCAAAAAGCATAGAGAAGCAAAAAATTTAACTCAGGATTTTATTGCCAAGAAAATGAATATGTCTCAAAATGCGTACAGTAAAATAGAAAATGGCAATACCCAGTTAACTGTTCATCATCTCAAAGAGTTATCTCGTGTTTTAGAAGTATCCTTATTAGATTTATTGAGAGATGATTTCGAAATTCATAAGCCCAATCATATTCAAACAGAAAGTGTAAGTAAAGAACATTTATTACTCATGCTGGAAAATCTAAAGAATAAGTTATCTGCTAAATATCCGCAAAAGCATGAATTTTATCCAGTGATCATGTCTATTTGTCAAACACTCGATAGCACGATAGATCAGGTTCATTAAAGTTGAAATAATTCAGCTGCAATTCCATCAGCAAAAAATTTGCCTTCATCTGTTAACAGTAAATGTTGCTCTTTTCTTTTCATTTTACCAGTGATCATAAATTGTTGAGCTTCTTCGATCAGCCTTATTCTGGCTGTATCCCCACCAATTAATTGAATTTTATCCAGATTAATTCCTTCAGAAGTTCTCAATGCAGTCATGATATATTCATTCAACTGTTGAACAGGCGTTAAGAATTCTATTTCGAATGGAATGGTATTTTTTTGAATGGCAGTTAAATACAAACTGTTGTTGGCAACATTCCATTGTCTGCTGTTTCCATTGAAAGAATGAGCCGCTGGCCCAAGACCCAGGTAATGTTTGCCCGACCAATAATTGGAATTATGCCTGCTTTTTTTACCAGCAATGGCAAAATTGGAAATTTCGTATTGCTCCAATCCTGCATTACTCGTTAAACTTACCAAAGTATTAAAATGACTGGCTTGCTTTGCTGGATCAATGTCTGGCAATAACTTGGTTTTTATTTTTTGAGCCAATGCAGTTTTGGGTTCTACGGTAAGCGCGTAAGCCGAAAGATGCGGAATCTTTAATCTAAAACAAGTTTCCAGGTTTTGTATCCAATGTTCATCCGTTAATGTTGGTCCTCCATAAATCAAGTCAATAGAAATATTGTCAAATCCAGCTTTTTGTGCCAATTGAATACTTTCAATGGCTTGAGCTGCATTATGTGCCCGATTCATCCACTGTAAATCTTCTTCAAAAAAAGATTGAACTCCAATGCTCAATCGATTGATTCCAACAGATTTCCATAAAGCCAATTTTTCTTCGTTGATATCATCCGGATTGGCTTCCAAGGTAATTTCTATGGATGGCTCAAATTCAAATAATTCTTTTAAAACACGAAATAGCTTATTTAACTGACTATTGTTTAACAAAGAAGGAGTTCCGCCTCCAAAATAAATAGTTTCAATCGATTCCTTTAAATAGTGTTGATGCAATTTTGCTTCCATTCCAATGGCATCAACCATTTCGGGCATGAGCTGATTATTCACTGAAAAATGAAAATTGCAATAATTGCAAGCCTTTTTACAAAAAGGAATATGAATATAGATGCCAGCCATAAATTAAAATAAAGAATAAAATTAGCAATGTTGAGCCAGCATTCGCGTTTAATCAATGTCATTCAATATTTTTGTGTGCATGAAATTATTTCGGAGCATTTTTTTATGGATCTTATTAATGGTAGGCAATACCATTTTATATGCTCAAAAAGATACGGCAACAGGCATTGATTCAATTCGAAAAAGTCAAGTTGTGCCGCCTGTTTCAGATAGTCTACTAAAGTCTTCCATTGATTCCATTAAAATAGATTCCTTAAAAAAAGATTCGATCAGAAGATCAATCATTGTTCCTTCCTTGCCCCTAATTGATAGTACAACCTATAATCAATACATGGTGCATCCTTATTTACCGATGGATAAAAGACCTATTCTGATGTACATCGATTATAAAATCAACGCATCCAAAGATTTCTTGTTTTATCTCATTTTAGGGGTCGTTTCTTTATTGGCATTTATCAAGCTGGTGTTCCCTAAATTTTTTCGGAATTTGTTCATGTTGTTTTTTCAAACCTCATTAAGGCAGAAGCAAACCAGGGAGCAATTATTGCAGGATAGTTGGGCCTCCTTACTCATTAATTTGCTTTTTTTTCTGTCTGCTGGATTATTTCTTACCCTTTTAACCAACTATAATGATTGGTCATCCCTCCCTTTTTGGAAATTATATGGCTATATCACCGCATTCATTGTGTTGATATATGTAGGAAAATTTCTATTTATCAGTTTTGCCGGTTGGGTCTTTAATAATAAGGAGGCTGCGCAGAGTTATGTGTTTTTAGTATCAATGGTCAACCGAATTATGGGAATTTTATTGATTCCATTCATTATTTTTCTGGCTTTCGGAAATCCTCAAATCCTCAATATTGTCATTACCGTCTCCATTGGATTGGTTGTTATATTGTTTTTATACCGTTATTTAGTCTCTTTCGGTTCTTTACGGAACGACTTGAAAATCAATCCTTTCCATTTTTTCATCTACCTTTGCGCTGTTGAAATTTTACCAATGCTATTGATTTATAAGCTATTGGTGAATTATATCGGATGATGGGTTACATTTGCAAATTATTAGAATTGCTGTATGATTAAAAAAGGGGCAAAACAATCAGTAACGATCAAATCAACAAAGAAAATCCTGATTTCTCAACCCAGGCCGGAAAGTGATAAATCACCTTATTTTGATTTAGAAAGAAAACACAATGTAGAATTGGTTTTTCATCCTTTTATCATATTAGAAGGCATTCCAGCACGTGAATTCAGGAAGCAAAAAATTGATATCGGATATTATTCTGGAATCATTTTCACGAGTAGAAATGCGATCGATCATTTTTTCAGAATGAGTGAGGAATTGAAAATTAGCATTGGACAGGATACAAAGTATTTCTGTATTACCGAAGCGGTTGCACTCTACCTCCAAAAATTCATCTTATATAGAAAGAGAAAGGTTTTTTATGGTGCAGATGGTACCAATAAAAGCTTATTTGATGTAATTAACAAGCATAAAGAAGCGGAGAAATTCTTGTATGTATGTAGTGAAAATCAGCAGGATAATGAAATTGTGAGCTGGTTGAAAAACAATAAATGCGAGTTTCAGTTAGGATATATGTACCGAACTATCAGTAACGACATTAAAATGGTAATGGAAAAACAAGATTATCATGTTATTTGTTTTTTCACGCCAAGTGGAGTAAGAAGTTTGTTAGACAATATGCCTCAGTTTAAGCAAAACGGAACCGTTCTAGGAGCTTTTGGTAATAACACTTCAAAGGCAGTGGAAGATGCAGGTTTTAATTTGGAAATTAAAGTACCATCTCCACAAAAGCCAAGCATGGTATCGGCATTAGACCAGTTTTTAAGTGCTTCAAAAACTACTAAGAAATAAAGCTTCCATTAAATAATTGAACAAACCCCTCCGATGAGGGGTTTTGTTTTTATATTTATCGTCATGACAAAATCATTTGAAAATAAACTGATTCATGAAACCAGTCCCTATTTATTGCAACATGCCCATAATCCTGTAGACTGGTATCCCTGGGGAGAAGAGGCTTTGCAAAGAGCAAAAGCAGAGGACAAGCCCATTTTAGTAAGTATTGGTTATGCAGCCTGCCATTGGTGTCATGTAATGGAGAGAGAGAGTTTTGAAAATGAAGCAACCGCTTTATTTATGAATGAGCATTTTATCAATATCAAAATTGATCGTGAAGAAAGACCTGATTTGGATCATATTTATATGGATGCGGTTCAGGCAATGAGTGGGAGTGGTGGTTGGCCCTTAAATGTATTTTTAACTCCCGATCAGCTTCCATTTTATGGGGGAACTTATTTTCCTCCTACGGCCATGCATAATCGACCAAGCTGGCTGGATGTGTTAGGAGGAGTAAGCAAAGGATACCAAGAAAAAAAATCAGCCATTTTTACACAAGCAGAAACGCTGAAGAATCATTTAATAAAAAGCAATTCATTTGGAATGATTCAACCAGATGAAACAGTGCAAGCATTATTTTTTTCTGAAGAATCATTGAACACCATTGCTCAAAAACTATTGGAGCAAGCTGATACAGTAGATGGGGGTTTTGGGAATGCGCCCAAATTTCCACAAAGCAATTCAATTGTTTATTTATTAAGGCATTATCATTTTACCAAAGACCAGGCTTCCTTAGATCAAGCATTATTGAGCATCGATAAAATGATTCAGGGAGGTATTTATGATCAGGTGGGTGGAGGATTTGCCAGATACAGTACAGATGCACAGTGGCTGGTGCCTCATTTCGAGAAAATGTTGTACGATAATGCACTATTGATAATGGTTTTATCTGAAGCCTATCAACTCACTCAAAACAAACAATACCAGTTAGTAATAGAAGAAACGCTTCAGTTTATACAAAGAGAATTGACCGACAGTTCATTTGGATTTTACAGTGCGTTGGATGCAGATAGTGAAGGGGTAGAAGGTAAATTCTATACCTGGAACTATGACGAAATAAATACTGTGTTAGGAGAAGATGCCGGCTTTTTCTGTTCATTCTATCAAGTAGAAAAAAATGGGAACTGGCAGGAAGGCAAGCATGAAAACCCGCCCACCAATATCCTTTGGATCAACCGTTATCCGACTGACCAAGAACTTTCATTGATTGCAATTTGTAAGGATAAATTATTAGCAAAAAGAGCATCTAGAATCAGGCCTTTATTGGATGATAAAATATTGTTGGGTTGGAATGCTTTAATGATCACAGCCTATTGCAAGGCATCTGCAGCTTTAGGGAATTCCGAATACTTGGAAATCGCCAAAAAAACCATCCAGTTTCTGGAAGAAAAATTCAATTTCAACAGTACATCAGGTTGGCATCATACCTATAAAAACGGGGTAGCCAAAATTCCGGCATTTCTAGATGATTATGCTTATTTGATTCAAGCCTATATTCATTTACAGGAAATTACTGGCAATACAAGCTATCTTCTGAAAGCAAAAAGTTTAACCGAATGGGTAATGGACCATTTTTCGGAAGAGTCGTCTGGATTCTTTTATTACACTCCCGATTTTCAAAAAGATATTATAGTACGCAAAAAAGAAGTGTATGATGGCGCTACCCCTAGCGGAAATGCCATCATGGCCATTAATTTGAATTATTTATCCGTGGTTTTTGATGATACTGCTTGGCAAAAAAGATCAACCCTTTTAACCACCTCTTTATCCAACGCCATTTTAAAACATCCTACTTCATTTGCTTGTTGGGCAACCTTACTGCAAACAATGGTGAAAGGCAATAAGGAAATAGTGGTGACCGGGCAACAAGCACTGCATTATCTGAATCCTATCAATAAAGCATATATACCCAATAAAATAATTCAGGCCTCGGAAACTAATTTGGCTGTTTTTCCGTTATTAACCGGTAAAGAGTTTCAAAAAGAGGCTGTTTTGTTTTATTTGTGTGAAAATTATACCTGTGGGCCGGCATTTAGAACTGTAGAATCGCTTTTAGCAAATATGTAACAACTTTATTTGTAATTTGCCTCTGACAGTGTATTTTTTGGGTTTGGTATTCAACAAAATAATAATTCATTCGTATTTGACGTTACATTTACTTGCTACTGTTAAATAATAAAATTTAGTCGATTTTTAAGACTTAACAGTCGTTGGAAAACTTATATTTGCCACTGTCAAAACCAGTTTCAGAAAATGAAAATCCAAATTTCTATAATCGCCACTGCAATGGTTGCACTTGGGTTAGTGTCTTGCTTTAAGAGCAAGAAAACCAAGGGTGTACCAGACGATGGTCAATTACATGGCGTTGCCCCAACTGCCAAGCAGAGCATGAGTAGTCCTAGAAGCATGGTTTATGTGCAACCTGGTACTTTCCACATGGGTCCTAGCGATGAAGATATTAGCTACAATTATACAACCAGAAACCGTCAGGTTTCTATGCCAGGGTTTTGGATGGATGCTACAGAAATTACCAATAACGAATATCGTCAGTTCATCAATTGGACACGTGACTCTTTAGCTTTTAAAATCTTATTTGGTCAAGGTATTAATAAGGCCGACGATACCATGGCGGTGGATTGGAAAAAAGTGGCTACCATTAAATGGGATAAAAACACGGTTGAAAAATTAAACGAACTAAACTTAGCTCCAGACAATCGTTTGTATGGTAAACCAGAAATAGATCCAGAGAAATTGATGTATCGAGTAGAATACTTCGACCTGAATGAAGCAGCAAAAAGAGAAAATGCAGGAGCTCCACGCAAGAATTTTATTGTAAAGAAAGACCAGAAGATATACCCGGACACATTGGTTTGGATGAGAGATTTTTCTTATTCTTATAATGAACCAATGACTAAAAGATATTTTAATCACCCTGCATTTGGTAATTATCCTGTGGTGGGAGTGAACTGGAAACAGGCAATGGCTTTCTGCCATTGGAGATCGCATCTTCAAAATACTTATTTAGAGAAGAAAAAATTAGCCATTGAGGGAGACTATCGTTTACCTAGTGAAGCAGAATGGGAATATGCAGCGCGTGGAGGTAGAACCAATTCAATGTATCCATGGGGAAGTTATTATCCTAGAAATAAGAAAGGTTGTTTATTAGCCAATTTCAAACCAGGCAGAGGAAACTATGCCGAAGATGGAGGCTTTTATACTGTAAGAGCAGATGCTTACTGGCCAAATGATTATGGCTTATTCAATATGTCTGGAAATGTAGCAGAGTGGACTGGCTCTTATTTTTATGAAGGTGCGTATAATTTCATGAGTGACATGAGTCCGGATATTCGTTATGATGCCAAAGATTCTGATCGCCCTCGTGAAAAAAGAAAAGTAGTACGTGGTGGTAGCTGGAAAGACATTGCTTATATGATTCAGGTGAGCACAAGGTCTTATGAGTATCAGGATACAGCAAAATCTTATATTGGATTTCGTTGCGTAATTGATTTAGCTCCAAAAATGAAAAAATAATTTCAATCGATAATTTTAAAATTTCCTTAATCTTAAAAAAATAAAAAATGGCTGCTGCAATTCCTCCTAAAGTTACAAAATGGTTTGATGTTGGTGTATCCATCGCTGCAGCGGTGGTAATCTTTGGTGCATTACAGAAAATCTTGCATACAGAGATAGCTGATTTAATGTTAAAAATTGGTTTAGGAACAGAAGCTGTGATCTTTATCGGATACGGTGTTCTATATCTAATATATCCTGCAATTGATGATCATGAAGTTCATCTTCCTGGGAAACAGGCAGCAGGAAATCCGGCTTTGAATAATTTAGACAAAATGATGCAAGAAGCGGATATTACTCCTACCAATCTGGCCAAATTAAGTGCTGGATTCCAGAAGTTAGGTGTAACAGTAGATAAGATGGGAGAAATTGGAGATGTTGTTAAATCTACTGGAGACTTTTCTGCAAAGTCAAAAGAAGCAAGTGCGGCAATGGGGTCAGTTGCAGCAGCTGTTAATGGAGCTGTTCAATCAATGGCAGGCTTTAATTCTGCTGGAGAAGTAGGCAAACAATTTCATTTACAAGTACAAGGGTTAACGAAGAATTTATCTTCTTTAAATACCATTTACGAATTAGAATTGCAAGAAAGCAATAATCACTTAAAGGCATTGAATCAGTTCTATGGTAAATTGAATCAAGCTTCTGTTGCTATGACTGCAAGTGCTGATGATGCAATAAAAGCAAAAGAACAAATAGCAGCATTGGCTACTAATTTGACTAAACTCAACCAAGTATATGGCAGCATGTTAACAGCTATGCAAGGAAGATAGTAGTCATTTAAACAATGAACAACCAAACTAATTTGTAAATTTTTTTGATAAACGTAAGATAGTATGTCACTACCCAAGGAACCGCGGCAGAAGATGATCAACATGATGTATTTAGTGTTAACTGCACTATTGGCATTGAATGTATCTTCTGAAATCTTAAATGCTTTTAAAACGGTTGATAAAAGTTTAACGACTGCCAGTGGAATAGTTGAACAAAAAAATGAAGGGATCTTTAAATCTTTTGCAAGAAAAATAGCAGATCCCACCACAAAAGAAAAAGCAGAGTTGTGGTTTCCTAAAGCCCAGAAAGCAAAAACGTTGGCTGATGAGGTATATAATTATTTAGAAACATTGAAGCTGGAATTGAAGAAAGAGTCAGGACTAAAGAAAGACGAGAACGGCAAAGAGGTTTATAAAGAAGACGATTTAGATGCAGCAACTCGTATGTTCTTATCTAATCCTCCAGAAGGAAAGGGAAAAGGAAAAGAGTTGTATGCAAGATTGAAATCATTCAAAGAACAATTGTTGGCCATTGATCCAGATATCGCAAAGGAAGTAGGAGCAACACTTCCATTGGATATTCCAGATGCAAAAGATGAAAAAGCGGTTAAAGATTGGGCTTATTCATTTTTCCATATGACTCCAACAGTTGCAGGTATTACCATTTTAAGCAAGTTTCAGAATGATATTAAAAATAGTGAAGCACAAGTAGTTGAATATTGTCATAAAGAAATTGGTGAAGTAGAATTAGTTTACGATCAGTTTCAGGCAATTGCCAATGCCAATGCAAGCTATGTTATGCCTGGCGAAGAAATCATTATCAATGCAGGTGTTGGAGCATTCAATAGTGCTTCTAAACCAACTGTATCAGTTGATGGTGCTGGCGCATCGCCAACTCCTGATGGGTCTTTTGAATATAAATTCAAGCCTACCAGTAGTGGTATGAAAAGAGTAAATATCTCTTTTGTTAAACCTGATGGAACAACTGCATCGGTTACTAAAGAAATTAAATATACCGTTGGTGTACCTTCAGGATTAGTAGTATCTACTGATAAAACCAGGGTATTTTATCAAGGTTTAGCCAATCCACTAAGTGTAACTGGCGGAGGTGGAGATGAAAAAGTAAATGTAAGTATTGAAGGGAACGGAGTAAGTTTTAGCAAAGCTGGTCCAGGACAATATGTAGTTAATTGTACACAATTAGGTTCTGCAACTGTTTCGGCTTCTGATGGTAAAAATAGTCAGAAGGTATTGATTCCTGTTAAAAGAGTTCCTAATCCATTAGCAACCGTTGGTGGAAAAGCAGGTGGACCAATTGGAGCAAATATATTCCGTGTGCAAAAAGGAGTAGCTGCAGAATTAAGAGATTTCATTTTTGAAGGGGTTAGTTTTCAGGTGGTTTCTTTTACATTAATCTGTACAGGAAAAGGATTTGAAGAAAGCGGTTTTGGTATTGCAGAAGTGAACGGTGCTTATTTTAATGCAGAAGCTATTGCATTATTAAAAAAATGTCAGGCTGGTTCAACAGTTGTTATTGATGAAATTAAAGTAAATGGCCCCGGTGGTACAAGGGTCTTGGATCAAAATATTTCATTTACTCTACAATAAATGTGTGTATGAAAAAGATGGTATTAAAAACGGTATTTGCTAGTATTGCTTTGATTGCAGTGATGTCTTCATCTGCTCAATCTAAGTACAAAACTGTCGCTCCTAAGGCAGCACCTACAACTACTCAAGCACCTGCTACGGCACAAACGCCAGCTTCAACAAAGAAAACTACTCCCCCTAAAAAAGGAGCTAGCACTTCTAAATACGCGAATGCTGGCGCTAATGCAGCTGCTGATACTACCATCACTAATACATCACCTGCTGCAGGGTCTTCTAAATACAGACCAGGCAATAATACTGCTCCTGCAACATCCACAACAAGTGCCTCTTCCGGATCAGTAAATATTAGTTATGATACCACTATTCAAGGTGGATTTGATGTGAAGCCCGAAATATCTTTAAGAAATAATTATGCGGTAGATCGCAGCCAGGTGAAAGATCGTAAGCCACTGGAATACGAAGACCTAAGGGAAGACGATGCCTTATTCAGTCATTTTGTATGGCGTGAAATTGATGGAAGGGAAAAAATCAATCAATCCTTTGTTTATCCTGGTAAAGACGATAATGGAGATCAACGTTTCTTCTCTATTTTGTTAAGTGCAATTAAGAACGATAGTGTTGTTGCTTTTTCTCCCGATAATGATCGTTTCACTGTTCCTCTTACTGTTAATCAGGTAATGGCAATGACTGGTGGGGCTTATGATACAGTGGAAGTGCCAGATCCGGTTACGGGTGTTACTGAAAGAATCATCACTAAAAAGCCAAAATTTAGCCCTGATTCTGTTTATACTTTTAGAATTAAAGAGCAGGTAATTTTTGATAAGGAATCAAGTAGGTTATTTACAAGAATCATCGGAATTGCTCCAATTGCCAAACAGGTAGTAGCAGGTAAATCATTGCCTAGAACACTTTTCTGGGTGTATTACCCAGACATGCGTAAGACTTTGAGCAAATTTGAAGTATATAATCCTAGAAATTTTGCGTCAAGAATGACATGGGAAGAATTATTTGAAAGCCGCATTTTTTCCAGTTATATCATTAAATCTTCTATGAATAACCCGAACGACAAATCTTTGAGTGCTATGATCAAAGACCCATTGTTCCGTTTATTGGAAGGAGAGAACATCAAACAAAAGATATTGAACTATGAACAAGACCTTTGGGCTTACTAATAGGGTTATACTAAGTAGTAGGTAATTTTATATAAAAAAGGGGGCATTTGCTCCCTTTTTTCATTGTAAACCGGTTTTTTTTAAAATTTTTTGTTCAACCAATTAATGTTAAATCGTAACATTTCCTTAACTTAGCCATGGTTTTTCATAGGATATTGGATTTTAAAAACGGGGCTGGATTTTTATCCTGGCCCTTTTTTTGTTTTTAGACCTGCCTTCATTCGGTCTGTTTCCTAATCTCGCTGCTGTTCCTTGCCTACTATTTTTCTCATTCGGCTACAATGAAAGAACTCGCCCCAATTTTTATATGCTTATAGATATTGCAACGCTCTCTGATGAGAAATGCATTACTTTTATTTTGAGGGTTACTTGATGCTGCATTTCTCAAAGGTTCGCTTTTGCAATATCTATAAGCCTTATATAGACATAGTTAGCTCAGAGAGTTGGGGCTCAAACAGCTTTCATTGTTACGCCTCATTCGCCAAATAGCTAAACGGCGGTCCCAGATGCTCGATTTGAAAATCACCCCTATTGCATGTGCTTAAGAAATCCAACTTCCTGTTGATCAAAAAGGTCTCAATAAATCATATACTGAGACATACTTATCATAATTTGACGCCTCTCCAAAAAAGAAAATGTGAAATTTTGTATCATTATTTCAAACAAACAATCCAATGATAAAAACACTTGCTTTTTCTATTTTCATGGCCTTTTCAGTTACTTCATCTGTAGCTGCACAACCTTCTTTATTAAGCGTTAAACAGCAGTTTGATGATTTCACGATTTTCAAAGCAGGATTAAATGAAGGTCATTCAGGACTTTACTATTTCATCAGTAAAGCAACATTTATCAATAAATGCGATAGTATACAAAGTACATTTAAAGATGGGATAAGTGTTGAAGATTATTATTTAAAATTACGTTACCTAATTACTTCATTAAATCACGGACATACAAGAATTTCATTGCCAAATAATGGAAATTTGAATTATAAAATGGCGGTTTTGGATACTACTAAATTATATCTGCCATTTGAATTATTAATTGTAAATAAACAATTGATTATTAAAGAAGACTGTAGTAGAGAGCAATTATTTCCAAAATATTCGGTTGTTAAAAGTATAAATAACGTAAGTTCAAAACTGCTACTTGAAAAAATGATAAGCTATATTCCAGCTGATGGGATAAATCAATCTTTCAAGTATTACACCCTATATAACTATTTTTATTTCAATTATCTATTCAACTTGTTTTATCCTAATAAACAAGGTATTAAAATTGAATTGGAGAAAGATAAAAGTCATTATTATATACAACTACTGAAGGCGAAAGCAATAGATAGTATTTATTCGGTGAAGAATAATAAAAGTATTAGTCTTTATGGAAAACAACTTGACTATAAATCTGAAATGCCAAACCAAACTGCATATTTAAGAATAAGTAGTTTTTATAAAGGACTTATAGAAAATTTTGGGCAAAATTACGCTCAATTCTTAGATAGTACTTTTTCAGATATTAAATTAAAAAATACAAAAAACCTTATACTTGATTTAAGAAATAATGAAGGTGGTGGGGATGGATATGATTTTTTGCTTTTAAGTTTTTTAATCAATACTCAAATAAATTCAGATGTTGTAACCGTTCCAGGTAGAACATTTAACTTGACTAAATATTCTCCTAATTTATCTGATGAGTTTAAGGCTTATATTGAAAACCCGAATGAATTTTTAGAAAATGAATCTTCATTGGTTTTAAAGGAAAAGTACACAGGACAAATAATATTCCCAGTTGCGAATAATGGTTTTGCTGGTACTATTTTAGTACTGACAAATGGAGGAACATTTTCCGCATCTACTAATGTAATAAAAAGGTTGTTCAACTTTAGACAGAAAAGTAAGAATAAAATTTTATTTATTGGAGAAGAAAATGGCGGAGATATTTTTAGCAATACAGAATGTGCAGGCCAGGGTTATACTATAAAGCTGCCCAATAGCTTCATACAAATTGATATGCCGCTTTTGTGTTTTGGAGAACTTAAAAAGAAATATCCTAAAAAAAGATTGCCAGATTTTGAAGTATTTTCAACAATAGATGATTTAAAAAATAACAAAGACAATATTTTGTATTTTGCTACTAAATTAACAGCAATAAAATGAGCAAAGGTTTTTCAGTCGGTTTTCGTATCATATTTTTGATTAACTCAAACTTGGAAAAAGCACAAATAAAATGCCGGCTATTTTTATTAATATTTCTTCTAACTTTTTCAACCGTTCAGTTTGCACAAAATATAAAGCGAATTGACGGAACTAATATCTCTGGCGACAGTCTGAATGCCAAAATTGAGCATTTAATGAAAGTCGCCAATGTATCAGGTGCTGCGGTTGCGGTTTACAATGATAACAAACCTATTTTCAACAAAACCTATGGGCTAGCAAATGTTCAAAAGAATGAGTCTCTTAAAAAGACATCTGTAATGTATGCGGCATCGTTCGCTAAAATGGTATTCGCATATATTGTAATGCAGTACGTTCAAGAAAAAGTCATTGACCTTGATAAACCACTTGTGCAATATTTGAAAAAACCATTGCCTGAAATCAAAATAAATGGTTTTAGAAGAGGCTACCAAGACTTAAAAGATGACAATCGATACGAAAAAATAACTGCCCGAATGTGTCTGACACATACAACAGGCTTTCCTAATTGGCGTTGGTTTGAAGCAGATAAGAAACTGAAAATAAATTTTGAGCCAGGTACTCGTTACTCATATTCCGGTGAAGGTTTATACTTGCTGCAATTTGTGATTGAGCAAATCACAGGAAAAGATTATGAAACTATGTCACAAGAAAGAGTTTTTCAACCCTTAGGAATGGCTAACACAAGCCAAATTTGGCAAACTCGTTTTGATACAAGCATTTCTTATGGACACAATGCAAAAAATGAGGCTTATGAATTAATGAAATGGAAGGAAGCGAGTGCAGGTGGTTCTATGAGTACAACTTTTGAAGATTTTTCAAAGTTTTATTCAGCATTGATAAGTGGAAAAGGACTTTCAAAAAAGAGTTTTAAAGAAATGACAAGCCAACAAATTAGAATTAAATCAAGAAGTCAATTTGGACCACTTGCCAAAATTGACAGTACAGACAATGATACAATTCAATTGGGGTATGGTTTTGGAGTAGGAACTTTTACAACTCCATTCGGCAGGGCATTTTTTAAAGAGGGGCATGATGAAGGCTGGGGACATTACTCAGTATGTTTCCCGGATAAAAAAATTGCAGTTGTAATAATGACAAATAATGATAATGGAGAAAGTATTTTCAAGGAATTTCTGGCTTACAGTATAGCCGATACATTTACGCCTTGGCGTTGGGAAAATTATATACCATACGATTATGTTCCACCACCAGTAGTAAACATTTATCAAGTTACAACTGAAGATCTAGACAAATATTTGGGCGTATATAGTAGCAAACAACTGCCTATTAAAATTTTGATCAAAAAAGATAATTTGAACTTAATTGCACAAGCCACAGGACAAAATGCACTTACTTTACAAGCAATAGCAAAAGACAAATTTGGTTATACAGATGAGAGCATAGTTTTAGAATTTAATCCAACCGATATGACTTTTATTTTAAAACAATCGGGGCAGA